>CAVPLX010000002.1:0-714910 GCA_963706505.1 uncultured Gemmatimonadales bacterium
CCATGAGATGCACCCGCATGACGCGCAAATAGTCCGGCGATACGACCTGCCAGTCGCCCGCTCCATCACTTTTCCCGGGCACCACCGGCCGCCCCTCGACACGAAACCCCCAGTCCCCCATCACGCTGGTCATCGGTAGCACGCGGACGACCGCCGACGACGAGACACCCGGTAACGCACGGGTCCGCTCGACGACGTCATGGTAGAACGCGCGAACCGATTCGTTCGTCGGATATTTCGCCGCGGATAGCGAGACATGCGCCGTGAGCACACGCGATGGGTCGAACCCCGGATCGACGGACAGCAGTCGTGCGAAGCTCCGCGTCAGCAGTCCCGCCCCCACCAGCAGCATCACCGACAGCGCGACTTCCGCGACGATCAGGCTTCGCCGGACTCGCTCGCCCCGGCGGTTGGCCGCCGCACCACGTAGGGTCTCCTTGAGCGCGGCATGGAGATCGGGTCGCGCCGCATGCACGGCCGGCAGGATTCCGCACACGAACCCCGTCGCGATCGTGACGAAGAGCGCGAAGAACAACATCGGCAGGTCCACGCCAATGCCCGCTATCCTCGGAACGGTCCGGGGTGCATCGGCGGCCACGAGGTGCACGCCGATCACGGCGAGCACGATGCCGGCAGCCCCGCTGAGGCCAGCCAGTACAGCCGCCTCCGTGAGCAACTGCGACATGATCTGCCAGCGGCTCGCGCCCAGGGAGGCACGTACCGCCATCTCCCGCTGCCGCGCATACGCCCGCGCGAGCAGGAGGTTCGCGACGTTGGCGCACGCGATCAGCAGCACGAAGCCCACCGCCGCCGACAGCACGAGCACGGTCGGCCGCACATCACCCAGCACCTGGCTCGACACGCTCCGCGTGAACGCCCCGAAGTTCGGCGGATAGCCACTCGGATACTCGGCCAGCATGTGCCGCGCCATCGCCTGCACGCCCTGGTCCGCCGCGAGCGGCGTGACACCCGGACGGAGCCGCGCGACGAGGTTGAGGTAGTGGCCCCCACGGACGGTACGGTCCACGTTGCCGAGTGCAAGCGGCACCCAGATGTCGACGGGATCGCCGCTGAACTCGAGCGGCAGATGAAACGAAGCCGGCATCACGCCGATGACGGTCGTGCTGCTGTCGTCGAGCATCAGTTGCTTGCCGAGAATGTGCGGGTCGCTGTTGAATCGCCGCCGCCAGAGCGCATCACTGATCACCGCTACCTTCGGCCCCCCCGCCCGATCTTCATCCTCCACATACACTCGGCCCAACGCCGGCGCGACACCGAGCGCCCGAAAGACACCGGCAGATGCCAACCCGGTATGCACGCGGTCAGGGGTCTGGCCGCCAGTCAGGTTGCGGCTCTCGTCAGCGAACCCGCCCACGGCGGCGAACAGTTGCGCGTTGTCCTGGTAGTCGAGCAGCTCGGGGTCCGACACCCACGTCGCCGGCCAACCCGTCCAGTGATCCCAGATCATCACGAGCCGCAAGGGATCGGGGTAGGGCAGGGGCCGCAACAGTACGCCATCCGCGACGCTGAACACGGTCGTCGCCGTGCCAATGCCAAGCGCCATCGTGACGATCGCAACACTGCTCACTATCGGCGTCGCCACCAGCCTGCGCCACGCATACCGCACTCCCTGCATCAGGACCTCGGCCATGGGGTCCCGATTCGACATTCCAATCTGCCCGCAGGTTTGAGAGCCTACCCGGAAGACCGCGCCGCTCGGCGATTATTTGCCAAGCGTGATCGTCGCCGCCTTAGGCGGCCCGATCATGAGGTGCGCCCACGGCTTGCCCGGATACATGAGCCACGGCCCGCCATCATCGAGCGGCTGCGCAGGAAACCCCGTCGTGGCGGTTGTCGCAAATGGCATGTAGACGATGTACAGATAACTGGCGCCGTGAATCACGCCGGCCGCAGCATCGACACTGTCCCGTTCCGCGACATACTGGTAGAGCGCCGTCGGATGCCGCGGCATCGCCAGCGTGCCGCCACGGATCTCGCGGGCGCGAATACTGTCGGTCTCATCGTCCGATACGTGCTGGGCGCGCAGTGCCCGCCCACGCGCCATGAACGGCTCCAGCTCACGATCGTAGCACGCGACGTGAAACGACTTCCCGCGAGGATTGTCGGCGAGGCAGATGAGAAGCCCCTTGCCCTCTCGCACCGTCACCAGCGTGCCGGTACTGTCATAGTCCATCACCGTCGCCCCCGATCGCATCCCGGCGGGCGCAGGACTCACGGCGGCCGCGATCCGGAGCGCTGGCGACATCGCATGCTGCGACGGCTGAGCAAACCCTGCACGTGCCACACACACGAACACGAGACAGAAAGCGATGCGACTCATTGGCCACCCGGTCGTGGATTGTGTAAGAATCAGACCCGGATTCTCGTCGTTCGGTTTGCCCTTATCCCGTCTTCAGCGTATAAACGAAATACTGCTCATCCCGCACCCATCCCAGCGACTCGTACAACGCCTGCGCCGGCCGGTTGTTGCGCGCCGTCTGCAGCTCGAGCCTGAACGCCCCGGTCTCGGACGCATACTCCTGCGCACGCTCCATGAGCCGCTTGGCGACGCCTCGCCGCCGGGCCCCACTCGACACATACAGATCGTACAGCACGTAGTACGGCTTGGCGGCAACTGAGCAGAACGCTGGATACAGTTGCGTGAACCCCAGCGCCTCGGACTCATCGTCCTCGAGGGCGAGAAAAACGGTTGATTCACCCCGGCTGATCCGATCGCCGATGAACGCCCGCGCAGCCGCGAGATCGGGCGGCTGCGTGTAGAACTGCCGGTACGCATCGTACAGCGGCGCGACCATGTCGAGATCGGCGACGGTCGCCTGGCGGATGATCATGACTCGGCAGTCGTGGTACCCCGCACCCGGCGGACTGCCGCCGGCCGGCGCGAGTAGACGAAAAAGAAGAATGCCGCCATCAGCAGAAAGAACACCGTGCCTCCGATCATCTTCATTTCAAATCGGGTCGCCGGCTCACTGCTGACGGGTGGCACGAACGCCAGCACCACGCCGAGCGCCGTGACTACCAGACCGGAGAGACCCGCCGCCAATAGGGTCGTCTGCGAATACCGCGCGCGCACGAAGTCGGGTCTCACCGACAGCCGTATCAGTGCCAGGAAGATGTAGAGGTACGGGATGAGCTGCAGCACGACCGCCAAAAGCAGAAGCACTTTGTAGCCCTGCTCGACGGTCGATCCCATGAAGCTCATCGCCAGCACCGCACACGACACCACGCCCTGTACGATCAGCGCGACGTACGGTGTGGCGAACCGTGGGTGCAGCTTGCCCAGCCCCGCCGGGAGATAGTTGTCGAGCCCCGCGACGAACGGGATCCGCGCCGATCCCGCGAGCCACGCCGATGTCGTGCCCGCGATCGCCAATGTCAGCAGCAACGCGATCGGTGGAACGAGCCACCCGATCGAGATCGCGTTCGACATGTGCGTCACGGCCTCAATGATGCCCTGCACGGCGCCGATGTCCTTCGCCGGAAGTGCGAGCAGCACGGCAATCGTCGCGCCGACGTATAGCACACCCGAGATCACGCCGCCCCATACGACTGCTCCGGGCACGGTCCGCCGCGGTTCCCGGATCTCGTCGCCCATCACCGACGCCAACTCGAGCCCGACGAGCGCGAAACACACGACGCCGAAGGAGCTCACGAGGTGGTAGTCCACTCCCGTGACCCGGAAATCACTCGCGTGCAGCGAGCTCCCATGCGCCTGCGACACCGCGATCGCGAGTCCGACCAGCACCACGGCAGTGACCACCGACCCGATCCCGCCAAGGTTGTTCACCCATTTGCCGACGCCGAGGCCGAGGATGTTGATCCCGGTCATGACGACGAGTAGCAGCACGGCGGTGACCGAGACGAACACCTTGTCGTTGCCGAGCGCCTGCATGTGCGGGCCGCCAATGAAGACGGAGATCCCCACGACGTAGAGGAGCAGGGTCGGGATGTAGAAGATGTTGTTGGTCCAGTAACACCACCCCGACATGAATCCGTGGAAATCCCCGAAGATCTCCTTGGTCCACAGATACACGCCGCCCTCGTTCGGATACCGGTCCGATAGCTCGATGACGGCCAGCCCCTGCGGCCAGAAGAAAAACAGCAGCGCAAGAACCCACAGCCAGACTGTCACCGGACCGCCCGACGCGACCGGAGGGACGGTATTCAGGTTCAGCACCGCCACCACGAACAGCAGCACCAGATCGCGCTGCCCCAACGCTCGGCGCAGATGCGGCGTGCCCGCCTCCCGCTGCGCTTCCTCCCGCGCGAGGGCGACGTCCAGCCCTTCCGGCATTTAGCGAGCGGCGGGCGCGGGCTGGCTGCGTGATCCCGCGGGCGGTCCCGCGGGCTTCGTTGCCCCACCCGGCGCACCCGAGCGGCCCCGGCGCTCCCGCTGCCCAGCGGCTACCGCGGGCGCGATTTCCGCGAACAGCTCGAGATGCTTGTCGATGTCCGCCTCGGTGTGCGCCACCGACACGGTCCACTGCTCGTCCCACCAGTACGGCTGCGGAATCACGCCGCGATTGGTCATCGCGAACCAGTAGTGCCGCCAGCTCTCGCTGTCGATGTTCAGCCAGTCGCGATAGTTGTGGATCGGCTTCGGCGCGAACATGAGCGACCCATTGGACCCCGCACCCACGACGTACGCCTCGAGCCCCGTCTTCTCGATCTGCTCCTTGTACCCGTCGACGAGTTTGGTGTTGAGCCGGCTGACGCGCTCGTACGCGGCCGGCGTGAGCACTTCGCGCAAGGTCGCGAGCCCGGCCGCCATCGCGACCGGATTGGTGTTGTAGGTGCCGCCGTGAAACACCCGGTGGTCGCTGATCAGGTTCATGATCGACCGCTTCGACGCGAACGCCGCGAGCGAGAACCCGCCGCCGATCGACTTCGCCAGACAGATGATGTCCGGCTCGATGCCGAAGTACTCGCATGCGCCGCCACGCGCGAGCTTGGCACCCGTCTTCACTTCGTCAAAAATGAGCAGCGCACCATGCTTCTTCGTGATCTCGCGCAGCCCCTGATGGTAGCCGGGATCGGGCATCAGGATCCCGACGTTCATGAGGATCGGCTCGACGATCACTGCCGCGATCTCTCCCGGATACGCCGCAAACAGCCGCTCGATCGCCGGCAGGTCGTTGAACTGCGCGATCAGCGTGTTGCCAAGTGTCGCCTTGGTGATTCCCTCGCCTCCAGGGACCGACGTGGGCCGGTCCGGATCGCCGACTTCGTTCGCTTTCGGCTTCACCGAAACGAGTACGGAATCATGCAGCCCGTGATACCCGCCTTCCATCTTGATCACCCGCTCCCGTCCGGTCGCCGCCCGCGCTAACCGCATCGCGTGCATCGTGCACTCGGTGCCGCTGTTGCTGAATCGCACCATCTCCACCGGAAACCGCGCGCAGATCTCCTCGGCCAGCGCGTTCTCCGCGTCATGCGGCATCCCGAACATCGTACCGGTCTTGAGCTTCGCCGCGACGGCGTGCATCACCGCCGGATGGCAGTGCCCCGCCATGAGCGCGCCAAAGCACATGTTGAAGTCGATGTACTCGTTCCCATCGATGTCACGAATACGTGACCCATTGGCGTCGCGCACGTGCAGGGGATAGGGCTGGTATGAGCGATAGTTGCTTGCGACACCAAGCGGGAGCCGCGCCGCCGCCTTCTCGTGCGCGGCACGCGAGGCAGGTGTCCGCCGTTCGTAGGTCTCGAGTTCCGACTGCAAAGTGTCTGGCATCTGGCTCCCCTCCCCAGGTCCGATCGTCCGGTGTGTCCCGGAACATCAAATGAGTATGCCCAACAGGTACCGCGCCGGGCTGTCGCTGTCCAGCCGTACCCCGGGCAGCCGTCGTTTAGTGAGCGCTGCCCACATCAACGTAGCCGCCGGGGCCTCGCACCACGTCTCTGGCGCGTCTCTTCTGGCCCGTAGACGGGGGGGCACGTATTATCGGCTGGCAGTAATCCCCTACAACCGGCACGAATGGCCACGACCGACCTGACGGACCGGGTGCAATCGGTGCTGGGCGACGCGTACCGCGTCGAACGGGAGCTGCCCCCGGGCGGCATGAGCCGGTTGTTCCTGGCCACCGAGCGGTCGCTCGACCGCCAGGTCGTGGTCAAGGTGTTGCCCCCGGAGCTGGCCAGCGAGGTCAGCGCGGCCCGCTTCCAGCGCGAGGTCACGCTCGCCGCGCACCTCCAGCACCCGCACATCCTGCCGGTCCTGTCCGCAGGCTCCCGCGACGGTCTCCTCTACTACATCACGCCGTTCGTGGACGGCGAATCCCTCCGGCAGCGCCTCGATCGCGAGACGAAACTCCCGGTGGCGACCGCCGTACGAATCCTCACGGAGACCGCCGACGCGCTCGCCCGTGCACACGCCGCCGGTGTCGTGCACCGCGATATCAAGCCGGAAAACATCCTGCTCCAGGACCGGCACGCCCTCCTCGCGGACTTCGGGGTGGCGCGCGCCCTCCACGAAGCGACGGGCAGCGATCGTCTCACGGAGGTCGGCTCAGGTGTCGGAACGCCGGGCTATATGGCGCCCGAGCAGCTCGCGGGAGAGCGCCACGTCGACGCCCGCGCCGATGTCTACGCGCTGGCGATCGTCGGGTACGAGATGCTGGCCGGCCGGACGCCCTTCACTGGTGCGACGCCACAGGCGGTCGCCGCCGCGCATTTCACGAGCGCGCCGCCGCCGCTCTCGCAGCTCCGTCCGGAGGTCCCGCGCGAGATCAGTGATGCCATTGCGAAGGCATTGGCCAAGGACCCGGACAAACGCTTCGCCTCGGCCGCGGAGTTCCGTGATGTCCTCGCCGCGACCGCTCCGCCACCTGCATCGCGCGCGCGACGTGTAGCGGTTTGGGCCGGCGCCGCCGCTCTCGTCATCGTCCTCGTCGCGACGCTGGTCTGGCGCGGCCGCCCGCACGCGCCCGCCGCGATCGACGAGAATCTCGTCGCCGTCGAACCATTTACCGTGCTGGACCCCGCGCTCGATGTGTGGCGCGATGGTATGGTCGATGTCCTCGCGCACAACCTCGATGGCGCGGGCCCGCTGCGCACGGTCTCGCCGACGGTGATCGTCCATCGCGCCCACGATACCGGAACGCCTCCGGCCGATCTCGCTCGCCAACTCGGCGCGGGCCTCGCCGTCACCGGCCGGATCGAGCGCTCCGGTACGGACTCGGTCCGCGTGTCCGCGAGCTTCATTGACGCCGCTACCGGTCGCCCGGGTGAAGAAGTGGCCTACCGCGGCCGCGTCGATCACATGGATGTCGTCACCGATTCGCTGACGATCGCGCTACTCCGCTCTCTCGCCAGAACGCAGACGGTCGGCGTCACCCGCGGCTCGCTCGCAGGCGCCAAATCGCTCCCGGCGCTCAAGGCGCTACTGGAAAGCGAGCAGGCATTCCGCCGCGGCGCGTGGGATTCGGCGCAGAAGGCAGCGGAGGAAGCGATCCGTCTCGATTCGACCTTTGCGCTCGCGTACTACTGGGCTGGCTTCTCGTCGGGATGGGTGCGGAACATCAGCGATTCACTGTCCGACTACTACTCGAACCAGGCGCAGGTCTACAACCACGGCCTCTCCCCACGCGATAGCCTGTTGATCGCCTCGAACGCCCAGCTCGACAACTACACCTATTGGCAATTCCATCCCCAGCAGGAGATGTTCGCCCTGGCTGAGGCAGGGGTCAAACGCTACCCCGATGATCCGCAGATCTGGAACAACTTGGGCGAGGTCCGCGAGCACGCCGGATTGGGACCACACGTCGGCGTCCCCAAGCGCGTACGGCTCGCGACGTTTGCACGCGCGATCACGCTCGACTCCAGTTTTGCTTCCGCCTATGTCCACGCCATATCGCTGGCGTTCGAGGTCATGGGAGCCGACTCGGGCGTGCGGTACGCTCGCCGGTTCCTCGCGCTCAGCCCACCATCGATCGACGCCGATGCGACTCGGTTGCAGATCCTCTTGCTCGGCACGCCGCGAGATACCGTCGCCGCTCGCCAGATGGTCGATTCCGCAAAGCCCGGCGCGCTGGAGCGCGCTTGGCTGAATATCCGGGAAGTGCCGGACTCCGCGGAGAGCGCGGTCTGGCTGGCCAATGGCATCCTGCATCGTTTCGGCCCGCAGGCCCGGATCGGCGGAGCAGCGGCGATCGGCATGTGGCAAGTCTCGATGATGGAACGAGGGCACATCCGCGGCATGAATCCGTTTACACCTGAGAACCTGAAGCATGCCGGTGATGTACCACCCCCGTCGGCCGTCGCAGCGGCCACCGCTGTATTAGGGCAACTTGGCACCATCCCGGCCACCGTGCTGGACAGCGCACTGCGCATTCCAGCCAACATGCAGAACGGGTGGACTTGGTACGGCCTCCGGTGGTGGGCGGAGCGCGGCGATACCGCCGATCTCAAGGCATTTCTGGCGGTGCGATCCGCCAGCCCCCCGGTCTTCGGGAAGGGACCCCACGCCGCGACCTACGACACGGCGGTCACGCGCGCCTATATCGCGCTCGCGCACCACGACACCGCGCAGGCGATGCAGCGCTTCAATACGCTGCCCGACACACTGTGTGGAGGTCGATGCGAGCTGGACGTCATCACCCGCGCCGAATTGCTCGCGAGCCACGGCCAGGCGGCGCAGGCCGATACATTGCTGCAGCGCCCGTCCGAGACGCCATACATCGGCGCCTTCGCGGAGTTGCTGCGCACCCTGGCCCTCGCACGCGTCGCCGAACGCGCGGGCGACAAACGAACCGCCGTGGACGCCTATGCCCGGATCGAGGACTTCTGGTCTCACGGCGACCCTGAGCTGCAACCCGTCGTCAAAGAGGCCCGCGCCGCACTCACCCGGCTGTCCAGCGACAAGCGCTGACCCGCGATCCCGATGTCTGATCTGTCGGAGCGCGTCCAGTCGGTCCTCGGCGATGCCTACCACATCGAGCGGGAGCTCCCACCCGGCGGGATGAGCCGGCTCTTCCTCGCCACGGAGCGGTCGCTCGATCGGCAAGTCGTCGTCAAGATTCTGCCGCCTGAGCTGGCGAGCGAGGTGAGCGCCGCCCGGTTTCAACGCGAGGTCACGCTCGCCGCCCACCTGCAGCACCCGCATATCCTCCCCGTCCTCTCAGCCGGATCGCGCGACGGGATTCTCTACTACATCACGCCGTACGTCGACGGCGAATCGCTCCGGCAGCTGCTCGATCGCGAGCCCAAGCTCCCGGTTAATACCGCCGTTCGCATCCTGACCGAGGCAGCCGGCGCGCTCGCCCGCGCGCATGCGGCCGGCGTCATCCACCGCGACATCAAGCCGGAGAACATTCTCCTCCAGGATGGCCACGCACTGCTCGCCGATTTCGGCGTCGCACGCGCGCTCCGCGAAGCGACCGGCAGCAACCGTCTCACGGATGTCGGGACCGGCATCGGCACGCCAGGCTACATGGCACCGGAACAGATCGCGGGCGAACGCAACGTCGACGCCCGCGCCGCTACGCGCTGGCGGTCGTGGGCTACGAGATGCTGGCCGGGAAACCGCCCTTCACCGGTGCGACGCCGCAGGCCACAGCCGCCGCCAGCGGCATGAACAGATAGCTCGGATGCGCCGGGTCTTCCAGCGCGAGGTGACGCTCGCCGCACACCTCCCGCGCCCGCACGTCCTGTCAGTGATTCAGCATCCAGTTGAGCACGGCCTGCATGAGCCGCTGTAAGGCTTGGCTCTCGTGGGTGCCATTAAAGCCGTCCAGGCCGCGACCCCACTCGACGTCCCCTGCGGTGAACACCCCCGCCCCGCTCGGTGCTGTGTAAAAGGTCGTGTAGTAGTACGGTCGGTACGGCACCGAGAATTTCGGAATGATCGGTGACTTGAACAACACCTGGAGATTGCGCGGGGCAGTGCCATCGGGAATGATGCGGTCGCCCTCGATCGCGATCTGCGAGGGAATGACGTCACCGGCCTTGAGCCCCGCCGCGGCCAGAAACATTGCCGCCTCGGGCCCGACCGCGGTATCACTCACGACGAGCGGCTGAAGCGGCGTCGAGAAGGTTCCAACCACGTACTCGACACCGGTGAGCGCATCCTCAGGCCGGTTGACGGGCTTCATCCGGAACTCCGTCGTCATGAGCGAATCAGCGCCAGCACTCGGGTCGGGGTCGAGCTTGTAGCACGTGATCACGTCGGCGGAGCTCCCGGTGACGGCTCCCGCCGTCAGCCGGATGTTCCAGAACGCACCATTGCCGGAAAAGAACGCGAGATGCGTATGGCGGTCCCGCATCCGCTGTATGATCGATCGCTCGTGGTACGTCCAATACTCATCATGGCCGATGAACAACAATCCCCGCGTGGCATTCGGGACACTTCGGCTCGCTTCCGTGAAGTCCACCGAGGAGGCATAGGTCACGTCGTAGCCGTTGCGCTCGAGGAACCGAAGGTCGCGCAGGTCGTGACTCTTGAAATCGTCGAGGATGTAGCTCGCCCCGCCATTTGAGGCATAGGGCCGCTCGAACGATACGAAATGGGCGAACGATTGCTTATCGACTTCGCCACTGTCTTCCGATTGGTTCGACGTGTACAAGCTCGATCCGCCGTACGTGTTGTACGCCTGCCAGGTGAATTGCGGCACTACGGCCACGAACGCGGCAGGGCGGGGATCGGTGAGGACGATGGGATAGTATGCCGCCAGATTCGCCTGGTCCACCACTTTGATCAGATAGATACCGCTGACCCAATCGTCGCCGACCGGGACGCCTGTTGTCCGCGTCCACGGACAGCTCACGGGACCGGGAAATGGCGGCGAGCACGCCCGCTGCGGGCTGGCCGCGATGCCTGACTGCTGATACACGATGTGACCACCCAGTCCGCCGTACCATCCCATTCGATACACGGTGATCGCCACCGCGCCCCGAGTGGCGTGAATGTAAACGCCGAGTGTGTCACCGAAGCGCACCGCGTACGGGCTGGCCCACACCGCAAGCTCGGTCTGCGGTGCACGCTGGTTTATCGGCACGAACCAGGACGAGGTTCCCGCCTGTGTATTCGCAGCGGCGACAGTGACACGCCCTCCCGCACGCGGTCCCGCGATGCCGGTGCACGCGACGACGGTCGTGACCCAGACGGCCATCGCGAGGGCACGGCCGGAAACCGAACGGCGCCGCCGTTCGGCCAATCGGGAGTATCCGGTGAAGTTCACTATCGGCCCGTAGAGCGAAAACCTTGCCACCGGACGAATGGCGTCAGTTCGTCCCAGCGTCGAGGACCGTCCGGCCCGCTGTCAACAAACGGGTACAATCCGGATCGTACCAGTGCCGTAATACACCGTCGGCCGGTGATGCGATCATTGAGCCGGAACGGCCGCCAGCGGCATGAACAGACAACTCGGATGCGCCGCGTCATGAAACACTTTGATGGTCGCGACACGCGCATCCTCGATCTTCTCATACCCGATCCGGCCGCCGGTGTTGTAGTTCTTCTGATAACTCGGTGTGTTGAGTGGCGCGATCGTGATGCGAAGCCGCGCCCCCGCCGGCATGCGCCGCGCCATCCAGTAGAACTCGAACGGTATCCCGGCAATCTGCCCGGGCTTCAGCAATTCCTCCGTAAACGGCCCATCCCGGAACCGCGCCCGCCGGATATCCTCACCAAGCCGGATGGCTGAACCATCCGGCATCACCATCATTACCTGCGCCCACAGATCGAAATCCGGTGCATTCGCCTCCGTCACGAGCCGCAGCCGCATGTGCCCGGCCACTTCCATGTCATGCGCCAACGGCTCGGAGTGAAAAACGATCGCCCGCTTCTGGAAATCTCTGAATTGGCTCGTCAGATCTTCATCGGGCACGTACCCGGCCAGGCCCACTTCGGGAACCTCATGGGGGTCGCTCACGATGACGGCGGGCGGTTGCACCCGCGGCGATGTCTGGACGAGCGCACCCGAATGAAACAGATCCCCCGGCGTCCCGGCGGCGTCGGACAGACAGAACGCCGCCTCACTCCCCGATGACGCGGCCTGCAACGATGGTGCATAGCGCCACTCGTTCGCCCCCAGCATGAAGTACGCGACTTTGTCCCGGAAGAACTCTGGCTTGCCGCCTCGGCCCAGCACCCAGTCGTCCCAGTCCGCCTGAAAGCTCTCCATGTCCAGCACCGCGGCGTCGGGGATCGTCAGTCCCATGATGGTCTTCGTCGGATGCTGCGTGCCGCCATGGTCCCACGGTCCGATCACGAGGTATGAGCGGCTCTCCGCCGCCGCCGGCGCATGCGCCTCGTGACTCCGGTAGTAGCGAAGTGCGCCGGGTTGATCGTCGTCGAAAAATCCGGTCGCCGTTAACACGGGGAATGCCATCTGCCCGTAGTCGCTCGCCTTTGGCTCGGCCGTGAGATTGAACCCTTCATCGCCCACATGATCGATCCATGCTTTGAACATCAATGTCTTCTTGCCCTGGCTGTCGAGCATCCACCAGTCGTCCGGCGCAATGCCGATCGCCGAGTCCAGCTCCCGGAACGGCCGGTACGCAGCGTATTGCTCCAGCATCTTGCCGTACCAATAGTCCTGCCGCTGGATGAACCCTTCATTGAGCGACCGGCCAGCCGTGTATCCCAGGATGACGTTGGTCCACGCCTGCGGGATGCCGTTGGTGTTCGGGATGTCCCACCCCGGATAGATCGGTACGTACGGCGCGATCGCGGAGAGATGCGGCGGCACCTGCGTCGCGGTCCGCCACTGGGTCATGCCCACGTACGAGCCGCCATACATCACGACGTGCCCATCGCTCCACGGCTGTGCGGCGATCCACTCGACGACATCATGACCGTCGAGTCCGACCTGCACTCCGAGGTCCTCAGTCTTCTCCCCGCCCGAACGCCCACGGCCCCGCACGTAGACCTGAACAAAGACGTAGCCCCGCTTCACGAAGGTCGCGAACTCCCCTCGCCGCGCACCGTCGATGTCATACTGCGTCAGCTCCAGCACAGCCGGCGCTTTGGCCGTGAGATGCGTCGGCTTGAAGATCCACGCCTCGAGCGACACGCCATCCCGCATCGGAATCATGCGGCTCATTTCGATGTCGTAGCCGGGCCCGGCTTCGGGGGCCTGCGCGCCGCCCGCTGATCCTAACACCACGATCGAAAAAACGGCCAACAGGATCGCGAAGATAGTGAGTCGCATGTATCTCCCCTATGTGAGTCCAGCTCCTTCACGAATCCGCGACACGCAGTCAGCCGCATCAATGCCAGTCGACGAGGGCAGTGGGGGCGGTTCGGGAACCGAAGGTCGCCCTGTTGGGGCAACCGCAGGTCGGCCTGTTCGGCCAACCGCCCTCTCCGGACTTGCCCGGCAACAGTCCCCTCGGCCCCGTCGCTACCATTATCGAACCACCGGCGCTGCCGCGCTAGAACCTCCCCCGCGCGCGCTGGCCCGGACCCGCCGGGCGGCGTATTATCGGATGCCGCTCTCTCTCCCGTGAGTTCCCGACACCGCCATGCCACAAACAACGAACGGCGCCCCACCTACCCCGTCCCGAGTCGTCCCGAATTACGTCGGCGGCCGATGGGCCGCCTCCGCCGCGACGGAGTTCGTGGATGTCGTGAACCCGGCGACGGCAGAGATCATCGCCCGCACGCCGCTCTCGAGCGCCGCGGAGGTCGATGGCGCCGTCCAGGCCGCGCTGGCCGCGTTCCCCGCCTGGCGCCGCACTCCGCCGGGCGAACGCATCCAGTTCCTCTTCAAGCTCAAGACGCTGCTCGACGAACACATCGACGAGCTCGCCCGGATCATCACCGTCGAAAATGGCAAGACGTTCGGCGAAGCCAAGGCGGAGATGCGCCGCGGCATCGAGAATGTCGAGGTCGCGTGCGGCATCCCGCTCATGATGCAGGGCTACAATCTC
Organism: uncultured Gemmatimonadales bacterium; assembly: GCA_963706505.1. Taxonomy (GTDB): domain Bacteria; phylum Gemmatimonadota; class Gemmatimonadetes; order Gemmatimonadales; family Gemmatimonadaceae; genus Palsa-1248. Next base: position 13,894 of record CAVPLX010000002.1, read on the forward strand.
GAAGACGTCACCCCCGGCGTCGATGAGATGCAGATCCGCCAGCCACTCGGCGTCGTCGCCGCCATCACGCCGTTCAATTTCCCGGCGATGATCCCGTTCTGGTTCCTGCCCTACGCGATCGCCTGCGGCAATACGCTGATTCTCAAACCCTCCGAGCGCGTGCCGCTCACGATGCGCCGCGCGTTCGAGCTGATCGCGATGACCGGTCTGCCCAGCGGCGTCGTCAATCTCGTCAACGGCGGCCGCACGGTCGTCGATGCCCTGATCGATCACCCCGATGTCCGCGCGATCAGCTTCGTCGGATCGACGCCGGTCGCGAAACACGTCTACGTCCGCTCCGCCGCGAACGGCAAGCGCGTGCAGTGCCAGGGCGGCGCCAAAAACCACGTCATCGTCCTGCCCGACGCCGACATGGACCTCGCCACGCAGATCATCGCCGACAGCGCCTTCGGATGCGCGGGCCAGCGATGCCTCGCGGTATCAGTCGCGGTCACGGTCGGCGATGCCCAGCAGACATTCCGCGACGCGATCGCCCGCGCCGCGTCCGGCATCCGTATCGGGAACGGTCTCGACGCCGGCGTACAGATGGGTCCCGTCATCACGCGCGAGAGCAAGACACGCATCGAGTCGCTCGTCGCCACGGGCGTCCAGGAAGGCGCGAAGCCGGTGGTCGATGGCCGCAACGCTCGCGTCGATGGCTACGGCGACGGCAATTTCGTCGCGCCGACCGTCCTCGACGGCCTGCCCGCGGACAGCACCCTCGCCCACACCGAGATCTTCGGCCCGGTACTGAGTCTCGTACACGCGAAGTCGATCGACGACGCCATGGAGTTTCTCCGCCGCAGCCCCTTCGGCAATCAGGCGTCGCTCTTCACCACGAGCGGCGCGGCCGCCCGCCGCTTCCGCTACGAAGCCCCCGCGGGCAACATCGGCATCAATATCGGTGTCGCCGCACCCATGGCGTACTTCCCCTTCAGCGGCTGGAAGGACAGTTTCTTCGGGATCCTGCACGGCCAGGGCCGCGACGCGGTCGAGTTCTATACCGAGTACGAAGGTCGTCGTCGAGCGCTGGTCACGCCAGGAAACTCGCAAGTTCTGACCGAGCGGCACCCCAAGTCCCCAATCCCCAGTCCATTGAGGTCGCGATGCGTGTAGTTTCGGTTTGGGCGGTCGTTGTGTTTTTCGCCGCCGCGTCAACAGGCCGCGCCCAGATATCGGCGCCCGGTGACAGCGACGTGGCCACGCTGCGCGACCGCGAAAATGTCTGGGCCATCGCCATCGTCGAGCGCGACTCGGGAGCCCTCGCCCCGATGCTTGCGCCGGAATACAGGGTGCTGGCAAACGCGGGAGCGCCTGCCCAGTCCCGCGCCCAGGCCCTGCACGAGACGGCATACCCCGCGGATTCCGCACACCACGTCACACACGTGACGTTCGATACGCTGAAGGTCCGCATGACCGCCCGCGATCGCGCAGTCGCCGAAGGCATCGTCAGCGAGGTGGGCACCAATGCCAAGGGCCCGATCACGGAGCGCCTCCGCTTCGTCGACACCTGGGTGCGCCGCCAACGCCGCTGGCTCTGCATCTCGTCGCTCTTCACGCCAATCAAGACCTAACAACGCGCCCGCACTTTCTACTCTCTACACCCCGCCGCCTCTCCCACCCCCCACCCCCCACCCCCCAACCCCCAACCCCCAACCCCCAACCCCCAGTCCCCAGTCCCCAGTCCCCAGTCCCCAACCCCCGTCGTCACCGTTCGGCTACAACAAACAGATAGTCCCCCAGCGGATCGTCGCCCGCGGGTAGCACCTCCGCGATCCGCCCCGACGCTACATCCCGCCGCAGCTCCGCACATCCCGCCGCCTCCTCGCTCGGCGGCGCCAGATTGGCGAAACTCCACATCCCCGCGCGGATGGAAGGACTGAGATACAGCGACGGCCGATGCTTGCCGCTGTAGAGGAAGAGATCCTCGAGATCGGGCTTCACCGCGTACGGCTCGGTGCGAACACGCGAAAACCCCGCCGCGTGCAACGCCTCGGTGATCCGGCCGATGGAATACGCCTGTCCCGCCGTCCGCTCGACGGTCTCCGGGAAATACGCGCGCAGCCAGTACCGCCGGATCTGCTCGGGCGTCGCCGTGAACAGCACGATCGGCCCCGCGCCCACCACTCGGCCCAGCTCCGCAATCGCCGCATCCAGATCGGCGAAATACCGGAGCGCGAGCGTGCACGACGCGCCCGCAAACGCCTCGGGCGGGAAGGGAAGCCGCGTCACGTCCGCGACCGCCCACTCCGGCACGTCGGACCCACCTTCGCCTGAGCTGACGCCCGGCTCCCGCCCCGGCGCGGGCGACGCCTTCCGCGCGGCAGCGGCGATCATGCGCGGCGAGTTGTCCACGCCAACCACACGAACCCCTGCCGACGCGAACGCCATCGTGTAGTTGCCGGTGCCGCAGCCCGACGTCGAGATACCGCCCGGACTCCCGCGGATTGAGATGCGCCAGCAGGCGGCTCACGATGTACGAGTCCGCCCGCCGCGTCGAATCGTACGCGCCGCCAACCCGGTCGTACGGGGCAGTCGGCACGTTACCTCACTCCGGGGCACAAGGCCGGTATTTCACCGGGCCGCGCCCGATTTCGGCTCGCCATCTGTGGCACCATGACAGAAGTGTGTGCGGGTGCCAGTTGCCGGGCAACTCCAATCGTGGATTCTGTACATTTGGACGATGCCTCCGCGAAAGAACGAGGACTTCCCGAGACATCGGCATCGTCGGAGCCGGCCGCTTCGGATCCTACTTCGCCACCCAGCTCGAACGCGCCGGCTACCAGGTCCATTGCGCCGACGCCCGCGACGAGCCCGCTTCGCGCCAGGCATCCATGGCCCGCGCCTGCGGTGCTCCCCTCGTCATCTACGCGGTCCCCATTCGCGAGTTGGAGCACGCCATCACCGCGACGCGGGACCTGCTTGCGCCGGATGCCACGGTCATGGATGTCTGCTCGGTCAAGATCGTGCCCTGCGCCCTGCTCGAGCGCCTCCTCCCAGGCAGGCCCACGGTCGGCACGCACCCGTTGTTCGGCCGCCAATCCGCACCCGAAAGCTGCGCCGGCCAGCGCGCCGCGGTCTGCACCATCGCCGCCGGGACTCCAGCCGGCGACGCCGCGGCCGCCCGAGCCGCAGCCCTCTTCGCGAGCCTGGGCGTCACGGTCGTCAACTGCACCCCCGAGGAGCACGACACGCAAGTCGCCCGCACCCAGTTCCTCACGCACTTCATCGGCCGCGGCGCCATCGGTGCCGGCATCGACCGCCTGCCGCTCTCCACGAAGAGCCACGACGCCCTGATGGACATCGTCGATGTCATCGGCAGCGACTCGATGGAATTATTCGAGGACATGGCGGCATTCAACCCGATGGTCCAGCCAGTCCGCGCCGAATTCCTCGCCGCCCTCCACGAGATCCATCAGCAGCTCGCCGCCCGCGAGCGCGATTCCGCCGGCGCGTAGTATCGAAATATGGTCCAGCGTTGACACAGACTGGGACCGTTCATACATTCGCGTCGTGCTCGTCATCCACCGCCATCACCATCACGTGCATCACCACGGCCCCTCGGGTCGCGGCGCGACGCGCGTGCATCGGATGACCACCTAGCACCACTCTCCGACATACCGCAGCCGCCTCGGCCCGTCTTCGACGGGCCGTTTTTTGTTTTGCACCCGCACATCCCCAGTCCCCAGTCCCCAGCCCCCAGCCCCCAGCCCCCAATCCCCACCATGCTCCGCGTCGCCCTCCCCAACAAAGGCCGCCTCGCCGATGCCACCCGCGATCTCTTCGCCGATGCCGGCCTCGAGGTCCGCGGCCGCGGCGAACGCGCCCTCACCGCCTCACTCGGCGGCGAGTTCGAAGCACTCTTCGTCCGCGCCCAGGATGTCACGGAGTTCGTCGCCGACGGCGTCGCCGATGCCGGTGTCACCGGATGGGACCTGGTCGCCGAATCGGACCGCCCAGTCGATCACCTGCTCGATCTCGAGTTCGGCTACTGCCGGCTTGTCGTCGCCGCACGCGAGGACAGCGGGATCCACGCTGTCTCCGACCTGCGACCCGGACCGGAAACTCCACACCGCGTCGCCACGAGCTTCCCCCGCATCACACGCCGATTCTTCTCCGACGCCGGCCGCTCCGTCGATGTCGTCCCGGTCTCCGGCGCCGCCGAGGTCGCGCCACACCTGGGCATCGCCGACATCGTCGTCGACCTCACATCCACCGGCTCGACGCTCAAGGTCAACGGACTCCGTGAAGTCGCTACGATCCTCGACTCCTCGGCGCGCCTCATCACCGCCACTGGCCGCGATGCCGGCAACCGCGGCGTCGCCGCGCCACTCGATGAGCTGGTCGCCGCCCTCGCCTCCGTCCTCCGCGCACGCGGACAGCGATACCTCATGGCCAACGTCCCGCGCAACACGCTCGATCGCGTCAAACAGATCCTCCCCGGACTGAATGGCCCCACTGTCACCGACATCCTCAACGGCGGTGACCTCGTCGCAGTCCACGCGGTCGTCCCCGCCGCGTCGGTCTATCGCACGATCGCCGCACTCAAGGCCCTGCAAGCCACCGGCGTGCTGGTCACGCGCATCGAGAGGCTGATGCCATGACGGTGTCGCTCACACCCGCCATGCCACAGACTCGGTCAGCCTTCCGCGTCACCGGCACGATCGCAGACCTCTCCGCGGCGGACCGCCACCTGCTCTTCGATCGCGCGCAGACGCTCGACGATCACGTCCACACCCGTACGTCGGACATCATCCGCCGCGTGCGCCAGGACGGCGACCGCGCGCTCCGCGAGTTGGCGTACTCGCTCGACGGCGTCGCACTTGAGCAGCTCGAGGTGCCACGCACCGCATGGCACGAAGCGGCCGCGATCGTCGCACCCGAGGTACGGTCGGCGCTCGAGCGCGCGGCGCGCAATATCCGCCGCGCCCACGAGGCCTGGCTCCCGTCCGCCAGTGAGGTGGAAACCGAACCAGGTGTAATCGTCGGCCGCCGCCCCGACCCGCTCGCGCGCGCGGGTGTCTACGCTCCGGGCGGACGCGCGCTCTACCCGAGCAGTGTCCTCATGGGAGCAATCCCCGCCCGCGTCGCAGGCGTCGGCGAGGTGATCCTGTGCTCGCCGCCCGGCCCATCCGGCTTCCCGGCGCCGATCATGCTCGCCGCCGCCGAGATAGCGGGTGTGGATCGCGTCTTCTCCGTGGGCGGCGCCGGCGCGATCGCCGCCATGGCCTACGGCACACAGTCCATCCCGCGGGCCGATCGCATCGTCGGCCCCGGCAACGCCTACGTCGCCGCCGCGAAACTCCAGGTGGCATCCGATACCGGCATCGATGCACCCGCCGGTCCCAGCGAGCTCCTGATCATCGCCGGCGACGGCTCAGCCGCCCGACGTGATCGCACGTGAGATCCTCGCCCAGGCGGAACACGACCCGGATGCCGCCGTCGTCGTGATCGCCACCAGTCCGGACATCGCCACCGCGATCGCTCAGGCGGTCCAGTGCCTCGCCCCCTTCGAGAAACGCGCCGATATCATCGCGGCATCGCTCGCGGCCCGCGGCGCGCTCCTCGTCGCTCCGAGACATCCCCAGCGCGATCCGTTTCAGCAATGACTGGGCCCCCGAACACCTCCTCCTCGCTGTCGATGACCCGGACGCCGCACTGCGCGATGTCGTGAGCGCGGGGACGGTCTGCCTGGGCACGACGATCGTCCGTGGTCTTCGGCGACTACATCACGGGCGCCAATCACGTCCTGCCGACCGGCGGCGCGGCTCGCCGCTACTCCGGCCTCTCCACGCTCGACTTCGTCCGCTGGACGACGTACCAGCGCGTCTCCGAATCCGCCGCACGATCGCTGGCAGCCGATGTCGCGATCCTCGCGACCGCGGAGCGCCTCCCCGCGCACGCGGCCGCCGCGAGACGGCCGGTGACACGATGACGGCGCCGTCGCTCACGCGCGAGGCGTACCGCGATGTCGGCCGCTACGTGGTCGACCAGTCTTCGGTCGCGGTCGACCTACGCGATAACACCAATCTCTGGGGCGTTCCACCCGCCGCGAGCCGCGCGATCGCCGCCGCCACCGCATCCGTCAGCCGTTACCCACGCATCTACGCCTCGGCGCTCAAGGACGCACTGGCGGCGTACGCCGGTGTCGCGCCGGACATGATCGTCACCGGCTGCGGATCAGATGATGTGATCGACTCCGCGCTCCGCGCCGTCGCGGACCCGGGTGAACGAGATGGCACACCTGGACCCGACGTTCCCGACGGCGCTCACGTTCGCGCGGATGAATGGCCTGGTCCCGGTCGGGGTCCCGCTGACAGGGGGTTGGGATGCGGACGCGGAAGCACTCATCGCCACCGGCGCCCGGGTCATCTACCTCTGCTCCCCCAACAACCCGACAGGCACGATGGTGTCCCGGGATTCCCTGGAACGGCTCGCCACCCACGCACCCGGCGTCGTGATCGTCGATGAGGCCTACAGCGAGTACGCCCACACGAGTGCCGTCGATCTCGTCGGCCCCGGCAGCCGGGTGCTGGTGCTGCGCACGCTGTCGAAGGCCTTCGGACTCGCGGGCCTCCGCATCGGCTACGCCATCGGTTCGCCGGACCTCGTTGCGGCGGTCGAGAAGTCGAGAGGCCCGTACAAGGTCAGTGTTGTCGCCGAGCACGCCGCGATCGCAGCGCTGACGACCGACCTGACATGGATCCGCGCACGTGTCGCCGAAACGATCGCCAACCGCCGCCAACTCGCCGGACGCCTCGCCGCCCTCGGCCTCCCCGCGCTCCCGTCCGGCGCAAACTTTCTCTTCGCGCCGGCACCAGACGCAGTCCGCATCGAACGATCGCTCTGGGCATCCGGCGTCGGTGTCCGGCTCTACACGGGACTGCGCGGGATCGGCGACGCGATCCGCATCACGGTCGGCCCCTGGTATCTCATGGCATCGCTGATCCAGGCGCTGGAGCAGGCGACCGGACGTTCGGCCGCGACAGACGGACCGCCCGCATGATCCGCGCGACGATTCTCGACTACGGCGCCGGCAATCTCCACTCGCTCTCCAAGGCGCTGGCCACGCCGGATGTCTCGGTCCATATCACGACGGATCCACTGTCGGCAATCGACACCGAGGCTCTCATCCTCCCCGGTGTGGGAGCGTTCACCGGTGCGGCCGGCTGTCTCGCGCCCGCCCGCACCGCGCTCCGCCGCGCGCTCGTCGATGGTCTCCCATGTCTGGCCATCTGTCTGGGCATGCAGCTCCTGTTCGATGCGAGCGAGGAAGGCCCGGGCGCGGGCCTCGGGTTCTTCGCAGGCCGCGTCCGCCGGTTGAACGCGGCCCTCGTCCCCCACATGGGCTGGAACACGCTGCAAGAGACGACTGACCCGCTCGTCGCCGCCGGCGCGCTCGAGTCGGCCTACTACGCGCACAGTTTCGCGTGCCCGCCTGCCGATCCAGGCACAACGACGGCGTGGACGACGCTGGACGGAGACCGATTCCCGGCCATCATCCGCCGCCAGCGCACGGTCGGTGTCCAGTTCCACCCCGAGAAAAGCTCGGCGCCCGGCGTGCGCTTCATCCACCGGTTTCTGGCGGATGTCGCCGGCGCGCCAGGGATGGGGTCATGATCGCGATTCCGGCGGTCGATCTCCGCGAGGGCGCATGCGTGCAGCTCGTCGGTGGGTCATATGCCGATGAGCAGATCCGCCTGCCCGATCCCGCCAGTGTCGCCCAGCGCTGGGCCGAGCTCGGCTTCGCACATCTCCACGTCGTCGATCTCGACGCGGCCACCGGATCTGGCTCGAATGGCGCGATCGTCCGCGCAATTCTGCGGCGCGGTGTCGGGCCCGAGGTACAGGTCGGCGGCGGTGTCGCGAGCGAGGCGCACATCCGCACGCTGGTGCGCGACGGTGCGGCGCGAATCATCGTCGGGACTCGGGCGATCGAAGACCCGTCGTGGATCGCCGAGGTTGCCACCCGTTACCCGAACCGCCTCATCGTTGCCGCCGATGTCCGCGGCCAGCAGGTCGTCACCCGTGGCTGGAACAGATTGCAGCCCACCACCGTTTTTGAGTCACTCGAAGCATTACGCGGCCTGCCCCTCGCGGGAATCCTCGTCACCGCCGTGCATCGCGAAGGACGCCTGCAAGGCCCCGACTTGCCGCTGATGGAATCTGTCGTCAATCACGCCCCCGCACCGGTCTACGCCGCGGGCGGCATTGCCTCGATCGCCGACCTCCAGGCGCTGGCCACGATCGGTGTGGCCGCGACGGTGATCGGAATGGCCCTCTATACCGGCGCGCTGGATCCGCACGCCGTCGTCACGGAGTTCGCACAATGAGTGGACGGAATGGCATCGAAGTGACCGCGGCGGGATCGCGTGGCCTGGTGGTGGAGCGCGTCACGCGCGAGACGGATATCCGCGTCGAGATCGCGCGCGGCACCGGCCGCGCAACGGCCGACACCACGCAGCCCTTTCTCGATCACATGGTGGTCACGCTCGCGCGCTACTCGTCACTGGACCTCGATGTCGTGGCCCGCGGCGATCTCAAACACCACCTGATCGAGGATGTCGCGATCGTCATCGGCACCGCGGTCGCCGGTCTCGCGACTCCCACGGTCGCCCGCTACGGCGATCGCACCATCCCCATGGATGATGCACTCGTCCACGCGGTCCTCGATGTGGGCGGACGCCCGTTCTACCAGGGCCCACTGCCGAGCAAGCTGTACGATCACTGGATGCGATCGTTCGCCGGCCACGCGCGCGCGACGCTGCACCTGCGCGTGCTGCGCGGCCAGGACCGGCACCACATCGTCGAAGCCGCCTTCAAGGCCCTGGGCCTGGCGATCCGTGACGCGCTCGTCGAAAGCGGGGAGGTGTTCAGCACCAAGGGACGCGTCGAATCCACCGCCCGTGCTCGCGCATCGGGGCCATCCGCATGACGCGCTCCCGTCGCCTGATCGTCTGCCTCGATGCCGACGACGACCGCGTGGTCAAAGGGGTGCGGTTCCGCGACCTGCGAACCATCGGTGATCCGGCGGACATGGCCTCTCGGTACGAACGCGAGGGCGCCGATGAAATCGTCCTGCTCGACATCTCGGCCAGCGCCGAAGGCCGCGAAACGCGGTGGGACACGGTCCGCCGCACCGCGGAGCAACTCTTCATCCCGCTCACGTTCGGCGGCGGGATACGGTCGGTCGGCGATGTCGGCCGCGCACTCCGGGCCGGTGCCGACAAGGTCGCCGTCAACTCCGCCGCGGTCGCCCGCCCAGCCGTCATCAGCGAAGCCTCGGCCTGGTTCGGCGCCCAATGCATCGTCGCCAGCATCGATGCGAAACGCGACGACAGCACACCGTCCGGATGGCGCGTGGTCATCCACGGCGGCCGTACCGACACCCCGCTCGATGTCGTCGAATGGGCACGCGAATGCGTGGACTTAGGCGCAGGGGAAATCCTCCTCACGAGCATCGACTGCGACGGCGGCCGCTCCGGATACGATCTCACGCTCACACGCGCCGTCGCCTCACTGGTGACGGTCCCCGTCGTGGCCTCCGGCGGCGCCGGCTCGGCGGATCACGTCTGTGCGGTCCTGTGCGATGGCGGCGCCGACGCCGCCCTCGTCGCCGGGATCGTGCACGACGGGGTGGTATCGGTCGAATCGATCAAGACCGCGATGGCCGCCCGGGGACTGCCCGTCCGGGATGACCATGTCCGGGGTGCCGCCTGATGCCCGGCCGCGACACGCTCGATATCGGTGCGGTGGATCTCGACGCGCTGGACTTCGACAAGGGCAGCGGCCGCGTGACGGTCGTCACACAGGACGCCGACACCGGCGCCGTCCTCATGGTCGCGCACGCGAACCGGGACGCGCTCGAGCGCACCATCGCGACGGGCGAGATGCACTACACATCCCGAACGCGCGGCCTCTGGCACAAGGGCGCGACGAGCGGCAATCGCCAGCGCGTCGTATCCCTCGCCCCGGACTGCGACGGCGATGCGATCCTCGCCCGCGTGCGCCCCATGGGACCGGCGTGCCACTCTGGCCAGACGTCCTGCTTCGGCGAATCCGCACTCGCACCGGACGCGGTCGCCACGCTCGACCGCACGATCGCCGGCCGCGCTCTCGATCCCTCGGCTCCTGCGGGTGGCTACACGCGGAAGCTCCTGACGGACCGCAATCTGAGACTCAAGAAGATCGGTGAGGAGGCAGCCGAGTTCGTCGTGGCATGCACCGGCACAGACACGGATCGCGTCGCCGCCGAGGCCAGCGATCTCGTGTATCACACACTTGTCGCCATGCACGCCGCCGGTGTGGTGTGGCCAGCGGTCGTTCGCGAGCTGGCCGCTCGTAGCGCTCGCAGCCTCCCGGCCGAATAAGTCGGTTCCGGCCGACTATGCCTGCCGCCGCGACCATCATCGTCCCTGGTAGGGGCGGGTCATGACCCGCCCAGTAAAAGCCGGCTAGATGTCGCGTGCCTCGCTTGCGCGCCTCCCAGACGCCGGATAGCTTCGAAAGCACAACCAATGTGCCAACGTATTCGTGGTCCTTGCCGCGTATTGCAGCCACGTTAAACAACTGCTAAAAAGCATTCGCCCGCGGCCGCTTCCGTGGGCGTTCGTATTTCAACTATGACTCTTTCCGCTCGCACAAACTTCCGCTCACGGCCCACCGTGCCACGCCACCGGTGCGGCGCCGCCGCGTGTTGTTCCGCGTGTTGTCGCAGCCACGGATGTACCGCCTCCCGCGGGAGTGGGCGCCAGACCAGGGAACGAGCCGATCCTCACGATCGCCCCCGTTAGCGAGTAGCAGACTCGCAGCACGAACCCCGAGACTTGGCCCGCTCCTCACACCGAGTAGCGGGCCTTCTCGTTCTCCCGATTTCCCCTCGCTCCGATGACCGTGTCCTCTACGTCCTCACCCAACCTCGTGCCGCCGCTGCCGCCTCCGCCGAAGGAGACCGCTGCCCAGCACGTCGAGCGCGTCAAACGTGAGCGCCCATCGTGGTCGATTCTCGACGACATCCGGCGCTACGCGCGCGAAGGCTTCGACTGTATCCCGGCCGACGACCTCGCGGTCCGGTTGCGCGCGTGGGGACTCTACACACAGGGCGACGGCGCGGGTGTGCGTGGCGATGCGGTCCGCTTCTTCATGATGCGCGTCCGCACACCGAATGGCGTCCTGACATCCGCAATGTGCCGCACGATCGCGGATCTCGCGGACCAGTACGGGCGCGGGATGCTCGACATCACCAACCGGCAGAACTTCCAGTTGCACTGGCTCCGTATCGAAGATGTGCCTGCCGTGTGGGACGCGCTTGCCGCGGTCGGATGGACCAGCCAGGGCGCCTGCGGCGACAACACGCGCACGGTCACCGGATGCCCGCTCGCTGGTGTGGACGCGGGCGAGATCGTCGACGCGTCGCCCCTCGCGATCGAGATCGATCGCAACCTGAATGGTCACCCCGACTTCGCCAACCTCCCACGGAAGTTCAAAATCTCCGTCACAGGCTGCCGGCACTGGTGCACGTACCCCGAGATCAACGACATCGGCCTGACCGCGATCCGCCGCGGCGACGAGATCGGTTTCTCACTTCGGGTCGGAGGCGGCCTCTCCACGCGCCCGCACATGGCGGTCCGTCTCGATGCGTTCGTCCGCTGGGATCAGGCGGTCGCGGTCACCGAGGCGGTGGCCGGCATCTTCCGCGACTCGGATATCCTCCGCGTGCACCGCGCCAAAGCGCGCATGAAGTACCTCTTCCTCACGCAGGGCTGGACGGCCGATCGTTTTCTCTCGGAGCTCAGCAACCGCTTGGGCTACACACTCGACCCGGCTGTGCCGGAGGATCACGCACCAACCGATCATTTCCGCGATCACGTCGGCGTGCACCCGCAACGGCAGCCAGGCCTCTCCTACGCCGGTTTCTCCGTGGCGGCTGGCCGGCTCCGCCCGTCGTTGCTGCGGCGGATCGCCGATTGGGCGGAGGAATACGGCGACGGCACGCTCCGCACGACGGCTGCCCAGAATCTGGTGGTGCTCAATCTGCCCGACGCACATGTCGTCGGCTTCGAACACGCCACCACATCGGCGGGCATCGCCCCGGTCGCGTCACCCTTCCAGCGCGGCGTCGTCGCCTGCACGGGATCGGAGTTCTGCAAACTCGCACTGGTGGAGACGAAAGCGTTCAGCCTGAACCTCATCCCCGATCTCGAACGCCGCCTCCCGAACTTCAGCCAGCACCTGCGCATTCACGTCACCGGCTGCCCCAACGCCTGCGGCCAGCACTGGATCGCGGATGTCGGCCTGCAGGGCGTGCAGGTCGATGACGGAGGCACGCAGGTCGATGGCTTCGATCTCTTCGTCGGCGGTGGACTGGGACGGGACGCCGCTTTCGCGCACCGCACCCACGTGCGCCTCCCGGCAACACGTGTCGCCGTCGCGCTCGAGACGCTACTACGCTCCTACCTTGCGACGCGTGAAGAGGGCGAGGTATTCCGCACGTGGACGGTTCGGGTGACGGATGCGCACATCAAGGAGCTACTGGCCGCCTGAGACAAGCATCTCACGGCGTCGCTGTCTGGTCGCTGTCAGGCAATGGTGGGCCCTTGGGTTGGGGATGTCCTTTTGAATCCTTGACCCATGCCAGATTCTCGTTCATCCACGCCAGCCACCGCGCTCGATCCGCGGGATTGTCGTGCCGATATCGGACCCGAATTGCAATATCCTCGTGGCGCGATAGCTGGATACCGACCGTCGTGCGATTCGGCACGGATATCTGAAGCAACCGCGGACCAGCCCAACTGAGCTCGAGGCGTCAGGGTTCTCCATTCACCGGTCGGGGTGGCGATGACCGTGTATCGCACGGACCCTTTTCTCCCTAGATCCACCCACAGGTCGACGGCAGAGCCAAGACCAACATCGCAGACCTGCTGATGTACGACAGCGATCCAACTGCCGTCAGCCGAGGGCGCCCGCGACTCCCACAGCTGGTCGCAATCCTTCTGAACGGTCGGCGAACAGGCGGCACACAGAGTGGCGATCGCCAACAGGCTGAGCCCTAAGACGACACGATTAGCCCGATCAAGCATGACGGTCTGCGACAAATGTCGGTCAATTGCTTTGACGCGCATGTGACGTTCCTCTGTTGCAGAAGGCATGCGTTCGAATGGTACCTCGTCTCAGAGGCTCGACGCTATACTCGGCGCAACAGAAGTCACCCCCATGCGGCGACATCGCTTGACAAATAACCTCGAGAGCGGCCTATCGCGCGCTCGCCGCAAAACAAAAACCGCCCCAGCAACCCGAAGGCTATTGGAGCGGTAAGCGTCCCAGGGACATGCCAAAGCAGAGAACCCCGGGCTCCCGTGCCCAGAATATACGCGAATGACCAGTCAGCAGCAATCGCGCAACCTCGGCCTCCTCATTCAGGACCTTTCCAGGGAGCGCTGGAGACCGTTTCGCAAGACTCAGTCGGCTGGAAGGGAGGTCGATGATACGGTTGCCGCAGGACGTTACGCATGGAATGTGGCCCTGTGCCAGGCACTTTACCCGTCCCTGCATTTGCTTGAAGTCGCGTTACGCAATCACATGTTCGCTGCGGGACACGCGCACTTTGGGCCGGTCAACCACAATGGAGTTCCTTGTTGGCTTGATGCGAGGCCGGCAATACTGAAATCGAGAGCAGTTGATGAGGTGAACACGGCAAAACTGAAACTGTTCGCTGGGTTGCGACGCAAGTACGAGGGTGCATGGCGCAGTCGCATTACGGCTGGCGGTCTGGTAGCGGAACTCTCGTTCGGATTCTGGACGTACCTAATCCGATCGGAATACGCCGCATCCGCTGTCACACCGGGTATCCTTTGGCCCCACTTGCTCCGAGTGGCGTTTCCCAATCTGCCGAAGAGAATTCGGCGAGGAGACGTACAGACGCGCTTGGATCCATCAGGGTGCTGCGCAATCGCGTCTTCCACCATGAGCCGATTTGGAGCGATTCTCAACTTGCTGCAACCCACGCATCGGTCGTTGACGTCTGCTCTGGCTATCCGTCCCGCTGTATCGCAACCTGATTGCCTTCGACAGCTTTACGCAGATCAATCGAGAGGTGGTAACACGGTATTTGCGGATCCATATCGGACGGCTAAACCGTAGCACCTGATTGGGTACTCGCGCGTGGCCCGACCCCGAAAACCACTCCGCAGCCATCCGAGTTCTTAACCGCAGGCACCTCCGAGAATGGACGCCGTGCGGTGCAGTCGGAGACGGCGAGGCACGATTAAGCAGGAACGTACGTCAACCTGATCGTGGCCTTGCCGATCCGATCGCTGGCCATAAGCCTGAGCGGCGGCCGGGGCCCGGCGAAGAACGGCTTGCCATGACCCAGCACGACAGGGTGGATGTAGAGCCGATACTCATCGATGAGACCAAGATCGGTCAGGCTTCGCACCAAGTCTGGCCCACCAACGTCGATCTCCCCAACCAGCCGGGCCTTCAGCCCACGTATCGCCGCCTCGACGTCATCCCCGACAAGCGTGGCGTTGGGGCCAACCGACTTCAATGTGCGCGACACGACCCACTTCGGTTGGTTCCGCCACGCCGCCGCGAAGGCGCGTTCCTCCGCGTCCCAGTCCGGAAGATCGTCGTCCCAGTACCGCATCACCTCGTACAACCGGCGACCGTACACCATGCCGCTCAGGCCGCGCACCTGCTCGATGAAGTGACGAAAGAGCGCGGGATCAGGCTCAAATGCCTGGTGATCGACATAGCCGTCCAGAGACTGGTTCAATCCGAAGACGAGCTTCGCCATCCGACAAACCTCCACCCCAGGGTCAAGACAGCGTAAGGCGACTTACGCAAAAATGAGGGGAGGCACAATATGCGCGCAGCACGGCAACCACGACAGAGATGCTGTCTGGCGCCCCTTCAGTTCAAATGCCGCGCCACGCAGATCTCCGGACAGTCGAACCGCCGCGTACACCCATTGCAGTCCCGCGCGACTTTCTCCGGATACCGGGCTTTCTCGACGACGTCGTACCCGAGCGACTGAAAGAACCGCGGCGTCATGGTCAGCGCCACGAGATGATTGACGCCTCGGCACGCCGCCAATTGCTCTACCCGCCGCACCAGCTCCCCGCCGATCCCCGTCCCATGCGCCCGCGCGACGACCGCGACCGAGCCGACTTCCGCTATGGACGGCGAGTACTCCCGGATCGCCGCACACCCCAGAAGCCGGCCGGTCTGATCGGCCGCCACAATGAAGTCGTCGAGCGCCAGCGCCACCACGTCCGGTGCCTTGGGCAGCATCACACCACGCGCCGCATACTCGCCAATGAGCGAAACGATGGCCGGCACATCCATCGCCCGCGCGGGACGATAGGTCACCGCCAACCGCGCCGCAGGGGCCCGCGTAACTATCGTGCGGCTGGGTCGCGTCATTGTCGCCGTCGTTGTAGCCGTCATGCCAGTACCGAGTAAAGGATGTCGATGCCGCGCTCGAGCTCCGAACGCGTGATGGTAAGCGGCGGCAGCAACCGCAGCGTATGATCGCCCGCCGACAACATGAGCAACCCCATCTCCCGCGCCGCATCGATGATCGGCGCCGCCCGCATGGCAATGTCGATGCCCCAGATGAGCCCAACCCCGCGCACGCCGCGCACATGCGGCGATGCCGCCGCGAGCCGGTTGAGCGCCGCGCCCAGCCACTCGCCATGCGCCCGCACGGATTCGAGCAGCGCCGGCTCCGCAATCCGCCCAACCACATATCGCGCGACCGCCGACACGAACGGCCCGCCACCGAATGTCGACCCATGATCGCCCGCTTCGATCGCCGCCGCGATCTCACCGCTCAGCAACACGGCCCCCATCGGCAGCCCGCCCGCCAGCGGCTTGGCCAATGCTACCAGATCAGGCTCGATCCCGGCACGCTCGTACGCAAACAGCCACCCGGTCCGCCCCAGCCCGCACTGCACTTCGTCCAGCACGAGCGCCACCCTTCGCTCAGCTGTCATACTCCGCAACTCGCGCAAGAACCCGGGATCAAAGACCCGCACGCCACCTTCACCCTGCACGGGCTCCACGACGAGCGCCGCCGTCGTCTCCGGCACCAACGCGTCCGCCAGACGCCCAAGATCACGCTCGGCGATCGTCACGCCCCCCGCCAGCGGCCGGAACGGCGCCCGGTACCGCGGCCGGTCAGTCGCCGCGAGACTCGCGAACAACCGCCCGTGAAACGACCCGCGCAATGCAATGATCTCGTGCTTCACCGGACCGCCCACGCTCCGCGCCCACCGCCGCGCGAACTTAAATGCCCCTTCGTTCGCCTCCGCGCCGGAGTTGCAGAAGAAGACTTTCTCCGCGAACGAGTGCGCGACCAGCCACCGCGCCAGCTCTTCGCCAGGCTCGGTCCGGAACAGATTGGAGACGTGGATGAGCCCCGACGCCGCGTCCTGCAACACCGCCTGTAGCCCCGGGTCGCCATAACCCAGCGCGTTGACGGCGATGCCACTCGTGAAATCCAGATACCGGCGCCCATCACTCGCGATCAGCTCCGCACCATCGCCACCCACGATCGTGAGCGGCGACCGCGCGTAGGTCCCCAGAATGGCCGTCTCCGGATGTTCCGGCGGCACCGATGGAGCGATGCTCACCTCCGGCATCACCGGCAGCGCAATTCCGCTCACGACAGCCCCCCGTCCGCGACGATCGATGTGCCCGCGCTCTCGCCCGCGATCATGGCAACGTCGCCGATGCGCGCCCGCGGCACGCCGCGCGCGACGGCCCCCAGCGCCGCACGCACTTTCACCAGCATCCCATCCGTGATGTCGCCCGCCGCGATCGCCGCCTCCGCGGCACGCTCGCTCAACTCGGTGACGTTCCGGCCATGCGCCCGCACGTGCGCCACGTCCGCGACGAGCAGCAGCTCCCGCGCACCAAGCGCGGTGGCGATCGCCGCCGCCGCATCGTCGGCGTTGATGTTGAGCGCGGCGGTCGCCGGCGCCGGATGCCCCGGCACGCGCGCGGTACGCGCCAGCGGCGAGATCGCGGGGACGTACCCGCTGGCCAGCAGCAGCTCGAGCAGCGGGGTGTGCACCGCGACGACGGTCCCGATCGCGCCCAGTGCCCCATCACCCGCGGGCTCGGCGACCAGGATCGACGCATCCTCACCCGACAGCCCGATCGCCGGAATCCCCGCGCCGATCAGCGCCGCGATGAGCCGCTTGTTGGCGAGTCCGGAGCACGCCATCCGGATGGTGTCGATGTCGCCGGGCAATGTCACGCGGAGTCCGTTCACGAATTGCGGGCTGACGCCGAAGGTGCGCTGCAGCGCCGAGACTTCGTCCGCCGCGCCATGCACGATCACGACGCCGCTGGCCGGACTCCGCGATGCGAAGCGCCAGCGCCGCCGGCAGACGCGGATCGGTGAGCACGCGCCCGCCGATCTTCACGACGAGCGGCGGCGCGGTCATGGTTTCCACGCCGGTATCCGTGGCGATCGCCGCCGATGCCAACGCGCTCACGCCGGGTAACCCCATCGTCTCCTCGAATCCCAGCAGGAGGTTGGCGTTCTGCAGGGCCTGCCCAGCCGCACCCTTGAGCAGATTGTCGATCGCGACGGTCACGATCAGCGTCGGCCGGCGCACGCCCGCCGCCGCGGAGACCGAGATGCGGGCGGCGTTCCGATGCACGACGTCGCGCAGCGACGGCGGCTCCGCACTGATCTCGACGAACGGCTCCTCCGCGTAGTGCGCCTTCCAGAACCCCAGCGGATCCGCGATCGGCTCGGCCAGCGGAATGGTCACCGTCGCCAGGATCCCCCGCGCGACCGGCAGCAGATGCGGCACGAACACGAGGTCCGCATCCGTCCCGAATCGCTCGAACACCGCCCGCATCTCGTTCAGATGCCGGTGATCGTTCCCCGCGGCGTACGCCCGGCAGTTCTCGGTCACCTCCGCGAACAACAACTCTCGGCGCGGCGAATTGCCCGCGCCGGTCACTCCGCTCGCCGCACTGACCGACACAGTCCCACCTTTTGCGACGAGACCGGTCGCCAGCACCGGAAGGACCGACAGCAACACCGCGGTGGCATAACATCCCGGATTGGCAACGACCCCGGCCACTCGCACAGCCTCGCGATCCAGCTCCGGAAGCCCGTAAACCCCGGCGATCGGAGCGCCGCCAGCGGCCCCGTTCGATGCCCGGTCCACGGACCCGTTGCCGGGCCGAAGGTCCGCGGACAGGTCGATGACGCGTGCTCCTAACGCATGAGCCTGGCTGACCCACCCGGCCGACGTCCCATGCGGCAAGGCGCTGAATACCAGCGCCGCATCCCCGAACGGAGCCTCCGCCGCCCCGACGAACCGCATCGCATTATCCCGTCCCGGCACCGGCGCCCCATGCTGCTCGTGAGCGGTCGCCCACACCAGACCGAGCCGCGGATGACGGCCGATGAGCGCGCACAACTCCCGCCCAGCGTACCCACTCGCTCCGAGCACGCCCACAGGCAACCGGCTGCCAATAGTCCTCATATTTATGCAATAATAATGCACATCTATGCGGACGACTAGTGGGCCCTTTAGCCACGCCCGAAGCCCTCTTCCATATAGAAGGGGCGACCCCCGGGTCGCCTCAACGCCCAGCCCCAATCCCCAATCCCCAATCCCCAGACCCCGGACGTGGCACCCCCAGCATTCCCATTCCCGGGACCTCTGCCACGGCCGGTCGTCTCCCCTAAGAAACCCGTAACTATTTGATCCGCCGTCGCCTCCGTGCCCTCTCCTCGAGTATGAATCCATTGCCGGCCGGCAGTATGCGTGATGGGCGCAAAGTGTTCGCTGCCGTACGCCTCGAGAGGCGGGTGGCCGCGATGGTGGTGCTCGCCATCGTCGTGGTGGTCGGGTCGCTCGATGTCGTCCACGCACACAGCCGCACCCGCGTCGCCCAGAGCCTGACGATGGTCCGGCTGGCCCACCGCCTCATGTCGCGCGTCAAGGACGAGCAGATCGCACTCGGCAGCAACGGCATCATGGATTACGCGATGCGCAAGGCTGGTGATTCCACGACGCGAGCCGAGTTGTCCGCGGCGGTCGATTCGCTGGTCATGCAGAGCGTTGACGACTCGACCCAACACGCACGGGCCCGCGATATCCAGGTCGCGGTCGCGATCTGGATGAGCCACGCGGTCGCACCGGTCCTCTCGGGCCGGCAGATGATCGGACCGACGCCCATCACCGCCGCGGCGCAGGAGAGCCAGAGCGATGCCGAGCTGGAGGCCATCCGCGGCGCGGTCCAGCAGTTGCGCGACGCGCAGGATCTCCTCTTCGCCGAACGATCGGCAGCGGAGCGCTGGTCGGACAATTCAGCGACGATTGCGCTCGCGGTGGGATTGACGGTGCTCGCCTTCATTGTCTGGCTCTTCGGCCACCGGATCACGAGACAGACGAGTGATATGGTGAACCAGCAGGAGCATCTCGAGCTGCAGGCCATCGAGCTCGAAGAGCAGGCGGCAGCCCTCGAGCGGCAAGCCCACGAATCGCAGGCGCTGGCGGAGCAGCTCACGGCCGCCAACCAGTTGCTGGGCGATCTCGTGACCCGCGCGGAGCGCTCACAAGGCGATCTCACCGTCGAGCGTCGCTTTCTGCGGCAGGTCATCGACGCCAATCCCCACTTCATCTACTCCAAGGATCGGTCGGGCCGCTTCACGCTGGTCAACCAGGCGGTGGCGACGCTGTATGGAACGTCGATCCAGAAGCTGATCGGACGCACCAACGGCGATTTCAACTCCAACACGTCCGAAACCGCGGCCTTCCGGCGCGCGGACCTCGAGGTCATGGACACGCTGCGGCCGGTGTACATCGCGGAAGAGCAGGTGACCGATTCTAAGGGCGTCGTGCACACCGTCCAGACGGTGAAGTGCCCGATCGTGGGTGCCGATGGCCGCGCCGAACAGGTCCTGGGCGTCAGCACTGATATCTCCGAGCGCAAACGGCTGGAGACGGAGCTCGTCCACGCGCACAAGCTGGAAGCGGTCGGCCGCCTGGCCGGCGGGGTCGCCCACGACTTCAACAACATGCTGACCGCGATCAAGTCCTATAGCGAGTTGCTGCGCGATGCGCTGGAGGTCGGCGACGAGCGGCGGAACGACGCGGAGGAAATCACCAAGGCGGCGGATCGCGCCGCGGTGCTGACTCGCCAGTTGCTCGCTTTCGGCCGGCGGCAGATCCTCGAGCCTCGGGTCCTCGACGTGAATCGCACGGTGACCGAGGTCCAGCAAATGCTGCGGCGCCTGCTCGTCGGCGACGTGGTCTTCGTCACCGATCTCTCGCCCGACCTCTGGTCTGTCATGGCCGACGCCGGCCAGTTGGAGCAGGTGCTGATCAATCTCGTCGTCAACTCCCGCGACGCGATGCCGGACGGCGGCACGCTGACGATCCACACCGAGAATGCCGATGTCCGCGAGCGGCGGGCAGGCGGTGGGCCCGATGCGATGCCGCCGGGATGCTATGTCCGGCTCTCCGTCTCCGATACCGGCATGGGAATCGATGCGGAAACTCGCGGCCGGATCTTCGAGCCGTTCTTCACGACCAAGGAAAGCGGCAAAGGAACTGGACTCGGCCTGGCCACCGTCTACGGCATCGTCCGGCAGTCTGCCGGATTCGTGGAGGTCGAAAGTACGATCGGCGAGGGCACAACGTTCTCGGTATATCTGCCGAAGACCGCGGTGGCAGGCGACATACGGACCGCGCCCGCACTACTCGGGATCCGCCGCACGCGCACCGAGACGATCCTCGTGGTGGACGACGATGTCGCGGTTCGTGGCGTCGTCCGCCGCATCCTCGAGAGTGGCGGCTACCACGTGGTCGAAGCCGAGAATGGCGCCGCGGCGATCGAAGCCGCGGAATCCGGCCCGGCGATCGGCGTGCTCGTGACCGACATGGTGATGCCGGAGATGGGCGGCCGCGAGCTCGCGCTGACGCTCCGCGGGTCGTTCCCCGATATCGCAGTCCTCTTGATGTCGGGCTACGCCAACGCGCCGATGCTGCGCACCGAGATTGAGGATACCGGCTTCGCCTTCATCGAGAAGCCGTTTACGGCGAGTGCCCTACTGATGGCCGTCGCCGAGCTGCTCGCCGAGCCAGCCACGGTCTGACGGCGGGACATTGGCTACACCGGGCCGCACCAGCCGGTGCCCAGCGCCGCTAGTCGGAATCCGACAGGAGCCGCGCGGGCGTGACCTTGAGGACCCGGGCGATCCGCTCGATGATGTCCAGCGTCGCGTTGGCCTTTCCGCGCTCGATGAGGCCCATGTACGTGCGGTGAACCTTGACCGCGTGCGCGAGCGACTCCTGGGAATACTTGGACTCCGTCTTCCGGATGTGCACCACCGTCCGGCCAAAGCGCACGCGCAAGGACGCCATGTCGCAATGGTGCAGCCCATTCCACTAGTGTGCCACAGCATCAACAGGCCCAGCATATATGGTGCTATCTGCCGGGCACTCTCTCCCTGGATGGACCCCGCCAACGGGGGCGCTCGCGGGTTCGCCTCACCCGTCGTGGCACCGCCCGGCTCGTCCACGTCGCCAGCCTCCGGTGACAACATCACACCGGCGCGGCTGGCCGGCCCGCCCGCCTGCCGCGTAGTCGGCGGCCGGGTCAGCCGGTTCGCCACCAGCTCCACGAGTGCGTCCGGCCCGACGGTACGCACCAGCGCGCTCGGCCGGCACCCCGTCACATCACGGGTATCCCGGGCCAGCGCATCCGGGGTCCCATACCCCAGCCGGGCCGCGATATCCGCGACGCGATCGGACCCGCCTCTCAGGTAGTGATACGCCCGGATCACCCGCGCGGCCCGCACGAACAGAAGCGCCGACGAAAGCCCCGCCCGCTCCAACGCACGCGAACACGTCCTCGGCGGCAAGGCCGCCAAACGCGCGAGCGCCGCCGACCCGCGCACCGTATGAGGCGCGCGGAACAGTATCGTGATCGCCGCATCAAGGGGCCCCGGAAGCTTCGCCCGCGCCGGCGCGAGCCGCTCGAGCAGGCTCGCACTCACCGTGTCCGCGCGCGCACGGTCAACGGTCGCGCGGAATGCCGCCGGTTGATCGTCGTACCCACGCAGCACCACATGCCGCACGCCAAACGCCGCCAATGCCAGCGATCCGTGCATCCCCTCGGCCGACACCGACACATACGCGATCACCGGCAGCGCCGGGTACTTCGCCAGCAGCGTCCCGAACGCCGCGATGTTCGCGTGCCCCAGCGCCTGCGGATCCACGACGACAACGTCGATCGGGCGCGTCCGGATGACGATCTCCAGATCGCCCACACTCGCGATGTCGTGAATCGCATGATCGGCACCGGCCAGCACGCGAAACCGCGCGAGGTCGGAAGAATTGAGGTACGTCGCGAAGTCCACGCAGCGAACAAGTCGGAGGAAGTAAGACAGAACGGATACGCAGCTTCGCGCGACGGGTCGAGAGGGCCGCCCAAAGGTCGGACATTATGGCCCGGGTCGACGAGGGGATTTTTCGCCATCGACGGTAAAGTGGCAGCGCGTACGGCAGGCCCACGATGGGCGTGCCGGCGTTTCCCCTATACCGAGGCTTGCCATGTATACGTGTCATCTCGCTGGTCGTACTGTGAACACAGCCATCGTCGCCGTTGGCACAGCGCTCCTCATATTGGCCGCGGCATGCTCGTCACCCACAAGCCCAACGGCTTCCAACGCAAGTGCTTCCACGCTGCACAATGCCAGCACTCCCGCCACGCACGACGCCTGTGGCGTTGGCGCCGGCAGCGGTCAATGCTGAAGCGGGATCTGTAAGGATCACCCTCTGCGTTATCCGCGCGTCATCGCGCGAAGTGCGTCGTGCCAAAGTCTATCGAGGCGCCGCCACAGCGGATCGCCTGGCACGGCGCACTGCGCGGGTGATGCGCTCGACGGATGACGTGCCAGGCAATTCGAGTGGCGCGAGCGGACCAATCCGCGACCGGTCGCCCCACGCGAAGCGCGGCAAGTGCCTCATCGGCGCGAATCGTCACCTCATTGACCCGGTGGCGTGTTGCGATCTCGAGTGCGCGCTCGAATGCCCTCCGCGCAGATTCAGAAGTACCAAAGCGCGCGTCGCCACGGCCTTCATACAGTGCGAACCTTGCAGCAACGTCGGCAGGTAACGATCCGCTTTGCTCCGCCTCGTGCAGAACGCGGCGGTAACTCTCGAACAACGTTTCCTGCCCATCGAGGACGGCCAACTCGAGAAGATTAGTAGCGGCGATGAGCCGTATTTCGCGACGGCGCGCGGTTGCGTAGAGCACGAGAAAGGCCTCACGCGCAGTGTCGTGCCATCCCATCTCGGCAAAGTTCAGGGCCAAGTCAGTCCAAACTCGTTCCCGGCGATCGGGATCGCCGTAACTCTGCCACGCCGCGAAATAGTGCTCAGCCGCCAGATTGAACTCGTGCTGCAGAGTGGCAATCAGCCCTCGATCGTGCCGCGCGAGCGCCATGATCTCGACACGATCGCCAGCCGGGAGAGGCTTGATCCTGCGTGCACGCTGCCTCCCAGTCTCGGGCGAGACCGCTGCATCCCGGATAATCGCGTCGAGCGCCGCTGCAGCCGCAGGCAGGTTGCCGAGGTGCATCGGAATCTTCGCCTGGGAGATACGGATGAGCTGCTCCGCATATCCATCATTCAGGAAATACGCGGCTCTCCACCCCGCCTCGTACGCGCTTCTTGCCCCGTCGAGATCGCCAATCAGGCGCAACGACCGTCCAAGCCGGTCGTACGCGTACGGCACCAATTTGTGAACCGCGGACGCGGCCTCCAGGTGCGGAGCCGCCGCAAATCGCAGCGCCGTCCGATAAACATCGGCCGCAAGCGGCCAGCGCGAATCCTCGTGCAGCGCATGGCCATAGGCGAGTAGCCGCTCCGGCAGATCATCGGCGGTGACGGCACCCGCCGAGTCGACGAGCTCACGGAGCGGCTCGGCGACGGAGTCCTGATCGTCAACGGCAGCGACCGCGGCACCCGCAGCCACGATGACCTCCGCCGGCACGTCTGGCGTGAATCCGCTCTCCGGCACGAGTTGCGGTCGGTGCCAGATCCCACCCTCGGCGCTAGCTATCCGCCGGTCCGCTAGCCGCAACACCACGAGTCCAGCGATCAGCGCACGCCACTCGCTCCCGCCCTCGTGTCCTTCGAGTGCCGCAAGCGCCCTGAAGAACGGCTCGTGCAATAGCTCCGCGCTCGCCGCTTCATCCACGCCGGCAAGCACTGCAACCTCGGCCTCGTCGGACGCAAACATGGATTCAAGGTGTTGGTGTTCCCGCAGGGGCGAAAGGCACTTGTCGTGTAGCAGCACGACGCCCGCTTGACGCATTCACCGGACGCGCGTACGCTGGAGAGGACACCATCGGCGCGGGAAATGACAATGTTTCAACGGCGTACGTACCGGTTACATCGGATACCACCGGCGTAACGATGATCCCCGGCCGGACCGCGTGAGGGCCACGCCGGGCCTTCGCCCATGATCGCCGCCTGGGTGACGGACCCGCTCGCTCGCCAGCGGCTCGCGGCCGCGATCCGCGAGGAGCACCGCCCCCGCCGGAGCAGGCGGCCCACCATTCTGTGGTGCGATTCAGGTGAGGAGGTGACCGTGGCGGTCGCCACTCGTGGCGCAACTCCGGTCATTATCGAGCTCGCAGGCTTGGGCCCGCCCGATGCCGCCTCCACCTCCGGCAGCGACATAACGCGCATCGAGGCGTTGACCCGAACGCTGCGCGACCAGCATCCAGCCGTACCAGTACTGCTATACGCACCTCTCACCGCCGCGGCGTCGCGCGCCGTCGTCACGCTGGCACGCGCCGGTGCGACCAACGTGATCATCGCCGGCCACGACGATCTCAGTCACTCCGTCGCGCCGATCCTGGCCCGGGCCGCGTCGATTTGCGCGGCCGAAGACGCGTACCGGAAACTGTCGGCGGTCGCGTCTCCGGCCGTGGCAGCGATCCTGAACTACGCGCTGCGATATGGAGCCCGTGCGCCAACGGTCGCTGATGCGGCAGCGGCCCTGCACGTCCACCGGAAAACGCTGTCCGCATGGTGCCACTCGAGCGGCGCGCCGTCACCCCGTGTGCTCGTCACATGGTGCCGGCTCATCATCGCTGTCGAACGACTCGCCGATGCACGCTGGCCTGCCGAGCGCGTCGCTCGCGTCCTGGGCTTCGGTTCCGGCTCCGCGCTCGCCGGTCTGATCCGGCGCCACATTGGTCTGAGTCGCACCGCACTCCGCGAGCAGGGCAGCAGCGCCGTTGTCGAGATGCTGGTCCGCCGGCTGGCCGAAGGCCGTGACCGGATCGCCCGGGCTGACAGCTCCGTGCAGTCACCTCGCGCCCGCAGGCCGCCACGTCGCCAATCCTGAGTTGCTGATCGCTGTATCGCGACGCGTCTACGGCCGCGGCTTGCGCGAACGCGAAAGACTGGGCGTGAGCAGCACACAACGCTCACGGGGCGCGTCCGGCGCATCGAGACGCTGCGTGATCCACGCTCCCATGTCCGGACGGTCATCGATCGGCGCGAACGCCACACTCCGGCGCGCCACGCGCGCGACATCCGCCCAGCCCCATTCCTGCCCGGGCACCAGAACGCGCATGTCCGGATCCAGCTTCGACAGGATGTCCAGCAGAATGGCCGATAGTCATGGATAGATGGGGGGCAAATGAAGACGCCGCCGCCACACCGATTCCCCCCGCTTCTGCCCGTTTCTGACACTCGGTGGCCCAAGGAGGGAGGCACTACAAATAGTGCATTCGCGACATTCGGCCGCGCATGCCACGCCCTCGGAGCTACCCACGCCGCAACCGCCCGCACTACCACCATCCCGATCACGGATCCTTTGACGACCCGCTGACGCCCGGCACCGACCCTCTCGCACATGCGGTTGGCCGGATAGCAGCGAGTGCGGCGCCCGCGACGTGCCCAGACGACTGGCTCGGCGCTCTGGACCGCGCTGCCGAGTCTCGTACTGGCGCGCGCGGCAAGAGCGTGGGACACGCTGGTGGCTGAGTCGGCCTGGCGTGTGTCGGAAGACAAAGAGAAGGGAAAGACCGCCGACGAAGCCGGCCGCGCACTGCTCACGCGCCTCGCGGCCGGTGATGAGACGGCGCTCGAGACTCTCTTCCTCGCCCACGCCGGCGCACTCCACCGGATCGCCTACCGGTACCTCCACTCATCATGGGCCGCTCGCGCCGTCGTGCAGGATGTCTTCACCGCCATTTGGTGGCGGCGTGCCACGCTCGCCGTCCGCGGACCCATCGGCGCGTATCTCACGGTGGCCGTCCGGAACCGCGCGCGCACCGTCCTCCGCGAAGAGTTCCGCCGCCGCGAACGCGACGCACGATGGGTCGAGGACAGCGGCAAGCCGGAAAGCGAAGGCAGCAAACGCGCCGCCGCGGCCGAACAAGCGGCGGGAACACAAGGACGGATCGGCGCCCGCGACCTCGCCGACGCACGAGCCGCCGTCCAGGACGCGCTCGCCGCACTTCCCGATCGCCAGCGCACGGTCTTCCGCCTCCGCGTCGAAGAACAGAATGACCAACGCCGAAGTGCGGGCCGCCATCGGCGCCGTCTCGGTCAAAGCCGTCGAACGGATATTCTCCCGCGCCGTCCGCGCCCTCCGCGCGCGGCTCCTGCCGCCAGACGGCGGCCGAAGCCAACCCAAACGCCGCGGCCAGTAGACACCGTGGCGACGCCTCCCCGGCACGCTTCGATCCTCCCCGCGATTCGAGCGGGGGTTTTGGCCCTTCGGCGGCGTCTAGATGTTGTGAGCTGCAAACTCCGCCCCGTACGCCGCTGGCGACTCCCGGCCGCCACCGGCGACACACACGCAGACTCGGCCGGGGATCCAGGCGACCTGCTCGCAGGCTATCTGGCCGGCGAGCTGGATACCGCGGAACGCGGTCTGTTCGAGTCCTGGCTCGCGATGGACTACGACCGACGCCTGACCGTCGCCGCGCTTCGCAATCCGCAAGGCGGCGATATCACAAAGCCCACGGACGCCGAGCCGGATATCGGGGACTGGTGGGCACAGTGCGCGACGCAGATCCATAAGCCCGAGAGCGAACAGGCAGCCGGTACGGTCGACCTTCCAGTGACCGGCACCGAGCTGCGTATCGGTATAACGGCTGCCGCTACCACCAGTTGGTGGCACATGTCGCCCGGGTGGGCCGGTCTTGCGGCGTCGATACTCTGCGTGTCACTGGGCCTTTGGGCTAACCACCCGAGACGCGCCTCCTCGGCCAGCCGCACGCCTCTCGCCGAACACGCGTACGCGACCACTCGCGGCGAACGCGCGGTTCTCACACTCGACGGCGCGACCGTGGTCCTGGGTCCGGAGAGTGTACTCCGGATATCGGGCACCTACGGCCTCCGCGATCGCACGGTCTCTCTCACCGGGCACGCGTACTTCGATGTCACGCACGACGCCGCTCACCCATTCCGTGTGTGGGCCGGTGGAATCCTCACTGAAGACGTCGGCACCCGGTTCGATATCCGTGCCTACGCGCGCGATTCGACGATGAGACTCGTGGTCGCGGACGGTGCCGTCACGGTACTCAATTCACGTGGCCCAGCGGACGCACGACGCGACAGTGCAGAGCCGCTATCGCCGGTCCTCGTCACGCACGGGATGATGGCAACATCAGGCGCGGATGGCGTTCTTCGCGTGCGGTCCGGACTCGCGACGGATCGCTACCTCTCGTGGAGTGACGGACGGCTCGCATTCGACGACACACCGCTGCCCGAGGTCGTGGCGGAGCTCAGCCGGTGGTACGACCTCGACATCCGGCTCGGCGACCCTCGACTGGCATCTAGGACTTTGACCGCATCCTTCGACGACCCACCCGCCGCAGTGCTGGTGGCACTCGAAGGCGCACTCGGCGTACGCGCCACCCGTGTGGGGCGTGTCGTGACGCTGTATCCGCCCTGAGACCGTCCCGCGGAAATAGACCGCGGAGCTGACCGCCCAATCGAAGTGCACTTCTCACCCTGCAACCACCCACGCCCGTGGGAGGGAGCTATGGTACGTCCCCGAGTCCGCCGAAGCACGTCTGGTAACGCATGGCGAGCGCTGGTCTCACTCGCCACCATGATGATCGCGGCAAGCAGCCGCGCCGAAACGGCAGCGCCAATGCCAGATCAAGGCCCGGCATTCTACGCAGCGCCGGTGGACGCCGGCGGCAAGCTCCAGCGCCTCGACACCGCACGCACCGCGATCCTGAGGCAACGCATCACGATCGCCGTCCACGATGCGACAATCCCCGAAGCGCTCGCCGTGATCTCGCAACGCTCGGGCCTGCGGTTCACCTATGACCGCGCGGTATTGCGAGCCAGTACGCGCGTCACGCTCTCCCAGGAGTCCGTGACGGTCGCGGCGGCGCTGACCCAGGCCCTGCGCGGCGCGAACGTCGATGTGGAGCTGACGCCGGACGGCCTGGCGTCGGTCGTCACACGCCACGCAGTGCAGGATGGGGGCACGATCACGGGACGCGTGACCGACAGCAAGACAGGGCAGGGAATCGCCCACGCCATGCTGCTGGTGGAAGGCCTCGCACGCGGCGCCACGACCAACGACAGCGGTGCATACCGGATCATGGATGTCGCGCCAGGCACCTACACGCTCGACGTGCGGTTCCTGGGCTACGTCGAGGCACGGCGCCTGGTGACCGTGGTCGCTGGACAGGCGCTGGTCGCCGATGTCGCGCTCGTGCAGTCCGTCAACAAGCTCGATCAGGTCGTCGTGGCCGGGACAGTCGTGCCGACCGAGGTCAAAGCAGTTCCGACACCGGTTTCGGTGATCACGTCGACCGACATCGAGCTCCAACGGCCGCAGACGGTCGCGCAGCTCTTTCGGCAGGCGGTACCGAGCGCGGTGGCGTGGGATTTGGCGACGGATCCCGATCAAACGACCTTCGCCGTCCGTGGTGGCAGCACACTCAATATCGGAGCCGGTTCGATGAAGGTGTACCTCGATGGCATTGAGGTCACCGATCGCACGGTTGCAGCAGTCGATCCCAGCAGCATCGACCGAATCGAAGTCGATTCGCGGCCCACGAAGCAGCGACGATCTACGGCTCCGACGCGATCGGCGGAGTCCTTCTCGTCACCACGAGACACGGATCGGCAAGGACTCCTCGCGTCCCGAAGTGAATCTCCAGGCCGCCGCCGGAGTCGTGCAAGGCCCGTATGCCAACCAGGGCGGCGGCAATGTCGCCCGGCAGGAGTACTCCGGATCGGTCAACGGCGGCACACCGGCCGCCAGCTATTCACTCGGCGGCGGATACACGAGTACCGGCAATTGGGTCGCGCAGGGAGCCACATTGGTCCGAGTGCGTTGGCAGCGTTCATATCGTGCAGGACCGCATGCACGGTCGACATCCGGGCCGCGACTACGTCCAGCACGTCGGCGAGTCGATTCCACCCGATTTCGCGTCCACCGGTATCCCGACCTACACAAAGCCGACCAATGAATTGTCGACCTCAGCAGGAGCAGACAGTCGGCGCGAGCATTGGGTTCACACCAGTCAGTTGGTGGCACCACTCGCTCGACCGATCGGCGATCGATCGCGCTTGAGACGGACCTGCGCAGACGAGCGCCCCCGCTCTGACGACCCCCGCCGACACGTTTCTCTTCGTCGACGAGCAGAATGAAAGCAAGATGACTTTCGCGTACAACACGTCGGTCGCGGTACAGCTCAGCCGGATAGTCTCAGCCACGGTGACCGCCGGAGTGGACCACTACGACCTGGGCAACGATTCGTATTTCTTCGACCGGCGCGACCAACACTACCGGCACGATCCAGACCGATCCGAACCAGCCGTTCATTGTCTCTCGGCTGCCCACTCACAAATTCCGGCGTATTTGCTCAAGCCCAGGTAGGCGTGGCCGATCAATTGTTTCTTACCGCGGGCGTACGAGCGGAAAGAAACTCGTCATTCGGCCAGCGACTCGGGACGCCAGTCTCCCCGCGGTTTCGGAGTCGCGTACGCACCGTCATCGGGTCACCTGACCCTCAAGTTGAGGGCGTCCTACGGGCAGGCCATCCGGCGCCGATCCTGACGAAGAGGATGCGTTCGTAACGCCGTTCACGCTGCAACTCGCCAATCCGCGGCTAAGTCCCGAACGGCAGAGTGGATGGGACACTGGCATGACATGCGGCAGTCGGTGGCAAGGGCTCACTCGGCGTCACCTACTATGACCAGGTCGCCAGCGATCTGATCGATGGCGTGACGATCAATGCCGACACCAACCCAATCGTCCAGCAGTTCCAGAACCTCGGTCGCGTGCGCAACCGGGGACTCGAATTGGAAGGCACCGTGCGGCTCGGCTTCGGCCAGCTCAGCGCACAATACGCCTTCACCAACAGCCGCGTCGAGTCGCTCGGGCCACCTGTACGGCGGCGATCTGCAGAGTCGGTGATTCAACTCACTTGTGGTGCCCCAGGCACACGGGCGGCCTGTCCCTGGCGATGTCGCCGCTGCGCAGGACGACGGTCACGTCGGCCTATCCTACGTCGGCACCTGGACGAACTATGACGTTCTCGCTGAACTGCGTTGCTTCGGTGGCACCGGACCCTGCGCAGCAAACTCCCGCGGTTCATTCACCCCTATCCAGGATTCGCCAAGGCCAATCTGGCGGTCACGCAACAAATCACACCGTGGTCTCGGCGCCTTCGTGACGGTCAAGAACGTCACCAACAACGACGCCTCTGAATTCTTCAACGCGGTACCGGTTCAGGGTCGCGTCACCGTCGGTGGCGTTCGCGTCCGGTACTAGCCCTATGCATCGCTCACTTCTGATTCCCATGAGCCGAGCCGTCGTCGGGGCTCTCACCGCGTGTATCCTGACAATCGTGCCTGGCATGGCCAGGGCGGAGCAGGGAGACACCCTGTCGGTCGATGCCGCGCTGGCCCAGCCGGCATTCCCGTATCTCATGCCGATCTCCATCTCTCCCGACGGAGGTGCGGTCGCATATACCGTTTGTGCATCCGGACTCGCCGCAAAGGAGCCGTGGACGGGCGGATATTTGCGCTCTGGCACCACTGGGATGGCGCGAGGGTGCAGTGTGTGGATCACCAAGACGACTGGGACAACGTCGATTCGGGTCGGCGGTGGTGCTGGCTCGAATGCCTGGGCCCCGCAGTGGTCGCCAGACGGAAAGAAGCTGGCGTTCTATTCCGACCAGAATGGCGTCGCTCGTCTTTGGATCTGGATTCTTGCTACGCAGTCCTCCACTCCGGTCTCCAATGCGATTGTGCGGCCGTACGCCCCGCTCGAAGTTCCGCGATGGACTCCTGATAGCCGCGGCGTCGTCACGCGCATTCTGCCATACGGTGAGCCCGTCGCCTCGGCGGGACTCACGCCGGAACCAGCAGCGGTCTCGTGGGATACCGTCGGGCGGCAGCCCGGCTCGACGGTGCGAGTCTACCGCACCGATTCAGCCTGGCGTGCGCAACCCAGGTATCTCCCACCGGTGGCCAGTCAGAGTGACGCTGCTTACACAGCCGATATCGCTCTCGTTCACGTTGAGAACGGAGTCGTACAGACCTTGGCTCGTGGGTACAAGCCATACTCGTATTGGGTGTCGCCTGACGGAAAGTTTGTCGCCTTGACGTCGGAGCGCGGCCTCACGAGTGCCCCCGTGGCTGGCGGCGGCGAATACACGGACGATCTGATCATCGCTCCAATAGACAGCAATGGGACCGGCGCAGCCCACGTGATCGCGCAACAGGCTTCCATCAGCCCCTTCGGGACCGGCGTGTCGTGGGCACCGGACGGCCGTACGCTCGTGTATGCGACCGAAGATTCCGACCGCGCAGAATTGTACCACGTCGTTCGAACCGGTGATTGGAGCGAGAAGACTCTCAGCCCACCGGAATCCATTCGCGCCTCGCTCAAGGGTCGAGACTTCGCGCAACCCCTGCGCTGGGGCGCTGCAGGCAAGACTCTGTTCGTGGCGACTGGCTCGCTGGTCGCGACCGTTGACGTGACCACCGGCAGTTGGCGGGCGCTGTCGCGGCCACCCCACGGCGTATCTATCGTCGCTCTCGTTGGCCCGGAGTCACGCAGCGATCTGTGGGAGCCAGACGGCGCCAGACTAGTGGTCCAATCACGAAACGACTCGACCAAACAGATGGGGTTCGCAACGATCAACCTGCGAACCGGCAGTTGGGCGCAAGCCACGGACAAACCGCAATATCTGGGGAGCGCGAGATTTGCACCAAGCGACGTTGCTGCCAATGGGCGCGAAGTGGCATACATGTCGGAAAGCGCAACCAAACCGGCCGATGTCTGGATCGCCGGAAGAGATCTTCGTGACGCCCGCCAGATTACGGCGGTCGCGGCGTCCCTGGCGACACCGAGGTACGGTGAGTCGCGACTGATAGCCTGGACCACCGCCGAAGGCAAAAAGGTAAGTGGTGCACTGCTACTACCGGCTGGATACCAGCCCGGCCACAGGTATCCTCTCATCGTATACCCGTATCCGACATCCCTACGATCAAATGATGTCTATCGGTTCGGGCTCGACGGCGTCGGCGTGGAGAACATGCAGTTGTTCGCAACTCGGGGCTACGCAGTCCTGGCACCCGACGCGCCGATAATACTGTCCGATCAAATGCGTAGCTTGGCCGACGTACTGCTGTCAGGTGTCGATCGGGCTGTCGCGATCGGTGTAGCCGATTCCAATCGCCTCGGAGTCATGGGTCATAGCTGGGGCGGATATACGGTGCTCGCCCTGCTGGTTCAAACCCACCGCTTTCGCGCCGCCGTAATGCGAGGAGGTGTCGGTGACCTCTTCGACATGTACGGTGAGATACAGCCCACTGGCTCGTCATACGGCCAGATCGACATGGAAACGTGGTTTGGCACCTCTCCGTGGCG
Organism: uncultured Gemmatimonadales bacterium; assembly: GCA_963706505.1. Lineage (GTDB taxonomy): Bacteria > Gemmatimonadota > Gemmatimonadetes > Gemmatimonadales > Gemmatimonadaceae > Palsa-1248. The sequence continues at coordinate 46,852 of CAVPLX010000002.1, forward strand.
TGACTTACCGCGTTATATCGACAATTCGCCAGTGTTCTTCTTGGATCGCGTTCGTACACCGCTGCTCATAGTTCACGGTGGCCAGGACGCCACGGTGCCGCCTCACAACGGATCTCTGATCTTCGCCGACCTCCGGCGCCTGGGCCAAACTGTAGAGTACGCGGCCTACGACGGAGAGAATCACGGGGAAATTGGATGGACGATCGCCAACCAGCGGGATTACCTGTCCAGGCTACTCGGATGGTTCGGTGAGTACGTGGGCCCCCGCGCCCGTGATCGCGGTAAGGACGAGAACACGAGAAACACCGCACCGTAGCGAAATGCTACGATGCGGGTGCCCGATTAATCGGACTGCGCGCTCTAAAGTTGGAATCCGGCACTCCCAGGGGCCGGGCACCCCGTATCTAAACGGATCCTTCGGGTCGTGGACGGAAATGTCGAGAGTTCGCGTCGACTCGGTGACGCCGCCTTTGCCGTCCAGCGCTGGTGTCATGTAGGTCTTCATCGTGGTCTCCTGGACAGTATTTGTCCGGTCAGGCATTGTAAGATGACAGCTATTACCGCTACTCGTGCTGCTGATAATTGGAAGCGAGAATGGCACGGTGGGGTGTCAGATTACTGGAACGGGAATGCCCTAGAGCTGAAAACCGACGCTACCGAATGCCGCCTTCTGGAGGAACACCGGGTTCTTGGGGTCCTCCGTGCCATGAATCACTGCCCGCGTTGACTCGTTGACAGTTCCCTTGCTGGCAAGGCTGGGTGCGGTGTAAGTCTTCATCGTAGTCTCCTGGACGCTGAGGTCCGGTCAGGCGTTTGTGAAATGACAAGCCCATCTGTCTTTGCTGCGGTTGCTGTTCCGTGTGCTGCTTTCTTGTCTGAAACGAAGAGTCTCAGAGCTGGAAGCCAACGGTTCCCGCCGCTTCCAGTTCGATCAGGAACACGTTCTTGGGGTCACGCATCCCGGGACCAATCGACCGCGTCGATTCCGTGACGGTCCCCTTGTTGGCGATGCTCGGTGCGTTGTAGATCTTCATCGTATTCTCCTGGACCCTCGGTCCGGTCAAGCGTATGTGAAACGGTGACCAGTTTTCTCTGCTGATGTTGCCGTTCTCGTGCCATTTCCAGTGTCTGGCCCCCACCGGCCAGTGCGTACCCGTAACCACAACTCGACATCCAGCGTCGCTTGCACTCGAGCGCTAACCGATCCGTCGCGAAGGCCGCCACGGTCGGCGGCTGTCGCCGCGGCCATGAGACGTTTGGAATCGATGATACCAAGCACCTCGAGTATGGAATCCCGAAGGAGATGCGCGGCAAGCCCTTGCTCGGCCTTTAGCGACTGCGACGCCAACCCGTCACCGCTGCCCTTGCCGACGCGCCCTCGCACATACTCGGGAAGTATTCCACGCATTGCCTCCCTGAGTATCCATTTGCGCGCATGCGGACGGACGCACATCTGTGGTGCCAGTTGAACCGTCAACTCAACGAGCGGTCTGTAGAGAAACGGGTGACGGACATCCAACTCCTCACCGCAGACCGCATTGCCCACGATCGAAGAGATCGCACCGATCGCTGAAACCTGGCTCCGCACGTATCTGGAAGTGTGACGCCCGTCATAAGCCGCCGCCGATCCTACGCGGCGGTGAAGCCCAAACCGAGTGGCAATCGCAGGCGCGATCCAGGCAGGCACGACGCCGTCTCGATCCGACGCTACAAGCCGACGGATGCGCGCCGGTACTAGTGGCAGAACGACGTTCCGATGGGCCAGCTCCCAGAACGAGACGCGCCCGAGAGCCGCACGGTGCGCCATTCGCGAACCGCACGCACGATGTGTCTCCCCGAGACCCAGTCTGCGAAGAAGAACATCGTGCCCAGGAACAGATTGTCGCCGCCGATACCGGTTAGCAGCCCTGTGCCGCCAGCGCCTCTCACCACCTGGACGACTTGCCGATCCCGAGCAGCGATGCTGTACGAACTCACTGACGGTTGATCGAATCTTGGGGGGTCGGCGAGAACATTTGCGCGGCCAATCTGATGCGGGATCTTCTCATTGCGGATCCCATACTCGTTCGCCACGGCGTCGGAATAGGCCCGCTCGTCAGCAGCCGTCTCTGCGGCGTCCACAAACGACACAGTGCCGCCAAGGCCGTCACGTAGCATCCCGTTCCGTACCAGCCACTGAGCGGTACTCACGACGGATGAAGAATCGAGACCTCCGGACAACTCAGACCACGTGCGTGCCCCGGAATCCAGGCAGGCTCGTACTCCGTCGATAAAGAGAGTGCGCACCGCCTCGATCTGATCGGCCTCTGACCCGAGCGGTCTATCCTGGCCCACTGCGTCATCTACGCTCCAGTAACTCACCACCCGCGGCAACCCGTGCTCATACCGGAGCACACTCGCCGCCGGCAACGCCGACACCCCCGGATACACGGTGCTCGCCGGATCCGGTGCGCAGTACGACACCCACGCCGCCAGATACTCGATGTTGTAGTCGTCCCCCTGCGCCAACAGCTCCGCCCGCGACGAAAACGTCACCACTCCAGGGCTAGGCGTCGCGTAGTACAACTGCTTCACCCCAAACGTGTCGCGCGCCGCAATGAACGTCCTCGTATCCGCCTCCCACACGACAAACGCGAAATCCCCCAGCAGACGCGCCACGCCGGCCGTCCCACGCCGTAACGCCACCTGCCCAACAAGCGCGAGATCGCCTACCCCCGGATCAACATCCCCGAGCAGCTTGAGCACCTCCGCCCGGTTGTCCACACGGGCCATGCCCACCACGGTCACCGGCCCGCACCGCACGATCGCCGGCGGACACGCACCATGCTCCGGCCCCACCACCGCGATCAGCCCGTCCGTGGTCACCCAGTGCAGCGCATGATCCCGGCAGTACGGCGCCCCACGGATGACGGCCCGGAACGACATCGGCGGCGGCCCGCCATCGAGCCGCACCGCCCCGGCAAACATCCTCACGGCGACACCCCCGCACGCCGCACCGCCGCATCAAACGCCGTGAAGATCCGCACATGCTCCGGCACGTCGTTGATCGGCTCGCCGCGATACTCCACCCACGCATGCGCCATGAACGGATACCGCTGGATCCCAAGCCGCATCTGCGCCGCAATCCCGCGGCACCGGAGATAGTCGTACAACACCAGCGACCGCTCGAGACACTGCGCCCGCCCCGGAAAGAGCGCCGCCCCCATGGCTACGGCGTACTCGATCGCGGCGACCACGGTCGGATCACCGTCACCAACCACCGCCACCCGCGCGATCCGGCGCTCGATCCGCTGCCGCGTCCGCTCGTAGCCCACGACCTTGAGCGCCCAACGCACGATCGTCACCCGCAGCAAACACTCAGCGGCAGACGGCACACGCAGCACGCCACGCTCAGCTCTCATGAGCGTCGCCCGTTGTCTCGCTCGCTGTCTCCAGGATCAGCAAACCCGCAATTCGCAGATGGCGGAGCAGGGTCGTCACGTCCTGCTCGACAGGATCCACGCCGCCCACTCGCGGGACGTCATACTCCGCCCGGATGGTCGCCACGATGACCGCGAGTGTCGTCCCGTCGGCCAGCAGCTCCCACACCCGCGCCCCAACGTCGTTCAGGGTGTGGTACCGCCCGCGAACCGGATCGAGCAGCACCGTCTCGCCACCACGCGTCGCCGACATCACATGCAGCGGACGCACCAGCCGGCCACCAAAATCCGCGTCAGGCGCAGCACGAGGTGCGCGCCGCCGGGTGAATCGCTCCACGAACCGCATGAGTCCTTCCTCTCGAAAGTCACCAGCCGGCCGCCACCCATTCTGGCCCGCCGTCCGTACTCGCGAGAGTTACGATCTACATGCGGCCCCGCCTATCGCCGCTACACGCCAGATCTTGCGCCTGCACGACGATTTTGCTCCGGCGCGACAGCCGCGCTCCCATCAGTCGCGATGGCCGCGTGGCACGAGCGGGTCCGCGAGCGGATGCACGAGCGGATGTACCAGTGCGTTGCACGCGTACTCGAGCGCGGTCTCGAAGCCCGCTCCCTCCCGCACGCCCGCCGGGGTCAATCCACCCAGATACCGCTGCATGAGCCGCGTGATCGAGCTCGAATGCGCGAAGTTCCTCAGCCGCTGGATCCGCCGCGCCGGCCACCCATGCTCCGACATCAGCCACACCGCGTCCAGCGCCCGCACGGTCTGCAACACCACCCGCGCTGTCGCCCACCCCGAGCGCACCAGTCGCCGCTCCACCGTCCTCGGCGACACCCGGCTCCACCGCGCAAGCTGATCGACTCCACGCCCGCTCGTCGCCTTGAGCACCGCGATCGCGAGAAACACCCGGAGCGGCAACGGCGCCAGCGGTAGCAACCGCCGCAGTATCACCGGCACCGCACTCGATGGCTGCCCCGCCGCCATCACACGCCGCAATGCCGGCAACAATGGCTCCGCCGGCCGCACCACGAACTCGATCCGCAACCCCGGCACCATCAACGCCGGCAACGCATCAATCGTCAACCGGTCCGCACGGTCATACACCACCACCGGCACTCGGCCCACCCCACCCTCCGATCCCCTCCGTCGCCACCCCGCAATTCCGGCCCGCAAGGTGTCGGCATCGGTCACCACCACGTCGATCGGCCCACCCGCCACCGCCTCACCAATCGCGTCCATCGAATCGAAATACCGCAACACCACCGCGTACGCGAGCTGCTCGCCGATCACGCTCCGGTCATCACCCCCACGCACCACCACTCCAACCGCCAGCTTCGGCCGGTCCAACACTCCACGCCGCTGTACTCCGCACGGCAATTCCCTCGTCCTGCGATATTGGCATGACGCAACCTCGGTCCACACAGCCGGCTCCGCCTCGCTCCGCACTGAATGCATGGACCAGCCCCACCGCGCTGACAAGAGGCTCCCACACGCGCTCTCTCGATGACTTCACCGCAGCGAAGTGGGTCCGCCAAAATCCGTTCACTGCGTTACGCAAACGACCACCGTGTCACCCGCCGGCGACATCACCTCGCAATGTTTTTCAGAAGCACACACACGCGTCACACAACCCGGCGTCGCACACGATTGAAATGACGGCGGGATGACGCTGGCACCAATGAAAATGGCAGCACATATAGTGGAGGCATGACGCTGACATGACGCCGGGATGACGCGTCGATGTCATCCACCCGCATTGTCGCGACGCACTTGCCGGCACCACACATCATCGCCACAGCCGCCGTTCTGGCGCACTTCGAGGTGCCCCCTCCACCAGGCCCGTTCCAATCCCCAACCCCATCCCCAATCCCCAACCCCCAGTCCCCAATCCCCCCCCAGTCCCCAACCCCCCTTCTATAGTGGTGACCCCCATCCCGGCGGATTCGTCCAGCCTGTGTGCATAGGGTTCGCCACGCTCGGCCCGCACCCTGGGCGTCGCTCTTCTCGCTGCTCACCGCAGCCTACGTCGTCGCCTACCTCGCCTACCTGATCTGGAGCGAAAGCCCCGGCTGGGCGACCCGACCCCTCGTGCACGGCATCGTCACCGACCTGGGCTACCTCCCGGTCAATCTCCTCATCGCCGCCATCTTCTGGCTGGCCGCCAGCCGCGCCGCCCAATACCCCGGATCCACCCCCTCCAGCGACGCCGCCCGCGACTCCGCCCACGACTCCGCCCCGAGCCAGACGCTCGCCCGCGCCCTCCGACTCGTCGCCCTCCAATCCGCCCTCACCGCCGTCGGCGACGTCGCCTGGTGGTATGTCGACATCGTCCAGGGCCGCGACCCCGTCAACTCCTGGGCGAATGGCATCTACCTCGCCAGCTATGGGGTCATGCTCGCCGCCCTCATCAACATGCCCCGCGGTCGGCGCGCCAAACTCGAATGGTGGAAGTTCGCAATCGATGCCGCTACGGTCCTCCTCGGCGGCGCCATCGTCATCGGGGTCGTCGTCCTCTGGCCCCGCGCCTCCGCTCAACCCGCCGGCGGCACGCTCTCCTTCGAGCTCGCATACCCGCTCGCCGATCTCCTCATGCTCCTGGGGATCACGACGGTCGCGCTCCGGCCCACCGGCCGCCCACCCGCTCCACTCATCATCCTGCTCGTCAGCCAGATCGCCTGCATCGCAAGCAATGTCCTCTACACGATCGTGTTCCTCCGCGGCACCGGCCCCGAAATCCCATCCACTCCGGTCTGGAGCACCGCCCTCCTCGGCGCCAGCTATGCCCTCCTCGCCGCCAGCGGCGAATGGTACCGCCGCGCCCCCGCACCTGAACCAGGCCTGTCAGACCCCACCGCCCCCGGCGAACCCACGACCGACGGCGCCGCGGAATCAATGCACCCCGCCAGCCCGCTGCCATACATCGCCGCCACCGGCGCCGCCGCGCTCCTCGTCTTCCTCGCCTGGCAGAGCTGGCCCGCACCCCTCAGTGTCCTCGTCATCGCCGCCGTACCAGTCTTCGCCCTCATCGCCATCCGCGGCGTCCTCTCCAGTCACCAGAATGTCGGGCTCCTCACCGAGAACGCCGCCCGCAACGCGGAATCCCGCACCCGCTCGCAACTCCAGGCGCAACTCGTCAACGCCCAACGCATGGAAGCGGTCGGCCAGCTCGCCGGCGGTGTCGCCCACGACTTCAACAACATCCTGACCGCCATCAGCGGCAACGCGGAGCTCGCGATGGAGTCGCTCCCGCTCGACTCCTCCGCCCGCGATGACTTGCACGAGATCCGCGCCGGCGTCACACGCGCCTCAGCCCTCACCCGCCAACTCCTCGCGTTCAGCCGGAGACAAACGCTCCACCCGCGCGTGGTCGATCTCAACACGGTGGTCTCCGGCTGCGAACCCATGCTCGCACGCCTCATCGGCGAACACATCCGCCTCGAAACGCACCTCGCACGCAATATCTCCCCGATCCTCGCCGACCCCGGCCAGATCGAACAGGTGCTGGTCAATCTCGTCGTCAATGCACGCGATGCGATGCCCAGCGGCGGTCGCGTCCAGGTCGAAACCGGCGAGGTCGTCATCACGCAGCCCGACCCGATCCGATGGCCCGGTCTCATCGCCGGCCGCCATATCCGGCTCGCTGTCCGCGACACAGGATCAGGCATGGACCGCGAAACACGCAAACGCGCCTTCGAACCGTTCTACACGACGAAACCCCAGGGCAAAGGCACCGGCCTCGGTCTCGCCACGGTCTACGGCATCGTCGCGCAATCCGAAGGCTTGATCTTCATCGACAGCGAGCCCGGACTCGGCACCACCGTCACCGCCTACTTCCGCCCAACCGTCGCCCGCTCACCATCGCCCCCTCTGCCCGCATCATCCGCCGGCGCACGATCAGCTATGGGCAAAGGCGAAACGATTCTCGTCGTCGAAGACGAACCCGCGGTCCGCGAACCCATGGCCCGCGCACTCCGCAAACAAGGCTACGTCGTGCTGGAAGCCGAAGACGGCATGCATGGTCTCGAGGTCAGCGCCCAACACGCCAACGCGATCGATCTCGTCGTGAGCGATGTCCGCATGCCCCGCCTCGTCGGCCCCGCCATGGTCGATCGCCTCCGCGCCGAACGCCCAGGTCTCCGCGCCATGTTCGTGTCGGGATACACCGCAGCCGATCGCGGCGTCCCAACGTCGCTCGTCGCCGCGCAACTCCTCGAGAAACCGTTCACTCTCCCCACGCTCTTCCGGCGCGTGCGAGCCGCACTCGACTGTCCAGTTCCTGAACAGTCGGCACCAACCACCGGGTCGGAAGCCGCCACAACTGTCGCGCCAGCGCGGGCGACCCCAATGAGGAGTCCGGTAGCCTCTAGCCCCGGCTAACCAACCACTAGCCCCGAGTGGTCCAGTCCGTGCATTAGCTCGCTTTAACATGGCGAGCATCTACAACCGCTTGGGTCTTCCGGAATCCCCCGAGCCATCGATCGGCGGCGCCGCATGGCTCCCGCCCCGATATTCGCGGTCATCACGCTCGCTCTCGCTCGCCTCCATCGGCGGCGTTCCGCTCTCGGTCGCGGTGATCCTCATCGCGTTCAACGGTTACACACACCCGCTCGCACCCACGCTCTCCACACCGGTCGCGACTCCCAGGCCCAGAGCACTGCGCCCGCGCACCAGACCCGCCGCCGCAGCGAGCGATGCGCCCGGCAAATCCGCCGCAACGCCCGCTCGCCAATGGATCGACATCCACCATGTCGATCTCGGTGTCTCGGACAAGGTCACAATCCGCGTGCGCACGCTGCACGGCGAGGTCCTGCGCACTTCACCCGCAAAACCGGCCGCGCTCGACGATCCGCTCTCGTTCAGGATCCGCGTCACCAGCGCCACCGTCGGCCTCACCGGCTCTGACCTGGGCGCCATCCTCAACACCGTCGTCTTTGCCTACCCCAACGCGCCGCTCCGCGATCTGCAGGTGCGCACCGACAGCAACCAGATCATCCAGACTGGCATCATGCACAAAGGCGTCGACTTCAAGTTCCGCCTGCACGGCACGCTCGCTCTCATGCCCGACGGCCGCATCCGCATCCACCCGACGGCAATGCGCATCCTTGGCATCAACGGCGAAAAAGCACTGAGCATGGTCGGCCTGCACCTCGACAACATCCTCGACCTGAAAGGCGCCAAAGGCGCAACGGTCAAAGGCGATGATCTCTTCCTCGACCCCACGCTCATTCTCCCGCCACCAGCAATCGACGGCAAACTCGCGTCGATTCGCATCGAAGGCCCCGAGGTGGTGCAGGACTTCGTCCGCTCACCAGATGATTCGGTCTTCGGACACTACGTCAAATCCGACACCACGGGCCACAATTTCATCTACTTCCGCGGCGGCGAGCTCCGCTTCGGCAAGCTCCTGATGAGCGACACGGATCTCCGCATCCTCGGCCCCGAGTCCAGAAATCCGTTCGGCATGAACCTGCCACACTACAGCAAACAACTCGTGGCCGGCCGCTCCCGCACTCTCGCCAACGAGGGCCTCGTGGTCTACATGCCGGATTACGAAACGCTCGGGCAAATCAAACCTCGCCCAAACGTCAGACGCATCGATCAAGTAACCCCACCCTCCAGTCCCCAGTCCCCAGATCCCCAGTCCCCAGTCCACCGAGTCCCAATCCCCAGTCCCCAGTCCCCTCAGTCCCCAGTCCCAGTCCCCAACCCCTAGCACCCACTCCCCGCCGTCGGCACACTCACCGTCACCATCGCCTTGACGGCTGACGCCACCGGATCCGTCGCCACGGACTGCACCTGAATCTGCGACGGCTCGACACACGTCACACCCGGTAACCGCGGCGGCGGCAGCTTCGGATCCTTCGCCGACATCGCGAGATACTGCGCGAGATCGAGCGTCCCCTTGTCGTTCAGCATCCCCTCGATCTGGCCGTGCACGGTCTGCACGAATCCCTGAAACACAATGTCGCTCGCCGGCCCGGCCTGCACGGTCGACTGCGACGCATGAATCAACCCATTGCGCGCGACGGGCACCGTCGTCACGACGAGATCACCGGCGACCGCTGGCGCAAACATGGCGTTGATGGCGTAGCTCCCCGCTACGTGCACCGTGAACACCACCCGCGGCCCATCGACCTTCATGCCAGGCGCGCTCAACGCGATATCGTGCCCCCACAATGAGCACGCCGGATTCCCCCGGCACGGATACAGCCGCCCGCTGTCCACGAACAGCTCGGTCTTGAGCATCGAAACCATCTGCGCGGTCGGCATCGCCAGCGTATAGGAACGAGGCTCCGCCGCCGCGGCAGCCACGACTGTCGGGTGTGGCTCGAATGCGAGATGCGTTTGCCGGACGACTGCTGCCGACAGGCATCCACACCATCAACCAACTGGACAGCAACGCATATATCGTTGGCACGGCTGTAGTTCTCCTTCGAGTTAGTACCGGATGATACTCGCCCCCCAATACCACCGCGACCAACCCGCCGTTCCAACGGAACATTTGTCTGGGCACCGACTGTGGTGGCAGGTCAGTATTTCCCGTCCCACGAGGGCTTGTCGTCGAGGGCAGTGGGGGCCGTTCGGGACCCGAAGGGCGCCTGTTGGGCAACCGCAGGTCGCGCTTTTCGCGCAACGGCCCCGACGGATGCCGCGGCCCACAATGGATCCGCACACTGTATCCGCATCGCACCATACCGTCCCTGGTAGGGGCCGGTCATGACCGGCCCCGCCGAATGCCGGCATCGCCCCGCATGCATCTCATGCGACACCACCAGGCCCCGACGACTCAGGAGATCCCGCGCCATTCGCGCTGGCCCAGACTCTGCGCATGATCTCGCCGCCAACCGCCGGAGGAACCACGATGCTGACGGATGCCCAACTGAACCATATCCGCGAACGACTCCTCGAGGAACGCACGCGCGCACTCGGTGAGGTCAACCGATCGCAGGCCACAGCCGCCGAAGGAGAACTCGAAAGCACCGGCGATCTCTCCGAAGCCCCGACCCACAACGCCGACCGCGGAACCGAAACGGAGGACGAAGAGCTCGCCGCAACCCTCGCGGAACGCGAGATCGTCGAGGTCGCCGAAATCGATGCCGCTCTCGAGCGCCTCTACAAACACCCGCATGACTTCGGCCGGGACGAACGAACAGGGAAGGACATCCCACTCGCCCGCCTGGAGCTCATCCCCTGGGCCCGCACCGGTTAGCCCGCAACTACCGCGGCACCGCAATCGGCTGATCGACGAGCTGCGCAACCGGACAACCCGCGATCTGCGCCGGCTCGAATTGCAGTGACGACAGGATTTGCCCGGCACGCTGATCGATCGCGGACTCGTCGCCCGTCATGCCGCGGACGCCGACCGCCGGACCACCCGCGCCGTAGTGGTATCGGCGCGCCCCTTCGCGTCGACGATCGCTTCGATCGTCACGCTGTCAGCATCCATCGCGCCCGCCCGCCGCGGTTTCTGCACCAGCCGCGCAGGCCTCGACAGATGCCACACCGGAACTGCCACCCGCCCCACAACCACCGACAGCCCGCTCGGCGCCACCCCATCCCGACGAGATCACGAGATCGAATCGCGCCACCCCTCGGCCCTGCGGCGAAGACGGAAGGGGCGGGAAGTCATGCGCGCCAGCCGCCTGCGCCAGCATCACGAGCATGCTGGTATCGGCCACACCAGACAATGACGCCGCCGCCACGTGCGCCTCCGCCAGCACTCCCTCCGAATCGATCGTGAACTCGATCACACTCGACAGCGACGGCGCGACGTCCCGCAGTTGGCGCGCTCGCCGCAGCCCGATGCTGTCCACCACGTCGAACGCCGGCAATGTCAGCTCCGTCGGTAACACGGCCCACCGGTGCACCGATCGCAACACTCGCCCCTCGTATTCTGTCCACATGCTGTCGGCCACGGGCCGCGACGGCGTTCCCTGAAGGGTCGCGTAAACGCTCTCGCCGATCGTCGAATGCACCGGAAGCGCCCCGCACGCGCTGTCTTCCCCGAACACGGCCGTGACTCGCGTCTCATCGCCGGTCACACTGCTCTTCGGAACCGGGCTGCTCGCCATCGTCGCAATCCGGCCCCGCGACCACACGACGACCAGCGCGCACTGTTGCCGGTCGAGCCCAACTCTCGGAAGCGGTGCCCCCGGCAACATCGCATGCTCCTGTGTCCCCTGAAACTCGGCCGGTCGCTCCGATGCGCTGTACACTTCGATCGCGCCGACCTGAGACACGTCGATCAGATTGTCGGGCGATTCAGGACCGATCGCTCTGTTGTCGACGGTGTGCTCCATCAGTTGCAGTTGCGGCACGCCGTCGACGAAGTACGACACGCAGCTCCCCGGCCCGCGGTTACCCGTGGCCATCCCGCCAGGCTGCAGCGATGTAGGCATCACCGAAATCCCCGCAACGGTCCGCAGCAATTCCGTGAACGCCGCCGCGTGCTTGCTCTGGATCTGATCGTACGTCAGGAACTGCCCGATACCCATCGCTCTCCGTTTCTCAAAGCCGGTCTGGCTTGCGCGCGCAGGGTCGGACGTGGTGGTCACGGTCGCGAGAACAGGAACCGGCCGGTCCATGCTGATCACGAGATCGCGCGCGGGCTGCGCCGCCAGCGTCGCCACAAACCGCTCCGGCCGAAGCCCGAGCCCCCGGACGCTCACCATATACGTGCCGGGCGTCGCGGTACGGAGCACGAAGTGCCCATCACCGCTCGTCACCGTGCTGTCTCTGGTACCGAGCAGCGCCACGACGGCACGCCCTACCGGTATGCCATCCGACTGCAACACTCGGCCCGACAACACGCCCCGCGATACAACGGTGTCTCTCACCGGTACTCCGGCGCCCAGCGAGGGACCATTGGCCGCCCGCGGCTCGAACACGTAGTCGAGAAGCCGAGCCTCTTCGATCGCCGTGCAATGCCTCGGCCCGGATGAAAACGACTGCCCCGCCGATGGCATCGGCTGGTCGGTGATGAGCGAGTCCACCACTGGGATGAGCGGCGCCACCTCGCGATACGTCGCAGTGACCGTGAGGCCCAGGACCGGCACCTTGGCCTTCTCCGGTTTGGTCATGCGAAAGACGGCCCGCCGCACGATGAGACGCGCGGAGTCGAGATAGATCGACCCTTCCACATCAGGAACGGTGATCGTATCCGCCGGGCGGAAATCGATCCGGAGCACGCGATTCCCACCCGCCGACTCGGTGTTGCCGTAGCTGAAACAGTGCACCGCAAGAAAGCCCGGATCGGCGAGATCCCGAAACGCCGGGAGATACATGTATTCGCGGAGGTGACCCCCATTGTCGGCGTCGTTATAGATCACGCCACCCAGACGATACGCACGCTTCGCGCGCGACTCGTACGAGACCGTGTCGGTCGCCGTCGTGCTGTCGCCGCCCGGATCCGATCGCATCAGGTCTTTCTCGACGCGCCGGTAGCGATAGGGATATTCGTCTGCCAGCAGGCGAAACCGGTCGACGTTCTCACGGACCTGCGTGAATATCCTCGCGAGCGGCAAGTCGGTCGTCGAGTCAGGAACACCGGTATTAGTCGTACAGCGCCCCGATCGGTGTCCTTCGACCTTCACGAGCCTGAGAAGCGCCGGAATCCGGTGCATGCGGACGGTCAACGTGGTGATCGTCGGCGCCGGGGCGATCACGACGGTGGTGTCCCTCGGCGCGTACCCGATCTGGCGGGCCCGCACGATATACGTCCCCGCCGGAAATCCGCCCAGCCGAAACGCACCATTCGCATCGGCAAAGGCCGCCCAGTCAGTCCCGAGCAGCGCCACCGTTCCATATGGAACCGGGTGATCGGCATCGGCGTCCACCAGCGTGCCAGTGAGAACGGCGGACGAGTCGGCCATCGGGCCAGCCAGGCGAGCCGCGCGCCAGAGTGCCGGCCGTTGGAATTCCGCAGGAGCGCGCGCGGCCACTGCCAGTGAGATCAATCCAATGACGACGGAGCGGCTACGTCCCATGCGAAGGCGCTCTCATCGAAAATTGAATCACCGCCGCCAGCATGACTGACACAAATCCAATGCGACACTAGCAACCGTTCATCGGTACCAGTGCGCTATTGCATGAGCCACAACGGAACGCCCCGCCGCCGTTCCCAATCCCCAATCCCCAATCCCCAACCTCCCCAATCCCCAGTCCCCAGTCCCCAGTCCCTTAGGACTTCTCTGGCGCCGGCTCCCAGAGCTCGATCTTATTCCCATCCAGATCATAGATCCACGCAAAGCGACCGTAGGATTCGTTCATTCGCTTGTCGTCGATCTTTACTCCCTCCTGTTTCAAGCGGTCGAGCAACGCATCCATGTCGTCCACGATGTAGTTGATCATGAACGGCGCGTGACCGGGATTGAAATAGTCGGTGGAGTTGGGGAAGATGGTCCACACTGTCACGTGTTCTTTCTTCGGGTCGTCGTGTTCGCGCCACGGAAGCATCGCGCCTCCGCCTTTGTCAGCGAGTCCAAGATGCTTCGCATACCATTCGCGCATCTGATCACGATTGGCGGATTTGAAGAAGACACCGCCGATTCCAATGATGCGCCCGCGCTGCTCCGTAGTTGCAGGCTGCTTCGCCTTTTCAGGCTGCGAAGATTGCACTTGCTGTCCTCCCTTTGAGAAGGCCGAGATGAGCAACAGCGAGCCGAGCGCAATGGTGATCCACGGTAGTCGTCGCATGTGTGGATTATCCAGGTGTCGAGTCGAATGGAGAAAACGGTTCACGATCGATCCACTTCATTGCGCCCTGAAACTTACGCCTTGTGAACCAACCGGCTAGCAGGCTTTCCTAGGCGGGAACTGCCACGCGCCGCCGCGTGTTGGGCTTCTTCCGCCCGTGCTCCGGTCTCGTGTTTCCCATTGCGATTCGCTCTCAGATCATTCAGGAAGTCATCGACGCGCGCGAGGCCGGCCAGCGTCTTCTTGATGTCGTAGCCGTACCCGATGCGGATGTACTTCCCGATGCCGAAATGCGCGCCCGGCGTGATGAGCACCGAATACTCGACGCGCAGCCGTTCGAACAGCCGCGCCGACGGAATCGGCAGCCGGTACTTCACGAGCACGATCGCCCCAGCGAGCGGACGGATGAAGCTGAAGATGTCGTCGTGGGTATGAATCCAGCGCTCGAGCTGCGGGAGGTTGGTGTGCAGGATCGACCGCGTGCGGGCCAGGATCTGCTCGCGCCGAACGGGCTCCATGGCGATACGCGCGAGGCGGTCCGACAGCACTGACGGCGTGAGTGTCGTGTAGTCCTGATACGACCACAGATGCGCGACCGTCTTCTCGGGCCCGACGATCCACCCGACTCGCACGCCCGGCATCCCGAAAGCCTTCGAGAGCCCGGCGGTCACGATGACTTTGGAATACCGCCCCCAGAACGTCGGCGTCGGCCGGTCGCTGGCGACTTCGGCGCCGCGATACACTTCGTCCGCCACGATCCACGCGCCCACCTGCCGTGCCAGCCGGATGATCTCGTCCATCTCGGCGGCAGTCAGTACCGCGCCGGTCGGATTGTTCGGATTGGTGACGAGAATGAGTTTCGTGCGCTTGGTGACCGCTTTCCGGAGGCTCTCGATGTCGAGCGCCCAGCGCTGGACACCGTTCTCCTCACGCTCGACGAGCCGGTACGCATCCGCCCGGGCCGCATACGCCCGCGCCAGCCCCCACGCCTGCAGGTAATTGGGGATCATGATGGCCGCGCGCCCGGTCTTGTCGAGCAGCCCCCAGAGGGTACTGAAGTTCGCCTCGGAGGTACCCGTGGTCACCAGCACGTTGCTGGCGGTCGCCCCCGGGTAAAAGGACGCGATGTGCTCGCGCAACTCCGGCGTCCCATTGGACTGCGAGTATTTGAGCCCTGCATTCGAGAAACGCCTCCCGCCCAGCGTCACTCGTCAGCAGCTCGCGCGCCGTCAGCGGCTGGACGCCACTCTCGGAGAGATTGAAGTCGACTTCGTTCTCATAGAGACACTGCGTCCGCTCCATTTGAAATCGATCGATACGCATGTCGGCCCCTGGTCTCGGATGAAATCGCCACCAACCATAGAATAGTCTACAGTCTTTAGCTTCGGTCGGCAGGTCCTGGTAGCCACGAAGGACCTAAGACCCCGTGGGGCCCCGAGCGGGTTCGAGATCTTGGCGAGAAGTGCACAGCGCTGGTGAGGTGCGCGCGCAACCAACGCTGACGGGCTGGTGCGCTAGGGTGCACGGCGTCACGCGCGACCGAGTCAATGTATTTCGCCGCTCTTTCGCAACACCAAGCAACTAACGGGGTACCCAATGGACCCGCGGCCCGAGCCATTCTGCAGGGCGCTGCCCATCGACCAGAGCGCTATCCTGCGCCGAGCGCGCGCGCCGGTAGCCCTCGCGACAAACTGTCTCGTTGAGCGAGAGGAAGCCGGGGTGCCGCGCGAAGACGAACACCAGCGCAGCGACACCGATCAGCAGAAGCATACCAGCGATCAGCACCCCCGCTGGCGGCAGACGGTCACGCCACAACACAAGTTGATTCATCGCGCCTCTGAGCCTCGCCCCCGGGCAACTCGCGAGCCGTCAGTGGTTGAACACCACTCTCCGGAGGATTGAAATCGACCTCATTCTCATAGAGACACTGCGTCCGCTCGAGATCCGCCTTGGCATTACGATTTAACGTGCTAGCACGAAATACAGTAGTAGGTCGATTAGAAACGACCAATAGCGGATTGTAGAATCACAGTGTTGCCTGCAATCGCGCCGACTAGCCCGTTGGTGTTCGCGATCCTGCGACACCGCGTTAGGGACTCGCCCGCGGGTGAGTGGCCGGCGCCAGTCGGGGAAACAGGAGGCCCACGACGCCAGTTGCTTCTATATCGGCGGCCCAGGTTCGATCGGCGGCCCAGGTTCGAGATCTTCTGGGCTGATCTCGCCCTGTTCCAGCCTTTGATTGCGTGAATCCTCGGCCCTCACGCCGTCTCGTAGTACGTACAGAAGCTGTGTTGCGTCACCATGCCGTCCAAGCGGGTAAAAGACCGTCTCGCTGTCGAGGTACCGACCCGATACTGCGTTAAGCACAGCATCAATGGCATCAAACGCCTCATCAACTGCCTCCCGGCTTGCACTGGGTAGTGGCGCGGCTCCCTTAAGGGCGAGATCCAAGTCAAAATGTGCGATCCGACGATTTCGCCAATCGCGCGCGAATTGGGATTTGTTGCGAGCGGCCACGAGGAGTTGAGTCAAGCGCTCTGCAAGTTCGTGATCCGAAACGCTCCGGGAGAGTGCGAAAATCGACAGATTCTGGCGACCTCCCATTGCCGCTGGGTCGGTGAGGCGGCTAATGTCGAGCAGGGTCCGCTCGAATCCCATCTCCCTGACGATCCAAGAGAACAGCGGTGCGGCGCGGTTGATCAACTCGATCCGCTCCGGGTTCGTGCCATACAGTAGCCGGTACTGTGCCCAGCGTTCGTGGGCCCAAACAAGTTCGTTGTATAGGACATTGTACACAGGGCCCAGTTCGACCCCCATCCGAGCCAAATGCTCGGCGTGCACTTGTTCGCCCGTTCGGTGATGGGTCACGTTTGCCGCTCCTGGATCTTAAGTAGCTACAGAATTCGCCCCGTATCTCTGGTGTGGATTAGGTCCGATGTAACGCACCGGTACGCTGTGTAACCGGCATAGGTGGGCATAGCTCGCCCAGCGCCGGTTCGTAGATTGGGCGTGGCGAGTTACGCCGTTGGCAACGGGGCGGTGGGAGGAACCTATGTACGCCGCCGACTCCCTACTACGGAGACTCCTGATCGCATTCCATCGCCAGTTTGCCGATTGCCGAGGCGATCTCTCCGCGATCACCTACTCGATGGCCATTGAAATGGTCGCCAACCATTAAAGGGCCCATCAACATGCTAACGATGCCCTGTGGCGTTCTGGGTGAGTCGGGAGCAATCAATCGTGCAAGGTCATAAATCCACCGGATCATTCTTGAGAAAGTCTCGGTGCAATAGGGAAGCGCGAGGATTACCGGATTGTCGTATCGAAGGCCTGCTGGTTTTGTGATTTCCGGGTCGCTTGGAAGCGCCAAGAATATTGCCGCAGATCCATTTGGTGCGAATCGTAACCGCACGTCAGAAGATACAAGCGCAAAATGTTGCGATAGGACGCGATACGCTCTCAGTCGCTGTCCGCCAGAATCCCAATAGTCAATAATCGCGTGGAGACCTCGTGGGGCATTCCTTTGATACCGGCTTTACGCATTTGCTTGACAGCTTCTCGAAAACTCTCGGGAATATTGCTTAGACCGAATGCTTTGGTTGCGTAGTGCCAAGCTCCATTCTGGGCGCGAACTACGGATTCGAGATAGCTGTCGATCGCAAAAATCAGGGGGTATGTCTCGGACCTGTTTACCATCTCAATCGCTCGGGGATCGCGAGGGCCCTGCGATTGTCGGCGTTCAACGAGATCGACCTGACCGGATTCCAGGCGGCATAGCGCGTCAAAAGCGGCCCCGACCGCGTGAGGAAATTGGAGCAGATCGAGCTCCGGCGTCATTGCCATGCTCCAAATCGGCAATCGTGACGCATTTGGAAGCGCCCAACCGCGTCGCGGTGCTTCTGGTGACGCAGCCGGATGGCATGGCGCAAAGCGCGGATTGGGGCCAGTTCCATCACCTCAGGAACAGTCATTCGCGGGATCGGTGGTGTTGTGGACATGGGGGAGGGGTAAAGGCATCCCAATATTTGCTAGCTTTAGAATAACCACCGCCTCGCCCTGCGCGATCTCTTAGCGGATTGCGCTATTGGTTTATATGGACTCAACCGAGGACTATCCCGACCGTCGGCACGAAATTATTGGCGTCTGGTTGTTCCGCGATTGCCGATCAACTTGAGACTGCAATTGCGCAGTATGTCGCGTTGGGGTTCCCGGTCAAGACTAGGGGCCCTTGGTCCCCGCGTTGCGCCGGTTGCGGCAGATCGTTGCGGCGGACTCCTACGGATCTTCGGAGCGCGAGCTACGCGAGGCAGCATTGGCGTTACTGGTCGCGGGTGATTTCGCGAGCATTCTCACGGTGCTACCGGCGACGCTGAATGGCCCTCCTCCCGTCGAACTTGTAAGGATGTTTGACGGTTCACTCGACTTGAGTGAATACAAAGGCGCGCACGACCTTCGCGCGCAATTCGCGTTCGCGGCGTTGCTAGGGCAGGGATATTTCAACCGACGACTTGTACGAAGCGCAGGGACGAGGAGGAGCCGTGACTTCTTATAACGGTTGGTCAAACAACATGCGCCGTTGAAGTGAAGCGTCCAACGAATCCGGCCCGCATGATGAGAAAGATCGACGAGGCCGCCGCTCAGCTTCGGGACCTCGGTCTCCCAGGATTTGCTATACTGGACTTTTCTCGGATGCACGATGCCTACGGTGCGAGTACCAGCGCTTTCAGTAGTTCATCATCGCTTCGCACAGCGATGCGGGACAATTTCTTTGCACACACTGCAAACGTCATTCGGCACTGCGAGAGCCAAACCCGCAATCAAATGAAACGTGACAAATACAGCTACCTAATCGGTGCTGTGCTTTATATTCGCATTGCACACTGGCTTCGCAGTGACCAATCAGCGCCCGCCCTACTACAAACTCATTCGGAAGGGCCAGTGATGTGGTCGTCGATGGAGCGCGGGCTTGTCGGTGAGGCCGTCGTATTCACCAAGCGTGTCGGCCAGTTGCTTGGTGGCGGAAAGTCTCCATATCGCTTCGGAGTTACGCGAGAGGGTCAGCCGATCGTATCGATTCGACTGAATCTCTAGATCTGGAGTCGCCCGTCGGGTCGGCGAAACGTTGGCTCATTCGGACCTGTTTAGGCACTCTTGAGCGTCCACTTACGGCTCGTGGAACTAGTAGGTGGCTTGAGGGCCTCCCCGGGTGTCTCCCTGGATCGTCGATGCGGGAAGCCAAAGCGTGAACACGCTCCCGTCTCCGACCGTGCTCTCGACCGTGATCCGCCCTTGCTGGAGTTCGGCCAGCAGCCGCGCGATCGCGAGACCTAATCCGGTGCCACCCAGCTCCCGGCTCCGCGACTGGTCGATCCGGAAAAACCGGTCGAACACCAGGTCGAGATGCTCAGGCGCAATCCCCGGCCCAGTGTCCTGCACAGACACACCAACCACGCCCCCTTCCCTCCGGAGCGTGAACCGAATGCCACCCTGGACCGTGTAGCGCACCGCATTGGTGGCAAGATTCAACAGGATGTGCCGCGTACGATCAGCATCCCCCAGCGCCCACACCGGTTCCGCCGGCTCGCCGCGCACCGCAAGACTCTTGTCGATCGCCATCGCCTCGGTGATCTCCCTGACCTCGTCGACAACAGCCCTGAGGTCGAACGGAACCCGCGCCAGCGCCAGTTGCCGATTCTCGCCCCGCGCGATGAGCAGCAGCTCCTCCACCATCTTGGTGGTCCGCTCAATCTCCCGCTCGATCGCCGTCAGCGCGTCACGCACTTCCACCTCGTGCCCCTGATGCGCGAGCGCCCACTGCGCCTGCGCCCGCACGAGCGTCAGCGGCGTGCGCAGCTCATGACTGGCGTCAGCCGTAAACGCCTTGAGCGCCCGATGCGCGCGGTCCACCCGGTCCAGCATCCGGTTGATGCTGTCAGCCAACGCCGTCACCTCAGCCTGGCCGGTCGGACTCGCGATCCTCGTACCAAGTTCCGCTGGGCCTATCGCCTGCGTGTCCACCGTGATGCGCTCGATCGGCCCAAGCGTCGCCGCCACCGCCTCGCGCGCGCCTCGGCCCGCCGCAAGCGCCGCGAACGGTAGCAGCACCACCACCACACCGATCAGTGCGGCAAGTCCGATGAGATACGGACCTCGGCTCGCCGCGACATAGATGTCGAACGGATCCAACTCTCGCCGAAGCAGGCCGAAACGCCACCATGACCGCCGCATGATGGCACCAACCAGTATCCGCCGGACCTGCTCGGGCGACGCACCTCTGGGAACATCCAGACGCTTCTGAGGCGTCCCCGGGCTCACATAGTAGACCTGTGCCGCGCCACCCGAGTCGGTGGTCGTGCGGGTGATCAATACCTGCCCCCCCATGCTCAGGAGCCGGTCAGCCAGCGCATTGGTCATCACACCACCAGGCGCGCGCGTCGAGTCGGTATAGGTCCTGAGCAGCGATTGAATAATGTTGGCGGTATGCTGCAAAGAGCTCCGCATCGCGACTTCACCCGCGACCGCATACGCCACGACCACCAGGACCGCGAAGCCGGTGAGCGCGGCCCACGTCACGCGCTGTGTACGCTTCGTGAGAACGACGGCAAGACGCGGCTCGGTCACGGCGCCTCGAGCCGGTAACCCCGGCCGCGCACAGTCTGGATCACCGTGGTCTTTTTTTCAAAGGAGAGTTTCTTGCGCAGATAATTCACATACACATCCACGACGTTCGTCTCAGGGTCGAACTGGTAATTCCACACCGCCTCGGCGATCCGCGACCGCGAGACCGTACGGCCCGCGTTCCGCATCAGGAACTCCAGTAACGCGAACTCCCGCGCGCTGAGATCCACCCGCCGCCCACCCTGCGTCACACCCCGGGTCAGTGGGTCAAGCGTCAGGCCCCCCACACTCAGCGTCGCATCCTGGTGGTGGAACTCCGCCCGGCGAATCAAGGCGTGCACCCGCGCGAGTAGCTCCGCCAGGTCGAACGGCTTGGTGAGATAATCGTCAGCCCCGGCCTCCAAACCCCGCACACGCGACTCCAGCTCGTCCTTCGCCGTCAGCATGAGGACCGGCGTGAACACGCGCCGCGACCGCAGCTCGGTCACGACATCGAATCCGTCCCGGCCTGGCAGCATCACGTCGAGGATGATGCAGCTGTAGCTCGCAGCCAACGCACGATCCAATGCGCGATCACCCGACTCGGCCTCGACCGCGCCAAAGCCCTCCTCCCGGAGCGCTTTGCTCAAAAACCGCCGCAAGTTGCGGTCATCTTCGACGACGAGAACCTGCATGCTCCAACCTATGGCGAGGGGATTTCACCCGCCAACCTGCCTCCATGAGAGAACAATGACAATGCTCTAATGTACGCCGCCCGTCCTTTCTCCATGCCGGTCCAACTCCAACATTGACCACCCGATGGCTGCGGATCCTCTCGTTCCAGGAGACGGCGTGTTGATCACGCAACCGCCTGCGCAGGGTGTCCTTCCAGATATGCCGGCGACAGTGTGGCCCGGAAACCTGCTGTTTGTGAGTGGGTGGCTCGACCCGGACCTGGAGTCACACACCGACGTGAAGTCACAAGCCGTGGGCGCTCTCGAGTCCCTCCAAACGTTTCTCGAATCGCACGAGCTGACGCTGGGCGATGCAGTGATGCTTCATGCCTACATTGGGAGCGAAGCCGGCCGTGACGGCTATGCAGCCGGGTATGCCGAGTTCTTCGGCCCGGACCAATCGAACAAGCCCGCACACTCGCTGTTGCACGTGGTCCGGCCAGCTGCCAAACCTGGCGCCCTGGTAGAAATCGACCTCATCGCGATCCGTCCAACGCTGCCGGTCCATGACTGAAAACTTCCTCATCGACCTGCGGTACGCGGCGCGCGTACTTCGGAGATCGCCTGCCTTCGCGTGCATTGCCATCGCCACGATCGCGCTGGGCGTCGGAGCCACCACCGCGATCTACAGCGTGATCGACGCCACGCTGCTGCACCCGCTGCCGTTCCCGAACCCCGCCCAGCTGATTCACCTCGAGGATGACCTTCCGGGCACGGGCGCGACGGACGTCGGCATCTCCATCCCCGAGTGGCAAGACCTGCAAAGCTCCGGAATCTTCCAGTCCGTAGCGCTGTCCAGCCACGGCGCCAACACGAACCTCACCGGCGGCTCCCAGCCCGAGCGTCTCACGTTCAAGTGGGTAACGCCGAATTACTTCACGGTCCTCGGTGTCAGCGCCCAGTTGGGTCACGGACTCGATCCGCACGATGTCACTCCGGGTGCCAACCTGCAGGTCGTGATCAGCGACGGGCTGTGGAGGCAGGAATTCGGAGCCGATCCAAACATTATCGGCAAGAACCTTCGCCTGGACAACGACCCATATCAGGTCGTCGGCGTCATGCCGCGCGGTTTTCGCGATCAGGGCTCGACCAGAGAGGAGCAGAATGCAGAGGTCTGGTTGGGAGCGGGCTTTGTCGGCGAGCCGTTTCCGCCTCCGCGACGCGATCTCCGTCTGCGCCCAGCAGTCACCGCGCGACTGAGTTCCGGTCTCTCGGTGACGGCCGCGCGGCGACGCCTCGATGCGCTGGTCGCATCGCTGAAAAAACAATATCCGGCGGACTACCCAACCAAGGTCGCATGGACCGTGGACCTGATTCCGCTTGGCGACAGCGTGGTCGCCAGCGTGCACAAATCGCTCGTTCTGCTGTTCGGCGCCGTCGGTTTGGTCCTCCTGATCAGTTGCGTCAACATCGCCAATCTTCTGCTCGCACGGGCCAGCGCCCGCGATCGCGAGGTCACGGTTCGCCTCGCCCTGGGCGCGCAGCGAACGCGCCTCATCCGAGCGCTGCTGACCGAGATTCTACTGCTGTTCCTGCTCGGCGGAATCGCTGGTTTTGCCATCCTCTTCGCCGCCCAGCGTTTCCTGCTGCGACTCGTCCCGGAAAGTCTCCCGCACATGAACGACATCGGCGTCGGATGGGGCGTGCTGGGATTTGCCGTGGCCGTTTCCGTCGTCGCCGGCACGATCTGCGGGCTTGCCCCCGCATGGATCATGAGCCGCGGCGAGTTGATCGGTACGCTTCGGCAGGAATCACGCGGTACTAAGGGTTCCAGAGAAAGCTCGCGCGCCCGCCAGATGCTGGTCATCGGCGAATTGGCGCTCTCCCTGGTGCTCATGGTCGCCGCATGCCTGCTCTTGCGCAGCTTTTGGGACCTGTTCAACGTGCGGCCCGGGTTCAATCTGGGTCGCGTAATGGTCGTACAGAGCTGGCTCCCTCGGCCCAACGATTCCACCGCGGATGCGTATCACACCGCCACGCAGGAAGCGGTCTTGCTGCGCGAGGTTCTTCGCCGCACCCGAGATCTGCCTGGCGTACAAGAAGTGGCCATTGGCAACACGGGCGCGCTTCCACTGGACCACAGCAAGGGCGACCTGGTGCCGCTGGCATTGATCCGCGAAGGCCTCGGCACGAACGTCAATGAGGCTCCCGTGATCGGCGGGGCCCTCGTGACGCCCGAATACTTCCACCTCTTGGGCATGCCGCTCGAGCGCGGACGTACGTTCACTGACCAGGACCGTGAGCCGACGACCCAGGTTGCGGTCATCAATGAAGCCGCGGCTCGCACGTACTGGCCCGGCCAGGATCCGGTGGGCAGACGCGTCCACCTCGGCGTCACTGCGGACCGATCTCCGAGCCACGCCTGGACTACGATCATCGGCGTGATCGGGGACGCTCACACGGAATCCTTGGGCGAATCAGTCGCTCCGCAGATCTACCTCAGCATGTATCAGCGCGCCTTCCAGGCCAGTGCGAACCAGCGGGGACTCCAGGGCCTGGCCGTCTTTCTTCGCGGTCAACTCGATCCCCGCGGCATCCCCGGCACAAGTGCGCCAGCAGATTCAGTCCATCGAACCGGAATTGCCCGTGTTCGGTGCCGAGACCATGGATGACGTCCTCTCCACCTCGCTCTCGGTCAGGCGATTCTCGATGGAAATGGTGGCGTTCTTTGCGGCCACGGCCCTCCTGCTCGCCGGACTTGGCATCTACGGAACCATCTCCTTTCTGGTGAACGAACAGAGACGTGAGTTCGCTATTCGCCTCGCACTGGGCGCTCAAAAGGCCCGTGTCCTCGAGATGGTCCTTCGCCGGGCACTCGGTCTGGCCGCGGCAGGCACCGGGCTCGGTGTGGCCGGTGCGCTCATCGTGTCTCACCTCATGGCCGGATTGCTCTACGGCGTGTCGCCTACTGATGTACCCACCTTCGCTGGCGTCACCCTTGTACTGACCGCCGTCGCGGTTGCCGCCAGTTACATCCCGGCGCTGCGCGCCATGCACCTCGATCCCATCGCTGTCCTCCACTCGGAATGACGTCTTGGCAGTGTGACCCGCCAGGAGAAATGGCGCGCGTGCTCTCTGTAGGTGAAGCGATTCCGTCCGGCAACGAGCCACCATGAGAGAACAATGACAATGGCCAATCTGAAATCCGCCCGTCATCGGTCCTGATCCCCAGTCCCAGTCCCAGTCCCAGTCCCAGTCCCAGTCCCAGTCCCCAGTCCCAGTCCCAGTCCCCAGTCCCCAGTCCCCAGTCCCCAGTCCCCAGTCCCTAGTCCCTAGTCCCCAGTCCCCAGTCCCCAGTCCCCAGTCCCCAGTCCCTGTCTTCTCGCCTTTTTCTATGCAGCATCCAATCAAGGAGCAATGATGCGAGGACTCTGCGTCGCAATGCTGATCGCACTGACGGCGTCTCCCCTGTCGGCGCAGCAAGCGACTTCGTCACGCGCGCCCGTGGCCGACGCGGTCCGCACTATCATGCAGCGGCTGTCGGTGGCCCTGGTCGCGGCGGGTGACGACATGCCGGTTGCCAAATTTGGATTCCGGCCCACGCCCGCGCAGCTCAGCTTCGGCGGCGTGCTGGTTCATTCGGCGGAGTTCAACGAAACCGTCTGCTCATGGGTCTCCGGGATGAAGCCGCCCATGGAGCCCAAACCCTCGCCCACCGACACCACCGAGGCGGGATGGCCGGCCTACGGACCCATGGCGTCAGCGCACCTCAAGCGCTCGTTCGAGTACTGCGCCACCGCCCTCGCCAACCTGGATGACTCCAAGCTGGATGAACAGGTGCCATGGTTCGGCGGGCCAAATGCAAAGGCCTCCCGCGCCCGCGACCTGATCGTGCTCCCCATGGACTGGCAAGACCACTACGCCCAGCTTGCGATGTATCTCCGGCTGAACGGGATCCTTCCGCCGTCCGCGAGGCCGAAGCCGAAAACGTCGTAGGGGAGCAGGAGTTGGCTGCGCGGCGATCCCGGCCGGGCTTACGGAATCTCGTGAGTCTCGCCGTCGCCTGCCGGATAAAACGGCGCGACCGCAGTGAGCGCATCCAGGATTTTCACGCCTTGTTCGCGCGTGTTGATTTCGATCGTCAACCACGCCAGCGCGCGATCGTCTGTGCTGCTGCCCCGCTGCACTCCCTCGCTCCGGATGCACGACGACCCATTCTTGCATTGGATCGCCAGCAGCAGGCATCCGTGATTTTCGACGATGGCATGTTTGACGTCGAGATTGGCGAGAGCCACTCCCTGGCCGTAATTGATTTTTGCGGCGCCCGATGGCGGGGACACCAGGGTCCTCGAAACCATCTCGCCGTAATCGTCCAGATCGACCCCGGACGATTCCACGGAGTATCGGAATTGGGTCTTGGCCGAATCCGTATACTCCTTGCACCCCTGGAACGACGCGAGAACATTCTTGATTGTTTGTAGATACCCCGCCACGGGAGCTTGCTCGGTCGAATACTGCTGTTTGGGAAGCAGCGGGGGACGGCCAGACTGATCGATGAGTTGCAGCCGGCACCGCCGAACCATTCTCGAAACGCCACTGGCTCCCGTCGAAGCGCACCGCATCACCGAAGATGAGCCGCGCGGTCAATTGTTGGGGATGAGTGGGAGAGGGCGTGATGAAACCGCCCGCACCGATAGGGTCGTCTGAGTGTGAACCCGGCGCACTGCCGGCAACCGATCCTGGCGCGTCGGCTGGTGGAAGCGGCGGCGGAACGTCATTAGCATTGGCTGCTGCGCTTTGAGCTGCGGCTTGTCTCCCCGAAGTTGGGTTCCCCATCGGAATCGCGCGATCGTTTGCGCCAAGGTTGACGTGGAGATAGTCCCGCGAGCCGGGGTCGTCAGGGCGAAACGAATAACCGTAGAACGCGACCGACGCGGCAATCAGGTGATACCCCGCCTGACACTGCCGCGACAGGACGCTCTGCTCCCCATTCAGCTCATACTCGAATGCATCGCCTTCTTTGACGCAAAACTGTTGTTTGGCAGACTCGTACGCTCCTCCCACCGGAACGTTGGCGGCCCCAAACGCGCCTCGAGAGTCGGTGAATGCAAAAGCGAGAAAAGAGACGGCATCATCTCCAGTCCCCAATACCCCGCTACTCGAATAGTGCATTTCGTGATTCGAGTTTGGCCCGATCTTCTGGCATGTCCCCACCTTCACTTCATACCATCCCTGAATCAACCATGGGGACCTGCCATTCCACACATTCAGGTAAGCTTGGGCCACGAAGACCGAGATCGTGCCGTCATTGCAGACCACAGGCTGGATGTAAATATCCTTTTCCGGTCTTCCATAGGCCTGCCCCGGAAGACGCGAAGCCGAAAGCAGGGTCAACGTCGTCAACGACAGGACTCGGAGCCGGTTCATCTTTCGCTCCCATTCCCACACGTCTGATGCGTCTGCATCCATCGCCCACCGCTGTCGCATGCGGCTAATATGGGAATGGGCGCCCGCACGTCCAGAAGCCAACGTCGCGCAGCACGGTTGCCCGCCTCTACCGCGGCGCAAGGAACTGAATCCCCGCTAGAGGGCTTTCCCCCGCATGCGCATACTCATTGTAGGTGCCAGCGGAACCATCGGCCGCGCGATCGTCGCCGCACTCACAGGCCGCCACGACCTCGTCCTCGCGAGCAGAAGCAAGGCGCCCGAGCAGGTAGACATCGCCGACCCCGTATCGATCCGCGCGCTGTACTCCCGTGTCGGACGGGTCGACGCCGTGATCAACGCCTCGGGCCAAGCCGCGTTCAAACCACTCACTGACCTCACCGACGCCGATTTCGCCCTCAGCCTGACCAGCAAGTTGATGGGCCAGGTCAATCTCGTGCGTTACGGCATCGCCTCGGTCGCCGACGGCGGCTCGTTCACGATCACGGCCGGCTCACTGGCCCGCGACCCCGCGCCGGGCGCCGCCGCCGTCAGCCTCGTGAACGCCGGTCTCGAAGGCTTCACCCGATCCGCCGCGCTCGACCTCCCGCGCGGCCTCCGCATCAATGTCGTCAGCCCGCCATGGGTATCCGAGACTCTGCACGCCCTCGGCCGCGACCCGGCCACCGGACTGTCCGCCGCCACCGTGGCGAAGGCGTACGTGGCAAGCGTGGAAGGGAAGCAAACCGGCGCCGTGCTGGATCCACGCGTCAGCTCATGACCGATGCCGCTTGGCATGCCACTCCGAATCCACCGCATGCGGCAACGAATCCAGGCGCTTGAGTAGCGTCACAACGGTCCAGATTTTCTCGTCGGTGACATCCCGCCCCGTGGAATCCTTCCCCCACTGCTTATCCCACGCGAACATCGCCGAATACCGCACGCCGTATTTCACGAACCAATAGAGTTGCCAGTCGGGCTCGGTTGGCGGGTGCCCCGCGAAGTACGGCGCATCGGGATACAGGTTGACGTCGGTGCTGATATGCGCGTCCGGCAGGCCGTGGCACCCGGCGCAATCCTCCTTGAAGAGCTTCACTCCGGTGAGCAAGTTGGCCTCGGTCGGCGCCACAGGATTGGTGAGACGCGGCGCTCGCCTCGCGGCGGCCGCATCGAGCGCCCGATGCGCAAACGCGGTCTCCCACGCCGGTGCCGCCACATTCGCGGTCGTGGACAGAAGCCCAAACCACCCACACACGAAAACCACGGCGGGCACAACCACCACGCCGGCCACCATGCCAAGCAGGAATCGACGCATGCCGCTACCGCCTCCGATTGTTGACGAGGGAGCGTCAACATACCGACGGACAGGAAGTTCGCGAAGACGAGCCGCGCTGAGTTATTTCTGAGGATCGGGTGAGCGCGCCGGCGAAAACCCAGCGCCCTTGCTCCGGTCTCTATTTTCTCCGCCGTCACCCTCCAGTCGCTCCGGCCTGCCACCACCCATGCCCTCGAGTTCACGCTTTCTCTTCGGTGGCGTCACGTTCGACGCGGCAAGCGGCGAACTGGCAAGCGCCGGTAAGGTCACCCGCCTTCAGCCGCGAGTCGCCGCGCTCCTCGTCGTGCTGCTCGAGAATGCCGGCACGGTCGTCACGCGGAGCGATCTCCAGACGCGCCTCTGGCCCGATACCACGGTCAATTCGACGAAGGCATCAATTTCTGCGTCCGCCAGCTCCGCCTCGCACTCGGCGACGACACCAGCGCTCCACGCTTCGTCGAGACGCTGCCCAAGCGAGGCTATCGCTTTCTGGCGCCCGTCACGACGGAAGCCGCCAGCGACGAGGCAAGTCCGCAACCCTCGGCGCCGCCGCCACCACCACCAGCGCCTGAGATCACAATTCACGGGACGGTCACCAGAAGACGCGCGATGCCCGCGATCCTTCTGTCCGTCGCCGCCCTGGTGCTGGCCGTCGGCCTGACCGCCCTCGCCCGCGGTCACTGGCTCGCGCGTGATGCGACGCCGGCCCACGATCCTGTCGTCCTCGAGGTTCTGCCATTTGCCGCCGACACGACCGACTCGATGGTGGTCGCGTATCGCCGGCGCTTGACCGATCAGATTCTTGCCGACGCCCGCACCGAACAGGGATGGCAGACCGTCACCGAGACGTCGCCCGGAGCCACGCACGTGTTGTCGGGATCGCTCACCCGCCAGGGAAACTCGGTCCACATCTTTGTGGAGCTCGTCCCCGCGGGCACCCGCCAGCACCTGTGGGCGGACGATATCACCGACTCATACGCATTCAGCGGAAACTCCACCGTCACAGCCGGCCGCATCGAACAAAGCGTCGCCCGCGTGCTCGGCATCCGGCACTGACGCGATCTGTTTATGTCCTCTACTCTCTATCCCCCGGATCCACTTCTCCCCGCCGCTCCCGCACCAACTCACCCGGGGCCATCCCCGTAATCGCGCGGCACTCCCGGATGAGAATGCGGCTGGTCGTAATACCCGGCCCCGATCGCCACCCGCGCCCACTCGATCGGCGCACCAGCCGGCAACCGGTCGGCCGACGTCATCGCCTGCGAAAGCCGCAGCAGACGCCCATACAGTTTGAGCGGGACGCCGGAGTCGCGCCGCGCCGCGCGGCGGAGATGCCGCAACGACACGCCAGTCATCGACGCGATACGCTCGACCGGCAACCGCCCGCTGCTCCCGCGCACGAGATCGAATGCCCGCCGCCGCTCCGACGGTCTTGCGATCCCGCAGAATGCCGCGTCGCACGCGCGATCCCCGCCGCCAGCAGATCGAGGGCCTGTCCCACGGCGCGTGACTCGGTCAACCCATCGAGCAATCGCCTCGCGAGCGTCGGATGGATCTCCGCCAGGTCGTGCGCCGAGTCGAGATGATCCGCCGGCACGAGCTGCAGCATCGGCGGCGCCCACTCGAGCTTGATCTTCACCGCCACGATCTCCGCACCCGGCCTGTATCGCGACATCACCGGCTGCAACTTGGGACCGAAGACCATGAGCCGCGGCTCGCGAGGCCTCCCATCCGGATGGCGCGTGTAGCAGAACCCAATGCTGAGCGCGGGATCCGGCAGGATGCGATGCGAGGACTCGTCGTCAGGCCGGCGCACGATACGTCCACAGCGCCTCCGCCCACCCCGCCAGCTCCGCGGGCGCCTGATACTCGCGATACCCGCCCAGTCAATGGCGCAGAACAAGCCCCGATGGCTGCGCCCCGCGCGACCAATACTCGCCACGCACCAAATGAAGAGGAGCGGCCGCCACCCCCGCGCCCCGTAGCCGCCCGCTCGGCCTATCGATCAGTATCCCCACCCAAGAATGACATCCGCCACCCCCCCAATGGTTGCACAGGGTCACGGCGGGAATGGATTCAGCCGATCTCCCGAAAAAACGCCGTCAAATCCCCCGCCACCGCCGCGGGCTCCTCAACCGGCGCAAAATGCCCGCCCCGCGGAAACACCGTCCACCGCCGAACGTTGTACAAACGCTCCATATACGACCGCGGCGGCTCGCCTTCAGGCACCGTCTCATGCGCAAACACACCAAACGCTGTGGGCGTGCTCACGTAACCCGGCACGACCGGATACCGCCGATTATCCCAATAGTCGCGCATCGACGACGTGATGCTCTGCGTGACCCAGTACAGCGTAAGCGTGGCGCACAGGAAATCGTCAGACGGCGTGACATCGCTCCAGGAGTGCCATTTCTCGCCGAGATACGCCGCCAACCCCGTCGGCGAGTCGTTGAGCCCATACCCCACGGTCTGCGGCTTCGTGGACTGGATCGCACTGTACCCGCGCTCCGTCGCATCCCACCCCCGCCTCACCGCGAGATACGCACGCTCCGCATCGGACAGCGTCGCATCATCGGTCTCCGGCGCCAGCTCCGGTGTGGTGAGATGAATGCCAATCACTGATTCGGGATAGTCCAGCGCAAGAAACGTCGACACCCCGGCGCCGAAATCACCACCGCCCGCACCATAGCGCGCATACCCCAACTCCCCCATGAGCCGGTGCCAGCGCTCCGCGACGTACCGGTAGTTGACGCCGGTCTCCGCCGGACGCGGCGAGAATCCGTATCCCGGCAGGGAAGGGATGACGACGTCGAAGTCGCCGAGCATCGGCAGCATGTCCACGTAGTCGAGGAAACTCCCCGGCCACCCATGGGTCAGGATCAGCGGCACTCCACGGCCGGATGCGGCACGCTGGTGCACGAAGTGAATCCCGTCCCACGTGAACTGGCTCAGCGCGTTGCACTTCCGCTCCCACGCACGCCAGTCGAATTGATCGGCCCAATAAGCCACGAGCCGCCGCACCCACTCATATTCGGCGCCCTGCTCCCACCCGATGCCTGCCACCGGCCCAGGCCACCGCGTCCGCCGCAACCGCCCCCGCAGATCGTCGAGCACCCAGTCCGCGACGTGTATCCGAAATGGCTCCGCTGCCACTGTCCCCTCGTTCGTGATCTCTTATTCTATAGCCATGCCCACCCAACTCGGCGCCGCCCTCGTCCTCACCGAATCTGAGATCCGGCAACTGCTCACGCCCGCCGCCTGCATCGCCGCCGTCGAACGCGCCTTCACATCATATGCGCAAGGCGCCGCTGAGCTCCCCGGCGTCATCCACCTCGACATCCCGGACGCCAATGGTGGCGCCAGCGGCGAAATCCACATCAAGGCCGGCTACCTGCACGCCACCCCCTGGTACGCCGTGAAATTCGCCTCGGGATTTCCCGGCAATTCCGAACTCGGCCTCCCCGTGAACGGCGGCATCGTCGTCGTCTTCGACGCCCACACCGGCGCACTCGCCGCCATCCTCCTCGACAACGGCTACATCACCGACCTCCGCACCGCCGCCGCGGGCGCCGTCGCCGCCAAACACCTCGCGCGCCAATCAATCAGCACCGTCGGCGTGATCGGCACGGGCGCTCAGGCGCGATACCAGGTCCAGCTCCTCGCACAGGTGCGCCCATTCACCACGGTGAAGGTCTGGGGCCGCCGGCACGACGCAGCCGCCGCATGCGTTGCGGACATCGCGGCAACCGGCGTGCACGCCATCGTCGCCAACACACTCGAGGAAGCGGTCACCGATTCCAATGTCGTCATCACGGTCACCGCCAGCCGCGCACCACTCGTCCGCGCCGCATGGGTGAAGCCAGGAGCCCTGGTCATCGCCGTCGGCTCGGACGGCCCGGACAAACGCGAGCTGGAAGTCGACGTGCTGGCACTCGCCGATCGCGTCGTCGCCGACAGCCTCCCCCAATGCCGCCGCCTGGGCGAAATCCACCACGCCCTCGAAGCAGGTGTCCTGCAGGAATCCCGCATCACCGAGTTGGGCCGCATCACCGCCGGCCAATCACCCGGCCGCACATCCAATGCGGAAATCATCGTCTGCGACCTCACCGGTGTCGGAGTCCAGGACGTAGCCGCCGCCGCCGTCGTGATGGAAGCGGTTCGTGCTGTGTAGAAGTCACTCCGGAATCCGCCGCGTCACTCGCCCCGAATCATCCAGAAACTCAATCCGCGCCGCCCCAAGCGAATCCACTTCGAGCCGAAGCCGGCTTCGCCCAAACCGATCCTTGAGATCGACAACGGCCGCCTTGCTCGTATCACGCCCCACGTACAACCGCGGCGCCCCATACGGCACCCCACCCTGATCGGCGTTCAGCTTCGCCAGCGCCGCCGCTTTCGCGGAACCATCCGGCATGCGCTGGATCGAATCGCGTCGCGATATCACGTCGAGGATGGAGATGTCAGGCCGGTCCGCGATCTGAAGGCCCTGCCGCTGTTTGCCACTCTCACCATCGTATTCCAGGTTGATGACCTGGTCCTGGCCATACTGGTCAAACGACAGATGGCCGTACGCCGTGTACCGGCCGTTCTCCGTCTTACCCTGGAAGATCAGTCCCCCATCTTCCGTGCCTTCATCATTGTAGAAAATCATCCCGGCCCGCGTGCCGCCGGGATAACCAAACGACTTGCCTTTGTAGATCGGCCCCGGCGACCGCTCCCGGTTCGCGATCACCATCCGCACGCGCCCGTCCTTCTCGACGATGTTGATCCGCTCGGCGTCGATCTCGGGGAAGTGCGGCTTGGGGTCATGCCCCCGGAAGGCCGCAAGCGACACGATGCCGGCCAGCACGATCCCCAACGCAGCCGCGAGCCGCTCCGATCGCCGCAAGCGGCGCTCCACACGAGCGAGACGCTCCGTCACTGCGGGTTCCGGCGTTGGCTGAAGTGGTGTGCGACGCATCAATGCTCCGGATAAATGAGACGAAACTCATCCATATTGTGGCCGCCATCACCCTTCCCTCAAGGCGTAGGGGCGGATTGTCCTTGACTCTCAATCCGTTCCCGCCACAATTTGAGGTAGGGTAGCGGAAGGAGAGGCGACCCATGGACAAAGCACGGACTCACAGCGCCATGGTCTGGGCGCTGAGCGTACTCCTCGCGTGCGTGTTCCTGCTGGCCGGGATCCCCAAGATCACCGGCGGCGACCCAATGTGGCTCCAGGCAGCCGCCATGCGCGGCTTCCCAGCGTGGCTGCGTATCGTCGTCGGTGTCGTCGAAGTGATCAGCGGCGTCGCTCTCCTCATTCCCGGTGTCGCCATCTACGCCGCACTCGGTCTCGCGCTCCTCATGGTGCCCGCCGCCATCACGCAGCAGATGAGCGGCGAGCCCGGTGTGCTGATCCCGCTCGTCCTCCTCGTGCTGCTCCTCACCGTCGCATGGCGCCGCGATCCCACCACCACCCGCGCGCTCTACCGCTCGATCACTGCCGGTCCGCACCCGGTGCTCCGCGAAGGCATCATCGCCGGCATCATCGGCGCCACCTGCGTCGCGGTCTGGTTCTTCTTCATTGACCTCCTCGGCGGCCGTGCGCTCTTCACACCCACCACGCTCGGCCGAGCACTCATCACCGTGGTCCACCCGGTGCCGCTCGGCGAGGCGCCGATTCTCTACGTCGTCAGCTACACCATATTTCACTATGTCGCGTTCGCATGTGTCGGCATCGCCGCCGCCGCGACCGCCGCATGGGCGAGCGAAGATCCCGCGGTGCTGCTGGGTTTCGCGATGCTGTTCGCGGCCTTCGAGGTCGGCTTCTATGGGTTTGTCGCGCTCCTCCAGCACGCGAGCCCCCTCGGCGACCTGGCCTGGTACCAGGTGATGATCGGCAACATCATCGCGGCCGTCGCCATGGGCACGTACATCTGGCGCGCCCACCCCAAGCTCCACGACCAGTTCGTCCACGCCCTCGATCCAGGCTGACGACAGGCCGCCCCCGCGCGGCGGCCACGGTTTGCCCGCGCGCTCTCCGCAGGCTACACTTTACCGCTGAGCCCGTTCCGGTTACGTCACCACCTCAGCCGAGAGCGTCCACCGTGACATCGAAATGGAGTCTGATGGCCCGCGCACTCTTCATTGGCGCGGCCCTGATCCCATCGGTGGCCGCCATCGATGGCGCGCCGCCACGCTACTTCCACATGAAAGCCGTGCAGCTCATCGACCAGGGCGGCTTCGCGAAGCCGGTACCCGCGATGAATCTGCTGATTCCCGCTGGCTGGACGTTCAACGGCAAAGTGGAATGGGGCAACCGCGGATGCTTCTCTGATTTCGCCGCGATCTCGTTCCACATGCAGAGCCCCGACGGAAAGGTCATCATCGAAGGCTACCCGTCATTCACCTGGCAGTTCGTCGATAACCCGTCGGTGCAGCGCTACCTCATCGCGGAAAATCAGCAGGGCATGAAGGTCGGCCTCAAACCGTGCCCGGTCATCCAGCCTCAGCCCGCCGCGACGCTGCTCACCAAGATCATCGTCCCGCATCTCCGGCCCGGCAAGGAGATCGCCGCGATGGAGACATCCGCGGATCTCGACCAGTTCACCAAGAATCGCACGGCCGACGTCCAGGCGCAGGCCTCGAAAGCCGGCGTGAACGTCCAACTCAACGCCGACGAAGCCCGCGCGCGTCTCAAGTACGACGCCGATGGCACGCCCGTCGAAGAATGGATTAGCGCCGTGAGCATGTCGCAGGCTTCGCCGTCAGGCGACGGCCGCGGCGGCCGCCGTTTCGACAACAAGGCGATCATGATCATGTCAATGCGCGCGCCAGCCGGACAGCTCGAGGCCAACGAGCGGCTCCTCGCCGCCGTCCGCGGCAGCATCCACCTCGAGCCCGATTGGGAGCGCCAGTACCTGACGATCGTCGACCAGCTCAACACCGCCCAGCAACAGCAGCGCGCCGCGCGCGATGAGATCATCCGCCAGTTCCAGCAACAGGAAATCGCGGCGATCCAGGGCGTCGTCGCCAACCAGCAGCGGGGCTCCGATCAGGCCGTACACGCCGAGACCCAGTACCTCCGGGGAGTCGAGACCTACCGCGACCCCAGCACCGGCAGACAGTATGAGCTCGACAACAAATACGGCAACGCCTGGCTGAACAGCAACGGCTCCGACGTCATCCTGAGCGAAGACCCAAACCTGAATCCGTCATCAGTCCAGCAGGGCAGTTGGACCCCGCTGCAGCACGTCCAGGCCAGCCCCTGATTCGTCACTGCTAGGGCTGAATCCCAATCTCCAATCCCCAGTCCCCAATCCCCAATCCCCAGTCCCCAATCCCCAGTCCCCAGTCCCCAATCCCCAGTCCCCAATCCCCCAGCCCCCCGACCGGCCCCGCGCTACTGCAGATGAATCGCGATGGCGACGAGGATACACACCGCGCCGAACGCCGCGACAACAAACGTCGGCCGCACGATCACCCGGATGTAATCCTCGAACCGCACACTCGCCGCCGCGAGGATCGCCATCAATCCGCCGTTCGTCGGCGTGACCAGCTCGCACAACCCCGCGCCGAACTGATACGCGAGCACCGTCACCTGGCGCGATAACCCGATCAGATCCGACACCGGCACCAGCACCGGCAGTGTCAGCACGGCGTCCCCGCTCACACTCGGCACCGGCACGTGCACGATGCCTTGCACCACCATCATCGCAATCGCCGACGCGCCAGCCGGCAGCGAGCCGAGTGGCGCCGCCAGTCCGTGTACCACAGTGTCGATGATGTGGCCCTCGGTCATGACGACGGATATCGACCGCGCCACGCCGATGAGAATCGCGGCAAGGGTGATCGCGCGGAACCCCTCGACGAACGCGTCGGCCGTTCCCGCGATCCCCAACCCCCCGACGACGCCCGCGACCACCCCCATCACGAAGAACAACCCCGCTTCCTGATCGAAATCCCATCCCTGTGTCATCACACCCCACACGAACACCACGAACGTCGCCAGCACGATCGCGATCACCCACCCGCTTCGCCCGCGCGTGGTGTGCGCCGGCGCAGTCGTCGCAGCCTGCGGATCCACCGGGCGCCGCGTCCGCCGCGCGTACCGGATCGTCCCGCCGATCCACAGCGCGAGCGCCAGCACGAGCGTCACGAACCGGAACAGCCCGCCCGATCCCTGCGGGAGATGCGCGACTTTCTGCGCGATGAGGACCTGAAATGGATTGATCGGGCTGAACGCCGAACCGACCGCGGCGGAGCCGACGCTCACCATCACCGCCGTCATCGCGTTGAAGCCGAGCCGTCGCGTGAGTACCAGCAGCGCCGGTATGAGCGCGATGATCTCCTCCTGCATGTTCTCGAGCGCGCCTCCGGCCGCGAACGCGAGCGATACCAGCGGAATCGCCAGGATGCCGTAGTCGCCAAGCCGCCGCACGAGCCAGTCGATGCCGTCGTGCAGTGCCCCGGTCTTGTCCACCACGCCGAACGCACCGCCGACGAGAAAGACGAAAAACACGACGGCGGCGGCATTGATCATCCCGCGCGGGATCGCCACCGCCGCGCCGAACGCGTTGACCGGTGCCGCCGGAACGGAATGAAATGTCCCGCTCACGACGACCGACCGGCCGGTGACCGGATCGTTGCGCCGGTCGTACTCGCCGGCGGGAATGATGTAGGTGAGGGCCGCCGCGATCAGCGTGCAGCCGACCAGTAGCGTGAGCGGGCTCGGGACCCGGATCATGCGCAAGCTGCGCATGATGTCCATCACGCGAGCATCACGCGAGCATCACTCGACGTATCACCCGCGGCTCAGCGGTGATGAGTGTGGTCCGCCGCGCATACGTCCCGGCGGACCACACAGTGATGTGGCGTTCCCTCGGCCTATCGCGGTGCGCCCGCCCCCGCGCCCGCTGGCATCTGGAACTGCGTGAACCCGGCGGGCGGGCTGAACGCATCATCGGGCACCGACGATTTGTTGATGTTCGTGACTTCGAGCGTGAAGTTCGGCTGGCCCTCTTTCGTGTTCGTCATTTTCACGATGCCGTTTCCGGGGCCAACTGCATCGCGTACGGCGGCCATCCCGCCGTTGGGAGCGCCCGCCTGCCCGCCGAGATTCTGCCACATCGCGGGGTTGAAGCCGACGCCCTTCGCGACGCACATGTCGCCTTCTTCCGGCTTGCCGTTGCTGTCCGTGCCGGTCCCATGAATCACCTGGCACGTCACGCCCGCGACGGTCTCGGTGCGCCCCGTCTTCGTGAATGTGATCTTCTGCTTGTCGGCCGCATCAGCGCCTTTGCCCATTCCACCCGCCATGCTCTCGGGCATGATGATGTACTTCTTCTGCTCGTTCATCACCATCATTCGCGTATGGGCGTCACCATCCATCACGAAGCTGCCGCCTCTGCTTGGATTTGTGGGATCGGCCATTTCCACTCGCAGCTTGTTCCCCTTGCTCGTCACGACCATGGTCCTGGCCGGGCCCTTGTCGGTGTGTATCTGATACGTCGTGACACCTTCGAATCCAGTGCCCTGCGCCGCGCCGATCTGCGCGCCGGCGACGGAAAGTCCAAGGACGATGATGGACGCCGTGTTCCACACGTTTCGCATTCGCGCATCCCCTCAGGCAAGACGGTCGGTTGAGTGGCCCGCATGTCGCCCCGCCACGGGGCCGCGGTATCCCGGAATCGATCGGGTCCGGCGCGGTGAAGCATTGGTCCAATCGCCGGAGAACGCCAGTAGGGAGTTAGCGGTGGTCCTGACCCGCCCAGCAGCACCGTAGTTGCCGTCAAGCGGCAACCTGTCGTCGAGGGCAGTAGGCGCCGTTCGAGAACGGCGCGGCCTGCGAATGCCTGTTGCCGCCCTCTAAAACAGCGACGGAATCCCATACCTGCCGCCCCCGGTCGTCACGATGACCAGGTTCATGACCACGAACATGAGATCGTAGTTCCACCCGAGACTGTCCTTCCCCCAGTACCCGGTATGCCAGTCCACGACCTTCTTCTTGATCGCGCCCGACATGATGAGGATGAGGCCCAGGGCCGCGAGCTGCGCCAGCACCCCCGTCAGGACCCCGAGGCCGCCAAGTATTTCCGCGGTCCCGACAAACCGGGCCACCCCGGGACTAACCTCGTTCTGCTTCCCCTTGGCGACGGGATCCTTCACCTGGCTCCATCCACTGGTGATGAACACCGACGCCACGACACAACGCAGGAGCAGCAGCGCGATGTCGCTGTACTCGAGCAGACGCGGGAACACGATCGTCACGCCGCCCCCCTGAGTGAAATGATGCGCCGAAGGTACCAGTTAACGTCCAATCCAGCCATATAACGCATATTGACAGAAATATCTGTCATTGCTCTATTAAACTGGCAAGACAATATTATCGGCCGACCTCAATCCTCAATCCTCAATCCCCAATCCCCAATCCCCAATCCCCAATCCCCAATCCCCAATCCCCAATCCCCAATCCCCAATCCCCAATCCCCAGTCCCCAGTCCCCAGTCCCCAGTCCCCAGTCCCCAGTCCCATCCAGTCCCCAGTCCCCAGCAGGATGCCATCCGACTGCCTCGTCGTCGAATCCACTGATCAAGCCGCCATACTGATGGACCCGGTCCGCCTCCGGATCCTCACGCTCCTCCGCCACCCCGAATCCGCCGCCAACGTCGCACGCACTCTCGGCCTCCCCCGCCAACGCGTCGGCTACCACATCCGCGCCCTCCAGAACGCCAACCTCCTCCAGTTCGTCGGCGAACGCCGCAGCCGCAACTGCGTCGAACGCCTCCTCCAGGCCTCGGCGTCCTTCTATGTCGTAAGCCCCCGCGCCCTCGGCGCCGCCGGCGCCCCAACCGCAGGACCCGACACCGTCCGCGATCGCTTCTCCAGTACCTCCCTCCTCGCCGCCGCCACCCGCTCGATCGCCGCCGTCGCCACGCTCCGCGACCGCGCCAAATCCACCGGACGACCACTCCCCACGCTCACGCTCGAAGCCGGTGTCCGATTCGCATCCCCCGAAGACCAACGCGCCTTCGCCGATGAGCTCATGGATTCGTTCGCCACACTCGTCGCCAAATACCACGATGACCAGGCCCCGCGCGGCCGCCCCTTCCGCGTCACTATCTCCGGCCACCCCGCGCTCCGGCCCGATGCGGTCGCGCCCGCTCGTGACCACGCTGACGCCAACCCCAATCCCTAGTCCCCAGTCCCCAATCCCTAGTCCCCAATCCCCAATCCACCAATCCCCATCGATATTCGCGATGCTCCGGCGATAATTAGCTGTCGCGCTCCATCCGCTTCGTTCTCACTTCGCACCACCGCCACCGCCCGCATGCCGACGATTGGCACCGATGTCCAGGTCCAGGTCTTCTCGGATCCCTCGCCCGCCAACTCACGCCTCCCATTCGCCTACGAGGACTGGGAACGCCGCGCACGCGCCGAGATGCACCCGTCCGCCTACGCGTATGTCGCCAATGGATCGGGCGGCGAGGACACGATGCGCGCCAATCGCGAGGCGCTCTACCGCCACCGCATCTGGCCCCGCGTCGGACGCGATGCCGGTGATCGCGATCTCTCCACCACGGTCCTCGGCACCCGCTCGTCCGCTCCATTCTTTCTCGCGCCCGTCGGGGTCCAGGGCATCATCCACCCCGACGGCGAACGCGCCACAGCCCGCGCCGCCGCTGCCATGGGCGTCCCGTTCACGCTGAGCACGGTCTCATCGGTCACGCTCGAGGAGGTCGCCAGCATCATGGGCGACGCCCCGCGATGGTTCCAGCTCTACGCGGGCCGCAGCCACGAGGTCATCGCCAGCATGATCGGCCGGGCAGAAGCCGCCGGTTACTCCGCGCTCGTCCTCACGCTCGACACGACGATGCTCGGCTGGCGCGAAGCCGATCTCACTAATGCGTTTCTCCCGTTCCTCCACGGCGACGGCATCGCGAACTATCTCTCGGACCCGGCGTTCCTCGCTCGCCTCACGAAACCGCCAGCCGATGATCCGAAAGCCGCGATCGCGGAATGGCTCCGCATCTTCGTCAATCCTTCGTTCTCCTGGACGGATGTGGATCGCATCCGCCAGGCCACGAAGCTGCCGTTCCTGCTGAAGGGCATCATGCACCCCGCCGATGCGGAGCTCGCCATCGCGCACGGCGCCGATGGCATCATCGTCTCCAATCACGGCGGCCGGCAGGTCGATGGCGCCGCCGGCGCCGCCGATGCGCTGCCCCTCATCGCCGAAACGGTCCGCGGCCGCGTCCCCATCCTCATGGACAGCGGCATCCGCCGCGGCGCCGATGTCCTCAAAGCCATCGCCCTCGGCGCCGCCGCCGTCATGATCGGCCGCCCCTACGCCTTCGCACTCGGTGCCGCCGGCGAGGCCGGTGTCCGGCACGTCATCCGCAACCTGCAGGCTGACACCGATCTCACCATGGGCCTCTCCGGCCTGCGATCCGTCAGCGAGATCGGCCCTTCGTTGCTATCGAGCACAATCCAGTCATGACTGCCCCTACTCCAGCACCACCATCGCCCCGGGTCTCCTCACCGGCGATCGGAGCGTCAGACACCCTCAACCCCACGCTGAACGACGCGCAGATCGAGCGCATCGCCAAGCATGGCCAGAGACGCCGGATCGGGGAAAACGAGGTGCTCATTCACCCCGGTGAACAAACCACCCGGCTCTTCATCGTGACCGATGGCGAGTTGACGGTGATCCGGTCCCCGGACGTCGTCGGCGCCGCCAGCGACGAGGCGCGTGAGCCCGAGGTGGTCATCGTGTTCGGGCCGGGACAGTTCAATGGCGAGGTCGGTATCCTGTCGGGACGCCGCGGCTTCGTCGAGATCCGCGCCACGCAGCCCGGCGAGGTGATCGAGGTCGAACGCGACCATCTGCTCGAGCTCGTGCAAACGGACAGCGAGCTGAGTGAGATCATGATGCGCGCGTTCATCCTCCGGCGAGTCGAGATGATCTCGCACCGCTTCGGCGATGTCATTCTCGTCGGCTCGAGCCACACGTCCGAGACGCTCCGGATCAAGGAGTTCCTGACCCGCAACGGCCACCCGTTCACGTCGATCGATCTCGACCAGCACGCCGATGTCCAGGATGTCCTCGACCGGTTCCACGTCACGATCGCCGACACGCCGGTCGTCATCTGCCGCGGCGAATCGGTCCTCCGCAATCCGACGAACCAGGAAATCGCTGACTGCCTCGGCTTCAACGACGCCATCGATGAGACTCAGGTCCGTGACTTGCTCGTCATCGGCGCCGGCCCGGCCGGTCTCGCCGCCGCGGTCTACGCCGCCTCCGAAGGCCTCGATGTCCTCGTCGTCGAACCGAACTCCCCCGGCGGCCAGGCCGGATCGACGTCCAAGATCGAGAACTACCTCGGCTTCCCCACAGGCATCTCAGGCCAGGAGCTCGCGGGCCGCGCCTACGCCCAAGCCCAGAAGTTCGGCGCGGAAATCCTGATCGCGCAGGGCGCGACGCGGCTGCTCTGCGATCGCACGCCCTATGTCGTCGAGACGGACGCCGGCACTCGCGTCTCAGCCCGCGTCGTCGTCATCGCCACAGGCGCGGAATACCGGCGGCTGCCACTGGAGAATATTTCCCGGCTCGACGGATTCGGTCTCTACTACAGCGCGACGGCGGTCGAAGCGCAGTTGTGCCGCGACAGTGAGGTGATCATCGTCGGTGGCGGCAACTCCGCCGGCCAGGCCGCCGTCTACCTCGCCCAGACGGCCGCGCACGTCCACGTCCTCATCCGGTCGGACAGCCTCGCCGCCAGCATGTCCCGCTACCTCGATCCGCCGGATCGAGGAGACGCCGAATATCACGCTCCACACCTGCACCGAGATCGTCGCGCTCGACGGCAAGGATCGCCTCGAACACGTGCGATGGCGCAACCTGCGTACCGGCGAGACCGCGGACCACGACATCGGCAGTGTCTTCGTCATGACAGGCGCCAATCCCAACACCGCCTGGCTCAACGGATGCATCGCGCTCGACGAGCACGGCTTCATCAAGACCGGGCCCGCCCTGTCGGTCGAAGACCTGCGCCACGCACGCTGGCCACAGGGCCGCGCACCATTTCTCCTCGAGACGAGCCTCCAGGGCGTCTTCGCCACCGGCGATGTCCGCTCCGGCAGCGTCAAACGCGTCGCCTCCGCCGTCGGCGACGGCTCAATCGCCGTAAGCTTCGTCCACCAGGTCCTCGCCCAACAGGGCGCCGTAGCCGGCCGTGGCTAACTGTCTACCGCCCCAATCCCCAACCCCCAATCGCCAGCCCCAGTCCCCAGCCCCCAGCCCCCAGCCCCGCAGCCCAGTCCCCAGCCCAGTCCCGCCCCGCCCAGTCCCCAGTCCCAGTCCCCAGTCCCCAACCCCCAACGCCTATCCCGTTCGTTTCACCGACGCCATATCGATGACAAACCGATACTTGACGTCACTCCGCACCACCCGCTCATACGCCTCATTGATCTGCTGAATCGGTATCCGCTCGATGTCGGACACGATCCCATGCTCGGCACAGTAATCCAGCATCTCCTGTGTCTGCGCAATGCCGCCGATCCCCGACCCGGCCAGCGACCGCCGCTTCCCGATCACCGAGAACGCATCCACCGGCGACGGATGCTCAGGCGCCCCGACCAGTACCATGGTGCCGTTCCGGCGAAGCAGCTTGAGATACGGATTGAGATCGTGCTGCCCGGATACGGTGTCGATGACGAAGTGGAAACTGTTCTCGAGCGGTCCCAGCACGCCCGGCTCCCGCGTCACCACGACGTCGTCGGCGCCAAGCCGCCGCGCATCCGCCTCCTTGCCCGGCGTCGTCGTGAACTGCGTCACGTGCGCGCCGAATGCATGCGCGAACTTGAGCGCCATGTGACCCAGCCCGCCCAGCCCGATCACCCCCACGCGCTGCCCGGACTGCACGTTCCAGTGCCGCAACGGGGAATAGGTCGTGATCCCCGCGCAGAGCAACGGCGCCACCGCGGCGAGATCGAGCGTCGGGCTGATACGCAGCACGAACGCCTCGTCCACCACGATGTGGTCCGAATACCCGCCATACGTCGGCGTTCCATCCGGGAAGCGGCTGTTGTAGGTGAAGACGGTCTTCACCTCGCAGTACTGCTCATCACCGTCCCGGCAGCTCTCGCACTTCCGGCAGGAATCCACCATGCACCCGACACCAGCCAGATCACCAGCTTTGAATTTCTTGGCCGCCGCTCCCACGCGCGTCACCCGCCCCGCGATCTCGTGGCCCGGCACCATCGGGTAGATCGACGCGCCCCACTCGTCACGCGCCTGATGGATGTCGGAATGGCAAACGCCCGCGAACAGGATCTCGATTTCCACATCCGTGGGCCCGGGCTCTCTCCGCTCGAATGTGAATGGGCCCAGGCGGCTCTTGGCGCCCTGTGTGGCATATCCAACGGCATGACTCACTGTGGCATCTCGGGTAGCAGTAGGATGCGGCCGGAACCATCACCGGGCTCGATACGCCCACCGAATCCTTCGGCCCGGACGCACGTAGTAACGTAAACTCTGCACATTACGCTTCTATTGGGAGAGCACCGCGTGCGGCGTCGCTTCCTGGCTCTGTTTTGTGGGACTCTGATTCCGTTGGCCCACGCTTCGGGTCAATCGGCAGGCCAACCACCTGATTCGGCGCCGCTCCTGCACACCGGCATCACGGGCGTGAAGCACGCGACCGGTCTGGCGGATCCGACGTTCGTCCTCAAGCTCCGCGCGGTCCAGCACGTGGTCCTCGATGCGGTCAACAGTCCGATCACGGCCGCGCACATCGATTCGCTCCTGCTCGGCGCGCCGGTCTCTCGCGCTGATCTGGTGAAGCTCGGCATCCTCCGCCCGCACGGGAACGAATACGCGATCGCTTACTTGGTCCTCACGGCGGACGACCAGCGAGCGATCTACACGGCGGCCCTCACGTACGGCCCGTCGCTCGCTCGCGCCTACGAATCACACCGCGCGGAGTTCGATCGGCTTTTCGCCCGCTACCGCCGCTCGGATCTGCGCGCCGATCTCGCGTTCGCGGTCGTCGCGGGGATGTCGCTGAATTGGGATGGCCTCAGGCTCACCACGGAGCTCGGCTACCGCGCCGCGCCAGTCCATTACCCGAATGGCGATGCGTATCTGTTCCACTCCAACCAGCCCGGTGCCAACAATCCCGCCGATGGCATTTACTCCGAGAGCCACAGCCTGCCGGGTCCGCAGACGACGTTCACGACGTTCGGCGACGGGCCCTCGATGCCGCGGACGTACGGGATCCCGGATGTATTCGACGGCCCGGCCGAAGATGGGCTCGAGTCGCTGAAAGGCGACCCCGCCGCGTACGGAGCGGTGCAGGGCGAGCTGCTCG
The DNA here is from genome assembly GCA_963706505.1 of uncultured Gemmatimonadales bacterium. GTDB lineage: Bacteria > Gemmatimonadota > Gemmatimonadetes > Gemmatimonadales > Gemmatimonadaceae > Palsa-1248. The sequence goes on from CAVPLX010000002.1 coordinate 91,326, forward strand.
CCTACATCGAATACGGCGCCGCCGACGCGGGCCTACTGATGGCGGCACTGGCCGATGCGCCGCTCACGGTCCCGGCGCTACGCACGCGCGTGCCTCTCCCGGACGCCCGCTTCAATGCATCGCTGCGCTTCCTCGAGGCACTCGGCTACATCCGCAAATCGGGGGATACCTACGACGACGCGGTCCCGGTGCTCACGCCGCGCGACAAACCAATGCTCGATTCGGCGCTCGCGCTCAGCCGCCGCATCATGACCGCGTGGCTCACTGCGAACCACGGCGCCATGGAACACGACCTCGCCGGTCTGTCGTCGGTGCGAGACGGCCTCCCCTTCGCGGCCCCGTTCAGCGAGGTGTGGCACTACGTCTTCGGGGTCGCGGCAAAATCGCTCGCCGCGGACGGATTCTTCGCCGACCCGCGAGCCCCAGGGCGCCGCGACACAGGCTACGTCCCCCTCGTCTGGGCGACGTCGCTGTTTCACCTCTAGCGGCGCGCCATGCTCACGCGCCCGGCGAAATGCCGCGGCGATACATCTCCGTGAACTCTCGGATCTCGCCAGCGTTGAACACGCCGAGTTGGGCGAAGATCTCGGCCGCGAACTCGACCGCACCGAGCCCCGATGCGGATATCACGCCATCGTCGGTGACGGCCAGGACATCGGCGTAGTCGGCGTCGTCGCCTGATCCCGGCGCATGCCGCTGGAGAAACGCCCGGCCGTTGCTCGTGTGCCGTCGTCCGCGAAACAACCCGGCGCGCGCCGCTGCAATCGTAGCACCGCAGATCGCCGCGATCGGTACGCCAGCCGCGCACATGCGGCCCAGGACGGGATCCAGAACATCCGCCGGGTACCCGGCCTCCCAGACGTCGCCGCCCGGAAGAATGAGCAGCTCCGTGTCGCGCGGCGAGAGATCGGCCAGCGCGCAATCCGGAACGATGCGCAATCCGCCCATCGACGTCACGGGCCGGAGATCATAACCCGCCGTCACCACCGTCTTGCCGCCCCACCGGCGAAGCCCGGTAAGCGCAAACGCGGGCTCCCAATCCGCGAACCCATCGAACACGAGTACCGCAACGGCTTTCGCCACCGGAAGCGCCTCCTCGTCCTGTCTGCGCTCTGCTACGTCTGCTACGTCCCCTGCACCCACGCGCGCACCCGGTCCATCGTGGTCGGCGCCTGTGGATCGATGACTCGCACTTTCACGCTCGCCATGAACGCGCCGCCGGTGATCCGGATGATCGGCGCATCCGGCGACGGCGCGCTCTTCGACCGGTGCTTGACGCTGAACTCGCCCAGGAACGGCGTCCCGTCACACTCGACGCGCAGGTTGTGCGGCACCGTGATCTCGATGTTCCCCAGGATCGCGCGGACCTGAATCTCCGACGTACCAGCACCAAGATGGACGTTCCGGAGATCGAGTTTGACTTCTCCCATGATCGCCAGCGCGCGGAAAAGCCGCGGCAGCAACCAGTGCCCATTCCGCGTGGCGTTTGACAAGCACGCCATCACGCCCTGCCGGTCCGGAACCGACTCGGACGGCACGAGCACAGGCCCACTGGGATAGGGCATGACCGGCGCGGCCGGTACCGACCCGGGCGGAAGCGGGGATTTCATCAGAAGCAGGGTTGAGGGCCCATAAAGAGGCTCAAGAACGCCGACACATTAGAAATTCCTCATTTTAGCGGGCGCGACAGTACGTTCATAACGGATGAGCACGTTCGCTTCCGATACCCGCCACTTGCGTAGAAATAACCCCAGCCACGCCCGTCAAGCTCTGGATTCGCGCGCCTCGTGGCTTCCCCGATCCGCAGCCCCCAGCCACCAATCCTCGCCCCATCGCAGCGAGTTCTCCACTTGCTGCGCCCCGTCATTCTGTTTGCGTCAACAATGTAAATACGCTCGCAATAATATTTTGCGCTGTTCACTTAACGTGATTTCTGACAATACGCATTCTGCATACGCATATCGCAGTCTCCAATCCCCCAATCCCCAGTCCCCAGTCCCCAGTCCCCAGTCCCCAGTCCCCAGTCCCCAGTCCCCAAGCAATCAGGTCCCCCGCCACGCTTCGGAGTCCTTGATGAAGTCCCGGCCTGTGTACCTGCTCGGAGCAATGCTGGTCGGCGGTACGATCATGGCGTCCTGCAGCTCGGATACGATCACCACGGCCGTCGGAGACAGACGGCTCGCCCAGATCCTCGATAGCGCGTTCCGCTCGGACTCCACGGCCGGCCTCCACTACGCCCCGAAATCCATCGCCGAGGAAGAAGCCGCGTATCTGGCCGACCGAGGTTTGCAGCCGGCCATCGTCGTTGTCAATACCGACAGCGGCCCGCTCACGATGTGGATGTTCGCCGGCACGGAGGTCGATACCACCGCCAGCGGCGTGATCGCTGATTCTTTGTCCGTCGTCTACGGATGGACGGCCGACTACCAGACGTGGCTGATCTTCGTCACCGAGCAATTCACCGGCAATGGGCTGTCGGCCCGCGCGCAATCGCAAAGCCTGCACTCGCGGAGTGCATGGTCGTCGTTGACGAGGCCCTCGGCGGCATCCATTGCCGCCCGCAATCACGGCACCGTCCACTCCGAAACCGACATCGACTCACTCGGCGGATCCTGGCTCGGATTCCTCTGGCAACACGGCACGACGGTCGGCCAGGACTCGGCCGCCGGCGTCGTCTCCTGGTACAAAGCCCCGGGTAACTGCGCGTGGGAAGGCGTCACCCTCGCCCGCTTTACGTCCGATTCGGCGACGGCGTGCACCCCGGCCACATACAATGTTCAGTTGACCCTCCGTAACGCCGGCGCCATCCCCTCGCTGTCGCACGTGACCCTCCCCGCGCAGCCCATTCCCGCCATGCGGTTCGTGGACGTCGGTTTCTAGGGGCATAAAGGAGATCGCGCTCAAGAATTGCCGATTGATACTGGCGCCGGCCGGTAGCAAATAATATCATTGCCTGTAATGATTTACACCCGCCGCAATCGGCGTACGCTCAACGCGTAATGCAACAAGCGGCGAACCCGTTCTGGCATGGCGACGCCACCGGCCCGCTCACCGCCCGCGATGCCGATGTCGCCGCCGCCGTCGACGCCCTCACCAACGCCGGCCGCTTTCTCCTCACCGGCTGGCGACACTTCGGCAAATCCTCGATCCTCAACGCCGCCTCCACCGAGGTCACGGCCCGAGGCGTCGCCGTCCTCCGCTACGACGCCGAAGCCTTCGAATCCCTCGAAGCCCTCGCCCGCGAAATGGCGTCCGGCGCCACCCGCACCTTCGCCGCCTCCCTCGACCACGCTGGGGATATCGCCCGCCGCTTCTTCGCCCCACTCGGGGGCGGCGCATCCTACGACTTCACCAGCCAGCTCCTCACGATCGAATTCTCCCTCACACCCGCCCAACGCCAGCGCCCCATCACGATCCTCACCGCGGTGCTCGATGGCATCGAGCAACTCGCCGCCACCCACGGCCGCCCCGCCGCCGTCGTCCTCGATGAGTTCCACGAGGTCATCCTCGCAGGCGGCGATCGCGCCGCACACGAGCTCCGCGCCACGGTCGCGTCCCACCGCTACATTGGCTACGCCTTCGCCAGTTCGCACCTCAGGGTGATGGACGAGCTCATGAACCGCACACCCGCCCCCCTCCGCGACGTCGCCGATGTGCGTGTCCTCGGCCCTATCGCACGCCAGGACTTCCGGCCAGTCATCCGCCGCGGCCTGGCGTCAACCGGCGCTCCAATCGAAGACGCCGCCATCGAGCAGATTCTGGATCTCGCCGAGGACGTGCCCCGCAATGTCCAGTGGCTCTGCAGTAGCTGCTGGGACGACCTCCAGCTCGGTCGTACGTCGTCGCTGACCGCCGCCGCGGCCGGCGCCACGCTCGATCGGATCGTGGGCGAGCACTATTCTCCGTACATGCTGGCTTGGGCCAATCTCACCAGCGCGCAACGACGCACGCTCAAGGCGATCGCGCACGAACCCTCCGCGGATTTCCACCTCACGGAGGTCGCCGGCGCGTCAGGCCTCGCACCCTCGACGATGCAACGCACGCTCGCCGCGCTCGAGGACCGTAGTCTCATCCGCTACGCGGCGTCGGACTCGGGCACGCAACAAGGCGTGCAATGGCGCCTGAGCGATCCGTTCTTCGCGCACTGGCTCGCGCGCGCGCAAGCGCCCGCGGGAGCAACGGGATGATCCGGGCCGGCACGTGACGACACCGCCGCGAGACGATCCCCAGGTGCTCATCGCCGGCGCCGGACCCACAGGTCTCGTGCTCGCGCTGCTCCTCGCTCGCCTGGGCGTCCGTATCCGCATCGTCGACCCCGTCCTCACACCCGGCACGACGTCGCGGGCGCTCGCCGTCCAGGGACGCACGCTCGAGTTCTACCAGCAGCTCGGCATCGCTAATCTCGTCGCCGAACGCGGTCGCGGTTTCAATTCGGTCAATCTCTGGGTCGCGGGACACAAGGCCGCGCACCTCACGATCAGCGACCTCGGCGCCGGCCTGAGCCCGTTCCCGGAACCGACGATCTTCCCCCAGGACGAACACGAACGCCTGCTCATCGAATGTCTCTCCGCCGCCGGGGTCGAGGTCGAGCGCGGGACGTCGGTCACCAGCTTCACGCACGCCGGCTCGACGATGCGCGTGCAGCTCACTCGCAAGGACGGCTCGGCCGAATCGTGCGAGGTGATGTTCATCGCGGGCTGCGATGGCGCACACTCCAGGATCCGGCAGGGAATCGGCGCCACGTTCCTCGGCGGCACCTACGCGCATCTCTTCTATGTCGCCGACGTGGAAGCGGGCGGGCCGGTCGTCGACGGCCAGCTCCACGTCGCGCTCGATGAGGCCGATTTCCTCGCGGTCTTCCCAATGAAAGGCGAGGGACGCGTGCGGCTCGTCGGTGCGGTACGCCCGGAGGAAGCCGCCAAGGCGTCATTCACGTGGGCAGATGTCGGCCAGAGTGTGATGACACGACTCGGCCTCGCGGTCGGCAAGGTCAACTGGTTCTCGACGTACCACGTGCACCACCGCGTCGCCAACCACTTCCAGCGGGGCCAGGTGTTCCTCCTCGGCGACGCGGCACACGTACACAGTCCGGTCGGCGGGCAGGGCATGAACACCGGGATCGGCGACGCCATGAATCTCGCGTGGAAGCTCGCGGCCTGTATTCACGGCCACGCCGACGTCCGGATCCTCGCGACGTACGAGCCCGAACGCATCGCCTTCGCGCGCCAGTTGGTTCAGACAACGGACCGCGCTTTCACCTTCGTGACCAACGACGGCCCGCTCGCACGCTGGATACGCCTGCGGCTCGTGCCACGCATCCTCCCCCTGGTCTTTTCGATCACCGCCGCACGGCGGTTCATGTTCCGAACGGTCTCGCAGATTGGGATTCAGTACCGCTCGAGCAGGCTGAGCGCCGGCCAGGCGGGACGCGTCCACGGCGGCGACCGGCTTCCATGGGTACCACCGGAGAATGGACAGCCGCCCGCGAGTAACTTCGCCCCGCTGTCATCACTGGCATGGCAGGTCCACGTCTACGGGGACGCCACTCCCGGCCTCGCCGCCGCGTGCGACACGTGCGGCCTTCCACTCCACACGTTCCCGTGGAGATCAGCCATGCGCACGGCCGGCCTCCAGCGAGGAGCCGCGTACCTCGTTCGCCCGGATGGATACGTGGCCCTCGCCGACTCCGCCGCGAGCCCCGCCACGCTGCAACACTTCCTCGATGAACGAGGTCTCCAGCCGGCAGCCAAAGGGTAGGGAACTGCCCTGAACCATCGGTCGCCCTGTTCGGCCAACGCCCGCCACTGGAAGATGACGGCGGTACCAGCACCCGGATTCCGCGCTGGCGTCTGGCCCGCACGCGATGCCCCGTGCACATTGGAACTCTCCAATGGCCAGCCCCCAAGCCCCCCAGTCCCCAATCCCCAGTCCCCAGTCCCCAGCGATGAGCCCCACGCTCCACATGGCCCGTCGATGCGCGCCGGCTGGCAGTTCATGAAGATGAAAACAACGGTGAATATGGTCCACCGATGTCGCGCGGCCCCGGAGCGCACGGCTTGACGTCACCAGACCCGCGCGAACAGCTGCAGGCCGCGCTCGGCGCGCAGCTCACCATCGAGCGGATCCTCGGCCGCGGCGGGATGGCGACTGTCTACCTCGCCCGCGATCCGAAACACGGCCGGTCTGTCGCGCTCAAGGTCCTCCACCCGGAGCTGTCCGCAACGCTCGGCCCCGAGCGCTTCCGGCGCGAGATCGCCCTCGCGGCAAAGCTCCAGCACCCGCACATCCTCGGCGTCTACGACTCCGGCGAAACACCCGCCGGCCAGCTCTGGTTCACCATGCCGTACGTCGAAGGCGAAAGCCTCCGCGACCGGCTCCGGCGCGAACACCAACTCTCGGTCGAAGACACGCTGAGCATCGCACGCGACGTCGGGGGCGCGCTCGACTACGCCCATCGCGCCGGTTTTGTCCACCGCGACATCAAACCCGAAAACATTCTGTTCTCGGGTGACCACGCGCTCCTCGCGGATTTCGGCATCGCTCGCTCGATGGACGCCGTCACGCCGCCCGGTGACACGCGGCGCCCCAGTGGCGAAACGCTGACGCACACGGGTTTCGCGGTCGGGACACCTGCGTATATGAGCCCGGAGCAGGCGAGCGGCGACCGGACGCTCGACGCGCGGACGGATGAATACGCGCTCGCCGCCGTCGTCTACGAGATGCTTGCGGGCGAGACGCCCTACGTCGCGAGCACTCCGCAAGCGATGATCGCCAAGATGATGGCGAGCCCGCCACCATCGGTCCGCATCATCCGGCGCGATGTCTCCCGCGGCATCGATACCGCGATCCGCAAAGCACTCGCCGCAACGCCCGCCGCCCGATACCCGAGCGCGGGCGCATTTGTCGCAGCCCTCGAAACCGGCCTGGCCCAGGGATCGGCGGATCCAGGGCTCCCGCTGCGGCGCATTGCCGCGGGTCTCGTCGTTGTCGCCGTTCTCGCAGGTGCCGGATATCTCTGGTATGCACGAACGGCCAGAACCCCCGGCCCGGTGATGCTCGCCGTGCTGCCATTCGACAATGTCGGGGACTCGGCCAATGCGTACTTCGCCGAAGGCATAACGGATGAAATCCGCAGCAAGCTGACGAATCTGCCCGGACTCCAGGTGATCGCAAGCGGAAGCTCCAATGAATACCGGCGCAGCACGAAATCTCAAGCGGAAATCGCGCGCGAGCTCGGCGTGAGCTACTTACTCGTCGGCCGGGTGCGATGGGATCGCCACACCGGCCCCGCGGGCCAGCCCCGCGTCCGCGTAGACCCGGAGCTGGTGCAGGTCGCCGACGTCCGGATTCCGACGAGCCGCTGGCAACAGTCGATCGACGCACCGCTCGTCGATGTGTTCAAGGTCCAAACTGACATCGCGACGTCGGTTGCTGAGCAGCTTCGCCTCACGCTCGGCGCGGGTGACCGCGCGACGCTCGCGCAGCGGCCGACACGCAATCTCGACGCCTACGACGCGTTCCTCCGTGGCACCGCATACGATGAAGCTGGCAACGGCGCCAGCTCTCAACGCTCGGCGGTCGCCGCCTACCAGGAAGCGGTGCACCTCGACCCGGGCTTTGCCCAGGCCTGGGCCAACCTCGCTACCTCGCACATCAACATCTATGGGACCGGCGGCGCATCCGCCGCCGAAGGCGATTCAGCGCTACGCGACGCGCGACGTGCACTGGCGATCTCTCCGGATCTCGCAGACGCACATGCCGCCATGAGTTACTACTACTCCGTGGTAGCTCACGATTTCGCCAAGGCTCAAGCTGAAGCGCGGCCGGCCCGAGCAGGAACAAACCCAGGCCTGCTCGACCTGGTTGCCTACGCCGAGGAACACCTGGGGCAATGGGATTCCGCGGTCGCGAATCTCCAGACCGCCGTGCAACTCGATCCGAGGGCTCCTGGCGCGGCGGCCGATCTGGGATTCGCGCTCGTCAATCTGCGCCACTACGCCGGTGCGAAGATCGCGCTGGACCACGCGCTCGCCCTCACACCTGGCGACCTCACGTACATCGAATGGCGAGTCATGACGTCGCTCGGTGAGGGCGACTTGGCCGGCGCGCAGCAAGTACTCCACGCAGCCCCCGCAATGGTCGACCAGACGTCGCTCGTCAGCGCCATTGCGCCAGAGCGCGGCCAGGAATGGATACTCGACGGCGTCCAGCGGCAGCTTCTGCTCACGTTACACGCATCAGACTTCGATAACGACCGGCCTACATGGGCGCTCACGCTCGCAGAAGCCTACGCCACGCTCGGAGACGCATCACGGTCCCGAGCCTATGCCGACAGCGCGGCGGCCGCATACAACTCCGCGATTATGAGAGCGCCCGAGCGAGTGGAGGCCTACGCCAGTCTGGGCGTCGCGTATGCCTACGCCGGCCGGTCTGCGGACGCGATACGCGCGGGAGAACGCGCCGTCGCGCTAATGCCGCTGTCTCGCGACGCGCGCGTGGGGGTCGTGTACCTGCATTACCTCGCGCGTATCTATACGATGGCGAAGCAGCCGGAGCGCGCGATCGACATACTCGATACCCTCGTGAACCATCCCGGCTATCTGTCGCCAGGATGGATCCGGATCGATCCGAATTTCGCGCCGCTACGTGGCAACCCGCGCTTCGACCGCCTTACGATGCCGCACGGTCCCGATTCAGCCTCGCGGTCCTCACTCCGCGATCGGGGCGGCGTCCCAGCGCCAGCCCTCACTGCCGAAGAACGGCATCCCGGCCGTCTGCGGCCGCTCGAGATCGGCCACGAGAAGCGCGATGCCCACGGTGCCGTGGTACAGACTGTCCGGATGCGGCGGTGGATCGGCGGCCGCGACGCGCGCGGCGCGCACGGCGAGCGCGGCGGCGCGCCGGTACCACGCAGCGTCGCCCGTCGCCCGGTACCGCGCGAGCAGCGCATACGCCAATCCCCCCAACCCGCAGCAAATGTTGGTGATGGTGTCCGACGCGTGCTCCCACGTACTCCACGCCGCACGATCGGCTAGGTCGTCGAACGCCGCGTCGCGGGTGACGTGAGCCGCCAGGGTCCAGAGGTGCACGAGCCCCGCGGTTCCGTTGCACCACCCGGCGAGATACGTGCGATACTCCGGCGCGCGCGGATCGAGTGTGTGTGGCCACCGCAGCCCACGCCCCCACGGCTGCCCATACGACGCCAGCTCTCGAAGCCGCCGCGCCATGTCCGCGGACAGCGGCCGTCGCGCGGCAGTGGACCAGCGGAGCGCCGCGAACAGCACGCCGGTCCAGCCATGAGCCGCGCCCATCGCGGCGAACCCCGGCGCATCACGCATCGCCGGCAGCGACGTGACGGCGTCCTCGATCGCCGCCATCGCGGCCGTGCCATGCTCGGCCAGGCGCCGCCGCGAGAACTCGTGCACCGGTGCCAACGCATCGAGCAGCAGCGCGCTCGCGATCACCACGCCCGGGTGGCCAAGCATCATGTCGGGGTTCACGCCGCGCTCCGGAACGGGTGATGCGCGGATGAACGCCTCCACGGATTCGCCCAGCGACTGCCGATCCCCCGCGGCATTGGCGATCAAGGACCGGACGCAGTGGACGCCCGCGACCGTGTGATACGGGGTGCTGGCGGAGTAAACCGCAGCAGTGAGCCCGCGCGCCACGTCGGCAAACGCATCCGGCGCGTCCGCAGCCGCCACCGCGCGCGATGCCCACAGGTCCGCCAGCGCAAGCATCTCGGCATCCTCGCGGACGAGCGCGAGACGGTAGAGCCCATAGGCGACTCCGGCGGCGCCGTGCATGACCGATGCCGTCGGTGCGTGCGGCATGGCCGGCAGTGCGCCGCCGGACGCAGCGGCGTGCCCGTATCCCGCGCGCGTGAGGAATGTGCCGAGTAACATGCGCCCCGCGTCGTCGGGCGCGTATGGCGGATGCGGCCGACAAACCGGCGCGGCCAGCGTGACTCGCACCGGCGCGGCCGTTCGCCGCCACGGTCTGGAGGTGCCGCAGGCTGTCCGCGAACACGGATATCGACGGCCACCGCTCAGCCGGCGCCTTGCTCAATGCTCGTGCCAATACCGCTTCGGCCTCCGGCCACGGCTCGATGCCGCGTGCGGCAAACGACAGCACGGAGCCATCACGGATCGCCGAAAGAAACGCGTGCTGCTCGAGCTGAAAATCCTGGTAGTGCTCGCCCGTGAACAGGAGATACAGTAAAGCGGCGAGCGCGAACTGCTCGCCCGCCTCCGACGCGGGCGGCGGCGTCAGCCCGTCGAGCAGGGCACGGGCTAGCTCCGGCTCGTAATAGAAGGGAACGCCCGCGCGAGGCACGCCGGTGCTGTCCGTGCCGATCTGTCTCGCAAGCGCGAAATCCAGCAGCGAGACGCGGTTGTCGCGATCGACGAGGATGTTCCGCGGATGGATGTCGCCGTGCACGACGCCGCGAGCGTGCAGCCGGGCGTACACATCGAGCACCGCGATCGCGAGGCTGAGTAGGGCCGCGCGCCGCTCATCGGATGGAAGCGCACGGTATTCCGCGGCGGCAATGTCGGCGGCCGACCCGGCGCACCAGTCGAGAACGAGATACGGGGACTCGCCGATCGTCCCGCGCCGCCGCAAACGCGGGCCGGCCGTCCCATCGAGCTGCTCCAGCACGGCCGCCTCGTGACTGAACCATCGCGCGAAGTTGGACTCGGGCGGACATCGTGACGCTTTGAGCGCATACCATCCGCCCGCGTCGCCGATGACCTGGTACACCTCCGTGTCATCGAGCGCGTACACGGGCCGCACGACGGTCCAATCATCCACGCGCGCGCCGGACGCCAGGCGCGACTCGGCGCCCCAGCTCCGTCTGATCGCCCTCGGACACGAGGAGCTGGTCGTCCACGAGCCGGGTGATCAGCGGCCACGCATCCGTGAGCACCGACTCGGGGTCGGCACCGGCCATGCGGCTGTACTCGACCACCGCATCCGCGACGGTGTGGGGCGTGCGGAAACACGAGAGCAGCGCCGCCGTCGAGGCATCGACGACGCGCGAGGCCTCACGCCCGTGCGCCCGCGTCAGGACGAAATCCGTCGCCGCGTGCGTGAACTGCGCACGGGTCGCGGCAGGCAGCGCCTCCACGGACGTCAGCTCGACTTCCACCGGCAGGACGAGCCGGCCGGCGAGGATCACGTCGCACCCGCCTGCCACATCGTGTCGGCGGGAATCCACGTCCGCGGATCGATCCGCAGCGCCGCCGTCCGGCGCAGCGCGAACCGTACCGCGTCGCCCCCACCCCCACCCCCACCCCCACCCGACCGCCCCGCGACGAGTGCCACCGCGAGTTGCGTGGTCAGCCAACTGCGCCAGCTCTCGCTCGCCACCCCGCCAATGAGGCCCGCGTGCAACGGCGGGTCGGCAGCCCACGAGATCATGCCGTCCGCCGTGACTCCGGCGGTGAACGGAACGCCGTGCGCGGGCGCTCCCGCCAGCGCGGCGGCCAGCGCCGCGGCTGCCGCGGAGAGTTGGTCGCGGTGGCGGAAGTAGATGACCAGCTTGTCCGGCCGAAGAAGGCCGTACGCCCCAGCCCCCGCCTTGAACGCGAGCGCCTGATGCGCGGTCGCGGCGGCGACGGTCGCCGCAAACGCCTCGCGGATCGCGGCTGGCGCCGGACTCACATACAGTTTGCAGGTCCCGCGCGCGCCCTCAGTCGATTCCCAGCGCTCCGCGGCGGACCAGCACAGCCACTCGCCGTCCACGCCCGATGCGGTGCACGTCCAGTCGCGATCGAGTGCGGCTGCCACGCCGGGCGTCGCGAGCCCCAGCCGCGCGAGGTCGGTCGTCGGCACTGCCGCCGCCGCATTGCCCGGCGCGAGGGGAAGGCTGTTGTAGCGGTACAATCGCCCGGCGAGAACGGCGACATCGTCGATCGGCAGCGCCGCGGCGTGACGAAGGGCGTCGATCGAGAGCCGCGCGATCCGCCCGCGCGGGGCGGTGTCGTCGAGGATCCCGTCGTATTCGCCGATTCCCATGGAGTCGATGGCGTCCGGTCCGGACCGGAACACGCCACCCGATTCGATCTCCAGGATGCCGTCGAGTACGAGCCCGGTGATCGTGTGCCAGGCATCCGGCCCGAGGAGCCGCCGCGCGTACGCCGGAATCGGTCCCGGCGTCCTGAGGGTCAGCAGCAGCAGCGCGCTTTCACGGTCGGCGGCCTTCGCGGTCGCGGCAGCGTCCCGCCGGTCAACCGGAAGGATCACCCCGTAGAACGAGGGATCGCGCGTTAGGCCGGCGAGACGCTGTTGCAGCCCGGGCTCGAGCCGGTCGAACACGACCAGCTCGAGCGCCGGATTGAATCGATACGTCGCCGATTCCAGTGTCGGCATGCGCGCAGTGTGAGCGTGAGTCCCGGACGAGCGCCGGGACCTCGCTGCTCGCGTGCCGCTCGTACTAGGTCGCGGATTCCGTGAGCACAGTCTCCCGGATCTGGCGCCGCACCAGTTCGAGTTCCACGCCCCTGGCGATCTGCGGCCCGGCCGGCTCGCGGGCCACACACGTCGACCCACCTTTCCGGCAGGTCGAGCCCAGCTCGGACCACGCACCCTGCAACGAGTCGCCCACGACGGGAATCGCGAGCTCCCTGAGCTGGAACATCATGATGTACTCCTGTCCAATGTCTGAGTCACGCCAGAATGCAGGGGACGGACCACGCTACGCGGTGACCAGCTCCTCTTTCGCCGGCTCCGCGGCAACGGCATTCCGGAGTTGCTGAAGGACGAAATCCAGTTCCGCCTTCTTGGGTTGCGACTTGCCCGGGCCACCGGGCGGCATGCACGTGTGTCCACCCTGACGGCAGGTCGATGGCGGATCCAACTCGGTCGGCCTGCACGTCGATCCACCATGCCGGCACGTGGTGACGTTCGGAAGGCACGTGTGCCCGCCCTTCCGGCATTCGCTGACCTCGGGCGGTGCCTCCTTGCCGACGATCGCGCCATCCGGGGAATCCCCTGTCACTCGAATTACCAGCTCGCTGATCTGGAACGGCATACGGCGCTCCTCGATGGTGGGTGCTTCTGATCGGCCGGCGGCGGGGCTCGAATATCCACCGGGACCGGAACGCCCGCAACCACAGCCCCGCGATTTGGCACGTTGGTACCAGAAAATTGAACTTTGCCCCTTGCGCACAAACACGAATGGCCCTTTTTTCGTGGGCGTTGTGTGACAGGCGTCACAGTTCGGCGCGGTGCACGCGAGGGGCTGCACCGTCAGGGTATCAAAAGGCGTAAGTGATACACAGACATCGGGTTCGCGGCGGCCTGCCAGCCGCCAGCGGTCATCCAGGAGGACCGTCCGGCAGGGCGATTCTCACGGTCGGCGCCGATGGGAAGGGCAGCTTGTCTGGAAAGACATACCGGTCGGCGGAAGTGGCTAGAAAATTCAGTCTGGCGCACTCAGGCATATCGGTATACGTTAGGCGCGTCGAAGCCAGGTGATTAAGCGTTGCCTGTGTTCTCCGCAGTGGTAAGGCGCTTCGGCACGCAGTACCGGATCGGTCTACACTCAGGTAGGCCGGCGCTTTAAGGATTCCGGCGAGATCGCGCGCCCTTCGGGGCTGCGACAAAGGCAAAACCGGCGAAAGCCGGCGACGCAAAGCTACGAGGCTGTCGTCTGCGTGCCCCTCCGCGCAGGCCATGCTAGTCGGGCCGCCGAACAGACGTTCGAAGGGAGAAGATCTCATGTCGCAGTCGCACCGGTCACCCCGGACGGCCCGGCCGTGCGCCACGTTTGTGGCCCGCGCCGTAGCCAACGCCGGTTCGGCGGTCGTTCTTGCCGCCACCATTTCGCTGGTCACGGCGTGTAGTGATTCGACCGCGCCCATCGCGGCCCGCCCCGTCGCCGGTGCGTCAGCCGGCCTGATTCGCGTCGCCGCCAAAGGCCTCGCGCGCGCCGCCGGAACCGCCCGGGATCCCATGACGCTCGAGCAAGCGGTCGCCGTCGCACCTGCCGGTGCGACGATCGAGCTGAGCGCCGGCACCTACGTGACCGGTGGCCTCGTCATCACCAAGCCGGTCACGATTCGCCCGGCCTCCGGCGCCAAGGTGGTCCTGCGCGGGAGCACCGTCGTCGCACCCGGCATGTGGCAGGCGATGGGCAGTATGTGGCGCACGCCATGGTCTTCCGCCGGTGCCCCTGCAACCGCCGTCGCACCCGCCGGTGGCGAACAGGCCTCCGCGGAGTCTGAAGCTGCAATAATGGCGCCACGGACGACGCCCGAGGTCGCCGAAGAGGTCAAGAGCGAACACAACCTCCTCGTGGAATCGCTGGGCGGCGACAAAGAATATGCCGCCCACCAGCACATGGCATTCGTCGATGGCCGCGCCCTCCAGCGCGTCAACAGCCTCGGCGAGGTCAAAGCGGGCACGTTCTACGTCGACGCCGAGTCCAAGTTTCTGTACGTCGGCGAAAATCCGGGCGGCCACGAGGTCGCGCTCTCCGCGCAGGCCGTCGGCATGCTGCTCTACGCCGGCAACACCCGCGTCACCGGTATCACGCTCGAGCACTTCTCGCAGATCGGCCTCCGCATCCAGGGCGCCCACACCCAGGTCGATCACAACACGCTCGAGTACAATGGCCTGGACGGGCTCTCGGTCAACGCCGCGTCCTACGCCCTCGTGCAGAACAACACCGTCAAGTGGAACGGGCAAGCCGGCATCGTGAGCAACGCCGCAACCGGCGTGGTCGTGGAAGCCAACAACATCAGCAACAACAACACCGGCAACTACAACGTGAGCCAGTTGGCCGCCGGCATTAAGGTCACGCAGATGACGAACTTCGTCTTCCGCGGAAATTGGGTCGCCGACAACAAGGCCAACGCCGTGTGGCTCGATGTCAGCTCCACCAACTCCACCGTCGTCGGCAACCAGGTGCTCCGCAATGCCTGCTACGGGATCTACATCGAGCAGGGCAACGGCATCATCATCGCCGGCAACCTCGTGCACGACAACACCGATGGGATCGGCGTCCACTTCACCCAGAACGCCAACGTCTACAACAACACGGTCGCCAACAACGGCCTCGATCTCGACATCAGCGCCTGGGACGCGCAGGCGAGCGATCTCAAGAACGCCAGGATCGTCAACAATCTGATCTGGAACGCCAAGACGACCCTGCTGGTGAACCTCTATCGGGCAGCAGGCTGCAACAGCTCGGTCTACAGTGAGGTGGACTACAACGGCTACTACCGGCCCTCAGGCTCCAAGGCCAAGAACGCCGTGAACTGGTGCAACGCCTACTACACGAGCATCGGCACTTTCCACTCGAAGACGGGCAACGAAGCCCACGGACTCGAGATCAACGGCGGAAGCGATCCGTTCTTCATTCTCGATCTGGACGGCGAACTACCACCTCAAGTCGGGGAGCAAGGCCATCCACGCGGGCCAGCCACTCCCCACCAACGTCGCGGCCGCCCTGGGCTGGCGCGCCGGTGTCCCCGTCAGCATGGGGGCGTTGCAGAACTAGCCCAATCACAAACGGGCCGGCCGCTGTGGGCCGGTCCGGGCCGCCGATTATCGGCTGGCCACCCACCTCGTAGGAGCCGGCCCGGACCGGCTCACGCGCCCCCGCCCGTGCACCCGACGAGCGGGGGCGCTCTACGTACGGTGAAACCCCTCCCCGTGCCCGGCCGTACGTTCCCCTCCGGCAACGTTTGCCCAACCAATGGGCACCAAACGTTCGGCGGCCTTGTGACCGCCTTGTCCCCGTAGGTACAATCGGCGGACAAACGCGCACGTCCACCGAGTGAGAGGTAGGAACAGATGGCCCCCCCGGGCACCACGCGATTCCTTCGAGCCGCACAGGCAACCGCAACGGCGATGACGATTCTCGCCCTCACCACGACCGCGGCCGCCGCCCAGAAAGCCGCGCCCGGCGCATCAGGCTTCGACGTCCCCACCGAATACCGCACGCTCCCCAACGGCCTCCGCGTCGTGCTCTCCCGCGACACGACCTCGCCGATCGTCACCGTCGCCGTCTACTACCACATTGGGTTCCGCGTCGAACCGCGCGACCGCACTGGATTCGCCCACCTCTTCGAGCACCTCATGTTCCAGGGCTCGCAGAATCTGGGCAAGCTGCAGTTCGTCAAGCTCGTGCAGTCGAACGGCGGCATCCTCAACGGATCGACACGATTCGACTTCACGAATTACTTCGAGATCGTCCCGGCCAACACGCTCGAGATGTTCCTCTGGGCCGAAGCCGATCGCATGCGCGGCCTCGCGATCACGCAGGAAAACCTCACGAACCAGCAAGGTGTCGTGAAGAGCGAGGTCCGCGTGAATGTGCTCAATACGCCGTACGGCGGTTTCCCCTGGCTCGACATGCCGCAGTACGCCAACACGAACTGGTACAACGCGCACAATTTCTACGGCGACTTGCGCGATATCGACGCCGCGACGCTCGCCGACGCGGAGTCGTTCCACCATACGTACTACTCACCGGGTAACGCGGTCCTCGTGGTCACCGGCGACATTGACCGCGCCACGACGTGGAAATGGGTCGAGAAGTACTTCGCGCCGATCCCCGGGGTCGCCCTGCCGAAACGCCCGGACCTCACGGAGCCGCGGCAGCAGAAACCCATCCGCGCGAGCAAGGACGACACGCTGGCTACTCGCCCGGCGCTCGCGTTCGCGTACCACATGCCGCCCCGCAACACGCCGGAATACTACGCCATGGGGCTGATCGACCAGATCCTCCTCCAGGGCCACGACAGTTGGCTCTACCAGTCGCTCGTCCAGCGCGGTGGCTACGCCGGTGATGTCAACGGTGGCATCAATCTCCTCGGCAACATGTTCGACTACGAGGGCCCCATGCTGTGGACGGCGTCGCTTTTCCACGATGCCAGCCACTCGCCGGACGAGATCCTCAAGGCCGCCGATGCCACGATCGACTCGCTCCGCAAAGCGCCGGTCGATGCCGCCACGCTCGCCCGCGCGCAGGTCAAGGAGCGCGCCGCGCTGTACGGCATTCTCGGCAGCCGCTTCGGCTTCGGCCGCGCCGACCTCCTCGCGTCGTTCGCGCTCTTCGACAACGACCCGGCACACATCAACACGCTCGAGCGGTCGTTCCGCGCCGTCACGGCGGCACTCATCCAGAAAACGGCGCGCGAATATCTCCGCCCGGAAAACCAGACGGCCCTCACCATCGTACCCAAAGGAAAAGCGCCCAATGCCACGACTGGCCAGTAAGCCCGAGGTGAGGCCCGCTGCCAACCTCGCTGTGCGAGCAGCCGGCTTCGCGGCGCTCGCTGCGGCGCTCGCCGCTGTCGTCCTCTTCCACGCGCCCGCACTCGGCGCGCAAGCCGCGCCAGCCGGCGCCGCTCCGGCCAAGCAAAGCCCCCCGGCGCCCGCCGCACCCAGGGATTTCTCGGTGCCCGCCAAACACGAGTTCACACTCGCCAATGGCATGCACGTCACGCTCGTCCCCTACGGCCGCCTCCCCATCGCCACGCTGTCACTCGATCTGCGCACGGGAGCGATCGACGAGGGCCCGCAGCAGGTGTGGCTCGCCAACCTGATGGCGGATTTTCTGGAGCAGGGCACGGCATCGCACCCGGCCGCCGCGGTCGCGGAAGCGGTCGCCGGCATGGGCGGCGCGCTCAGCATCACCGCCGGCGAAGATCAGACCACGATCCAGGGCGCCGTGCTCGGCGACTCCGCTGCCGCCTTCGCCCGGATCATCGCCGACGTCGTCCAGCACCCGAGCTTCCCGGAATCCGAGTTCCCGCGACTGAAGAACGACCGGCTCCGCCAGCTCGCGATCGCCACGACCCGCCCACAGGTCATGGCACAGGAACGCTTCGCCGCACAGGTGTATCCCGATCACCCCTACGGCCGGGTCCTCCCCACCGAGGACGCGCTCAAGGGATACTCGGCCGCACAGGTGCGCGATTTCTACACGCACAATGTCGGCGCCGTCCGCGCGCACCTCTACGTCGTCGGCCTGTTCAACAGCGCTGCCGTCGAACAGGCGGTCCGCGATGCCTTCAACGGATGGGCCGCCGGCCCGCCGCCAACGGTCAATGTCCCCACGCCGCGCGCCGAGCGCACGGTCATCCTGATCGATCGCCCAGGAGCCGTGCAGTCCACGATCGACCTCGGTCTCCCCGTCGCCGACCCGAGCCAGCCCGACTTCGTACCGCTCCAGGTCACCGACGCGCTCCTCGGCGGATCCTTCGCCTCACGCATCACCAGCAATATCCGCGAGCAGAAAGGCTACACGTACTCGCCCCGTAGCACGGTGGACACGAGATACCGGTCCTCGGTCTGGTACGAAAGTGCCGACGTCACCACGAATGTCACCGGCGCGTCACTCAAGGAAATCTTCGGCGAGATTGATCGCCTCCGGAGTGAAGCACCAAGCGCCGGCGAGGTCCGCGACATCCAGAATTACCTCGCCGGGACTTTCGTGCTCGCCAACTCATCCCAGGCCGGCCTCGCACGCCAGTTCGGCTTCGTGGACCTGCACGGCCTGGGAGATGACTACCTCACCACCTTCGTCCACCGCGTCTACGCAGTCACCCCGGCCGACGTCCAGCACATGGCCCAGCAATACTTCGACCCGAACAAAATGGCCATCGTCGTAGCAGGCGATAAGAAAACAGTGGCCGACCAGGTCGCCCCCTACGGCAAGATCGTGCAATAGGATTGGGGGTAGGGACGCGCGCCCTATTCCCTCCAGCGTAGAGGAGGCCAACCCCCAGTCCCCAATCCCCAATCCCCAATCCCCAATCCCCAGTCCCCAGTCCCCAGTCCCCAGTCCCCAGTCCCCAATCCCCATCCCCTGAAACCACCCCCGCCCCCTCCCGTACGGTGAACAGGGAATGGCCGCCGTCCAAACCATCCGCCCGGCCGCGCCATCCCATCTGCACCATTCCTCGGGAGGCTCGATGCTGCGGCTGCATGTTCTCGCGTTCTCGTCCATGACACTGATGGCCACAGCCGCCGCGCAGGCTCAGTACCCCGTGGACGCCGCCACCTTCGACTGGTCCGGCGCGGTCTCCGCCGGTGCGACGCTGCGCATCGACAACGTGGACGGCGATATCCAGGTCTCGCCCAGCAGCTCCGGAAAAGCGCACGTGCACGGCGAGCGCACGCGCGTGACGTCCGGCGGCCGGGCCCTGGTGTTCAATGTCGTCCAGTCCGGCAGCGACGTTACGATCTGCGCACGCTACCCGGACGGACGGTGCGATGAATCGGGCGCCCATGGCCACTCGGGAGTGGAATACGGCCAGACCCCCGCCGCAAACCTCACCGTGGAGCTCCCGGCAGGTGTCAAGCTCGCCGCCAAGACGGGCGACGGCCATATCGGTATCAAGGACGCCGGCGCCAATGTCATCGCCAAGAGCGGTGACGGCGAGATCACCGTCGCCGGCGCAGCAGGCACCGTCGATGCCCGGTCCGGCGACGGCGACATTACGATGGAGGCGGTCAAGGGCGCCGTCAGCGCACACACCGGCGATGGCAACATCCGCATCTCGGCGGGCACCGCACCCGTGAGACTCTCGAGCGGCGACGGCACCATCGAGGTCCACGTCACGACGGCCAGCGATGGCCAGTCCGTCGAAGCGCACACCGGCGACGGATCGATCACGGTCTATCTCCCATCGAGCTTCAGCGGCGAGGTCGACGCATCCACCGGCGAGGGGTCGCTGGAAAGTGATTTCCCCTTGACGCTCAGCGG
The DNA here is from genome assembly GCA_963706505.1 of uncultured Gemmatimonadales bacterium. Lineage (GTDB taxonomy): Bacteria > Gemmatimonadota > Gemmatimonadetes > Gemmatimonadales > Gemmatimonadaceae > Palsa-1248. The sequence continues at coordinate 111,049 of CAVPLX010000002.1, forward strand.
CCACATGGACACGCACCACCTGCGCGGCACGGTGGGAAGCGCCGGATCCAATGCGGCCCGTGTGATGCTCACCACCGGCGACGGAGATGTGCGGCTGAAGAAGAGCTAGCCCGCGTCCGTCCCGTCGTCCGAGAGGGGAGTGCGGAAGAGGGCACCGCGTACGATATTCGCCGCGCGAACCTTTCACCCTCTACCGTTATCCGAGGCGATACGTGCGTACCGTGCATCTGCTCCTCTCCTCGCTCTGCGTCCTCGCGCTCGCGGTCCCCGCGGCGCCCATCCAGTCCCAGACGTCCGGATCGAGCGGTACCCCCGCCGGTTTGCAGAGCGGCGATCTGAGTCGCCTCCGCGCCGTCAACGACGTCGAGTTCTCGCCCGACGGGAAGTCGATCGCGTACACGGTCATCATGCGCGATCACCCCGGCCGCGCCTATTCGCAGCTCTGGGTCATGGATGTCGCCACCCGGAAGTCGTCGCGCCTGGGCGATGACAAGTCGGTCGCGGGCGCACCCCGATGGTCGCACGACGGACGGTGGCTGAGCTACACCGGCACGGACGGCAAGCAGGGCGGCCTCTGGATCGTGCACCCGGATGGGTCAGACGCGACGTTCCTCGCGCCGATGTCCGGCTCTAACTCGCCGCTGCCAGGGCAGGGCGACAACACCACGTGGTCACCCGACGGCAAGCAGATCGCTTTCGTGTCGTCGAGCCCCGGCCCCGAGACAGCCAACGCCACCGGCGATCCGGTCGTGATCACACGCTACCTCTACCGGCCGACGGCGAGCGAAGGCTTCACGCACTTCAATGACAACCGCCGCCTCCACATCGCGATTGTCGATGTCGCATCGAAGCAGGTGCGCCAGTTGACCAGCGGCACCCGCGACGAGCACTCGATCGCCTGGTCACCCGATGGGACGGAGATCGCCTACGTGACGAACCCCGACCCGAACTCGGATGAGTTCTTTCACTACAATGTGTTCGCGATCAAGGTCGCCGATGGCACGGTCCGCCGGCTGACGGCGATCGAAAGCACGGAGTACGCGCCGGTCTGGTCCCCCAACGGCAAGTGGATCGCCTACGCGGGCACGCGCCGCGGGGTCACCGACCGCGAAACGACGATGGAAGACACGCACGTCTGGATCATGGACAGCAAGGGCGAACACCGCCGCGAGATCGGCGGCCCGCTCGACGCCCGCGAAGGCCACCCCATGTGGTCGGCCAGTGGCGGCGCGATCTACTTCACGGCGCAGCAACGCGGCAGCACGCACCTCGCACGCATCGCGGTCTCTCCCACCGGCGTCGCCGGGCCCGCCCAGATCGTCGTCAATGACCTCGGATCGGTCGGCGGCTTCTCGGAAGGCACCGAAGGCAAACTCGCCTTCGCGCTCAGCACGACGAGTGATCTCGCGGAGCTCTATGTCAAGACCGGCGTCGCGCCCGCGCACCAGGCAACGGAGCTCAACGCGGATGTCCTCAAAGGCAAGCCGGTCGCGCCGGTCGACTCGCTCACGTTCGTCAGCAATGACAACAAGTACGAGGTCGAAGCGTTCCTCGTGAAACCCCTCGGCCTCGTCGAACACCCCTCGGACACCAACGCCGCCACGAAGTACCCGATGATCGTCGAGCTGCACGGCGGCCCGCATGGCCAGAATGGCCCGGCGTTCAACTTCCAGGACCAGGTCTACGCCGCCCACGGCTGGGCGACGCTGCACGTCAACTACCGCGGCTCCTCCGGCTACGGACAGAAGTTCGCCGACGCCGTATTCGGCGACCAGGACGGCGACGAAGGCCAGGACGTCCTCTACGCCGTGAGCGCCGCCGTCCGCCGCAATCCCTGGATCGATCGCGAGCGCATGGGCATCGAAGGCGTCAGCTACGGCGGCCAGCTCAGCGACTGGCTCATCACCCAGACCAATGAGTTCAAGGCGGCCGTGCCGATCGCCGGCATCACCAACATCATCAGCTACAACTACATCGACTACTACAACCAGTACGAGGAGATGGAGTTCGGCCAGTTCCTCCACCAGGGCACCGCGATGGACGAGGCCTGGAAGCGCTCAGCGATCCGCTACGTCGCACAGGTCCACACGCCGACGATGCTGATGCACGGCGAAAATGACCCGGATGTCCCGATCGAAGAAGCGGAGCAGTACTACATCGCCCTCAAGGACGTCGGCGTCGACACGATCTTCGTCCGCTACCCGCGCGAAGGACACGGCCTGGCCGAAACCGCCCACGTGATCGACAACATCGATCGCAAATTCCGCTGGTACGAACAACACTTCCCGAAGCCAGGTGCCGAAGGCGTCACCAACGTCCAACCCTGAAACTCGGGGTCTCGCGTTTCGTATTGTAGGAGTGGCAATCGCGCCCATCGAGGGACGGCACACGACCGCGGATTGATGAACCGAGCAGCGCCACATACACTAGCCGCGGGACCGCTCGCACGAGCATATGCGACACCTCACCCAGGAGATCTGCATGCGTGTTCATCGTCAGTCGCAACATCTATCGCTTGGACTGTGCATGTGCGCCGCGATCGTGTGCGTTACGGTATCTGTCATGTCAGCTTGCTCCAAGACAAAATCGGCGGCGACTGCTCCCCCTCCGGTCGTCCCGGACTCGGGCACGATCACCGGTACCGTATCGAGCAGCCAGGGCGGCCCGCTCGTCGATGTCGATGTGACTGCCACCGACGCCAGCAACGACGGATTCACGGTGAGCACGGACTCCTCCGGGGCATATCTCATTGCGAACGTGCCGGCCGGGGCGGGCACGGTCACACTCAGCCAGTTGCCCGGCAACTGCACGACGCCGGCCGCGGGAGCTTACACGCTGGCCCGCAGCGACACGATCACCGTGCTGGTCACGGTGGCCTGTACGCCCTGAACCAGTCAGCGGGGCCGGTCGCGACTGGCCCTCGGATGCGTCGCCGTCGTCAATTCGCCCCACGTCACCCAGTGATCAAATGCGGCCGTACCGAAGCATCGGATGCGGCCGCATTGACCATCGGGCAAAGGCCAGCCACCGCCCATCACTTCCGAACGTTCGTCCGTACAACCCTGTAACGCCGGTTACCCGCCCACCCCTCGCGCGTCGCAGCGGTATCCGTTAGCCAATACAGGGAGGTCCCGTGCCCCACCACCGTTCGCCACGCCTCGTCTCCGCGCTCCGGCTCTGCGCGATCCTGGCCGCCGTCGCCGTGTCCACCGCGTCGAGCTGCATCACTATCCCCACCAACCCCACCGCGCAGTTCGGGGCGATCGCCGGTGTCGTGTCCAGTAGCCACGGCGCCATCGCCAACGCGTCCGTCACCGCCGTCTCGGACAGCGGTGGCGAATACGCCGCGACGACCGACGCCAACGGCAACTACCTGATCACCAATGTGCCGGACGGCAACGGGTCGCTCTCCGTGAGCGTGCTGCCCGCTGGATGCACGGTCCCCAATCCCGTTTCCTACTCGGTTGCGGCCACCGACACGGCCAGCATCTCGATCACCGTGACGTGTACACCGGTGATTTAGCCGCAATTTGCAGGAGTGTTTCAGTAGGGCAGTTGCCGACACTCTAGGGCAATTGCCGACAAGTGTCCTCTATGACGGAAATGTCATTTGACTTGGCCAACGCGCGCCCGCACTATCGCGGCACCGTTGGCCTCGACGCATCGGCACCGACATTTGAAATACTCCCCCGGACCGTGAGGACTTGATGCTGAGTCACAGCAAAACGACGCGACTGAGATTCGTGGTAACCATGTGCATGCTGCTGGCAGGAGGTGCCGTATCGATGGGCACGAGCTGCATCAAGCCCGCCACGGGACCGAAAGTAGGCAATATCACCGGCACAGTCGACACCAACTCGGCGCCCGTCGGCGGCGCGGTTGTGACCGCGACCATCACGAGTTCGGGCGCCACGTACACGGGAACGACCGGCGCTGACGGGACGTACCTGATCTCCGCGATCGCCGACGGCGCCGGCACGGTCACCGTTACCACTGCCCCGAGTTCGTGTGCGGCGGCCACCCCGTCCGACTACGACCTGACCGGCAGGGGCACGCAGACGTTCAATTTCAACCTGGTCTGCACCCCGTAGTTCTCGCTGAGGCTCGGGGCGAACCGCGAGACCGGCCGGCGCCCTCACCAGAGGATGCCGGCCGGTCGTCTTTGCTGGACCCAGCACCCTGTGAGGGCATCATGTCGAGTCAGAGCAAATCGATGCGCCTGAGATTCGTGGTCACGATGTGCATGGTGTTGGCGGGCGGCGCCGTTTCAATGGGCACGAGTTGTATCACCGCCCCGAAGGGCAAGACCGCCTCCGGCGCGTCCACCGGCACCATCAACGGCGTCGTCGACTCCAGTAACAACAGCCCGATTGGAGCCGGCCTTTCGGTCACCGCCACCGACGGCGCAACCGGTACGCAAGTCACCGGAAATACCGCGGCCGACGGCTCGTATTCGCTCACTGACGTGCCGGCCGGCTCGGGCACGCTCACGGTCGGCCCATTCGGGAGCGCGAGCGGCTGCTCGGCACCCGCCGCGACGAACTACACCATGACCAAGGGCGGGACGCTCACGGAAAACATCAAAGTGCCCTGTTTGGTCGCGCCCTAGTTCCCCCGCGCGACTGAGCGCGGGTGGTCGATCACCGGCGGCATCGCGATCGTGATGCCGGCCGGTCGTTCATCGGGGACCAGGTAAAGCGGAATGAGCCGCGCAACACGGAAAATGCGCTCTCTCTAGGGTAAGTCACTGGCTGCTCTGTGTGACGAAAACGTCATGTGCCGTGGTCAATGCGCACGCGTACCATCGCGGCATATTGGCGCTGACGCATTAGCCGAATGAGCCGCCGCAACCTGGTCACTCTGTGAGGGCGTCATGTTGAGTCAGAGCAAGGCGATGCGCGTGAGATTCGTGGTAACGATGTGCATGGTGCTGGCGGGTGGCGCCGTCTCGATGGGCACGAGCTGCATCACCGCCCCGAAAGGCAAAGGCGGCACCGGTGCCGGCGCTGGCGGCACGATCAACGGCACGGTCGATTCGCTGGCCGATGGCGCCGCGATCGGCGCCGGCGTGACGGTGACTGCCACTGACAGCGCCACCGGCTCCACGTTCGTCGGAACCACCGCCGCGAACGGAACCTTCTCGATCACCGGCGTGCCAAAGGGCGGCGGAGTTCTCACGGTCACCACGGTGCCGTCCGGCTGCACCGCGCCGTCTGTCCAACCCTACTCGGGCGAGACGAACGGCGGGACCCTGACCTACAACATCAGCGTCGACTGCCCGATCCAGCTCCCGTAAGACGACGCCCCTCTCCACGACCGGCCGGCACCCCCGATCTGAGGATGCCGGCCGGTCAGCGCTCGCTTGGGGTCTGCTCAGGGTCATTTGACTTGGCCATGCCCGCAGTATCGCAGTCACGGGTTCGGACCTCAGTCCGTAAGGCCGTTGCGGCCTTCAGTTGCGACGGCTCCGGTCTGTACCACGGCCACTCGGTAAGGGCAGTCGTATCGGTCGGCGTCGGCCGACGACCGGCGCTCCCGGTGTCTGCCGATCGCAACTCGGCCACACCGCGCCGGAGTTCCGCGATCTGCCCCCCCATCGCGGTCGTGTCGCCCACGACCACGATCGTGAGGTCGCGCGCGCCGATGTAACTCCCGGCCACCCGCCGCACATCCTCGGCGCGCACGCCAAGTACTCCACCCTCGTCCTCGGGGCGCCCCGCGCTCGCATCCGCTTTCTCCAGCGCGTCCAGCGCCCCCGCCCGCGTCGCCCGCGTCACCAGGGTCCGCCCGATCACGTACCGCTGCGTCCCCGCCAGCTCGGTGTCACCCGGCGCCTCCGCACCCAGCCGCGCGATCTCTTTGATGACTCTCCCGTCAACGCCGGCCACGCCACCGGCGCGGCCACGTTCACCTGCTCGGCCCAGTACGCCCCGCCCGACGGCGTCGCCACCAGCTCGCTCGCCGGCGCATACGCGTAGCCGTGCGCCTCCCGGATGTTCATCGTGATGCGCGAGATCAGACTGCCGCCCAGGAGCGCATTCGCCACCCGCAATCGCGCATAGTCACTGTCACTCGGCCCTGGCACCCGCTCGCCCACCACGAGCGCGACTTGCTTGGCACCCGGACGCTGCACGATTGCGAGCACCGGCGCGTGCTGGCCCGGCTCGGTCTTCATGACGCGGCTATCCCCTTGCCGCGCACCAGCCCGCCAAACGAACGAGCCGACCGCCGCTTCAGCGGCCCGCCGGCTGAATCGCCCGACGACGTACACGGTCGTACAGCCTCCGGTCACGCGCGCAGCGTGGAAATGGCGGATCCCGCGGGCCGGGTACGCCTCGTCTCTCGGCACACGGCCGTCCAAATTCCCCACCGGGAAAGAGCACCGTGCGGAATGTCTCCTCCGCGGTCGCGCTCACGTCGCCCGGCCCCGCGGCCCCGCCTCCATCACCGCCGCATTCGCCGCTACCACTGTCGCGCTGTCGAGTCCTCGGGCGCTGCACGATCTGCCCAAGCAGCTCGATCGCCGGCGCGGTGTACGGACTCAGCACTTCGAGTGTGAGGTCAATGCCCTCCGGCCGCGCCGATACCGCCAGCGCCCCGCCCATGTTCGTGATGGAATCCGTGAGACGCGCGCCATTGAGTGATGGCGTACCGCTGCGAAACACGTCGGCCAGCACTCGCGTCAGACGGCACTGGTCCGGCTGCTCCGCCCCAGTCTCCACGACGACCTGGATCAGCGCCTTCGGCGTCCGTCCATGTGCGAGTGTCACCAGCCGCACACCATTCGCCAGTGTGGTTCGCACCGGAACGAGCGCCGGCGCAGGCGTCAGAGCGCCGACCGGCGGACGCGGGGGCGCCGATGAGGTCTGCGCCCTCAACCCCATCGGACTCACGACGTCGCGATCACCCAGAATCCCCTGACCGGCAGGGAATGAACGCTCTCATCGTCCGGTCCCCGCGGACGCGACGTCGGGCGGCCGCCGGATGTAGACGGTCCGGTTGCTCGTGCTCAGGTAGTCGCGCGCGGTCGCCATGACGCTCGCCGCCGTGACGCCGTTGATGGCGCTCTCGATGCCGTTGATCTCGTCGGGATGGTCGTCGAACAGCGCCAGCGACGCCAGCAGATCCGCGCGCCCGAAGCCGCTCTGGTCGTCGAGGATGTCGTAGTACGCCGACCGGGCTTTCTGCTGCGCGAGCCGCAATTCAGCGGCACTCACCGGATGCGCCGCCAGCCGGTCGAGCACCGATTGGACGGAGTCCACGATCACTGGGGCGCGGCCCGCCTGCTCGTAGTTGGCCGCGACGGTCCAGAGCATCGGCCCCTCATAGTTGAACATGTTGCCCTGCAGGTTCGCGCCACCGGACACGGCGTCCGCCAAACCCGCCTCGCCCACCACCGCCCGCGGAATCCAGCCGTCGTCACCCTGCAGCACCAGTTGGTCGATCACCGCCATCGCGTAGTACGCGGGTGTGTTCCGTGGCGGCATATGGTACGCCACGGCAAGCACTGGACTCTTCGCGAGCGAGTCGATGCGCTCGCCACGCCGCTCCGCGGTCTGTGCCGCTTCGCTGGCGTCAGGCCGCGCGATGTCCGCACCCCGCGGCACGCGCTTGAAATACTCGGCCACCCACGCGCGCGCGTCAGCCGGACGAAAGTTGCCGGAGATGACGAGTGCGGCGTTGTTCGGCACGTAATAGGTGTCGTGGAACTGCCGCACTTCAGGGAGTGTCGCGGAATCGAGTTGCGCGGGCAGCCCGCGGAAATTGTGCGCGTTCTGCCAGTTGCGGTTCGCCGCCTGCGGCACGTCGAGCCACGGGAACCCGCCGTCCGCACGGTTGATGTAGGAGAGCCGTACTTCACTCTTCACGATCTCTTTCTGGCGATGCAGCGCCGAATCATCCACGACGAGCCCGCCCATCCGGTCGGCCTCCGCCCACAACATCAGCCGCAACGCGGCCGGCGGCACGATCTCGAAGTAGTCGGTGAAGTCGTATCGGGTATTCCCGTTGAGCGTGCCGCCATTGCTGGAGATCAGCTTTAGCAACTCGCCGGGCCCAAGATGTGTCGACCCTTCGAACATCAGATGCTCGAACAGGTGCGCGAACCCCTCCTGCCCATGCCCCTCGGTTCGCTGCCCGACGCCGTAATACACCGCGATGACGACGACCGGTGTCGTCGTGTCCGGTGCGAGCACGACTCTGAGTCCGTTCGGAAGATGCGAATACTCGATCGGAATCGCGGGATACCGCACCGCGCCGGTCGTTGCCGCCTGGCCCCTGGCACCACCCGCAAATACGCCGAGCCCGAGCGCACCCACGATCGCGATCGCAGCCGATGTCCTCGCCCTCAGCACCGAGACCCCAACCCCCAACCCCCAATCCCCAATCCCCAATCCCCAGTCTCCAATCCCCAAGAACGCCCCGAATGACCGGTTCGATTCACTGTTCCACTGTGTCTGTTGGGATATGTATTTGGACCCTGCGCCCGAAAGCACGGTTGCACCCCCGTGCCCGGTCTTCCGCGCGCTATCGCTCTCTCGGCGCGCCAAGCCGGCTGCGCGAGGACACGCCGGGCTGCCGGCGGGTCTTTGCGGACGGCGTCATCGCCGTCGTCAGTTGCGACGTCCCATGTCCATAGTTCGCTTCCACGGCCAACCGCGCCCCCTCGGCGTCCCCCGCACGGATGCACCGGATGATGGCGTCATGCTCTGCGACGGTCGCCGAGATCCGCTTGGGCAGCACGTTGGCGTAGAGTTGGTTGTACCGCTCCGCCTGCGGCTTCACCACTTCGAGCAGCGCGAGCAGCCGCGGCCCTGCCGCCGCCAGTGTGCACGCATGATGAAACGCGGCATCCAGATCGTGCAGCCGGTCCCGGCTCGGATCGGGACGGTCGCCGAGGATTCGCATCGCGTCGTTGAGGGCCACCAGTTCACTAGCGAGATCGAGCCGCAGATGCGTCGGAAGCCGCGCCGCGGCCGCGGCCGCGAATCCCTCGAGCAATCCCGCCAGTGAACACAGCTCCTCCGCGTCGGCCTGCGTCAGCGGCGCGACCACGGGGCGCGCGTGACGGAATCCCGCGGGTGTCACGACGTATCCTTCCTGCTGCAGCCGCTGGATCGCGTCGCGGACCGGCGTACGGCTCACCCGGAACCGGATCGCCAGTTGGTCCTCGACGAGCCGCGCACCGGGTGCGAGTCGTCCATAGATGATGGCGTCTCGCAGTGCCCGGTACACTCGCATCCCCTCCGCCCGTCTCGCCGACGGCGCGCCGCGGCGCTGCGGCCCCGGTTGCGGGGTAGTGGGTGATGCGGCGGCTGGCACTGTCACGCGCCGCGCGCGCTGGCGTGGAGGAATAGGAACGGTCACGGCGCGCCAGACACGGTTCCGGCCGGCGTGCCAATCGGAGATTCGGCGAATGTGCCAGCCTGCGTACCCCCGTGCCACCAGCCGCCGGATGCCATGCGAGCAATGGTAGCGCGCATCGTGCCATCCCGGCAAGCCGACACGAGCCCACGCCGCGTGACACGTCCGGGACCGTTCGCTCCCAACATCCGCCACGCACCCGTCGTATAGCTTCCGCATGCAGCGAAACTGCTACCGAGCCGTCACTTGCACCATCGCGCTGGTCCTCGCGGGATGGCTGATTCCGGGCGAAACGGCTGTCGCTCAGGTCGGATCGACCACGGACATCGTGACCGGCAAGGTCACCGGTCCGGCACCTGACCACCAGCCGGTCTCCGGCGCGACGGTCACCGTTACATCGATCGATACCCACATCAGCCGGTCGCGCGCCACCAATAGCGACGGCCGCTACACGGTCGTCTTTCCGGACGGCGGTGGCCAGTACCGCGTCCAGGTGAAGTACATCGGCTTCGCCCCCGCCGACGTGCTCCTCTCACGGCAAGCCGACGAGGACCGGCTCGTCGCCAACATCGAGTTGAGCACGTCGGTCCACCAGTTGGAAACGGTCACGACACGGGGCCGCCAGCCCACGGGCCGCGATGCCGCCAACGCCGGCGGCACCGGCCTCACGCTCACGCCCTCCCAGATCGAACGCCTCCCGATCGATGGCAGCGATCTCGCCACGATCGCGACGCTCTCGCCGGGTGTGGTCGGCCTGTCAGCCACGGACACGACGGCCACCGCGTTCTCCGTCGCGGGCCAACGCCAGTCGCTCAACTCGACGACGGTCGACGGTCTGTCCTTCGCCGGCGCGTCGGTCCCGACCGAAGCGGTCCGCAACATCCGCGTCGTCACCAATAGCTACGATGTCTCGCGCGGCCAGTTCACCGGCGGCCAGATCGCCACCACGACGCGCGGCGGTACCAATGATGCCGCCGGCTCGTTCGGCGTCACCGCGCGCAATGCGAACTTCGCCTTCGGGACGCAAGGACCGCCGGCGTTCGGCCAGCTCCGCGACCAGTTGCAGTTGAGCGGCGGCTTCGGCGGTCCGATCATTCGCGACAAGCTGTTCACGTTCACGGCCGTGCAGCTCAATCGCCGCTCCGACGACCTCATATCGCTCCTCAACGCCAGCCCCAACACGCTCGGCCCCCTCGGCATCACGCAGGACACGGTCAGTCTCTTCACGTCCCACGTCCGCCAGCTCGGTGTCCCGGTCACCGGCCCCAATGTGCCGTCGTCGCGAGGGATCACGTCGGTCGTCGGCTTCCAGCGCTTCGATTACATCCTGTCGGACGATGAGACGCTGACGCTGCGCGGCGACTACCGCGCATTGGCCCAGCAGGGAAGCCGTGTCTCGGTCTTCTCGCTCCCATCCGCCGGCACGGCCAACTCCAACGCCGGCGCAGGGCTCTTCCTCGGCCTCACTTCCCATATCGGCGACGCCACGATCAACGACTTCCGGGTGTACGCCGCACACTCGCAGACGACTATCGCGCCGTACATGCAGGCGCCGGCCGGCCGGGTGACGGTGATTCCGGATGTCGCCGACACCGACGAAACACAGCCCCTGGGCTTCGGCGTGTCATCGCTGGCGTTCGGCGGGAGCCCCGCGGTCCCGCAACACACGTTCAACAACTATGTCGAATCCACGAACGAGATCTCGATGCTGCCCGGCGATGGCGCCCACCGCATCAAGCTCGGTGGCCTGATCAACATCGCGAGCTTCGGCCAGAACATCACGCCCGACCAGCAGGGCACCTACACGTACAATTCGCTGGCCGCGTTCGAGGCTGATTCCCCGGCCACGTTCACCCGGGCGTTCAATGTCCGCAACACCGACGCCCACGCCATTAACGGCGCCGTCTACCTCGGCGACGCCTGGCGCAAAGGCCAGTTGCAGATCACCTACGGCGCACGGGTCGAAGGCTCGCTCTACGGCGGCGCGCCCGCGTTCAATCCAGTGATCGACTCGCTCTTTCACCGGAAAACCAACGACTGGCCGTCGGAAATCCACGCCAGTCCGCGCGTCGGCTTTACGTACATCCTCAATGGCGGCGGCCGTGGCGGGGGAGGGGGAGGGGGTCGCGGCGGTGGCGGGGGCGGTGGAGGCGGCGGCTTCTTCTCGTCGCCGACGGTCATCCGCGGCGGCATCGGCGAGTTTCGCGCACCAACGCCCCAGTCGCTCTTCTCGTCGCTGCAATCCGCGACCGGCGCGGCCAATGGCGAAACGCAGCTCGTGTGCGTGGGTCCGCAGGTTCCCACTCCGGATTGGGCGGGCTTTGCCGGCGGCACGGCCACGCCGCCGACACAGTGCAATGCCAGCTCGCTCCCGGTCTTCCCGGCTGACTCGCTGGGACTGGGTGCGCGAAGCGCCGTCACGACGCTTGCGCCCGATTTCGAGGCGCCGCGCGCGTGGCGCGGATCGCTCGGCATCTCGCACCGCTTCTTCCAGCACGTCACCGTGTCGATCGACGGCACGTACGCCCGCGGCGAATCGCTCTTCGGAGTCACCGACCTCAATCTCGATACGGTGCCGCAGTTCCGGCTCGCCAATGAGAACAACCGGCCGGTCTACGTCAACCAGACGGCGCTCGACCCCGGGACCGGCGCGTCGGCGTTCGGCTCATCACGGCTCCATCCGCAGTTCGGGCAGGTGCTCTCGCTCAATTCCAACCTGCAGTCCGACACCCGGCAGGTCACCGCCAGCGCGAATGGGTTCACCGACCGTGGAATCCTGTATTCGCTGGCGTACACGTATTCGCGCGTGCGCGACCAGTCGTCGTTCTCGGGCGGTTCGGCGGTCTACGGGTTTGCGTCACCGACGACGGCCGCCAATCCGAATGTGCAGCCATTCGGGACGAGCGATCTCCAGCGCGAACATCAGATCGTGGGCACGTTCACCTATCCATTGACGCCGCTGGTCGAGATTACCGCGATCGCGCAGGTGAACTCCGGGACGCCGTACTCACCGATCGTGAATGGTGATGTGAACGGCGATGGTGTTTCGCGCAACGACCGCGCGTTCGTCTTCGATCCCGGCAATCCGCTGACGGATCCGTCTGTCGCGTCGGCAATGCGGACGCTGCTCACCACGGGCCCGGGCCGGATTCAGGACTGCCTCTCGTCACAGCTCGGCCAGGTCGCGGCCCGCAACAGTTGCTTCGGCCCGTGGACGGAGTCGCTGAATTGGCAGGTGAACATCCGCCCGAACGCTCTCGGACTCGACCGGCGTCTCACGATCACCGTGCAGTTGCTGAACACGTTGACCGGACTCGATCTCCTGTTCCATGGCCCGAACCATTTGCACGGCTGGGGACAGCCCGCGGCGCCCGATCCGACGCTGCTGTCGATCACCGGTTTCAACCCGGGCACGAACGAATACAAGTATGTCGTGAACACGCATTTCGGCCGGGCGAGCAGCTATCAGGCGTACGGACAGCCGTTCCTGTTCGTGATCGGCGGCCGGATGAACGTCGGGCCGGGCGATGCGGAGCAGCAGCTCCGCGGATTCCTGGGTGGTGGTGGCCGTGGCGGCAGGGGACCGGGCGGCGGCGACAATGCTGCGAGCGCTGCCGCGGCCGATCAGAAGCAGAGCCTCCCCGACCAGATCTCGCAGCGCTTCGCCGCGCGGTTGCCGAATCCGTTCGACGAGATTCTGGCGCTCAAGGACACGCTGGGCCTGAGCCAGGACCAGGAGACCCAGCTCCAGGCCTCATTGCAGGTCTTCAGGATCCGCGTGGACTCCCTGACCGGCACCGTACGCGCCGAGTTGCAGAAACTGGGCGCGAACCTCGACGCGACGACGATGTTCGGCATCATGCGGCGCCAGTTCGCGGTCGTGCGCACGATGATGACGGCCGCCGTCGCCGAAGCAAAGGGCGAGCTGACCGCCGATCAGTGGGAGAAGGTCCCCGACAGCATCAAGGCCGGCCCGCGCGGCCAGGGCGGAGGCGGCCGCCGCGGCGGCGGCGGCGGCCCGCCGGGAGATCCCTGATCGCGGAACTCGGCGTCGCAACGCACGTCATTGCACGCCGGCAGGTGCGTGCACGTTCGCGTAGTCATAATGGGTCGACATGTGGGTGTGATCCACATCCTGTGGGTCGATATCCGCTTCCATGCGCAGGACGAGCCCACTCCCCTTCGCGATCCATACCTTGCCATCGGCTTTGGAGTCGTCGTTTTCGCTGTGCGTGCTGTACACCACCGCGTCCACACCACCGGCCGGCTCGTCGGGGAGGCGGTGACACGAAAACGCCTTTGCGTTGCGGATGTTGTCCTGCTCCTGAGCAGCCATCTCCGCCGCCGTCATCGGGCTACGCACCCAATGTCCCTCAGACATGACGTAGTTCTGGCCGCCGGCACTGATGAACTCCATCGGCTGAGACTTCCCACCGGATCCCGGCGTCGTCATCGTGCCGGACATGTGATACGGGGTGGCTGCCAATTTCGCCATCGCGTCGAGCATGGGCTTGCACGACGCGACATCCTTCTGCGCGTACGCGGGCGAGGCCCCCAGCACGACGATCGCTGCGGCAACCGAGGCCGTGGTCAGGGCGAATCGGTGAATCATCATGCGCTCCAGTCGAAAGGTTGTGGTGATTCTACGCGCCCCGTGTCTCGCCAGTGTCTCCCCAATGTCTCGCGCGACCCTGCAACCCCGTCTCGTGCCAGAAAAAGGCTGGCTGCCACCAAACGGCCGCCGTCGGCGCCAGATCCGGCCCTTGTAGCCCTTGTAGGGGCGGGTCATGACCCGCCCCGCCGGATGCCAGCCTGGCACAACCTCGTCTCACGCGCCACGTTGACTGCCGCGATCACGTCCTCCCTTCCACACGACGCATAGGGTGTCCATGCTCCTCAGCGATGACTGACATCGCCGCCGCACGCTCGCCAGCCTCGATGACCAAGCTGGCGCTGACCGGCCTCGCCGGCACCAGCATCGAATGGTACGACTTCCTCCTCTACGGGGTCGCGTCAGCGTTGGTGTTTCCGACGCTCTTCTTCCCCCATACGCTCCCGCACGGGATCGCACTCCTCGCCTCGTTCAGCACGTTCGCCGTCGGTTTCCTCGCTCGCCCGGTTGGTGCGGTGATCTTCGGCCACCTGGGCGACCGGCTCGGCCGCACGACTGCACTCGCCATCGCGCTCGTCCTGATGGGCGTCGCCACGACACTGATCGGCTGCCTGCCGCCGTACGCGATGATCGGCGCAGTCGCCCCAACGCTGCTCGTACTGCTCCGGTTCGCCCAGGGTCTCGCGATCGGCGGCCAATGGTGCGGCGCGATGCTGCTCGTCGTCGAGAGCGCCCCGGCTACGCGCCGTGGCTACTGGGGCAGCTTCGCCCAGTGCGGCGCGCCGTCGGGCGTTGTGCTCGCCAATCTCGCGTTCCTCACGGTTGGGGCGCTCACGCCGGCCAATGCGTTCATCACCTGGGCGTGGCGCCTCCCGTTCTTCCTCAGCATCCTCCTGGTGGCGCTCGGCTGGTACGTCCACCGCCGGGTCGAGGACACGCCCGTCTATCGCGAGCTCCAGCGGGCAAGCGGTGCGGGCGCTGCCGCGCATGTGCGCCTGCCAGTCTTCGAGGCGCTCCGTCGCCATCCCCGCGAAATACTCCTCGCCGCCGGCTCGTTCGTCGCGTCCAACATCCTCTTCTACCTAGTGACGACGTTCGCCGTGGCGTACGCCACGAGCCCGGACGGCCTGCACGTGTCGCGACGGGCGATCCTGACCGCGGTCCTGATCGGTACCGGCGTCGCGGCCCCGTTCCTCGTGGTATTCGGCGCGCTCTCCGACCGACTCGGCCGCCGCCGCGTAGCAATGACCGGCGCGGTGCTCACGGCGCTATCCGGCTTCGCCCTCTTCCCATTGCTGTCCACGAAATCGGTACTCGGGATGGCGGCCGGCGTCGCACTGCTCAACATCAGTGGCAACATGATGTACGGGCCGCAGGCGGCGCTCTTCGGCGAGTTGTTCCGCACCAAGGTCCGGTACTCCTGCGCCTCGCTCGGCTATCAACTGGGCGCCATCGTCGGCGGCGCACTCGCCCCGATCATCGCGACGAGTCTCTTTGCGGCCTACCACTCGACGACCGGCATCGCCGTCTACATGGCAGCCGCGTGTCTCGTTTCGTTCGTGTCCGTCGGCCTGCTCGGCGAGACCGCGGGGTCGAGCCTCCGCGGAGAGGTCGCGGTGCAACCCGCGCTCGCATAGTTCACACACAGCAGAATTCGGTCAGCGGCGAGCCGAAATCCGGGCAACTGTCCGCCGCCCCCGCGTATCTATATGACGGGCCGCACGCACCGCCCCGCCCGCGCTGAGGCACCGGTGAATCCATCGTGATCCACAACACCCCGCACCGGACCAGGAACGCTCCACGGATCGCGCTGGCGACATCCATCCCGCTCACACCGAGCGACGGCCAGCTCCTCGAGCCGCTTGGCGCCCTCGGCTTCATCGCGGAGCCTGTGATATGGTCCGATCCGGAAGTCGCATGGACGAAGTACGCCGCGGTCGTCATTCGCTCCTGCTGGGACTACCACCACAGACTCAACGAATTTCTGGCCTGGATCGGCGGACTCGAGACCGCCCGTGTGCCCCTGATCAACGGCCCTGGCCTGATCCGCTGGAACGCGTCTAAGACCTATCTCATTGCACTCGGCACCCGTGGCGTCCCCATTCCGCCAACGACGGTCGTCCACCGTAACGCGACGGATGAGGAAGCCGGCGCGGCCATCGCCGCACTGCCCTCCACGACCCTCGTCATCAAGCCCGCGGTCTCAGCCACCGCGTACGAAACGTGGCGTGCGTCGTATCCACTCCAGCCCGCGGACACCGTCCGGCTCCGGGCATTGGCCGCGCGCGGCGACGTGATTGTCCAGACGTTTGTCGAGGAGATTGCGTCGTCAGGTGAGCTATCTCTCGTGTTCTTCGGCGGCGCCTACTCGCACGCCGCGCGGAAGATGCCCCGGCAAGGGGACTTTCGCGTGCAACTCGATCACGGTGGCCTCCTCGAGATCGAGAACGCGCCAGCTGGCGTGATCCGGCAAGCCGAGGCCATCCTGCGCCACGCGCCGTCAGTACCCACCTACGCGCGAGTCGACGGTGTCGTCGTCGGCGGCGTGTTCACGCTGATGGAGCTCGAGCTCATTGAGCCAGAGCTCTATCTATCTCAGGCCAGCGCTGCCGCGACCCGCTTCGCAGCGGCAATCGCCGGCGCCATTACCCGAGGGTAGGTACCAACATGTCTGCGATTGCCGCGAATCGTGTATTTGCCTGCTCGAATCGGCCGGGCGAGCCGTCTTCGGCCGGCGCTACCTTCATCACATGACCCTCACCGGCAAGATCGCTCTCGTCACCGGCGGCAGCCGCGGCATCGGCCGCGCAATCTCGATCGCCCTGGCCAATGCTGGCGCGCACGTCGCCGTGAACTACCACACGCAGAAGGACGCTGCCGGCGCGGTGGTCAGGGACATCACGGCCGCCGGCGGCCGCGCAATCGCGGTTGGTGCCAATGTCGCCGACGAGGCCTCCGTCACCGCAATGTTCGAATCAGTGACGCGCCAACTGGGCGATATCGCCATCCTCGTCAACAACGCCGGCATCGCGCACCAGCGCACGATCGACACCGTCCAGCTCGCGGACTTCGATGAAGCAATCCGCGTGAACCTGCGGTCCGCCTGGCTCGTCACGACAGCCGCGCTCCCCGCGATGCGGCGCGCGAAATGGGGCCGCATCATCTTCCTGTCCTCGGTCGCCGCGAACATCGGTGGCACCATCGGCCCCCACTACGCCGCATCCAAAGCTGGGATGCTGGGCCTCATGCACGGCTACGCATCACTGCTGGTCAAGGAAGGGATCACGTCGAACGCGATCTCACCGGGCCTGATCGAGTCCGACATGGTGCGTGTCCTGGTAAACGTGACGCCCGAGCGCGTTCCAGTCGGGCGCTACGGCACACCGGAGGAAGTCGCCTCGATCGCGGTGATGCTCGCCAGCAACGCCTATATGACCGGGCAGAACGTCCATCCCAACGGCGGGATGTACTTCGCGACCTAAACGGTGGACGGAAGCGTCATGCCCCCGGTATCCGTAGGCGACCCGCGACCGTCGGCCACGCGATCTGCGAGAAGTGCCGGAAATTCCACGTGTAGATCGTCGCGGCGCCAGCCCGCTCTGCGGCTTTTAAGATCAGTGCGTCATAGACCTGACCGCCGCGTACGTTGTGCGCCGCCACACGCTGGAGTACCCACTGGTAGTCGCCCGGATTAAGGGCAATCGGGGTGAACACGCTTGCCGCATGCTGGACGTTCGCCAGTACATCAGGAGCAGGACGTCGTCGTGGGGGAGGGGCCGCCGTCAGGACCGCATAGAGCTCAGCGAGTGTGTGCGCCGCGCAAAAGGCGCGTTCCCGGCGCGCAGTGGAAACCAGCGACAAGGATGGCGCGTGGTGCGGATGTGCGGCGTCCAATGCGGCCACAAGCACCGATGTGTCGCAGAAGAACGTGCCAGTTCCGGCTGCACTCATTCGCCGGAAATCTCACGAATACGACGTTCTCGCATTTCATCGACGAGCGTCACCGGGTCCACAGGAGCCACGCCGTCCGGGTCGGAATGAAACACGACCCAGCCACTGGCATCGCGCGTGACTGGCACATCGGCGCCGACCGGCCGCAAGAGTATCCCGTCGGGGTTCTCGACCAGTTCCAGTTGGTGCGCGACGCCCGCCAGCCCGAACCGCTCTCGCACCGCGCGCGGCAAGACGACTCGGCCGGCGCGATCCATAGGTATGGTAACCGACATGGCATAATTATACCATTTCAGTTACCATTTCTCAACCATTTGCTTAACCGATTGTGGTTAAAGGTGTTATGTTGTAGGCGTTACCACCATCCGCGAGAAATACCCGATCGTGCCCGACCCAATCCACAGCCCGATCTTCCCGCGCCCCGCTCCGAGCTTGAGATCGGTCACCACGAGGCTAGGTTGCGCCGCGTCATTCACAAATAGACTCGCCCGCTCGCCCGCCACGACAACCCGCACGTGCGTCCACCGCCCAGGCACGAGATCGGCATACGACTCGTACTTGCCCGGTGTCTCCTTGCGCAGCCGGAACCACGGATAGTCCGGTAGCGACGCATACTGCGTCGCATGATTGCGGCGAAGCTGATCGTCGGCCCGCCCATTCGTCGGCCGCAGATAAAAGTTCTCGAAGTGCGACCCTGCCGCCGTGCTCCGGAACACCAGCCCGACAAACCCGCGCGCATCCGCCGCGGCGCCCGGCGCCAGCGTGCTCGCCACCCACAACTCGATCGTCCCATCACCGAAGGCCGGTTGATCGAGCAGCGCAATTTCCTCGAGCCCCGTCACGGTATCCATGGACGAACGCGCCTCGGTCAGCTCGACCGCTTTGCGCCCCAGATACGTCACCGCGCGCGCATGAGTCCCGATGAGCGTCAGCCCACGCGTCCCGTCGAGCGGAATGACGACGGGAGCCGATGACGTCTGCGACAGGGACCGGTACCCGCCGCCAGCCGCCGCCAGCGCCAGGGATCCCGCGGCAAGAGTCCATCTCGCGCTCCGCACAGACCCGCCCATCGCGCGTGCGTCAGTGCGCCAGCGTGGAATACGCCACGCCATCAGACCACGTACCCGTCGGCATGGTGGCCACCACGGTGCGCGACGCCACGTCGATCGCCACGACACGATTCCGCCCCTGCAGCGTCACAAAGGCGGTCCGGCCATCGGGTGTCAACGTCACGCCCTCGGGAGAGGGTGAGCCCGGCACTTCGGCGGTCGCCACGAGGCTGTCAGCCGGAAACGTCACTCTGCCGAGTTCAGCACGCGTCGCGGTGTTGAAGAATCGCACGACGGCCGATGCGGGGTCGGTGACGATCGCGGTCTTGCCGTCAGACGTGATCGCCAGCCGGTACGGTAGCCCGAACCCGCCGATCGTGTCCGCGACGGCACCCAACGCCGGCGTCACGATGCTCACGATCTTGGTCTGATCGCTGCCGACCCAGACCTGATCGCCGGACGGCGACACCGCAATACCCTCGACGGCCGGTGCAACCGTGATCTTCCGCACGAACGCATGCCCGTGCACGTCCAGCTCCGAAATCGTGCCATCCCCGACGTTCGAGGTGAATGCGTGACGTCCATCGGCCGTCAGCACGACCATGTGCGAGAGTTTCTGCGTCGTCGGGATCTTCGCGCTCACGGTGCCATGCGCGAGGTTCACGACGACGACGGACTGGCTCGTCTCCGATGTCACGAGCAGTGCGGTATCGCCAGGCAGAAACACCGACCCGTGCGGCCGGTGATACTCGCCGAGATCAATCGTTCGCACCACAACCGGCACCGCCGGCGTGAGATCGATCACGGTCAGCGAGTTGCCCGGTTGCTTGGCCGGACCATAGTTCGAGACGACCGCCCACTTCCCATTGTGCGAGACGGCCACTTCATGCGGCGCCAGTCCCGTCGGCAATGTCGCCAGCGTCCGGCCGGACGCGAGATCGAGCACCGTGACGGTGTTGTCGTTCATGTTCGTCGCCAGCAAGGTCCCATGAAGCGGCGGCCCATGCGAACGAAAGACGTCGGTACGCGCTGGGGAAAACGCCCAGAGGGCGACGCTGCTGGCGAGAAGCCGGATGGTGTGATGCATGGGGAACGGTGCCTCTATATGGGTCGGTTGGCCTTCCTGTAGACATCCAGCGATCAGCTCGGGTTGCCACCTCGGCCTCTCAGACGCTCCCGCCCCGCGCGATCCGCACCACCGCCGCCACGCTCCGGTCAATGTCCTCCTCGGTGGTCTGATGACACGACACGCTGACGCGCATCGCAGTCTGCCCCTGCCACTCGGTCCCGCCACACCAGCACGTCCCATCCCGCTGCACGTCGGCGATCACTCGCCGTGTCTCCGCCGCATCCCCGAATGACACCAGCACCTGGTTCAGCACGACGTCGTTCAACACCGGCATCCCCGCCCGCGACAATCCCTCCGCGAACCGCACCGCCAGCTCACAGCTCCGCTCGACCAGCTCGGCCAACCCCGAACGCCCGAGCGACCGAAGCGCCGCCCAGACCTCGACACCCCGCGCCCGCCGCGATGCCTCGGGCGTAAAGTTGGCAGGCTCACGGATCGTCCCGGACGGCAGATACGCCGCACTCAGGGCCATCGCCCGCTGCAGATGCGACGGCTCCCGCACGAACGCGAGCCCCGAGTCATAGGGCACGTTCAGCCACTTGTGGCAATCCACCGCCCACGAATCCGCCGCTAGAAACGCCTCGAACAAATGCCGCCGTTTGGGAGCCGCACCCGCCCACAACCCGAACGCGCCATCCACATGCACCCACGCCCCCGCGCGCCCCGCCGCCTCACAGATCTCCGCAGCCGGGTCGAACGCTCCCGTATTCACGTTGCCGGCCTGGATGCACACAATGGTCCGCTCGCTGAGTGGCGGCAACGCCGCCGCACGCATCCGCCCCTGTGTGTCAGCCGGAACTCGCGTCACCCGCGACCGCCCGAGCCCAAGCAGCGCCAGTGGCTTGAGCACGGACACGTGCACTTCGTCTCCCACCACGACGGACAGTTCCGGCGACCCATATACTCCCCGCTCCTCAACGTCCCACCCAGCCCGCGCGAGCAATGCCGTCCGCGCCGCCGCGAGACACGCGAAGTTCGCCATCGTGGCGCCCGTCACGAACCCGGCGCCGCACTGTACCGGCAAGCCAATGATCTCACGCAGCCAGCCCAGCGCGATCTCTTCGAGCGCACCAGCGACCGGCGACATCGCGGTGTACGCGGCGTTCTGATCCCACGCCCCCGCAAGCCAGTTGGCCGCCAGCGTCGCCGGCAACGCGCCACCAATCACAAATCCGAAATACCGCCCGCCCGTCGATGTCACGGTCGCCGGCGACCCGATCTCGTCGAGGAGCCGTATCACATCCGCAGCATCACTCGGCCCCTCCGGCAGCCGGCCCCCGAGCTGCGCGAGCCGCGATACACTCTCCGGCGCCGGCGCCACGCGGCGCCCAGGTACCGACTCCAGATACGCCGACGCCCGGCGCGACACGTCCGCCAACAGCTCGTTCATCCGCACACTCTCATGATTCGTTGACGTTGCCACCACGCTCGAGGATCGCAACCAGGCGCTCGAGCAACTCGAACTCCTGCGCATGCATCCAGTCTCTCGCCCGCGCGACCGTGAAGAACTCCGCCCGGTCGACTTCGGGAAACTCCTCCTGCCGCCCGGACCGCGGCGGCCACTCCATCATGAATGTGTTGCTCTTCACCTCTGACGAATTGCAAGTTCCTGCGAATGCCCACGCAATCACCTGTTTTCCACTCTTGTGCTTGACGCTCCCGAGCGGCAGATACGGCCCCGACGGCCGGACGCCAGTCTCCTCCTCGAACTCGCGCTCTGCGGCCGCCAGCTCGCCCTCGCCGGGCTCGATCTCGCCTTTGGGAACAAACCAGGCACCCTGATCCTTCCTGGCCCAGAACGGCCCGCCAGGATGCACCAGCAACACCTCCAGCACACCATCCCGCTGCCGGTACATCAACAGGCCTGCACTGATCCTTGGCATGCCGTGAAATTTTAACCGCAAACGAATCCGTCCCCAGATGTGGCCCGATTCGTCGCGTGTCGTCGAGGGCAGTAGGCGCCGTTCGCGAACGGCGCATCTTCAGGCGCCACAGATGGCGGTGTGGGGCGAAAAGCGCATCGTCAGGCCGCCACAGATGCCTGTGTGAGGCAAACGACGCATCGTCAGGCCACCACAGACACGTTGCGCCGATGCGAAATTGTCCTGATCCCCTTCGCCCAACCCCCCATGCGCATCGCCACCTACAACGTCAACGGCGTCAACGGCCGTCTCCCCAATCTCCTCGCATGGCTCGGCGAGACGTCCGCCCGATGTCGTCTGCCTGCAGGAGCTGAAGGCACCGCAGGAAAAATTCCCGATCCTCGCCATCCGCGACGCAGGCTACGACGCCATCTGGCACGGCCAGAAGAGTTGGAACGGTGTGGCAATCCTCACGCGCGGCACCGACGCCACCGAGTCCCGCCGCGTTCTGCCCGGCGACCCCGAAGACCTGCACAGCCGCTACATCGAGGCGGCTATCGGCGGCATCGTCGTGGGCTGCCTCTACCTCCCCAACGGCAATCCGGCACCAGGCCCCAAGTTCGACTACAAGCTCCGCTGGTTCGAACGGCTCGAGCAGCACGCCAAGTCGCTCCTGGCCTCAGGTGCGCCCGTGGTCCTCGCCGGCGACTACAATGTCATGCCCACCGATCTCGATGTGTACAAGCCGGAGCGATGGGGCAATGACGCGCTCTTCCGGCCCGAGGTGCGCGAGGCCTACGCCCGCCTCGTCTCGCAAGGCTGGACCGACGCGATCCGCACGCTCCACCCGGGTGAGCGGATCTACACGTTCTGGGACTATTTCCGGAATGCGTTCGGCCGCGACGCAGGCCTCCGCATCGATCACTTCCTGCTGAGTCCCGTCCTGGCGAAACGCCTCGAGGCCGCAGGCGTCGATCGCGAGTTCCGAGGGCGGGAAAAAGCGTCCGACCACGCTCCGGTCTGGATCGAGATCGCGTAGCCGCGCAAACCATCCCGGCAATCCCCCAATCTCAATACCTGGGGCCATTCGGCCCGAAACCTGCCGCGCCACCAGACTCGTACTGCCAACTGATCCACCACTTCGAGGAGTGCGCGTGCGCATGTCCGAATGGCTCGCCGAGCTGCCGCAGAATCTGTCGTACAGTCTCCGCACGCTCCGCCAGAATCCGGGCTTCACCACCGTCGCCCTGCTGACGCTCGCCATCGCCATCGGCGCCAACACCGCAATCTTCAGTGTCACCAACGCGGTCCTCCTGCAACCGCCGCCATACGGCCAGCCGGACCGCCTCGTCGCGATATACGACAACAACACGGTAACCCACGACGCGCGCAACGACCTCTCGGCCGGCGATGTCATGGACTACCGCGACATGCAACGCTCGCTCACCGGTCTCGCGGCGCTCTCGGGCGGCGAGTTCATCTTCACCCAGCCCCACGCTGACCCAATGGTCCTCCTCGGCGTGCAGGCATCCGCCAATCTCTTCGCCGTGCTCCAGGCCGGAGCGCTCCACGGCCGGACGTTCGCGGCGGGCGAGGACTCGCCTGCCAACAAACACGTCGCGGTCCTCTCATACGGGTTCTGGCAACGCGCGTTCGGCTCGGATCGCCACGCCGTCGGCCGCAACATCACGCTCAACGACGAATCCTACACCGTCATTGGTGTCATGCCCCAGGGCTTCAGTCTCGGCTACGGGGACGATGTCTGGCTCCCCCTCGATCTGTCACCAGTCCTCGCGGATGCCAATCGCGTCCGCAAGTTCCACAATCTCCGCGCCGTCGGCCGCCTCCGCCCCGGCGCGACGGTATCCACCGCCAGCGCTGACTTGCTCGGCATCGCCCACCGCCTCGAGACGCAATACCCGGAATCCAACACCGGCCACCTCGTGACGGTGATGCCGCTGCGGACGGCGATGACCGGCGATATCCGCCCCGCTATCCTGCTGCTCGCCGCCGCCGCCGCGCTCGTCCTCCTCGTTGCGTGCGCGAATATCACCAATGTCACGCTCGCGCGGACGATGGCGCGCCGGCGCGAGATGGCGGTGCGAGGTGCCATGGGCGCCGGCCGCGGACGCCTCGTCCGCCAGCTCCTCACGGAAAGCGTGCTCCTCGCTCTCACCGGCGGCATCCTCGGCTTCGCGGTGGCTTCGATCGGCACGCGGTTACTCCTGTCGCTGAGCCCCGGCACGCTGCCACCACTCGCGCACGTCTCCATCGGCGGCACGGTGCTGCTCTTCGGGACGATCGTGTCGCTATGCACCGGCATCGCGTTCGGTCTGATCCCCGCACTCGATGGCTCACGGGCCGAGCTGCACGAGGCGCTTAAGAGCGGCGCTCGCAGTACCGCAAGCGGCGCCGGTGTCCGGCGGGTCCTCGTGGTCGCACAGGTGGCGCTCGCTATGGTGATGCTCGTCGGCGCCGGCCTGCTGGTCCGCAGCTTCGACGCGCTCCAGCGCATCAGTATGGGCTTCAGCTCCAGCCACGTCCTCACTGCGCAACTCGTCGTGCACGGCCACCAGTACGATTCGGTCGCCGCCATCAATCAGTTCTACAACGGCGTGTTCGCCAGGCTTCGCGCCACGCCCGGTGTCGAGGAGGTAGGCGCGGCGACCGGATTGCCCTTCCAGAACACCTGGACATGCGACCTCATGGCCGAACGGCACCCGGCACCACCAGGCCACCTGCCCGAAATCCGCTGCATGGGCGCCCGTGGCAACTATTTCGAGGCGCTCCGCGTTCCACTGGTTCGCGGCCGGTTCTTCAACGAGTCGGATGTGCCCGGCCACGGGATCGCCGTCCTCATCAACGAAACGATGGCCCGGCGCTTCTGGCCCGGCGAAGATCCGGTCGGCCAACGCATGCGCTTGGGTCCGAACTCGGAATGCCCCATGGGAAACGGTCGTCGGCGTCATCGGCGACACCCGCTACGACGGCATGGGCGAGGACCCGGTCCCGATGGCCGTCGAGGAGGACGCGCAGACTCCGTCAGGCTCGCTGTCCATCGCCATCCGCACAACCGGCGACCCGGCAACCGCCGAAGGTGCACTGCGCAGCACGCTACGGGCCATCGATCCGGAGATCGCCCTGCAGGAAGTCCGGCCGATGGACGATATCCTCGGCTCGAGTCTCGCCGCCCGCCGCTTCGCCATGACGCTCATCTCGGCGTTCGCGTTCGTCGCGCTGGCGCTCGCCGCGATCGGCGTCTACGGCGTGCTGGCGTACTCGGTCACCTCGCGCACAAGAGAGTTCGGAATCCGGATGGCCCTCGGCGCCAGCAGACACAATGTGCTCGGTCTCGTCCTGCGCCAGGGACTCGGGTGGTCGCTCATCGGCCTCGCGGTCGGTGTCGGTGGCGCGGCCATCGCTGGCCGCTCGCTCCGCGCCTACCTGTTCGGCATCCAGTCCACCGACGCGGTCACGTTCGCGGCCGTCGCCTGCGGCCTGCTCGCCGCGGTCGCGGTGGCGTGCATCGTCCCAGCCCGCCGGGCTGTCGGCGTGGACCCGATGCAGGCCATGCGCGAGGAGTAAGGCCACCACCATCGGCCGCCCTATCACAATTTGCGCGGGCGTACGGACGGGGTTTGCAAAGGGGATGGCAACTTCCCCTTATTTAGGTCGTTGACTCCTCTCTGAAGCCGAGACGACCCGCCATGCCCGCAACGCAATCGCCACCCGCGCACCACGCCCCAATGCAGGCCGAGCCCCGCCTCCCGAATCTGGCCGAGCTGGAAGCCGCCGCGACGCTGGTCTACGAGGTCATGCCCGCCACCCCGCAGTTCCGCTGGCCACTCCTCGAACACCGCACGGGTCTCGAGCTCTGGACCAAGCACGAGAACTACTCGCCGCTCGGCGCCTTCAAGGTGCGCGGCGGTCTCGTGTACTTCGATCACCTGCGCCGTACCCAGCCGGACACGAAGTGCGTGGTCTGCGCCACCCGCGGCAACCACGGACAATCCGTGGCACTGGCTGCCCGCCGCAACGGCTTTCGCGTGGTCGCGATCGTCCCCCACGGCAACAGTGTCGAGAAGAACGCCGCCATGCGTGCGCTCGGCGCCGAGTTGATCGAATCGGGCGATGATTTCCAGGCTTCGATGGAGAAGGCTGCCGCTCTCGCGCAAGAAAACGGCTGGCATCCCGTCCCGTCGTTTCACACGCTGCTCGTCCGAGGCGTCGGCACGTACGGACTGGAACTCTTTCGCGCCGCCCCCGATCTCGATACGGTCTACGTCCCGATCGGACTCGGCTCCGGCATCTGCGGCGTCATGGCCGCCCGCGATGCCCTCGGCCTCTCCACGAAGGTGGTCGGCGTGGTCTCGGATGCCGCACCCGCGTATGCGTTGTCGTTCGGCGCGCGGCGCGCTGTCGAACACGACGTATCGACTCGCATCGCGGACGGCATGTCCTGCCGCACGCCAAACCCGGATGCACTGCCCTTCATCCTCCGCGGCGTCGACCACATCGTGCGGGTAACGGACGACGAAGTCGAATCCGCCATGCGCGCCCTTTTCGCCGATACCCACACGGTCGCCGAAGGCGCCGGCGCCGCCCCGCTCGCCGCCCTCCTGAAAGAGCGGGAGTCCCTGCGCGGTCGCCGCGCCGGCATCATCATCTCCGGCGGCAACGTGGACACCAATGTCTACGCGCGAGTGCTCCTAGGCCCCGTCGCCTGACGGAGCCGCATCCGCATCGCACGGCTCTAGCCCACCATTTGGACCGGGCACTCGATACTTTCATTGGAAACGCGGCACGACCCTCGGCGGCCACTGAACCCGGGGCAGGGGACGCAGCGCTCGCCCCGCGGTCAAACGAACTCAGTGCTTTGGGGGTATTAGGGATCATGTGGGGTAATGCACGGCGCAACACGCGGCGCACCGCGTCCGTACCGGATCGCACGACAATCGTCACGGCGATTGCCTTGGCGCTCGCTTTTCCGCTGGCGTTCACCGCCTGCTCGTCGAATTCGACGGCACCGCCATCGGGCACCGTTGTCCTGTGGGTCGCGAACTCCGGTCTCAGCAAGACCGGCATTTCCAACAACGCCGCCAACGCCAACTCGATCCTCGGCTACACGGCCAGCCAGATCGCGACCGGCACCACCGCCGCGCCCGCGATCAAGCTGATCACGAACAGCGGAAACGCCGGCCTCGCGCTGGACGCGGCCGGCAATCTCTGGGTGACCGACCCGTCCAACAATTCGATCGCCGAGTATGCAGCCGCTCAGCTCAAGAAGAGCGGACAGCCCAAGCCCAATGTCGTCATTTCCGCCAATGCCAACGGCTCGCTCAACTCGCCGGAAGCACTCGCGATCGACGGAAACGGCAATCTGTGGGTCGCGAATAGCGCCGCCGCTGGTTCCGGCGCTAATACGGTCGTCGAATTCACGAAGAGCCAACTGTCCGCGACCGGAAGCCCCAAGCCCGCCGTCCGCCTGGCCTCCAACGCCGGCTCCATCAACAACCCGCAGGGGCTGGCATTCGACCCGCTGGGCAATCTCTGGGTCAGTGATTCCGCCGCGGTGAAGGAATTCTCAGCCACTCAGGTCGCCGCGTCAGGCGCGCCCGTGCCCGCAGTCACGATCGGCGACGACGGACTCGGCTCCCTCAACGGACCCGAAGGGATCACCTTCGACGCAAACGGCAACCTCTGGGTCGCCGTGTTCTTCAGCAACGTTGTGGTCGGATTCTCGAACCACCAACTCACGGCATCAGGTAACCCTGTTCCCGCCGTCATCGTGCGCGCCGGTGATCAGAGTGCCCTGAACAACCCGTGCGGTCTCGCGTTCGACACCACCGGCAATCTCTGGGTGTCGAATCTCACGACGAGCTGGCTGCTCGAAATTCGTCGCGAAGCAGTTGACATCCCCCTCATCGCCCAAGCCGGTCGTATTCGTGGCGGGAGGATCGCTCGTGTCACCCTGCGCGATGGCGTACGTCCGGTGAAGACCGTTGTGAGGCGCCTCGCAGCAATCGGTTTGGATCGAGTCGGCCACAGGATGCCTGCGAAGAAGGGCAGTGGGGGCCGTTCGGGAACGGCCCCCGACGGATGCGGCAGCCGAGAGGTATCTACCCGTAGCAGCTACGAGGGGACGTAGCGCATCCGCACATCGCTCCGGCGCGGTGATGTCTCCGACATGACCATCGCGCGCGATGTCCGGTCGATCTCGTAGTGGCTCACGATGGCCGGATCGGCGAACCGCACGATCCACGCACCCGCTCTCGCCGTATCCGGTCCCACCACGGTCAGCGTGTCCATTTCGAGGGCATGATCCACTTCGGAGAAAAGCGGCACCACCACGCTGAATCCTTGGCGGAACGGCAGCGAGCGCGCGAGCAGCTCCACCTCCTGGAACGCAAACACGTTGTTCGGAAAGCTCTGATCGTACGCTCGCTGCGCGGAATCGTGCGGCTGGATGGTGCCCGTCACGTGATTCCGATCGTACCGGTAGTCGAACGTGCCGCGGAATGCGAGAATGCTCGGTCACAGGCAGCAACCCGCGGCGCGTGATCACGATGGTGTCGAGCGATGTATACGGCGGGTCCCACGACGAAATCATCAGGATGTCATCACCCCGGCCGCGCATGGCGTGCAGCTCGCGGTGCGTGTCCGCCATCTTCTTTTCGGCCGTGTCGCCGCTGCCGCGTTTCACGTACACCACCAGATGGACAGCGGTGTCGGTCAGCGGCGGCGGCGTGAGGAGCGGACTGCCCGGAACAAGTAACCCTCCATCCCGGGCCTCACCGCCGCGAAGCGGCGCCTGCCCGGAATGGCACCCGGCGGCCGCCAGCACAAGCGTGCCCCCGGCGACGCCCGCGATCAATCCCTTGAAACCTGGCACCTGCGATCCCCGTGGTGATGGGCGCCGCACACGATCCGGGATACTCGAATCCCGGATACTTGGACCCAGTGCCAGGTTCAGAGGTTGCCGGAGGGACGGACAGGGTGATAATGTGGGCGACGAAATTTCGGGCCGGATGTCCATTTCCGTGATATCCGATGCCCGCTGCACTGGCCGCCGACGGCGTAGATCACCGCTATACTTCCGCCCCAACTGCGCCGCAGCGCGTCACTTCCATACGTCGGAGCGTCAATGACAAGTCCTAGAGTCGCGAGAGTCACCGCCGGTATCCGGTCCACCAGCCATCCAACGGCAGCCCGGCTGCTGGCGCTCGCGGTCTGCGCGGCTTCGGCCACGGCATGCTCTCACCCGGGCATGTCGTCCAGCTCCGGCGCGTCTCCAGCGGCCGACATGTCGGTGAACGCCCCGAGCCCCGATCCACGCGTCGGCCTCAAAGCCGGTCTCTGGAACGCCGGCCAGGCCCAGTGGAATCTGCGGCTCGTCTCCAATTCTCGCCCCACCGGCAAGTTCCTCGGCGAGACGAACTCCGATCTCGCTTTCTCCGGCCCATACGCGATTGAGGGCAGCTACAACGGCTTCCAGGTCTGGGATATCACGAACCCCAGCGCGCCGGTACTCAAGACGGCGGACTACTGCCCCGCCTCACAGAGCGATGTCTCGGTCTACAAGACGCTGCTCTTCGTTTCGGGGGAGGGAACGAGCGGCCGCCTCGACTGCGGCGACCAGGGCGTCAAAGACACGGTCAGCGCCGCACGACTGCGCGGGATCCGCATCTTCGACATCACCGACCTCGCACACCCGAAGAACGTCGCCAATGTCCAGACGTGCCGCGGTTCGCACACGCACACCGTCCTGGCCGATCCCAATGACCACGACAATGTGTATGTCTACGTCTCGGGTTCGGCCGGCGTCCGCTCGCCCAACGAGCTCCCCGGTTGCGTCAGCGCCATGCCCCAACAGGATCCCAACTCGGCGCTCTTCCGCATCGAGATCATCAAGGTGCCGCTCGCACACCCGGAACAGGCCGCGATCGTCAGCTCCGCTCACATCTTCACGGGACTCGGCGCACCCCAATCCCACGGTGAAGCATCCGCCGATCGCGATGCGGCCGCCGCGGAGCGTGCCAAAGGCAAGTTCACGGCGATGATCTTCGGCGACGAGCAGGTCCTCCCCGACGAATTCGTCAAGCCGCAGCTCGAGCAGATCGTGAAGGCCCGCGGCGGCACCGGCGCGGCGACGGGTGCCGACAGCGCCACGCTGCGCCAGGCCATCCCGGACATCATTCATAAGATGCTCGCGAGCGAGTGCCCGGGATGCACGGACAAGGGATTCACACCAACGCAGTGCCACGACATCACCGTGTATCCGTCGATCGGCCTGGCCGGCGGTGCCTGCGAAGGCTACGGGATGCTGCTCGACATCAAGGACCCGGCCCACCCGGTCCGGCTGGCCGCCGTATCCGATTCGAACTTCTCGTACTGGCACTCCGCCACATTCAACAACGACGGCACCAAACTCCTCTTCTCCGATGAATGGGGCGGCGGCGGACAGCCGAAGTGCCGCGCGTCAGACCCGCACGACTGGGGCGCGGACGCGATCTTCGCGATCCAGGACCAGAAGCTGGTTTTCCAGAGCTACTACAAGATGCTGGCCCCACAGACCTCCAACGAGAATTGCGTCGCCCACAACGGATCGCTGATTCCGATCCCGGGCCGCGATATCATGGTCCAGGCCTGGTACCAGGGCGGCATCTCGATCTTCGACTGGACCGACGCCGCGCACCCGAAGGAGGTCGCGTTCTTCGACCGCGGCCCGGTCGACTCGACCCGTCTCGCCGACGGCGGCGAATGGTCCGCCTACTGGTACAACGGCGTGATCGTCGGTTCGGAAATCGCGCGCGGCCTGGATATCTGGGAGCTCGTGCCCAGTGGCCTGATCAGCAAGAACGAGATCGACGCGGCGAAGACGGTGCACCTCCCCGAGCTGAACGTTCAGGGACAGCCGAAATACGTGTGGCCACCCTCGTTCGCGCTGGCTCGCGCCTATGCCGACCAGCTCGAACGCTCGAACGGCTTGAGCGCTGACCGGATCACCGCAATCCGCCAGGCACTCGACGCCGCAGAGAAAGCATCGGGCACCCAACGCCACGACGCCCTGACGCAGCTCTCGACGCAAGTCGACGGCGACGCCAATGGCGCTGCCAATGGTGCGAAGGTCAAGAAACTGGCCGACGCAGTCCGCCAGCTATCCTCCGCCCCAATGGCCTCCACCACAACAGGAAAGCCGGCAGCCGGCTACTGAACACAACGGCAGGCAAACGGGGGTGTTGTACAGAGGGGCCGGCTGAGACCGGCCCCTCTCTGCATCTCTGATAGCACGATCTCGCCCCATGGCGGGTGGAGTTGAACGACCATGTCCCAGGCAGGGCGGGTCATGACCCGCCCTGCCAGTCGCCCGCCGGAACCTGGCCGTCAGCCATCGCACCTCTTGACATCGGGGCACGCTATGTTGAAATATCAGCACTGCTGAAATATCAGCACCACGACCTCCCTTCCGCGAAACACCACCTGCCCCCGCACCGTACGGCAGACCATGATCCGCCCAACTCTCGCCGTCTGTTTCGCGCTCGCCGGCATCACGCTCCCTGCACGCGGCCAAGCTCCCGGAGATTCCCTGTCGCCCGCCGCGCGCGACTCGGAGTACCGCAAGCTCGACGAGCTGGTGGTGCTCCTGCGGGCACGCGCCACGGCGCAGTTCGCGATCACCTCCCCGAAAGGCATCGACGAAGGCGCCTTCGTCCCGATCGGCGGCATCGATCAGTGGATCACGATCCGCGGCCAGGATCGCGACAATCCGGTCCTCCTGATCCTCCACGGCGGACCGGGCGATGTCACCAACCCGTGGACATTCGCCATGTTCGCCCCGTGGGAAGAACACTTCACGGTCGTGCAATGGGACCAGCGCGGGGCGGGGAAGACGTACGAACGAAATGGCGCCAGGATCGGCCCGACCATGACGCTGGATCGCATGGCGCAGGACGGCGTCGAGCTCTCAGACTACCTGCGGCACCATCTCAACAAGAAAAAGATCATCATCGTCGCCCATTCGTTCGGCTCGATCATCGGCCTGAAGATGGTGCGCGCCCGCCCCGATCTGTTCTTCGCATACGTCGGGACCGGAGAGATCGCCGACGAGACCCGGAACTACTACGCGGCCTACGACGCGCTGATGCAGAAGGCGCGCGCCACTGGCAATCAGCAAGCCCTGAATGAACTGACTCAGATCGGGCCGCCGCCATACAAATCCGGTGCCGGCTATCGCGTGCAATGGAAATGGGCCAACACGTTCGAAGGCGCGAATGTGTTCCTGTTCGAAAGACTCGGCCTCGCACTCGTCGCACCAGGCAGCTCGCTGCACGACTTCAACATGGCCGAAGATGGCGAACGCCTGAGCGGCGACCGCTTGGTCGGCCCGCCCGCCACCACCGAGACAGAGGCAGACCTCGGCCTCGACTTCGCCATCCCGATGTTCTTCTTCCAGGGAGCCGAAGACTTCACCACGCCCACCGCGCTCGCACACCAGTACCTCGACGCGCTCAAGGCCCCGCAAAAAGCGTTCGTTCCAATCGACGGCGCCGGGCACTTCGCGATGTTCATGAAGGCCGATCAGTTCCTGAAGGAGCTCGTCGCCCGCGTCCGGCCGCTCGCGGTCGCCACATCGTCCTACTGACGCATGGTCACGTCATTTCTTCGGGCAATTGCACAACCGGTCGAAGTACCCGTTGCGATAGAGGTACACGATCACGATCGGTATCAGCCACGCCTTCGGCCACACGAGGATCAATGCCGAGTGGCCGAGGATTCCGGAGAGAATGGCGGAGAGTAGGCCGACTTCGCTGTTCCCCCTCCGCTCGCAGTATTTCAGCTTGATGCAGACGAGTTGGCGAAGGTCCTCGCGGCGCCGGTCGAACTGTTCCTCGATCCCGCGCCTGATCGCGTCGAGACGCTCCTTCGGGTTGAGCGACGCGAACACTTGCTTGAGCGGCTCCGGCGGCACGGTCACCTGAAGAGGAAGGCTCTCCAGAAAAGCCTCGTTCGTGCCAACGATTCCCAATAGCTGCGACTCCAGTTCGGCCGGACTCAGGGCCAGGAGCGCCCTGACTTCATCCTCCATCGCTCGATCAGCCGGCATCGTCCCGCCACTGTAGAAGTGTTCCTGCTAGTGCCCCTTTCCAGGCCCCGACACCGAACGCCCAGCCCCCCGGCGAGTCATCATCCGCGCCACGACGAACACGAGAAAGACCAATCCCACGCCCATTAGAAACCCGTGCCAGAAATCATTGGAAATCATGTATCAACTCTTGGTAAACTCGGCTCGTGAAGTTGTGGCGGCCAGCGCGCGCCGCCGCGATTGGTGCCGTAGTCTGGCCTGTGTGCGCTGCCCCCGAAAGCCCTTGAGGTATCAAGCGCGCGGCTGACCCCGAATCCGGGACAGCGAGCCGGTCAGGAGAGCTTGTCGTCCGGAGATTCTAGCGGCGGAGCGCGGCGGAGGCCGATCAGCACCGGGATTGTTGTTCCAGAACCGGACGGGTGCCCAGCTACACCGAAAACTTCGGATCCCCCTCGATCACCCGGATCTCCATCTTCGGCGCCACACCCTTTTCCCACAGCTCCGCCCGGAACGCCACCCGATACCGTAACGGCCCGCCGTCGGGGCGATCGCTACGCTCGATCGGCCGGGGTATGCACACGAACTCGGTCTCCAGTGCATGGCTCGTCACCCGCACGACCGAATACCCGTGACCAGCCGTGTCGACAAACGAGAGGTGCGGCGCCAGATCCGGATTGGACAGAGCCCGCGCCTTGGCGATGTCACCACTGCTGGCGTACTCGAGACAGGAGCGCACGCCGTGCCGCAGCAACATGTTGTACGCCGGCTGCGGCCCATGATCCTCCGGACGCTCCACGAGATAGAGCGACCGCAGCGGATGATCCTTCGGGAAGGTGTGCTCGAAGGCTTCGATCACTCCCGGCGCCGAGATCGACCCGGTGACGAACGCGATGCCGACAGGCACGAATGGCTTCGGCGGCAACGCCTTCGCCGCCAACCCCGCCCAGAACGCGTGCCGGTCGCCGGCAACGGTCGCGAAGCCCGTGATCCCATGCGCCTGCACGAAATCGTAGATCTCGCCGCGTTCGGTGTAGGCGGTGCTGTGCGCTTCTTCAGGCGCCGCCGAATAGCCGGCGCCAGGCCACGGTTTCGTCATCCCGGCCGGCAGATTCTGCGGGTCGGCCCGCTGGTCCAGCGTGCCGTCGGTATTCCCCCAGATCTTCCACGTCGCCTCTGACTTCCCGAGCCGCTCCAGAAACCACGCCTTCTGCTCGGCGCCAAGAACGGTCTGCGCGGGCCGATCCTTGGTGAAGTTCGCGATCTCCACTGCACCGAGACGAATCGTCGCCGGCGGGTGCCCATCATTGTATGTCCTGCCAGCGTCCAGGATCTCGATCACTTCCTGCGGCATCATGGCCGGGAAGTCGGAACTCGCCAGCGGTTGCGCCGCGGCACTCCCGGTCGGCTCTTCCGAGCGGTAGCTGCGCTGATCGGTCACGATCAGCTCGACGTTCCGCCCCCACCGCAGCGCGCGATACCCGGTGAGGCTCCTGAGGGCGATGAGATTGTTGGGTTCGGTCCCGAGCCCATGGTCGTCGAACTGCGTGATCGGCGCATTCGACAACGTGCGGCGGATCGAACCGCTCGAGTGATGGCCCGCTGGGCTTCGTCAGCCGCGCCGGCTGATACTCGAAGAACGCCTGGTTCGCCGCGACTTTGCGCGTCTGTGCTGCCGTTGTCACGCCGCCGAAGATCTGCAATGACTGCCACCCCAGCCAGCTGAACTCGTGGTTATCCCACATGCTCACGAACGGCCAGCGCGCACGCGCGTCCTGCAAATCCGGATCGCTCAGGTACGCGCGATACACGGCGCGATACCCATCGACCGTCGTCGGAATGTGGAAGTCGGCGTGCTTCTCCGCGTCCGGGTACCGGACGATGTCCCGGATCCGCCGATCGTACATCCCCTGCGGCCGGTCTTCCGGATACCACACGATCTCGTAGATGAAATCGCCGAGATGAAGGATGAAGCCGATGCGATCCGCCTCAGGTGCCCGCTCATCTTCGTAGATCATCCGCCGGTATGCGTTCTGCGCGCCGTCGTTCACGTTCTGGCACGACACGAACACGAACTTGACCGGCCGCGCATCGTCGTCCGCCGGGGCGGTCAACGTCCTGCCGATCCGGCTCCCCATCCCATCGGAACCGGTAAACCGGTACCAGTAGACGCGCGCCGGTTTGAGCCCGCCCACCAGCACTCGGCACGTCCAGTCGGCATCAGCCGATATCGCCACGTCACTCGTCGCGACCACCCGGCGGAACCCCTCGTCCTCCGCGACTTCGACCCGGAGCTTCGGCATCGGCGTGCCGCCCGACGGCGGCCGCCGCGTCCAGAGCAGCACGCCGTGGCTGTCGGGATCGCCGGACGCGACCCCCTCGGGGAAGAGATCGCGCCGCTCTTTCCACGGACCGCCGGGCACGGCACCGAATGCATCGCCCCACACGGCCGTCGCACCAATCACCGCGGCCAACTGCAGGAACTCACGCCTGCTGATTGCGGACATCGAGTCAGATCCTCATGCTGCGAGCGTCAGCAAACCCCAGTCCCCAATGTTTCGGTCCCAATATGTCACGCGGAGGAGCTGTCTGCGTTGCACCGATATCGCCGCGCGCTCCGTCGTACCAGACGCACGAGTTTGGGATCTCCGCTACCATCACATTCGGAACAGATAGCTGAATTTCACGAAGAAGCTGTCAGCCGCCCTCGTCAACGTCAGCAGCCGGAACGACACAGGCTCGCTCAGGTTGTTCCCATACCCCACGAACAGCACGGTGCCGGGTATCGGCTGATACGCGAACAGCGCCTGCCCGCCGAAGGTATTGGTGGTCGTCCGCCCCGCCCGAGAGATCACCCCGGTGTTCGGATCCTTGATGTAGATCGGGAGTTCGGTGCGAGACGCGTCTCGCAGGCTGTCCACGTACACGGCGTCGTACTGCCCGACCAGCCGGAAGAAGATGGGCCGCGAGAGTTGATATTCGATGTCCAGCCGCGGGATGATCGTCTGCGCCACCAGCGACCCGTCGCTCCGCCGGTGATAGTACTGCGCGTTGTACGTGAGCTGCGACCGGAACTGCGGCGTCGGCCGCCAATCGAGTGTGAGTGATGTGCTGTTGATGTTCGCGGACGCCCACTCGAAGAAGTTTTCGTCCCGGCAGGTGAGATAGTTGAGCTTGAAATCGAATTTCGCGAACGCCGGGGTCTGAATCGCAAACACACAGTCGGTGTTGGGTATCTGCGCCGTGCCGACGAAAGGCGTGAATGTGACGTTGGACCCCGTCCCGTGACCCAGGAAGTAGTTCGCGTACAACTGCGGATCGTACCCGAAGTGCTCCAGAAACATCGCGGCCGAGAGTTGCCACCCGCCAAACAGGGTCGCGAGTGCCTGGAAGTGAAACTTCCGATCTTCGGTCGGCCCCCCATCGGTGAAGTTCCGGTAGGTCCAGATGTTCACGAAGGCGAAATCCGGCGTCAATGTCTGAAGAAACCCGCCAGGCGCGAAATAGATCGTGTACCGGCTGTCAGCCGTCAGGTTCGTCACCCCCGCTCGGCTCACAAACCCGGCACCCGGCGACCACTCGGGATCGATCCCGTTCAGATCGTAGTTGAGGCCCAGCCCGCGCCCCGCCCGCACGAAATGCGCGTCCCACAACGGACCCGCACCGTGCTGGTTCGTCGCGGGAAGGGTGTCCGCAATGAATGGCGTGATGACCCGGCTCGAGCTCGTCGCGCCCTGAACGCCAAGTGAATAGATCTTGTTCCACGTGACCCGCGCATCGGCGCCGACCACGCGGTTGAATGATCCACCCTCCTCCTTGTCCGTCGCGACGAAACCGATCTGCGACGCCTCGCCGATGTCCGTCAGGCCCCGCACCACGTTGAACAGCGGATGACCCAGGCCGCCCGCGAAGGGATTGCCCTCGTCGTCCAGCGCGCCGAGATACGCGATGTTGAGATTTCCCATCTTGCCGGTGAGCTTCACCGCTCCGATCGGCGCCGAGATCTGCCGTGTATAGATGATGTTGTTGGGGACGTTGAACTGGTCGATCCCCTCGAGGAAAAAGGGGCGCTTCTCCGGATACTGGATCGCCTGGCGCGGATCGTACTGGAGTTGCGTCGCGTCCGACTCGACTTCGGCGAAATCCGGCCGAAATGTTCCGGCGAGTGTCAGATTCGGTGTCACGCCCCATCGCACGTTGCCGCCGAACTGCGGACGCTCGACGCGATACACCCACGGCGCCGGCCCGCCCGGCGGATTCCCCGTCCCAGCCGGACCCGGATAGCCCAGCGTCTTCTCGGTCACGATCGGATTCAGGTCGAGCACCAACCCCCGATGAAGCCCCGTCAGCCCCATGAGCGTCCCCGACTGCGCAAGGAACGACGCGGCCGCAATGCGCGTCGGCACCCAGGTATCCATCTCCGCGAGATGCTGCACGTTGCGGATGATGTTGATCCCCCAGTCCTGCGGGTCCCGCTGCTGGTACTTGAAGCTCCGGAAGGGAATCCGCATCACGATCTCATAGCCGTAGGCCGTGGAGATGGCCTTTCGACTCGTACACGAAGTCCGCGCTCAGATCCACCGGCGGCGGCCCGGTCGCCGCAACGTTGTAGCCGGTCGCCAGCACGCCCTCGGTGATGGTGCCGTCTTCCTGCACCCCGAACGGATTCACACCCAGGAACACCGCGTGCCGCCCATGCACGAACGGCGTGAGGACCAGCTCCACATTGTCGTCGCCATCGATCAGGTCGCGGTTCGCCAGTGTCGCATGCACGGCGCCATGCGCCTCGAATGCGCGGACCCCGAAGTAGATCGCGGTCGCGCTGTACCACACGTACACTTCCGTCGAGTCGGACGCCTGCCGGCCGTCAACCGGGAAAAACTCGGAAAAGCCGTTGAGCACCGCCGCCCGCTGCCAGACCGGCGCGCTCAGGGTCCCGTCAACCGCGATATCCGTGTCGAACCTGGGAATCCGGACGTTGAGATCACCTTTCCGTCCATTGTAGACGGCCCCCGCCACGACAGAATCCCCAGCCCTGGGACTCTTGGCATCCCGCGGCGCCCCCGTATCGGTTGCGGGCGCCACGGCGGGGGGAGGGGACCCGGCCGTCTGAAACGCCAGTGCCGGCGCGATTCCAGGCACGAGGGCCACGACGAGAAGCGGAAGGAGCACGCGCTATCGTAACAGGTAGTGAGCGCCGGTAGGTAGCCGCCGGTTCGCGCCCGGCGTCAAACCCGCCAGGCGCGGGTGGTGGGACTCCCGGAGCAACGCCGTCAGCCGCTTGCCGCCGCGACTCCCAGGGAGTCCAGCTTGTGCTTGGACCGGGTGTCCTGCGGACGCTTGGTCACCGCCGCGCGATAGTGCCCGATCGCCTTGTCCTTGTCGCCCTTGGTCAGGTACAACCCGCCCAGCATGTAGTCGATGTCCGCGGAGGTCGGGTTGTACCCCTCGTTCATCTCGAGCATCGCGATCGCGGCGTCCGTCTTCCCATTTCCCGCCAGCGTGCGCGCCAGCTCGTTCACCGACCACTCGCTGAAATCGTACCGGCCCGACTCCATGTTTTCGCGCAGCTCTTTGTAGCGCGCGATCGCGGAATCCACGCCATGACGGTCGATGATGTCGGTCAGGACTGCGTCGAGTGCCTGCGGGAGGGGGGAGCCACGATGGCAGGTGACGCATCGCATCACGATTCGCGGATCATGACGCTCGGGCAGGTCAGGAAGAATTTTGTTATTCAGCCGGTCGACCATCTTCAGCATGAACCGCGCTTTCCGTTTCTGGATCTTGTCGTCGGACTTGAAGATCAGCTTCTCAGGCGCATCGGCCGCCGCACCAGCAGGCCGCGGCTCGGTGGCGTGACAGTAGGTGCATCGCACGCCGAGTTGCAGCGAAAACCCCCGCATGACCTGGATCAGTGAGTCGCGCGCGATCTTCTTCGGAAGCACCTTGAGGTTCTCGAACTTCTGCGGGATCTGCGCCCGCAGAGGATGTGCGGCCGGCGCCAGCAGCAACACGGCGATCACGGCGCGGACAGCGATCGACAACGGATTTTGCATGCGATGGCTCCAATGCGATGGCCCCGGAGGGCAGGTGGCGTTGCGGCGGGACGGCACGCGGGTGTTCTCGTGCGGCGAGAGCGCTCATCGCTCCGTGAGGGTACCAGTGCACACCACGCGCACGCGTGTGTTGCGCGCGGACACACCGCTCAATAGAGTCTTTTGACAGTCGCCCTGTATCAACAGTTGCCCCCAATATCCGCCTCGTGTTATCCCATTCTGATCATCTGGCCGGCCGCGCGCTCCGCCTCTCAGCACTCCCCATCCTCGCGGCCTGCCTCATTGCCGCCGCCACCGCTACCTCGGCCAGCGCCCAGACCCGGGCCTCGGTGCCCCTCGCACCCGCCACGACCGCCACGGGCGGCCGTCCGGTCCCCGGGCCGGTATACGAGATTCCGGAGTTCTCGCGGGCGGTAGACCGCGGCACGCGCACCCGGACCGGCGCGCCCGGCCCCGCATACTGGGTCCAGCACGCGCGCTACACGATCGGCGCTCGCCTCGATCCCGCCACGAACCGGGTCTCCGGCCACGAGCGCGTGACCTATCTCAACAGCTCGCCGGACACGATCCGCCGGATTGCCGTGTACCTCCGCCAGAACGCCTTTGCGGCAGGCAGCCCGCGCCGCGAGGAGGCGGAAATCACCGGAGGCGTCACGCTGGGCCGCGTCGTGGTCGCGGGACGGACGATGCTGCCCGCGGCCGCGGGCGCAGCGGACCCCGGTAAGAAGGGTCCCGGCCATGGCAGCGGCTACACGGTCAATGGCACTGTGATGTGGATCCCCCTGGCGTCACCGCTCCCCCCGCACGACAGCACGCACCTGGAGTTCTCCTGGTCCTATGTCCCCCCAGAGTCACCGTCCGATGGACGCCAGGGCCGCGAAGGCCACCACGTCTATTTCATGGGTTACTGGTATCCGCAGATCGCCGTATACGACAATGTGTCCGGCTGGGTGACCGACCCGTATGTGCTCGCCGCCGAGTTCTACATGGACCCGGCGGACTACGACGTGCGCGTCACGGTCCCCCACGCGTGGCCGGTCGGCGCCACCGGGAAGCTCGAGAACGCCGCCGAAGTGCTCTCGCCCGCAGCGCTCGCGAATCTCGCCGAGGCACGGCACACCGGCCACGTGATGCACATATCCGAGCCCGGGCCAGCCGCGGCGGCCTCGTTCGTCCCAGGCGCCGCTACCGCGACCTGGCACTTCACCGCGTCGGACGTGCGCGACTTCGCATGGGGCACGAGCGACCGGTATGTCTGGGATGCCACGCGCGCGCTCGTGCCGCGCTCGGACAACGCGGCGGCGCACGACACGGTTGACATCTTCAGCCTGTTTCAGATCTCCAAGCCCGCCGCCGCATGGGCACTCGGCGGCGCCCGCTTCACCCGCGACGCGATCGAGAAACTGTCCGCCTACCTCTGGCCGTACCCATGGGCGGAGATGACATCGATGGAGGGTGTGCTCGACGGCGGCGGCATGGAGTATCCGATGATGACGCTCATTTCCCCGTGGGCCGACACGCTGTCGCTGGCGGGCGATCTGATGCACGAGACCGGCCACATGTGGTTCCCGATGCAGGTCGGATCCAACGAGGCACGCTACCCGTGGATGGATGAGGGTTTCACGCAGTACGATGTCGCGCAGGCCATGCGGATGATCTACGGCGAGCCACGCGCGGGTGGACGCCCGAACGACTCGGAACAAGGGCAGCGCGAGTTGTACCTCGGAGCCGCGCGAGCGGGCAACGACATGACGCTCATGTGGGACGGCGATCTGTACCCGCGAGAGTTCTACTTCGTGATGTTCTACGACAAGACCGCGCAGGTGCTGGCGGCGCTTCGCGGGATCCTCGGCGAGCCGACGTTCCACCTGGGACTTCGCGAGTACGGGCGCCGCTGGGTGGGCAAACACCCCTATCCGTACGACTTCTTCAACACGATGTCGCAGAATGTCCGCGCAGGACCTGTCGTGGTTCTGGACGACGTGGTTCTACGAGCCATGGCCACTCGACCAGGCGATCGCCTCAGTGCAGCCGGAAGGCGACTCCACCGCCATTACGATCGAGGACCGCGGACTCGCCCCGATGCCCGTGCGTCTCGCGATCACCCGCACCGGCGGCCAGGTCCAACGCCTCGAGCTGCCGGTCACGGCATGGCTCACCGGCGCTCGGCGCCAAATCGTCCGTGTCGCGTCCGCACCCGCGGTCGTGAAGGTGGAAATCGACCCCGACGGCCTCTACCCGGACATGAACCGCGCAAATCAGTTGTGGCCCGCGAGGCGATAGCTTTCGTGATGCACGTGCAGCAGAGTTGGCAGTGCACTCGAAATGATTGGCGGCACATCGGCACATCAGCGCTCCGCGAAATGACGTGAAATGCCAGGGTACATCGCACGATTGTTCTGCCAGGTGGTCTTGTTCGACTTGGACGGGGTCTTGGTCGACTCGACGGCCAGTATCGAGGAGGCGTGGCGATCGTGGGCGGCGCGGCACGACCTCGACCCTTCAGCTATCCTGCGAGTCGCACACGGCCGGCGAGCCCTGGAGACGGTCCGTCTCGTCGCTCCTCACCTCGATGCCAGCAGCGAGGTCGCGGAACTCACGGCCCACGAGGCGCGCACCACTGCAGGACTTGTCGCGGGACCCGGTGCGCCGGCTCTCATCCAGCAACTCCCTCCATCCTGTTGGGCTATCGTCACGTCTGGTGTGCGGGCCGTCGCCGAGCACCGCCTGCGCGCGGTTGGACTACCGATACCACCCGTGATGGTGTGCGCCGATGAGGTCGCGCATGGCAAGCCAGACCCGGAAGGGTTTCTCGCCGCGGCCGCACGGCTCGGCGCTCCGTCCCGCGCCTGCGTGGTCGTCGAAGATGCCCCCGCAGGTCTCGATGCCGCACATGCCGGTGGCATGCGCGCGGTCGCGGTCTCAAGCACGTTTCCGCCCGAGGCGCTCAGCAGGGCGACCATTGTTGTGCACAATCTCGAAGCGGTGACGGTGCGAGTCAGCAACCGGAAAAAGACTCAGCACCTTTGCCTGGAAGCCAGTGTTGGCGCTTGATCGGCCGCGATCCAAGCTCGTGAAACGAGTAAAACAAGGTGATGTCCAGAGTCCGCATCAGCCCCGACACTGTGCGTGACGTAGGGACCGCTGTGGCCGGTCCCGGGGTACAGGCGGTACAGCAGCCCGGCCTCGCGATACTTTTGGGTGTGTCAGCCAGAACTCACTAAACCAGAGCACACCATGCGTCGTGTCTTGCCCACAGTCGCTGCCGTCATTTTTCCGTTTGTCACTCTTTCGGCACAACAGGAATCGCCGTTGCTGGCCAACGTCGCGCCTGGCCCGGACTGGACGCAGTTCGGCTACGACCTCGCACGCACGAGCGTGTCGATAGCGCCCACGGGTATCAACGACAAGAATGTCGCGTCGATGCGCCGCCAGCAGATCACGCTTGAGGGCACCGTGGACGCGTCGGCCATCTACCTGGCAGGC
The DNA here is from genome assembly GCA_963706505.1 of uncultured Gemmatimonadales bacterium. Classification (GTDB taxonomy): domain Bacteria; phylum Gemmatimonadota; class Gemmatimonadetes; order Gemmatimonadales; family Gemmatimonadaceae; genus Palsa-1248. Next base: position 153,637 of record CAVPLX010000002.1, read on the forward strand.
GTACCGGTCAGCGGCGCGCCGCACGATGCGCTCTTCGTGACGACGACCTACGGCAAGACGATCGCGATCGACGCGAAAACCGGCGCGATTCTCTGGACCTACACGCCGCCGGAGTATCAGTCATGGGCCGGATCGGCCCAGGTCACGAACTCCACACCAGTCGCCGGCCCGGACCGCCAGTTCATCTACGCGGCATCGCCGGACGGGCACATCCAGAAGCTCGCCGTCACCGACGGCCATGCGGCGTGGAGCACGGCGATCACATCACTTCCGCAGAAGGAGAAGATTGCCTCGCCGCTCAGCTACTACGGTGGCCACATCATCGCCATGACCGCCGGCTACATCGGCGACGCACCACCCTACCAGGGGCACGTCGCGATTCTCGATGCGGCGAGCGGCAAGCTTCTCCACGTCTGGAACTCCCTGTGCAGCGACCGCACGGGAATCATCGCGCCGAGCGACTGCCCCGAGAGCGGATCCGCGATCTGGGGCCGCGCCGGCGCAGTGATCGACTCGGCCACCGGCGACATCTACGTCGCGACCGGCAACGGCCGCTGGGATGGGAAGACGTACTGGGGCGACGCAGTCGTGAGGCTCGACTCGAACGCGACGCACATACTCGGCAACTACACCCCCTCCAACTCCAACGCACTAGCGGACGCCGACGCGGATATCGGTTCGACGTCACCCGCTCTCGTGGGCGGCGACATCGTGCAAGCCGGTAAGGACGGCAAGATCAGGCTTCTCAGCGGAACCAGCATGACAGGCGCAGCCCCGCACTCGGGCGGTGAGCTGCAGGCCGTGTCGACACCGGCCGGCAACCGCGTGTTCACGGCTGTAGCCGTGCGGCGGAGCGGGTCAGGAGCGTCGGTGTACGTGACGGACAACGACGGCACCACGGCATGGACCGTGAGCAGCGGCAAGATCTACCCGCTGTGGCAGAACCACAATGGCGGCACGAGCCCCGTCATCGCGGGCGGCCTGCTGTACATCTACGACGCCCACGGCGGCGGTCTCCGCGTCTACGTGCCGTCGTCCGGGAACCTCGTCACCGCACTCCCCGCCGGCAACGGCCACTGGAACAGCCCGATCGTCATCGACCACATGATCGTGCTCCCTGAAGGCAACTATAGAGACCACGCCACCACGGGGATCCTCGACATCTGGCGACTCCCGTAAAGGCTTTGCTCACGAACTGCCCCCAACAAATGCCGCAGCAGGCGCCGTGATTCGCTGTATCACGGTCGCCTGCTGCGCCATGATCTTAGCCTTCTCCCCCCCGTCACTACTGCGGCAATGTCGGCTTGGTCGTGTCCGGCGGCGCTCCCATCCGCGCGCTGTCCTTCCGCAGCGTATCGCCCTTCGAAGTCACGGGCTGCCCCTGCGTTGGAGTCGTCTTCTTGATCTTGGGACCTAGCGTGGATTTCCCCGAACTATCCACCACCCCCGACTGACTCTGGTTCGTCGTCGAATCCGCGACGCTGCCGTTGCTCGTCATCTTGTGATGCTTGTGGTGCTTGGCTTTGTGTGTGACTGAGTCGCCCATTCGCGAAGAGTCCCGTGCTGTGTCCTGACTCGTCGATTGCGCGTGTGCCCCGCCCGCTACGCCAGCTAAAGCGATCGCGACCGCGAAGCACCATCCGATGTGCCGTCGCATTGTGCCCTCTGTTGTGAGTGTGTTGCGTTTGAGCGAAAGGGCAAACGCTATGCCGGGTTCGCGGTCAGTCGGCGAGTCGCCAAACGCCCGAACACTCCTCGCCTGCGGAGCCGCCTAAGCGGCAAGCACCACCTCTCTGACAGCTGAGTCCGCGCTGCCGGCCGGGAACGCTTTCTGCAAAGCAGCCCAGCCGTGGAGCGGTCCGTCGCCTACAGACGCGAGTGCCGGCGTCACCACGCGCGGATCTGGCGTGCCGCGGTTATTACCGCTCTCGGCCTCTTCCTCGCGTGCAAGCCCGACGTCTCGGCTAGCTCGGCCGGTATGCACGCCAGTAGGGGCACTGTGCCGCCCAGCGGAACAGCTGGCGGATCGCCCGAAGACGGTCAATGGGTGCGGCCGGCGAAGGACTTCGCGTCGACGCGGTTCAGCGGGCTGAGGGAGATCAACACGACCAACGTCAGGAAGCTCCGCGCCATCGCGACGTTCTCGACCGGCGTCCTGCGCGGTCACGAAGCGGCGCCGATCGTCGTGGGCGGCACGATGTACATCATCACGCCGTTCCCGAACTACGTCTACGCGCTCGACCTCACGAAACCGGTCTGCCGACGAAGTGGACATACCACCCCAAGCCGAGCTCGCGGCGCAGGGCGTCGCGTGCTGCGACGTCGTGAATCGCGGCTTGGCCTGCGACGACGGAAAGCTGTTCTTCAACACGCTCGACGACCACACGATCGCGCTCGAACGCGGCGACCGGAAAGCCAGGTGTGGAACACGAAGGTCGGCGACATCAACATCGGCGAGACGATGACGATGGCGCCGCTCGTCGTCAAGGGACGCGTGCTCGTCGGCGACTCGGGCGGCGAGATGGGCGTGCGCGGCTGGCTCAAGGGGCTCGACGAGACAGTCCGGCAAGGTCGTGTGGACGGCGTACCGCACCGGCCCGGATCAAGATGTCCTCATCGGCTCGCGCTTCAAGCCGTTCTACCCGAAGGACCGCGGGAAAGACCTCGGCGTCAGCACGTGGCCGCCGGACAGTGGAAGATCGGCGGCGGCACGGCGTGGGGCTGGATCTCGTACGACTCCGACGCTCGATCTCATCTACTACGGCACCGGGAACCCGGGCCCGTGGAATCCCGCGATGCGGCCCGGCGACAACAAGTGGACGTCGACGCTGTTCGCGCGCACGGCCGGAGACGGGCGAGGCGGTGTGGGCGTACCAGATCTCGCCCGCACGATCTGCACGACTACGACGGCGTCAACGAGCAGATGCTCGTCGACATGCCGATGGGCGGCACGACGCGCAAGGTGCTCCTGCGTCCGGATCGCAACGGCTACGTCTACGTGATGGATCGCACGACGGGCGAGGTGCTCTCGGCCGAGCCGTTCGGCTTCGTCAACGCGACGACCGGCGTGGATCTCACGACCGGCGAGCTGCTGTACAATCCCGAGCAAGGAACCGCAGGTCGGGCAAGGTCGTGCGCGAGATCTGCCCCGCCTCGCCGGGCACGAAGGACTGGCAGCCGTCGGCGTTCTCGCCGCGCACCGGCCTGCTCTACATCCCGCACCAGAATCTGTGCATGGACGAGGAAGGCCTCTCGGCGAACTACATCGCCGGCACGCCGTACGTCGGCATGAACGTGAAGATGTACCCGGGCCCCGGCGGAAATCGCGGCGAGTTCAAGGCGTGGAATCCGGAGACCGGCAAGCAGGTGTGGGCGATCAAGGAGGATCTGCCCGTGTGGAGCGGCACGGTCGTCACCGCGGGCGACGTCGTCTTCTACGGAACGATGGACGGCTGGTTCAAGGCGGTCGACGCGCGCACCGGCGACGTGCTCTGGCAGTTCAAGACCGGCTCGGGAATCATCGGCCAGCCGATCACCTATCGCGGACCCGACGGCCAGCAGTACGTCGCCGTGCTGTCGGGCGTCGGCGGCTGGCGGGCGCCATCGTCGCCGGCGGCCTCGATCCGCGCGACTCCACCGCCGCACTCGGTTTCGTCAACGCGATGCAGGATCTTCCTCGAAGCGGCGAAGGGAGGCACGCTCTACGTGTTCGGGCTGTGACCGCATACGGGCGCCCGGCCGCCGCCATGCTCGCGACGTGCGCCGGATTCGCGCTCTCTGTCGTCGCCACAGGCTGCGACCGTGAGGCGCGGCGACTGAGTTCAGCGCCCCGGCAGCACCAACGCAGTTCGTCGCGCAGGTGCCGCTGCGGCCCGGTCCAGATTTCCCCGCTGATACCATCCGAGGGCCGTACGACGACAACGCGTACGCCACCTCCGAAGGCCAGCTGCTCTTCGAGCAGATGAACTGCAGCGGCTGCCACGCGAACGGCGGCGGCGGCATGGGACCGCCGCTGATGGATGACGAGTGGATCTACGGCAGTCGGCCGGATCAGATCTTCGCCAGCATCGCCGAAGGGCGGCCGAACGGGATGCCGTCGTGGAAGTCCCGGCTCAACGATCAGCAGATCTGGCAGCTCGTCGCGTACGTGCGGTCGCTGAGCGGACTCACGCCCAAAGGCGCGCGTCCCACCCGCGACGATCACATGATGGTGAAGCCGGCGCCCGTCCAAACGCCCGCGGCCACACCAGTCGAATCCGGGCTGCCGCCCTCGTCGCAGCTGCCCTGAGCCATGCACTCGGTCTTCGGTCCCGCCTCGCCGCAGGCCCGCGCCGTCGCCAGCCTGTGGTGGTGGATGTTCGGCGTCGGGAGTCGTCGATCTGGCTCGGCGTCGCCGCGCTCGTCGCTGTACGCCGCGCTGCGCGCGCCGCGGCGAGCGCGCGACGGCGCGACGGACTTGAGCCACGTATCGCGCGACCACCGCGATCGAGCGCGTCGTCACCGGCGGCGACGTTCGCCACGGTCCTCATCCTCGCCGGCTTCCTCGCCTACGACTTCTCGGTCGGCCGGCTGCTCGCGCGAACACCCGCAGCGCGCGCTGACGATCGACGTCGTCGGACACCAGTGGTGGTGGGAGGTGACGTACGAGGATCCCGATCCCGAGCAAGCGCGTCGGCACGGCGAACGAGATCCACGTGCCGGTCGGGCGAGCCGATGCAGTTCAAGCTCCGCGCGGCCGACGTCATTCACAGCTTCTGGGTGCCGAATCTCAACGGCAAGCGGGATCTCATTCCCGGCTACGTGAGCACGCTCTGGTTCAGGCCGACACCGCGGGCGTCTATCGCGGGCAGTGCGCCGAGTTCTGCGGGCTGCAGCATGCGAAGATGGCGCTTCTACATCGTCGCGGAGCCGCCGGCGAAGTTCGCGGCCTGGCTCGCCGCCGGCGTCGGCGCCACCACGAGCCGCCGACCGACTCGACGCTGCTCTACGGCCAGCGCGTGTTCATGAGCAGCGGCTGCGCGGTCTGCCACAGCGATCGGCGGCACGGAGGCGCGCGCGACCGTCGGTCCCGGACCTCACGCACTTCAAGAGCCGCATCGACGATCGCCGCGGGCACGCTCGCCAACACGCGCGCGAATCTCACGCGGTGGATCGAAATCCGCGGCGATCAAGCCGGGCGTGCGCATGCCGGCGCTGCCGCTCACGCCCGCGCGAGCTCGACGCGCTCGTCTCCTATCTGGAGACGCTCAAGTGACGCCGGCGCCGCCGATCGACGCGAGCCTGCCCGCGGACGTCACGCTCGCCGATGCGGCGCTCGCGACGAGACGGCCGCGCTCGACGCGACGTGGCGCGACGCCAGGGGCTCTGGGGCTGGCTCACGTCCGTCGACCACAAGTCGATCGGCAAGCGCTACATCGTCACGGCGTTTCTGATGTTCCTCGCCGGCGGCATCGAGGCGGCGATGATGCGCACTGCAGCTCGCGCGGCCGGAGAACACGCTCATCGGGCCCGACCGCTACAACCAGCTCTTCACGACGCACGGCACGACGATGATGTTCCTCTTCGCCGTGCCGATCATGACGGCGATGGGGCTGTATTTCGTGCCGCTGATGGTCGGCACGCGCAACGTCGCGTTTCCGCGGCTCAACGCGTTCGGCTACTGGACGTACCTCGTCGGCGTCGTGTTCCTGTACGTCTCGCTGTTCGCGAACACGGGACCCGACACCGGCTGGTTCGCGTACGTGCCGCTCTCGGGCCCGGCGTACTCGCCGGGCCACCGCGTCGACGTGTGGGCGCAGGTCGTGACGTTCACCGAGATCGCGGCGCTCGTGCGCGCGCGGTGAACATCATCGTCACGACGTTCAAGATGCGCGCGCCCGGCATGTCGCTCAATCGCATTCCGCTCTTCGTGTGGGCGCAGCTCGTCGTCGCGTTCATGATCGTCTTCGCGATGCCCGCCGTCGCGACCGGCAGCACGCTGATGCTCGCGACCGACCGCGCCGTGAACATGCACTGGTTCAATCCCGCCGAAGGCGGCGACGCGCTGCTCTGGCAGCACATCTTCTGGTTCTTCGGCCACCCCGAGGTCTACATCATCTTCCTGCCGGCGCTCGGCATGGTCACGCCGATCATCGAGACGTTCTGCCGGCGGCCGGTCTTCGGCTACACGGCGATGGTCCTGGCGAACATCACGACGGCGTTCTTCGCGTTCGGCCTGTGGGTGCACCACATGTTCGCGACGCCGATCCCGGAGCTCGGCCAGAGCCTGTTCACGGCGGCGAGCATGCTGATCGCGATCCCGACCGGCGTGCAGATCTTCTGCTGGATCGCCACGATCTGGGCCGGACGGCCGCGGCTCACGGTGCCGATGCTGTTCGTGCTCGGCTTCATCTTCACGTTCATCAACGGCGGCATCACCGGCGTGATGCTCGCGTCGGTGCCGTTCGACAAGCAGGCGCACGACACGTTCTTCGTCGTCGCGCACTTCCACTACGTGCTGATCGGCGGCGGCGTCATGCCGCTCTTCGGCGCGTTCTACTTCTGGTTCCCGAAGATCACCGGCCGGATGCTCAGCGAGACGCTGGGCAAGGTGCACTTCTGGCTGTTCTTCATCGGCATGAACGTCACGTTCTTCCCGATGCACATGCTCGGGCTCGACGGCATGCCGCGGCGCGTCTACACGTATCTCGCGCCGACGGGATGGGGACCGCTCAACCTCGTCGCGACGATCGGCGCGGTCACGATCGCGCTGTCGGTGCTGGTTTTCGTCATCAACGCCGTCGCGAGCTGGTGCGGCGGGCGAGCTCGCGGGCGACAATCCGTGGGACTCGTCGGGCTCGAGTGGGCGACGCGCGTCGCCGCCGCCGAGCTACAACTTCGTGCACACCCCGGTCGTGCGCGAGCCGGCATCCGCTGTGGGAGACCGACAGTCGAGCTGCCGGTCGTGACCGGACTGCGCACCGACCGGCGCGAGGTGCTCGTCACGACGACGTTCGACGCGCGGCCGGATCTCGCGGCACGCGTCGCCACCGGGTCGATCTGGCCGCTGTACCTCGCGCTCTGCATGGGCGTGTCTTCATCGGCTCGATCTTCTCGCCGTACTTCGTGCTCGGCGGGCTCGGGCTGCTCGCTGATCGGCCTGTTCGGCTGGGGATGGCAGAGTACCGATCCGACGTCGAGCGGCGAGCGCGTCGCGCTGCCCGACGGCACGGTCGTGGAGCGCGCATGAAACCGCTGCGCCGCGACCGGCGACGTCGTCGCAGCTGCCGACGGTCACCTTCGGATCGGCGCAGCCTGATGTGGTGGGGCACGCTCGGCTTCATGACGATCGAAGGATGGACGACCGCGCTGCTCATCGCGTCGCTACCTGTACCTCGCGCCAGAACTACGACAGCGTGGCCGCCGCTCCGCACGCCGTATCCGTCGCTTGCTGATCCCGACGATCAACCTGGCGATCATGCTCGTGAGCATCATCCCGGCGATGCTGCGTCGCGCGCGCGGCGCAGACGCCTCGACGACGCCGGCGGTGCAAGCGGTGGCTGCTCATCACGTGCATCATGTCCGTGCCGACGGTCGTGCTGCGCTGGTGGGAGCTGTGGGCGCTCAACACGCGCTGGGACACGACCGCGTACGGCAGCGCGGCGTGGACGATCGTCGGCTTTCACACGTCGCTGCTCCTGCTCGACGTCCTCGACACGATCGGGCTCACGCTCTTCTTCTTGTGAAGCAGCATGCCGGTGAAGTCGTTCAGCGACGCCGCGGACAACAGCTTCTACTGGTATTTCACGGTCGGCGTCTGGATTCCCATCTACCTCATCGTCTATGTCGCTCCCCATGTCGTCTGAACCGGTTCGTCAGGATCAGACGCCCCATCTCGCAGGCTGACGCCGGCCGCCGGCGCACTCGCACTCGGCGTCATCGCTCCGCCACTCGTTGCACTCCTGAACCAGGAGTTGATCTACGGCGGCACCGCACCGGCTTTGCGCGGCACCCTGCACGCACCGCTGCGCGCCGTCCCTGTGTTCTGCCTCGTTGTCGTGTGTATTCTCGCTGCCTCGGCGCTTGCCACCTATCGCCGGTCGGCCGCAGGCGCTCCCGGCGACGGCGCGAGCGCCGAGAGGGCCGGTCGCACACGCTTCCTCGCGGGAGTCGCGATGATGACCGGCGGCGTCGCGGCGCTCGTCATTCTGGCACAGTGGCTCGCCGTGATCATGTTCCAACCATGCTTGCAGGCGTGATACCGGCCGCCGCCACCCGATCCGTCCCTCTGGCATGGTCGCCGGAGTTGGGAATTGTGGCGCCTCTCATGCTCGGGGCTCTGTGGTATTCGCTCGGCCTGGGAAAGCTCTGGGCGGCTGGCAGGCCACGCGCTGTGCATCCCTGGGAGGCGATATCGTTCGCGGCTGGGTGGACAATTCTGGTAATCGCCCTGGTCTCGCCGATTCACGCCGCGTCAGAACGACTGTTCTGGGTGCACATGGTGCAGCACGAGCTGCTCATGACCCTTGCGGCTCCCCTCCTCATCGCTGCGCAGGCCCGCTGTCGCCATGATGTGGGCGATGCCTCCGGGCGCGCGGGCACGCGTGGGAGTCCTGCTGGTGACGCCCCTGTTCCGCAGGATCCGGTACGCGGCGACGCAGCCGGTGATCGCATCGTTTGTTCACGCCGTCGTGATCTGGGCCTGGCACATACCGGCGCTCTTTCAGGTTGCGCTCCGGCACGAACCGGTGCACGCGCTGCAACATGCGACGTTCATCGGGAGCGCTTTGCTCTTCTGGTCGGTGGTGATGCGCCCCCGGCAGCGCGAAGCGCTCGGATTGTCGATCCTCCTTTTGTTTACAACCGCAATCCATACCGCCGCCCTCGGCGCGCTAATCGCGGTCGCACGGGCTCCGTGGTACCCCGCCTACGGCACCGAAGCCGCCGCCTGGGGTCTGACGGCGTTGCAAGATCAGCAGTTGGCCGGACTGATCATGTGGATTCCGGCGAATCTCGCGTACCTGACCGCCGCGCTGATCGTGCTCCGGCGGCTATTGCACCATGCGGAGTGGACCGCCACGCGCCGCGATCGAATGGCGCTCGTGTCATAGTAGCCGCCAGCGCCCCCTTCGCTCTAAGGAGCAGCGGACAGACGTCTAGGGGAGCCGGTCCGGAGGAACTGGTACCGCGTGCCTGCGCTTGTCGTTCGTATGGCTGGCACCTAAGTCCGGAATCGGTAATCCGATGAACGCGGACTCATCGCTCAGTGCAGCAGACTTCGGAACCACCGACCACTCACCGTCGTTTTCGAGCACAACGACGCGAACATCGCTAAGCGACCGGATTCCCATCCTGCGCACTGCCGCGCGAACCTCGTCCGCGCTGGTGCTCGTCGCACGCAGCCGGTCCTCGAGCAGGTTGCCATCCCAGAGCACCACATGCGGTTGCTGGCGTACCGCATGGTGCACGGTGAGCCACCGCGACTGTAGCCACCGAACGAGCTCCTGCAGCCCAACCAGAGTAATGACGGCTGCCGCAGCGTCGCTCACCGTGACATCCCGGGAAAGGATGACGGTGGCAATGATCGAGCCGATCGTCACAGTGAAGATGATGTCGTAGCCCGACATTTTCGCCAACGCCTGCTGTCCCACAAGCCGCAGCATCGCGACGATCATCAGGAACACAATCGCGGCGACAACCCCAACCCGCCCGATATCGGCCCACGAATGGAAGAACATGCCTAAGCCTTCTGCAACCACAGTGCCCAGACCGCTTCCGGAGACCGCCGAACTCAGGCCGCCAAGTCGGACCCCGTGCCGGCAACTCCGACGAGAGCAGCCACGACCGCGAAACACGATAGGCCGTGCCGTAAAATGTGCTGTCGCATGGTCTCCCTCTTGTGAGTGCTTCACTTGAGGGAATGGCAAGCGGTATGCCCAGTCCCACCATGAAAAGGGATCCGCACCGCCGGGCACGTCGGTCACACCATGTTTGGCGGACGGGTCCGCCCATTTCGCCAGTGCCGGGAATGCTTCGAAATCGCAGCACCAGCAGGGGCCGGCGGCGTCGAACGATTATGTCCCTGATAGGGGCGGGTCATGACCCGCCCTGCCAGTCGCCCACCGAAAGCCGGTCGGGCCGGCCCGATTGGTCGTCGCTTAGTGCCCCGGCCCCGGAGGCGCCGCCCGCCCAAGCCCAATCACCTCGCCACTCGCCAGCACCTGCCCGCGCATCCCGTCGATGAGATCGCCGTAACTCGCGTTCGCCTGCAGCGCGAGCGTCGTGCCCAGTGCAAACACCTGCAGGTGATACCGGTGCTTCGGACCCGGCGGCGTGCGTGGTCCCATGTACGGCTGGCTCGCCCCACGAATGTTCGGCCCGTACTGGGAACCCGTCGGCGGCGCGGTCATTCCGGCGTCGAGCTTGGTCACCGTTCCCGGAATGTTGAACATCGTCCAGTGCAGAATCGGCGCGCCGTTCCGCATCGCGTCCGGATCCTGCATGATGATCACATACGACTGCGTCCCCGACGGACCCGCGCTCCACTGCAGCCCCGGGAACACGTTGCCGCGATACTGCGTGTTCTCGAACGGGATGTCACCGCCCGCCTTCCACGCCGGTGTGCTCACCGTCAGCTTCGCGCCGCCCTTCGCCGGCAACACGACCATCGCCAGCAACGCAGCCCCAGGCTCGGCACCAGTAGGCGCCTCCTGCGCGGCAACGCCACGCGGCAGCAGGCCGGCAATCAGCAGTATGGGCACCACAACTGGTATGAACGCTTTCATCGGAATCTCCCAATCGGTGAGAATGCGGAGGGCTCATTCATCTTAGTCCGAATCCCGCTCTTGAGAAGCCCGCCACAACGGCCCCGCCTTGACAGCAGGGCATCGGCCACGACATCTCATTTCTCATCAAATGCGACGTGGTCCCATAATACGAGTCCCCAAAACTCAACGGCCGGTGCCCCATGAGTGACGACGCCACGACCCCACGCCTCCCTCTCACCAAAGAGGAAGAGGACCTCGGCATGGGCCGCGACATCACCCGCCGCGATTTTCTGAATGCCGTCGCGATCGGCGCGGGTGCCGCCCTCCTCGGCGCCGACGCGCCCGCCGCTCACGCGCAGCCCCCGGCCGCCGCGATACCAGCCACGATGCGAGCCGCGGCTACCCAGCCCGCAAACCCGTGGGCCGGCTTCTCCGGCGTTGGCGACTACGCCCGCGCCAATGGCAACACCTGGGACGTCGTCACGGCCGGCCACGGCCTCCGCGATGGCCTCTACGAGCAACGGATCGCCGCCGCCGCGGCCACCAACGAGACCTATGATCTCGTCGTCGTCGGTGGCGGCTTCTCCGGCATGGCCGCCGCCTACTTCTACATCAAGGAAGGCGGACCCGGTCGCAAGGTCCTCATCCTCGACAACAACAACCTGATGGGCGGCGAAGCCAAGCGGAATGAATTCGTCGTCCGCGGCCAACGCCTGATCGGTCCCCAGGGCTCCAACGACACCGACGCGCCCCGCGAAGGATGGCGCGGCGAAATGTGGCGCGACCTCGGCCTGCCACCCGACTTCGAGTACGGCAAGCTGCGCTCCGATCGCACACCGATGCTCTTCGGCCGCGACAATTTCATCCACCAGGTCTGGGCCGACGACTTCGAGAACCACGGCTTCTTCTTCGACGAGCCCACACCCCACTGGGTCCGCAACCCCTGGGGCCACAACCTCGAAGGCACACCCTGGTCGCCGGAGCTCCGGCGCGAGCTCCTCCGATGGCAGAACGAGCCCGTCGAACAGTGGAAGGGTGACGCCGCCGGACTGAAGAAGTGGCTCGATAGCATGACGTACGAGCAATACCTCACGAATGTCCGCAAACTGCCGGCCGAGGTGGCGCGCTACGCCGACCCGCTGCTCTCGGCATCGATCGGCCTTGGCAGTGACGTGCTCTCGGCCTACGCGGCGTTCTACGATGAGTTCCCGGGCTTCACCGGACTCTCACCCTCGGGGATTCTCTTCATTCGCGATCACAAGATGGCAAATGTCCCCGCGGACTTTCACTCGTTCCCCGGCGGCAACGACGGGATCATGCGCAGCATCCTCAAAGCCCTGATCCCCGACGCAATCGCCGGCGGCACGGACTTCGCCAGCATCCACAACGGCCAGATCCGCCTCGAAGCACTCGATCGCCCAAACGCACCGGTACGGATGCGCCCCAGTACCACCGTCATCCGCCTCGTGCACGATGCCGGAAACGGTGGGAGCGCCGCCGGCGAGCCCGCGACGATCACCTACACGCGCGACGGCCAGCTCTACACGGTCCGCGGACGTGCGGTCATCTGGGCCGCCGCGAACTGGACGGCCAAGCACGCCATCCAGCACCTGCCCGATGAATACCGCGCGGCGATGGAGGAATTCCCGCGCGCCCCGATGCTCGTCGTCAATGTCGCCCTCGACAACTGGCGCTTCCTCTACAAGATGGGCTACACGGCGTGCTCATGGCGCGGCGGCTTCGGCTTCACTGCCAACCTCCGCCCCAACATGTACATCGGCGACTACCGCCCGCCACTCGATCCCGACCAGCCCAACATCCTGACGTTCTACGTTCCGTTCAATCAGCACGGCCTCGGGCTGGCCGAGCAGGGCAAGGTCGCCCGCACTCGTCTCTTCGGCACGACGTACCGGGAATACGAGTCCGCGATCCTGCAGCAAATGGTCAAGATGTTCAGCCCCGGCGGCTTCGACCCCAAACGCGACGTCGCAGGCATCGTCATGAACCGCTGGGGCCACGCGTACATCACGCCAGGCCCGGGCTTCTACGCCGGCCGCGACGGCAAGCCCGCACCGAGCGACGTGCTCCGCCGCCCCCTCGGCACGCTCACCTTCGCCCACTCGGAACTCGCCGGCAACCAGAACTGGATCGAAGCCAGCACCGAAGGCCGCCGCGCCGCCCACCAGGCCCTCGAGATGCTCAAACGAGCCTGATCGGCATACCGGTCTGCCTGGTCTCTACTCTCTAGTTGGTCCCCACCGCCGACCATACCATCGCGTGAAATAGCTCGTCCATCGCCGCGGGCGTCATCACACACCCGCCATCGACCCACCAGGACAGCAGCGACACCAACGCCCCGCCAAACGCGTGCGCAAACGCCGCCCGCTGCGAAGGCGTCAGCCTGGCACCGCGCGGCAGTTCCGCCAGCCGCGCCTCGATCCCTCGCGTGAAATGCGCGCGGCTCAGATCCAGGAACTCGTGGATGCGGCCGGATGCCATGAACGCGGCATACAGCTTTTGCGACTCGCCGACATGACTGAATAACTCACGCACCGGTGCCACCCGGTGCCCGGCTTCGCCCCGCCCCACCAACCCCGTCGCCACGCGCTCCAGAAACTCGTCCACGTCGCTGATGAAGAGATCGTTCTTGTCGCGGAAATACGTGTAGAACGTTGACCGCGCCACGCCCGCGCGATCGAGCAGCTCCTGCACGGTGATCGCGTCAAATGGCTTCTCCTGAATCAGCGCCAGCATCGCGGCGCCGAGCCGGCCCCGCGTCCGCTCCACCCGAGGATCGGTCTGCTGGCCGCGCGATTGGGAGTTTCCGGACATATCGCCCCTGTTTGTTCGGCGAACGCTGTCGACAGCCGCGCCTCCTGAATCTACGCTTGAATGCATGACTGACACACGACTGGGTGGTGCCGCGATCATCGCCGCCGCCATTGCAGGGATCCTCGTCATGGCCGTCCACCCGACAAGCCACGAGTTGTTTGCTCCGGGCAAGTTCGCCACCGTCGCGATGCTCGGCGAGGCCGTACACATCTTGGCGATTCTCAGCAACCCGGTCGCATTCCTCGGCGCCCTCGCCCTGGCACGGTACCTGGACTCGCCCAACCGCCTCGCCATGTCCGCACTCTCGATCTATGGGCTGGCGCTCGTCGCCGTCACCATCGCGGCAACCCTCAGCGGACTGGTGGCGATCCCGATCATGCAGAAACTCGTGGACCAACCACAGTCGTCCCCGCAGTTGGAGATGGTCGCCCAGTACACCGGTCTCTTGAACCAGGCCTTCGCGAAGATTTACGCGCTCCTCGCCTCGATCGCCATCGGGGTCTGGTCGATCCCGATTGTCCGGACCCGCAAGCTGCCGCTCGCCGCCGGGATCTACGGACTGGTGATCGCACCGGTCATCTTCGTCGGGGTGGTGTCGGGAAGCCTGCGTCTCGACGTGCACGGAATGGGCGCGATCGTGCTCCTCCAGGGGATCTGGTTCATCACGGTCGGTGCAACCCTCTACCGGACGAGCCGAACCGCATAGCTCTCGCCAGAGGCGATGTCGTCGCGGGTCCGGGCCAGCCCGTCTTAGGTAATCACCAGCCGCGAGATCCCGCGCGCACCGAGTTGGAAGGTGAGGGTGCCCTCGCCGTTGTACCCGGTGCCCGAGACGGCCACTTTCACCGCCACACCCGCCGCGGATCGCTCGACGCCGGTCACTTCGATCCTGTTCTGCGTGCCCATGTTCTCGTCGTCGTTCCACCGGGCGATCGCCTTCTTGCCGGTGAACGTACGCCCCCAGTCCACGAGCACGGCATCAGGCTCGAACGCCGCCAGCAATGCGTCGCGGTCCCCGCGATTGGTCGCATCCAGCATCGCCTCAATCGGAGGCTCGAGCCCGGCCATGCCGGCACCGCTCATGACAACCCTCCGGTAGCAGCGCATCCGCGGACCGCGATACCCGAAGGGGCACCCCCGTCCCAATCCGGATTCTCGATACCGCACGTCGTCGTCCGCCGTGCTACATGGCAAGACGTGCGCCGCCGTGCGCACCCCAGGGCCGGATCTGCCGCCTGCGCCGCACTGGCCTCTTTCCCGTTTTGTGATTACATCAGCACAGCCCTCACGAGAGGCACCACTGTGCGAATCCGCGCTGTGCCGCTTGCCCTCATCATGCCCGCGCTACTCGCCTGCTCCCACGGTGACTCGGCAGCCCGCAGCCGCGCCGTTCCCCGGGGCGCCCATATCGCTCCGGGCCGGAACCCGCTTGCCGCGGCGGCCGATTCAGTCAACACCCTCTTCGCGCCCGTCAAATGCGACACTGTGTTCCTGAACACAGGCTACGTCGCGACGGATCGCGAAGGTACCGTGTTCCACACGTACGGCTGCGCGGGTGGCACCGGCACCAGTCACGGATATTTCTTCCGCGATCTGGCCGATGGCCGCACTCTTGTGTCCGGACGCGTGTTTCGAACGGCGGACCGCCAGAGCCGGCACGTGGCGGACTCGATCGCTCGCGATATAGGAATTCGCAGCGGCAACGGGACGACGTGCAAAAGCATGGTATGGCCCCGATCCAACTCTGCACACGTATGGGCGGCCGCCGATCTCAGCATCCGTGTGGTTGCCGACACGGAGGTCGACGCGGTCACCATTGAACGCAGTGTCGCAGCTCCGGATTGCGACCCCTCGCTCTTTGCGCGCTACCCGGAGTTTCCCTTCCGCTGACGCCTGCAGTCCATTCGCCAATCCGCGGGCGGCGCACCAGATTGTCTCCGGCGATTTGTTGGGGCGACCAGAGAACTACTGGAGGATGCGGATGGCTCCTGTCATGACGCTCGCAGTGGCGATGGCAATGGTGAGCGGTGGGGCGCTCGCCCAGGCGCAGGGGCCGGTTTCCGCGCCAGACACTCGCACGCACGCCGCCGCCGCGCCGGTTCGCGCGCGCGACTTGGGCGTCCCCTTCGAAGGCACGCCCGGCGCCAACAATGCCATCACCGACGTCTCCGGCGTCGAGGTCGGCTTTACCACGCTCATCTCGGGCGACGGCAACGCGCCGCTCGTGGTAGGGCAGGGACCCGTCCGTACCGGCGTCACCGCGGTCCTTCCGCGCGGCAAGAACAACAAAGACCCGGTGTTCGCCGGCTTCTTCTCGCAGAACGGCAACGGCGAGATGACCGGCACGGAATGGCTGCTGGAAGGCGGTTTTCTCGAAGGGCCGGTGATGATCACCAACACGCACAGCGTCGGTGTCGTCCGCGACGCGGTGATCGCGTGGGAGGTGAAGCACCAGGCCGATCAGGAACCCAAGGGGGTCTCGACGTACCCATGGTCGCTGCCGGTCGTCGCCGAGACGTTCGACGGCGGGATGAATGATGTCAACGGGTTCCATGTGCACCCCGAGGACACGTTCCACGCGCTCGATGCCGCCGCGAATGGCGCCGTCGCCGAGGGCAATGTCGGCGGTGGCACAGGCATGCGCTGCTTCGGCTTCAAGGGCGGCACCGGAACCGCATCCCGCGTGCTGCCCGCCGATCAGGGTGGCTACACGGTCGGTGTGCTGGTGCAATGCAACACGGGATCGCGCTCGCAGCTCCGGATCGCGGGAATACCGGTCGGCAAGCTCGTGTCCACGACACCCGGCCCTGTCGGCATGGGTTTCCCCACGGACCCGGAGCGCGATGTCGGATCGATCATCATTGTAGTAGCCACCAACGCGCCGCTCGTGTCCGCGCAGCTCGACCGCCTCTGCAAGCGCGCCACACTGGGCCTGGGCCGCGTGGGCGGGACGTCGGGCGATGGCTCCGGCGACATCTTCGTCTCGTTCTCGACCGCCAACCCGCTGGCCGATGACATCGGGATCCACGCGCCCGGTACTCGCAGCGCGCCCTCCAGCCCGGTGGCGCACATCGACATGCTGCACAATGACGAGATGGATCCGCTCTTCCTCGCAACGATCCAGGCCACGGAGGAAGCCATCGTCAATGCGCTCGTAGGCGCCCAGACGATGACCGGCTTCAACGGCCGCGTCCTCCAGGCATTGCCGCACGATCAGTTGAAGGCCCTGATGCAGCAGAAATTCGCCCCGTCCCCCTGGTAGGGTAGTGGACTGTGGTCGCTGTAGCGTCACGGCTTGTCGTCTAGGGCTGTCCCAGCCCCCAGCCCCCAACCCCTAATCCCCAGTCCCCAGTCCCTCCGTCACACAAGGCAGCTGCGGTCAACCCGCGAATCCCGCCCTTCGTCCCGCAACCTGCCGATTGGCATTGGTCATGCCCTATGCAAGACGAGAGGTTGCAACGGTATATCCGCTGCCGGCGGCTGCCCGGGTTTCGACCTGACCGGTCATTCGTCGCTGTCTCCGGAGGCACGCGAACCGATCGACGTACGGCCGCGCCGGACGACTCGAACCCCTGGGTGCCCATGCATCGCTTGTGCTGGATCGCCGTTCCTCTCCTTGGCTTCGCCGCGCTGTCATCGTGCGGCAAGAATTCCGTCCAGCCGTCGCAGCAGCTCCCGGACAGTGTGACCGGCAGAGGCCACGACTGGGTCAGGTTCGGCTGGGACGTTGGACGATCCAGCACCTCGAACGCGCCCACCGGCATCACCGCATCCAATGTCGCGTCGATGGTCCGCCAGCAGGTGACGATCCCCGGCACGGCCGACGCGTCTGTCATCTATCTGAGTGACGTCAAGGTCGGCGGCGCCGCCCACGATGTGTTCTTTCTCACGACGACGTACGGCAAGACGGTCGCGGTCAACGCCAATACGGGCGCTCTGCTCTGGACCTACACGCCAGCGAACTACGACTCGTGGGCCGGCTCCGCGCAGGTCACGACTGCAACGCCAGTCGCTGACCCGGACCGCGATTTCATCTACGCAGCTTCCCCGGACGGCGTTATCCAGAAGCTCGCGGTGTCCGATGGTCACATGGTCTGGAGCACCGCGATCACGTCGGGGCCACAGAGCGAGAAGCTCGCTTCGTCACTGAATTATTTCGCCGGCCACATCTTCGAGACGACGGGTGGCTATGTCGGCGACGCCCCGCCATACCAGGGCCACGTTGCGATTCTCGACGCCACGAGCGGCCAGTTGCTCCACGTCTGGAATTCACTCTGCAGCGATCAGCAGGTGATGATCGCGCCCACGGATTGTGCCCACAGCGGCTCCGCGATCTGGGGCCGCGGCGGTGCGGTCATCGACTCCGCCACGGGTGACATCTATGTCGCCACCGGCAACGGTCTCTGGGATGGCAATACGAACTGGGGCGACGCGCTCATCCGCCTCGACTCCACCGCCACCCACATCCTCGGCAACTACACGCCAACCAACACCGGCAGCCTCGACTCGACCGACCAGGACCTCGGCTCCACATCACCCGTTCTCCTGGGCAGCGGCTACCTCGCGCAAGGCGGCAAGGACGGCAAGATCCGCATCCTCACCGTCGCCGGAACGTCGGGGGCAGCGCCAGTCCTCGGCGGCGAAGCGTCGGTCACCGGAACGCCCAACGCCCAGGATCTCTTCAGCTCCCCGGCAGTCTACCACACGATGTCCACCACGTATTTCTTCGGAGCCGACAACCAGGCCACCGCGGCCTGGACGTTCAGCGGCGGTACGCTCACGCTGCTCTGGCATAACAACAATCTCGGCACCACCCCCGTGATCGCCGGCGGCCTGCTCTTCATCTACGATCAGGGCGGCCACGGCGTCCGCGTCTATGACCCCGCATCCGGCACGCAAATCACCGCGCTCGACGCCGGCGTCGGCCACTGGAACAGCCCCATCGTCGCCGACGGCCGGATCGCGGTCCCCGAAGGCAGCTCCAACGACCACGCCTCGAGCGGCATCCTCGATATCTATCGGTTGCCGTAGAACTGATCCCCGGTCCGCGAACCTGAGATTGCTCAAGGCGTAGATACTTTGTTGTAGCTGCCGGTCCGTGTGGGAGCCGCCACTGGCAGGCACCAGCGTCTTCGCCGCCGTTACTGAGCGGTCTACCTGGTCGCTCCGAGCTGCCGCTCGCCCCAGATGTAGTGGCCGAACCAGTCCAAGTTCTCTTGCATGACCGACCGGTGCTGTTTCGGCCTATCGATCAAATGCCCGAGCCCGGAATAGACGACCATGCGCACCGGCACGCCCCTGTCGCGGAGCGCTTGGTACAGCTCGAACCCATTGGCAATGGGCACGCGCTCATCACTTCCCCCATGCTGAATCAAGGTGGGAGTCCTGGCAGTTTTGATGTACGAGATGGGCGAGGTCTTCTTGTAGATCTCTGGATCATCCCACGGCGTCGCGCGCAGGTACTGACGCGTGAATGGATGGAAGTCGGTACCCACGTAATACGTCATCCAGTCGGATACTCCAGCGCCAACTGACACGGCCTTGAACCGATCACTGAACGTGGTGATGAACGCCGAGATGTACCCACCTTGACTCCACCCCATGGCGCCCACGCGGGCCCGATCCACGAACCCTCGCCCGATGAGATAATCGACGCCCGAGATGACGTCGGCATAGTCCCCGACGCCGAGGTTGCGCACATTGAGCCCGCGGAACTTCTCGCCGTATCCGATCGAGCCGCGATAGTTCGGCTGCAGGATGACGGCCCCTTTCGCCGCGAACAGCTCGATCGGGTGGTACCGATCCGCGTCGAGGTTGGTCCGGTCCACGGCGTTCGGGCCCCAGTGGATGACGACGAGCAACGGGTATTTCTTGGTCGAGTCGAAACCGGGCGGCGTGATGAGCACACCTTCGATCGCGGCGCCGTCGGTCGATTTCCACTGGACGAGCTGCCGGTGGGCGGACCGGAATGCCGAGAACTGGTCCCCCATGGTCGTAAGCGCTTTCGGCGCGAAGGGCTTGAGGTCGGAGACGCTGATCTCGGGATATGTATTGTCTCCCGCGCCCACGAACGCGACGGTGCCCGCGTGGCGGGCGAGCGAGAACTGTCCGGCGATGCGCTTGGGATCCGAGAGAAATGCGACGGCGCCCGAGCGCGGGTCGACGCGACAGAGTACCTGGTAGGTACGCTGGAACGGCGAGAAGTAGATGCCCTCGGCTGTCCATGCGAACGGCGAGGCATTCTCATCGAACGACGTCGTGATCGCCCGCACTGCGCCGCCGTTCGCGCTCACGACCGCGATGGGTTCGTTCGTGTAGAGATACGGACTCCCGTTGGCGGTCGAGAACGCGATCTCGTTGCCATCGGGCGACCACACCGGGTTCGTATTCGGTCCGGGAGTGTCGACGACTTTCTTGACGCTCCGATCGCTGACGGTGACGACGTAGATCGTCGCGGTGTTCAAGGAGCCGTCGTTGGGCTCGCGCTGCGCGGAGAACGCAATGTGGCTGCCGTCGGGCGACCACGCGAACGAACCGACTGTGAACTGATCGCCCTCGGTGAGTCGCCGCGGCTCGCCACCGGACGCATCGATGAGCCAGAGGTGGCTCATCTGATAGTCGCCGCCCATGACTTGGATATCGCCAAAAGTGGTATCTCGATCCTGGCGCGCTTTCGGCTTCGCATCCTGGCTGACGAAGGCGATCGTATGCCCGTCGGGCGACCATTCGAGCTCCGAGACCCCGGTCTCGATGCGTGTAAGCTCCCGTGCCTCGCCGTCGTTCGGGGCGATGAGGTAGATCTGGGTCGACTCCTCGAGCTTGCCCCCGGGCATCGTCACCGATCGAGTAGACAGGAACGCGATCGATTTCCCATCGGGCGACCATCTGGCGTCGAAGCTCGACCCTTTGTCGCCGGTGAGCCGGATGCGCTGGCCGCCGGATGCCTCGGCCAGCCACAGTTCCTGTTCGAACGCATTCGCGTCCCAGTTCGTGCGGGAGACTTCGTAGGCGACCCATTTCCCGTCGGGCGAGATGCGCGGCGCGCTCGCGCTACGCATCTCGAGTGACTGGTCGATTGTTGGAGCCTGGGCGAAGGTAGGGACGGCCACCACGAGCACGAGCACGCGCGCAAGTTTTGTCATGGCGTGAATGTGGTCACAAAGAGTCAGTGGAACACACCTGAGGACACGGAGCCCTTATCGGCGCTGCGCCGTCCCATGATTGCATTTGGCGCCAGCACGGCTGACGCCGCGAGCCCCAATCGCAGCAGCTAAATCCACCGCGTCGTTGGGTCAACGTAGCGCCAAGCGTAGAGAGTGTCTTGGACGGCCGCGGCATCGTTGGATAATCGACGCTCATGGGCAGGGCCGATCCCGTGACCCCCTATATCCTGCGCCCGCCTCGCGGCGCGGCCTGCGCGATCGCGATGAAGGTCTCGAGCGCCCGCGACAACCGCACCGGATGGTACATGAGGGCCACTTCCGCCTTGGCCGCCGATCCGCTCAACGGCCGGCACACCACGCCCGCCCGTCCGAGGTTGCGCACGGATGCCGGAACGAGGGTGAGACCAAGCCCCGCCGCGACAAGAGTCAGCATGGTCTGGTAGTCCGCACAGTCGTGGCGGATGTCAGGCGAAAACCCGGCATGCCGGCACATCGCGATCACGACGTCGTAGGACGCAGGCGCGAGATGCCGCGGGAAGAGCACGAACGCTTGTCCGCGGAGCGCACGCACCGGCACCACGCTCCGGCGGGCGAGGGGACTATCCGCAGGCAGCGCCACCACGAACGGCTCCCGCCGGATCGTCACGGTCCGCGCCGTCGCCGATGCCACCGGCCCGCGCACCAGCGCCACGTCCACGGCGTCACGCTCCAGCGCGTCGATCTGCTCTTCGCTCGTGCCCGCGATCAGGTCGAGATGCACGTCGGGATGCGCCGCCCGGTACGCCTGCACGATCTCGACGAGCCCGCCCAGCGCGGCGGAGTCGGTAAACCCGACCCTGAGCACGTCCCGCTCGCCATGCCCGGCCCGCTGCGCCGCCGCGACAGCGCGCTCGACTTCCGCCAGCGACCGCCGTGCGCCATCCAGAAACGCCACGCCCGCCGATGTGAGCTGGACACGCCGGCTGGTCCGCACGAGCAGCGGCGCACCCACGAATGCCTCGAGCTGCCGGATCTGCTGGCTGAGTGGCGGCTGGGACACGTTCAGCCGCCGCGCCGCCCGGCTGAAGTGCAGTTCCTCGGCCACCGCGACGAAGTAGCGGAGGTGCCGGAGCTGCACCCGCATCCAGAATGTCCTGCATATCAATGATGGGCATACAATAGTATTGGCGAATACCTGCGAACGCCGCCATTTTCTGGCACGCCGCCCGCATGCCTTCTGCCCGGGGCGCCAGCCCTGGCGTTGCATTCCCCAGTCCCCAGTCCCCAGTCCCCAGTCCCAATCCCCCGTCCGTCCAGGCCAAGGACTCCGTGACTGCCACCATCGACCTCGACGCGCTCTTCGCGCCGGATGTCATCGCTGACCCGTATCCGCTCTTCGCCCGCCTCCGCGAAGAGGATCCGGTGCACTGGAACGCGGCGTTCCAGCTCTGGGTCATCACGCGCTATGAGGATGTCGTCTGGATGGTCCGGAACCACGAGGCGTTCTCCTCGGCGGTCATCCGCACCGACGAACGCCCCCCGCACCCGCCCGTCAACCCGGACGATCTCCACCTGCTTCACGGGGTCCGCGCCTTCCGCGGCGACCAGCTCGTCGAGCAGGACCGCCCCGCACACGGCCGGATGCGCGAGGTCGTCCACGAGTACTTCACCCCCGGCTCGATGGAGAAATGGCGGCCGTTCGTCCGGGCGGCGGTCGCGGAGTTCCTGGACGAGGTCCAGGACAAGGGCCACATGGATGTCCACCGCGATCTGGCCGCCCCGCTCCCGGTACGGGTCATCACGCAGATGATGGGCGTCCCGGAAAGCGATCGCGACCACCTGCGCGATCTCGCCGATAAGCTGCTCTATATCAATCGCGGCGAGCCGCACCGCCTGCAGCCGCTGACGGAAGGCATCCAGGGCATGATCGAGTATGTCTCGCCCCTGATCGATCGCCGCATCGCCGAGCCGACGAATGATTTCCTGTCGGTGCTCGCGGGCGGTGAATCGGCAGGGGTGTTCGACCGCAATCAGGTCCTGGTCAACGCCGCGCTCCTGCTCTTCGCGGGCCACGAGACGACGATGAACCTGATCTGCAATGGACTTCTGGCGCTGCTTCGCCACCCGGAACAGTGGGCGCGCTTCGTCGCCGACCCCGATCGCTACGCGCGCGTCGCAACCGAGGAGTGCCTCCGGTTCGACCCGCCGGTGAAGTCGACGCAGCGCATCGCGGCCCGCGATGTCGACTTCCGCGGCCGCCAGATCCACGCGGGTGATCGCATCCGCTGGATGATCGCGTCCGCCAATCGCGACCCGGCCGCCTTCGAAAATCCTGACGCCTTCGACATCGGCCGCCAGCCCAACCCCCACGTCTCACTCGGCACCGGCATCCACTACTGCCTGGGCGCCTCCCTCGCCCGCGTCGAAGGCCAGGAGGTCTTCCGCGCAGTCGCCGAACGACTTCCCAATATCAGGCTCGATTCGGACCGCCTGGAATACGAGCCAAGTATCCAGTTCCGGTCGCTCCGCGCGCTCCCCGTGCGCTGGACGTAGAATCTCTCCGGCTATGCGAGCGCTCCGCATGTGGGTCGATCACGACATTTGTGTCGGCAACGGCACGTGCCTCACGATTGCCCCAGCGGTTTTTCGGCACAACGCCTACCGCCAGTCCGAGGTGATCGATCCCGCCGGCGCTCCCGAGTCGGTTATTCTCCACGCCGCCGCCCAATGCCCGGTCGGCGCGATACGCGTCGCACTGGCCGAGACGGGGGAGCGACTCCATCCCTGAGCCACACCCACAGCAGACGGATTCCGCCTAATCCCTAGTCCCTAGTCCCCAATCCCTAGTCCCTGATCATGCCGCCCAGCACGCCCCGTGCACGTGTCTCGACGACGGACCTCGCCGCGATGAAGCGCGAACAGCGCAAGATCGTGATGATCACGGCGTACGACGCGCTCTTCGCATCACTCGTCGACCAGGCTGGCGTCGATGTCATCCTCGTCGGTGACTCCGTGGGCCCGGTGCTGGCAGGCATGCCCTCGACGGTGCCGGTCACGCTCAACCAGATGATCTACCACGGCCGGGCGGTGCAGCGCGGCGCCAGACACGCGCTCGTGGTGATCGACTTGCCGTTCCTGAGTTACCAGATCTCGCCACGCGAGGCCGTCCGCAACGCGGGCCGCATTCTGAAACGCACCGCGGCGGGCGCGGTCAAGCTCGAAGGGGGAAGGGACTTCGCGGCCGCGGTCCGCGCGCTCGTCACCGCGGGCATCCCCGTCATGGGCCACATCGGGCTCACTCCGCAGTCCCTCAATGTCCTCGGCGGCATCCGCGTCCACGGACGCGGCGCCGGCGCCGCGGAACGCCTCATCGATGACGCGCGCGCGCTCGAGGACGCGGGAGCCTTCGCGATCGTTCTCGAGTTCATTACCGCCGATGTCTCCCGTCGCGTATCCGAAAGTGTCACGATCCCGACGATCGGCATCGGCTCCGGCCCCCACTGCGACGGCCAGGTCCTCGTCCTCCACGACATGCTCGGCCTCAATGAGAACTTCCACGCGAAGTTCGTCAAACGATACGCGGAGCTCGGCGCCGCGGTCCGCGGCGCAGTCGAATCATTCGCGGACGAGGTCCGGACGGTGGCATACCCCGATGAGGCTCACACGCACGCTGGATAGACGGCACCCTGGCGGCGCGTCCGATCGGCCCAAGGCCGTTTTATCCAATCGCTGGCCCCGCGAGGAATCGTATCTTGGCGGCATGACTGACTTTCGGACCTCTCTGGCCGCGCTCACCACACTCGCGCTCTGCCCGGCCGTCGCATCGGCACAAGCCGATCCGCCACCCGCGCGCGTCCACTCGCCCGCGGTCACCGGCGATCTCCGGCTCCATACGTTCGCCAGCAAGACGTTCGGGAACTCCCGCTACCTGCGGGTGCTCCTGCCGGACGGATACGACGCACCCGAGAATCGCGATCGCCACTACCCGGTGCTCTATCTCGCCGACGGCCAGAATCTCTTCGACCCCAAGACGTCCGTCTTCGGACCATCGGAATGGCGGGTCGACGAGACGGTGCACCAGTTGGTGGCGGATCACCGGATAGGACCTGTCATCGTCGTCGGTGTCGATGATGCCGGCCGCGACGCCCGGGCCCACGAATACCTGCCATGGCCCGACACCGCCAACGCACACGGGTACCCGCAGTACGATCCGGCACCCGAAGGGAAGCGCTACCCCGATTTCCTGATCGGTGAGGTGATGCCCTACATCAGCGCGCACTACCGCACGCTCGACGGCCCCGATCACACCGCGATCGGCGGCTCGTCGTACGGCGCCCTGATCAGCACGTACGTGGTGATGACGCACCCGGATGTCTTCGGGATGCTCCTCGCCGAGAGCCCGACGTTCAATGTCTACGGCGACGAAATCATCACCGAGGCAGCCTCCATCCACGCGTGGCCACGCCGCGTCTACATCGGCGTCGGCACTAACGAGGACGGCACACCGGGATGCCGCTCGGACGAGACGGCGCACAGCGCCGCGTTCATGGTCGCCAATGTGCACCGGGTCGATTCAGTCCTCCAGCACGCGGGCCTGGACTCCTCACGACTGCGCGTCGTCGTCGCACCCTGCGGGACACACACCCACGGGGCATGGGCCGCGCGCCTTCCCGCCGCCCTGACGTTCCTCTTCGCGGACCGGCAGAGATGAGGCGCACGCCAGACCGGCAGCCTGAAGTCGCCATCACAAATACCTGTCGTCGAAGGCAGTAGGCGTCGATCGCGATCGGCGCATCCGTCGTTGCCCTAGGACCTACCTCGCGGATCGCCGATGGCATCCGTCGTTGCCGTAGGACCTACCTCGCGGCCGCCCAATGGCATCTGTCGTTGCCGTAGATCCCTGGCTCGTGGACCACGGATAATCGCTACTTTACGGCGTCATGCCGACCGATATCCTCGCCGCCCTCGACGCCGACTGCGGCGCCGATGTCGCCCACGCATTCTCGGCGCTCGCCGTAGAGTACCTGGCCGCGACTCGCGACCGCAGCAGCCGCGTATCGACGCCGCACTCCCGCACCGAGCTGGCCGCACGCTTCGCCGAGCCGCTCCCACCCCACGGACGCCCCGTCGCCGAGATCGTCGCCCGCCTGCGCGATGAGGTCCTGCCGGACTGCAATCATCTGTACCACCCCCGCTACATCGGCCACCAGGTCTCGGCCCCGCTTCCCGCCGCGATCTGGATGGAGTCCGTCACCGCCGCTCTCAATCAGTCGCTCGCGGTCTGGGAGATGTCCCCCGTGGCAACGGTGATCGAGCACCAGGTCATTCGCTGGCTCACGACGCTCGCGGGATACGGACCCGATGCCGGTGGCACGCTCACCACCGGCGGCACAGAGGCGACGTTCACCGCGCTCCTCGCCGCACGTGCCGCGCTGCTGCCGGACTCATGGACCAATGGGGTGACGGATCCGCCGCTCCTCGTGTGCGGCGAGCACGCGCACTACGCCGTCACACGCGCCGCGGGCGCCTTGGGTCTTGGTCTTCGCAGTGTGCGGCTCGTTCCCAGCTCGGCACACCGGATGGACCCTCAGGCGCTGCTCGCCACTCTCGAGGCCGCGGACCACCCGGTCATGGCGGTCGTCGCGACCGCCGGATCGACGGCCACCGGCTCCTTCGATGACCTCTCGGTCATCGGCGAGATCTGCGCCGCGCGCGGCATCTGGCTGCACATCGATGGCGCGCACGGCGCGGCCGCGCTCCTCTCCGCGCAACACCGGCACCGCGTCCGCGGCATCGAGCACGCCAACTCGATCGCGCTCGACCCGCACAAGATGATGCTGCTGCCCCTCCAGGCAGGCACGCTCCTCGTGCGCGACGCGCGTGTGCTCGACTCGGCGTTCGCGCAGCAGGCCCCGTACCTCTTCCACGGCAGCGACGCGGACACGCTGCCGGACCTCGGCGTCCGCAGCTTCCTCTGCTCGCGCCGCGCGGATGTTCTCAAATTGTGGGTCGCGCTGCAGCGCTACGGCGCCGATGGGATCGGAGGGCTCTACGACCATCTGTGCGACACCGCGCGCGCGATGTATGATGCCGTGTGCGCGCACCCGGCGTTCGAGCCCGTGCACGAGCCGGAATCCAATATCGTCTGCTTCCGCCATCACGGATCCGACGAGCGGAACCGCCAGATCCGTGAGTCCTACAACCGCTCAGGCGCCGGCTGGATCACGACGACGATGCTCGACGGCCGCCGGGTCCTCCGCGCCACGATCATGAACCCCCGTACAACCCCGGACGACACCAAAGCCATCCTCGATGGACTCGCTGCAGTCACGCCGTGACGCCATCGTTTTCTGCCCCCAGCCGTTTATCCCCAGCCCCCAGCCCCCAATCCCCAGTCCCCAATCCCCAGTCCCCAGTCCCCAATCCCCAATCCCCAGCCCCCATTCTGATGCGCCGCTCGGCTCTGCTCGGTCTCGGTATCATCCTCACGCTCGCCGCGTTCACGACACGGTCGCTCCGTCCGTCACACGACGGGGTCTTCACGCTGCGGGAGGTCATGATCCCGGTGCGCGATGGCGTTCACCTGCAGACGGTCATCCTCACGCCCGTCAATCAGACCGGACCACTCCCGATTCTGTTCCGGCGCACGCCGTACGGCGTACCGAGCCAGCCGCCGGACAGCATGCCGGCCAACCTCAAGGAGCTGGCGCAGGACGGATACATCTTCGTCATCCAGAACCTGCGCGGCCGCTTCAAGTCCGAAGGAGTGTTCAAGCTCTCGTCACAGGTCGATCTCAATGACCCCAAGGCGACCAACGAGACGACGGATGCCTACGACAGCATCGACTGGCTCCTCAAGAACGTGCCGAACAACTCCGGCAAGGTCGGCATGTACGGCGTGTCCTACGACGGTCTCACGACGGGGATGACGCTGCTGCACCCGCACCCCGCGCTCAAGGCCATCAGCGAGCAGGCCTCACCGGTCGACCAGTGGATGAACGACGACGACCACCGCTACGGCGCGCTGCGCGAGAGTTACGACTTCGAGTACGCGGTCTACGAGCAGTCGGACAAGAACAAGAACACGCATTTCGATTTCGAGACGTACGATACGTACCAGTGGTATCTCGATCTGGGCCCGGTCTCGAACGATCAATACGAAGTATCTCCACGGCTCGATTCCATACTGGAATTCGACGGTCGAGCACCCGGACTACGACGAGTTCTGGAAGAAGGAAGCCTGGGTCAATCAGTTGCACTCCTCGACTGTCCCCAATCTCAATGTCGCGGGATTCTGGGATCAGGAAGACCCGTGGGGCCCATGGCAGATCTTCCGCCACGCGGAGGAACACGACCCGGATCACACGAAGTTGATGGTCGCGGGCCCATGGTATCACGGCGAATGGCAAACGCCCAAGGCGGACAGCATCGGACTGATCGCCCTCGGCGGCCACGAAACCGCGCGCGAATTCCGCGAGACAGATCGAAGCGCCGTTCTTCCGCTACTACCTCCACGACTCCGGCGACAAGCCGTCGTGGCAGGCGACGACCTTCCAGTCGGGATCCAACAGTTGGCACACGTACAAGGTGTGGCCGCCCAAGGAAGCGAACCGCCACCAATCTGTATTTCCACGCCGACGGCACGCTGTCCTTCACCGCGCCAGCGGCGGGCGCGCGCGCCTATCGCGAGTACGTCTCCGACCCCGCGAACCCGGTTCCGTATCGCACGCGCCCGATCTCACCGACCTACCCCGCCGGTGACTGGCGCACGTGGGAGGTCGCGGACCAGCGCTTCGTCGATCACCGGCCGGACGTGCTCTCCTACATGAGCGCCCCGCTCGACCACGATGTCACGGTCAGCGGCCAGCTCTCCGCCAAGTTGTTCGCCTCGACGTCAGGCACCGACGCCGATTTCATCGTCAAGCTCATCGACGTGTACCCGGAGAGCGCACAAGCCAACGCATGGCCCGCGGAAGCCGGCCCGAAGCCTGGCCAGTACGCCCACTCGGTCAACGGGTACGAGCTGCCGATCGCGATGGAAGTGCGCCGCGGCCGCTATCTCGTGAGCAACGAGCATCGCGCACCCGCTCGTCGCCGGCACGCCGATCGAATGGACCGTCCCGCTCCGCGACCACGACCACGTCTTCCTCAAGGGCCACCGCATCATGGTCCAGGTCCAGTCGACATGGTTCCCGGTGATCGACCGCAATCCGCAGAAGTTCGTGCCAAGCATCTACAAAGCAACGACGGCTGATTTCGTCAAAGCCACCCACCGGATCTACAGCTCTCCACAGCTCCCATCGCACATCATTCTACCAGTGATGCCATAGGGGGTTGTCAGGAGCGAGCCTGAGCCACCGGGTCCGGCAATCGCCCGGTAACTATCAGTCCTGGGACCGATTGTCTCCGCGAAGAATCGATTCTCCGCACATTGGGTGAGGGCCTGTACCATGCAAAGAGGAAACACGACGTTTGGCGCGTCAGTGTGGACTGTCATGGTCGCCGTGGTCGGCGCGCTGGCGATCGCCGGTGTCGGAGCCTCACTGTCCGCACAGGCAGCGGGGCGGGGTGCTGAGCGCGCGATCCCGGTGTCCGAGGGGTACGTCACCGCTCCGGACGGCAACCGGCTGTACTACAAAATAATCGGCCACGCCCCCGATACGATCGTGGCGATCCACGGGGGTCCGGGCGAGACAATGGCGGAGTTTGATCCAGCGCTCATGCCGCTCGTACCGCGCCACGCGCTTCTGTTGTACGATCAGCGCGGCAACGGTCGTTCGTCAGTCGTCGGCGATTCGACGCACCTCGCCGTGTCGTATCACATCAGCGACCTGGAAGCAATTCTCCAGCACTTTGCCATTCGCCGCGCGACGCTCCTTGGTCATTCGTGGGGGGGCGGTCTGGTGGCGCTCTATGCGGCGGCGCACCCGGCCGCCGTAGCACGACTCATCCTCGTCGATCCGGTGGCTCCTCGCCTTCGCCCTTTCGGCATTCAGTCCAATCACGCGCGCCTGGCCGGTGCCGATAGCGCGACCCTGTCCCGCATCGCGGTGCTCAGTGGAGCCGCGCGCGCGGATACCGCACACGACAAAGCCGCCCTGTGCCGCGAAATATATGATCTCCTGCTCAAGAACTATTTTGTCAGCCGGGACGCGATGACCCATACGATCGCTGGGGATTGCGCCGACTCCTCGTATAGTCTGGCGCGTGCGTATCGTGTCGGGACTGTGACATCGGGAAGCTGGGGCGAGTGGGTGTGGGACACGCTCATGACTCACGTGCCGGCGCGCGCCCTGGTCATCCACGGCGCGAATGACTTCATCCCGGTGGCCGCGTCTGACGCGTGGGCATCCGCTTTTCCGAACGGACGCCTCCTGGTCATCGGCCGGAGTGGCCATTTCCCATTCGTCGAAAGGCCGGATGAGTTCTTCCCGGCGATCGAAACCTTCCTGGAGGGCGGATGGCCGCCGTCAGCGACGCGCGGCCACCCTTCGCCCTGATCATCCTCTCGCGGCGGTATACGGCCCCCCGGCCCTCCCACTCGCCTGTCGGAAGCTCCCGTGCTCGCCCCTGCGACACGCGCAGCCGTTGACTCCCGCGATTGATCAGGGCGCCGGCGCGTAATCCCGCAACCGTGCCACCGTCGGGGCATCGAGCTTCGTCACCATCGCCGTGACGAGATCGACCATGCGATCGAAATCCGCGCGATTGATGATCCCGTTATGCGCGTGCGTATACCGCGTCGGCACGACGAGGTTGACGATCGGTGCACCACCATCCGTCTTCTGCATCACCGCACCATCCTCGCCATACCCGGTGATGAAATCGAACTGCAACGGGATCGACGCCCCCGCAGCGACGTCTTTCACGAACGCGACGAGCTTCCGGCTCGGCAACGCACTCGCATCATAGAGGAACACGCCGGGACCACCGCCTAGCACTTCTTGAGCCTCCTCCGCCTGCACGCCAGGCACATCCTTCACGACGCCCGCCTCCAGCGCGATGCCAATGTCGGGCTTGACGATCGACGCCGATGTCTGCCCGCCACGCAAACCGATCTCCTCCTGTACCGTGGCCGCATAGTAGATCGAGTTCGCGTGCGGGGTGTGCTCCAGCCGCCGCATGACTTCGATGAGGACGGCACAGCCGATACGGTCGTCCCATGCTTTCGCGAGATAGTTGTTGGTACCATTCATGATCGTGAACGGCGCATCAGGAACGACCGGGTCGCCGGGCGAGATCCCCATGGCCTTGACCTGCGCATCGCTCGTGGCGCCCACGTCGAGGAAGATCGACTCTCGCGGAAAGACACGCGTGCGCTCCTCGGGTGGCGCAATGTGGATGTCGCGGATGCCGGTAACGGCGCGCACCGGCCCCTTGGATCCGATGATCACCCAGCGCTGATCGACCAGCGCCTGGTCGAACCACCCGCCAAGCATCTGCATGGACAGAAATCCCGTGGGCGTCACCCGGCGCACCACGCCGCCCAGTTCGTCCATGTGGGCGTCCACCATGATCCTGGGACCCGTCGTGCCTTGCTGCGCGATGACAGAGCCGATCCCGTCGTAGATCAGCTTCGTCGCCATCGGCTTCATGTAGTTCACCATGAGATGCCGCACCGAATCCTCGGCGCCCGGCGCGCCAGGCGCGTTCACGAGGTCGGCCAGCATGGTCACGACGCGATCCTGCGCCACGGCGGGATGCGCCAAGGCAGTGAGAAAGGCGATCGGCAGCCACAGTCGTCTCATTGCAATTCCTCTGGTAGAAGTCACCGGCCGCCAACAAGGTAGTCGCGACTGCCCACCCGGGGAATGCGGGGGCGCCCTCTGAGTTAGCGGCTTTTGGCCTGTTTGCGCCCGAATTGCTCGCGCAGCTCGTCCTTCGCCCGCTCGAGCACTCTGCGCCGCGTCACGCTCAGCTCTCGGCCCGCGCGATTGATATAGAAGTTGAGCATGGACATCGCGGACTGAAATGGCGTTCCCTTTCGCCGCGTGCTCCGCTCAGCGGACCGTTTGAGCGACGCGGCAATCCGCTTCGGGTCCCTCCAGGTGAACACCGCGCGCTGCAGGTCCAATGCGTCGCTGTGCTGGGTCACCGAGGCGGACCACCGCGCCGCCACTGTCCGCGGCGTCTTCTTTGTTGCGGTCTTACGGGCCCGCCGAGTCGGTCTCATCAGGCACCTCATGAAAATTCGTTGGAATCCTCAACGTTCGGCTGCGTCGCACTCTGCGTGCCTCGCGGTATCACCCTTGCGTTAGCTCCCTACATGCGAAGCAGAAAAACGACGCCGTGGCCCTGGGTTGTTGGAGGTGCGGTCGCGATCGTCGCTAGCACAGTGGCCTATCGGCGCCTCCGAGCCCGTCGAAACGGGCGGCGGCCGCTTCGCCAGTTGCATGGGGCCGCAGCAGTCGTTGACGCTCACTCCGGTGTGCTCGTGCGTCGAGCTGTGACGATTCAGGCGCCTGCAGCCGAACTGTATCATTTCTGGCGCCACCTGCCAAACTTGCCGCGAATCATGCGGCACCTGCGCTCGGTGACCGAAATGCCTTCCGGCCGCTCACATTGGATTGCTCGCGGGCCAGCGGGCATCACGATTACATGGGATGCCGAGATTGTGACCGATACCCCCGGCGAATGCATCGCGTGGAAGTCGGTGAACGGGGCCGCTGTCCAGCACGCTGGGTCCGTGCGTTTCCAGCCCGCGCCCGGGGGCAGAGGTACGGAGGTCCACGTCGAGTTGGCGTACGACCCGCCCGTCGGCGCTCTCGGTGTCGCCGTAGCCAAGCTCCTCGGTGAGGAGCCTGATCTCCAGATCCGCGAGGACCTGCGCCGGTTCAAGCAATCAATGGAAACAGGCGAGATCGCTACAACCGACGGACAGCCAACAGGAGAACGGTGACGTGCAGGCGCTCTGCTGGTACGGCAAGGAGGACGTACGTGTCGAGCGCGTCCCCGAGCCCAGGATCCTGAATCCGCGCGACGCGATCATCCGGATCACCACGACCGCCATCTGTGGGTCGGACCTCCACATGTACGACGGCTACATCGCGGGCCTCGAACCCGGGGACATTCTGGGCCACGAATGCATGGGCGAGGTGGTCGAGACCGGAAAGGCCGTTTCGAACCTGTCCATCGGCGACCGCGTAGTCATACCCTTCGGGATCTACTGCGGACAATGTGCGAACTGCACGAAGGGCCTGTGGGCGATGTGCGACAATTCCAATCCCAATGCCGCCGTCGTCGAGGCTGCATACGGTTTCTCGGGCGCCGCCCTGTTCGGCTATTCGCACCTCTACGGCGGATACGCTGGCGGACAGGCCGAATACATTCGCGTGCCGTTCGCCGATGTCGGACCGATGAAGGTTCCCCAAGGGATGTCGGATGAGCAGGTGATCTTTCTTTCCGACATTCTGCCGACCGGGTACCAGGCCGCGGAACAGTGCGGCATTCGCGGCGGCGACGTCGTCGCGGTATGGGGATGCGGCCCGGTCGGCCAGTTCGCCATCCGCAGCGCCTTCCTCCTCGGCGCTGAACGCGTCATCGCGATCGACCGATTCCCCGAGCGGCTTGCCCTTGCCCGGGACGGGAAAGCGGAGACGATCGATTATGCTGAGACCAGGGACGTCGTCGAAGCGCTCAAGCAGAATGACCGGCGGCCGCGGCCCGGATCATTGCATCGACGCTGTCGGCATGGAATCGCACGGCACTGACTTGTTCGCCCTCGCAGACCGCCTGAAACAGGACGTGAAGATCCAGTTCGACCGTGCCAATGTGCTTCGCCAGGCAATCCAGGCATGTGGCAAGGGAGGCACCGTCTCCGTCCCCGGTGTCTATACCGGCTACATCGGCGCCTTTCCGATCGGCGCGGTGTTCGGTAAGGGCCTGACGATCCGCGGTGGCCAGACCCACATGAAACGCTACATGGAACCACTGCTGCAACACATCATGCGAGGCGAAATCGATCCAACAACCATCATTAGCCACCGCATGACGCTGTCCGAAGCACCCCACGCTTATCAGATCTTTCGCGACAAACGAGATAGCTGTACCAAAGTCGTCCTGTCGCCTTCCTGACCACCCGCGCCTTTCGTCCTCTATCTGATGGAAATGTTCCGCCATGCTTGATACAGCAGCCGATGCCAAAGCCGGCAATTCATATGAAGGCCAGTTCGCCGTCGTGACTGGCGCCTCCAGTGGAATCGGATTGGAGTTGGCCAAACAATTTGCCACACACGGATTCGACCTGCTCGTGATCGCCGAGGACGAGCAGATCGATGCCGCCGCGGGTCAGCTCCGGGCTCTCGGCGCTCGTGTCCACGCTCTGCAAGCGGACCTCGCCACATTCAATGGAGTCGAATCCGTATGTCAGACGATCGCCGGCATCGGGCGGCCAGTCGACGCCCTGGCGCTCAACGCGGGCGTCGGTGTCGGCGGCCCATTCCTGGAGTCGGACCTGGAGGAGGACCTCAACCTCATCGCGCTCAACGTCGAGTCGCCGGTCCACATGGCGAAACGACTGCTGCCGGCCATGGTCACGCGTGATCGCGGCCGGGTCCTGATCACGTCATCGATCGCGGCCGAAATGCCCGCGCCGTTCGAAGCGACGTACGGAGCCTCGAAAGCATTCTTGCTGTCCTTCTCCGAAGCGCTGCGCAATGAGCTCAAGGACACACGTGTCACAGTCACGGCCCTCCAGCCCGGACCCACGGACACGAATTTCTTTCGCCGGGCAGGGATGGAAGACACCAAGGTCGCGGTGGGCAAGAAAGACGACCCGGCCGACGTCGCCCGCGATGGCTTCGAAGCGATGATGGCGGGGAAGGATCACGTTGTCGCTGGCTCGTTCAAGAACAAGATGCAAAGCACGATTGCTCAGATCCTGCCCGAGACGACAAAGGCGGAGATGCACCGGCGAGTGGGCGAGCCCGGTTCGGCTCACTCGTAGAAAGTTCTGGCGGGGTGTAGGCGGCCCCTGACCCTCCGCTGAGGCCCCTTGTGCGGGCCCAGCGAGAGGGGGCCCGGTCAAACCAACCGGCAACCGAACGAGTGGATCGCTAGCCGCAGCCCGGCCAGAGGCGTATTCTTCCTCCGCTCTCTCCTGCCGAGTTCGCCCGTTTCCCGCTCGTGAGGTTGTGTGAATCTCCCCAACACGATCGCCGCCGCAATGTGCGGCATTGGCCTCGCGCCAGCGCTGCTCGCCGCCCAGCACCCCCATTTCTCGGCCGAAACGAAGCAGTACGTCGTCGTCGACACGCCGGTCGTCGTCCTCCGCCACGTCCGGGTCATCGACGGCACCGGGGCGGCGCCACGCGACGATCAGACGATCGTGCTCTCACACGGTCTGATCACCGCGACCGGCAACGCGGCCACGACGCAGGTGCCGGCGGGCGCACAGATCCTCGATCTCGCCGGCCGCACGGTCATGCCAGGCCTGGTGATGCTCCACGAGCACATGTTCTACCCGACCGGCGGGGTCTCGATCTACAACGAAAACGCGTACAGCTTCCCGAAGTTGTACTTCGCCAGCGGCGCAACGACGATCCGCACGGCCGGCAGCATGGAGCCGTACACGGATCTCAATCTCAAGGCAATGATCGATTCCGGCGCCGTCCCGGGCCCGCGGATCGATGTCACGGGTCCGTATATAGAAGGCCCTGGCCTGAATCTGTATCAGGTCCACCCGTTGTCTTCGCCGGCCGACGCGACCGACATGGTGCGCTACTGGGCCGAACACGGCGCGACATCGTTCAAGCTGTATATGGACGTGACCCGCGCGGAGATGGGCGCCGCGGTCGCCGAGGCGCACCGCCAACACCTCAAGATCACCGGCCACCTCTGCTCCGTGACGTTCCGCGAGGCCGCGGCGCTCGGCATCGATGATCTCGAGCACGGCCTGGTAGTGGCCAGTGACTTCGTCCGCGACAAGCAGCCGGATGTCTGCCCCAAAGGCGCCGCGGTCGTCAATTCGATCGCCGCGATCGACGTCGCGGGCGACTCGGTCTCCGCGCTGATTCGCGATCTCGTGTCGAAGCACGTCGCCATGACGTCGACGCTCGCCATTTTCGAAACGTTCGTGCCACACCGCCCCGCGATCATCCCCGGCGCGCTCGACGCCATGACCCCGGAGGCTCGCATCCAGTATCTCCAGGGCCGCGCCCGGATCGGCGACGACACCACGACGCTCTGGACGACGCTGCTGCACAAGGAGATGCAGTTCGAGCGGGCCTACGCCGCCGCCGGCGGCCTGCTCGTCTCGGGCTCGGATCCGACAGGGTATGGCGGCGTCGTCCCCGGCTACTCGAACCAGCGTGAGATCGAGTTGCTGGTCGAGTCGGGATTCACCGCGCCCGAAGCGATCAGGATCGCCTCCCTCAATGGCGCACAATACCTCGGCCGCGCCGATCGCATCGGATCGATCGCGGTCGGTAAATCGGCCGACTTGCTGGTCGTCCACGGCGACCCATCGGCCCGGATCCGTGATATCGAGAACGCGGAGATGGTGTTCAAGGATGGCGTCGGCTATGACTCCGGGCGGCTCTTCCAGTCCGCGCGCGGGGTCGTGGGACTGCATTAACGCTGCACTGAGGCTGCTGCACTCACCACCCAGCATCGCGAGGCGACGCCCATGCCCGGCCTGCTCATCATTCTGTTCATCGCGCTGTTCGTGCTGGCATCCACCTACCGCACGATCCCGCAGGCGACGGTCGGTGTCGTGACGGTCTTCGGCAAATACCGCCGGATCATGCGCGAAGGCCTGAATTTCAAGATGCCCTGGGAGACGGTGATCACCCGCCTCTCGCTCCAGAACCGCGCACTGCAGATGGAGTTCCAGGCCATCACGCAGGATCAGGCCAATGTCAAATTCGCGACAATGGTGCTCTACGCCGTCGCGGCCGCCGAGGAAGACGCGATCAAAAAGGCGGTGTTCAGTTTCGCGTCAATGCAGGAGTTCCAGCTCGCCCTCCAGCGCACGATCGACGGCTCGATCCGCCAGTTCGTCGCCACGACCAAGCAATCCGACATCCTCGGCATGCGGGCCGAGATCGTGGATCACACGAAAAAGAATCTCGATGAGGTCGTGCTGAACTGGGGCTATGTCGTTCGCGACATCCAGATCACCGACATGACGTTCGACCAGGTCATCATGGATTCGATGGCCCGCGTCGTATCCTCGAAAAACCTCCTCGCCGCCGCTGCGAACGAAGGCGCCGCGCTCCTCGTGAAACGCACCAAGGACGCGGAAGCCGAGGCGGCCTACAAGACGATCGGCGCCGAGGCGGAAAAGACGGCGTCGGCGCTACGCGGCGAGGGTCTCGCACTCTTCCGGAAGAACGTCGCCGACGGAATGAAGTCCGCCGCGGACAGCCTCAAGGAAGCCGGTGTCGATCCGAACTTCCTGCTGTTCCTGGAATACACGGACGCCCTCAAGTACGTCGCCGATCACTCACAGGGCAAAGTCCTGTTCATGGACAGCGGCGCAGGCGCCGCGACCAAGGTGGTGCAGGGTGTCCTGAGCATGGCGGCGGACTTGGCCGTGTTGCCACCACCTCCGCCGCCCCCGTCCGCCACCTGACGAATCACTGCACCCGGCTTAGGGAAACGATTCTGTCCCTGGTAGGGCCGGGGCATGACTGGCCCTTGCCAGTCGCCCACCTGATGTTGGCGGAGGAGGGCAGTGGGGGCCGTTCGAGACCCGAAGGGCGCCTTCTGGGGCGAACGGCCCCCCGCCGGATGCCGCGGCGATCCGCTACAGTGCCTCGATGTACGCGACCTCGCCGTGCAGCGCCTGGTCCAGCCCCTCGATCTCCGCCGCCTCGCCAGCTTTCACCGGCGTGATACGGTCGATGATCCACAGCATGCCGTAGGTGAACGTGAACGCCCACGCCGACGCAATGCACACAGCGGCCAGTTGCACGAGGAAGAAGTGCGGGTTGCCATTGAACAACCCGTTCGTGCCCGCCGGGTTGAACGCGAGGCTCGCGAACGCGCCGCAGCACAGAATGCCCAGGAAACCGCCGACGCCGTGCACGCCCCAGACGTCGAGCGCGTCATCCCACCGGAGCCTGTTCTTCAGCGCGACGGCGTAGAAGCACACGACGCCGGCGAGGATCCCGATGAGCACCGCCGATGAGGGCGACACGTAGCCGGCGGCCGGCGTGATTGTCGCCAGGCCCGCCACTGACCCGGTCAGCAGTCCCAGGAACTTGGGCTTCTTGGTCGTCATCCAGTCGATCGCGAGCCAGGTCATCGCCGCGAAGCTGGCCGCCAGGTCAGTATTGATGAACGCCACCGCGGTAACCGAGTCCACGCGGAACTCACTTCCCGCGTTGAAGCCGTACCACCCAAACCAGAGGAGACCGGTGCCCAGTGCCACCAGCGGGATCGAATGAGGCCCGCGCTCGGCCACACGTCGGCGCCCCACGTAGAGCACCGCCGCAAGGGCCGCGTCGCCGGCGATGTCGTGCACGACGATGCCACCCGCGAAGTCGAGCACGCCCCAGTGTGCCATGATCCCGCCGCCCCAGATCATGTGCACGAATGGGAAGTAGACGAGGATGAGCCACCCGGTCAGAAAGAGCATGTATGCCGGGAATCGCACGCGGTTCGCGAACGCACCAGTGATGAGCGCCGGCGTGATGATCGCGAACATCATCTGGTAGCCGAAGAACACGAAGAGAGGAATCGTGTTGTTGGTGGGTGCCGGGGTATCGAGCGAGATCCCCCGCAGAAACGCCCAGTGGAAGTTGCCGATGACACCGGCGAAGTCCGTACCACTCTTGAGATCCCCGCTGAAGCACAGCGAAAAGCCAAACGCCCACCAGAGCACCGTCGTCCATCCCATCGATGCAAAACTCTGCATCATGATGGCGAGCACGTTCTTCCGGCCGACCAGTCCACCGTAGAAGAACGCGAGCCCCGGCGTCATGAGCATGACGAGGCTCGAGCACAGGAGCATGAATCCGGTGTTGCCGGTATCGAGCGTCAGATGCGCCATACGATCGGCTCCTGAATGGGCGGACCTTGCCTGTCACCCCACCGGATGTGTGCGGAGGAAGGCAGTGGGCGCCGTTCGACAAACGGCCCCTCTTGCCTTTACACGAGTCCAGCTTTGTACAACTCGGTGAGCTTCCCCCACGCACGCTCAGCGTCGGCCTTACTGTAAATCGGTTTGCCGTCCCTCACCGGCATGTCCGGCACGCACCACCCGTGCAGCGTCCCCGGATAGACCTCGACGCCCGCCGGAGCCTTCGCGTCCGGAAACGCGGCTTTCAGTTTGTCCTTCGCGTCAGGCTGGTGCTCGTCGTCGTTCGCCGCAATGGCGAAATACATGCGAGCCTTGATCTTCGGTGCCAGCAAGTGCGGACTATCGGGGCCGTCGGTCACCAGCCCGCCGCCATGGAACGACGCCCCCGCACCGATCCGGTCCGGCACCGCCGCGGCCGCGCGCACCACCATCGGGCCGCCCATGCAGTAACCCTGCGTGCCGATCTTCTTCTTCGTGTCGACTTCTTTTTGTGCGTCGAGGAACGCGACGTGCGCCGGCGCATCCTTCTCCACGTTGCCGGGCGCATGCCCAGCGGTCATCAACGTCCCGAGCTGCTTCATCTGCGCCGAATCCTTGAAGTCGAACTTGGACGCATCCGGAAATGGCGTCTTTCCGACTCGATAGAACGGATTCGGCACCAGCACCGAGTACCCCTGCGCCGCGAGCCGCTTGCCGATGTCCACCATCGCAGGCCGCAAGCCGAATACATCGGGCCACACCAGCACGCCCGGGTGCGAGCCGCCCTTCGGATGAATGAACACGGCATCACACACCCCATCGGGCGTCGTGACGTTGACGTTGGTCTCGACGAGATCGGGAAACCATCTCCCCGCAGGGCGCATCGGAGGCCGCAAGGTGGCGGCGACAACGGCACCGACCGACAGCGCGACAAAATCGCGCCGCCCAATGTTGCCCGTGTACATCCAGTCAGGATTCAGGCTTTCCGGGTGTTTCATCGTCACTCCGCTGGCGAAGGTTGGCGCGGGTGAAATTGTCTCAGCGCCGCGGATTCGTCCAGCGACCCTTCGCCCCAGACCCTTGGGACATGCGGACCAGGACCATTCCCCAATCCCCAGTCCCTAATCCCCAGTCCCCAACCCCCACTCTTCGCTACGGCCTCGTCCCTTCCACACCTACGCCACCCGGTTCTCCACCGGGATCACCTTCGCCTCATGGCCGGTCACGGCCAGGAACCGCCGCAGATCCGCCTGCGAAATCACCAGCGTCGCCGTGTTGATCAGCGGATGCGCCTGCACGGTCTCCGCCCGCCACACGTCCTCGTCGATCAGCACCGCTACCTCATGCCGCGGATCGTTGGCGAGCGCCAGCAGGGTCACGGACCCCGGCGCCACACTCAGATACTTGGCCAGCCGCTCGCTCGACCCCAGGCTCAACCGGTCCGCGCCGATCCGCTCGGCCACCCGCCGGAGATCGACGGCTTTCTCGCACACGGTCACGAGCAGCCAGTGCCGCTGCCCCTTCTTGTCGCGGAGAAAAAGGTTCTTGGTATGCGCCGCACCCGTCGGCGGCATCGCGCTGTCCGCCTCGTCGCACGTGAAAACCGCGACGTGATCGTACCGCGTGTACGCGATGCCGTTGGTGTCGAGCAGTCCGTAAATGTCCATGCCGCGCCAGCGCCCGCTACTGGGTCACCGGCGAGTTCGGATGCCCCGCGTGAAACGCGTCCATCATCTTCACCAGCTCCGCATTCGTGAACGGCTGCCACCCATGCGGCTTCATCGGACGCCCGTACTCGAAGGTGAAGTTGGGCTTCGGGCTCGTGAGCTTACTGGCCGCGGTCTCCATCCGGTACACCGCGAGGTTCAGATAGTAGTTGTCCATGTCGCCCACGTACACGTGCATCTTGCCGGTGAGCGACGGCCCGATCGTCCCCCAGTTCCGCACCAGGTTGTCGGTCAGATCGTACCCCTTGTCGCGCCACCACGCAGCCACGGTCTTGTCGATCGTGCCGGTGCGCCGGTCCCAGAGACGCTTCGGGTAGCCGTCGGCGTCGATCGGCCCGTACGCGGCGTCCCACGCGTCGAACTGCTGGCCGCTCCGCGCCCGGCCCCCCAGCACCGCCTCGAGCTGCCCCATTAGCCGCTGCGTCAGTAACGGCTGCCCCTCCTCGGTCCGGGCCATGTACCGCTCCGGATACGGCGGCTTCGCCCCGTTGGGCCGGAACGCGTTCGTGTCGGTGTAGATGTCGAAGAGCTGGTTCCGGTGAAAATCGACCGGGTCCGGATACAGACACCACGCCCCGCCGAAGAAATCAGGACGCTGGATCTGTAGCGCCGCACATTCCCATCCGCCTGTCGATCCACCGGTCAGGAAACGGGAGCTTGCCTCAGGGATGAGCCGGAATTGCTTCTCGAGCAGCGGCACGAGCTCCGTGAGCAACGCGTCCTGGTACGGGCCGTTGTTCACGGAGTTCACCGCGTACGAGTCGTCATAGTACGGGGTCGGATGCTGCCACTCGATCGCGACCATCCTCGGGAAGTCGTCGCTGAGCCACGACTTGGCGAACTCCCACCCGGGCTCCCGCGCGGTGCGCGCCAACCGCATCTCCCGCTGCTCCGGCGTCTCGGTGCCCTGTTCCTCCGTGAACCCGAACGGCGGCCGCAATCCGAAATGCCCCTGGATGTAGATCGCGGGATAATGGCGCGTGGTCTCCTCGTCGAAGCCCTTCGGAAGGAGCACCACCGCGCCAATGTACATCGGCTGTCCCCAGAATTTCGACAACAGCTCGCTCTTGATCTTGATGTGCTTCACCCACTTGGTGTCGGCCGGCACGGTCACCGGCGGCAGGGTCTCCGTCAAGGTCAGGGAGATGGTGACGTGGTTCTGCGGGTCCCAGTGGATGTGCCCGACTTCGGTCGTCAGGTTCCCCGGCGACTGGTTGAACCGCTGCCCCTCCCACTGGTCGTTGTGCACCCAGATCACGTGGCCATCCGCACGCGCGAACCGCGTGTACGGCTCGATCATCGCCTGGATGTAATAGTCGCCAGGCGGCATGTCCGCGAGGCTCGTGTACGGGAATCCGAGTGTCTTGAGGTCGATCTCGGCGGACGATCCCGGATGCAGTTGGTCCACATCGACGCCAAAGAAGGGCACGCTCCCGGTGTACGAGCCGGCCTGTACTCGCGGCTCCTCTTTCGCGTCCTGTGTGAAGAACACGAACAGCCGGCCGGTCACCGGCGCCAATGCCACTTTCGGACTGAGCGTCACTTTGACGCGCTGCGCGCCCAGACCGGGCGCCGCGATGAGAAGTGCGGCTGCGCACGCGACACGCGCCTTCGCGAGACGCCCGACACCATATACCCGCGGTCCCATTCCCCCTCCAGTCTGTTGGCGATCGTTGATCCGCCCCGGCGCCAGCAGCGCGAGGGACGGTATCAAGATTAACAGACTGAGGGCTATGTCGTGCGCGCCTTCTCCCCCATCCACGCCCGGCGTAGCTGCAGTTGCTCCGGCGTCGCGGCGGAATCGGGCTCGAGCCGCGCCGGAACTCCCTTGTCGTCCTCGGTCAGGATGATCCCGAGCTTGCCGTAATACTCCTTCACCGGCGGCCGCTCGGCACCCAGGATGTAGCGGTTGAAGAAATCCCGCACGTCGGGCGAGGTCCGCGCGACGATCGTATCGATGAGGCCAGTCTCGGAAAATGGGCGCTGCTTGCCGTACTCTTTCGCGAGATCGAGAACCAGCTCGCGCAGCCCCCGCTTCCCGCCGGATTCTTCGAGAAGCTTGATGTCGAGTAGCCCCGCCACCAGCGCACCACGCGCGTAGATGTTGGGATACTGCCGCTGGCCCGAGTCGCTGTACGACGCGAGTGACATCTTCTGGAGCGACCAGGTCGTGTCGTAGCTCGTGCGGTCGGTGCGGGCCTTCTGAATGACGTCCTCGAGATACACGGGCAGCGGCATCAGCCCCGCGACGAGTTGCATCTTGTGCGCGGCCCACTCGGTGGTGCCCTCGTAGAGCCAGAGATGCTGCGAAGCGATCGGGGTCGCGAAATTGAAGTGCTCGATGATCTCGGAGTGGATGTTGAGCGGGGTCTCGACGTGGAAGAACTCGTGCGCGGCAATGTTCCGGACCTGCGCACCATACTTCTCGGTGTACGGCAGATCGGGCAACACGTACTCGGACCCGTACGAGTGCTCCCACGCCCCCGTGACTCGGCTCGGCGGCCCGAAATCGTACAGGAACGTGTAGTGATCCACCGGGAGCTTGCCGAGGAAGGCGCCAGCCGCGTTGAGCATGTCGCGCATGGCGTCGCGAAGCTGCGTCGCCGCGATGTCGTTGTGCGCCGCTCGGACGACGATCGTCACCGGCACACCCGTGACGTCGAGTGTCGCCCGCGTGAGATGCGGGCCCAGGAGAATCGGTGAATCGACCAGCCGGTCGTAGTTCGCCGCGTTGAAGACGCCACCGGTCTCCACGAGCGGCGTCCCGCTCGTCCATCCCGCCGGCGCCTGCAGGTCGATGGTCAGAGGGACCGCTTGCATCCCGCGCGGAAATCCGAACACGCCCTGCCCGTTGATCAGTGCGTAGCTCGCGTCGAGCGCCGTCCCGCACATCGGGTAGACGGGGTCGGTACTGACAACCGTGTCCCGGGTCGCCAGGACGCGATAGGTGATGCGCCGCACGCGCTCGGGATTCGAGAGTTGCCACTCGTTGGTACCGATCTGCTCGGTCGCGACGGGCGCGCCCTGCGCATCGTACGCCATGAATGCGCGCACGAATCGCCCAATGTTCATCGTCTGATACGTGCCAGGCGCCGTCGCCGCGAATTCGAACACGCTGTTCGCCGCCGAGAGCGGCGGCACGGTGAGCACCACCGCAAACACGTGATGTGCGGTGTCGGTGAGATCCACGTGGTAGCGCAACACCGGCTTCGCGGATGCGGCCGCTGCGTGAGCCGGTGTATATGTCTGTTGCGCCCGCGCCGGCAGCCCCCGTCCCAGGGCGGCTGCCACCGCGGCCAGCGCGACGCCGTATCGGCGAATCGGTCGCATCACCGGTTAGTGCTTGGGTGCGGGCGGCACGAAGATCTTCGGGTCCACGGGCCCGTCCGTCCGCACTTCGCTGTATTCCTCCTGCTGGATCAGCTTTCCGTCCACGAACGCCAGCACTTTCTCCGACAGCCACCCGTGCGGCACCTGCACGTAGTTGTCGAACCGGTACTCGCTGGTCTTCGTCGTGTCCTGGTCCGGCTGGATGCTCCGCACATAGAGGAGCCGCTCCTTGTCGACCCAGATCTGCGGCGACCGCGTGTCGCCCGCCGGGGCACCGATCACGTAGACCGGGCGGCCTTCCCATGTGTCCTCCCGCACACTGGTCGTCGGATAGTGCTCGCTGTGCAGGATCGACAACGTCTGCGCGGCCGGCTGCCCGTAGACGTCGAATCCCATGATCAGCAGGATGTTGCGGGATGCCGCCCGGCTCACCGTGCTGTCCCCGCGGACGACGAACACCGAGTCGCCCGAATAGATCGCGGCGAAGTTGCCCGACGCGCGCTGGATGTTGATCCGCAGCCGGCCAGGCAGCATCGCCTCCTCTTTCCATGTCTCGATGGCCATGGTGTCGGCGGGGGTCCGTCGTGTGGTCTTCTGCGTGAAGGTCAGCGTGTGATACCAGGTCTTGGCGTACCGGTCGTGCATCGCCTGGATCACCGCGTCGCCCGTCGCCGGCGCGCCCTGGGCCCGGAGCGTCACCGGCGCACCGGCCATCGCCAGCGCCAACACGCCCGCCACGATTGCTGCCCCCGCTCGTGCTTCATTCCGCTTCTGGCTCATTGTCGGACGGCTCCCCTCGTTCGGATGGCAGTGTGGACCGGGTGCCCAGGGATGCAGCGCCTG
Source organism: uncultured Gemmatimonadales bacterium (assembly GCA_963706505.1). Lineage (GTDB taxonomy): Bacteria > Gemmatimonadota > Gemmatimonadetes > Gemmatimonadales > Gemmatimonadaceae > Palsa-1248. Next base: position 198,260 of record CAVPLX010000002.1, read on the forward strand.
GTGAATATCCGTCTTTGACACGCCGCCCCGCTGACCGGTTGGCCCCTCGCCCACAGGGGCTACTGCTGGTCGTATTCGGCGACGGACTTGTTCTGGAGGTACTTGTCGAACCAGTTCAGGATGTGCGTCAGCCGCTCGACCCGGTGCCGGGGCTTCCCGGACCGCGACAGCTCATGGGTCTCCCCAGGAAATGAGACCATCACGGCCGGACGGTGCAGCGCTTTGAGCGCCCGGAACATGGTCATGCCACCCGACCCGGATGGGGTGCGGCTGTCCGCCTCGCCCTCGATCAGCATGAGCGGCGTCGTCACTTGCTCGATGTAGGTGATCGGCGACCGCCGCGCATAGTCCACCGGATCCCGGAACGGCGGCTCCCGGAACCACGACGGCGTAAACAAGGTGAAATCGGCGGTATACCACCACGCCGCCCAGTCCGCGATCGACCGCATCGACACCGCCGCCGCGAACCGGTGAGTGTGACCCACCACCCAGTTCGTCAGAAGGCCGCCCCCACTCCCGCCCGTCACGCCCATCCGCTGCGGATCGATGTACCCGCGCGCGACGAGGGTATCCACGCCGATCATCAGGTCCCGGTAATCGTCGCCGGGATAGTGGTACTGGATGATGTTGCCGAAATGCTCGCCATACAATGTGCTGCCGCGTGGGTTCGGGGTCAGTACGACGTATCCGCGCGCAGCCATCACGGCGGCTTCGTGAAAGAAGGTGTTGCCGTACGCGGCGTGCGGCCCGCCGTGAATGTTGAGGATCAGCGGGTACCGCTTGCCCGCCTCGAAATCGGGCGGCTTGTACACCCACGCCTCGATCGGGGTCCCGTCGAAGCTCCGATAGGTGATGCGCTCGGGCGCCGGCACGCGGAGTTGCGACCACAACGAGTCGTTCACGTGCGTGAGTTGGGTCAGGGCATGCGACGCGGGATCGAGTGAATACAGATCCCCAATGTGCGCGGCGTCGCCGATCGTGACCGCGAACCGCTGGCCGTCAGGGGTCGCCGTATACGCCACGATGTCATGGTCGCCGGTCGTCACTGAGTCGGCATGCCCCGTCGCGATGTCGAATCGGATGAGGTTCGACCGCCCCCGCGCGGTCATCGCCGACACGACGCTGTGCCCGTCGGCGGACCAGATCAGGGGGTTCGAGCCGCCGCCACGCGGCGGATGCTGGTCGCCGGTCAGTGCGCTCCCCGCATCCGCGTCGCCGCCATGGGTCAGCGCTTCCGCGGCGCCATGCCGGTACACGAACAACCCGCTCTGGGTATATGACTCCCGGTGCGGCGGGTTGATCCACCCCGCAAACGCATAGTCCTGCCCGTCCGGCGACGCCACGACGCCGCGGATCGGCCCGTCGATGTCGATGATCTTCGCGATCGCGCCGCCACCCGCCGGCACGGTATACACGTCGGCGTCCGGGTTGTTGTAATACGGCTCGGCCACCCGGTTCGACACGAATATGACCTGGCTCCCATCCCGGCTCCACGCGATCCCGTCTTCGTCGAACTCGCCGGACGTGATCTGCTGCGCGGGCACCGGCGCCTCGCCGGCTGCGGTGGCATCCACCCGCCAGACGTGGTCGTGCCGCGCCGGATCGAGCCACCCCCGGTCGTTGCTGCGATACTCGGCCCGCGTGATCACGTGCACATCACTCAGCAGCTTCTTTGACGCGGAGTCACGGAAGGAGGCCGCGGTATCGCGCGGCAGTGTCGTGCTCGTGAACGCGATCGTGTGCCCGTCGGGCGACCACACGGCCGGACCCGCGCTCTTGGCCATGTTGGTCAGCTTCCTCGGCTCTCCGCCCGCAAGCGAGAGGAGATAGATCTGCGCCGCGGAGGTGTCGTCCACCGCACGGGTGAATGCCAGCGTCTTCCCGTCAGGCGCCCATCGCGGCGCTCCGTCGCGCGGGCCGCCAGTGAGCCGCTGCGGCACCGCGCCCGCGCGAGCCGGCACCATCCACACCGCGGTCTCGTACCGGTTGTCTTTCTCGTTGACGCTCACGAGCGTGTACGCGACGAGCGACCCGTCAGGCGATATCTGCGGATCAGCCACCCAGTGGAACGCGAGCAGATCGCGCTCGGTAATCGGGCGGCCCTGCGCCCGGGCGGAGGCGGTCATCACAGCGCCGGCCAGCACGGCCGCGGCGAGCAGTACTTCGTGAAGGGCCAGACGTCGCGTCATACGCTCCCCGGAATGTGGTGTCCCGATCGCGGCTGAAGTCCGGCTACGTTAGGCCCCCGCACGCCCCGGCGCCACGGGTCGCGCGACAGGTGGCGCCGGCCACGGCTTCGCCGGTGTGAACGCGACGCCAAATGCCCGGGTCAATCCTCCGGGCACTCTCCGGCTGTCCAATCGTCGCCGGCGTCCAGCCATGTCCGATACCGGTTCGGCGTTTCCCACAACCGGACAGTAGCCGGAGTCTTCACGCCTCTCGTGTGCGTGAAATGCCTGTTCGCACGCACACGAGGGCATTCAGGACATGGCATATCGATTGCCTTCATCAGGTTGGTTTCTTCCTTCTGCTCTCACTGACATGCCACACACGTTTCAGGATGTTCGGATCGCTGTGCGCGCAATGCGCCGCCGTCCGGCATTCGCGATCGCCGCCATCGCAACGCTCGCCCTCGGCGTCGGCGCCAACACGGCAGTGTTCAGCATCGTCCACGGTGTGCTTCTCCGCCCGCTCCCGTATCCGGATGCGGAGCGCGTCGCGCTCCTCACCGCCGCCGGGCAGGTCGGCGTGCCGGATGCCGTGGACCTGCGCGAGCGAAGCCACATGGTCGGATCCATCGCCGCGGTGCTGAGACAGTGGAACGTCGATCTCGTCGGATCGGGTGAACCCCAGCGGCTCAACGCTAGTGTCGTCGAGCCGGATTTCTTCACGCTGCTCGGCCAGTCGCCGGTCCGTGGCCGCGCGTTCGGCGCCGCCGACAACCAACTGGGCGCCCCACACGTCGCCGTGATCAGCCAGGGGTTCTGGAACCGCCAGTTCGCCAGCGATCCCGCCATCGTCGGGCGCACGGTCACGCTCAACGACCGCCCGACGACGATCGTGGGCGTCATGCCGCCCACGGCCAATGTGTTCGGCGACAACATCGACCTCTGGCTTCCCATCGCGAGCGAGACGCCATGGGCGCTCGATCAGTCGGGGCGCGGGGCCGGCACGTTCGACCTGGTCGGACGGCTCCAGCCCGGAGCCACATGGGCCGGCGCGACCCGCGAGCTGGCCACGATCTCCGCGGAGTTGGCCCGTACCTACCCCAAGACCAACACCGGCAAGGTCGCGGTTCCCGAACCACTGCTGTCCGCGCTCGTCGGCCAGGTTCGCACGCCGATCCTCGTGCTCGAGAGCGCGGTCGCCATCGTGCTCGTCCTCGTCACCGCCAATTTGGTCGGTCTTCTGATCGCGCGCGCGGCCGCCCGTGGACCGGAGGTCGAGTTGCGCGTCGCGCTCGGCGCCCGGCCCCGCGAGCTCGCGAGGTTGCTCGCCACCGAAGGCGCTATTATCGCGGCCGCCGGCGGTGCCCTCGGCATCGCGCTCGCGGTCGCTGGCCGTGCCCTCCTACTGTCGGTGCTTCCGTCATCTCTGCCACGCGCCACCGGGATTCGCATCGACTGGCCTGTCGTCGCGTTCGCAGTCACGATCGTCGTCGCCAGTGGCATCGTGCTCATGACGGTGCCGGTACTCCACGCGCTCCGGGTCGCACGGCGCGGCGGCGTGCGCGCGACCGCCCGGGGCAACGATTCGCGAGCCGCGCAACGGCTCCTCGGTGGACTGGTCGCCGCGGAGGTCGGCATGGCTGTGGTCGTCCTGTCGCTCTCGGCGCTCCTCGGCCGCACGTTCGTGGCGCTCCAGCACGTGACGCTGGGTTTCGATCCATCCCATGTGATGTCCGCCGAGTTGGTGCTGCCGGAATTGCGATACACCCAGACCGGCGACCAGACGCGGGTTTTTCGGGATGTGATGCGGCAACTCGCGGCAACGCCCGGCATCGAGGCCGCGGGGTCGGTGGTCGGCCTTCCCCTCGGGCCGGGCTTCGGCATCGGCCAAGGCATCGTCGTCGAAGGTGCACCACCAGTCACTCCCGGCAACGAGACGAGTGTCGCCGTCCGCCCGGTCGCGGGTGACTACTTTGGCACGCTGCACGTGCCGATCGTGAACGGCCGGGGTTTCACGGATGCCGATGACGAACGCAGCATTCCGGTCGCCGTCGTCAACCAGACGCTCGCGCGCACGCTGTGGCCCGGCGGATCCCCGATCGGCCATCGGATCAAACGCCCCGGCGCGGCCGGCACGCCGGTGTGGACGACGATTGTCGGCATCGTGGGCGATACCAAGACGAGCGGGCTCACGACCGGCGACCGCCCCGCGGTCTACCTGCCCTATGTGCAACACACGGAGAGCTGGATGCGCTGGGGGACGCTCGTGGTCCGCGGCTCGGGCGATCCGCCACAGTTGGCGCGCGCGATGCGCGCCGCCGTCGCCACCGCCGATCCGCTCGTCCCACTCGGCAATATCAAGCAGCTCGCGGAATACCACTCTGCCGCGATGGCGCAACAGCGCCTCGACGCCGCAGTGCTTGCGGTCTTCGCACTCGGTGCGCTGCTGATTGCCGTCCAGGGTGTCTACGGCACGCTCGCCTACGTGGTCGAGCAGCGCCGGCGCGAGATCGGCATCCGGCTCGCGGTCGGCGCCACACCGCACGCGGTCCAGCGCACGATCGTCGGACGTGGGATGCGCGCGGTCGCGATCGGCACCGCCCTCGGCCTCCTGGCCGCCACCGGCGCGGGCCATGCCGCCAGTAGTCTGTTGTACGGCGTCTCCGCCGGAGATCCAGTGAACTACGTCGGGGTCGCGTGCGTGATCATCGTGGCCGCGCTCTGCGGCACGCTCCTGCCCGCACTCCGTGCCAGCCGCACCGATCCGCTCACCGTCCTTCGCACGAATTGATTCGCCAGCGGTGTCAGCGGTCCGTCTGGCGGCCTCTGGCTGAGAGGGTGGTTACGCGCTCCGGCCTCTTGGTAGTTCGTCGCCCGAGCTGGTATACGCGGGCGGCACGTACCAGTTGAGCGTCACCAGCGATCCTCGCCCCGTATTACGAATTTCGTGAGCGGTCCCGCGCTCGATGAGAAGCAGCGTGCCTGCACGCAGCGTCTGGCGTCTCGGCGCTACCACCGCCACACCGCTTCCTGAGCACACGTAGACCCACTGGTCGGCCCCGCGGTGCCGGTTGTCTGGGCCGCCCTCGTGGCCGCCTCGAGGGATGACCATAGTCGCGGCCTGCGCGCGGCGGTTTCCCAGCACGACCGCGAATCCCTTTCCGAACCGCAATTGCTTTCGGGGCACAACCTCAACACAACGCAATCCCCACGCCAATAGCACCGGCCCAACCCTTGCCTGTTAGACCAGGTAACCCGGCCTCCTCCCCAGACTGAAATGAGCCAGCCGCAGCTCCGCCCCGCACATGTCACGCGGCGACGCATGCGCTATCACCCCCTCAATCGGGGCGCACGGCGCAGCCGGCAGAAGTTTCTTCGAATCTTCCCGCGCGGTTTCTACAATGAGACCTATCTCGAGTGGGAGCGGGACTACAAATGGGCCGCACACCAACGGTGGGAAGCACAACTTGGCCGCGACATTTTCGTCGGCTTGCTCGAGGAGCGCCGCTATTCGGAAGCCGCTGCTCGCGCCGTACGGATCGAGTCGCGAACCAACCTGCTCTTTTCGTTTGAGAAAATGGCCCTACGCGACGCTACCAGGACGTCCGCCGGCGCCAAGGCGTTTGCGACCGGGCTGTACCAGTTCCTCTATGGCGCGACATCGGACGCCGGACGCTTCGACAAATGGTGCAATGTGGTCGCGAGCCTCCCGCGGACTCAAACACGGGTACTGACTTGGCCCGTCGTCACCGTTTTCGGCTTTCTCGCACTCCCGCGCCTGCACTTCTTCGTGAAGCCGAACGTGACACGGGCGGCTGCACAGGCGTACGAACATGCGCTTGACTATGAATCGCGGCCGTCATGGCATGTCTACGCAGAGATTCTGAGTTTCGCTTCGGCGGTTCGCCGCGATCTGAGGGATCTGAAGCCACGCGATATGATCGACATCCAATCGTTCCTGTGGGTACAGGGATCGGACGAGTATGCCGATTGACCCGCTTGCCTGATCGGCGCGGAGACCATCCCCCGGCGCTCCCCACGATCTGACCCGTCTACCGGCAGCTCATCGCGGATCGCGGTCGCTGGAGGCGTCAAGGAGATCGGACAAGGCGAGGGCACTGTCCGCCGCCCGCAGCATCTGCGACGGCACACCGCCAGCGAATCGCTGGAACTCGCGTGTCATGTGCGCCTGATCGGCATAACCCGCGGCGGCGGATAGCTGGCCAAGCGTGCGCCGCGGCGGTGTGTGGCTCGCGAGTCCGAGGAGCCGCTGAAACCGCAGGACGGACTGAAACTGCTTGGGACCGTACCCGACGGCCGCGGCGAACCGCCGCTGCAGTTGGCGGCCGCTGATGCCGATCCAGTCGCTGAGCTGGTCGATGCGTCCCCGCGGATGCCGCGCGATCCACCGCACAGCGGCGCGCATCGCGCCGTCAGACGGTCCCGCGCGTCCAAGACGGCCGAGCAGCGCGCGCTCGAGCGCCGCCCGCCGTGCCGCGAGCGTCCGCTCGCCGGCGATCTGCTCGATCGGAGCACTGCTCGCGCGGCTCCAGACGTCGCCAAGCGCCACGGACTGGTTGAGAAGCTCCGCAGCGCTCAAGCGGAGCAGGGAAGGCGCCCGCCCGGGATACCAGCGCGCGCCAATAATGGCGCTCCCGGGCGCGAACCGCACCGTAAACGGCTCGGTCCACGGCCCCGCGACGAGTGGGGCCTCTTCGTTGACGAGTACGACGTCGATGCAGCCGTCCGGCAGCACCCGCTGAATGAACGGCTCGCCCCCGCGCGGGATGACCTGCGTCCAAATGCACACGAGATGGTCCGCCAGCGCCGCCGGCGGCGCGTACTCCCGGTAGCCCGGCTCCGCCGGAGCCGCCATCTCGCTGGCACCCATGCTGGTATCCTCTCACCCGCCACGGTCCAATGCAACAACCGTCCGCGGCGTATCGGCCAGGCAGCCTGCAACTGGCCTCCCTGGTAGGGGCGGGTCAGGACCCGCTCTGCCAGTCGCCCAACGGATCTCAGCGAGCAAACCGCAAAGGCCCGCCGCCCGCCAGCGGAAACCAGCACCTCGTCCGATCTACTTGCGCGCCATATATGTGAGTCATATATATGACGACATGCTGCCACGCGAGATCAAGAAGGGAAGCGCTGAGTTCCTGATCCTGTCCCTCCTGCGCTACGAGGCACGGCACGGATACGAGTTGAGCAAACTGATCGAATCGCGCTCGGACGGGGTCGTCCAGTTCCAGGTCTCGTCGCTCTATCCACTGCTCTATCGGATGGAGGGACGCGGATGGATTCGCGGGCGCTGGGTCGAGAAAGCCGGCCAGCGCCGCCGGCGCTACTACAGCATCACACCTGCGGGCCGCACTGTCGTCGAGGCGCAGCGCGAAAGCTGGGCGGAGTTCGTCCGCGCCATCGGCAAGATCGCGGAGCTCGGCCATGCCTGACTGGCGCGCCAATGTCCACGCGCGCCTCGCGCCGCTGCGCCTGAACCCGCGCCGCGAATCGGATATCGCCGAGGAACTCGCGCAACATCTCGAGGACCGCTACACGGACCTGTGTGCACGCGGCCACTCCGAGGATGAGGCGCTCCGCATCGTGCGGGACGAGTTGGCCGGCGATGTCCTGGCGGACGCCCTCACCGTCACCGAGCGCCCCGCCACCAACACGCCCGGCTCACTGGCCGGCGAGCACGCGTCCGGCCGCCTCCTCGCGGACATCTGGCGCGACGTACGATACGGGCTCCGCGCTCTGCGCAACGCCCCGGGATTCACGAGCGTCGCGGTTGTCACGCTCGCCCTCGGCATTGGCGCGACAACCGCGATGTTCAGTGTGTTCAACGCGGTGCTTCTGCGCCCGCTGCCATTCCCGCAGCCGGATCGGCTCGTCCGCATCTATCAAACCAACGACAAGGCGGAAGGCGGCATCGGATCGCTGTCCATGGCGGACTATCGCGAGCTGCGCGAGGACGGACGCGTGTTTTCCTCGATTGCGACGTACACCGCCCCCCGCGATGGATTCTCACTGATCGTCGGCAATCGCGCCGAACGGGTGTTCGGCACGATCGTCGGTGCGGAGTTCTTCACCACGCTCGGCATCCGGCCGCTCCTCGGCAACACGTTCCGCCCTGGCGATGATGTCCAGGGCGCGCCCATGCAGGTGGTCCTCAGCTACGGTTTCTGGCAGGCCCGCCTCGGCGGTGACCCCGCGATCGTCGGCAAGCAACTCAGCATTCAGGGCGCACCCGTCACGGTGATCGGGGTGATGCCGGCAAATGTCTGGTTTCCGCGGAGCGAGGTCGCCGAGATCTGGATGAATGACGCCCTGGCCTCTCCCTCCCGGCAGGGACCGTGGGGCTGGCAGGCAATCGCCCGCGTCCGCCCCGGTGTCACTCCGTCCCAGCTCGCGAGTGCGCTCGGCCAGACCGCGGACCGCGTCCGCACGGATTTTCCCGGTGGACCCCCGAATTGGACGTTCGTGACGCAGCCGATGTCCCAGCAGTTGTCGCAGTCGCTGCGGCCAGCCCTTCTCGTCCTCATGGCCGCCGTCGTTCTGGTGCTCCTGATCGCCTGTCTCAATGTCACGAACCTCATGCTCGCCCGCGCCACGAGCCGCGAGCACGAGTTCGCGGTCCGCACCGCGCTCGGCGCGAGCCGCATGCGCATCATCCGCCAGCTCCTCACCGAGAGTGTGCTGCTCGCGTCACTGGGCGGCGCCGCCGGCCTGCTGCTGGCCACATTGGGCGTGCGCGCATTGATCGCCAGCGCGCCAGCCAGCTTGGCTCTCCTGCGCGATCTCGGGGTGAATGTGGATGCCCGGGTGCTGGGACTCGCCGCTGTCACGTCCATGGGAAGCGTTCTCCTCTTCGGCCTCGCGCCGGCACTGCTCAGCGCCCCCGCTCGTGCGGCAATCGGCATCGGCTCGGCGGCCCGCGGCAGCACCAATGGACGCGGCCGCCGCCATGTGCGCAGTGTCCTGGTCGGGGCGGAGTTCGCGTTCTCCCTCATGCTCCTCGTCACCGCGGGACTCCTGGTCCGAAGCCTCGGTAAACTTCTCGCCGTCGACACGGGCCTTCACGCGAATGGCGTCGTCACCGCATCGATCGCCCTCCCCAAGGCGCGCTACGATAAGCGCGAACAGATTCTCGATTTCCACAATCGCCTCCTCGCGGCGGTGCGCGGCGTACCAGGCGTCACGATCGCGAGCGCCACGGTCGGCTTGCCACCCGACGTATTCGGGAATGCGTCAGACTTTTTCGTCGTCGGCCAGCCCGTTCCGGCCTTTGAGTTTGCCCCCTTGGCCAATGTCGTGGCGGTCGATGGCGAGTATTTCGCCGCGATGGGGATTCCGCTGCGTAGCGGCCGGGTGTTCGACGCGCGCGACAACCGGGACGGCCCGCAGACGGTCATGATCAGCACGGAGTTGGCCCGGCGATTCTTTCCGCACTCGGATCCCCTGGGCCAGCGCCTGAGTGTCGGCGGCAGAGGTGCGCCAAACGAATACACGATCGTCGGCGTGACTGGAGATGTACCGTACGAAGGGCTCGCGCGTGGTGCGACGGCCGCGATGTATTTCCCGTTCGCGCAGTTCTCGCAGGGCCAGTACCGGAGTTTCGCGGTGGTGATGCGCGGCTCGGTCCCCGTGGAGGACATGGCCGCCGCGCTCGGCGCCGCCGTCCAGCGCCTCGACCCCGAGCTCGCCGTCGCCCAGGTCCGCACGGTGCGCGATCTGGTCGACGCGTCGGTGTCCGGTGATCGGTTCCGCGCGATGCTGCTCGGACTCTTCGCGGTGCTCGCGCTCGTCCTCGCCGCTGTCGGCATCTACGGGGTGATGGCCTTCTCCGTCGGCCGCCGGTCGCGCGAGATCGGTGTCCGCATGGCACTCGGTGCGGGCACGCGCCAGCTCTACACGCAGATCCTGCGCGAGGGACTGACCGTCGCCGGCGCCGGCATCGCGGTTGGTCTTCTCGCGTCGCTCGTGGCGACGCGCATCCTCTCCAGACTCCTGTTCGGTGTCACCGCGACCGACCCGCTGACCTTCGGCCTCGTCTCCTGCATTCTCGTCGTGATCGCCGCGATCGCATGCCTCATCCCGGCGCACCGCGCCGCACGTGTCGATCCCGCCATTACCATGATCGCCGGCTGAACATCGTTGGATCCTGTGCCGCGATAGCGGTCTTCATTCACCGCATACTCCGGCGGTCCCAATTGCGGCGGTGACGGGCCCAGACCGCCTTTACTTTGTGGCGCTCCCGCCTGGATTCTCGACCGGCAGGTCCGCCCGCCGCCCCCACTCCTGGAACGACCCGTCGTAGAGGCGCACGGGATAGCCGAGTGTCTCCGCCGCGAGCAGCACGGCGGTCGCCCGTTGTCCGATATGGCAGTACGCCACCACCGTATCGCCGGGCTGCACGCCGGCCTGGCGGAACCGGGCTGCCAGCTCCGTCGCCGGACGCAGCTCGCCATGGCTGTCGTAGAGATCCTCGAACGGCAGGCTCTGGGCGCCAGGAATGTGGCCGCGCCGCGGGCCGCCGTCCTGCTGGCTCCCGCTGAAGAAGTCCAAAGTCCGCGCGTCGACCAGTGCGATGCCATGCTGCCCCTCGTGTGCCCTCACCCAATCGGCGCTCACGACCAGTGACGGCTGCGCCGTCGCCGTCACACTGCCGCGGGTAACGGCGCTCGCGGGCCCGGATTCCACGGGCCGCTTTTCGCGCTGCCATTCGGGCAGCCCGCCATCAAGCAGCGCCGACGACTGCCCCAGCCCCGCATACGCCATGGTGTAGAGGACGCGCGTCGTGGTGCTGACCCGGTCTGTCGCGAAATACGCGATGACGCGGGACTGGTCCGAGATGCCCAGGTCCGCCAGCCGCAGCCGGAGCGTGTCGATCGGCAGCATCTCGAGCATCAAGCCGTGATCCATGTTCATGTCGCCACTCATCCCGGCCGAAATCTGCGCCAGGGTGACGGGACGTGCGCCCGGAATGTGCGCCTTGGTGAAATCGGCTGAGTCCCCGACCTGGAGCAGCACGAGATCCCGGTCGTGCAGATGCCCGGCGAGCCACGCGCTGGACACCACCAGCCGCTCACGGGCCTGCGCGGGTGACTGCCGTGTGCGCATGGAGCGGGACCGCGATCGCTCCAACGGCGACGATCGCGAAAAATCGGAAGGCGGACGCAAACATCAGGACCTCTCTCGATTGGCGCGGGCCGTTCTCGCCGGCTCGTTAGGATGCGGCGCGCGTGCTGTCCGGGGTGACGGCGGAAAACGCGCTTGCGGTATGGCCGAACCGGCGGCGGTAGTTGCTGGGCGATACCCCGAACCGCCGCTCGAATGCACGGCGAAATGCGTCCTCGCTCGCGTAACCCACCGACCGCGCCACCGACCCAATGTTGGCGCCCTGCGCGGTCAGCCGCCGGGTCGCCTCGCCGAGCCGGGCTTCCTCGACAAAGGCCGCCGGAGTGGTGCGGAATCGCACCTTGAAGGCGCGCGAGAACTGCCGGACGCTGAGGAACGTGCGCGCCGCCAGAACATCCACCGACAACTCGGCGCGCAAATGCGTCTGGATCCACGCCGCGAGATCGGCGAACCGGTCCGCGGTCTCGAGCTGGAACTGCAGCGGCTCCGAAAATTGCTGCTGCCCGCCGGGCCGTTTGAAGTACACGACCATCTCGCGCGCCACGGCCAGCGCGGCCCGGGGTCCGTGATCCTCTTCGATCATCGCCAGCGCGAGATCGATGCCAGCGGTGATGCCCGCGGACGTGTAGAACTGCCCGTCTTTCAGGAAGAGCGCGTCCGGTTCCACCTGCAGCGTCGGGAACCGCCGCGTGACGTCCCCGACGGCGCTCCAGTGTGTCGCGACCCGGCGGCCGTCGAGCAACCCGGTGCGCGCGAGCGCGTAGATCCCCGTGCACACGCTCGCGACCCGGCGGACGTGCGGCGCACGGCTCAGGATCCACGCGGCCGCCCGCTCGGACATGCCGGGCCGTCTGAGCCCCGCACCCCCGGGCACGATGAGCGTGTCGAGTTTGATGGGACTCGGGACCGCGACATCGGCATGCATGATGATGCCCGAGCTGGTCACGAACCGCTTTCCGGTCAGGCCGATGATGACGACTTCGTACGGCGGCCGCGAGGGCATCGCGCCCCCCGCCTCTTCGCCATCGCCTGCCAGCTCCGACGCGAATGCGTCAGAGGCGAATGCGTCCGAAGGCCCGATCAGGTCGAGCGCCTGGACCAGATCGTAACCCAGGAATCCGATGCGGCGTGTCTGCACTGTGCCTCTGGATCAATCGCGGGATGACTCCCGCCGGTGAGCACTCTGTAACGCTAGGGGTGGCGTAGCGATGGCCGCAATGACAGATAACCGACGAATTCGGCCCCCCCCGGCGCTCTACGCCGGCGCGGCGTGCTGTGGGTTGGATGCACGGAAGGCCGCGCAGGTTTGCTACGCCTCGCCGGCCGGGGTCTCCATATCGGCGTGCGCGCGCGGCACGCCGCCCGGTCATGACGGTCTTTGCCCTCCCTCGACGCATTGCGACATGGCGACGGGCGGCCACGGGAGGCATGGCCGGAATGGGCGGCCGCCCGGACACACGCGGAGGCGTTACATCCGCGTTACGCCGGCGCCAACTGAGCCCCCGGTGGCCCCGCGCTGCCCCGCCGCAGCGACCGGCCGCTATGTCCGCCCGGGCGGCTCGTTTGGCGGATGGACGGGCATTTTGACGGGTAAAGCACGTGCTCTCACGGTGCGATGTGCATTGACGCATCTCGGCCGGATGTTATATCTGGAGGCCCCAATCGCTTTGAACTTCGATACCGTCACGCCAGATCACGCAGCGGCTAGGCGCGACGTCGCACGGCCCGTCGCGATCTGCTCTGTGATGCCGGCCGTCGTCCGCGGCACTGTCGTACCCCCTGTCCCACGTCAAATTTTAATTGGAGTTCTGCCCATGCATCGGCATCATCATGGAGTGGTCCGCGTGCTTGCGGCCGGGGTCTGCGTGAGCGCCCTGGCGGCATGCGGCGGCGGTAGTTCGACCGGGAACAAGACGTCGGGCGGCCTGCCGCCCAAGGCCGTACAGACTGAAGTCGCTGCGTCCATCGCCTCGAGCATCTCGTCGCAGATCACCGCGATGACGACGACGGGGTTCTCGCCCTTCCTGTCCCTCTTCAACCGCGTGTCGCCAGGCGGCCACGCACCCGCGATCAACCTGGCAAAACGCATGTCCGCGCGCGGGACACGCATGCGCGAGGGGACGGACTGCCCGTCATTCACCCCCGCGAACATTGTGGACACGGACGGAGATGGGATTGCGGACAGCTTCACCGAGACGTGGGGCAGCGACTGCGCCGACACGTCGGGCGGTGAAATCTTCTCGATCACCGGGTCGCTCGGGATCTCCGACGCGACGCCCGACACCCCCGACCTCGCCTACAACGCGGTGATCAACAACTTCGGAATCACGGAATCCGGATCGAGTGCCGATCTGTCGCTCAGCATCAACGGTACCCTCGGCGTCACCGAGACCCTCAGTTCGATCGGCATTGCGGCGAATTACACCTACAACTTCACCGAAACGGCACCGCAATCCGTGACGGAGACCGTCGTCGAGAAGCTGACGTCGACGTATACATTCGCCGCGACCAGCAACCTGCTGGTGGAAGGGGACGCCCTCCCGGCCGGGACGTTCGATCTCTCCGGACAGGAAACGTTCGCCGTCAACAACACCACCTACGCGTTCACAGTGTCGACGCCGACCCCGCTGACCGTCGACCCGACAGGATGCCCCACCGGCGTCACCAGCGGCGTCGTCACCGTCGGATTCAGTGGGCAAGGCGCCACGGGAACCGCCACGATTACGTGGTCGGCCTGCGGTGTGTACACGATCACCGACAACTGATACGGCACTCGTTGTAGCTTCGGCAATCGCAACGCCGGCGCCGTTTCCCGGCGCTACCAGCAGTATGACCGGGCGTGTGACGGATAACCGTCATGCGCCCGTGTCACATCCGGCCTCAGAGCTGAGGTGCAATCCGCTCGCGCGCGTCCGCTGAGGTGATCACCGGAACGATCTCGAACTCCACCAGATCGGACCACGCCGCGATCCACGGGTCGAACAAACTGGGATCGTCGCACTCCATCACCTGGAAACACCGGTCCCAGTTCGTCTCGACCCAGCTCGACACGTACCGGAGCCCGTCGGGCAGCGACCGGCCCCGGTCGCGGACCCGGCGATACACCGACACGGCATCCTGTCCTTTGAATCGTTCGACTACCATGTAGAGCATACGCCTCCGGTCGTGAGCCCGGCACGTCCGGGCCCTGTCGGATACCCGCCGCCAAGGGTAGCGAAGTGGCGGGCAGCACACGAGAATCCTCATGGACACGTGCGAACTTGGCCCTGCGCCCCCGCGGTATTCCTGACGGACGGGTCTTCATGAGGACAAACGGCCCTATCCAGATGCGAGTGGCGAGCCTCCACTACTACCCCGTCAAGTCGTGCGGCGGCACGTCGATCCCGCACGCCACGATCGACGCCCGGGGCTTTGTGGAAGACCGTGCATGGATGGTGACGACCGGCGATGGTCTCTTCCTGACGCAGCGGGACATGCCGCGGATGGCGCTCATTCGCCCGTGCGCGGATGCGGGCGCGCTCGTACTGACGGCGCCCGGCATGCCGCCGCTCTCGGTGACCCGCCGCACGGATGGCGCACGGCGCGATGTCGTGGTCTGGGACGACATCTGCGCCACGCTCGATCAGGGCGACGAACCCGCCCGATGGCTCTCGGCGTTCCTCGGCAGCCCCTGCCGGCTCGTGCGAATGGCCGAGGACTTCGTGCGCCAGACTGACCCGGTCTACAGCACCGCCTTCACGGGCCAGGTCGGCTTCGCCGATGGCTATCCGATGCTGCTCATCACACAGGCGTCGCTCGACGATCTCAATCGCCGCCTCGCTGCGCCGCTGCCCATGAATCGCTTCCGCCCCAACGTCGTCGTGAGCGGAACGGGTCCCTACGCCGAGGACGACTGGGGCCTCATTCGGATCGGCAATGTCTCGTTCGCCGTCGTCAAACCCTGCGCGCGCTGTCCCATCACCACCACCGACCAGGACACCGCGGAAACCGCCCAGGAGCCGCTCCGCACGCTCGCCACGTACCGGCACGTGCGCGGCAAAGGGGTGATGTTCGGCCAGAATCTGATCCACACCGAGGCCGGCTCGATCAGTGTCGGCGACCCGGTGGAGATCCTCGAGGCGGCCCGCACACCGATCAGATTCGGCTAGCGCCTTCGGTTCGCGCCTTCGGTTCGCGCTCGGTTCGCGCCTTCGGCCGGCGCTTGCGGGCTAACGCCCGGCCCGCGCCGCCGGGAGCGAGAGTGTAAATGCGGACCCGGTCCCCGGCTCGCTCGTGGCCGAAAGATCGCCGTTCATCGATCGCGCCAGTTCGCGGCTGATCGCCAGCCCCAGCCCCGTGCCCTGGCCGATCGTCGTCCGGTCGCTCCCCAGTTGCACGAATGGCTCGAACACGAGGTTGATCTTGTCGGACGGGATCCCGATCCCCGTGTCGGTCACCGTCACGTTCAGCATGTCGCCCACTCGCCGCCAGTCGACGGTGACCCGGCCCCCCGGCGAGGTGAACTTGGCCGCGTTGCTCAACAGGTTGAGCAGGATCTGTTGCACTTTCTCCCGGTCGCCACGCGCGCTCGCCTGCGCATCGCTCGCCTCACCGACCGTGAACTCCAGGTGCTTGGCCTGCATCGGCGGTAGCACGAGCACGCGCACGTCTTCGAGCACCGGCCGGATGCCGAAGTCCGCCACGTCGAGCGACACATGTCCCGCCTGCACCTTGGCGAAGTTCAGCACGGCGTTGATCAGCCCGAGCAAGAGTTCCTGCGCACGCTTGATGCGTCCCAGCGCTTCGGTCTGGCGCGGCTCGACGCTGCCGTAGATCCCGTCTGCGATGAGCTGCGCGAATCCGCCGATCGCGTTCAACGGCGTCCGCAGCTCGTGGCTCATGGTCGCGAGGAATTCGCTCTTCGCGTGATTCGCCGCCTCGGCTTCCGCGCGCGCCCGCTCCGCGTCGGCGCGCGCTTCCTCGAGCGCCGCCTCGACGCCCTTGCGGTCGGTGATGTCGTGGAGCGCGACGACCACGCCGACTGCCGTAGCCGGACTCCCCCCGCCAGCACCGTCGATGCGATCGCCACGGATTCGCGCCACGCGAACGTCTACGGACACACGGTGCCCGTCCCGCGCTCGCAACACCATGTCGCCCTGTGAGGCGGAGGTGTGGTCCGCAAGCACCTGCGCCACACGCTCGTGCAACGCCACGCCGCCACCTTCGGGCGACACGTCCGCGACTTCCACCAGCGGCCGGCCTGAGGCGTCTCCCGCCGCCCACCCCGTCAGCTCTTCGGCGACCCGGTTGAGGTATGTCACCCGGCCGTGCGCGTCGGTGGTCACGACGGCGTCGCCGATGCTCCGCAGCGCGGTCGACGCCCACGCCTGGCTCTCCCGCAACGCACGCTCGGCACGCGACACCCGCACGGCGTTCCGGATCGACGGCCCGAGACGGTCGGGCGCGAGCACGGACTTGCTCAGGAAATCCGCCGCGCCGGCTTTCATCAGTTCGACCGCGGTCTCCGGATCGCTCCTGCCGGTCAGCATGATCACCGGCACGTCGAGCCCGCGCCGCCGGATGTCTTTCAGCAGCTCCAGCCCCGAGCGACCCGGGAGTTGGTAGTCGAGCAGCACACAATCGCTCGGCAGCGCCGTCAGCACCGCAAGCGCCGTCTCCGCATCCGGCGCCTCTTCGACGGTCGCAACGAGCCCCGTCGCCGCGATCGCCCGCCGCACCGCCATGCGGTCGACTGCGTCGTCATCGACGACCAGCAACCGGAGCGGCGCCTGCTCACCCCCAGGCGATTGGCCCGGGGCGCCGCCCGCGGGCTCTCGCGGCGGCCAGGGGAGTGTCGAGCGTCCGGTCACGGTCACCACGGTGCAGCGCTCACAGCATCTCGACCAGCATCCAGTACTTGTTGAGCGCCGCCATCAGATCGACGAAATCCGCGAACGTGACCGGTTTCAGCAGATAGCCCGCGACGTTGAGATTGTACGCGTCAACTTTGTCGCGCTCGTCGTTCGATGTCGTCAGCACGACCACCGGAAGCGATCGCAGCTCCTCGTCCGCCCGGATCGCACGCAGGAATTCGATGCCGTTCATGCGCGGCATGTTGAGGTCGAGCAGCACCAGCCGCCGATCGAGCGGGATGGTGTTGCCGCGCAGCAGGGCGAGCGCTTCGAGTCCGTTGCTCGCCACGTGCAGGGGGTTGGAGACGTGCGCGCGCTGGAACGCCCGCCGGACGTTCATGACGTCCACGTCGTCGTCCTCCACCAGCAGGATGTTCAACAGATGCTCGGCCATCTCAGATCTCCTCGGTTGGCCGCTCGGGCCACGTGAAGCGGAAGGTCGCGCCCGCGCCAACCGCCGACTCCAGGATCACCCGCCCCCCGCGCGATTCCACGATCTTCTTGACCACCGACAGCCCAATGCCTGTACCCTCGACCTTGTCCCGCGGCTCCAGGGTCTGGAAGATCCCGAAGATCCGCTCGTGGAACTCCGGCGCGATACCTGGCCCGTTGTCGGCGATCGAGAATGTCCACGTGCCATCGGTCACCGCCGCGTCCACGCGGACGATCGCGCCCGCGCGCTGCGAATACTTGATGGCGTTGGCGATGAGATTGAGGAACACCTGCTGCAACGGCACGCGCTCCGTGTCGAGCACCGGGAACTCCCGGCCCAGCACGATCTTCACGTCGGCGGGCGGCGCGAGCAGCTCGACGATCTCGCGGAGCAACGCCGCGACGTCCACACGCTCGGCGTCCGTCCCCACTCGCCCGGCACGCGAGTACTGTAGGATCCCGTCGATCAGGGCCTCCATACGCTGCACGCGCCCGCGAAGGAGCACCATGTGCTCGCGAGCCCCCGGAGTGATCGCGCCCCCGAGGTCCTCTTCGAGCCACGTCGCGAGATTCGCGATGCCGCGAAGCGGCGCCTTGAGGTCGTGGGAGGCGACGTACGCGAACTGGTCCAGCTCTTCGTTGCTCCGCTGGACTCGCGCTAGCGCGATGCGATGGGCGCGCAGCGCGCGCTCCGCCCGCGCATTGGCGGCCTGGAGATCGTCGTTCGAGAACCGAAGGTCGTCTGTCTGCGCCTCGAGTTCGACCTGCTGCGCTTCCAGTTCCGCCGCCTGGTCTTGCAGTTGCACCGACTGCGCCTCGATCTGTATCCGGTCCTGCTCCCGCATCTCGACGTCCACGCGGATCGATTGCGTGATCAGGGACGCGAGTACGAATGCCACCAGGCTGCCGGCGCCGATCACGATGAATGTGATGAGCGCGTTCTGCACCTGCCGCCGGTCCCGCACGGCCAGAAGTCCCAACTCTTCGGTCTTGAGTTCCCCCGTGATCCTCCGGGCGCCAAGCATGTAGTTTCGCCCGCGATCGGTGATCACCACCGCCTCCGCCGCCGCAAACCCGTGATCGCGCCGCAACGCGACTGTCGTGTCCAGTTCGGCGAGCTTCGCGGCCGAGAACACCGAGAGGGAATCGACCCATTTCTGCTCGCGGGCATTGCCCGCGGACAGTCGCCGGAGCGACGCCAGTGCGGTCGCGACGTCGGGTACGCCAGCCCGGTACGAGCTGAGGTACCGGTCGGCGCCGGTGATGACGTACCCGCGTTGGCCGGTCTCCGCATCGGTCAGGGCACGAACCAGGTCGTCCCCGGCCTCGATCACCTGGCGCGTATGCTCCACTGCCCGGTACGCCGAGCGAAGCGAGACGACGCTCGCGAGACCCGCTGCACCGACGATGAGCACCAGCGCCGCCGAGCCGAATGCAGCGAGCAGTTTCCGCCGAAGGCTGGAGATCGGCACTCGGCGCATCGGCCCGGCTGATGGCATCAGGATAAGCTACCGCCATATGGCTCGGCCGCCCACGGCTCACCCCCAGCCGGATCTGGGCGCACGAGCGCCCAGTCCTGCCAGTGTCTGATGTCTCTCCCGTACGGCTCCGCACGGGCTCCCACGCGTCCCGCGACACCGGCCCGCCGGACAACGTCCCCGCGCGCGCCGGCGATCAACCCGAATCGTTCAGCCGCCGAACCGCACGCCGGCGCTGATCGGGACCATCTCGTAGTTGTGCGAGCCCTCGAAGATGTAGTGGTACCGCGCTTCGACGAAGAGTCCGATCCCGCCAAGACCGACCCGGAGTCCCGCGCCGCCATTGAGCCCGAAGTCATTGGCATGCGTGTTACCGGTGCTGATCACACCATTGGACCCGGCGAAGAGGTGGACCGAGCCATTGTAGTAGCCGCCGCCGGCAATCAAGTACGGGCTGACCTGACCCGGTACGACCGACACGACGATATTCGCGTTGGCCGTCCAGATCTGCGCATTGCCAATGTCTGGCTTGCCCGGCAGTTGGTTGAACATCCCGTCCACGCGCACGCCGATTGGAGTCGTCGGGATATGCACGCCGAGGTCCGCCAGGACGTTGTACCCCGTGCTGTGTGTATTGCTCAGGTTGCTGACTGGGATCGTGGCCCCGCCACCGAGACCGAGATACACCTGGCTGTGGGCCGCCAATGGCGCGAACGCCGACACCGACACGGCGAGTGCCGCCGCAGAGAGTATGGGTAAGACACGCATTGCGATCTCCTACATGGATAGTGATGACTCGCGCGCTGTGGCGGACGGTTCCCAGCCGGGTACCGGCGCGCATCACCCTGAAATGCAAGTCGCATACTTAGACGGTACACCGTGAAAAATTATGGTTGAGGTTGCTTGGCAAGCGCTGCACAGGCATGTAGATGGCGTCCGCTGTCACCCACGGTTCGGCTCCCAGCGAACCCTTCGGACGTCTTCCGGTCACTAATTACCAGATGGGTAGTCTCACATTTCAGAATCGCGCTGTCTCAATTAGCAGTTCAGTCGTCGATGTGATCGGCCACGCATTCCCCGGCTCTCGGGCCGGGACCGATTCTGGAGACGGAGAGTGTTGGCGGGACTCGCACGCGAGGGCTCACGCAGTTGGTCGCCAGTCGCGCTAATCTGCGCGACCATGATCTCGGCCGGCATGTTCGATGCGGTCGTGTCGCCGTCCGGCCGCGTGTCCGCTTCCCAGCCTGTAGACACCACACCCGGCCACAGAGTGGTCTATCTGCTGCCGCTGCTCCCGGGCCGCGCCCCGCGGCCGCACGCGGAGACGGTCCACTGGTCTGCGCTGTCGTCGCGCGCCGTCGCGGGACCCGCCGGTCCCGGATCATCGAAGACCGGAGGATCCGGCACCGCCATCAAACCCGTGCCGCCAGCGCCAGACCCCATCAAGATTCCCGACCCCGGCGACGGCGGCCGCGTCTACATCGAATCCGGAGATGGGACGCCCCGTGCGGCGTGACCCCGCGAGCGCCGCACCCGCGTATCCGGATTACCTGCAGAAACAAGGCATCGAAGGCACGGTCGCCGTCGAATACATCGTCGACACCACCGGACTCGCCGACAGTGCATCGCTCCGCATTCTCCGCACGTCGCACCCGGCGTTCGCGGAAGCCGTCCGCGCGGCTCTCCCTGGCATGCGCTTCGAGCCCGGTGAGGTGGGCGGCCAGCTCGTCCGCCAGTTGGTCACGCAGGAGTTCCGTTTCATCATCACGGCCCAAGTCGCGGCCCCGCCGCCGGCGGTCGCGGGTCGCCACCGGAGCCATTCGGGTTAGCGCGCATCGTCTCGCGCATCGCCTCGTGCATCGCCTCGTGCATCGCCTCGTGCATCGCCTCGTGCATCGCCTGCTGTAAGGTGCTGGAATAGCGCGCACGCGTGACGCGCTGCCGGAAGGGTGCGTAGCGGTTCACAGCACCCGCATGCACATTTGCGTCGTCCGCTCCATCTCCCGCGTCTCTCTCGCGAGGCCAATCCATGCCGTCGCCGCGTCGCAGACTCCGCCCGACGGGCGGCAATCCGGTGCCCGCTCCGTCGTACCGCGCCGCGAGCATCGCCGCCGCTCTGGTCTTCGCGCTCTACCTCGTGACGCTCGTGCCGTCCACGGCAATGTGGGACACGAGCGAATACATCACCGCCGCCTATGTGCTCGGTATTCCGCACCCGCCGGGCAACCCGTTCTTCGTCCTGCTGGGACACGTCTTCTCCATCCTGCCGATCGCACGCACGGTGGCCCAGCGCATCAACATCATGGCCGCGCTGACGAGCGCGCTCTCCGCGGGGATCTGGTTTCTGGTCGCCGAACGTGTCTTCGCGCAGTGGCTGGCCGCGCGCTGGCAACGGCTGATGGGTGCCGCGATCGCGGCACTGGTCGGCGCAACGGCCTTCACGGTCTGGGACCAGTCCGTGGTCAATGAAAAGGTCTACACGGTCTCGCTCCTGTTCTTCGCGGTCGTAGCATGGCTCACGGTCCAGTGGTGCGACGAAGCGGAAACCCCGCGCGCGGACCGGCTCCTCATCCTGGTGGCATTCCTGATCGGTCTCGGATACACGAACCATCCGGCCGGCTTCCTCATCGCCCCGGCGGTTGCCATCGCGGTCCTCGCGCGCCGGCAGGCGATCGTCCTGAACTGGCGCCTGATGGGGAAATGCGCCGGCGCACTCGCGCTGGGCCTGAGTCCGTTCATCTTCGAGCCCATACGCGCCGCGCAGTTCCCTGCGCTCAATGAAGGCCTCACGACGGCGTGCACGACGAAGTTCGAGGTGTCCTGCACGCTCGATCGCGAGACGTGGTCACGCTTCAAGGACCACGTCGGCCGCAAGCAGTACGGCGAACACGAGATCGCCCAGCGCCAGGCGCCGGTCACCGCCCAGATGGGGATGTACTGGCTGTACTTCAAGTGGCAGTGGCTGCGGGATCCGCGCGGCCAGCACGTCGCGCTCCAGGCGACACTGGCGGCGGTCTTTCTGATTCTCGCCCTGTTCGGCGGCTTCGCGCACTGGAAATACGATCGCCGCAGTTTCTGGTTCTTCGGCCCGATGATCGCCACGGTCACGGTCGCGCTCATCGTCTACCTGAATTTCAAGTATGGCTTCTCGCAGTCGCCGGAGCTGGGCAACGAGGTGCCCCGCGAGGTCCGCGACCGCGACTACTTCTACCTGTGGAGTTTCTCCGCGCTCAGTGTCTGGATCGCGCTCGGTCTCTTCTATTTGTGGGAAACGCTGGCCACCGCGCTCGGTGCAGCCGCCGCGGCGTCGGACGCCGTCTTCGCCACTCGCACGTCGGCGCGCGCCTGGATGCTCACCTCGCCCGTCCTCGCGCTCGCGATCGTCCCGCTCTTCGCCA
The DNA here is from genome assembly GCA_963706505.1 of uncultured Gemmatimonadales bacterium. Lineage (GTDB taxonomy): Bacteria > Gemmatimonadota > Gemmatimonadetes > Gemmatimonadales > Gemmatimonadaceae > Palsa-1248. The sequence continues at coordinate 220,765 of CAVPLX010000002.1, forward strand.
ACTTCGGCTCCGCGCCCCGCCGCGAACAGGCCGTGACGCGTGACATCGCCCGCGACATGCTCGATTCGGTCGAGCCGTACGGCATTCTGGTGACGGTCGGAGACAATGATCTCTTTCCGCTCTGGTACGCGCAGGAGGTCGAAGGGGTACGCAAGGACGTGCTGGTCGTCACGACGGCGCTACTGGGGACGGACTGGTACGCGAGTGAGCTGATGCGCCGGCCGGTGTTCCAGTACGACTCGCTCGCGGGTCCCGCCGCCTATCGCGGCCGTGCGTGGACGAAACCCACGCAGCCGATTCTGCATATGACGATGGCGGAGTCACGAACGGTCCCCGAGTTCACGCAGCTCCCGGGCCCCGTGGTCTTCCGCAAGCCCGGCACGTCGCTCTCGGCGCGGATCGACCCCGCGAATCTCGAGTACGGCGGACTGCTCCGCTCCGACGTGTTCGTGCTGCACCTCATCGCGGACAATACCGACCGCCCGGTCTACCTGAGCGCCACCAATGGCCGCTACGGTGACCAGCTCGGGCTCGGCGACCATCTGCTGACGCAGGGTCTCGCGCGCAAGGTGGTGGACGTCGCACCCGTCGCGACGCGCGACACGGTCCGCGTACCCGGCGACGGCTGGCTCGACACCAGCCGCTCCCTCAGTCTCTGGAACGCGTACTCCGCGCCCCACACGTTCGCACAGCACCAGGGCTGGACCGATCAGTCATCGGTCAACATGGCGCTCCTGTACGTGCTGCGCGGATACTACCTCGCCGCAGGATTGGCACAGCGCGCGCTGCCGGGCGACGCCGCACGCTCCAACACGGTGATGCAACAGGCCGCCTCGATCGCCACCGCCGTGGACTTCGCCCCGTTCACCCGCCAACCCGCCAACCCCTCAGCCGCCCCGCCGCCAGATCTCCCAGCCCCCAACGGCGACGAACCAGAACGAAGACCAGTCCCAAGGAACGACTCCTGAGGCGTGCGCCGCCACACCCGTCCTCCGGGTAGGGGCGGAATCACACGCAACCCCTAACTCGCGCCCAGCACCCCCGCCAACGCGCCCGTCGCAATATGCGATCCGCTCAACACCAGCACGACGGATTGCCCGCGATACCGCGGCGCCGCACGCATCAGCGCCGCCACTGCCAACGCCCCCGCCCCCTCGACCAGCGTCGAGTGATGCGTGACCACGAGACGGATCGCCGCACGTAATTCCTCCTCGCTCGCCAACACCCACTCGTCCACACACGACTGGCAGATCGGAAACGTGATCGCGCCAGGCTCCACCAGCCCGGCCGTCGCGTCGGAGAGTGTATCGGCGTTCGGCATGTCGACCAGCTCACCCGCTTCCGTGCTCCGCGCCATGATGGGAGAAGCGTCGGGCTGGCACCCCAGCACGTGCGCACCGGCACTGTTCGCGGCGAGATACCCCGCGATCCCCGCGATCAACCCGCCGCCACCCACCGGCACGAACACGGCGTCCATACGCGCCGCCTGCCGCAGCAACTCGATCGCAATCGTGCCCTGGCCGCCGATGACCTGCGGATCGTTGTACGGCGAGATGTACACGCGCCCTGATTCCTCCGCGTGCCGCCGCGCAATGATCTCCACCGTGCCCGGGTCGTCATCGACGATATGCAGGTCGGCCCCGCGAATCTCGAGGCCCGCGATCTTCACGGGTGAGGCGCTGCGCGGGAGAAAGATCTCGCCCGCGATGCCCAGGATCGCCAGCGCGTAGACGGTGGCGAGTGCATGGTTGCCGGTCGATGCCGTGACGATGCCGCGCGCACGCTCCGCCTCGCTCAGCGACAGCAGCTTGTTGAACGCGCCTCGCGCCTTGAACGACCCGGTGACCTGCGTGTTCTCGAGTTTGAGGAAGACGTCGCAGCCGGTATCCCGGCTCAATACCGGCGAGTACTCGAGCGGCGTCACCCGGATGTACGGCCGGATGCGCGCGTCCGCCGCGACTACTTCACGCGCAACGTCGTCCGGGGTGAACGCCGGCGCAATCACCGCCAGACTTCGACGACGCTGGTCTGCGCGCTCCCCGCCTTCGGGCCGCCACCGATCACGAAGATCCGGTCGCCAACGGCCACCGCCGCCAGCCCGTGCCGCGCGGTCGGCATCGGCGCCGCCACGGTCCACGCATCGCGCGCCGGGTCGTACACTTCGTGGTTCGCGAACACGCCGTCCCGCCGCTCGCCGCCAAATGTGTGGATCACGCCACCCACGACGGCCGATGCCAGTCCCCCCCGGCGGCTCGGCATTGGCGACTTGGTCGTCCAGCGATCTGTCGCCGGATCGTACGCTTCGACGACATCGTAGTTGCGGCCAGGATCGAGCGGCCGCCCGCCGATCGCGTACATGATGCCGTTGACGACGCGGGCCGTGAGAATGATCCCGCGGGGTCGGGATGGGCGCGCGGTTCATCCAGCGGTTCGTGCCGGGATCGTACACCGCGATCGAGTCGAGCAGCGCGCGATTGGCCCCGAACCCGCCGGCGACGATCAGCGCGCCGTGGTCCGCGACCGCCGCCGACGCGCCGCGCGGGGCAGGGAGGGGTGCGCGCGACTCCCATGTGTTGCGGTCCGCGCGGTAGATCCAGAGGGTCGTCTGCGGAACGAATCGCTGGCCTTCCAGACCGCCGACGGCGTACAGCGTGTCACCGACGACCACGAGCGGCATGTGGTGCCGGTCCGCGGGCAGGTCCGCGATGCGCGCCCACGTGTTGCGCGCCGGATCATACCGGTACGCGACGCTCGTTGGTGCGTCCGAGGAATCAAATCCGCCCGCAATGTAGATCTGTCCGCCCAACAGCGCGCCGGTGTGCTCCTGCAACCGCACGGGAATCGGCGCCGCGACGGACCAGGATCCACCCGGTGCGAGCACGGCGGTGAACACGAGCGACAGGCGCAATGCAGCAGCTGCAATACGCATGAATGGCAGACCCATATGACGAGGAGCCGAATCCTATCGCATCCTCCCGCGCAGGGAAGCGGCGCGCCGACGCAGCACCCGGAAATGGCACCCCCGGCGGGCCGGATCTTGCGTGCTTCCATGTATGTCACTTGACCCCGCGACGGCGGCTTCTGTCCGCCGGTTCCGATCGTTGTGATGGACTCTGACACGCTTGAGACACGCTTCAGACACGCTTGACCGGCCGCGTACTGATGGTGCCGGCCGCCACAAATCGTGCCACCGCATGCCGGGCCGCGATCTCGTGTCACGAACGTGTCACGGCCGGACCACCGTCTCCCGGCGTCCGCCTGGATGGATATCTTCCCCCTCCCCCGGAGTGGAGTGTTGTGATGGATACTGACGACACCGCCCCCCAGCAGTTGGTGTACGCGCTCAGCGCTCTGCTGCGGAACCCCGCCTCACCCGTCGAACGGCAAGCCGTTCGTGCCGAAGCGCGATCCGCCGTCATGAAATTCGTGCGCGGACGCCGCGCGCAGGGGGAACGCGCTGATCGCGTCCTCGCATATGTGCGCGAAGCATGGCGGAACGCGCAAAGTCTCCACGGCGACACGGTGGACCGGCTCGCCGAACCGTGGCGCGCTCTGCGCGAGGAGGTCGTGCGCTGGGCGATGCGCGCCGATACGCCGGATGCGCTGCCTCGGCGCGAGCTCCCCGCGCAACGTGAGCTCCCCGCGCCGCTCTAAACCGTTTTTGTGCGGGACCACGCGCGGCTGCACCCGCAGCCGCGCGTTTGCTTTAAGCCTTGGCCCTGTCCGGGTTCGCCGTCAGGACGCCGGCGCCCGGCGATCCATCGCCCACGTGGGGCAAGGCGCTCTTCACACGCCGCGCACGCCGGCGCCCCGGATACAATCCCGGCCCGCGGGATGCCAGTTGCGCCGTGAGCATCTCGGCCAGACACATGCTGCCGCCACGCTCACGCAGGTCCTGCGGCGATAGCCCGGTGTAGCGGCGGAGCATGTTGCGGAACGCGGAGCCGGACGGGAATCCCATCTCGATCGCGCCATGCTCCGTCGTCCGCCCCGGATCCTCGAGACGATGGGCCGTGAGGATGAGCCGCGCCCAGCAGCACAGCGCACTGGGGCTCGGCAGACCCGCGCGCGCGCAATGGAGCGCCAGTGTCTTGCGATGAACCTGCAGCGCCGACGCCGCGCCACCGACGGAAGGCGGCGTGCGCGCGTGACGGAAGAAGTACTCCAGCATCTGCGCGACCGGGACCGGCACCAGTGTCGCCAGCCGCTCGACGATCCGATCGGATAACGTCGTCGCCTGCGCAAACGCGAGCCGCCGGCCAAGCGTGATCCCGACGTCGTCGAAGTTCGCAATGATCACATCCACCGCGCCGGCCCGCGCCGCGGCGAGCATGTCGTGCGCGCCCTCCGGGGTCAGCGGAGCGTACACGAGTACGGGGATGTTGGGATACTCGGCACGCATCGCGCGCACGGTGCTCTCGATCGTGCTGCCGCTGCCGTCACGCCACTCGGTGATGATGGCGGTCGCCGCACCATCTACCACGGCGCTCGCCAACTGCTGCGGGTCGTCGCAGAACGCAAGTTGCGCGTAGGTGCGCACGGCGCCTCGCAGACGAGCCCGAGCAGCCGAATCACGGACGAGCGCGGCAATGGTAACCACGAGCTGATGCGTTCGGTGGTCCCGGGGGGTAGCGAACTGGGCTTTCTGTGGACACACCACGTTGCCGGACCCCGCACGAGCCGTCAATAGCCCTGCCGCACCGCAGCAATGCAACTGGCGCGTTTCGCGACACCACGGCTCACCCGCCCCGCTTGGCGCGCGCCTCTGGCGGGTTACATGGGGTGCCATTGGGTTACATCCTGGCCGCCCATCGGATGTTACATGGAGATGGCCGCTAGAGGGGCCCGCCGCCCATCCTGGCACCCCCGCTGGCGGGGTGCCATGCCGCGAACCGCCGTCTCACGTCCGCGCTGCCCCCACCGGCCCGGTCATCTCCTGCTCGGCCGCGTCCTCCGCCCGAAGCTGCTCCACCGCGGTCCGCAACTGCGTCGCAAGTTGGCACTGCGCCCGTAGCCCCTCGCTCAACGCCTCCGCCTGTTTCACTTGCAACGTCAGCGCTGCGGAACGATCCATCGCTTGGTCCACCACCGACCGCTGCGCGGCGATCACTTCAACCGTCGCCCGCACGGTGCTCGCCAGGGCGTCCGCGCGCGCCAGCCGCCGCTCGAGTTGCTCCACTTGCTGCTGCCGCCCCTCGAAGCTCCGCATGGTGTCCGCCGCGCTCGCGAGGGCATCCTGCGTCGAATCGAGCAACGCACGGGTCTCCTCGACATCCCGCCGCGCCGCCGCGATCGATCGCACGTCTTCTGCCGTCCGCTCCGCAATCTCGCCGAGATGCGTGATCTGCCCATCGACGGCATCGATCATCGCCTGGCGACCGCTGATCTGCTCCAGCGCGTGCGCCGCCGCGGTCTGCGCGGTCTCCCACTGCGCCAGCAATGCTTCGAAGTTCTGCATCCGCTTCTCGACGTCGCCCAGCGCGGCCACCCGCCCGCCGACGTCGTCGAGCATCTGCGCGGCGGTCGCGGTCCGGCCGCCCGCGGTCTCGAGTTGCGCCGTCAGCGAATCGCAGACTGCCTCGAGGCGCTGAGCCGCTTCCGCCGCCTCACACCGCACGGTGGACGCATAGGAGAGATGCTGCGCGGCGGCGTCCAGCGCGCCCTGGCGCTGCTCCAGATCCTGCCCGGCGATGCGCATCCGCTCGTTCAAGCCGTCCAGCGCGGCCGACCGCGTCTCGAGGCTGTCGATCGTGCCGCTCACGTTCGTGAGCCGCCGCTCCGCGACTTCCACGGTCGCCGCCACCGCCGCGATGGTCGCCGCCACGCGCTGCGCATTGCCGGCTTCACGTGTCAGTTCGCCGAACCGTGATTCCGCGCTTTCCATCCGCGCCCGCACGGACTCGCCGCGCTCCCCAAGCTGCGACACCAGGGTGTCGAGCTCCCCGATTCGCTTCTGGAGGTCGTCCACGACGCCGCTCCGCATCTCGATGGCCGAGACGGATGCGGTGACCCGGTCGACCTGCCCACGCAAGGCGTCCACCAGCGGCCGCATCCCCTGCAGTTCGGTCGCATGGCCCCGTAATGCCGTCATGCGGCGATCGGTCTCCGCCAGCCACGCATCAGCCTCGGTGTGCCGCTCGCGAAGCTTGGTCATCTCGGTGTATGCCAGCCGGACTTGCTCCAGCCCGTCCCGCACGGCTTCGTGGGTGCCGCTCAGTGAGGCGAGATCGCGCGCCACGGCCTCCACGGACGGACGCGCCCCTTCGATCCGCTCGACCCGCGCGGCCATCGCGGCAATGTTGCTGCCCAGAACGCCCGCATCGTCGCGCACGGCGCGCAACCGGTCGGCCTGCGCGGTGATCCGCTGCACGTCGTCCGACACGTTCGTGACTTGGCTCGTGAGCGCCCGCACACGCGCCTCGGTCTCGGCCACGGCGGTCGCCGCCACGGTCGCGTCGCCCAGACGCACTTCACACTCTTTGACTCCCCCCCGGAGCGACGCGATCCGCTCGCTCACGGCGTCCAGGCTCCGGTTCTCCATCTCGAACCGCTCGGTGCTGCTCTGCATCTCGGCACGCAATGCGTTGAGCGCCCGCTCGCCGTCACGCTCGGCTTCATCGAGCTGCCGCTGGGTGGCCGCGATTTCGGCCATGCGCGTCAGAACGGAGGCGTGCTGGGAATGCAGCGCCGCGAGCTTGCCGTCGATCGCCGTCATGGTGCCGGCTTGCTCTTCCTGCCGCCGGAACGCCGCCTCCAGATCCGAGGTCAGGGTGACGAGATGCGAAACCTGCGCGGCCACACGGTCGATGCCGTCGCGCTGCCGCTCCACCATCGCGGTCTTCTGGGTCACTTCGTCGGTGATCGCCTTGAGCACCGTGAGCTGGTGATGAACTTCGGGCACTCCCCTCGCGAGGTTGAGGAGTGTGGTGAGTGCCTGCTCCGACGAGCTGGCACGGCGCTCGATGGTGTCCAGCTTGCTCGCCGTGGCCTGGAACCGCTGGTCGATCCCGTCGAGCCGCGAGGTCGCGTGCCGGTGTGCCTGCACGGCGTCGTCGTGCACGGTCCGCAGCCGCTCGATGTTGTCGGACAGGTCGCGCGTCCGGGTGGTGATCGCGTCGGCGTCGAGCCGCAGTGCCGCAAACTCCGGGCGCAAGGTCAGGAAGTCGTCCAGCTCGGTCCGGAATCCGAGCGCCGCATCGACTTTCGCCAAGAGCTCGCCGCACGACGACCGGATGCGGTGCACTTCCTCGCCCGTCGCCGTGACTCGCTCCGCCACTGCTTCCTGCGAGGCCGCAAACTCCGCGGCCACGTCCTGCGCGGCCTCCGCCTGCTTGGCAACTTCTTCGATCTGCCCGAGGCTCGCCTCGATGCGGGCGATGCGCTCGTCCAGCGCCGAGAATTGCGCCGCGCGATCGATGCTCGTGTCCAGGGTTCTTAGTTGCTCGGCCGCCCGCTCGGCCCGCGCGATGAGGACTTCGATCGCGCCGAAATCGTACGGGGTAGGCGCGGGATGCGATCGGTCTGCTGGTCCCGAGTGCCGCGCCGAGCCATTGGAAGACCGCCTCTTGAAAGTCGAGAAGTCCAGCATGGCTCGCCCCCAGTTTTTTTGTCGTGTCCGCGCGGATCGTGCGCTGTGCACAGGAGACGGCCCGCCGTCAACGGAGTCACGGGGCGACTTGCGGGGCTCGCGAGCCTCCAGAGACGGAATGACCGGCTCTCCCAGGGCCGGCGCACAACAGCCTCGGAAGTGCGCGAGAAATGATCATTCGGACGGTCGTTTGATCTCCGAACTGTGCTTGAGGCCGTCAAGAATTCGTACAATCGCCGCGCAAGGATGCCCTACCGGATCGCCGCCGTCAGGACGCCGCCAATGAACGCGACACGCTCCGGCATGCACGAGCCCGATACCCACGCTCGAAGCGGATGCGCGAAGCGACTGCTCGAGCAATCGTCACGGCTCATGGATCCGATCGCGCGCCGGCCGGCGTAGAAGCGATACCGGCACGAGTCCCGGGCGGCGCCGAGCGGTGGGGGACACCGCGACGCTCGCTCACTTCGCGGAGAATCATCGCATGGCCAATCGCTTCGACCTTACCGACCTGAATTCCCTCACCACCGCCGTCGCCACCCGCCGCCGGTTTATGACCGCACTCGGCGCCGCCGGCGCCGGTGTCGCCACCTCGGGTCTGCTCGCCGCGTGCAGCAAGAGCGCGACGGGACCGTCGTCCTCAGGGAGTTCCGCGGCGCTGGATCTCAAGATCATTAGCGCCGCCGCGACGGCGGAAGCCCTCGCAAGTGTAATGTATGACAACATCATCAAGACCTCGCCCGCCTACGCATCGCTCGGCAGTGGTCACGTGGATGATCAGGCCTACCTGGTCGCCGGCCGCCAGCAGGAAGCCATTCACTACGCGACGCTGGTCGGCGCCGGCGCAAAGCCCCTGACGCTCAATTTCTATTTTCCCAACGGGATGTTCTCGGACCCGACCGGCGCCACCACAATCAATACGCTCATCACGCTCGAGGATGCGTTCATCGCGGCGTACCTGATCGGCGTGCGCGATCTCTCGACGGATGCGCTCAAGACGCTCGCCGGACAGATCCTCGGCATCGAATGTGAGCACCGCGCCCTGGGCCGTATCATCGCCAATGACCTGTCCCTCGGCGCCACGACCGGCCTCTCCGGCGCGGCGGAATCGGTCACGCCACCGTCCCACGCCCCAAACAACCTCGCCTTCGAGCGCACGTTCTCCAGCGCACTCCCCGACATCGCGCACGTGGTCACCGCTCTGGGCCCGTTCACGACCGCGGGAGCCTCAGGCTTCGACACGACACCATTCGCCTTCAACACGACGTCGAACTTCTACGTGACAGAGTCGCCGTCAGTCACCCTCGACAACACGACTCCGTAAACGCTTGCTGTAAATCCTGCCGCAGGCCTAGGCAGCGAACCGCCGGCCCGGGTCTTCTCACCGGGACCGGCGGTGACGGTTCCATCCGTGCCGCGGGTTGCTGAGCCCCAGCCAGTGGGGCAGTTCGAGAATCACAGGTCGCCCCTGTCGGGCAGCCGGCCCCCGCGTTGGGACGCAACGGATGCCAGTCCGCAGGCCCAGGAATGGCCCCCGGTGCTCTTCCCCCGAACCCGCCCAGATGGCCCTTCAGCCCGCAAACTGTCGCCCTCGGCCCTCCGGGTGCAGATTCCAGCCCATCAGTGCTGGCGGCTCCGCCAAGGTCTGATATCATGTTGGGCTGTGCCGGGATACGCAGCCCCGGCTTCACGCCCCGGATACCCTCACGTCTGACCCATGTCGTGCTCGGACCCGGCGGGACAGAACCCCACTCATCAGGAGGCGGTCATGAGCCACTCAGCCGGCCGTATGACAGACGGTGATGTACCCAATGCGCTCGCGGAAACGGCGGCAGCCCCCCGCCACGACCGTCGTGCATTCCTCGAGAGTGTCACGCTCGGGGCCGCGGCGCTCGCCGCGTCCATGACGGCCGTTCCGATGGTTTCGGCCATGGCCGAGTCCGCGCCGCCACGCAAGGCCGGCTCGGCAGGCCCCTGGAGCGACGCGTGGCTCAATGGGATCAAAGGCACCCACAAGCAGTTCTTCGATGGCGTCACCATCAATGATGGATTCGCCATGGTCTTCGCCGCCGGCTTCCTCAATCTCAACAAGGAAGCATACGGCCTCACGGATCACGATCTCACGGCGGTCGTCGGCCTCCGCCACCTCGCCATGCTGATGGCACTGCCGGACGCGATGTGGCAGAAGTACGGCATCGGCAAGGCCTTCAACATCACGGACCCGGCGACCAAAGCGATCGCTGTCCGCAACCCCTTCCTCCACAAGGAAGGCATGCCGCTCCCGGGCTCGGAGATTCCCGCCCTGATGACCCGCGGGGTCATCTTCACGGTTTGCAACGTGGCCCTGACGGTGCTGAGCGGAAAACTGGCGAGCAATGCGGGCGTGTCCGCCAATGACGCCAAGAAGGAATGGACCGCCAACATCATCCCGGGCATGACGATCGTCCCTGTCGGTGTGCTCGCCGTCAATCGCGCGCAGGAAAAGGGCTGTACGTACTGTTACGGCGGATGATCCCAGCCCCGAGGCCGCGCACGCGGACACGTTCGTGACGGTGCTCGGCCTCGGGTTGGCGTTGGTCGTCGGATTGTCTCTCGGGCTGCTCGGTGGCGGCGGCTCGGTGCTCACGGTGCCCATCTTCGTGTATGTGATGGGCTTCGAAGCCAAGCAGTCGATCGCGATGAGCCTCATCGTAGTCGGCGCCGCTAGTCTCGTCGGCGCGGTCCGCCATTGGCACGCGGGCCGCGTCGATCTCCGCGTCGCGATCTCCTTCGGCCTGGTCGCCATGGCCTCGTCCTACGGAGGCGCACGCTTGGCGAAGTTCGTCAGCGGTCCCACGCAGCTCGTGCTCCTCGCCATCGTCGTGTGCGCGGCCGCGATCTCAATGGCCCGCTCCGCACGCCCCGATCCCATCGGCCCAGCCGCCGATGACCCGGTCGCCGCGGTCAGGGCGCCGTCGGCCCTCCAGCTGATGCCGGTCGCGATCGGCGTCGGCCTCCTCACGGGACTCGTCGGCGTCGGCGGCGGATTCCTCATCGTGCCCGCGCTGGTGCTCCTCGGACGCGTGCCGATCAAGCTCGCGATCGGGACATCACTCCTCGTCATTGCCATGAACTGCGCGGCCGGAATCGTCGGCTATCTTGGGCATGTGACGATACCCTGGGAGATTGTCGCCGTGTTTACGGCGGTGGCGATCAGCGGGCTGTTCGCCGGATCACACCTCGTGGGTTTCGTCTCGCCAGCGTCGCTGCGGCGCGGCTTCGCGGTGCTCCTGATGTGCGTCGGGACGTTCGTGCTGCTGCAGAATTGGCGGGTGCTCGCGAGCGCGGCGTCCGCCGGCTACAGCCGCGCATCGTCCTGGCACCCCGGAAAGGCGTGATGCTCGTACGCCGTCTCTACCATCCCCGGCTCGCGCAAGCCAGCTACCTCATCGCCTGCAACAAATGCCGCGAGGCCATGGTCATCGACCCGCTGCGCGATGCCGAGTTGTATCTGGCCGCGGCCGCTGCCGACAATGTCCGCATCACGGCAGTCACCGAAACGCACGTCCACGCGGACTTCATCTCCGGAAGCCGCGAACTGGCGGCCCGCACCGGCGCACGTCTCTATCTCTCTGGCGAGGGTCGCGGTCCCTGGTCCTACGCCGACGCCTACATCGCGGACACGGGTGCGACGCTCCTGCACGCCGGTGACGTGATCCACATCGGCGAGATCGAGATCACGGTGCTCCATACGCCCGGCCACACGCCGGAACACCTGTCGTTCCTCGTGACTGACACCGCGGTCGCTGCCGAGCCCATGGCCGCCGTCACTGGCGACTTCGTCTTCGTCGGCGATGTCGGCCGGCCCGATCTCCTCGAACGCGCGGTGCTCATCGCGGGCTCTGCCGACACCGCGGCGCGCCAGCTCTACACGTCGGTGCGCCGCTTCGCGGGCTTTGCCGATCATCTCCAGATCTGGCCCGGGCACGGAGCCGGATCGGCATGCGGTAAAGACCTGAGCGGCGTCCCGCAGTCCACGCTGGGCTACGAACGGCGGTACAACTGGGCGTTCCGCATCGATGACGAGGCCGGCTTCGTGAAATCCGCGCTCCACGGGCTGGCCGAGCCGCCGGCTTACTTCGCGGAGATGAAACGCGTCAACGCGCGCGGCCCGGGACGCTGGAGTGATGTGAAACGCCCCGCGCTCGTGACGCCGGCCGATATCGTCGAAGCCGTGGAGGCCGGCGCGATGGTGATCGACATCCGCACCGCCGCTGATTTCGGCGCCGGTCACATCCCGGGTACGATCAATATCCCGCTCAACCGCTCGTTTCTGCTCTGGGCGGGCTCGCTCATCCCACTGGGCGGTGCGGTGACGCTCATCGGCGATGAAGCCCAGCTCGCGGACGCTGTGCGCGATCTCGCGCTCATTGGCATCGATCACGTGGTGGGATACGCCGGCCCCGAGGTCGTGGATGCCTGGCAACGCAGCGGCCGGCCGCTCGAACAGGTCGCCCACACGACGACCGACGCGGTCGCGGCCGGTGTGGGGAATGGCGGGGTCTCGGTCGTCAATGTCCGATATTCCGCGGAGTGGGACGCCGGTCATGTCCCCGGCGCGATGCACATTCCCCTGAGCACGCTCCGCGACCGCCTCGCTGAGCTGCCCCGCGACCGCCCTCTCGTCGTGCACTGCCAGACGGGCGGACGCGCCGCGATCGCAACGAGTGTTCTCCAGGCAGCAGGCTTCGGCAATGTCGTCGAAATGCACGGCGGCATGACGGCCTGGCGGCGCGCGGGCCACGACGTCGCCACCGGCCAGGACGGGTGAGCCCACCACTCGGCACCGCCGCCCAGCGCCCGTTCGCGGCCGCGTCTGTGAGCGGGCTCGCCGCTGTGTTCGCGATGGCACTCGCGATCGTGATCGCCGTGTCCGCGTGCGGCCCTCCAGCCCGGCCGGACATGGGGCACGATGCGGCGGCACGCCCGCCCGCTGTGAACGACTCGATCGATGCGTCGGTCGTCCCGCCGGACAGCGCGATCCCGCACGACTCGCTCGGTGCCTCGATGCGCCGCGGGCTGGCGCTGCTCGCCCACACCGGCGACAGCCTCCCCGGATATGTCGGCGCCAACCTCCGGTGCCTGAGTTGTCACTTGGATGGCGGCCGCAGGCCGCTGTTCTCGCTGGTCGGCTCGTTCGCCCGCTACCCGCGCTTCGTCGAACGCTCCGGGGCGGTCGCGACGATCGAGGATCGCATCAATTTCTGCTTCACGCGGAGCCTCGCCGGACGCGCGCTACCCACCGGGAGCCGCGAGATGCACGACATGGTGAGCTACTTCGCGTTCCTGTCATCGCATGTGCCGCCCGGTGCCCACGTTCGCGGTGAAGGCACGCCCCGCATCGCGACGCTCACCGGCGACTCGGCGCGCGGGTCTTCGCTCTACGGGGCGCACTGCGCGCGCTGCCACGTGGCCGATGGAACGGGGACAGCCGTCGCGCCGGCGGTGTGGGGGCCACGGTCGTTCACGATCGCGGCCGGCATGGCGCGCGAGCTACGGCTCGCGTCGTTCATCCGCCACGCGATGCCGTTCGACCGGCCAGGCACGCTGAGCGATCAGGATGCGTACGATCTCGCCGCGTTCGTGATGTCGCACCCGCGCCCGGATCTCCCAGGCAAATCGCGCGACTGGCCCGCCGGCGGCGCACCACCCGATGTCCCGTATGCCACGACCGGCCACCAGGCATTTCACCCGGCCCCGCTGATCGCGCGGACCGGCGATACGCTCGGCATGATCGTCCCGCTCCCGGTCACGCTCCTTCGGATACCAGCGGCGCGCTGACCCAGCGCGCGTCGTAGGGCCGGTCACGGAGGAAGATCGGTGTCGCGATCCGGTAGCGGCGGGGCGTCCGCGAAGTCTGCAATGTCCCGCGCGCTGGGCCTGTCCGCATCCGCGAGCGCTGGCCCGGGTCCATGCGCCACACGATGCCACGACCGGCGGGCGATCGACGCGGCCCGGTCTAATAGATGAATGAGCACCCCCTCGGCATCTTCGGGATGTTCTCCCGTTTTGCGCGTATGACCGCGGACGGCACTCACGATTACATCGCGCAGGATCTCGAGCTCCCGGCGTAAGGCGTCGATCCCCCATCCCATGGCATGCCGGCGTGCCCCGTGTGTCTCTGCGACGATTCGCTGGATGGCGCTCCCGTCTCGTAACAGGACCGCCGCGTCCGGGCCGGCTTCGCCGATGATCACCAGTGTCTGTGCGATGTCGGACAGCAGTGTCACGGCGTGATCCTCCAGCGGCGCAGTCCGCAGCCGCTTGGCTCCCGGGATCATCGGGTCGGTGCGAAGCCGGCTGACATAGTTCTCGAGCAGGCGCTCGTTCTCTCGCAGCAGAAAGCCCCCGAGGTCGGCGAGCCCCGGCATGCTCAGGACCGCCGCCGCTCGCTTCGTGCGAGGCGTCCGCGACCCGGCGTCGTCGGCCGCCGGCAACCACACGGTGAATACCGAGCCCGCATCCGGCTCGCTCTCGAGCGTCACGTCGCCGCCCAGAAGCCGTGCGAGCCGCCGGCTGATGGTCAGCCCAAGGCCGGTGCCGCCACGCGTACGTGTCGGGCCTCGCTCCACCTGGTGAAACGCGTCGAACACGATGGCCTGATCCTCGGCGGCGATGCCGATGCCGGTGTCCTCGACCCGAATGAATGCCCAGGGTCCGCGCCCTCGCACCCGTGCCGCTGGATCCGCCTCCGTCACCTCCCCGAATCGCACGGTGACAGTGCCCCCCGCGTTGGTGAATTTGATCGCGTTGGTCAGCAGGTTGATGAGTATCTGCCGCACCCGGTGCTCGTCGCCGATGAATCGCACTGGCGCCGTGCCCGGCCGGTCATCAACGAGCCGCACGCCACGCGCACCGGCAAGTGGCCGCGTCACGTCGAGCGCGGTGTCGATGGCGAGGCCGGCGTCCACGAGAACGTGCGCGACTCGCATCTCACCCGCGTCGGCTTTCGCGAGGTCGAGTACGTCGTCCACGAGTCCGAGCAGATGGTGGCTGCTACTCGCCAGCCGCGCGAGATACGTGCGCTGATAGTCGGTCACCGGGCCGGCGAGCCCCAGCTCCAGCAGTTGGGCGTATCCCTGAATCGCGTTGATCGGGGTGCGAATCTCGTGGCTCATCGCGGCCAGGAATTCGGTTTTGGCCGCGTTCGCACTTTCCGCCTCCGCACGCGCATGCCGCTCGGCCTGATACAACCGCGCCCGCTCCGCTGCGTCCTCGATGATCGAGACCAGATGCGATGGATGGCCGGAAGGGTCGCGGATGAGCGTCATGTTGGCACGCGCCCACACCACCGCCCCTGCTTTGGTGATGTAACGCGTGTCGATCGCGATGTTCGCGGGGCTCTCCGCGCTCGCATCCACGCCCTCGTCGCCACTCGCCTCTGCGCTCGCATCTGCGGCCACACGATCAAACTCGGCTCGGACCCGCGACACGTCATCGGGATGCGTGATGTCAAAGACGGTCTTACCCGCCAAGTCGGACGAGGCGTACCCGGAGATGGCGGTGAATGCCGGATTCACCCACAGAAAACACCCGTGCGCGTCGGTCATCGTCATCGCGATCGCGGTCGCGCCAATCCCGGCCAGCAAGGCGCTCTCGTGCCCACCAACGCTGTCAGCAGCCTCGCGACGCGCGGCGGCGCTACCCTCGCGCCCATCCGGCGCGGCGACGTTCGCGTCGTGGCCGGGCTGGCGGCTGCTGTGCCCCAATGTGCCTCCTGCGCGCGTCGGGGGTGCTGGCCCACGGGCCGTGGGCGGGGCGGTGCCGGGCTCCAGCGTCGGCGACCGCGTGTATGCGGGCTGCCCGCACAGGCACTAATGCATTTCTGCGGCCATGCTGGGGCGAAATGCAGGGCGCGATGGCCTGCGAAACAGAGGGGGATGCGCTGCGGACCGCCCGCGCGCTTCAGGCTGATTCTGACCCCTGATTCCGGCCCCGTACTGACGGCCTCGGCGCGCTTCCGCGGCGCGACGCGAAGGGGCCGCCGGGACCCCCTGATTATCGCTTCCTAATGTGTTGCTGGCCTCTGGACCGGGCGTCAATACGAATGATGACTCCCCGCGCATACCGCATGGCCGCGCTCGCCGCCGCCACTCTGACCGGGTCGCTTGCCGTCGCGTGCAGCTCCAGCAGCACCGGCGTCGGCTCCTCCAATGACAATCGTTCTGATACGGTGATGGTCGCCGCGGAGCAGACCGGATTCGTGGAATCCGGCGCCGGTGATCAGGCGTTCGCATCTCCCGGCTCGGACATCCGCGTCGGCGATGACGCCGCGAGAGATCCGCTCATCGCGGTGCGAGGGTTCATCGGGTTCGACCTCAGCACCCTGCCGAGCGGCATCCACGTGCAGTCCGCAACGCTGGTCGCCACGCAGTGCGCGATCTCAGGGTCGCCATTCACGCTCGGCAACGTGGTCGTCGATCACGTCACCTATCCGGCTCCCTTCGACACGACGGTGTTCGCGCAATCCGCGATCGCGATGCAGGTCGGGACGCTCTCCACCGATGGCTCCATCGGCGCCCGAAGCGTGTCGGTCACGTCCAGCGTCGCCAACGACCTCGCCACCAGCCGCGGATCGTCACAGTTCCGGCTGCGCATGTCGACCGACAATGACGCGGGCAACGGTCCGTCCAATCAGGTGATCTTCGCCTCGGACAGCGCCCACACGCTTGACTGCACGCCCGCCGCCGGCCAACAGCCTCGCCTGGTCATCACGTTCCTGCCATAACCACTCGGCGCGGAGCAATGTTCGTCACGAGGGCCGGTCTTCGACCGGCCCTTTCTTTTTCCGTCCGGACATCATCGAGCCATCCCCATGAAATGCCGGTACACCATCCGGGAGATGTCGGCGATCATCGCTCTCGCGACTCGCTCGTCGGGTATCCCGCTCGTCAACACGACCAGCACATAAGGCGGCGCTGTCACCGGATACACGATCGCCGCGTCGTGCAGCACGCCGGTGATCTGCCCGGTCTTGTGCGCGACTTTGGTCCCTGCCGGTAGCCCCGCCGGGATCTCGGTGTTGAACTCCTGCCCGAGCAGCACGTCCCGCATCGCCGCGCACGCGCCAGGTGTCGCCGCCTTGTCCTGCTGGATCGCGATGAGCAGCGCCGCGAGATCGCGCGCGGTGGTCGTGTTGTTCAATCCGCGCTCGAATGCTTTGCCGTCTTCGACTCCACGCAACACGCGGATGTGCGCCGCACCAAGCGCATGGGCGGTCGAATCGGCCCGCGCCGCGCCCACGAGTCCGATCACGGTGTTGGTGGCCAGGTTGCTCGAGCGCTGGATCATCCGCAGCATCAAATCGCGGACGGTGACGCTGTGCCCCACGAGGTCGTACATGCCGCTGTCCGAATCGTCTTTCGGATCGAGCGCGTACACCGACCCATCCACAATGCTCGCGAACTGATTGCGCAGCACAATCGGCTGGTCGAGTCTCAGCCGCCCCGCCTCGGCGTCGCGGTACACCTGTATCATCACCGCGATCTTCATCGTGCTCGCCGCATGAAAGCTGCTATCGGCACCGATCGCGAGCGTATCCGCCGGATCATCGACAGCGCGGTAATAAATCCCCGTCACCGCCCCCGGCACGCCCGCCACCCGCCGCCCGATCGCGCCAGCGAGCGATTGCAGGGAAGCCCCGCGCGTTGCATCCCCGGGCATTGCACCCGTCGTGGGATGATGCCCCGCGCACGAGGTCAGCGATGCCACGCCAGCAGTCGCGAGAATCCGCCCGAGAATCCGTCGAAGATGGAACGACACGGTCACCGGCTCCCTCACACTGGTTGACGACATTCGGGGAATATCACCAATCCCGCAGGCACGCAGTCGCTCGCGCCCACCCCGTCGGCGAGGGCAGTAGGCGCCGTTCGCGAACGGCGCATCTCGCCCAGCCACCAGGCCGATCACCCGCACATCTCGCCCCTGCCACCAGCCACTCCCACCGCGCATTCTGGACGCCGCCCCCAGCCGCGCGCCAGATTGGGGGATGCACCGCACGGCCGCACTGGCCACTCTCGCCGCTCTCCTCTCCCTCGGCTCCCGCGTGAACCGCTCTCCGTCGCCGTCGCCGCTCTCCGAGCCCGTCTCCCTCGCGATCGTCAACGCCCAGGTGTGGACCGCAGAACCGGCCAGGCCATGGGCCAGCGCGGTCGCAGTGCGAGCCGGCCGCCTCGCGGCTGTCGGTTCGAGTGCGGAGGTGCAGAAGCTGGTGATGCCCGCAACCCGCGTGGTCGATGCGCACGGGGCGATGCTGGTGCCGGGCTTCATCGATTCACACGTGCATTTCGTCGACGGTGGATTCGATCTGACGGATGTCCATCTCCGCGACGCGAAGACGCCCGCGGAGTTCATCGCCCGCGTCAAGGCGTTCGCGGCCACGGTTCCCCCGGGCACGTGGATCCTCGGTGGCGTGTGGGATCACACCAATTGGGGCGGCGAGCTCCCGCGCCGCGACTGGATCGACTCGGTGACGCCGCACAATCCCGTGTGGATCGAACGACTCGACGGTCACATGGGTCTCGCCAACACCGCCGCTCTCACCGCCGCAAACGTCGGGCAGGACACGCGCGACACGGCCGGCGGCACGATCGTCCGCGACGGCACGGGCCACCCGACCGGGATCCTCAAGGACAACGCCACCGAGCTCGTGACCCGCGTGATTCCCGAGCACACGACCGCCGAGCAGGACAAGGCGCTCGATGCCGCGATGGCCTATGTCGCCGCCCAAGGTGTCACGTCGGTCGTCAACATGGGCTACACATGGGACGATCTCGCGACGTTCGAGCGCGCCCACGCCGCGGGCCGCATGAAGACACGTATTTACTCCGTGCAGCCACTCGCCGACTGGCAGCGTCTTCGAGACACGGTCGCCGCACGCGGGCGCGGCGATGCGTGGCTCACGATCGGTGGATGCAAGGCCTTCGTGGACGGATCACTTGGCTCACACACGGCCGCGATGCTCGCGCCGTTCACTGACGCGCCAGGCGACACCGGCCTGCTGGTCACGCCGCCAGAAAGTCTGTATGCCCGGACGCTGGGCGCGGACAAGGCAGGCCTCCAGGTCATCGTGCACGCGATCGGCGACCGCGCGATCCGCCTGCAGTTGGACATCTTCGAGCGCGTGGCCAGGGAAAACGGCCCGCGCGACCGCCGCTTCCGCATCGAGCACGCACAGCACCCCGCACCCGCCGACATTCCACGCTTCGCAGCCCTCGATATCATCGCCAGCATGCAACCGTATCACGCGATCGATGACGGCCGCTGGGCGGAACGGGTCATCGGGACGGAACGCGCCCGCACGACCTACGCGTTCCGCGCGTTTCTCGATGCGCACGCCCGCCTCGCGTTCGGCAGTGACTGGGACGTGGCCCCGGCAACCCCCATCGAAGGCATCTATGCCGCGGTCACCCGGCGGACGCTCGATGACGCCCACCCCGATGGCTGGTTCCCAGCCCAGAAGATCACGGTCGAGGAAGCCCTGCGGGCCTACACGACGGGCGCGGCCTATGCCGAGTTCCAGGAACACGAGAAGGGGTCCCTGGCCCCGGGCAAGTTGGCCGATTTCGTCCTCCTGGACCACGACCTGACCCGCACACCCCCGGCCGAGCTCCGCAACGCACGGGTCCTCATGACCGTAGTCGGGGGGACGCCGGTCTACGAGCGGCTGCCCCAGCAGGCAGATACGCAGCCGCGGTCGGCAACGACTCGATGATCGCTCTATCATTACTTCTGCGCCGGCCACACACGGCTGGACCAGCATCCGGTGCGGCCGATTGAGAGCCTGACCGGCTTCCGGACCTCACACTCTTGGAGTAAGCGGCACATGCGCACGGGGCACCTGGGAACTCGGATCACGCGCCTGGCGGCAGTCGTCGCCGGTCTCGGCGTCGCAGCCTGCACGCCATCAGGATCGGCACCAGCATCTGGATCGGCCGCCAGTGGTAGCACTTCGGCCGCCACGGACACCACACATCCGGCCGCTGCGCCCGCCGCGCCCACGTCGAACACCCGCCCGTTCGCCGCGCCCGCCGCGCCATCCAGCTCGACGCCGATCATGGTCACGAGCAGCACGTTCTCCGCGGGCGGCACATTGCCCACGTCGTCCGAGTTCAATGGCTGCGGCGGCGGCAATACGTCGCCGGAGCTGTCGTGGTCAGGCGCGCCGGCCGAGACCAAGAGTTTCGTCGTCACCCTGTTTGACCCCGACGCGCCAACCAGCACGGGCTTCTGGCACTGGACGGTGTTCAACATCCCCGCGACGATGACCAGCATTCCCGCCGGAGCAGGCTCCGGAGCCAGTCCGGTGAAGGGCTCCAGGAGCGGTTACACGGATTTCGGCTTCAGCCACTACGGCGGACCGTGCCCGCCCAACGGCGACCAGCCGCACCACTACATGTTCCACGTCTACGCGCTCGATGTCCCCACGCTGCAGGGTGTCAGCCCACAGTCCACCGCCGCGAATATCATGTTCTCCCTCCGCGGCCACTTGCTCGCGCAAGGAACGATCGAAGGCCTCTTCGCCCGGTAGCCGCCAGCGCGATGGGTGGGAGTGTGATCGGATGACCGCAACACGACGCACCATGTGGTTCGCCGCGCTCGCTCTGGGCGCGGTGGCCACGCTTGCCGCAACTCCGCCTCGCGCCATCGCACCGCACGCGATGCCGGCCACGAGCCGGCAAACTGGCGCAGCCGCGCCGGAGTTCTCGATCGAACAGGTGCTGTCCGCTCCGTTCCCCAGCGATCTCGCGGCCGCACCCGCTGGCGGTGCGGTCGCCTGGGTCTTCGACAGCGCCGGCGCCCGCAATATCTGGGTCGCCGCTCCGCCGTCCTACGCAGCCCACCGTGTGACCGCCTACACCGGCGACGATGGCCAGGTGATCACCAGTGTCCGCTGGACATCCGGCGGTCACGGTCTCGTCTACGTGCGCGGCGGCGATCCCAACTCCCACGGTGAGATCGCCAACCCCGCGCTCATCCCCTCAGGTGTCGAGCAAGCTGTCTGGACGGTCACACTCGGCGCCGGCATCCGGCCAGCGGGCCCACCACGGCGCCTCGGCGACGGCCACTCACCTGAGGCATCGCCCGCCGGCAATCGCGTCGCCTACATCGTCAAGGATCAGATCTGGTGGACGACCACCGACGGACGCACGCCAGCAACGCAGGTTCTCCACACACGTGGCCACGCCTCCGGGCTGCGCTGGTCGCCCGACGGGAACCGTCTCGCCTTCGTGAGCGATCGCGGCGCGCACGGCTTCGTCGGGGTCTACAATGTGACCGGGCACACACTCACGTATCTCGCCCCGTCCGTCGACCACGATACCGACCCGTCATGGTCGCCGGATGGACACGAGATCGCCTTCGTGCGGCGCCCCGCCCGGACTCGGAGTTCGGTGTTCGGCGCGCAACGCGCCGGCCAGCCCTGGTCGATCTGGATCGCAGATCCCGCCACTGGCATCGGCCGCGCGATCTGGCATGCCGCTGAAGGACGTGGCAGTGTCTTCCACGAGTTGGATGACGACACACAGTTGTTCTGGACGGCCGGCAATCAGATCGTCTTCCCATGGGAGCACGACGGCTGGGAGCATCTCTATAGTCTGCCGTCCGCCGGCGGCGACGCGACGCCGCTCACGCCCGGTGAGTTCGAGATCGAAAACGCGGCACTCACGCCCGATCGCTCCGCTCTCGTCGTCAGCAGCAATCAGGACGATCTCGAGCGGCGCCACCTCTGGCGAATCCCGGTCACCCCTGGCTCCGCCGCCGAGCGCGTGGTGGCCGGGGATGACTCGGCATCTGGCGACATCGAATGGGCGCCCGCGCCGCTGGCCGATGGCAGTGGCATCGCACTGCTCCATTCGACCGCGAGCCGGCCCGCCATGCCGGCGCTCGTCACCGGCTCCCACGGGCCGATCCGCGAACTCGCGCAGGACATGCTGCCCGCGGCGTTCCCGCTGCAGTCGCTCGTGCAGCCACAGTTGGTGACGTTCCCGGCCGCGGATGGTATGGAGCTGCACGGCCAGCTCTTCCTCCCGCCCGGCGATGACCCGGCGAAGCCGGCCCGCCACCCCGCCGTCGTGTTCTTCCACGGCGGCTCGCGCCGGGAAATGCTTCTCGGCTGGCACTACATGCAGTACTACTACAACGCCTACGGGATGAATCAGTACCTCGCGAGCCACGGCTATGTCGTGCTGTCGGTGAACTACCGGAGCGGCATCGGTTACGGGCTGAATTTCCGCGAGGCCATGAATTACGGCGCCACGGGCGCGTCAGAGTACAATGATGTCGAAGGCGCAGGCCTCTATCTGCGCGGCCGCCCCGATGTCGACCCGGCACGCATCGGCGCATGGGGCGGATCCTACGGCGGCTACCTGACCGCGCTCGCCCTTGCACGCTCGTCGGACTTGTACGCCGCCGGTGTCGATTGGCACGGCGTGCACGACTGGAATCTGGAATTCAATGCGCTCATCCCCGGATGGGACACGGAGCGCGATCTCCAGGCCCGCCGCGTCGCGTACCGCTCGTCGCCGATGTCGTCGACGACGACGTGGCGCTCGCCAGTTCTGTTGATTCAGGGCGACGACGACCGAAATGTGAATTTCGACCAGACGGTCCAGCTCACCGAAGACCTCCGTGCTCGCGGTGTACACGTCGAGACGATCGTCTACCCGGACGAGGAGCACGACTTCCTCCAGCACCGGCACTGGGTCGAAGCGTATCAAGCGACCGCGGGGTTTCTCGACCGCATGCTGAAGAACGGCGGGTAACGTGGACCACCCCGCAATCCCGCACCTTAAACAGGCCGACCCCGTCATCGGCCGCATCATCGACCGCGTCGGCAAACTGCCGCCAGATCCGCGCACCGATGGGACGCACCTCGGCGCACTCGCTCGCGCGATTGTCTTCCAGCAGCTCTCAGGCAAGGCGGCCGGCACGATTCACGGACGCTTCGAAGCGCTCTACGGCGGACGCGCACCAACTCCGGACGAGTTGCTGGCCACGCCGGACGAGAAGCTGCGAGCCGCTGGCCTGTCTCGCGGCAAAACGCTGTATCTCAAGGATCTTGCGGCCCGCGCCGCCGACGGCACGATCGCTGTCGACCGGCTCCATGAGCTCGGCGACGATGCGCTCATGGAGGCGCTCACCAGCGTCAAAGGCATCGGCAAGTGGACCGCGCAGATGTTCATGATGTTCCGCCTCGGCCGCCCGAACGTGCTACCGGATCTCGACCTCGGTGTCCGCATCGCGGTGCAGATCGCCTACAACTTGAGGCGCATGCCGACGCCCCAGGAGGTCCTGGCGCGTGGCGCCCCATGGTCGCCCTACGCATCATTCGCGGCATGGTATCTCTGGCGCAGTCTCGAGTTGCCGGAAACGGCCGACGCACGCCGGAGACTGCTGGCCCGCGACGCCGCGAAACGCCGCAAACAGGCCGCCGCCGCCCCGAACCGCGCCGCCACGAAGCGCGGCCCAGGCAAACGACCGTCAGAGAAGCGAGCAGCAGTGAAACGCGCATCAACGCGGCGAGGTCGCCGGACGAGAAAAACGAACGGCATCAAACGGAGCCGGTGATGAAAGAGAGGCCCTTACGGTTTGCCTGGATAATGAGAAGAAGCTGGTCGGCGAGGGCAGTAGGGGCCGTTCGAGACCCGAAGGGCGCCCTGTTGGGCAACGGCCCAATCGAGGAGGCATGACTGATGTCGAGTGAATCCGCGCCGCTGACTGGACCCGATCTTCGCACTGACGGATACGCCGCGACCGATCTTGCCGACGGCGCGATGGTTCTGGGTCACGCGGGCGGAGAGCCGGTCGTGCTCGCACGGTATGGCGACGAGTCGTTCGCATTCGCCGCGGCCTGTACGCACTACAGCGGGCCGCTCGCCGAGGGACTGCTCGTCGGCGACACCGTTCGCTGTCCGCTCCACCATGCCTGCTTCAACCTTCGGACCGGAGCCGCCCTCCGGGCCCCGGCGCTGAACCCGATCGCATGCTGGGATGTCGAACGCCGCGGCGGCCGCTGGTACGTGATGGCCAAACGCCCGGAACGCGATCCGCTCGCACCCGCTGGCCCCGCTCCCGCACCACACCCAGCTCCCAAGTCGGTCGTGGTCATCGGCGCGGGCGCCGCGGGAAGCGCGGCAGCGGAGATGCTCCGGCGTGAAGGGTTTCCAGGCGCGGTTACGATTGTTGACGGCGAGGCCGATTCTCCCTACGACCGGCCCAATCTGTCGAAGGATTTCCTGGCAGGCACGGCGCAAGCGGAATGGATGCCGCTTCGCCCGCCCGGTTTCTACGAGGAACACAAGGTTGATGTGATCCGCGCGCGAGCTGCATCGATCGATGTGGCAAAATCCGAGGTCGTGTTGGATGGCAACCGCCGCGTGCCATACGGCGCGCTGCTGCTCGCCACCGGCGCGGAACCGGTGCGCTTGGACCTCCCGGGCCATGACCAGCCGCATGTGTTCACGCTGCGCTCATGGGACGACAGCCGCGCGATAATCGCGGCAGCCGGCGGCAAAAATTGCGCGGTCGTCATCGGCGCCAGCTTCATCGGTCTCGAGGTCGCGGGTTCTCTGCGGCAGCGAGGCCTCGAGGTCCGCGTCGTTGCCCCTGAAGCCTCGCCGCTCGAGCGCGTCCTCGGCCCGCAGCTCGGCGCGCACATCCGCAAGTTGCACGAAGGACACGGTGTGGAGTTCCATCTGCAGGCGAAGCCCGCGAGGATCGAGGCCGGGTCGGTCACCCTCGACAACGGCACGTTGCTGCCCGCGGATCTCGTCGTGATCGGCGTCGGCGTACGGCCCCGCCTCGATCTCGCGACTCAGGCTGGACTCGCCGCCGATCGCGGGATCACGGTCAATGAGTTTCTGGAAACGAGCGCACCAGGGGTCTACGCCGCCGGCGATATCGCCCGGTGGCCCGACCCGCACTCCGGCGCGCGGATTCGCGTCGAACACTGGGTCCTGGCCCAGCGCCAGGGACAAACCGCCGCCCGCAACATCCTCGGCCAACGCGAGCGCTTCGTCGCCGTACCGTTTTTCTGGAGCCAGCACTACGATGTCGCTATCCGCTACAGCGGCCACGCCGAACAGTGGGACCGGATCGACGTGACGGGCAAGCTGGGGCGGGGGCCCGCGTCCGTCGCGTACCGCGCAAAAGGCAGGACACTCGCCGTCGCCAGTGTTGGCGCGGATCACATGAACTTGCAAGCCGAAGCCGCGCTGGAGCGCGATGATGAACCTGCGCTGGGCCGGTTGGTCCCGGCGGGCGCATAGTGCCGTTCGCCTTTCTTCTCTCTCCTTCCTCCTTTCCATTCAAATGACTGCTCCGTGGAATCGCGCCGCTCTGTTCGGCGCTCCGCTCCTCCTGTCCGTCGCGGTGTTGGCCGGCTGGTCGGCACCCGCCGGGCCGGACGCTCCCCTCGCCGGCTATTCCGCGGACGCCTCCCACACGGAACGCGATTGGGAGAAACAGTTTCGGGCGATACCGGAGCCCGCGCGCATGCGGGAATCGCTGCGCCGCCTCAGCGCACGCCCCCACAATGTCGGGACGGCGTACGATCGCGACAACGCTGAGTGGCTTCTCGCTCAGTTCAAGTCGTATGGCCTCGACGCACAGATCGAGCAGTTCGACGTGTTGTACCCGACGCCGTTGGAACGGTCGGTCGAGATGGTGGCGCCAACGCATTTTCGCTTGGCCCTCCACGAACCCACGGTCGCCGGCGATCCGACGTCCGCGCAACAGGCCGAACAGCTCCCGACGTACAACGTGTACTCGATCGACGGCGATGTCACGGCGCCGGTCGTCTACGTCAACTACGGCGTACCCGCCGACTATGCGCTCCTCGCGCGCAACGGCGTGAGCGTCAAGGGCGCGATCGTGATCGCGCGCTACGGCGGCTCGTGGCGCGGAATCAAACCGAAAGTCGCCGCCGAGCACGGCGCGGTCGGGTGTCTCATCTACTCCGACCCACGCGATGATGGCTATGCGGAGGGCGCAGTCTTCCCCAAGGGCCCGATGCGGCCCGCCGAGGGCGTGCAGCGCGGCAGTGTCATGGAGATGGAGATCCACCCGGGCGATCCGCTGACGCCGGGCATCGGTGCGACCAAGGATGCCAAGCGCCTCGACCTCAAGGACGTCACGGTGCTCACCAAGATCCCCGTGCTGCCGATCTCCTATGGAGATGCCCAGCCGCTCCTGGCGGCGATGGACGGGCCGGTCGTTCCTGCCGAATGGCGCGGCGCGCTCCCGATCACGTATCGCATGGGCCCTGGTCCCGCCAAGGTGCACCTGCACCTCAAGTCCAATTGGGGCTCCAAGACGCTCTACGATGTCATCGCGCGCATTCCGGGGACGACGGCGGCGGACGAGTGGGTCGTCCGCGGCAATCACCACGACGCATGGGTGAACGGCGCCGAAGATCCGCTCGCGGGCCAGGTTGCACTCCTCGAGGAAGCGCGCGCACTCGGCGCCCTCGTCGCCAAAGGCTGGCACCCGCGCCGCACCATCATTTACTGCGCGTGGGATGGCGAGGAACCCGGACTACTGGGATCGACGGAATGGGTGGAGACCCACGAGGATGAGTTGCGGCAGCACGCAGTCGCGTACTTCAACACCGATGGCAATGGCCGCGGATTCCTGGGCGTCGGTGGCTCGCACGTCCTGGAAGCGTTCCTCAATGGCGTAGCTCGCGACATCGACGACCCCGAATCACACGAATCCGTGTGGAAGCGGCTGCAGGCACTGCGCCTGGTCCGCGCCACGTCGGCCAGCGAACGCACCGATGTCCGCACGCGCGCGAATCTGCACATCGACGCACTGGGGTCCGGATCGGACTACTCTCCCTTCCTGCAGCACGCCGGCATCGCGTCCGCCAACATCGGCTACGGCGGTGAGGATCAGGGCGGTATCTATCACTCGATCTACGACGACTTCTACTGGTACACGCATTTCTCAGACACGAACTTCGTGTACGGACGCGCGCTCGCACAGACGGTCGGCACCGCGGTTATGCGGCTCGCCGACGCACAGCTCATTCCCTACGACTTTACCGGGCTGTCGGAGACGGTCACGCACTACGCGGGCCAGCTCGATACGCTCGCGAAGCACGAGGCAGACTCGATCGCCGAGTTGAACCACGAGGTGCGGGATGGTCTGTTCACGGCGACGAGCGATCCGCACCACCCGACGATGGCACCCGATACGGTTCCGCTCGCGCCGCACCTGGACTTCGCCCCACTCCAGAACGGCGCCGAAGCGCTGTCACGCGCCGCCGTGGCGTACGCGCAGGCCGTGACGGCCGCCGAAGCGAATGATGGCGCGGCCCTCGCATCGCCCGCCGTGGCGAGCGTCAATCCCACGCTCGTGCAGAGTGAGCGCGCACTCACCTCGCCGCAAGGTTTGCCGGGCCGCCCATGGTACAAGCATCTCATCTACGCGCCGGGCCTGTATACGGGCTACGGCGTGAAGACGGTGCCCGGGGTACGCGAGGCGATCGAACAGCATCAGTGGACTGAAGCCGACGCGCAGATCGTCCGGGTCGGTGAGGTGCTCCAGGCGGAAGCCGCGCTCGTGAATCGCGCCGCGCAGGAGCTCAAGGCGGCATTTAGCCGGTAGGACGCTCCACGTTCGGCGGTCCCGGGCGCGCGGGTGCGCTCGGGGCCGCAGCCGGCCGCGGGCTGTTCTCAGGCCGCGTGTCAGCCGGCCGGGGCACTGGCGTCACCTGCGCTGCGGTGTGAGCCAGGGGTGCGACGGGATGGGCCGCAGGTTGCGGAGCGGTTTGCGGTGCAGGATGCGGTGCGGGATGCGGTGCGGGATGCGGTGCAGGATGCGCCGTGGCGGGCCCCGGTGTCTTGGGCCGCTCGGGCTGGGTCGCGGCTGGATGCACCGGCGGGTGTGCGGCCGCCACGACCGGTGCGTCCGCGCGCGGAGCCGGCCGCGCATCCGCCCGTGTCTCCACCGGCTTGGCCGCCGGTGTGTCAGCGGGCACCGGGCGCCGCGCGGGTGGTTCCGCCGCGAGCCGCACGACAATCGCCCGCGCGGCGTCAGTCAGATCGGACGCGTGCTCGCCCAGCCATCGGGTCTGCAGCTCCGAGAACGCGGACTCACCCCGGCGGCGCAGTTGCGTCGCGATCGCCAGTAACCCTGGACGCGGGTCGCGCGCGTGTTCGTGCTGCGCCTCAGCCTCCGCGTCACCCTCGAGCAACGCCGTCGCGACGCGCCTGGTCTGCTCGGCGCCCGCTCGCTCCGCGGCCTCGATCACTTCTTCCGCCATGACATGCACGTCGTGCATCTCGCCGATCGTGTCCTGCAGATGCCTGAGCCGCTTCACGAGACCCGGGGCACCGTCGGCAGCCGCGGCGATCGGCTCGAGCAGATACCGCAGCCGCTTGGCCGCAAGACGCGCCGAATGCGCCACGGCCTGATCCTGGATCGATTCGATCGACGCGAGCCGCTCGCCGAGGGCGGTGGCCTGCGAGAGGATGAGCGGCGCGGCCACCGTGGCGAACGTCCGCGTAGGCACGGGATCGCGAAGATCGATTCGCCGGTCGTACTCGGCCAGCTCATCGCCGATCGACTCGGCCGTGCGGGCGAACTTGTCGTCGAGTATCGACCGGAAGTCGCCTTCGGCATCCCGCTGCCGCTCGGTGACCTGGTTCAGGAACCACTCGCCGCCCGGACGCTCCCGGGTCTTCAGCGAATCCTCCACGTCGCGGATCCACGCGACGTGTACTTCGTTGTCCCGGCAGACACCGGCCATCTGCGAGATGTCGCGCAGCCGCCGCCAGTGCTTCTTGCGGATGCTGCCGTCCAGGTGCGGCGCGTACGCCCGGAGCCACGTCCGAAGCCGCCGGAGTGCGACGCGAAAATCGTGAAGCGCAGTCCGGTCATCGGAATCGTCCAGCCGCACCCGCGCCGCGACGGTCGAAGCCAGCAGCGCGAGCGCCACCCGCCGGCACCCCTCGTCCACTGGCAGCGCAAGCAACTGATCCGCCGGCGGCGGCGAAATCTCTTCGTCCATCAGGGGATTATAGCGGTCCGCCCCCCACTCGTCAGCCGAACGCCGCTGGATCAGTTGTAACAGCCGTTGACCCGCGCGGACAGGCGCCACCCGAGCTGGGCCAGTGCCGCCGTGGCGGCCGGCCACCCCTCAGCCGCCAGCTATGCAGAGGCATTCGTCTCTGGCAGGGGCGGGTCCTGACCCGCCCAGTAAGACTGTCGATGCCGTCCCACCACCGCCTGTGACCCGCATAACAGGCAGTCAGCCCTCGATCTTGTAGATCTCCCGCTTGCCGCGATCGACGAGGTCGTGGTACCCCTTCATGAGGTCCTCGAACTTCTTCAGATCCTCCGCGGAGCCCTGCGGCTTGCTCATCATCTCTTCAAACGCTTGGACGCTCGGCACCTCCATCTCCGCCACCACCGTCCAGTACTGCTCCGCGCAGAAATCCGTCATGACGCGCATCCGCGGCATGCCAACTTTCCCGCCAAGCTTCGACATGGCGAGAAACTTCTCGACCATCGGGCGCACTTTGCCCGGCTTGCAGTACATCACTTCCCGAATGAGATACATCGCGCCTCCCGCGATTGGCGGTCCATACGGGATTATACACCCGCCGCCCCCCTTGTCAGCCGAGCACCACCGGAGGAGTTGTAACGGCGTTGCGGACGGTCCAAACCACGCGGTAAGCGCGTCAACGAGCCCGGCCTGGCTTTGCTCTCCCACCCAGGCCACATATCCGTCGGGCCGAACCAGTACAGCGCTCGGAGCCGCGACCGCCCCGATCGCCGGAAGCTCCCACGCACCCACGTATTTGGCGTCGATCAACTGAACGCGATCCGCCCACGGTGTGATGTCGAAACCGCCGGGCTCACCCAGGTTGAGAAACACCGGCCGAGCACCGTGCAGCAGGGTGAAGACCCGCACCGCGCCGTTGGCGGTGACCAGGTCGAGATCGGGCACGCGGCGTCCGAGTAGCGGATGCCCCTCGCCAAGGTCGTAGTGAATGCCCAGACCTGACAACTCCGCGACGACGAGTCTGCGGGGCCCGTCGAGTCCGAGGAACTCGGACACCGTATCGCCCAATGCCTTGCTGCGATCGTCCGTCCGGCGCAGCGCGACTTGCGCCATCGTGTTGCGCAAAACCCGCGCACCGACAGGATGGCGCTCGGCGTGATAGGTATCGAGGAGTGTGTCTGGTGATGTCCGCTTGACCACCTGGGCCAGCTTCCATCCCAGGTTCACGGCATCCTGCACGCCGATGTTGAGACCCTGCCCACCCACCGGTGCATGCACGTGCGCCGCGTCGCCGGCCAGCAGCACGCGTCTGTCGCGGTAAGACGCAGCCTGACGGGTCATGTCGGTGAACCGGGAGATCCTGGTGGGGCTGTGGATTCCATAGTCCGTCCCGTAGGCGGCAATGAGTGCCTCGCTGACATCGCGCAGCGTCGGTTCGCCGTCGGGTCGCACCTGTCGTTCTTCCATCACCACCCCGACCAACCCGCCCTCTCCCTTGCCGATCGCGTGGGTGCGGGCCGCATCTTCGTGAAACCCCCACTTCGGCTCCTCGGCCATCTCGGCTTCGGCGATCAGCCAGCTTGTCGTGGGATCCCACCCCGGGAACGCGATGCCGGCTGCCTTGCGAATCAGGCTGCGGCCGCCGTCGCACCCGACGAGATACTCCGCCCGGAGCGACTGGCCGCCTGAGAGCACGACGTCGGCGCCGGTGTCATCCTGCGCGAAGCTCGTGACGTCACGTCCGCGATAGACCGTCACCGCCAGCTCCCCGACCCACTGGGCAAGAATGCGCTCGCTGTGTTGCTGCCGCAGCCCGAGGACGTAGTTGTGCCGGGTGGGGAAGTCGCTGATGTCCAACGAATTCATGTGAAAGCGCAGCACCGGATATGTCTGCCCCTCCGAGAGAAACCGCTCGGCGACGCCGCGCTGATCGAGTACTTCGATGGTGCGTGAGTGCAGGCCGAGCCCGCGCGAGCCGATCAGCTCCGCGGTTGGACGTCGCTCGACAATGGCGACATCGACGCCCGACAACGCAAGCTCGGCCGCCAACATCATTCCAGTCGGACCACCTCCGGCAATCACTACGGCATGTTCGGTCACCCTTCACTCCCATTCCTGAAGGCTCTGTGCTCGGCCAGCGGGTCTGGCTGAAGCCAGCGACTCTACAGCCCGACCCGGGCCTTGCCGCAAGCCCACTACTTCGTTATATGCTGGGAGTGGCGGGAGGGAGTACTCGCCTCTCGCTTGTCCGCGCGGAGGACAGGCCCTGTTTCGAGGCCCCGCTCAATCCGCGGCGAACGCGGGCTGAACCGGAACCGCCCGGCCAGTCGCATGGCCCGCCGCAATCGCCGCTGGCGCCCCGCGCCGCAACGTGATCACCGTGACTTCGGGCCCCGCCCCGATCCGGAATGGCACGCCCCAGTATCCCGTACCCGGATTGATGTACAACAGCGAATCACCCTCGCTGTGCGCGCCCATCGCGCGCGCCAGAAATGGGCTCGCGAGGCTCCACCCGAGCCGCGGCAGCGCAAACTGCCCCCAGTGCGTGTGCCCGCTCAATGTCAGCGCGACGCCACGCTGCGCCAGCGCCGGCCACAACGCGGGATTGTGCGCCAGCGCAATCGTGGTCGTGCCGGGCGGCACGGTGCTCAATGCACGATCGATGTCCGGCGCCACGCCCGCGGGTCCGAGTTTCCCCGCCGGATCACCCGTTCCCGCCACCGCGAGCGTCGCGCCATCGCGTGTGAGAATGCGCGCGTCGTTCACGAGCAGCGTGGCGTTGGGCAACATTGCGCGCAGTTGCGGCTCGACCTCTTCCCACCCGGCGTACA
The DNA here is from genome assembly GCA_963706505.1 of uncultured Gemmatimonadales bacterium. GTDB lineage: Bacteria > Gemmatimonadota > Gemmatimonadetes > Gemmatimonadales > Gemmatimonadaceae > Palsa-1248. Next base: position 252,233 of record CAVPLX010000002.1, read on the forward strand.
CGTCGTGGTTCCCGGGGATCAGATACACCCCGAACGGCGCCCGCAAACTCCCGACCGCCGCCGCGAAATGCATCACATCCTCGGCCCGGTCATCCACGAGATCACCCGTGATCGCGATCAGATCTGGCTTGAGCGCCGTGACTGTCTCCGCGATCCGCGCGAGAAACCGCCGCGGCGTGTGCGGCCCCACATGGAGGTCGGAGATCTGCGCGATCGTCACGCCATCCCAGGCGGCCGGCAAGCCGGGTACGGTCACCTCCACCGGGCGGCGAACGAGACGCGCTGACCCGAGGTAGCCCGCGGTGAGAAGCAGCGCCATCACCCCGAGCACGATCTCTCCGCCAAGCCGGCCGCCGTCACCGCCGTGACCGAACATCATCCCGATCAACACACCGAGCAGCGATCCGCCCGCGACCAGCGGCAACAGGATCTGCGTATACAGGATCGGCCGGATCACCAGCACGCGGAACGCCGCCGTCGGATAGGCGCGCCACCCGCCACGCACGATGAACGCGACCAGCGGCGCCGTCGTCGCCACCGCGAGTGCGAGCACGAGCCAGCGGCCCGCGGCAGTCGCGGGAACGACGATACCAATGACGGACCAGCAGAGCAGGTAGTACAGCGCGGCGCGAACGGCAAAGGTTCGCCCGGGCCGGCGGCGCGGCATTGAGCTACCCCAGCCCAAGCGCCGGCGCGATGCCCCGCATCGCGCCGATCACGAATTGGATGTGCTCGTCCAGATCGATACCGAGTTCGGTCGCGCCGAGTTGCACGTCCTCTCGGCTCACGCCCCGCGCGAATGCCTTGTCCTTCATCTTCTTGCGCACGGACCGCGCATCCAGGTCCATCACGCTCTTCGACGGGCGCACCAGCGCGGATGCCGTGATCAGCCCCGTCAGCTCATCCACCGCGAACAGCACTTTGGCCATCTGGGTGTCACGCGGGACCCCCGTGTACGGCGCGTGGCCGAGGATCGCCCGCAGCACGTCCTCGGGGTAGCCACGGCTCCGAAGGATCGCCACACCGGCGGACGGATGCTCCTCGGTCGCCGAGTGCCCGGCGTTCGGAAACCGCTCGTAATCGAAGTCGTGAAGCAGCCCCGCCAGCCCCCACCGCTCAGGGTCTTCGCCGAAACGCACGGCGTACGCCCGCATGGCGGCTTCGACGGCCAGCATATGCTTCCGAAGGGACTCGCTGGCGGTGTACTCGTGGACGACGGCGAGGGCCCCGTCGCGGCTCGTAAGATGAGGAGTTTCCAATGTTTGCGCGTCCGTTGATGCGTCGTCAATGGCGGCTGGCCAGTGTCGTGCCGGCGAGCCCGATGGTCACTTGGAACCGTGGGCCGGGACGGTCCAATCCGGCGCTGTTGTAATCAGGTGTTTGTGGCCAATGGTGCAGGAATTTGTGACGTATATCACCAAGCCTGCCCTAACCGGCCCGTAGCTTACCACGGGCTTCCAGCGCCTCATAGCTAGACGAATCTTAATTGACGATGCGGCAAGCGTTCCTGCCGCATCGCGTGTCTCCGGACGATTCCTCAGCCGGTCTGTACGCGTTATAGCTCTTTTTTGCGCCCCCCTGGAGGACGACCTGCATGTCAGTCAGCGCGTCGGCGAACTCGCAATTGCATCACACGCGCCGCAACCGGACAGCCGTCCGCGCCGGCATACTGGCAGGCATCCTCGGCGCCGCACTCTTCGCCGCTTGCAGCGACGGACCGCAACCCATGTCCGCCGCCGCGCGCTCGATGGCCACGCTCAACCCGAGTATGGTGCGCGGTTCGTTCTTCTGCACGATGCGGCTCGCGCCCGCGGGATCCCACGCCGCACCCACGGCCTCCTGCACACGCAACGGCACCAATGGCGGCGGCCGCGTGAAGGCGTCCGATGTCATCCTCAGCAAGCAGGCGGTCAATGTCCAGCTCAACCTCACCAGCCCCGCGTTCGACAGCACGACGCGCATCTTCTCGCTGAACGTCAGCATCACCAACCTGCTCGCACAGCCGATCGGCACGTCTGACGGCACCACCACCGACACCGCCGCCGTACGCGCGTTCTTCTCGTCAGGTCCCTTCGCCTCGGGCGGAAGCGGCACGGTCACCGTCCCGAATGCCTCCGGCGTCGGCGTCTTTCAGGGCGACACTGTTCCGTTTTTCCAGTACTCGCCGTTCATCCCGCCCGGCGCGACGAGTGCGATCGAGAATTGGCACTTCCTGTTCGGTCCAGGCGTCAATGGCGTCAACTTCTCGGTCGAGGTCGACGCGGCGGTCCCCGCGCAGAACGCCGTGCTGCGGTGGCAGGTGCTGCGCCAGGGCTTCACGTCCAACGAGTTGAACTCGGTCTGGCGCAACACGGCCAGCGATGTCTGGGCGGTCGGACTCAACAACACGATCGTTCACTACAACGGCACCGCATGGTCGCGGCCCATCACGGGACTCGCCTTCGCGAGCTACACCAGCGTGTTCGGCACATCAGGCACCGATGTCTGGGCCGTGGGCGGCCAGGGCTCCACCGCGCACTGGAACGGCTCGAAATGGCTCCGCACGGTCCTCAACACCGCGGTCAATTTCACCGGCGTCTGGGGCAGCGCGCCCGGCAATTTCTACGCGACCGCCAACGGCGGCATTGGATACCACTTCAACGGCTCGTCGTGGTCGCAAATCAATTTCCCGCTCACGATCACCGGCAATCTCCACGCGGTGTGGGGCTCCGATGCGTCGCACGTCTGGATGGTCGGCGATGGCGGCCAGATCTTCTTCTTCAACGGAAGCTTCTGGGCAAAGGTCGCCTCACCCACGACGGAGCCGCTCCTCGCGGTGTGGGGCACGTCCGCGACGAATGTGTTCGCGGCCGGCGGTATCGGTACCATCCTGCACTTCAACGGCAGCTCCTGGTCGGCCCAGCCAAGCGCCACGGGCCACACGCTCTCGGGATTGGGCGGCACCGGACCATCCGATGTCTGGGTCGTCGGCGCCTCCGGCGTCACGCAGCACTACAACGGTTCGACGTGGAGCACCGTCGCGCGCAGGTCCGGCTTTCTGATCACATCCATCTCGTCCGGCACCGCCGGCTCGACGCTCTGGGCGGTCGGCGTGGGCGGTTCGTTCCTCTCCGTCGCCAGCGGACAATTCACGCTCTCCGACCAGAGCGGCCTTCCGATCCACGGGGTCTATGCCAGCAGCCCAACCGATGTCTGGGCCGCCACGATCGGGACGATCCTGCACTACAACGGCACGACGTGGTCGAGTGCCTACGTCGCTGACGATGACTCGATGGCCGCTGTCTGGGGCTCGGGCCCGTCGAATGTCTTCACGGTCGGACCGCACGGGAACATCGCCCGCTTCAATGGATCGTCGTGGAGCACGGCGATCGTGAATCCGCCATCCGGCGCCACGGGGTACCACGGCATCTTCGGCATCAGCGCCAATAACATCGACGCCGTCGGCAACGGCGGCCTCGTCGAACACTGGAACGGCTCGTCATGGTCGTTCCAGGCTCGCACCGGTACCGGCAATCTCCGCGGTGTCTGGGGTGGCGTGACGACGCAGAATTACTACGCGGTCGCCGATGACCGCACGGCCTACCTCAACCCCGGCGGCGCCGGCTGGCGCCCGCTGGCGTTCACGCCGGCCAACGCCAAAGGCCTGCAGTCGGTGTTTGGGACCGCACCCAACAACGTCTGGGCGGGCGGGGACTCAGGCGTCGTTTACCGTCTCTCGGCCGGCACGACGTTCAACCTGCCGGCCGCGACCCCGGGCACGTTGACTAATTTCCACGGGACGTGGAATACGTCGCCCACCGATTCCTACCTCGTAGGCGATGGCGGCTCGGTCCTCCACTTCAATGGATCGAATTGGCTTCCTCTCGCTGTCCCGGTGGCGCCGGCGTTCCGTGCGATCTTCGGCACCGCCGCGCAAAATGTCTACATCGTGGGCGACAATGGCGTCGTCCTGCAGGGCATCGGCCTGTAACGAGCGACCGGAAGATCGGAACGGGCTACGCGCATGTAGCCGGACGCCGGTGCTCGCCGTGAGCCCTGGCGGCACGCACGACCCCGCGCCCTCCGCGCCGCTGTCCGAGCGCACGGAGGGCGCTGTCGTTCCAGCCATCGCCGAATGGCAGTTCAATGACATCCACGGCTATACCGAGTCCGATGGTGCACGCCTGATCCACCAGATCACGCACGCGGAGCTCTGGGTGCGCGCCGGACGGCTCGTTCGCGGCACCGGATACCAGGCAGCCAGCAGGGGCTCGCGCCACGAATTGGCCCGCGCAGGCGCGATCCTCCGCCTCCGCCAGCGCCACCGCTATTACATCCACGCCGCCGGCGCGGTCGATCCCTCCGGACGCGCATGGCTGCTCACCGGCCCGACCGGAAGCGGAAAATCCACGCTCGCCTACGCGCTGGCCCGCAAAGGATGGCCGATCCTGGGCGACGATGGCGTCATCGCGGAAGTGGGACGAACCGGTCCGGTCATCGCCTACCGGTGGCGCGAGCCGCTGCGGCTCAGCAAGGGTCTGATCTCCGAGTTCCCCGAGCTCGAAGCCGGCACCCGCCACGCACGCATGCTCCCCGGCGACCCCCGCCAGCGCGCGGAGGTGCCGGTTCGCGGCACCCGCTCGGCGCCCGTCGCTGCTTTGGTATGGGTCGAGCAGGGTCCAGTGGATGCGATATCGCCCCTCTCACCCGCCGCGGCGCTGGTGGAGCTCGTGCAACAGTCCGCGTGGGTCCTGATCGCCGACGGTGGCTCGCCCACACACCTGGCCGCGCTCCGGCACATCGCCATTGAGGTGCCTAGCTTCCGCCTCGTGCACTCCCCCGCACAGTTGCAACAGATCGACCACACGCTGGTCTCGGCTCTCCCCTAGATCACACGGGCCGGAGCGCGAGCGCCCATGCGATACGGCGAGCAACAGGCGAAACGGCGCAGTGATCCCGTCCGGGCACAGCACGGGCTCCGCGCGCAGATGGCGCGCATTCTCGGCGTCGCGTGCCGCGTACGACATCCTCACGACGATCGCCCGAGGGCGCCGCCCGTCGGATGCCCAGCGCGCTCGAGCGGCGCTCATCCCCCGCGACGCCTGGGAACGGGTTCTCGATCTGGAAGGCTGCGCCGCATGGGTCGAATCCGCGCGCCGCCGCACGCCCGCACTCGCCGAGGTGCTCGGACCCGCTCTGCCGCTCATTCGGCCGGCAGGCGAACGCGCGCTCCGCAACGCGGTCGCCATGGTGCAGCAGTTGGCGGAGTTGGCACCCGTCGCCGCCGGCACCGGCGCGCGTGTCCTCGTCCTCAAGGGCAGCGCACGCCTCCTGGCGGGAGAGATCGCCGGGTCGCGCACGATGGCCGATATCGATTTGCTCGCCTCCGCACCGCACGCCGCCGCACTGCACACAGCCCTGCAGTCGAACCTCGGCTACACGCCCGATCCAACCGGAACACCCGGCCGCCACCTGCCATCGCTCGTGCGCGCGGACAGTCTGCCGATCGAGATCCACGAACGGTTGGCCGACGCGGGATCGCCGCTGGACACGCGCATCTGGCAGGGCACGCGCAGCGTGCCGCTCGGCGGCGCCACGCTCGAAATCCCCAGCGCCATTGCGGTCTGGCTCCACACGCTGGAGCACGCCGTCGTCGTGCATCGCACGCTGCGCTACCGGCTGCGCGATATCATCGACCTCGCGACGGCCTGGAACACCGACGGCGCAGCGCCAGACATTGAAGAGGTGATGCGGTTCGTCGCGTCCCACGATGACCGCCGCGCTCTCACAACGATGGTCATGGCGGCCGTTTCGCTCGGCATGGTGGGATGGGATCCGGACCTTGACGCCGAGTCACGCGCCTGGCGCCGCATCGGCCGCGTAGGCCGGGCCCGCCTCATCGCAGCGCCCCAACCCGGTGTCCCCGCAGGCGCCGATCCCCGGGTGTTCACTCTGAGCCAGATCGCCGAGGGCGCGCCAGGCGCGATCCTCCGGCTGATCGGGAAGGGCCTGTCCGCCCCGCGGCGCGCGGTGGAGATGGTCGCCGGCCGATGGCTGCCGCCTGAGGCTGAACGCGCTCGCGCATCGTCTGCTGCCACACCTGGTTCGTCGGATTCACAGTGACGCGAGTCGCACCCACCGCCGACGCGGTATTCGCCGGCGTGCCCGGCGGCGGTGTCGTGCTCCACACCGGCACGAAACGCTACTACTCGCTCAACGAGACAGGCGCCCGCATCTGGTCGCTGCTCGAGGAGCACGGCGATCCGCAGCGCGCGATCGCCACGATCGCGGCCGAATACGGTATCGCTCGTGACGAGGCCGCAAAGGCCGTCAACGACTTGGTCGCCCAACTCACGGCCGCGGGCCTGCTGCGCGATTCAGCGCCGGGATCGTAACGCCAACCGCGACGCCGTTCCGCCCGCGACCGATCCACTACCCCGGCGGCCGCTTTCGCGCGATACTCCACGGGTGAGCAACGAATGTGACCGCATCGCGGATCAGTTCTATCGCGGCGTCGAGGGCGACGCATGGCATGGCCCGCCCGTCCGCGCGCTGCTGGCGGATGTGACGGCGGAGACGGCCGCCGCACGCCCCATCCCGAGCGCCCACACGATCTGGGAGCTGGTGCTGCACATGACCGCATGGGCCGAGATCGCGCGCCGCCGCGTAGCAGGGGAGGTCGTCGAGCCTACGGCCGCCGAGGATTGGCCGTCAGCTCCCCAGCCCAGCGCCACCGCCTGGAACGAAGCGGTCGCCGCCCTCGAACGCGCGCACGGTGAGCTCCGGCGCGCCGCGCTCGCACTCGGCGAATCACATCTCGAAGACCGCACGCCCGGCAAACCCCACACGCTGTACGTGCTGCTCCACGGCCTCCTGCAACACACGCTCTATCACGCGGGCCAGATCGCGATCCTGAAACGCGCCGGCGTGAAATAACGCGCCGGCGCGTCTCCCGCCTACCAGTGCGAGAACAGCGCGATCAGGATGATGATCGGAAGTGGCACGCCAAGCATTAGAAGCAGAATCGACCGCATGAAGGCTCCGTCGTAAGGGACGCTGTCGCGTCAGATATGCTGGACGCGATCTCGCTGGCGGCCGCCGATCGTCGCCGCAAGGCTCGCGCAAAATGCGCCGGTCAACAATGCGATGAAGACCCACAGCGAGAGTTTCGCGGCGTGCCGTCGCGCCACATCGATCGCCTGCTGCAATTCGCTGAACACCTGGGTCACGCGCTGGTCCGCGTCCGCCTGGCTCAAGCCGGTCCGCGACGCAACCAGGCTGTCGACGTATGTCTTGTCGGCCGCGCCCAACTCCCGGCTCCTCAGCGCATGCACGAAGATGCGCCCGACTTCAGCACGCACTGCGGGATCCCCACGGTCCGGCGTGACTCGCGCCGTGCGGAACACGCCATCCACGGCATATTCGGCCGGACTCGCGGACTCGGCGCCGCCCATCGCGCCCCCGCCGGCTCGCGCTCCGTCACGCGCCCGGGCCGAACCCGCCATGTCCGCCGCGGCCGTCGCCAGCACACCGGCCGTCACCACCGCCGCCACCGCCCACACGAGCAGCCCATGTGCGGTATCGCGGAAATACACTTCGTCGTTGTGCACGGTCGCCCACTTCACGCGCAACCGCCCGGCCACGTACCCGCCGAGCCCAAACGCCAGGATCTGCGCGAGGATCAGCCAGATGATCGCCGCCGCGCCGATCGCTCCCGCCGATACGCCACTGTTCGCCCAGGGCGAGACGGATGAGAGCCCGAGACCAGTGCCAAGGGACAGAAGGATTAGCGCCATCGCGGCGGCAACGAACGCCCCACCAATGACTGCTGCCCACGACACCCCGGATGCCGTGAGCTCGTCGGGTCTGACAGGTTCCATGGTCGGCCATTCCTGCGAAGGGGACGGACTGCTACCAGCGGATCGGCGCGACACGAGCACGGACACTCGCATCAGCACGCGCGCACGACGCACACAACGATGTCACGCCCGGCATTCCGCGTCGCGGATGCCGTCGATGCCACGAAAGGCAATACCTGTGCCCCAGGTCTGTGCCCCATGTCACCTCGCACCCGGCCCTCACCCGGCGCGAACGGATGCCACTGACGTGCTTGCGCTGATCGCACTCCGGGCGTAGCGTCAGGACTCGCCGTTGGCGGGCCGGCTCCTCGGCCAGCCAACTCGTTCCGCGTCCCCGGTCGTGCCGGTCCCCACTTCCCCGGGGCAGGCGCGGTCTCCTACCGCAGGTGCCGTGTATGGGGCGTCGCCCGCTCCGCCCTCAGGTTCCTCGGCCCCAACCGGCCGACGAGCCGGCCGCGCTCACCGGCGGCGCACCCCTGGCCCTCGTGCCTGAGGATCGGGAGTGGATCGAACGGGTCCGCGGTGGCAGCCAGCCGGCGTTCGAGTCGCTCTTCCGCCTCTACGTCCGCCCCCTCACCGCCTTCACCCACCGCTACGTCCAGTCGCTGTCTGGCGCGCAAGCGGTGGTCGATGAGGTCTTCACCCGCCTCTGGCGAGGACGCCACAGTTGGGCGTTCCACGGCACGGTTCGCGGGAACCTCTTCGCCTCGGCGCATCGCGCTGCCCTCGAAGCACTGCACCGCGCGCACCACGAATCTCGCTGGCACGCCGGCCTGCCGCCCGAAAGCGCGGCGTACATCCCCGACCTCGGTCGCGTCAACGCCGATGACGGCGTAGGAGCCGATGAGTTGGAAGCCTCGGCGACGGTCGGCATCGCGCGCCTGCCAGGCCGGTCGCGCGTCGTCGCCTACATGCGCTGGACCGATCACCTCACACGCGCCGAGATCGCGACGGTGCTGGGCATGAATGTCCGCACGGTCCACTCGCAGATCACGCCGTCCGCCCAGGCCATGCGCCGCCGGCTCGGATCGCCCTACGACATGATCAACGCGTGGTCCACGGCGCCCACGACTCGTGAAGCCGTCGAAGGCAGCGAACGGTTCACCACGATCGATCCCGAACGCATTGAGATGTACCTGGCCGGCGAATGCATTCCCGCCGAACAGGCGTCGCTGGAATTGGACGTGGTGGAAGCCAAAGGCGAGCCGCGCGCGCTGGACGCAATGCGCGCCGCGTGGGCCGCCCCGCGTCTCGTCGTGGAACGGCTCGTCAACGAGGACGAAGCGTGGCGCACGCTCGCCCGCCGGCTCGAGATGTCCTACATCGGCATCGAAGACGACAAGGCGCGCGGCATTAGCCTCCGGTCGCTCGATCCGCGGCGGCTGTTCCGCTCCCCGTATTTCCCGCGCCTGCCACGCCCCAGCATCTCGGTCCCGACGATCAGGCCCCGCCAGATCGCGGCATTCGTGGCGCTGGTGGCTGTTGCCCTCGCCGCCGTCGCCGGTATCTGGACGCTGGCCACGAGACAGGTGAGCGCCGGCGCTGCGACGCCCGCGACGACCAGCACGGTTCCCCCGAAAGGCCGGGCGATCGCCCACCCCAAACACCGCCGCCGCGGCCAGGGCACGAAAATCACCCCCTAAGCACGGAAGAATCCAGGACGGCGCACGGGCTGGCTTCGGGTTATATTCGGGTCTCCAATTCGGAGGCTCCGTGACCCAACAATCAACGCAAGAGCTCGTCTACGAGTTCGTCCTGGCCGGCCCTGAAGGCCTCCTCGTCGAGACCTGGATCCGCGGCAGCCGCCAGGTCTATCGCTACTCCACCGGTGGCCAGATGTGGAGCGAAGACCTCGATGCCGGACCCGCCGTCCCCGGCCCAATCGCCGCCTGGGAACAGGTCGTGACCACGGCGATTCGCGATCGGCTCAACCCCCCATCACGCTAACGGAGAACGTTGCGTCAACCGTTGCAATGACCGGTTGAACGCACCATGCTCTCCCGGCCGTGCGAGGCGAATGCGTCCCGCACGTTGGGTGCACGATGTCGTACGTCCCGAACTACGGCGCGTTCCACCATGCGATTTCCCGCGATCGGTCAGGTCGTCACGTCTGCGCTCCGTACCGCCCAGCGATTTCCCATTGTCCTGGGCGCCGCCGCCGTGGCCACCTACGCCGCGATCGAACTGACGAATCACCCGGGCATCGATCAGACCGACACGCACCTGCTCGTCACCGCCACTCTCGGCCTTCCGCTCCTGTTCGCGTTGACGATCCTCGCCGAGCGCCGGATTCGGTCGATGGCCCTCCGGTGGCTGGTCCCTGCGGTGGGAGTCGCGGCACTCCTGGCGTTGTGGAGAGCATGGCCCCACTGGTCAGATTCGATCCAGTTGCTCCGCTATGTACAGCTCAGTCTCGCGTTTCACCTGCTCGTCGCCTTTCTCCCGTACGTTGGCTTCGACGAGCCCAATGGCTTCTGGCAGTACAACAAAGCGCTCTTCCTGCGATTCCTGACCGCGGCGCTCTACTCCGCAGTCCTCTACCTGGGTCTCGCGGTGGCCCTCTTGGCATTGGAAAAACTGCTGGGAGTGACGCTACCGAGAGACAGCTATTCTCGGCTCTGGTTCGTGATCGCGTTCATGGTCAATACCTGGGTTTTTCTGTCTGGGATTCCAGATGATTTCGTGGCGCTCAATACGCGCACGGACTATCCCGGTGGCCTGAGGATCCTCACGCAGTACGTGCTCATCCCGATCGTCACCATCTACCTCCTCATCCTGACTCTCGACCTCGCCAAGGTCCTCTTCACACGCGCGTGGCCCAGTGGATGGATCGGCTATCTGGTGACCACCGCGGCAGGTGTGGGAATGCTCTCCTGGCTTCTGGTCTACCCGCTGGAAACCCGCGATACCTACGCCTGGGTGAAGAGCTTTACCAAAGGCTTTTACATCGCCCTGATGCCGGCGATCGTGATGCTCTGGATGGCCCTGTGGAAACGCGTCGCCGAGTATGGCATCACTGAACCGCGCTACTTCCTGATTGTCTTCTCAGTCTGGCTCGGAGTGATCGCGCTGTACTACACCACCACGCGATCGCGCAGCATCAAGCTCATCCCCGCGAGTCTGTGCGCCTTGGCGCTCCTCACGTTCGCCGGGCCGTGGAGCGCGTATGGTGTTTCTCGCGCCAGTCAGGTCAATCGTCTGCAAGGCCTGCTCATGCGCAACGGCATCTTGCAGGACGGCCATCTGCATCCGGCGACACACGACGTGCCGATCGCCGACGAGCGTGAAATTGCCAGCGGGTTCCGCTATCTCCTGGAAACACACGCTCGCGAGCCTGTCGCCCCGTGGCTCACCGATTCCGTCACGACCGCCTTACATGGTACCGATTCCGTCCCGGCCACCCGGCACACTATGGTGGTGGCCAGCAAGGGGGAAGCACGCACGCTCGCGCTGGGCGGCGGCGCGGATGCACGCGCGATCATGGCCAAACTCAATCTGGAATACGTGGCCCCCGGCGACTCGGTACCGAACACCGGCTTCAAATCGTACTCCTCGAAGCCGCTGGGCCCGATTGCCATCGACGGCTATACCTACGCCATCAGATTTGCGTTCGGCGCCAACCGGGATTCCGTCCGGATTATGGACGGGACCTATCTCGAGGTGTCAACCGATACGACCGCCCTGAATGTCGTGCGCAACGGCGTCTCCATCCTGGAACTCCCGTTGCAGGATGCCGTCGATACTGCCGCAGCCCGTGAACGAACCGGTCCCCCCTCGCTGCCCGACACGGCACTGCGCATCGCAGCCCGAAACGGCGACGTCGCCGCGTTTGCCCGCATTACAGAGATGACGTACCGAGGGAGACGCCAGGGAAAGTCACACCCCCTCTATGTCGTCGGCGAACTCTTTCTGAAACTCCCGAAATAGCCGCAATCGCACCATCCCGTTCCGGGAAGTCGCCCGCACGTTCGCACGTCGTCGAGGGCAGTAGGCGCCCTTCGAGAAGGGCGCCTCTGTCGTTGCCGTAGCACAATTGCCTATGGATTGAGGCATCGCCACGCCCTACTGCCTCGCTCCGATCTTGATCTGATACAACACCGGCCAGTACTTCCCGGTCACGAAGATCCGGTCACCCGCTGAGTCATACGCGATGCCGTTTGCGACATCGATCGTGTCGCGCGTCGGACTGACCAGCGCCGGCGGAACGAGCGCCGCGAGATCGATCCACCCGACCACATGGCCGGTCGCCGGATCGATCCGCGCGATTTGTGGTGCCTGCCACACGTTTGCCCAGATCTCCCCGTCGATGCGTTCCAGCTCGTTGAGCCGGACGAGCGGCATGCCCTCGGCGGACACCGAAAGCGCACGCTGCACCTGCATCGTCTTCGGGTCGAGATAGCGGAGCACGTTCGTGCCATCGCTGATGATCAGCGAATGCGCGTCGTGCGTCATCCCCCAACCCTCGCCCGTGTACGTGAACGAGCCGCGCTTCGCGAGCGAATGCGCATCGTAGCGGATCCCCATCCCGCCTTTCCACGTCAGTTCGTACAACAGGCCGTTGTACACGGTGATCCCTTCGCCGAACTGCGTCCCAGGCATCTGCACGCTGGACACCACCGTGCCCGTCGTGAGGTCCGTGCGCCGTACACCTGACCGCCCGACGATTCCGGTGCTCTCGAGCAGGTGGCCGTCGTACCACTCCAGCCCTTCGGTGAATGCGCCCGGATCATGCGGAAACGAATGAACGATCTCCGCGGAGTTGACCGGTATGCCGGCGGGCGCGCTCGGCACCGCCGGCGTCGCAGCCTCGGTCTTCGCTGCCGCCGGCGGCTGGTCGTGACTCGGACCGCATGCCGCGGCGCTCGCCGCAAGGCACAATGCGGCGGCGAGTTGGCGCCTAGTGGGCGAGTGCATTGCTCATATCTCTGGACACGAATGTAGTCGCGTCTCCACGCGTCAGGAGCGAACCACGACACCCCACCCGCGTGTCCAATGATCAATGCGACTTCACGACGCCGCTCTCCTGCTCCAGCACCGGCTGGGCGGTTACCGCCAGTTCACGCCGCCCGCTGCGCTCGCACGATCCTGCGAAGCAGTGTGGCTGTACCGGACGCCACCCGTTGGCGCGGACGCTGTCCACCGGGTACTACCGGACCCGGCACTCAACATCACCTTCGCTTATCGCCGCGATGCACGTGGTCAGATCTGCGACGCAAGCCTCGTCGCCGCCGGTCCCACGACCACTCCACATGTCGCGGATTTCACGCCGGGATGCGAGATCGTCGCGATCAAGATGAAGCTCGAGTGGATACGAGCCGCCCTGGGAATCGATCCCGCGGATATCCAGGACTCCGCGGTCACGGTACACGCAGTCGAGCCGCGGCTCGCGGACGCGTTCATGGCCGGACTCTCAGGCCGGGAGACGATCGAGGCCGCGACGACCCGGCTGATGACCATCGTCTCAGATCACCTGGCCGGCCGCCAGCTTCGCGACTATCCCACCCAACGCGTCGCCGCGCATGCTCTTGACATGGTGCGCCGCTCTCACGGGCGCTGCGATGTCGGTTACATCGCCGGCCAGGTGGGATTCTCGACGCGCTATCTTCGCCGCGTCGTGGACCGGGACGCCTGTGTCTCCCTCAAATCGTACGCGCAGACCGTCCGGCTCGTCCGCGCGATTACCATGGCCGACATGCTCCCGCCGGGCCGGCTCTCCTGGGCGATGGTGGCGGTTGAAGCCGGATATTTCGACCAGGCTCACCTCATTCGCGAATGTCGCGCCGTGTGCGGCCTCACGCCCGGCCAGGTCCTCGAGGAGCGCCGCAGCGAGGTGGACGACGCACCGTTCGATGTAGCCGCAGCGAGCTGCCTCACGCCACGGTCGCTTCGCGCCTACGTCCGGAACAGGTAGCTGAACTTCACGAACAACCCGTCACTCGTCCGGTGGATCGGGCGCAGGTCGAACGGCACCGGCTCGGTCAGTGCGCTGTTGTATCCGAGGAAGAACACCGTGCCAGGCACGGGCTGATACGCAAAGAGCGACTGTGTCGAGATGGCGTTCGAATGTAAAGCCGGTCGCTTGCTGGAACACGCCCGCCGGATCTCGAATGAAGATCGGCAAATTCGTACGAGACGCGTCACGCAGGTTGTCCTGAAATGCCGCATCGTACTGAACGGTGAACCGGAACGAGATCGGCCGCGACAACTGATAGGCGACATCCAGCCGCGGCACCCGGTCGAGTCTCGCCTGCGACCCGTCAGCGTGGCGGCGATAGCTCAGCAGATCGAAGAGGACGTCGGCGCGGAGTGATGTGGTGGGCCGCCATGTCCCAGCGACCGACAGCGCATTGATGTCGGCCGCCGCCCACTCGAGATACTCCTCCGCCCGGCCCCGGATATAGTCGATGCTCCCCGAGAGATGGGCGAATTGCGGGGTGCTGAGCACGAAGCGGTATTCGGTGTTGGGGATCCGGCCTCCGCCTGTGAAGGGCACGAATGTCGTGTCGTGCCGGACGACCTGTCGCAGGGCATACGCCGGATAGATCGTGCGATCGTAGCCGTATTGGTCGAGGTAGATCGACACGTCGGCCGTCCACCCGCCACGCAACGCGTAGTACGTGTCGAACCCCTGATGAATGTTCAGCGGCCCGCGCCCGGCCGTCAGCGCCCGGTACGACCAGTCACGGCCGTTGTAGCTCAGGAGCTTGATGGTCTCGAACAGCCTGCCCGGCGGCGGATAGAACGAGATGCTGTTGATCCACCCGATGTTCGTGATGTTGGTCTGCGGGATGTAACCGGCTCTCGTCTGAAACTCGGGATCCACCGCATCGACGTGCAGATTGGATTCCCACACATGCCCGGTGCGCTGCAGGTCGGCGTGCCAGTACGGCCCCGCGCCAGTCACCGGCCCGCCCCGCGTGCCGCTGCCCACGCCCTCGAGCGTGAGGAGATACACTTTGTCGAACGGCACGAGGGCATCGACGCCCACGACGCGATTGTAGGCGCCCCGCTCCTCGACGTCGGTCGCGACGAGACCCACTTTGGCCTCGGACCCGAAATCCCGCTGCACCCTCAGCAGGTCGTAGACGGGACTCGACGTTCCGGTCACTCCGGCGCTCTTCTCATCCTCGGCCGACAGATACGCAATGTTGAAATCGCCGATTTTCCCGGTCAGTTTGGCGCCCGCGATCGGCGCGACGATGCGCCGGGTGTAGATCAGCGGATTCACCGGTGTCACGAATTGCTCGATCCCATCGAGAAAGAAGGGCCGCTTCTCGGGATAGAACAGGCTGACGCGTGGATCGGTCACGAACTCCACGACGTCGGACTCCACTTCGGCGAAATCCGGCCGGATCGTCCCATTCAATGTCAGATTCTGCGTGATGCCGAACCGGATGTTGCCGCCGAATTGCGGCCGCTGGACGCCGTAGTGCCAGCCGCCGCTGCCCGCCGGCGCACCGTCGGCGTGCTCGGTCACGATCGGCGTCAGGTCGAGGACGAGCCCGCGGTGGAGATCGTGTAGCCCCGCCAGAGTGCCCGACTGCGCCAGAAACGATGAGCTGGACCGCGCCGCCGCCGTCCAGGTGTCTTCGACTCCCGAGTGCTGGACTTTGCGGATGACGTTGATGCCCCAGTCCTGGACGCTGGCGGACTGATACCGCAGGCTCTTGAATGGAATCCGGACGGTCACCTGATAGCCGGTTGGCGTGAGACGCCCCTTGGACTCGTACACGAAATCCGGGGTCAGGTCGAGTGGCGGCCGCCCGGTCGTCGCGATCGTGAACGGTGAGTTGGGATCCGGCGGCCGCCCCTCGGTCATCGTCCCGTCTTCCTGCACGCCGAGTGGATTCACCGCGAACACGAACGCCTGCCGCCCATCGTGATAGGTGGAGAGAACTATCTCGACGTTGTCGTCGGCGTCGATGTTGTCGCGGCTCGCGAGTGTCGCGTGCACCGCTCCATGAGCCTCGTACGCGCGAATCCCGGCGTACAACGCGCTCGGCGAATACCACACGAGGACTTCGGTCGAGTCGGCGGCCGGCTGGCCGTCGACCGGCGTGTATTGCGAAAACCCGGTCAACACTGCCGCCGATCGCCATTCGGCACTGTCCAGCGACCCATCGATCGGGATCTCACGATCGAGACGCGGAATCCGGACGATTGTCCGTCCGTTCCGGCCATCGTAAGCGGCAGCCGCGCCGCTATCCCGGAGCCCCGCTCCGGACGGCGTGGTGGCGGGGATGCTCTGCGCTGCGGCGCGCCGCGCGGGCATGCCGAGCAGCACCACGACGATGACGATGAGCCTCATCGCCACAAGGTCGGGCGCGGCCGCTCTCCTCGATTGGATGAATCGGAACGATCTCCGCTTCCGGCACCGGTGGCATCGGGCGCCTCAATGGTGCGCGCCGCACGTGGCTCACGCGCGGCCTGCCGGCCGCGCCGCGGTGTCTACTCAAGCGGTGCGTTGCTCAGCGCGGCGCCCACTGCCCGGTCGAGCCGGTCGTCGTTGCCGGGATCCCAGCCGATTAGGATGTGCCGCACGACTCCGTGCGCATCCACCACGACGATCTGTGGGATCGCATACACGTGGTACGTGTTCGAGATCGAGTCGTGATCCTCTTCGCCCGGATTCTCCGCCACCGCGATAGGATAGGGAAGCGCATTCTCCACGGCGAAATAGTCGCGGAGCTTTCCCATCTCAGCGATGGGCGTCATATCCGAATCCGCCCGGAACCGCCCCATGAGACTCGTCGCCATCACCACACGCACTTTGTCGCCATACCGGTGCTGGATGCGCAGCACCGCGGGATAGCTCCGGTTGCACGCGGCACACCACCACGCGGTCTCCTCGATGATCGTGACCGCGCCGCCCGCTCCGGGATCGATGGTCTTCGTGCCGGCCGGCGCGCCGAACCAGTATGGCGCCGTGATCTTGGGGGCCGGGTGCCCGATCATCTCGTACCGCGCCACTTCCGTCCCCAGCTCTTTGGCCACGTCTGGCACGCGCGGCAGCGCGGCGGGCGCGCCATGCAACAGTGCGAGCGCCTGCTTCGGTTGCCCATGCCCCGCTTCGACTTCGGCGAGGTTGCGCCACGCGTGGATCAGGGGATGCGCGAGCCGCACGCAATCCGCCGAGTCGAGATGCGGCGCGAGTGCCATCACGGCCCGTGCATGAAACGCGATCCCGGTGTCGAGGTCCGCCGCGCGAAACAGCATGCCGAGTGCATCGTTCGCGGCGACTTTGAACGCGTCGAGGCCCTCGGACATCGCATCGAGCTGCGCGCGCGCCCGTTCGGCGTCCTGTATCTGCTCCATCGTGAGCGAGCTGCCGCGCAGGTCCGCCCGGATCGCCTGCAGCAGCGCGCCCGCGCGCGCCGAATCGGCCGCCGTCGGCGCCCCGGCGGGGGCACCCGGAGCCGCCGCCGGCACCTTCGAGCCGGGCGTCGGCTGGGCGTTCTGGGCCCGTACCCCCGCGGGGTAGCCAGCACTCCCCGCCCACAGGAGGGTCAAAGCGGCGGCGAGCCGGCGAGCGGGACTGGAGGCGCCAATCATGAGGAAAGTCTGAATTTACCAGTTTCCGTTAGAAACCTGCGGCGAGACGGCCCCGTAGAGTGTACATTCGAGCGCTCCCAGGAAATAGCACTTCCTGGAAGGGACGGGCGTGTCCCCGCCAGGAGCTACTGAGGAGGTATCCGGTGAAGCGGCAGATTCAGCGCATCGGGGCCAGGTCAACGGCCATGGGATTGGGGATTGTCACGGCGTCCGGCCGGTACGCCTCCTGGGCAGGTGGCGCGCTGCTCGCGTGTTGCATCGCCGCGACCCCGGCCTGGGCCCACAGCGTATCGCCTGCTGAAGTCGGCGCGACTTGGGCCAGCGCAATGGGCCATGACCCGATGCCCGACCCGGGTCTCGCCCCGGACAATGTCGTCGGCATCGTCCTCCGCGCCCTCCAGCACAACGACGACCCGGTCACCGATCACGGCATCGCCATCACGTTCGCGTTCACGTCGCCGGAGAACCACGACATCACCGGCCCGCTCGAGCGGTTCCGCGCCCTCGTCAAGAGCCCCGCGTACCGTCTGATGATCGGCCACTCCAAGGCCGAACGAGGCCCGGTGAGCGTCACCGCCGACCACGCGCGGGAACGCGTCGCCATCACCGCCGCCAACGGTGACCGTGCAGTCTATGTCTTCCTCCTCTCCCGCCAGGAGCTCGGCTCCCACAAGGGATGCTGGATGGCGGACGGCGTGCTCCGGGAGACCGATCCGGGGTCCGACCACGTCCACCATTCGATGATCACCCCGATCGTCCTGCACCACGACTGAAGCAGGGTAGGGAAACCGGCCGGCCACGGCGCCTGTTGAGCGCCGGGCCGCGCGCCTGGTCCAACGCGGCACACCCGTACGATTGCCGGTTGCCAGCGGAAAATCTCACGAGTGCGTGATGGCCTGGAACTCAGCGTCAGCTCGGCGGCCACCCTCGCGCGCGGCGACTTTCGGCGCGTCCGGTCTTGATTGAACGGAACGATCGGGCGGCGGAAAGATCCGCACGCAACGCCGATTCAACAGGATCGCACCCGCCCACCGCGCGAGCACCAACGCCCGGTTGCCGAAGCCGATGAGATAGTCAGATGTGGACGCCGATCCACAGCAGCCATCCCGGGAATCCTGAGAACCGCACCCCCTTGAGATCGGCGATCGCAAACGTGCGCCCGACTATCGCGAGGTTGCCCTTGTCCCAATACCGGAACGCTCGCGGAGACGGCGCACCCCGAACACGCCGTGTGATGTGCGACGCCACGTACCGGCCTGCCTGAATTGCCGGTTGTGCCATGCCCGGGAGCAGTTCGGGTTGCCGCATCTTTCGCCCGACGAGGTTGCGCGCGGGTGCCACGACGCGAGCCGTGTCACCGATGACGTAAACGTCCGGGCATCCCGGAACCGAGAAATCGGCGTTGACGATGACGCGCCCAGCCCGGTCGGCCGGCGCAGACAGCCACCGGCCCGCGGGCGACGCCCGCACGCCAGCCGCCCAGAGAACGGTCTGGCTCGCGATACGCTCGCCGGCCACGACCACTCCGGTCTCGTCGATGTGTTGGGCGGCGGCGCCCGTCCGTACCTCCACCCCCAATCGCTCCAGCCGGCGTCGCGCTGCAATCGCGAGCGACTCCGGGAACTCGGACAGGAGGCGAGGTGCAGCCTCAATCAGAACGATGCGCGACGCCGCCGGATCGATATGCCGGAAGTTCCCGGCGAGTGACTGGCGCGCAAGCTCCGCGATCGCCCCCGCGAGTTCCACTCCAGTCGGACCGCCGCCCACCAGCACGAACGTCAGCCACTCCTGAAGCGACGTCTGCTCAGCTCTGTCACGCGCGGCGCGCTCGGCAGCTTCAAAGGCGCGAAGGATACGCCCTCGGATTCGCCCCGCGTCCCACACCGACGTCAAACTCGGTGCCACCTGCTGCCAATCGGTGTGGCCGAAATAATTGTACTCGGCCCCCGTGGCCAGGACGAGGTAGTCATACGGAATGCTGCCGTCGCCGGCGAGAACGCACTTGTGCGCAACGTCCACGCCCGTCACGTCGGCCAGCAACACGTCGATATTCTTGGATCGGCGAAGAATGGCGCGCAATGGCACCGCGATTTCGTCGGCCGAAAGAAGTCCCGTCGCGGCCTGATAGAGCATTGGCCTGAACAGGTGATAGTTATGGCGGTCGATCAGCGTCACCTGCACGGGTGCTTTGGCGAGTACACGCGCCGCGCTGAGTCCGCCGAATCCGCCGCCGACGATGACGACGCGCGGCCGTGGATCAAGTCTGGTCTGTTTCGTCATACCCGCTCCCAGCTGTGAGGCGGATTTTGTCCCGGATGTCTCATGTCGCAGCCGTCGTGCCGCATTCGCGCCAGGCTCCTGAGTTTGCGGCTGGGAACAAATTGGGGGGAAAATGCCGCACACTCCGTTCCTCTGCGCCTTTCAATCGGGCTCGACCTCGTCGCCAAGCCGCCACCTACGTTGCGTGCTCCCCTGACAATTTCTTCAGGCGCGGCGTTACTTAAGGCCTCGGTTCTACAGGCTTTGTGCCCGATACCCCGGCCACAGGGCGCTTTCGGCACACGATCTCACCGGAGAGTCCCATGAAGTATGTCCTGAGCTGGTTCGAGCGTCCGCAGGGTTCGCCCATCGAATACGAGAATGCCCAGAAGCGAATCCTCGAGGTATTCGGCCAATGGAAAGCGCCCGCCAATTTCAAGATCGACTTCTTCGTGATCCGGGTCGGCGAATGGGGTGGCCACATGCTGATGGAGTGTGACGACCTGGTGACCATTCACAAATTCTGCTCGATGCTTCCGTCGTTCGTTTTCGAGGTGCACCCTGTGATCAAGGTCGAGGAAGCCGTCCGTGGCGAACTCGAGGTCATAGCCTGGCGAGACGGGCTGAAAGGCAAGTAGTACCGGCGAGGAATTGCACCGCGCCGCCTGAACGTCGCCTCCTCGACAAGCATCCGGCCCCCGGCGCGTCGTAGACTCTGGTAGACCGGCGTTAACCCGCTGGGGTGGCGTAGATACCGCCGAAGCAGGCCCGGAATCCCAGCCATTTGGGCGATGTCGGATTCGACTCCTCCCGTACGTTGTATAGGAGAGGGCGACCGCATCATCTGTGTCGCTACATCGAACTCCTGCTCGCTGTATCAACCGGGCAGGCAAAGCATGCCACAAGAGGAAACTCAAAATGAGAAAGATCAGGATCTTTGAACACACCTCCTTGGACGGCGTGATCTCCCCCGGCGGACGGCATGCAGACACCGACTTCGCCAATGGCGGCTGGACGGCACCGTATCGAAGTCCAGCCGGGGCGGAGGTCCTCGCCGAGAGGCAGGGCAAGGGCTTCGATCTGCTGCTTGGTCGCCGCACCTACGATCTGTGGGCCAGTTACTGGCCGAAGATCAAAGGCGGTCCGTTCGCGGACAGTCTGAACGCCGCGACGAAATACGTCGTGACCCACCGGCCGGACGGCCTCGGATGGGGCCCGGTCGGGGCCCTGGGCTCGGACGTCATGGAGGGTATCCGCCGCCTCAAGTCGGAGGACGGCCCTGACTTGATCGTCTGGGGAAGTTCGACGCTGACGTCCGTGCTGCTCGAGCAGGGACTAGCCGACGAGATTGTGTTGTGCGTCTACCCGGTCTTGCTGGGCCCGGGCAAACGCTTCTTTTCCGACGGCGCTGCCCCGCGTGAGTTCGCTCTCGTCAACTCGACGGCCACGCCCACGGGCATAGTCGCAAACACGTATCGGTACGTTGGCGCGCTGCGAACTGAATAGTTCGCCGGCGCGCCAACTCGCTCAGCGCACCTTCAGCCGCCCCATGATGGCCTGAATGCGGGGGTCGGACCGAATCGGGGCATAGACTGGGTCCGCGAGCGTCATGCCAAGTCCGCCAACGTTCGACGCGGCCCCCTTCACCGCCCACTGGATCGCCTGCTCCCGGTCGCCGAGCCGCATGAAACAGTCTGCGATCAGATCTTCCCGAACGTACTCCGTGTTCGCACGCACCAGCGCCTGCCGTAGCGCGTCATGTCCGCCCGACGTGTCGCCCGCGCTGATGAGCCCGAGAGCAAGGTAGGCGAGGTCCCGGCCGCTCGGCGTCGGTCCGATCCAGCGCCGCCACGCCGCGGCAACTCCGCGCGGATCGTGTGCGGCCTGGCTCCGGTGGGCTTCGCATTCCGCTGCCAACCGCTCCTGAATGCGCGCGGCGCGCGCGCAGATCACGCGCGCACTGTCCGGCGATAGTGTCGTGAAATCGAGCGTCAGGAGGAAGGGGTTCCAGACACCACGCGACAATGGGTTGAGCCGCAGCGCCCGCTGCGCGACCGTGTGCGCCGAGTCCGGCAGATGCAGGTAGCAAGAGAAGGACGGGGTACCACGCGCCCGCCGTTACATTGGCGGAATCGAGTGTCAGGGCCCGCTCCAGCTCCTTCGAGCCCCCGACCGGATCGTCGCCGTAAGTCATCGACCACAAGCCCACCTGCGCGTGCGCGTCGGCAAGAGTGGGATCGAGCGCCAGTGCACGCTCGGCAGCGCGCCGTACCTCCGGACTCACCATCGCCGCCGGCTGGAAGTCATCCGCCGTGGCGCCCCACGCGTCGGCCATTGCGGCCCACGCGTCGGCATAGGTCGAGTCGAGCGCGATCGCGGCTTCGGCGTCCGCAATGGCGGAACGGAGCGAGACGGCCGTGAACCGGTCCGTTTCCAGCCGCGCGCGTTGGACCAGCTCGTGCGCTTCGTTGCTGCGCGTGCCGCGCGCCCGCACCGCAGTCGTGGTCGCGGACGACAGCGTGAGGTTGAGCGCGCCCGCAATCGCCGAGACGAGCTTGTCCTGAAGCGCGAACTGGTCCTGGTCGCTCGCGTCGAACGCGTCCGACCAGAGAAGGTCGTCGTTCGCGACATTGACGAGTGACGCGGTCGCGCGCAGTTGCCTCCCGGACCGCGCCACCCTCACCATCACCATCGCCCTGACATCGAGTTCCTTCCCGGCCTCGCGCACCGTGCGCCCGTGCATGACGCTCAACGGTGTGTAGGCCCGCACCGATAGCCCCGGAATCTTCGACAGCTTGGTGGTCAGGTCGCTCGATAGTCCGTCGGCGAGAAAGGCGTGTGCCGTGTCGGCGCCGACGTCCGTCGGGAGCACGGCGATGCTGCGCGGTTCGGCCGCGCCGCCGGTTCGCGTTGCGAGAAACCAGCCCGCGATGACGATGACAAGGACCCCACCCGCCGCGAGCGCACCCCACCGGCGCGAACTCGGCGATACCGCCGCCGCGGCTGTCCGCGCGCCGGTTGGCGCCATCCCCCCGCTCGGCGTCGTGATGTCGTCCAGCGCCTGCACCACCTCGGTCGCGCTCTGCGGGCGATCGGCCGGGCGTTTCTCCAGGCAGCGCATCACCAGCGCCGCGAGCGCGGGCGGGAGCGAGGCGCGCCGCTTGTTGATCGGCTCAGGGGTCTCGGCCACGTGCGCCGCCAGCACGTTCTGCGGCGTGCGGCCCGCGAAGGGCGGCTGGCCGGTGAGCAGCTCGTATGCCAACACGCCGAACGAATAGATGTCCGCGCGCTGGTCCACACTGGGGTCGGCGCTCGCCTGCTCGGGCGACATGTACGCCGGTGTGCCAAGCGCGACGCCGAGCGACGTCACCCCGGCGTGCTCCGCGTTGCTCGATGCGCTCAACGCCTTCGCGACACCGAAGTCCGTGACCATCGCGCTGCCCCCGGAGAGCAGCACGTTGTCGGGCTTGATGTCACGGTGCACGATGCCGTGTTCGTGCGCATACGCGAGCGCGGACGCGACCTCGCGCAGAATGCGAGTGGCAGTGTTGACGGGCAGCTCGCCGTGCCGCGCGAGGCGAACCCGCAGCGACTCGCCGTCCACGAACGGCATCGTGAAGTACGGCAGCCCGTCCGACTCGCCCGCGGTGAGCAGCGGCACGATGTGCGGATGCTGGAGCTTGGCCGCGAGGAGGATCTCGCGCTTGAATCGTTCGAACGAGACCTGCGCCGCGGTCTCCGGCGGGAGCACCTTGATCACGACCTTGCGGCCGAGCGCAGTCTCCTCGGCCACGAACACGCGTGACATTCCGCCGCCACCGAGTTCGCGCTCGAGTGCGTACCTGCCGCTCAGGGTCGCTTGGAGCTGATCGCGTAGGTCCGAAGACGACAGACGGCGCTCCGAGGGGTAGCGAGACACCGAACGTTAGCCGCCCGCGACTGGACAGGCTAGCACATGAGTCGAGCGCTCCCGCACGGCGCACGTGTTGCTTGATAAGGCGAGGGCAGTAATGGGTACAGCGGGTGTCATCCCCCCGTGCCGGAGGAGGTGATTAGCGTTTTTCGCGGCCACCCCTTGCGTGCCGCGAACGCTTGCGTTAAATACTGAACCATATGGTTCAGTATATGACGACCCGACTTGATACTTCGTTCGCCGCGCTCTCGGACGCCACGCGGCGTGGCGTTCTGGAGCAGCTCGGACGAGCCGACGCTTCGATCACGGACCTTGCCGAGAAGTTCCACATGACGCTCACGGGCATGAAGAAGCACGTCGGCGTTCTGGAGCAGGCGGGGCTCGTCACCACGAAGAAGATCGGGCGCGTGCGGACGTGCCAGCTGGGCCCGCGCCGATTGGAGGAAGAGACGGCGTGGCTCGAGAGGTACCGCCAGCGCTGGGACGAACGCTTCGACGAGTTGGACAAGGTTGTCGAGGAACTCACACGAAAGGAGAAGAGCGATGAACGCAAGAATCGAAAGTAAGCCCGGCCCCGTGAAGAACCGCACCACGGTGGAACGGAAGTCGGACCGCGAGGTGGTTGTCACGCGGACCATCAACGGCCCGGCGCGCATCGTGTTCGAGGCATTTACCAAGGCCGAGCTGTTCAAGCGTTGGTGGGTGCCCAAGTCGATGGGAATGACCCTGCTGTCCTGCGAGGTGGATGCTCGTGTCGGAGGCAAGTACCGATTGGTATTCGACCACGGCCCCGAGCCTGCCGCGTTTTTCGGCACGTATGTCGAAGTGAAGCCGTACTCGCGCCTCGCGTGGACCAATGAAGAAGGTGGCGAGGGCGGGTCTGTCACCACGGTGACCTTCGAGGAAAAGGGCGGCAAGACGCTGGTGGTCCTGCGCGAGAGCTATCCTTCGAAGGAAGCGCTCGACGCTGCCGGCACCGGAGCAGCCGATGCAATGGTCGAGACGTTCGATCAGCTGGACGAGCTTCTCGTCGCCCTGGGTGAGAGCTCGGGACAGTAACAGAGACGTGGATCTCGCGGTCGGTCGTCCGATAGTCCCGGCTCACACTGGCCGGGGCCGTCGGACCCACGGTAGGTAGTCTCATCCGTCCCGGCATCCGGCCGCCGGCATCGCGACTCTTGACTTTTGCCGTGCAGTGTTGAAATATCAGCAGTGCTGATTTATCAGCACCGACTCGCCCTCGTCCTGGATTTCTCCAATGCCGACTCCGCCGCCCTCCACCCGGAAACCCGCCTCCACCGCGCTCTCCCGCCGCGAACGACAGGTGATGGACATCCTCCACCGCCGCGGCCAGGCCACGGTCACCGAAATCATGGGCGACCTCCCGGATCCGCCCACCTACTCCGCCGTCCGCTCCGTGCTCCGCATCCTCGATGAACGCGGATTCGTCCGCTACCACGAGGACGGACCCCGATATGTGTATTTCCCGGCGGTCGCGGCCGAGACCGCCCGCGATGATGCCCTCGCCCATGTCGTTCGCACGTACTTCGCCGGCTCCCCCGGACAAGCGGTCACCGCGCTCCTCCGGATGTCCGACACCGACATCGACGACCAGGACGTGGACCGCCTCCGCAAGACCATCAACCGCGCACGGCAGCGCGGAAGGTAGAGACCATGCTCACCAGCCTCCTCCCGGATGCCGTCACGCTCCCGCCATGGAGCGGCGGCCTCGCCGTGCTGCTCGCCAAGGCAACGATCATCCTCGTCGCTGCCCTCGCCGTCACCCGCCAGATGCACCGCGCATCCGCCGGTGCACGCCACCTCGTCTGGCTCGTCACACTCGGCACGCTCCTCTTCGTGCCGGCCCTCACGGCATGGGCGCCGCTCGCGATCCGCATCCTCCCCGCACACCCCGCACACACGGATATCTCGGCGTCCCAACTGCCGGGCACGTCACGCCCGACGGATGCACCCGCGACGCAAGCAATCCACTCCGCCACGACGGCTATCGCCACCGCCACGCCAACCACCAATCCCCCAGTCACATCCACCCCGATACGCGGCACGATCGAGTCACTTCCGCCCGCATGGACGATGTGGCTCGGACTCCTCATCTGGGGCACGATCGCGCTCGTGATCGCCGGCGCTCTCGCATGGTCCGCTCTCGCGGTACGACGCATCGTGCGCCGCGCATCACCACTCGATGACCCCGCCTGGCGCACGCCCCTTCTCGAGGTCTCCGACCGCCTCGGCCTCGGCTCGCCACCCCGGTTGCTCGTGAGTCGCGACATCAAGATGCCGTTCGCCTGCGGCGTGTTCACGCCGGCGATCGTACTCCCCGCCGAATGCGACGCCTGGTCTCTCGACCGCCGGCAGTCCGTACTGCTCCACGAGCTCGCGCATGTGCGACGCGGCGACCTCCTCGGCCACATGCTCGGCCGCCTCGTCTGTGCAGTGTACTGGTTCCACCCGCTCGTCTGGATGGCCGCCAAACGCCTCCGCTCCGAAAGCGAGCGCGCATGCGATGACCTCGCCCTCGCCTGCGGTACCCGCGCAACTGACTACGCGGAGCACCTGCTCGACATCATCAGCTCCGTCCGGACGACCGCGACGCCCACCGTCGCCCTCGCCATGGCACGCCGCAAGGAATTCGAAGGCCGCCTGCTCGCTATTCTCGACCCGGATCTCCGGCACTCGACGCCCAGCCGCCGCCAGTCCGCGGCGCTCATCGCAGTACTCGCCTTGAGCGCGAGCCTCGTCGCGGCGGCCGCACCGATGCCGCGTCTGATCGCAGCCTCCACGGGGCCGCACACGAGGGATGTGCCCGCGACTGCTACGCAGGAGCGGCTGGCGAGTGACCGGCCCGCACACGAGACTCGCGCTCGCGATCTGGCGGCTGCAGCGTCTCCGCGCCCGGTCTCGCGGGCGCACCGAGATGGGTCGCCCAGCACGGCGTCACACGCCTCCGCGATCGCCGCACAGACGGTGCGTCTCGATCCCCAGCGGGACGCGACAGGCGACCCCGCTGCCCCAGCGGCATCCGGAGAACACTCGGGCACCGAAGCTCCCTCCGTCGCACGACAGCACGCCCCAGATGATCGGGCCACACTGCTCGCCAAGGTGCTGCGCACCGACAGCAGTGCCCACCTGCGCCGGATCGCCGCCTGGGGACTCCAGGATTTCTCGGGATCATCCGTCGCGAGCGACGCGTTGGTCAATGCGGTGGCGCATGACGCCGATGCCCACGTTCGTGAGATGGCCGCCTGGGCCCTCTCCAACTACGAGCACGACGCCGCTGTCTCCATCGCACTTGGCGCCGCCGCACAGCACGACGCGAGCGTTGACGTGCGAGCCACCGCCGTCTGGGCCCTGGGCGACAGAGGCTCAAGCGCCTCCGCCGATGCGCTTATTGCCGCCCTGTCGGATTCGAGTTCGCGCGTGCGCGAGCACGCGGCATGGGCCCTGGGAAATGTCGAGATGAGGCAGGCTCCTCCCGCGCTCATCGCCATGCTTCGCGACCACGACGAGGAATGCCGCCGCACGGCCGCATGGGCGCTGCACCAGATCGAAGACCCCGCCGCCCTCCCGGCGCTCGAGGCGGCGCTCCGCGCCGCGACCGACGAGGACAGCCAGATCACCTACCTCCGCGCCATCGCGGTCATGGGCGACCGTTCCATCGACGTCATCCGCGGCCTACTCGATTCGAGCAACCCCCGCATCAAGGCAATGGCCGTCCGCGTGCTGGCCGGCGGGCAAGCCACCGGACCCTGGCCCGAGCCACGCCCCGAACCCCGCCCGTTCCCGTAATGCCGGACTGACTGAGGCCCGGCATCCGATGGGGTGCCGGGCGTATGCTCACACCTTGCAGTGCTGATTTTTCAACCTCGCATCGGGCAGCCTACTCGGCTGCCAGCGGAGTGACCATGTACCGCATGATCGGACATCTCATCGCAGCCTCACTGCTGGCAATCGTGGTCCGGACGCCCGGCGGACACGGCGCCCAGCGCCATCCAGCCGATCGCGGTCCCGCGAGCAGCGAGCAGCCAGCACCGGCGCTCGATGTCGGCGCGTTGCTCGAGGCGGCCCACGGCGCGCCGCCCGTCATCTGTGCCCTCGCCGCCCACGCCATCCGCAACACCGGCTGGGGCTACTGGACGGACGCACCATCGACGCCGCTCGCGCGCGCCGGCGCCGAGTTCGAGCGCGATCAGGAACGGAATCAGTTGCCCGCCGCCGACGAGGACCGCCTCCTCGCCGGTCTGGCGTCCGACGACGCATGCGTCCGCGAGCTCTCGGTCCGGCTCCTGAGCGGACAGACCGGTGACCGCGTCGCCAATGCGCTCGAATCCCTGCTCACATCCCCCAACGCTTCGCTCCGCGCGATCGCGGCGTTCGGCCTCGGCCTTTCCGAGCCGCGCACCGCCGCCGATGCACTCATCAAGACGCTGCACGATGCGACCGCCGCGGTCCGCGCCAACTCGGCGTGGGCCCTCGGACGCATCGACAACGGCCGCGCTCTGTCCCCGCTCATCCAGCTCTTTCGCGACGACGACTCGACGGTCCGCCGCGCCGCGGTCGGCGCCGTCGGCCGCATGGACTCGGCGAGCGCCGTCACCGCCCTCATGCGCGTGCTGCAGCAGGATCAGTCAGCCGCGGTCCGCCGCGACGCGGCCTGGGCGCTCGGCAAGCTCGAGGCGCGCGAAGCCGCCAGTTCTCTCGCGACGGTGCTCGCCCACGACAGCGATCCACGCGTCCGCGAAATGTCCGCCTGGGCGATCGGCAACATCGAGGGCGCGAGCGCTGCACCTGCGCTCGTCACGGCTCTTCAGAAGGACGATGACGACAAGGTGCGCGAGGTGGCCGCCTGGGCACTCGCCCGGACCGACGATCGCGCCGCACTCGATGCCCTGAACTCGGCCGCCACCAACGACCACAGCCCTCGCGTGCGCGGCACCGCCGCGTGGGCCATCGGCCACTTATCCGAACGTAATGAGGGTGGGCGCGTACCTGCCGGATTGCTGCACGTCCTCAAGGATGAGGACGACGATGCACGCCTCAAGGCGGCGTGGGCGCTCGGCCAATTCCGCGATTCCACCGCGCTGCCCGCTATCAAGGAAGCGCTGAATGTCGAGAAGGTCAGCGAGGTGCGCCGCGCTCTGGTACGGGCGCTCATCAGGGCAGGGGGTCGGTCCGACCGCGCGCTGACGGATCTGCTCAGCTCCAACGATCCGTCCGTTCGCGAAGCCGCCGTGCGCGGCCTCGCCGGCGCCGAGTCGTTCGGACCCTGGCCCTGGCCCGAACCGCGTCCCCGCCCATTTCCGTAGATATCCTGCGGCGCCGCGATCGTGACCTTTCGCCGTTACCGGCCCTGGCGCCGCCTGAACCGCGCGTGCACCGAATCGACGAGCAGCGACTCGAACGACGGTGCCCGCGCCTTGAACACCCCCGGATACTTGGCGATCAGATCCGAGTGCCACCGGTTCCACGTCTCCTGGTAGTGCAGGGTGTCCATCGTGCTCGCGTGCCCCTGAAATACTTTCCGGAACTGCTCGATCGAATACTCGTTCACCCACGGAAACTGGTCGGGTAGCCCCTTCTCGCGCAGGTAGGACAGCACGTCCTTCTCATCGAACAGCACGGTGACGTACGGGACGTTGATCACTTTGTACATGTGCGCGCCGTGCGGTGACCAACGCAGTCCGGTGAACGAGATGTACGCGAGGCCGCCGGGACGAAGCACGCGCACGATCTCGGAGAATGTTGCCGCCGGATCGGGCAGGTGCTCGAACACGTTGAAGGAAAGCACCAGGTCGAATGACGCATCGGGGAAGAGCAACCGCGTCGCATCCATCTCCACCACGGTGACCCCGGCCTCCTCGGCGCGCGCATCCGTCCGGCTGATGTCGATGTCGATGCCCGTCGCCTTCCACCCCGCGCGCGCCAGTTCCGCCAATGTCATCGCGTCCGCCGAGCCGATCTCGAGCGAATCGCCCGCGCCCGGCGAATACGGCTCGATCGCCGCCGCCCGCTCGCGCCCACGCGCCAGCCGGTCGTCGGGCGAGTAGTCGTAGTTCACATCGGCGATGCGATACCGCCGCTGCAGGATGTCGAGCGCTCGGATGTCGAGCGTGCCGCTCGCGAGTCTCGCCCCGTCGAATCGCTGCCGCGCGCGAACCGCGCGGAACCGGTTCCCGAACTCCTTGACGCTCGATCGCACCGGCGCCGGGATCATCCGGGCCAGCCGCCGGAACCGGCCGTGCTCCGGATCTCGGCTCATTACCGGTGTGCGCCCAGCGCCGCGCGTGTCGCGATCACGATCCGTCCCCAGCCACGAACGCGGTCAGCGGCCCGTCGTTGAACGCATCAACGGCCTCGATCAGCGGCCTCGGGTCGGGCTCTGCACCAGGCGGCGCGAGCGACTCCCACACGAATTGAGTCTCGAGGAAGAGTTGGCGGGAGTCGGGGAGAAACGATTCGATCTTCACTTCCACCGACGCGTCGTCGGGGACGTTGGGCCTCGCGGGCATGACGAGCCGGAGGCCGCCGCCGAGGACTGGACGGCCGAGTGCACTCAGCGCACTCTCGGTTTGGTGCAGTCGCCGCTCCCAGAGGAACTGCATCGCGTGGCCTTCGCGCACGGCATACAGGTACCGCAGCGTGCAGTCCCGTCGCACGATCTGTATGGGGCCGGGCCACACGCGGCGATACGCGTGCATCACCATCTCCGCGTCTTCGATGAAACTCACCAGCGCCCGGTTGGGCTGTGGAGCCGCGATGAGGAGCTGGCCGATGCCGGGTCCGACGAGACCGACCGTCACGTGCAGTGGAGGTCCTTGCCGGATCAGCGCCATACCCGTCGGCGTGCGCTGCATCTGATCGAACACCAGCGTGCCGCTCGTCTCGGCCAGCGCCTGCTGGAGCTGCAGCAGGCCCACAGGCTCGTACGCCGGGGCTGGCGCGAACAGGAAGTTGGCGCCGAAGTGGAAACCCTGCTTCGTGTCTGGGCGCAGTGGGAGAGGGGCGAGGGACGAGAACAGCCGATTCGGGGGACCCCGCGGATCGGACAATTGTTCCGATTGTTCGACGAGCCAGCCTGCTCCGCGGCAATCTGGCTGGCCCCGCCAGCGTGAAGTTAAGCGGTTACCGGCACGGTCTACCCCGGCGATTTTGGCGTTCGCCCCAAAGGCGTACCCGGGCAGGGAGGGGGCAGGAATATTGCTCTCGTTCTGGTGCATTCGTCATGGTGCAGCGGAGGGTACGGACGATGCGGAACTTGTCGGTAATCGCGGCATTCGTGGCGGTCATTGTGACGGCGGCATGTGGCGGATCCTCGTCCAATGCCGGGGGTGTCATCGGCGTGGCGCCCGGCACGGCAGGCGGCGGTGGTGGCTCATCCAGCGGTGGCGGCGGATCGACGCCGGGCGCCGACACGGTCAACATCGGCAACGACTTTTTCTCGCCGTCCTCGTTGACCGTCCCGATCAACACGCTGGTCACCTGGGTGTGGCTCCCGGGCGATGTCATCCACACGGTGACGTTCGACGCGGACACGACGATCATGTCGCCCTTCCAGAGTACGGGCACGTACGCCCGCAAGTTC
The DNA here is from genome assembly GCA_963706505.1 of uncultured Gemmatimonadales bacterium. Taxonomy (GTDB): domain Bacteria; phylum Gemmatimonadota; class Gemmatimonadetes; order Gemmatimonadales; family Gemmatimonadaceae; genus Palsa-1248. The sequence goes on from CAVPLX010000002.1 coordinate 283,395, forward strand.
ACGGCGACCGGCTCCTACCCCTATCACTGCTCGATCCACGGTCGCGCCATGACCGGAGTGATCACGGTCCAGTAGCACGGCACGGGCGGTCCGCCGGGTTCTCCCGGCGGCGCTGAAAATGGGAAGCGAGACCGAACGGCCAGACGAGACCTGACGCCCTCCTGCGAGGAGGAGCGGCAGGTCGTAGTTTTTCGGGGCCTGTGCACCGCCATCGCTGTGCCGCACGCTCACCCTGGCTGAGGTCACCACACACGCTCATGTCAACGAGCTCGCCATCCCCCTGGCTTCCCTCCGCGCCTGGCCGCGGCCCTCTCACCTCCGCACTCGGCACGATCGCGATCATGCTCCTCGGCACCCTCTCGGCCCCTTCGGCACGAGCGCAGTCTGACGAGCAGGCCGTCATCACCGTGGTCAATCACTTCTTCGATGGCATGCGCACGCGTGACACGGCGCTGCTGCGCTCAACCTCCCTGCCGTCGACCGTGCTGCAGACTGCTGGTGCGACCGCGTGAGCGCACCGATGACGATCGATCAGTTCATCGAGCGGGTAGGGAAGGGTACGGGTCCCGGCGGCAATGAGGTGATCAAGGACCCCAAGGTGCAGAGCGACGGTGAGATGGCGTCGCTGTGGGCGTACTTCACTTACACCCGTGGTGGCGAGACGCAGATCAACCACTGTGGCATCGATGAGTTCCTGCTGCGCAAGGGTCCCGATGGGTGGAAAGTGTTCTACGTCGCGGACACACACCGCACGCAGAACTGCGCGCCCATCACGAAGTAGCGAGAGAGTCGGGCGCCGGCTGGAGATTCACACCGGTGGTGGAAGGACGCTTGGATCACCCAGTGTGAGCGGGGCCTGACCTTCGTGTCGAAGCGACTTGGCTGGGTCACTATTCGTCAACCAACAAACGAGGCGTGAACATGGCAGTGACTCCGTTCCAGGACCAGCCGCACTATCCGGCGCCTGCTGGCCAGACGATGTATGCGGCACACCTGCTGGACCCGGAAGGCGCGACCGTCCAAGTGGGATTCTTCGCGGCCACGACGGATGATGACGCCGCCAAGGTTGTGACCGGCATCCTGCGCCAACCGCCCGAATGGGAAGAAGCAGTGTCCTTTCACCTGTTCCGCGAGGTGAGCGTAAAGAAGTAGCGTGGCCGCGGAGCCGCGTGCGGCCGTTGTTCGCACGGCGACAGTCACATGCAATACGGATTTGCCGGTGGCGCGGCACACTGCTCGCAGCCTCGTCCGCGATGGCGCGATTCGCATGGCGGTGGATGTTCATGGGACGGAGATGTTCCGAACCGGCCGCGCCGCGGACCACAGTCGACGATGTTCCGCTCCCACTCTCCCTGGCGGGGACGGTCATGACCGGCCTCTACGGATACTGCAGCGGCCGGAGAGGCTGCTCACCCGCGTATAGTCGAACGGTCGCGATGGTTTCACGCCGGGGGGTGGCTGGGCCCGACGCCAGGGCCATGCTTGCCAGCTCACTGCTCGGCCGAACGGCGGTAGCCGTAATAGTTCGGACGATTCCAGCGTACTGGGTGTCCCCGCCGCGCGTGAGACACCTCTGCACACAGTTCCTTCGCTCGATTCTCAAACTTGCGCTGAGCTCCGGCTTGCGCGGCGCGGCGCCATTCCCCGTGACCCTCAGGTGTCGCCGGATGCTGCGCAGCATGCTGGGGCAGGTGACGTAGTAGCCGCCGGTGTCAGTTGTCGCGCACGGCTGGCACCCCGACCGCCAGAACCCAGCCCTCCAGAGCGACCCTACGCCGATATGATGGCGAGGTTTCTCGGTGATGTCGTCATGGCAGCGTTTGCAGATGATGACGTCACGGAGATCTACATCAACCCGCAAGATGGTTGTGTGCGGTATGACACGCGGTCGCGGGGTCGCGTCGACTCCGGCCACGTGTTGGATGCAATCAGGGTTGAGATGTTTCTCAACTCGGTGGCAGCAAGCCTCAACGTCACGCTGGGGACGGCAACACCCAGGATCGAAGCTGAGCTGCCGGCACTCCATTTTCGGGGCAGCCGTCTTCAGGGCTTCATGCCCCCCGTTACAGCGGCGCCCGCATGCACCATTCGCAAGCCGCCGACGGTCGTGTATACACTCGACGACTATGTCCGGGCCGGCATTCTCTCGACCGTGCAATGCTGGGCACTGAGGGCGGCGGTTGTAGCGCATCAGAACGTCCTCATTGCAGGGGGGACGAACAGCGGCAAGACCACCTTCGCAAACGCCCTCCTTCTAGAGATCACAAATCGCTTCCCCCAAGAGCGAATTGTCGTCCTCGAGGATACCATCGAATTGCAATGCGCGGCGCCCGATCATTTGGCGCTGCGGACCGGACCTGGATTGAGTCTGGCAGAGTTGGTGAGATCGACCTTGCGCACAAGTCCTAACCGCATCGTGGTAGGCGAGGTCCGGGGCCCTGAAGCGCTCGACCTGCTCGACGTCTGGGCGACCGGCCACCCCGGTGGGTGCGGGACATGTCACGCGACCACAGCTGCTGGCGCCCTCCTAAGGCTCGATCGGCTCGCACAGCGCAACAGCGTGCCGTCGCAGGCACCGTTGATCGCGGAAGCCATCCATATCGTGGCCGTCATCGAAGGCGGCCATCGACGCCGACGGATCTCAGAGCTCGCTCGTGTCGGGGGCGTAAATGAGGATGGTCGAATCGAACTTCAGCATCTCACTCCTGACGGAGACTGGCAATGAACGCACGGAGTCGCGGATACTACGCGGTTGGCGGCGGCCGCCAGAGTCGCGTTACAAGTTGGCGCCGGGTGTGTGCGGCGGCGACGACAGTCGCGGTGGTAGCGATCCTCTGTACTCCGACGGTGGCCTTCGCCGCCGGTGCTGGCGGAGGCGCGACGATGCCGTGGACGGGTCCGCTTCAGACTTTGCTAGACAATCTTTCCGGTCCGACCGCACGCATCGTCGCGGGACTGGGATTTGTCATTGGAGGAGGGATCTGGGCTTTCAGTCGCTCTGAAGAAGGGGCGAAGCGGTTCGGCCAGATTGTGATCGGGGCGGCGATTGCGATCGGGGCAGCGAACATCGTGACATCGCTCGCGTTTGTCGGCGCAGTTGTCTGAATGTTAGACCAGCACGTGATTCACATATCGCTGTTTCGCCCCGTTCTGTTCGCCGGGGCGGAGCCCACCGTGGTCATTCTCGAGGGCCTGACCGCCGGAGGCCTGCTCTTCGGCGTCGGGTTTCACATCGCGACAATTGCGCTGGCAACCTTCTATGTAACGGTTGTCCACGCCGTCATGGTCCGGCTCGCGGCAACGGATCCACAAATCTCCCAACTCTATCTCCGCAGCCTCACAGGTCGCGACTACTATCCTGCGCACTCAGCGCTCTCCGCTGCGGTTGTTGTGGTGCGGCCGTCAATCCAGTTGGTACGATAGCACTCAATCATGGAACTGACGTCAGCGGTCCTCGGTATTGCCGCAGGCACGGCGATGGCACGAGTCAGCTCAGGCCTGCGCGAGTACCGGCAGCAGCCGGTAGGGTTGGCCGATCTGTTGGGTTGGGGTTTCCTGGTCGCAGACGGCGTGATCTTACAAAAGGACGGCAGCCTGATGGCCGGCTTTCAATACGCCGGGCCCGACGTCAGCGCAGCAACGCCGGCAGAACTGAATCTGCTGTCGCGGCACGTCAACGATGCTCTGATGCCATTCGCCGACGATTGGATGCTGCACGTCGATGCAATACGACAGCCGGCCGCCCCCTATGCACCGTCCGTGTTTCCGGACCCTGTCTCGCAGTTTATCGATGAAGAACGGCGATCAGCGTATCAGAAGCGGGCAGGCCAGCAGTTCGAATCGGCATACACGTTGGTGGCCACCCATCTTCCGCCACCCGAATTGTTCGCGAGACTCAGCACGTGGTTTCTTCAGCGTGGAGTAGCGCAGGCGGACGTGCAGGCCGACTGGGACGGATTGCTGGCGGGATATTTAGTTGCCCTACAAGGCCTGGAGCATCGGCTGATTTCCCGCCTTCGGCTTACCCGGCTGGACTCCGACGGCTTGGTTCGGCATCTCCACACCTGTCTGACCGGTGACCCGCATCCGGTGCGCGCTCCCGAGCACGGATCGTATCTCAACCTCGTGCTTGCCGATCAGGAGCTGGTAGGTGGGTTTGAGCCCCGAATCGGGTCAAGACACGTGCGAGTGGTCTCGGTGCATGGCTATCCGCACGCGTCGTACGCCGGCGCCCTCGACCTTTTGAATTCGCTGCCATACGCTTTTCGATGGAGCAATCGGATTCTGCCGTTGGGCCAGCAGTCCGCCGGCCGCCTGATCCGTCGGCATCAGCTGACTTGGTACAAGAAGCGCAAAGGGGCGGCGGCTTGGCTTCAAGAACTCGCCGGTGGTGGCCGTTCGAGCCAGCCTCACAATGCAAGCGCACAGGCCGACGCCGATCTGTTTCTCGATCAGGATGCACGGCGAATGGCGCAGGACGCCGGCGAGGCCGCCGCAGAGAACACGTCGGGAGGCGTGCGGTTCTGCTTCTACAACCAGGTAGCCGTGGTCACAGACCACGATCGGGGACGGGCCGACGCCGTGGCCGCGGAAATAGTCAAGACGCTTCACGATTCGGGCTACACGGGCCGCGTCGAGAGCGTCAACGCACTCGAGGCGTTCCTCGGGACCCTTCCGGGCCATGGCTACCCAAACCTGCGTCGGCCCGTGGTTAGTACACGTAACGTGGCCGACTTGCTCCCTGTGACCAGTGTTTGGCCGGGGTTGGCCACGAATCCATCGCCGCTATTCCCCCCTGCAAGTCCTCCGCTGCTTTGGGCGGCGACCGGTGGCGCGACTCCGTTTCGCGTCAACCTCCACGACTCGGATGTCGGCCATGCACTAGTCCTGGGCAAGACCGGGTCTGGGAAGAGCACGCTGTTGGGCGCTCTGGCTGCACAGTTCCGCCGGTATCCGGGTGCACAGGTGTTCGTATTTGACGTCGGCTATTCGATGTGGATGCTGGCGCGTGCAGTTGGCGGGTCGCACTACGATCTCGCAGCGGGCCGGCCGGACGTCCTTCGCTTCCAGCCACTCGCGCGCGTGCATGAGCCCAGCGAACGGGCGTGGGCTGCGGGGTGGATTGAGACGTTGGCAATCCTGCAAGGAGTCACCGTCACGCCTGCGCATCGAGCACGCATTGACCGTGCTCTGGCTCTGATCGCGGAGAATGCGCCACCACATCGGACGCTGACAGAGTTGTTAACACAGCTACAACACACAGACCTATTGGCCGCGTTGCGGCCGTACACTCTCGCTGGCCTATACGGCCAGCTACTCGATGCGGCGCACGATGATCTTGGAGACAGCCAGTTCATTGTCTTTGAGCTCCGACATTTGCTGTCGCTCGATGACCGGATTGCGATTCCGGTGCTCCTGTACCTGTTCCGCCGAATCGAGCAACGGCTGGACGGTAGGCCGACGCTCATCGAAATCGATGAAGCGTGGATGGCACTACTGCATCCGCGATTCGGGCCACGCATAACGCAATGGCTCCTGACTCTGCGTAAGCAGAACGGCGCGGTCGTGCTCGCGACTCAAAGCCCTGCGCATCTCGCGCAATTCGCGTCTCGACACGCGGTCATCGACTCGTGCCCGACCAGATTTTATCTGCCAAACGCCGACGCGGCATCGCCCAGTACTGCTCCCCTATACCGGGATGTGGGACTTAACGACCGCGAGATCGATACGATCGCAACTGCGACTCCGAAGCGGCACTACTACGTCAAGAGCCCGCGTGGCAGCCGGTTGTTCGAACTGGGCCTGGGGCCGCTCGCACTTTCATTCCTGACGGTACCCCACGGCCTCACTGTAGAGGAATGCAAGCGCAAGATCGAGCGAATGATCGAGCGGGATCCCGCGTCATGGCAGGGTGAATGGCTCGCGCAGCAGGGCATGGCGGAGTTGGCTGCATCGTTGCGCTTGTCACTGGCCCGGCCAATTGCCGGGAACGACTCGGCCGCTTTCTAGGGCCGGCTCTCCTGAACACCATCACTACGGAGCGGTTGAACATGACGTGTCATCAAGCTGATCACGAGCCATCGATGCGGGCTGCGTCTTTTTGGCCCTGCGCCGCCGAGAGGCAGGTCGTGGCCCCGACCCGGCGCGCGCGACGGTGCCGGGGTTGGCGCGGGTTCCTGAGAATCTCAATGATTGGACTGGTATCGAGCGCGATAACGCAGGGGGCGTCGGCTCAAATCGCGGTCTACGATCCCGCGAACTACGCCGAAAATGTGCTGCACTATGTCAATCAAATGACGCAGATCAAGAATCAGCTTGATCAGGTGAAATACCAGTTGCGTGCTTTGGCCAAGCTGCCGTCAGCACCCTGGCGCAATGCGGGCCAAGCCCTCGCCAACATTGGAGGGCTGATGGGCGCTCCGCATTCCTTGGGGTACGCCGCGTCCGGTGTGAGTACGACGTTTCGCAGCTATTACCCGGTCACGAAACCCGTTACCGACTGGCCAACTGAGCAGCGCGCCCAAGGCCACGCAGCAGTGAACGTGTTCGGGGCTGCGATCGACGCAACGGCGCAACAGCAGGCGACCGTCGCGGCAGGCCGGGCGGCGATTCAGCGCATGAAACAACTCAACGGGGCAGTAAACGGCCATGAACAAGCGCTGGAGCTTCAGAACTCGGCGGCTGTGTATTCTGCCGAAGAGCTCATGCTGTTGCGGCAAGCCGTGATGACGCAGACAAATATCCAGGCTGTCTACTTCGCCGGAAGGATCAACGAGGAAGTGCAGCGCGATGAGGCTGCGCGGACGGCGCTGGCTCAGCTTGCCACTCCACAAACGGCCTCGCCCGACCTGAGTCTAAGGGTTACGCCGTGAGGTGGAGGTTGCGCGCGCTTGCGATCCTCGCGTGCACAATAGTGATCTGGACCGTTGTCGCCAATGTTGCGTCGGCCCAGAGCGCAGGCGTAGGTGGCCAATACCTCGATGGGATTCGTAGCGCCTACCAGGTGGCAGCGGGTGGCTGGCGGGCACGGCTGATACCCTTGGCTCAGCGCACGTTCATGTTGCTTGCCGCTCTTGAGTTTTGTGTGTCAGGATTGGTCTGGACGCTCAGGCGGGGCAGCCTCGACGATCTTGCCGCCAAGTTTCTGCTCAAGTTCCTGCTCATCTCATTCCTCCTCACCTTGATCACTTCATTCACCTTCTGGTTTCCCGCGATCCTCAATGGATTTGCTGCCGCGGGCGAGGAGGTCATTGGGCGGGGCACAATGAGTCCGGATACGATCATAGCCGTCGGTGGCTCGCTTGTGTACTCCATTCTGCAAGCGATCTCACTCACGGTACTATCACGGGACATCTTGATCGGGCTTTTCGCCTTGTTCTGCTCTGTTGCGGTAGCAGCCGCCTACATCGTCGTTGCGATACAGGTCCTCGTTGTGATGATTGAGAGTTACGTCGTCGTGCTTGGCGGCGGAGTGCTGTTTCTTGGTTTTGCCGCGTCCCGCTGGACCGCGGCTTTCGCTGAGCAGATGGTCGCCTATGCCTTCTATCTCGGCGCGAGAATCTTCTTGCTCTATCTGTTTGTCGGCGTCGGAATGGATGTGACCCAGGGGTTCGTCCGCCTAGTCAGCGGTACAAACGTCTTTGCCGAACCCAGCCCACTGCTGCAGGTAACAGGTGGCGCGCTGGCGTTCGCCTACTTGGTCAGTCGTGTGCCAAGTGATGTCGCGCGGCGGCTGACGGCCCGGCACAGCTTCGGGCTGGCGAACGCCCTAAGAACCCTCGGTTGAAATGCGCACCGGTGGAGGCTCCATCATGGCAGACTCGCGCTTCCTGACCGCACGGCACGAGTTTGCGAATGCGTTCGGCGACCTGGCGAGAGGAAAACGCAACTGGCAACTCGTCGCGTTTTGGTCGCTTGGGCTGCTCACTGTGTGTGTCATCTCCTACATCCGGATTGCGAGCTCAGCGCGCGTCGTGCCGTACCTGGTTGAGGTGGACAAGCTCGGCCAGGTCATGACCGCAGAGGAGGCTGACATCATGCGAGCGCCGGAGCCGCGGCTGGTTGCGTCGCAACTCGCGAGTTTTGTGCGGGCCGTGCGAACGGTGTTACCCGCTTCCCCGCCCAGAATACAGGCGGATATGATGCGGCACGCCTACATGTTTGTGGACCAGGGGTCGTCCGCCGCCGTCATGCTCAATACGTATTTTGCAGACCCCTCGCACGACCCGCGGGTGCTTGGCCAGACCATCACCCGGCAGGTCGAGATTGCGAGCACCCTTCCAGTGCCCGCTTCACCGACGTGGAAGATTCGGTGGACAGAAACCGAATATCCTCTAATCGCGGGCATTCTGACGCGCGTGACCGCGTGGGAAGGGTACGTCACAGTTCGCTTGCAGGCGCCCACTACAGCTGATGCTGTCCAGGAGAACCCGTTGGGCGTGTTCGTCACATCCATCAACTGGACTCAGGTCACTGACCATGGAGGGATCGCACAATGACGAGATGGGCGGCCACGCTTGTGCTTGGAAGCGACGGGTGTTGGATGCGATCACTGGAGCGATGCTGCCTCATATGCGTCGCCGCGGTTGTTGGGTTGTCTGCGAGAGATGCCTCGGCACTCCCGGTACAGCAGGGGCAGAAAGGTGTGGGGATCGTCTACTGCGACTCGTCCGCTGAGCATCGCCTAGATCACTGGGACACATGGCGAGACACCGTCGAGCGAAACGGGCGGCAGACTTGCGACACCACGGGGCGTCTACCGGTTAGCGGCGCAGCGGGGACTGTCTGGGGCAGCCGACCACCGATTGACCCCGTGGTTGCAGCGGAACGCGAATATGTCAGAACAGGAGTTGCACGAACAGTCGACCAGGGTGCGTTTGAGACCTTTCCCTACGGGCACGCGCAACCAACCGTGACATGCGCACCATTGCGCGCATGCGTGATCGAATTGGAGGCAGGCGAGAATGTATTGAGCAAGATTGCAGGAGATACGCAACGCTGGGAGATCCAACTCGCGGTGGCGGGGACGAGTGGCCAAACGCCGCTCGTGGTGGTAAAGCCGCATGATTGCGGCCTGACTACAAACTTGGTGCTCGCTACGAGTGCGGGCCGCATTTATGACCTGACTCTGGACAGCCCGCCATGTCCCCGCTCGGGTTTCAATCCGCAGGGCACCTACGTCCGGCATGTCCGATTTTACTATCCGGATGCACTCGTGGAGTCATGGGCTGCACCGAAAATGGCGGCCACGACGGTTTCGCCAGCCACCGCTCCCATCAGCGCGTTGAATTTCGCATATCGGATTGCTCCCGAGCGGCACGTCGCTTGGGTCCCGATCGCAGTGTTTGACGATGGCGCGCATTGCTATATCAAACTGCCCCCAGGCGCCTCGCACAGGGAAGCACCCGCGTTATTCGCTCTTGCCGATGACGGCAGCAAGGTCCTCCTGAACTACAATCTTGTCGGCGATGGTTACGTGACAGATCGAGTGTTCCGGTCCGCAGTGCTGGTAGTCGGAGAAGGTGGTCACGAGCGGACTGTGCGGCTGGACAACCTGCGCTATGACGCTGGAAGTTCAGCTGATGCTCCCATATCCAGCGATGCGGCGGGGGCACCGCCAGGGCGAATCAGATGACCGCGGGCGAGGACTCAACCAGTGAATCTGATCAGGGGTACCTTGGAGGTGATCAGAGGGCGGCTCACGACGCCGGTTCTGTCGTCTCGGAGCGAGTACAACTGGACTGCGACGGCGCGACGGCGCCACGTGTCGGCACGGGGCCTCTCTGGCCGCCATTGCCCCTGGCAAAACGCCTCAATCGCAACGCGCTCACCGTCGCTGCCGCGCTGGCAGGGGTAACCGTACTCACGGTGGTGGTCGTGACGAGGCCAGCCCGGATCGCACCCGCGACGGCCAGCGGATCGACAACGGCTGCTGGCGAAGTCGGGCCACCAGTGCCTGCTCGACCCGCTTTTCTCGATCAGCCTCCGCGCAAGGCGCGGAGTATCGATGGAAGCGGGGACACTGTGAGGACTGGCTCGCCGGAGACTTCTGAGGGAGAAACACGCCGCCGGACCGTTGACGACGAAGCGACCGGACTGCCGGTGCCTCCACCCCTACAGGACGGCACAGGGGTTGGAGCCGCCGTCACTGGCACCGAGGAACCCATCGCTAGTACCGACCCGCAGAATGCATCCGCGATGAGCACACGAGTCCGCAGAGCCAACGAGGCGTCCCCACGGCGTCATGCGTATCAAGCGGCGCTCACGAGTCCTCTCATAGTGCCTGAACACGAGACACACCCCGCAGCAGCCGCCGTGCCGCCGCCTAATATAGAACAGGGAGTCGTAGCTGGCGGTCCATCGGGTGACACGCGAACACGAAGTTTGCTGGCTGGCGACGACGCCGGCGTGGGCTTGAGCTCCCCGGCGGTGATCGTCGGGACCAGTGCCTCGAATGAGTTGCAGCCTTCCGGCAGCGCTGCGCCGATGCCCTTCAGTATGCAAGCGGTCCCGACGAGATCAGCCGCCGTGGAGTCTGACGCACCTGGCTCAGCCTACGCCGTGCGGGCAGGCACCGTGATCCCAGGTTTGCTGTTGACAGGCATCAATTCCGATTTGCCGGGCGAGATCCTGGGACAGACAAGCCGAGACCTGTTCGATTCTCGGACTGAACAGATCCTGCTAGTCCCCAAGGGCTCCCGTCTGATCGGATCCTACGACAACCGATCTGTCGCCACGGGACGGCTGATTGTCGCATGGACGCGACTCATCCTGCCCGATGGGCGCAGTTGGTCGCTCCCGCATCTCTCGGCGACCGACGAAGCTGGCGAGGTGGGGCTGCATGACAAAGTGAACCACCACTATGCTCGAGTGTACGGTGCGGCCCTTCTGACGTCGGTTATTTCGGCCGGCGTACAACTCTCTCAACCGCAACAATCAGCGTTGTACGCACCACCTTCGTCGCGGCAGGTGGCCGCGGGGGCATTGGGCCAGAATCTGGGCGACGTAGCGCTTGAGAGCGCGAAACGTGGACTCGATACTCCACCGACTGTGACTATCCGGCCCGGCCAGCCATTCGATGTCTTTCTGGCAGGTGATATTGTCTTCGATGCGCCCTACATCGCGGCGCCCTTGTCGGTGGGACGCTGAGGTCACATGTGAACACTCCTTTGAGGCCTTCAGCGGGCCACAGTGCGACAGGCTGGCTTTTGGTCGTCGCGCTTCTCGATATCACGTGGGCCACCGGTCTTTCCACGCAGTTCGTTGCATTGCGGCTCGGGTACCACCGGCATCTTGGCGACCCCTTGTTCCGCGCGTCATCGGCGACGACGGTATGGTTGGAGGCGGCCGCGATCTTATTTACGGTCCTGGCGGTGTTGTCCATGCTATGCTGGCGCTGGCGGGCCGCGGCGGTCCCAATGTCCCTTCTTGCGGTGACCGCCATGGCCGTTCGAAGCGGGCCTGTGTATTCCCCGGAACGGGTCTTCGTGTGGCACGCGGCTTACCAGCGGATACCCGACTATGAGCACCTCTTTGCGACAGCGTGGGCAATATTGGCGGGTGCGTCGATCGCGCTCCTCCTGACCACCTGGAGGCTCTTACGATCGGGAACTGGCGTCGTTTCGGAGCGTGATGCCGCGCTCTCCCGTGGGGTAAACACCGCGAGTACGAATAGTGGCCCGTCGAAGAGAGCGGGACCTGCACCAAGGCTGCGGACATCCGGTCGCAGGATGCCGATACGCTGAGAACAGACCATTTATGAGGGTGAGTTGCTTGGCCTCCGGATCCTCACACTTGCGACCACTGTCCCACCAGAGCTACCAGGCCCGAACGCCGGGTTGCGCGCCTCAAATACCGCGTCCACAACTGACGTGTGGGTGCCGCAGGTGCAACTCTGTTTGGATCTCATGGATGCCGTACGCCGGGTTGTACGCCGGACCCCCCCCGGCGCCCTGACGCCGCGGCCTTGTGCGGGGTAGCGCACCCGCGTGCCAGTGATCTCGTGGGAGGGAGGGTGGCACCGTTTAGTATCGAGACCCTCGTGAACATGCTGGCAGCACTCGGCGCGACCGTCAGGGTCGAGCTCGTATCCATCGTTCTCCGGCCAACGCGCTACCGACCGCCGACTCACTTCACCCATCGCGCTCCGGTAGACAGTGGAGTGATGCAGAATTCGGCACGGGCAGATGAACAAGTAGCACCGTCTGCTGTCCATCCGTGGTCCACGGTTACCGTTTTGACCATGGCCAGCCTCGTGTGCCTGTTCGTAATTCGCCATACGGCGCTGCGGCTCAATCTGAGTTCGAGTATTCCCCCAGGGTGGTACATCGCCCGAAGTACCAGGCCCGAAGGGTCCGTGCGCCGGGGGACACTTGTCGCAGTCTGTCTTCCAATCGTCGTCGCGGGTTGGGGCCGCGCGCGCGGCTACTTGCATCGGGGAAGTTGTGCGGGCGGTGCCGCCCCCGTCGGGAAGCCAGTATTCGCGATCGGCGGCGACACGATCACTGTCGGTCCATCCGGGCTCGAATTGGATGGTGATCCGGTGGTCCGTACAGAGCCGTTGCGCCAAGATTCACACGGGCGCTATTTGCCACGGGTCCCAGACGGGCGATATGTCGTGCGGCCAGGTGAAGTATGGCTCGTATCCACGTATTCGCCTCGAAGCTGGGATTCCCGCTACTTCGGTCCGGTGTCGGCCTCCGCAATAGTTTCTACTCTGAGCCCACTGTGGATATTCGGCGTACACCAGCCGCGCTGACCCCGCACACCATGGGTTACGTCTATTGCCTCGCATTCCACCAACCCACTGCCGGTGCGCACGACTTGGTCGTTGAAAACTCTGACGCAACGGTTGGTCGCGTGGTCCTGTCAGATGAGAATGCGATTTCGGGATCCGACAACTCGCGTTCCTAGCCTGTGGCTCCTGCTTGCCCTATTGGCGAAAGGCCCCGAGCGACTGAGTGCCGGCTACGGCTCAATAGCACAGGCGGTGTCGGCTTACTCGCCGTCGCACACCGTGGCCTTTAGCGGCGGCCATTGGTGGGTCGGCGACCGCTTCACCGATCGCACGATGTACACGACCGACGGGGTCTTCCGCACCCACAGACCCCAACGCGTGGATACCACCATCGATCTCCACGGGGCCTATATCGTCCCGCCGTTCGGCGACGCGCACTCACATCACTTCGATAGCCCCAGGAATATCCGGCACATCGTTGCTATGAATCTCAATGACGGGATCTTCTACGGGATGTCGCTCACCAACTCTATCACGGGCAAGCGAGCGGTATCGAAGGATGTAAACACGCCCCAATCCATGGACGTCGCGTACTCCGATGCCGGCATCACCGCTTCGTACGGACATCCTACCGAGGTGTATGAGGCTCTCGCACTTGGCCTCTACGCAGCCTATGGTCACGTCAGTCCCGATTCGCTCCGTACCCTCGAGGCCCTCGCGCACCGCAGCCACCAGGAGGAGGGCGATGCCTACTTCTTGGTGGACTCGGCGGCTGACATCGATCGGAAATGGACCGCAATCCTCGCAAGCCACCCCGATATCATCAAGGTCTTCCTGGTCCATAGCGAACGGTTCGACTCGCTGCGCCGCGACACCGCCATCAGTGGAAACAAGGGTCTCGACCCGGCGCTCGTGCCGCTCATCGTCCAACACGCCCATGACGCTGGGCTGCGCGTCGCAGCACACGTGGATTCGCCACAGGACTTCAGGACCGCTGTCGCGGCCGGCGTCGACGTGATCGCCCATATGCCCGGCTATGAGTTCTTTCACGACGAAGACGCACAATCCTTCATTCTGGCAGACTCTGATGTCGAGCTGGCCGCACGCCATCACGTCACTGTGATTCCTACCGTATCGCTGGCTGCCGCGACTACCGGCTCCGACTCGGCGTGGCTCCAGCGCACGCAGAGCGTTCAGCGCCACAATTTGGCCGCACTGCGTCGCGCGGGCGTCCCCATCGCCATAGGCTCTGACAATTACGGCGTCGATGCGAAAGCCGAAGCACTCTATCTCCACGCGCTCGGTGGCTGGAGCAACAGTGATCTGCTGGATGCGTGGACCAGGGTTACCCCGGCCCTGATCTTTCCCCGGCGCAAGATCGGCCGTCTCGCCGACGGATACGAGGCGAGCTTCCTGGCACTCGCCGGAAACCCCGTGACCGACTTCACATGGACAGGCCATATCCTGCTGAGGGTGAAACAGGGCGAGGTTCTGCCGCAGCCCGACTCACTGAGCCGTTGATGCCGGAGTCCGGGGCACAACAGCGAGGGGAACTCTCTGTAGAAGCAGCCCCCGTTTTCGCCACGCAACTCTTTTTCCACATCCCCTGTCAGATGAATGTCAGGTAGCCCACTGAATAGCCCCAACCGAGAGGCTGGGTGGACGAAGGCGAGCTAATCGACCGGGTGGTGGCAGGTGATGCCGCGGCCGAGCGGGCGCTGTACGATGCCCACGTCGACCGTGTGTATCGGCTCGCCTTCCGACTGGCCGGTGACGATGATCTCGCCCGCGATATCACCCAGGACACTTTCATTCGCGCTTTCGACCGCATCGCCACCTTCCGGCGCCAATCCGCGCTCTCGACTTGGATCCATAGCATCGGGGTCTCCGTCGCGCTCAATCGCGTACGGTCGGTCAGCCGACGCCACGCGCGCGAGACACCTCTCGAAGGGGTTGCGGAGCCAAGTATTCCAGTTCGTCTCGCCGAGCCCGATCTCAAACAGCGCCTCGCACAATCCATCGACGCGCTTCCGCCAGGCTACCGGACGGTATTCGTGATGCACGATGTGGAGGGCTTCACGCACGAGGAGATTGGCGAAGCACTGGGAATCGACTCCGGTACTTCCAAGGCGCAGCTTTTTCGTGCACGTGCCAAGCTTCGCACAGCGCTCGCCGACTTCGCTGGAGAATGGCTCTCATGATGTTTGACGATACTGGCGACGAACCGCTCGATCCCACGCTGCTGGATGCTGCGCGTGATTACAACGCGCCGCCGCCTGCCGTGCCCCGCGAGGCGATGTGGTCGGCGATCCAGACCGCCCGCACCAAGGTTGCCGGCGAATCGGAGGTCCGCTCGATCCAATCAGCCCCGCGAGTGGCGTCGCATCGTGCGTGGCGCCGAGCGTGGCCTGTCGCCATCGCCGCGGGCCTCGTGCTCGCGTCCGGGATCGCGATCGGCCGATGGACGGGAACCCCTCCGGCTCAAACCGTTGCGGTCACAGTACGGCAGCCAGTACGCCGTGCGCCGGGCATTACGCGTAGCGACCGCACCGCGTACCAGGTAGCGGTCGCACATAATCTCACGCAGGCCGAGGCGCTACTCACGGCGTATCGCACCGAAGGCCGGTCGCCAGACGGCCAGGCCGGCTCGGCTGAAGTCGCGGGCTGGGCGCGTGATGTTCTGTCGAATACACGCCTGCTGCTCGACTCGCCGGCGGCCTCCGACCCGAAACAGCGACGGCTGCTCGAGGACTTGGAGCTGGTGCTGGTGCAGTTGGTGGAGTTTACCCCTGATTCGGCAGGATCTGAACGACAGATGATCGATAGCACGCTTGAACACGGCCACGTCTTGAGCCGGATCCGCTACGCGGTCCCCGCGGGCGCGACCGGCATTTAGTCCGGCATTTCAGAGGATCTTCTCATGCGATCGACCGCACTGACGTCTGTGCTGATGATGACCATCGCGCTGGTGCCCGCCAGCATCGCAGGCCGGGTTGGGCGCGAGCTAGGCGAGGCCGGCAGCTGGGTGGGACGCACCCTGGCTGGCCTGAACGCCCGCCACACGTACATGGCGACATTCGCATCGCCGGATGTTCAGGTTGCCGAGCATCCGGAGAGTGTGTCTGTACCCGCCCCCTGGGCCGATAACGACCCTGCCGACTCACTTTATCGCGCCGCACGTGCTGCGCTTTCAGATGGCGACTATAAGAAGGCCGCGGCGCTCTTTGGGCGGATCAACCAGACCTTTCCGAAATCCGCGTATGCCTCGCGGGCGCTGTACTACCAGGCGTTTGCGCTGTACCGCAGTGGCGACGGCGCCGACCTGCACAATGCGCTCAGCGCACTCCGTCAGTTCGCCAGCAGCAATCCCGCAAACGGCGCCCACGGGGATGCGGCGACGCTCCGCACGAGAATTTGTACGGCGCTCGCCCGCCAGGGCGACGCGTCGTGCGCGGAGCGAATAGCGGTGCAGGCCGAATCCGCAGCGGCGCCATGCCCCAGCGACGACGACGACAACGACGTCCGGATCGCGGCGCTCAACGGCTTGCTGCAGATGGATGCGGACCGCGCGATCCCGATATTACGCAAAGTGCTCGCTCGGCGTGACGCATGCTCGATTGGGATCCGGCGCAAAGCGCTCTTCCTCGTGTCACAGAAGGAGAGTCCGGAAACCGCCGACATTCTGGTCTCGGTGGCTCGAAGTGACCCCGAGCCGGAGCTGCGCACGCAGGCCGTGTTCTGGCTGTCGCAGGTCGAGGACCCCAAGGTCGTCACGATTCTCGACAGCATTGCGACGCACCCGGGCGACGAGTCGGTACGCGAGCGGGCGTTGTTCTCGCTTTCGCAGCAGTCTGACACCCGGGGTCTCGATGCGCTTCGCCATGCCGCCGAGTCGGAGGACATGCCGTCTGAGTTACGTGAGAAGGCGGTCTTTTGGATTGGCCAATCGGGCGGCGCCTCGAGCGTAAAATATCTCAAGGATCTGTTTGCGCGCACCAAGAATGACGAGATCAAGGAGAAGGTCCTTTTCGGCGTGTCGCAGCACAGCGGTGAAGGGGATTGGCTACTGGGCATTGGCGCGGATCCCAATGTGTCAAAGGATATCCGTAAGAAGGCCGTGTTCTGGGCCAGCCAGGGCGATGTCGGCATCGGGCGTTTCGTGGGTCTTTACGACCGTACCACCGATCAGGACATCCGCGAACAAGTGATCTTCGCGATCTCTCAGCGCAACGATTCTGGCGCCGTCGATGCGCTCATGCACATTGCCAAGACGGATAAGGACCAGGAACTCCGCAAGAAGGCCGTGTTCTGGCTCGGCCAATCCTCGGACCCGCGCGCAGCCAAGTTCCTTCAGGAGTTGATCGACCAATGAGCGCCTATGCCAACTTCGCCAAATGCGCGTGCGCGACGGCGTTCCTCGCGCTCACGAGCCCCCTGTCTGCCCAGAGCGGTTCGCTGGAAAGCCGCGTCTCGGCCGTGTCGGACGGCGATGTCCGTATGAGCTTCGCATCCCGGCCGGACATTTGTGGAGAAGGGAACTCCATCATGACTGGCGAACACAATCACACTGTCTGGAACCGCTCGTCATACACGGACGATGTAGAGTGGGACCAGGACTGCGAGCATGGCCCCGTCCGTCTGGTGTTGAGGGTCCACGACCGCACGTTGACCGCTCTCCACGCCTACGTCGGTGGCCATTGGCGCACGCCAAGGCAGGGTGTGCCCGTTACCGATTTGGGCACCGTCTCCGCGAACGATGCGGCGACCTACCTCCTGAGTCTCGCTCGGCGGTTACCGTCGTCACCCGGGAGCGATGCGATTTTTCCTGCTACGCTTGCCGACAGCGCTACGGTTTGGCCCACGCTCGCGGCCATCGCCCGCGATTCTACCAGCCCATCGCATACTCGAAAGCAGGCAGTGTTCTGGCTCGGCCAGGCTGCCGGCAACGCAACGGCCAGCCTCGACTCACTGGCACGCGATCAACGAGTTGACGAAGGTGTCCGTGAACAGGCTGTATTCGCCCTATCGCAGCGGCCGCATGACGAGGGTGTGCCCGTGCTCATTCAGATCGCCACCTCAAATTCCGATCCGGCACTTCGGAAGAAGGCGCTCTTCTGGCTTGGCGAGTCTGGGGACCCTAGAGCGATCGATGTGTTCGAGAAGATCCTGACGAAGTAATCCGCCACAATGTGCACCGGTCTCAGCCGTACGCGCCGCTGGATTGAGTGCAGACATTTCAGCAGCAGCAGCAAGCAAGAGGATAGATGTCGGGGCAGGGGCATGGACGTCCGGGTGCCGAGGACTCGGTCCGTTGGAGCGGCACCACGGCGTACACGCTCACGGATGGACCGATGTCTGCCGATCCGCTACCTGTCGTCAGTAGATCGCATCCAGATATCCGTGCGAGGCGGGGTGGCTTTGCGGACGAATCTGCCGACCAACATGGAATCGGGAGTGTCGGGCGCTTGGACGCCCCCGAGCGCCCACTGCGACAAAGTCTGGGCGGGTGTTCGTTGGCCAGTCAGGAGCAACCGCTAGTGCGGGCGGTACAAGCCGGGCGGCTGATGTGCCGACGATCACGCGATGGCTCATTGGAGATTCGTTAGGATGGGCGCGGCAGCCGTTTGTGTGAAGCGCTGATTAAGGCCCTGGCAGCCGTTAGCGGGCGTTGGAGCTGCCGCTCGATCCGCGAGACGACCTTATCCGCGTTAGCTCGTATGTCGTGCTCCCACACCCGAACGACGCGCCATCCCGTATGCTGTACCGACCTCAACCCCAGGCCGGCTGAGTCGATATGCGAGCTCCCTTCCTGGAGCTCATCGCCGTCCTTCTCGCTGCGTGCGCCTCGGACAAGACCGCCGCGCCCGGGTTGCAAGTCGCCCTCACGGGTCCCGCCACCGTGCAGGGCTTCCAGAGTACCGACGACACGGGGCGGGTCGTGTATCGCTGCAATTTCAGGATCACCGCAACCGCGACCGGCGGTTCCCCTGGCGAGGCGGCCACATGGACCGGTGGCCATTTCACGTTCTTTCATCACGACGGCACCACCTCGTCGTCCGCGGTCTCCGTCGCCAAGGAAGAAACGCTCTTGGGTGGTAATACTGAGCTCCCGTCCGGCACATTGGCCAGTGGAAATGACACGTTCTGGACTGGCTCGGATGCGCCCTTCCGCCTCAATGTCGCCTTCTACTTCTCGACGCCCCAAACGGCGACCGACTCGGCCACCTACAACATGATGTGCCAATAGGCGTCGATCGACCGGTAGGAACGGCAGATCAAAGCGAGCGGGGCGGGTGGTTCCCTCTCCGGCTAATGCCGCGGCTGACTCGATGGTGGCACCATGCCGAGCATGCGCATGTAGGTCACGATGTTTCCGTAATGCTCGTCGTCATGCACCGTATTGTACAGCAACGCCCACAGCGCCGATCTCTCGCCGGCAAACGTCTTCACCGTCCGTTTCATCGCGTCGGCATCAGTCAACGCATACGCCTTCTGGCAGTGCTCGATGGAGGCCTTGAGCGCGGCCACCAATGCGGCCTTCCCCGTCACGGTCTTCTCAATGACGTCCGAGGCGCTCACCTTGTCGCCAAGTGCCATGGCGCAGAACATGTCCTGGGAGCCGGCGATGTGCGCGATGAGCTGGCCGAAGGTACGCACCGTCGGCGCGGGACGGTATGAGTAATTCGAGTCCGGCACTTGGTCGGCAGCCGCAGCGACGTAGCCCATCACCATTGTCCAGACCTCGCGATCCCCAGCGAGTACCGACGGTGCGGTCGGGGTGGCGGGGTGCGGAGGCGCAGCGCCCGGGAGGGCGGCAAGAAATAGCAGGGGAATCAGACGAATCATGACGTAGTGCCTCCGACTGGTGGGTTCCGCTGAAGGGCAGGGTAACCGGGAGGGTTCGGAAGGACCGGCATTCCCCCATAACGCTAACCTCACTACCATCGCTGGCCGCAGCCCCACCTCCGCGTTATTCTGGACACCAGCATGCTATTCACAGTAGACGGTCGTGAGATCGAGCTCCTTTCGGAGATCGACTGTCCAGGGATTGAATCGCTATACGGGGAGTGCACTGACTACTGGACCCTCGTCACGGGCCGCGTTGCTAACAAAGCAGATGCGACGAACCTCCTTATCGATCGGCCGCCGATGCTTGCGCCATTGAACAAGCTGGTACTCGGCCTTCGCGACGGTCACCGCTTATTGGCAATCGTGGATACACTCCGTGATTACCCGCGAGACGGCATTTGGTGGCTCGGACTCCTGCTCATCACTCCAGAATTGCGGGGAGGTGGACGGGGACGCCGTCTGTATGCGGCGCTGGAATCGTGGAGTGCGACTCAAGGAGCAAGCGAGTTCCGCTTGTGTGTCCAGGCACAAAACACGCGCGCCCACAAATTCTGGCAAAGCCTCGGCTTTGGGGCTCTATCCTCACAAACGATGCCTCTAGCCGGACTAACCAGCGAGGTTACGACGTATTGCCGATCCGTGGACTTCAATGGCGATGGTGCCGTCTCGCCATGAGACTACTCCTACGCTATCCTCCCAATCCGATCGGCGTCCTTATTGGGATGGTCGGATAGGTCTATCGAGGTCTCCGCTGACTGAAGACTACGAGTTCTCGAATGGATTGGAGCGAGCATACGAGCACCGTCCGCGTTGTCCCGATGGTGGTGGCGCTTGCACTCGCCTCGGGGTGTAGCGCCTCCTCGCAATGCTGAGGATCGCCGGCGGCGTCATTCTCGGATTCCTGGGTCTCGTTCTCCTGTCCAGGATCGTTGACTCGTGGACAGCGCGCGGCCACACCGTGATGGGCGGCGTGGCATGGCTCCTCGCCTTCGTCGTCTGTGGAGCAGTGGGCCTCTTCGCGCTGGCCCTCACGATCACGCAGAGAAACAATGCCCAGTGGGAGGCGTCCCATTGAACCGCCGCACCCGCCCCGACCGGGCCACTGACCCCGGCGGAGCGGGACGCGATGCCAGGATCGAGCCCCGCCGCCATACACCCGGGAATCGCTCACGCCGCCTGGTGCGCAACGTGGGCAGAAGCCACCGTGCCGGACAGCCTCTGCGCCACATGGACCATCGACACATCTCCGCCCGCATTACTTGGCGCCAGTGTCGCTGCTCATGCGCGCCGCCGCTTCGCCGACTCGCTCATCGCGGCGGGTGAGATCGTCCTCCTCTCGCGCGACGTCGGCGCCACACATCTGGAAGCGGCTGACATCCTTCCCACGTGGAATCGATGGGGCCGCGCCCACCCTCGCGCGGATGCGTTCGGCCGTTTCCAGGCGGCCAGGCTCGTCGAAGAAGCCTGCAAACTCGGACGGCCGCACCACGACAACGTTGACGCCGAAAGCCGATCGTTGTCAGGCCATTTAGAATGGTGCTATCGGACATGGTGGGCGGACAGCACGATCTTCGCAGCGAGCGCTCCCGCCGCGAGCGCGCCCCCGCGTCGGGCTCCGCGTTGACGCCGCCTGTGGAGCACGTGGGATCGCTACGGCGCTACCGTTAACGTCTGCGCACTGGCCGGCGATTCTCCAAACAGCCCGGTGATGACGTATTGCGGCGATGTGTTCGTGAACGGGACTTGCTGGTCGAACACCACCCGCCGCGTAGCGCCCGCCGTGCCAGCCGGAGCCAGTGTGAAGTAGTAATCGGCCTGGATCTCGACAACTCCCAATAGGCCTGGAGTCGAGTGCCACAGAATTATGCTCTCGGGAATGCCAAACGATGTATCCACTGCAACCCGCGCTGGAGCATGAGTCGTGTTCGTGATGCTGATCGTGATCGTCGTCCAACCACTGTCAGCCGCTAACGATACGGTATCGGGTGCCAACAACACCGCTGCCGGAAGTACCGACGGGCCAAGGATGGCCGCGCTTTCGGACGTGTCAGGCGGACCACCCCCATCACTCACGCAGTCTTCGATGCAGGCCACGATGTCGCTGCAATTCCCCAGAAACTGCTGACGGGGATGGCCGGGTGTCTTGAGGAGGGCGTGTAGCATTTCGTGCCGGACGAGGCTACCATTGAATTCCTCCTCATCTCCCAGCACGATCCAGTTGTCGTGACCGCCATACCACGCGCCGTTGACGGTCTCCCCCTCAAGTGCAAAGGTGTCCGAGCCCGAAAGGATGTACCACTTCACGGTATTGAAGTCGCCCTGCACGCCAGAGCACGCCTCGGCCAGCGCCCACCACGCATGATACTGCGCGGATGGAGTAAAGCGCCGCGCGCCGCGCGGAAGTCCTGTGACGTCACAGGCGCAGACCCAGACGCACAACAACAACGAAAGTCCGATCCGCGCCTGCCATGTGCGGCCACCGAATGCGGCCCGTCGTGTCATTGCGGCTACCGTGTGAGTGGCAACGCACCGCGGAGCATATGGCCCGGGTGAGATCGGCCGAACGTAACAGGCGGGCAGCTGACGGGCAGTACCGCCTCGTAACCCGTCGATACGCTATGTCACCCGCCAGCGGAGCGTGACGCGCGTATCTGGACCGACGGCTCGCACGAAGAGTTTCCCCCTCAACTTGATTGTATCAACACCTGAGGGTATAGATGAAGTCATGACTCCCCCGGGTCACGCGCTCGACACGCTGCAGGGCACGCTTGACCTGCTGGTACTGCGATCTCTGATATGGGGGCCACGGCACGGCTATGCGGTCGCCCGATTCATCCGGGAAGGCTCAGGCGGCGACCTGCAGGTGCTCGATGGGGCGCTCTATACGTCCCTGCATCGTTGAGCCGAACGCGGGCTGCTTGAGTCCGAGTGGGGCACCTCAGACAAAGGGAAGCGCGCACGGTTTTACCAGCTCACGAGGACCGGGCGGCACGCATTGCGTGCGGAGACGTCCAGGTGGGAGCGCTACGTGGCCGCCGTCGCGGGTGTGATGCAAGCGGTACCCGACGCGGTATGACGGTGGACCGCGCCGGATCCAGACGACAAGCATGAGCGTGGAGCCGAAGTTACGGCCGCCTGCCTGGCGTCGGTACCTGCGCTTTTGGCGCTCCGACGCCGACGCTGACGTGGACGACGAGCTACGGTTTCATCTCGATACGCGGACTGAAGATCTCGTCGCCCAGGGCATTGTCCCGCGAACGCGCAGCCACACAGGCGCTGACGGAGTTTGGCGATCTGGCCACCGTGCGTGATAAGCTGCGGGCCATTGATCGCCGGGTCATCCGGAGTCGCGTGAGGCGGGAGCAGTGGAGCCAGCTCGGCTATGACGTGTGGTACGCGGTACGCCGTTTGTGGGGCAGTCCCATGTTCACGATCGCCGCCACACTCACTCTGGCGATCGCAATCGGGGCGACGACGTCGGTGTTCGGCGTCGTGGACGGCGTCCTCCTCAAAGCGTTCCCCTACCGCGACCCGGGTCACGTGCTGACGGTGTGGGAGAGTAATCCGTCCATGCAGATGCTACAGGCAGGGGTGGCGGCCGCAGATTACCACGACTTTCGCGCCCAAACTCGCGCTTTCAGAACGCTCGCCGCCGCATTGTATCAGCAGTTCACGGTGACCGGGAAGCAGGACCCCGAGCGCGTGGTAGGTGCGGCCGTTACGGGGCCGTATTTCCAGACGCTTGGCCTCACACCGGTCCTCGGTCGGCCGCTCGCGCCCGACTCCGGCGGCTCGTCTGAGGTGGTCATTGGCTACGGTCTCTGGCAGCGACGGTTCGGCGGCGCGCAGTCCGTCCTCGGCCAGACTCTCACGCTCGACAATCGGCCCTATACGATAGTTGGCGTAGCGCCGCGCGGATTGCCAGGTCCGGAAGAATTGTTGACGCGCCTGAACCTTACGCCTGCCGAGATGGCCGACCGCGGAGCCAAGGATCTGTTCGTCCTCGGTCGCCTCGCGTCCGGCGTGACGCGCGAGCAAGCCAAGCGCGACCTGGAAATGATCGCTCGGCGGCTCAGTCAAGCATATCCGCAATCCAACGCTGGGTGGTCGGCTCGCATCATCCCTCTTGTCGATTTCGTGGTCGGCGACGTACGCCCGGCACTCACGATGTTGCTGGCCGCCGCGCTATGCGTGCTGCTGATCGGCGCCGCGAATCTCGCCAATCTCTTTCTCGTGCGGTGTCTGGGCCGTGAGCGCGAGATGGCCGTGCGTACCGCGCTCGGCGCCACCCGTCCACAGCTCGTCCGCGAGGTGCTGCTCGAGGCAGGTCTGCTCGGGCTCACGGCCGGTGCGCTGGGTGTAGCGCTGGCCGTCGGCGGCGTGCGAGCACTCCGTGCACTCGCCCCCGCCTCCGTCCCACGTCTCGCCGAAATCGGCGTCGACAACCGCGTCGTGGCATTTGGCGCGCTGGTCTCGATCGGGACGGTGCTGGTCGTCGGGCTCGCGCCAGCGTGGCAAGCCTCGCGCGGGAAACCGGTCGAGATGCTCAAGCAAGGCGGTCGCGGCACAGGCTCGGCACAGCATCTTCGAGCACAAGACGTGCTCGTCGTCCTGCAGGTCGCGGTCGCCCTCGTCCTGCTGACTGGTGCAGGGCTGCTCCTCGAAAGCTTCGCTCACTTTCGCCGGATGGATCTCGGCTTCGAGCCAGGTGGCGTCCTGACGGCGCAGATACTGCTCCCGGCCGGCCAGTACCCCACTCCGGAACGGCAAACCGCGTTCGTCGCGCGCTTAATGCAGCAACTCGCTGCGCAGCCTGGCGTCAAGGCCGCGAGCGCAAGTTCGACCGTCCCGGCGGAACTCGATCAAAACGTCCTGGGATACGCCGTCGTTGGTGATCCCCCGCCCGACGCGGCCAATATGCCGCTGGGCATCGTCGTGGCAGCAAGCCCAAGTTATTTCCGCACCATGAGCATTCGGGTCCGCCGCGGCCGAGGCCTCCTGTCGACCGATGATCGACGCGCAGTGCGAGTCGCTGTTGTGGACGAACGGCTCGTGCGGCAAGCTTTCGGCGACCGTGACCCGATCGGCCATCGGATTACCCTCGTAGGAGGCCCGGATACGATGGAGATTGTCGGCGTCGCGGGTCCCGTCAAGGAAGGCGGACTCGCGGAGCCTGACCGGCCGGAGATCTACGTAGCCTTTGCCCAGTCGCCGAGCAACGTGGTGACGATCGCGGAACGTGTGTCTGGCAACCCGGCTGCCCATGCGACCGCATTCAGGCGAATGCTCACCAGTCTGGACCCTGCGGTGCCCGTGTTCGACGTCGCGACGATGAGTGACCGCATGGCGCAATCGATCGGCACGACCCGGTTCTCGAGCTTTCTGGCGTCGATGTTCGCCCTGGTATCGCTCATGCTGGGCGGGCTGGGGATCTACAGCGTCCTCGCCTATACCGTTGCTCAGCGGCAACGCGAGACCGCGGTCCGCATCGCGCTCGGCGCGAGCAGAGCGAACGTGATGGGTGACGTACTACGGCGCGCACTGACATTGGCGGGAATCGGCATTGCGTTGGGATCTGTCGCTGCATGGGTGCTGACGCGCGCGCTAGCGAGTCTCTTCGTCGGCGTGAGCCCGCACAATCCGGGCATTTCGCAGCAGCAGCCGGCCTGTTTGCCGTCGTTGCGCTCGCGGCCGGAAGCGTGCCCGCGTTCCTCACGACGCGCGTCGATCCTGTCGTAGCACTCACTGCGCTGTAAGGTCAGACCCAGGTACGCGCGACGAGTGCGGGAGTGGCGCCGTCTTTGTCGTGTCCGTTGCCGGTACTTGCTGCTGCTCTGGCAAGTCGTAGAACTGGACCTGGTTCGCGTTGAGGTCCCAGACGACGCCACCGGTGTTCGGGTCGTTCACGTTGAACGGAGGGGAAGTGGCGATGCAGGTCCGGCAGTCTTCTCCAAGGCCGGGCTGGCTGCCCGATGTCGCCAGCAATCGGTAGGTGATGTCCCACGCCACCGGCTTGTACTTGAAAGTCTCGGTCCTGCCGCCTGGCACGGTACCAAGCATTTGACGCATGTCGCCCCGATCGCGCGAAATAAACACGGTGAGCACCGAGGCCCCCGCCGAGTTGTTCCGGATCTGCACAGCAATGGGATGAGGCGGCGCCTCGGTAACATGTTGGTGTGCCGCGCACGCCAACGGGCCCAAGCCCGCGATGGCAAGGGCACCCAAGATGGCGCCGTGAGACGAGAGAACGCGCCTACGACGACTGCTATGTGGGGTGGTTGAGGGCATGATAGACTCCCAATGCGGTAGGAGCTGGACGGACCAAACTGGGATACGCCGTCACGGCCGCCTTCGCTGCGTTGAGGGCTGGCGACGGGTGCTTACCGATCCCGGACGTAGCGCCAGCGGGAGGATAGTAGGGGTCATGAACGAATGGCTCCTGTCGAGTGCCCGGTGACGATTCACCTAAGCGACAGGCGCACCTTCCTAGTGGAGCGCCACAATGACGCGGACTTGCGGGTATGCATCGCCGCGTGAAGTAGGGTGTTCTCCGGCTTGATGTCGCGGTGGACAATCTCTTGTTGGTGTGCGTAGTCGAGCGCGTCAGCGACTTTCTGTGCGATTCGTAGTGCATCAGCCAATCCCGCGTCAGATACACCGCGGCCATGCCAACACAACCTAGTTCCCGCTCGAGCATGTAGTGGCCGACTAGCGATGACTCTAGTTGCTCGCGCGCGGCGTCCGGCATTAGTGGGCTTGACCGATCAGGCCTTCGAACCGCGAGTTGCCACGAAGGGGCGCGAATTTCGGGTCTATCCGCAGCCATCCGGGAGAGAGAAATCCCGGACGGGCCAGGAGGGATTCGAGTTCGTCGAGCCGCAGAAGTCGTTTGTCCCAGCGCAACGTACACACGGGCGAGTTGGTATTCCATGTACACGCCCGCGATCGCGTCGTCGTGATGCTGAGATACCGCGCGCTTGGCTTCAGATATTGCCGCGTCTTGCTTCCCGAGGTAGGCAAGCATCAGGGCGTTGTATCCACGACGCATATTTGTGGGATCCGTCCGGAGCCCGTCCTCGAACTCCGCCCGCGCACTGTCCGCGAAAGCCGCGGCGCCGGCGCCATCACCTCGGAGGTGACACATTTCTGCTAGAACGAACGCCCGCTCGCCCCGATTGTTGTCGAAAGGGACAGCGGTGGCCCGAAATATTCGTTCAGTCTGAGCCGGATCCAGAAGCCAGAACAGATCGAAGAACCCCGAGAATGTAGGCCAGATAGGTCGTCGTATCTACTCCGGGCGGCACGGCCCGACTTACTGCGCGCGCGGTTTCCAAGTCTCCCGCAGCAATGGCCGCCATCGCGGTCTGTGCGAGGAGATTGGCGTCTCCTGGCGCGATCCCTCGCGCAAGATCATACGCGGCGCGCGCATCGGAATAGCGTCGCAGCCAAACAAAGTTCCAGCCGAGATGCGAAAGCGGCAGCCTGTCTTGAGGATCAAACGGCACGGCGCGCTGATAGAGCGTGCTGGCCGCCTCGAAGTCGCCAAGATCAGTCTCGATTGAAGCGGCATCCACCAGCAACCCAGGATCGTCCCGCGTGAGAAGAAGCGCCGAGTCGAGGACAGCAAGCGCGCGCCGCGGCTGGTGGAGAATGGCCTTGTCGTACTCCGCCTCGGCCCGCCACACCTCGGTCAGTGTGGGTGCCAAGCGCTGAGCCCGGCCCAATGCGGCGCGCGCCGCTTCAGCGTCGCCGAGGATTGGCGGGTTCCCAGCATAATCGGGGTCGGCGATACCGGCATAGGCCGCCGCCAACGCTGCCCAGGCGAGCGCGAAGGACGAGTCTCGTCGGACTGCCTCCTGATAGTAGGGGATCGCGGACCGATAGTAGTCGAAAAGTCCCGTCTGCTGGACGCCGAGTCCACGAAGGTACGCGTCGTACGCGTCGGGACTCTTTGTCGGCCGGTCTACGAGCACGCTCTTCGCGCTCGGCGTCAGAGTCACCTGTAGTGCACGCACGACGTTTTCCGCGATGCTCGCCTGGACGTGGAAGACATCAGTATCCGGTACGTCAAAAGGCTGGCCCCATCGGTCCGCGGCTTTGGCCGCTTCAACGAGTTCAGGTTGAATCTGAATGCGTCCTGGTTGGCCCGCGTTCTTGATCCAGCGGATCTTGGCGCCGAGAAGGTACCGCACCCCGAGCTCGCGACCAATCTCAGAAGGGGACTTCCGTGTGTGCCGATACTGATCCGAACTGGCGGAGGCAATAACCTCGAGCCCGGAAATCTGGGCCAGCTTGCCACGGACGGCGTCAGTCAGACCATCTGCGAAATAGGCGTCCGCCGAATCGCCGATGTTATCAAACGGCAGCACCGCGAGTCGGACCGGTATCGTGTTGGTGCCGCCTACGATCGTGGCGGCCCTAATAAATGGTGGCCCCTCTCGGTGACGGATTGCCCAGCTACCTCCGATTCCGGCGATCGCAGCCACCGTGAGGGCAGCGACGAGCCAGCTCCTCGTTAATGTGTGGCGTTGCACACTCGGTGGCGCCGTCACAGCAATCGCATCGCGGAAGTCGGCTGCCATGGTAAAGCGCTTATCGGGTTCCTTCGCCAATGCGCGCGCGATAGCCTGGCTCACGCCCGGCGGCACATCTACGCGGACCTGCTCTAGTGGTTTCGGCGGCGCGGTGAAGTGAGCCGCGGCAACTGCCTGTGGCGTAGAACCCGTAAATGGTGCCACGCCGGCAAGCATTCTCGTAGCCCACGACGGCGAGTGCGTAGACATTGGCGCGGGCGTCAACGTTCCGCTCGCCCGCCAACTGCTCGGGCGCCATATAACCCGGCGTGCCAAGCCCCATCCCGGTGTCGGTCAGTCGCTGGCCACCCGCCGCCTCGTGGAGCGCGCGGGCTACCCCGAAGTCGGCGAGCAGGGCGTGGTCCCGCTGCAGGAGAATGTTCTCCGGCTTGATGTCCCGATGCACCACACCTGCCTCGTGGGCCCGCGAGAGGGCGTCGGCCACTTCACGGAGGATTTGCACTGCCGCTGCTATCGGCAGCTTGCCCTCACGCTCAAGCCGTTGCCGTAGTGACTCGCCCTCCACGTAGGGCATGACGTAGTACAGGAGCCCATCGCGCGAGCCGGCCGAAAGGATCGGCAGGATGTGCGGATGCTGGAGATGCGCGGTCAGCGTGACCTCACGCTGGAAGCGGGCCGCGCTCACCTCACTCGCATACTCGGGCGGCAAGAGCTTGATGACGACCTGTCGGTCAAGCGACCGCTCAGTCGCCAGGAACAGCCGGCGCATGCCACCGGGCGGCAGCTCGCGCTCCAAGCGGTAGGCATTGCCAAGTGTCGCCTGGAGCTGGTCTCGCAGATCCGACGTGGCCACTGCGCGTCCGCCGGGGAGGAGGTGAGTCGAAGGTACGGGCTCGGCACCATTCCTGCCACCAGCCCCCCTGAGGCGTCAGGGTTGTGCTAACCCCGGAAGTTGATTGACGCGGCACCGCGGCAGACATACGTTCGGCACAGGGCACGACCAATCGTTGTCTGTGGTCGTTCGTGGGACTCGGTAGCCGGAAGGGACGCACCTATACGCGATTCGCGCCTGCCCGGTACGCCGCCACCGCTGCCGCTGCATTTGTGCACCCGTCGTCGCGGACCGTAATCGACATTTGTCCCGTTCAAGGCACCTGGGACGCACCACGCCTTTCCCAGGGAGGCCAGACATGCATACGCCCGATCGGGTTCACGCACGGACTCCGCCGCTTCCGATACGCCCAGCCTTGCCTTCGTGGGGGACCGTCGGTCCGGCATGCACGCAGGCCCGCGGACCAGCGTCGGTTCGCCATCGCACACGTATCACGCTCAGTGTGATTCTGGGCGTAGCCTCCGGGTGCACGTCGCACGTTCGTCCATCTTCTACTCCGGTCACTGAAGCCCGGGACTCGGCACGCTCTGGATACGTCGTCTGGCTCGGGTCGGATACCATCATGGCCGAGCGCTTCACCCGATCGGCAGGACTGACGGAAGGCGATCTGCTGCATCGATCCCCGAAGACCAGCACGATCCACTACACGATTGCGACCGATGCGGGCGGCCATATCACGCGCTTCGAAGCGGTGAGCCGGTTTGGCCCGCCGGGTAGCACCGGCAAGCTGGAATGGTCCGCGACCGGAACCGCGGTGCCTGGCGGTTTCGACATTAGCGAACACGACGCCGACACGTCCTGGCGGCGAGTCGTACCCGCTCCGCCCGACGCGATACCCCTCTTCGACCGATCCATCGGACTCTATGAGATCATTGTCCGGCGGTTCGTCGCCCAACACGTCGACTCGGCAACTGTGCCCGTCCTCGATCTCAACACGTTGCAGGTCGTGCGGAGAACGTGCGCCGCCTTGGGACGGACTCCGTGATACTGCCGATCTTTTTCCCGCGCGGCGAACACGCGCGCATCACCACGTCCGGACACGTCCTCGGCATCAGCGGTGCAGCCACGTCCTTCAAGTGGAGGACGGAAAGCGCCGCTGCCCTGGACATCGACCAGCTCGGTCACTCGTTCATTGATAGGGAACGACTACACGGAGCGTTCGGCAGCCTGTCATCGCGAGACACCGCCCGTGCGACAATCGACGGCGCTCACATCGCGATCAACTATGGCCGGCCTTCAAAACGTGGCCGAGTCATTTTCGGCGGCCTCGTACCGTGGAACGAGGTCTGGCGCACGGGTGCCGATCTGGCGACGCATCTGACGACTGACCACGACCTCGTCGTCGGCGGGGTTCGCGTGCCCGCGGGCACCTACACCCTGTATACGCTTCCTGCGCCAACCGCCTGGCAACTCATCGTAAATCGGCAAACAGGCCAGTTTGGCGTGGACTACGACCGCAGCGGCGATCTCGCCAGGGTGCCAATGGAGGCACGAACCGTCACGCAATTCCTGGAACGGCTCACGATCACTGTCGATAGCATCGGCCCCGCGCGGGGAACCATCCGGGTCGCCTGGGACAACCGTGTCGCAGATGTGCCATTCACCGTGTTGCCTGCCACTCGGCCATGAACCCGGACGATCACATCAATCCGGAGCGGCCCGCGCGATCCGGTGAATGACCGCCACGACTGCCGAGCCAATCGAGAAATTGGACGACATTTCCAAACATCGCGTCAGCGCTGGAGGCGCTATAGGCCGCCAGCCCGGAATCGCTGAACAAATGTCCGCCCTCTGGATAGGTAAACTCCTGAAACTCGCCACCAGACGCGCCAACGCGTTTGCGCAGCGAGTCGATCGTCGCAGCACTTCGCAGTGGATCGGCCGTCGCGAAGTGCGTCTGAACGGGAACCCCAGCAGGCCATGCCGCCCACCCGAGATCCCGAAGCTGTAGCGGCGCGTGCATCAATACCGCACCGCACGCCCCCGGGCGTGTCGCCGCCAGCAACTCGGCGCAGGCACCGCCGTTCGAGAAGCCGGCGTACACGAGGTTCGATGGTAGTGCCGACACCGACTCGCGCGCGCGATCAAGCATGCCGTCGAACCCGATGGCCTGCAGCCATCCCGCGGCCGCACGCATGTCGTCGAAAACCTCACCGCCGTATAAGTCAGGCGTGTGAACGACGTACCCCTCGGCCGACAGCCGCCGCGTCCAATCGAGCACCGAGGGACGCCGCCCCAGCAGGGAGTGGAAAAGCACAACCTCAAACGCCTTCGATGACACGCGCGCTCCGCCGGTAACAAGGCCAAATCTTGACGGACACCTGCCAACGCATTCGCCACGGTCCACTCAACCCCGACCCGTCTAGCCAATGAACTCAGATGATCCCGTAAGTCCGGAGTGGCCCGCGCGATCCACAATACCGCTTTCGAATCGCATGGGGCTCTAAACGCCCAATGTAGTGCTCTAATCCACCCTTCCATCCCGCTCATGAACGAGCGCCACCATCAATAGCCGGATGTCGTTGATCGTCGATCGCACCACCGTCTCCACTGCATCCGCGAGATCCTTGCGCGCCTCCTCGTCCGCGGGTTCGCGCAGGCTCATGACCTCACGAACGTTGGTCACCGTCGATCGCAGCTCGGCAAGCTGGTGCAATGTCCTGGTCAAACCACGCACTGCCTCGAGCTTGAACAGCGACGCGGACTCGAGCGCGTGCGTCAGAACCGGATATTCGACGACAAAGGTCAGCTCTCGCTTCATGGCCCTGTCGTTCCAGTGCTCTGCTTGCCCTCGAAGCTCCGTCAGCTCCACTATCATCGCTTCGGCAAGCGCCTGCCGCCGTTCGCGCCGCTCCCTGATGTCCCGATCCCGCTGATAATTGGTCGCCTCGCGCGTCACCTGCGCGGTAAAGAACAGCGAGACCGCCGTAATCGTAAGAATCGCGGCTTGGATGTCGTAGCCTTTCAGCGGTGAACCCGGCTGATGGGCAACGACACTCAGGGAGATTGCGACAATGAGTGCGACGATCCCGAGCCAGGTAATTGCCCACGGCGGGGCGGCGCGCAATGACGCAATCGGACCCGCCAGTCGGCGCTCCGGTCGCCCGCCCCGCGGTGCGTTGATGGAGTCTCCCGGCGAAGGCTCCGCTGTATCAGCCATGCGCTGAACGTATCGCCCTCATGGCGCAGCGAGAAGGATGGGACTGGTTCGTCAGTCCTCCCGTGCCCGGGCTTACCCCGGGACCACGTCGGCGCGAGCGGGGCGATCGCCAACTCCCCCAACGACTCACCAGGCACTGCGCCCGCGCGCACAGGTCCAACCGGACCGCCGTCCTCATCACGGCCGAAGTCGTCGTCATCGTCCGCATCGGAACAGAGATCGCCACCGACCGTCCTACTAAGCTGCAGCCGTGAGACTTAATCGGTCCCTAATGCACCGGTCACAAGCCAGCAATCGCGCCAATATATCCTTCGTGTAGTGGCGTGCCGTGCGAGATATGAATTGCGAAATGGACCGTCAATGAGGTGACGGATGGCGTCGATGCGGCGCGTCATAGGTGCAGGCCTAATGGTCACTGCCGGATGTACGGCCCCCATCTCCCCCTCTCCGGCCGGCAGTGTGGTTGTGTCGCGGTCGGTGCCCGCAGCGATAGCGCCTTCGATTGCGCTCCTCAACTCTGCTCTGTCGCCCACTCAGCAAGACACAATCCGGCAAATGCAGCCCGATAGCCTCGTGAAACTGCATTTCAGTCTTGGCCTCTGGCTGCGAAACAACGGCGGCCTATGGCAAGGAGGCCCCGTCGCGGACTCCCTACGCGCGCGCGGTGTACGGCACCCTGACGATATGTCCAACGTGATCCTACGTGCCTACCGGTCCTATCTCCGCGGCGAGCCGATTGACCTGGCAGCCCTCATCCGGGCGATACCGGAAGCACCCAGTCATTTTGTGGTGCTTCCGGCTCCTGTTCCGCCGCCCTAAGAGCGATCGACGTGTTCGAGAAGATCCTGACGAAGTGACTTGGCGCCTCAATGCCGCCCCGACCTCGGCCGCACGCCGGGGCTCGAGTTAGGCATAGCAACAGCAAACGAGAGGATGGCTGTCGGGGGAGACGTGCGTCGCACGGAGTACTGAGCTCTATCCCGCACTGTCGGCGGCCCAGTGCCGCGCTGATGTCCAGTGATTGACGTCAAACAGTGCCGGCGGCAACGCGACGTTCACGTGCCAGTCCCGATAATCCTCCGTCTGAAACGGCCGGCCACCCGACAGAAGCTCGACGTGCGTCGCGAGCCAGCCGCCCCCGACGCGTTCGTACTGCTTCAAATGCACATCGAATCTCTGGGTCGGCGTGAATGCAATGATCATCCGCACGAGCACGTTGCGGTCATGATCCACCCAGAACTGCTGGCTGGTCGAATCAGCCTCCGACGCAGCACCCACGACGGATACCTGCTTTCCCTCCCACGAACGCTCGTACCCTTTCGCGAGATCGAAGCCCTCTCGTCGCAGGTCATCGGTCGTCTGCGACACCGGCTGCACGTATACGCCCTCGATCAGCGGCAGGAACTCATTGCCGGTCCCGCGCCGTGCCGCCACAGCGCCCTGGCGCACCACCCAGGTCGAGTCAGAAGTAAAAAGCAGTCCGTTCCCGTCGCGCGGCGAGCCCCGGTCGATGCGGAGTATCGTTCGTCCGTCTAGCTCGGCCAGCGACTCGGCCCACTCTTCGATCTTCGGGGCACCGGAATCCGAATAGATCGTGGTGCGCTGGCGAAACGTCACGTTCCGGTACCACGTCTTCGCATACGCGGCATGCATTCGTGCGAGCGTGCGGTAGCCGATCGATGCCGCCGGCGATGGCTGCGTCGCGCCGTGAAACCCTATCGCCAGGAATAGAACTGGAAATGCTGCCAGCCGATGCATGAATACCTCGGTCAAAATGATGGGCCGAAATGAAACCGGACTGTTTGAATTCCGCCGCCACGATTGAGAGTGAGGGAGATCGTCTTGCCCCCCTCCCGCAACCGGTGCCGCAACTCGCCACGACGCAAGGCGGCCCAAGGAGCCGCCGCCACGCACCCGGATCGCCCCCAACGCAGTCGCCACGGCGCACGCGACCGCCGCCCGCTTAGCCAAGGAGTTCAGATGTCCCATCAATCAGGAGTGGCCCGCGCGATCCGGTCGATGACCGCGACACAACGCTCTACGTCACCATCAGTGGTCGCCCACGTGGAGACGCTGATTCGCATCGCGACATGCCCCTGCCAGACGGTCTCGCCCGCCCACAGCGTCCCATCGGCCTGAAGCGCGCCAATGACGCGCCGCGTCCGCTCGGGCGACCCGAACGACACCAACACCTGATTCAACACCACGTCGTTGTGGATCGTGTACCCCAGCGCCGCGAGCGCCTCCGCGAACCGGCGCGCCTGGCGGCAGTTCCGCTCGACGAGCTCCGCGAGGCCCGACCGGCCAAGCGACCGCATCGCCGCCCAAACAGGGACGCCGCGCGCTCGGCGCGATAGCTCGGGTGTGTAGTCCGATGGATTGCGCCGCTTGGATTCGCTCGGCAGGTATTCGGCGCTGACCGACATCGCGGCACGCAACGCCGCACCGTCGCGCACGAAGACGATACCGCTGTCGTACGGCACGTTGAGCCATTTATGGCCGTCAGTCGCCCACGAGTCCGCCCTCTCCACACCGTCGATGAGGTGCGCCCGCGACGGCGCGACGCGCGCCCAGAGTCCAAACGCGCCGTCGACGTGCACGTGCGCTCCATGCCCGTGCGCCCAGTCGCAGATCTCGCGAACGGGATCGCACGCCCCCGTGTTCACGTTGCCAACCTGCGTGCAGACGATCGCTGGCCCCCCGAGCGTCCTTGGCAGCGCGTCGAGACGCATCCGCCCCTGTGTGTCCGTAGGCACCTTGACGACGCGGTTGCGCCCGAAACCGACGACGCCAAGGGCCTTTCGGAGCGTGGGGTGTGCCTCCTCGCTCACGACGACCGTGATCGGGGGCGCGCCAAAGAGTCCGTCCGCCTCGACGTTCCAGCCAATGCGCCCGAGGACGGCGTGCCGCGCGGTGGCGAGCGCCGAGATGTGCGCGACCGTAGTGCCGGTGACGAACGCGCCCCCACATGACGGCGGCAGCCCCAGCACGTCGGTCAGCCACCGCAGGGTCACCTCCTCGATGAACGCCGTCGCCGGTGTCGAGTTGTAGAGGCCCGTGTTCTGGTCCCACGACGATACGAGCCAATCGGCAGCCACGGTCACCGGCAACGAACCGCCAATGACGAAGCCGAAAAACCGCGGGCCAGCCATCGCCATCGTCCCGGGCGTCCCGACGGTGTCGAGCATCTCGATCACCGCCTCGGCATCGACGGACTCGTCCTGAAGGCCTACGTCGAACGCGGAGAGCCCGGCGATGCCCTCCGGACTCGGCGCGACGGGCCGCGTGCCGAGCGATTCGAGATACCGGCAACAACGATCGGCGGTCGCGGACAGCAGCGACCGGAGGCCGTGGGGAGGGGCCGCGGATTCAGAATGCATTGTGGAAATTGGGAGTTCGTCAGGCGTTAGCCGAGTTGCCGAGCGTCAGCCAGGCAATTTGGCGGAGGATGACGCGCGGCACGCAGGTTTGGATGACCCGGGCGCCGCGCCAGATCTGTCGCAGTTCGACACCACACGCCGATAATACGGTTGACGGGTCGCGGCCTCCGGCGCCGAAACCTGACGATTGGACCGGAACAAGTCCGCGCAGCGCCGCCTCGGTGAATTCGACCCTGAGATCCTCAGCTCCAGACCGAGCATCACCTCAGGGCAGGGCAGTCACCCCTTCGCGCCCGGCGCCCGATAGGCGATAGTCTTCTTCGTCGCCGCGTCCATCTCCTCCGGCGTGATCAGCACCATCGACCGGAACGACGACAGCGCCCCGCTACCTCCGACAGCCGTGGCCACCGACGCAGCGCTCGCGTTGTCGGGATATTCGGCGATGAGGACCACGTCGCTGTCGCCGTACGCGAAATAAAAGGCGTGCAGCTTGCCGCCCGCGGCCTCGACCATCTGCTTGACCGCCGCCCTCCGCTTCGATCCGCCATCCTGGATGAGACCCTTGATGCCGGCCGGCGTGTAGTTCGCGTGCGTCATGATGATGGGCATCGCTCCTCCTGAATGCGGGTAGTCGGGAAACGTACGGCCGACGAATGATCGGCGTAAGCCACCGGCGAGTATGTCCGTCTGACCTAGCCCGTCCCAGGCGGTGGCCAGGTGGCCGCGGCAAAGGATGGAGCCGCCTCGAACCGCATGCGTCACCATCAATCTGGTCCAGCCTGCCATCGAAAGGGTCTCGGCTTCCTCACGTGAAACGAACTGAAGAGCCACCGCCTCGGCCCCTCTGGCCGCGCCACCAATGCGCCGCTACGCCACCGGCTACGCTATCAACCGCTCGAATCGCGGATTCCCGCGTAGCGACGCGAAGTTGGGATCGATCCGCAGCCAGCCCGGCGAGAGATAGGATGGCAACTTGAGCAGCCGCTCCAGGAGATCGAGCGCCTTCTCCTGCTCGCCTACCAGCATGTAGATCCGCGCCAGTTGAAGCAGATACGCCGGCCCCGAGAACGCATCCACCGCCATCGGCACGAGCGCCACGCCCCGCTCACCCTCCGCCACCGCCTCACTCCGGCGGCCCAGATAGGCGAGCGCCACGCCACGCTGCGCATGAAGATTCGCGTCGTTCGGGCTCACCTTGAGATGCGCCTCATACGCCAGTCGCGCCGAATCCGCGTACGCCCGCGCGCGCGCGCCATCGCCACGAACGGCGTACTCCTGCGCCATCACCGATCCCCATTCCCCTCGATCGCCGTCGAATGCGCTCGGCGGCAATCTCTGGAGAATCCGCTCGTACACGCTGTCCAACGCCCAGCCGATGTGAGACTGCGCCAGGAATGTGACCAGCGCCGCCGTATCGCCCCCGGTGGCGGCATTCCGGATGACCGACTGCGCTCCCGCCAGATCTCCCTGCGCAAGATCGACCTTCGCCCGGAATTGCATCGCCCCCCAGTTCCCGCGTTCCGAGGCCAGTACGCGGTCCAACACCCTGCGCGCGTCCGCGTAACGCCGCAGATAGAGATACTGCCGCCCCAGTTCCGTCGCGGTGCCCGTGTTGAGTGGATCGAGTTGCGTCGCACGCTCGGTGAGGACGATGGCCCGGTCCCAATGCCCGAAACTGATCTCCGCAAACGCCGCGTCCCGCACCAGGAGCGCGTTGTTGGGAGAAAGCCGCAGTCCGGCCTGCGCCTCCGAATCCGCACGGGCGTAATCGTCGCGGACGACGGCGTAATAACCCCCCAGCGCGTCGTGCGCCTCCGGCAGATCCGGCGCCAACGCCACCGCACGCTCTCCCGCCACCCGCGCCGCTTCAGCATCGGCCGGTGTCGGCACTCCCGATCCATAGATGGTCGCGTGCGCCTGCGAGAGTGCCGCCCACGCCAGCGCAAATGTCGAGTCGCGAGTCACCGCCGTCTGATACCACTCGACCGCCCGGCGCTCCGAGCCCGGCCCACCATCCTCGGCCCTCCGCCCCCGCAGATACGCGTCATACGCGTCCAGATTCGTCGTCGGCCGCTGCTCGAGTGTATGCCGGCCGCTCTGGTTCAATGTCACCTGCAACTGCTGCGCGACTTTGCTGGCGATATCCGCCTGCACCTGAAACACATCGGTCATCAGCGCGTCGAACGGCTGCTCCCACTTGTCCGCCGCGCTCGCGACCTCGACCAGGGCAGGGCTCACTTCGACACGCTGCGGACTACCCGGCACTTTCGCCCACCGGACTTTGCCCACCAGCAGATACCGCACGCCCAACTCCCGCCCGATCTGCTGCGGGGTCTTTGTGGTCTTCCGGTACTCCGCGGAGCTCGCCGCCGCGATCACTTCGAGTCCGGAAATGGCGGTGAGCTTGCCCCGCACCGCGTCGGTCATGCCGTCGGCGAAGTACGCGTCCGCCGAGTCGCCGAGATTGTCGAACGGCAGCACCGCGAGACGCACTGGCGACGACGAAGAGGGTGCAGCATCTGGCGCCACCGCGCCGCGGTACCGCACCACGACGACTCCGATCGCGATCAGGAGTGCGATCCCGGCAGCGCCAGCCACTGCAATCGCCCGCCCGCCGGTGCGCGGCACGCCTAGGGTAGGGACTTCGCTGCCACCAGTGGTCTGCAATGCGCGCGCGAATGCGCTCGCCGACGCGAACCGGTCGGCCGGAACCGGCGCGAGTGCCTTCGTGAGCGCCCCATCCACTGCCACCGGGACCGCGGGACGCAGCCGGCGCACCGAGGGAACTTCCCCGGTCACTCGCTTCGCCAGTATCACCTGTGCCGTCGCCCCGGTGTACGGCGGCTCACCGGACAGCATCTCATAGAGAACACAGCCCAGGGCATACACATCGGTCCGGGCGTCGAGTGCCCGCTCGCCGGTGGCCTGCTCGGGACTCATGTAGGCCGGGGTACCAAGCGCCATGCCGGTCTCGGTCAGCGTGTGGCCGCCGGAGTTGCTGTCTGTCCCGATTGCCCGCGCCACGCCGAAATCGGCCACCATCGCGTGCCCGCGCGAGAGCAGGATGTTCTCCGGCTTGATATCGCGGTGGATGACGCCCTGCTGGTGCGCGTAGTCGAGCGCGTCGGCGATTTCGCGCGTGATCTGGAGTGCCTCGTCCACCGGCAGTTGCTTCTCTCGCTCGAGCCTCGCGCGGAGTGACTCGCCCTCCACGTACGGCATCGTGAACCAGAGTTGGCCCGCCGAGGTCACTCCCGAGTCGTGAACGGATACGATGTGCGGATGCTGCAGCCCGGCCGCGAGCTTGATCTCCCGCGTGAACCGCTCGGCCCCGAGCGCCGCGCCGAGATCGGGACGCAGCACCTTGAGCGCAACGAGCCGCTCGTGCCGGATGTCGCGGGCGAGATACACGGTCGCCATGCCCCCACGCCCGAGCTCCTGCTGGATGGCGTAGTGCGCGCCGACTGCGGCTTGGAGCTGGTCGCGCTCATCCAACGTCGCCACCCGGGGAATCCGTCAGGGAAGAGAGTGCTGAAAACTATGTTTGGAGGGCATTGGGAACCAGCAAGGTTGCCCGCCGGGGTAGTGGGTTCAAATCAAATTGACCCGCTACTGCCCGCTGGCGCCGGTACACGCCGGTCGTGGAAATCACGCACGAGATTGGCGGCATCTCGCATACGATCGGTTAGCGCGCCTACGCTTCCTGGAGTTCCGGCAGGCCATCCGCGTACCGTTCGAGCGCCCCAGCTACCAGGTCATTCAGGCTCTCGTCGCGCCGCGCCGCGCCGACCACAAGTTTGGCGTGCAGCTGGGGCTCGATCCGGACGAGGATCTTGCCGGAGTAGGGCTTATCTGGTTCGATCCCCTTCTCCGCGCAGTACTTGAGATAGACCTCGACGGAATCGGCCAGCGCTTTCCGCGTTTGCGCGACGGTTTTCCCGACGAAAGTGATCATGCTATTGGCATTGATCACCACCCCGTGCAACTCGCTCTCCTCCTCGTCGATCTCTACTTTCCCAACGAACCCCTTGTACGTCATTGTAAGCGCCATGCGCTTACCCTCCCGATGGTGAACAATGAATGGCGTCCCCAATGGCCACCCGTGCTAGGGCCGGACGCCCGCGAGCGTGAGGAACGTCACCACATCGTGGATCGTCTTGCGGCGAATCTCTGGAGTCGGGTGCGGCCGGTGAAATACTGAGGTGAATCCGTTGATCGTGACGGCGACCCGCGACCCTTCCCGTTCGTCAACCGAGCCGAGGGCGCGGAACAGCGCTTCCACCTCCGACCACCGCATCGTGGCTCGCGACGGCCGCTCGAACAGACCGGCCAGTGTCTTCGCGTGCCGTCTCTGCATGAACAATAGTAGCAGAAAGCGCTACTGAGGTCAATAGTAGAATATGATATTAGCCGTTGCAATCTGGGACCTTAACTCGGGCAAACCGCCCCGTCACGGCGCGGGTAGCTCGTGCGCTGAATGCGTACCTCCGCGCGTACGGCTTCAGGCGACGCCTCATATTGAGTGAAGTTAGGTGAGTTAGGGTTCTTCACTAATACGTAGTAACATCCCTCAAATTGGCAGCTGGCAGGCTACTAGTCGTCGATTGACGCTACCAACGGCTCGTCAAGATCCTCTGGGCAGCAGGTATTGCCGTCTTGGATGGGCGGCCTTGATGACCGCGAGAGGGAAGTTGCGGGCCAATTCGCGAGTGCGGCGAGACCTCAGGGCAACGTCCACAGCTCGAACCGGTTGTCCTGCAGCAACACCACGCCCACCCGGCGGTGAGCGGTGTCGTACGTCACGTCCGCCGGCGATCCGAACCCGCCGATCCGCCGCACGAGCTTCCCGCCTTCGACCGTCTCGACGCTCGAGTCGGCCCAGGACGTGATCAACACCATTCCATTCCGCTCGACCTCGATCCCGTCGAAACGCCCCCGGCCTGGCGCGACGATCGCCGGCGCCGACGCACCTGGCACCCAGCTCTGGATCGCCGTCCCGCCAATGGGCGCCAGAAGGAGCCGGTTGTGCGCAGGATCCCAATCGATGCCGTCAGGCGTCGTCAGCGCCGCACTCTCCAGCGCGACGGTGGGCTTGCGGTCCCGCCCAATGTGGTAAATCCGGTCCGGCCCCGTGTGCTTCAGATCACCCGTCGAATCGGGCTGGACACCCGTATCGGTGATGTAGAAGTCGTCATGCGGGCCGATCGCGACATCATTTAGTAGCAGCGGGTGCACAGGCGCGAGGTCGATCGTGACAAGTGCCTTTCCCGTCCGCGCATCGAACGCGCGGAGCACGTCGATATCGACCACCCAGAGTGTGTCACCCTTGATCCGCGAACCCATCGGACTGTTGAGCGTTACGCCATCCCGGCCACCCTGAATGAAATGCAGGCTGTCGAGCTGCCCGTCGCTTCGGATACGAGTGATGAAGCCGTTGGTATCCTTTGCGGCCACTTCGCCGTTGATGTTGCTGACGAAATACATGCCGAGCGCGGCATCGTAGGTGACCGCTTCCGGCGCCGCGAGCCCGGAAACGGTCGCCAGGCGTTGCGGCGCCGCGCGACCACTCGAAGGCGATGCCTGCGACAGCGCCGCTCGACTCGCCGTGAGACACATCGCAACAGAACACAACAGCAGGGGAAACCGGCCGGTCATGAACTCGCCTCTGTTAAGGGTGTTTCTAGGTTACAACTGATCCACTACGATCGCGGTCACGTGGCCCCGATGAGGGCGCCTCGCAATGTCATGAGGTCGTGATGGCGCGTGGCGATGTCACGACGATCCGCGGCGAGGCGAAGATCGCGAAGGAGTTCGAGCGACTGCAGCAGAACCGAAAGCGGCGGACCGCTGGCCGTGATGCCCTGGAGACTGTCATCGCTGAGCCCCGACGCGGGCTCCTCGATGAATCGCTTGACCAACGCGTTGTGGTGCCGCTCAGCCGATCTCCCGAACAGCTCGCAGACTTCGAGATACGCCCGCGCGTTGCTCTGGAACCAGTCCGCTCTCCCATGGTCCTCTCGCAGGGCCAACAGCTCATCCAATAGGCTCCGTCGTGTCATGCAGTCGCGCAGCCGCGCTTGATCCGACGGTAGCATAAACGGCATTCTTGTCCACGAGCAGTTGCGAGTAGTACGGATCGTTGGCTCGGCAGAGTCCCAGCAGTAGGTCGATCTCGTTGATACCCGAAAAGTCACCGGCATTGGCGCCACGATATTCCTGGCGGCCGACCCGGTACGGCTTGTAGTATGGCCGTACTGAATAGAAGAATCGCTGCACGTCGAGTTGGTCGATCAGGCGCTCGTAGAACAGGATGACGTCGCGCAACGAGGCCTTTGCCGCGTCGAACATCACGTCTGCCACCGGACTCGAAACGCCGAGATGCACGATGCTCGTGAGCGCGTCCGCCGTACGTTGCAGGGCAAGAATGCCGCGCGTGTTCTCATCGATGAACAGGAACTCGTCCGGCAACGATGTGAAGCTCTTGCGCACGCCGGCAAGCGCCCGGTTGTGTGTCGAGAGGTGAGCGGTGGAAAATCGCGGCGCCATGCCGAGCGAGGCACCCACGTGCAAGGCCAGCGAGGATGCTTCCCGAAATGGTGACCGCTCCTCGCGCGCGGGATTGGTCAGTTCATGCCGCCGCAGCGAGCCCAGATACATGCCGACGTTGCCGAGGACGCCGAATGCGACGTCGAATCCGTCTCCGGTGTTGCCCTCTTCGAGCAGGTCGACCACATATCGGTGACCCTCATCCCGAAGTGCAGCCTTGATCGGCTCCCCGACGCCCTCCACCCGCGAGCGATCGTTCGACGCGAAGTACAGATTCTCCAGCTCGGTGTTCATCTGCACGAAAGATGTTCGGATCCAGCGCTCGAACGCCTCTACGTGGTTGGTCATGGACGTGGTATCTGGGGAAGGGGCTTTGGACTGGAGTTTGCCGCCTTCCAAGGTCGATAGAGGCGACTCATTCTGCAACGCTCAGCACCCGGCCCCTATGCCTGACCGTCCCTGCCATCCTGAGAATGGACTGGAGTACCAGGCGAGGTTGCAGTGTAACCCCGCAAAATACCCCCGAATCCACCCTGACCGGACGGCGAGGGCCGTCATGGCCGTGTTAGTGGCGTCCCTGGTCTGGCGTCCCGGCGGCCAGATAGCCGATCACCGTGTCCGACCACAACGGTAGCGATGGCCTTCCCGTACAATGCCGCCGGGCGATGTTCTGGTATGTCAGCACCAGTCGCGCGGGGTCGCAGAGAGTAGCCAGCAGGCGGCGTCGCCCTTCCGTCTTTTCGATCGTCCGCACCATCAGGTAGCCCACGGTGTACCACGGTCCCTGCAACGGACCAAAGAACGACATGGCGGTCTGGGTGATCGAGTCGGGCGCGCTCAGCCGGCGCTCCAGCACGTCGCGAAAAAAACCATCCAGCCGATGCATATCGCGAGCGACCTGCCTGTAGTCGCGGCTCCAGACCGCGCGCTGGAGTGAATCGCTCGTCGCCTGCGGATCGGCGTCCGGACCGCCGGCCGCGGCCAGCACCGCCCACCCCTCCCCGAACGCGGTCATCCAGCTCAGCGTGGTCTTGAGGGGCTCCGTCTGCGTCGTATCACGCCGGCCGTCGCACGCCGCGTCGTAGCCGATGTGATGTAGCTCGTGGGCAAGCTCGTTTTCGAATCCGCCGGAACTGATCGATGAGTCGATCGCGACGAATAGACTGGGCCCGCTGTCGGTCCTGAACACGAATGTGTTGAGCCGCGGCTTGATCTCGAAGTAAAGCGTCGCCCGGATGGGCGTGCCGGCCGGTAGATACGCCGCGGCGCGGCGCACCGCACCCGTAATATTCGCCTCG
Source organism: uncultured Gemmatimonadales bacterium (assembly GCA_963706505.1). GTDB lineage: Bacteria > Gemmatimonadota > Gemmatimonadetes > Gemmatimonadales > Gemmatimonadaceae > Palsa-1248. The sequence goes on from CAVPLX010000002.1 coordinate 326,790, forward strand.
CGCCATCGGGCGAGCGTCGCGCGGATGGTGTGGGAGCGTGCGACCATACTGTCGGATCGCAGGAAGGAAAGGAGAGCCGAGTCGGTGAGATCCCGACGCATAGAGGCCTCGCGCGCGTGAAGCGCCCAGAGGCCTTCGCTCCCCCGAAGCTGGGACGAGGCACGCACGAGTGCCGCGGAATCGTGCGCGAGAATCACGGCAACCGCGCCGTCAGCTTCGTCGGCGACCACCCGTAGCCGCGCCGGGCCTGCGCTGTCGATCACCACCCCCGGTCCCGGTCCGCCGTCACTCTCCACCGACTGGGCCGCCACCCCCGGCGGCTGGACCACGGCGCCACCCAGCACGAGCGCCGTCACGAAACGCGCGACGTCCAACGTCCACGACGTGGGCCCCTGGCCCGCCGATCGGCGAATCATTTCCCCCCTCGTTGTCCAGAGACGCACGATGGCCGAGTGGCCGCCCTCCTGCCATTGGACAGCCGGGCTATCCCGGTCGTTGCGCCGGGGGCCGCAGGCCGATCGGTGCTATCAGGACGGCATGGTCAACCCGTCGAGAGAACTGGCGTTCGGTGAGCCGCACCTGCCGCGATCGATTGGGCGCGCGTCTCCTCGGACGGTGAACAGTCCAGTACTCGCCCGTCAGCTCGACAGGTATTTGGCCAGCGGCTCCCAGTAGTGCGCATGCCACCCAGAAGCGAGATGAGATCCCTCTCCCTCGGGGAAGCCGCGATGGTCGAAGACGAGCTTGGTCTTCCCACCATCGTCCCGCAGCGCGAACGTCACGATCGAATACTCGCTCGGCTTCCAGCTCTCCGCATGCCACGCCTGTACGACTCGCTCGCCCGGCGTGAGTTCGAGGTGCCGCCCGGTGATGTAGCCCCCAAACAGCACGAAGGGCCCACCCACCATGCCGCTGATCGCGGTCGGCTTGGCGCCCGGCGCAGCCAGGAGCTGGGCCCCATCGCTGAGCCGCGTCACGCTGTCGAACCGCTTGGCCTCCGTCAACGCCTCGTACACCCGCCGCCGTGTGGCGTCGAACCTGACTTCCTGATGGATGGCCTCCGCGGTGTGAGTCAATCCGTCGTCGTCCGCCGGCACTATGCCAAACGCGCCCGCACCCGATCTGAGCCCAATGGGAAGCGCGACGAGACTGGCGGCAAACGCCCGCCGCGTGACGAGTGGTGACGGCATGTGTGACACCTCGGTAGGGTAGGAGAAGAGGGACATCGCCACGACGCGGGGTTCGGCGCAAACCCCGTTGCAATAGTTAACAACTATGTTTAATGTTAAGGATTCACGGAGATGGCCGGATTGTCAACTGCAGCCCGCAAACGCACCCCACGCATTCATACCGTCCGCGATGATCGCCTCGACGCGGTGTTCCACGCGCTCGGCCACCGCACCCGCCGCGCCCTCCTCGCTCGGTTGCGCGCCAGACCAGCCATGATCACCGAGCTCGCGAAGCCGTTCGAGATCTCGCTACCCGCTCTCTCCCGGCACATCCGCGTGCTCGAAGGCGCCGGGCTGATCGCACGTACGGTCGATGGCCGCGTCCACCAATGCGCGCTCAACGCCGATCCGCTCAGATCAGCCGAGGCGTGGATCGGTCACTACCGCCAGTTCTGGGAAGGGAATCTCGAGTCGCTGGCCCGCCACGTCGAAGCGGCTGATACCGCAGCCGAACGCTAGACTCACACCAACAATGCCCCCACGTCCCGCTGCCCCCGGCGAAACGCCGCCCCCGCCGCCCCCGATGGTCACGCTCGTCGTCCGCAAGACGATCCGCGCGACGCCCCAACGGCTGTTCGACGCGTGGACCCGCCCCGAGGAACTGAAGCACTGGTGGGGACCGGAATCCGTAACGTGCATCGACGCCGCAGTCGATCTCACGGTGGGAGGCAGTTACCGCATCGCCAACCAGTTTCCCAACGGCAACGTCGTGTGGATCACCGGCGAGTTCGAGATCATCGACCGGCCGAATCGCCTCGTCTATACGTGGCGGCTCGGCGCCGAAGCCGCACCATCAGAGCGTGTGCTCGTGACGTTCGAGCCACACGGGGCCAGCACCGAGGTGACTGTCACGCACGAACGCATTCCGAGCATCCCGGTGCGCGACGTCCATGAACAGGGATGGCGCGGCTGCCTCGACGGACTCGCGGCATACCTGGAGACAACCGCGCCGCTGGGTTAGCGCGTCACAGCGCCCCCGCCACCCAGATAGAGCACGCCTGCACCTCGCTTGTAGACGACGGTCTCGGGATTCGGCCCCTCCGTCCGCAGCGTCATCGTCCCGCCCGATGCAGTGCCGGTGTAGCGGATCGTGTCTGCACCTGCCGTTCCAACCCCGTTCGCCAGCACGAATACCAGCGTGACGTTCGGCCGGTCGTACGCCCCGGTCACCACGTAGACCTTGGCAAAGGTCTCCGCGGTTCCGCTCACAGCGCTACCCGATTCGCTGAGCGACAACCCGACACACTCGCTCGAACCCGACCCACAACCCGCGTTCCACTGCCCGGAAATTGCCCCCGGCGCCGTTGGACTCGAGCAACCGGCAACCGCCGCCGCTACTGCCGCGGCCAGCACGAGCGAGTAACTGCGACGAACGGATTTCGGCATGTGGCCTCCTGTGTGGGGCACCATGACCGGTGCCAGGCACGACCCAATGCCTACGATACCCGGCGCCTCCGCGATCGTTCGTCCCGGCTAGTCCGGCTTCCGCGGATGGTGCCGGATCTCGTCGGTCGCCCGCTCCAGCCGCTCCAGGTAGCTGCCCACCGTCTCGTCATCGCTCCGCCTCGGCAAGGCGAAATGCGGATCGTCCGGCTGTCCCGGCTGGCCCTCCGGGGCCTCATCCATCATGAGATCGCCGCCATGGGTCTCCACCGCCGCCTCGAATCGCTCCACCGCCTCCTCGAGCTGCGCGAGATCCTCGCGGCCCTCATGGCCGGTCAGGAGAATATTCCGCCCCCGAAGCCGCCCCGCGATCTGGTCCGAAACGCGCCTGACTTCCTCGTTCTCACGTGTACTGCTGTCCGGTCCAGTCATCGTCTCTCCCGTGGTTCCAGTGAACCAATGCCGCCGCGCTCTTCGTATGCAGGCACCGAGCCAGCGCATGGCCCGGAGCTAACCATGCGATCCCTGGCTCCTTACAATGTAGAGGTGCCCGAAACCCCGCACTGCTGCCGGGCGTAGGACCCACGAACGGCCTCTCAGCGCCATCCACGCGCCTCGCCCGGATTCGACGCCATGACCGCATCGCAGCCGCGCCAGCTATCTCGCGCCGACTACGGCCTCGATGCGCCCCGCGCCGTCGGCGGCATGTTCCTCACCGGCGCCGCCTGCCTCATCGCCGGATTCGCGATGCGCCACGGCACGCCGCCCGGCTACCACGACGCCGGCGTCACGTTCACCTGGACCGGCGGCTACTTCCTCTTCTTCGGCTCACTCATGTTCCTGAGCAGCCGCGTCGGCAAACTCCTCGCCCGGGATGCGCTCCTCAACCGCCTCCACCTCGATCCCTCGGCCACGGTCCTCGACGCCGGATGCGGGCACGGCCTTCTCCTCATCGGCGCCGCACACCGCGTCCCCTCAGGCCGCGCCATCGGCGTCGACATCTGGTCGCAACGGGATCAGGGCGACAATCGCGCCGCCGCCACGCTCGCTAACGCCGCCGCAGAAGGCGTCGCCAATCGTGTCGAGGTCCGCGACGGCGATATCCGCGAGCTCCCGTTCCCTGATGCGTCCTTCGATGCGATCGTCTCCAATCTCGTCATCCACAACATCAGCGGACGCAATCAGCGCCGGCGCGCGATCAACGAGTTCGTCCGCGTCCTCAAACCCGGCGGCCAGATCGGCATCATGGACCTGGGCCACGTCGGCCAGTACGCCGCCGACTTGCGCGCCGCCGGTATGAGCGAGGTCCGCACCCACGGCATTACGCCGTGGATCTTCCCCCCGACGCGCGTCCTCACCGCTCGGAAATAATGGTCGTTGTCTGGGGCGGGCACCGATGCGAGACTGTCGGCGCCCGGTACTGCAAGTGCGTCAGCCCTTACGGCGTCGGCGTGGCGGCCGCAGTGCCCGGGATGTACTGATATCCCACGACCTTCCCGGTGGCCGGATCGTACACCCGGCACACATGACTCCCGGGAAACGCCGGACGACACGCGAGTGTCTCGGCCTTCGTCCCCGTCGCCGGACTTGAAGTGGGCGGCACACGCACCGCGTCGGCACGTGCGCCCGCACTCGAACCACTGGGCGGCGCTGGTGGCGTCCCCCCATCCGATGCGTCGCTCGCCGACGGAACAGCCGGCGCAAGCGGTGGATTCGACGTGGACGCCGGCGGTAGAGCAGGGGACGAGGCAGCGGGCGAAGGCGCCGGAGGAGCTGACGCGGGAGTAGTCGCCGCAGGAGTCGTCGTCGTCGCAGCCGCCGCGAGCGGCGGTGTCACTTTCGGCGAGTTCGTAACCGGCACGCTCGTAACCGGCACGCTCGTAGTCGGCACGCTCGCAGCCGGCACACTCGCAGCCGGCGTCGTCGCCGGCGTCGTTGCCGCCGGAGCAGCCGATGCCGGAGCCGCCGCTGCACGATCCTGCACCGGCGCGCTCTGCGATCCATGCGCCGTCGGTTCGTTCGCCATCACACGCTCGTACGAATGCAGTTGCAGCTCCGCGGTCGCCACCCGCGCACGCACGGACGCCCCTGGCCGCGCATCCGCATACTCCCGGCGCGTCCGATGGGTGACGCGCGGCGATGTCTCCGCCGCAAGCCGTCCCACGATCTGTAGCGGCGGCGCCGCCATCGCCTTCACCATCGTCGGCCGCGCACTCGGCGCCGACGTCGTCAATGTCGCCGCCACGTCCGCCACCGGCACTCTGCCCACCGCCACCGCCGGACTCTCGCTCACGGCCACCGGCGCGCTGGAGACCGCCGCACTGGATACCGGCGCACTGGATACTGCGGCCGTGTTGAATGGCGCCATCAACATCCGGCGGCCCGCCGTCGTCGCACTCGCCGCCGCCGCAGCAATCATCAATACCACCGCCGCAACCGACAACGCGCGGCCCAACCCGGAACCCGCGGACCGGCGCTTCTCACGTGCCCCATACATCGATGACCGCCACCCGACTCGCGCCCGGTACTCGTATTCCTGCGAATCCATCCCCGCCCGCCGGCGATGCGGGCTCTCATGTGGGGACTGACCCTGGCGTCCATGCGAGTGCTCAGGCAGGGGCTCAAGGGGCTCCCGATGGCGCGCGACGATCGTCGGCGCATCTTCGGCGGCCGCCACCGGCGCAGCATCCGATTCCATGAGCAGAGTGGGCGCATCAGGTGACCACCCGGTATGCGGGTAGACCATCTTGTCCCGATCCTGCGCGGGATCGAGCGCCGCCACAAATGCCTCCGCACTCGGCCACCGCTCCTTCGGATCCTTCCGCACCGCCCGCTCGATCGCGCGCACGAAGCTCGGCGCGACATCGATGTTGAACGTGTCCAGCGTAGGCAACGGCTCGTGCTTCTGCTTGTACATCACGTCGTACACGGAATCGCCCGACCACGGACGATGCCCGGTCACCATCTCCCAGCCGACAAGGCCAAGACTATAGATGTCGCTCAATCCATCCAGCGGGCGCCCATCCACTTGCTCAGGCGACATGTACGCGGGCGTCCCGACGGTCGTCCCCGCCTGCGTGACACCCTCGGGCTCCTCCAGCGCCAGCGCCACCCCGAAGTCCGCGAGCAGCGTCCGCCCCGTCCTCCGCTCGAGGAAGATGTTCTCCGGCTTGACGTCCCGATGCACGATCCCCTGGCGATGCGCGCACGCCAGCGCATCCCCGATCTCGCACAGCACACGCCGCGCATCCACCACGGGGAGATGCCGGTACTTCTCGAGATGCGTACGGAGTGATCCACCCTCGACGTACGGCATCGTGAAGTACTGGATGTCGTCCACCACTCCGACGCCGAACACCGGCAGGATGTGCGGATGCTGCAGCCGCGCGACGAGCATCGCCTCCCGCCGGAACCGCGCCGCGGGCTCCGGCAACGCCGCCTCAGGCGGCAATACCTTGAGCACCACCTGCCGGCCGAGCATCATGTCGCGCCCGAGGAACACCCGGCTCATCCCGCCGCCGGACAGCTCGCGCTCCAGAACGTACGCGTCGCCAAGCGCCGCCTGAAGCCGCAGCCGCAGGGCCTCACTCATCGCGCAGAATCCCGATGGCAGGCTGCATCACCACGCTCCGCACGAATGCGCGGCACGGATGCTCGTTCGGCTTCGGCGTAGGTCCTGGCGCTCGCATACGGCATACGTCTCCTAGTACCACCGGCCTGTGGCGTGGGTCCCAGTCCGGCCGCTGTCATTTGGTGCCGGTATCGCCCGGACCTGGTCGCCCAACCGCCGGCGCCAAACCATGGCCCCCGGCGACCCCTCGGAGCTTGGCTACCGGTGGACCCAGCCACAATGCGCCAACTCCGGGGTTACGATGGGTTTACAAGTTTGGCCGGAACGGCTGTTTCGCGCTAGCGACCTCAGGCGTACACGCACCTTAAACCCGGCGTGGCCGGGGTAGGGCAGGGGGCCCGCCCGCAACGTGCAGCCGTCGCGAACTCGCCTAATATCTGCGCCGTGACGATCGACATCCGGGACTCCTGCCCGCTGCTGCAAGTATTCGATATGCCGGCATCACTCGACGTAGGCGCCGCCTACCAGCATTTGCGGTCGCATGGCGTGATTGTCGATGCGCCCACGGTCTCGCATTACGGGATGAAGCAACTGTACGCCAAGGACCCCGACGGGTACAACCTCTGTTTCCAGTGGACAACTCCACCATAGAAGCGCACGGGAGCTAAGCATAAGAAACATCTAATGTTGTGCCCCGCGTCCCGGTGTGATTCGGTGATTGGCCGGTCGTCGTGTTTGTAACGGAAGGTTACTCCCGCCGCTACACCGAGGACTTGTGGAAATGACGGGCGTCTACAGCCCCGCACTGGTCGCCCTCTCCTTCGTCATCGCGACGATGGCGTCGTACGTGGCGTTGGACCTCGCCGGACGCCTCACGGCCGCGCGCGGACGCGCCGTGTTTTTCTGGCTGACCGGCGGCGCGCTGGCGATGGGCACCGGCATCTGGTCGATGCATTTCATCGGCATGCTCGCGCTGCACATGCCGATCCCGATGGCGTACGACCTGCCCACGACCTTCGCCTCGATGGTGATCGCCGTCATCGTGTCGGGCTTCGCGCTCTTCACGGTCGGCCGCACGACGCTGACGGGCAGCAGGCTCGCCTCCGGCGGCGTCGTCATGGGCATCGGCATCGTTGGTATGCACTACACCGGCATGGCGGCGATGGAGGTCGCGCCGGAGATCACGTATGATGTGGCCACTGTTGCGGCATCCGCCGCCATCGCGATCGCGGCGTCATGGGCCGCCCTCTGGCTGGCGTTCACGCTGCGCTCCGATACGGTTTCGGGTGGCGTCTGGAAAAGACTGGGCAGCTCTGTTGTCATGGCCGCCGCGATCTGCGGTATGCATTACACCGGGATGGCCGCCGCCCACTTTGCCAGCAACACCGTCTGCACGGTCCCCGTCGATCAGGTGAACACGCTCTGGCTCGCGGGTGTGATTGCTGGATTCTCGACGCTCTTCCTCGCGGCCACCATGCTGATCTCGGTCCTCGACGGTGAGCTGGCACGCAAGCTCGAAGCCGCAAACCTCAAGATTCTCGAGTTGGCGCAGACAAATGTGCTCACCTCGCTCGCCAATCGCCGCTCCCTCGAGGAACGCCTCAAGCTGGCCTTCGCCGGGATCAAACGCGGTGGCAATCTGTTCTCGCTCCTCTACTTCGATCTGGATCACTTCAAGGAAGTGAATGACACGCTGGGCCACCCGGCCGGCGACGCGCTGCTCCGTGAGGTCGCAAACCGCCTCCGCAAGGTCGTGCGGGAAACGGACGTGCTCGCACGCTTCGGCGGTGATGAGTTCGCGATCCTCAACACCAACGCCCCCACGCCGATGGCGTCAGGCACGCTGGCCGCCGCCGTCGCCAAAGCCGTCGCCACTCCGTTCACCATCGACGACACCGATGTCCGGGTCACTGCCAGCATCGGTATCGCCACGTATTCGCCGGACCTGACAGAGCCGGACGACATGCTCAAGCAGGCCGACCTCGCGCTCTATCGCGCCAAGGCCGAAGGCCGCAACTGCTATCGCTTTCACAGTCCGGAACTCGACACCAAGGTCCACGATCGCGTCACGATCGCCGACGACCTGCGTGTGGCGCTCGACCGGCGCCATCTCGAACTGCACTACCAGCCGGTGGTCGATCTCGCCACCCGGCGCATCGTCGCCCTCGAAGCACTCACCCGCTGGAACCACTCGGCGCGCGGGATGCTCTCCCCAGATGTCTTCATCCCGATTGCCGAGACGACCGGAAGCATCGCGGCGCTCGGTCGCTGGGCATTCGACGCGGCCTGCCAGCAGATGCGCGCCTGGCAGGATCTCGGCATCGCGCCGCCCGTCGTCGCCGTAAACCTCTCGGCCGTTCAATTCCGCAGTGCGCCGCACCTCAACCTCGATATCGCCGCGAGCCTCGAGAAGTGGAACATCGCCGCCGATGCGATGGAGTTGGAGGTGGCCGAGTCCGACTGGACGGAAATGACGGAACGCTACAGCGACGCCCTCATCCGCCTCCACCAACTCGGCGTACGCCTCGCGATCGACGACTTCGGCATCGGCCACGCCTCACTCGATGAACTGGCCCGATACCCGATCCACCAGCTCAAGGTCTCCCAGGAGCTGCTCTCACGCGTCTCACTGGACCCCAAGCACGCGAATGTCGTCCGGGCTGCGGTCCGCATGGGCCATGAGCTCGGCCTCACGGTCGTCGCCGAAGGGGTCGAGACGGAAGCCCAGGCGCGCCTCGTCTCCGCCGCCGGCTGCGAACGAGCACAGGGCTACTACTTCGGCCGCCCGATTCCCGCTCGCGCCGCGACCGAGTTGCTCACCAACCACGCCGCCACGAGCCACGCCTTCGCACGGTAGCCGCCACGCGGCCGCCGCGCGTCAGTGTCGTGTCGCGCCCGAGCGTGAGGACTGAAGGCGATATCGGCACCGAATGCCCTTCCGGGGACCTCCACGGATGGCTGTGAACAACTAACCGCCAGCCAAGTGCCTGCGTAGTTTCCAGCTCTGTCACCACGACGCGGATGGAAGGTGGCGCGTCGCGCGCGACGCCTGGAACTCGGACCTGGCACGACCTTCGACGTAACCCCGGACCGGAGGGTCTCATGTTCGTGCGTGTCTTGCGGATTGGCGCTGCACTCGCAATCGGCACTACGGGCGCGATGCCAGCGCTGGCGCAATCCACCGCCAACCTCCCGACCGCCCAGCAGGTCCTCGACCACAACGTCAAGGCAACCGGCGGCGCCTCCGCGCTGCTCCGCTACAAGTCGATGACGGTGCACGGGCATCTGTCGATTCCCGCGAGGAACCTCACACTGGAGACGGTCGACTACACCAAAGGCGGAGACAGGATGCTGCAGGTGGTCACGCTGCCGGATGGCGCCCTGAACCTGTCCGGCTTCGACGGCACCACGTCGTGGGGCATCGACGGAGCAGGGAAGGTGTCCATCGATACCGGAGACCTCATCAAGACCACCGCCCGCGACGCGGACATGTACTACCACCTGCACGTGATGAAATACTTCCGCAGCATGCAGGTCGTCGGCGTCGACGACTTCAACGGCCGCTCATGCTATCACCTGAAGGGCGTGAATAGCTGGGGCCAGACGAACGAGCAATTCTACGACAAGGAGAGCGGTCTCCTCACCGGTTATCGCTTCAATACCGCCTGGCGCGGCGGGAACGGCGACGCCAGTCAGACGTTCGAAGACTACAAGGACTTCGGCGGGGTCCTGATCCCGACGAAGACGACGTCACACGATGGCAAGGATGTCTTTGTCTCGACGGTCACGTCCGTCACCTACGACGACGTCGCCGATTCGGTCTTTGCGCTTCCCGAAGCAGTGCGGAAGGAGCAGGCTAAAGCCCGGACCTGATCGCGTGTTCTCGCCTCTCCCGTCGAGGCTCCTTGGCCCTTACCAGATCGAAACGCGCTGATCCGCCGGACGCACCATAGGGTCGCTGGCCTGGCAATGAAATGCCGCCGCGAACTCCGCCATGTTGGACATCGGCCCATTCACACGCCACTTGGCCGGTGCATGCGGATCGACGAGCACGAGCTGCCGCGCCAGTGCCGGCTGCCGGTTCTCCGCCCAGATACGCGCCCACCCCAGAAAGAAACGCTGCTCCGGCGTGAATCCGTTGATCGCCGGACGCGGCTTCCCCTGCAGCGACCGCTCCAACGCCGCAAACGCGACTTTGAGCCCGCCCAGATCGGCAATGTTCTCACCCTGCGTGAGCTTGCCGTTCACGTGCAGGGTGTCGATCGCGACGTAGTGGTCGAACTGGCTGATGATCAATCCCGCCCGCTGCCGGAATCCGGCGCCGTCTTCGGCCGTCCACCAGTCCCGGAGATTGCCGTGAGCGTCGTATTGCCGCCCGTGGTCGTCGAACCCATGTGTCATCTCGTGACCAATGACGGCGCCCATGGCCCCGTAGTTCACTGCGTCATCGGCTTTCGGATCGAAGAACGGGGGTTGCAGAATTCCCGCCGGGAACGTGATCTCGTTGAGCGCGGCGTTGTACGTCGCGTCGACCGTCGGCGGCGTCATCCGCCACTCGGCGCGATCCACCGGCTTTCCCAGCTTGGCCATCTGCCGCCTGAACTCGAAGCTGTTCGCGGCGAGCACGTTCTCGACGAACGGCCGTCGCTCGAATGTCGAGCGCGGAATAGTCCCGCCAGCGATTCGGGTACCCGATCTCGTTGGCGAATGCCTCAGAGTTTGATGATCGCCTGCGCCCGCGTCGCTGGGCTCATCCACGCGAGTGTGTTGAGGTCCTCACGGAGCACCGCTTCCATGTTCCGCACCATGGCCAGCGCGCGCGCCTTGGCCGCGGGCGAAAAGGTCCGGGCCACGTACGCCTGCCCCAGCGCCTCTCCCATCGATCGGTCCGACGCCACGACGCACCGATTCCAGCGCGGGAGGATCTCGGTGGCGCCACTCAATACGCGCGCCATCTGGAAGTCCTCGCTCACGAACTGCGCGTCGAGCCGCGGCGCGACAAAATCGAGATACCGTAGCCGCAGATATTCACGCCAGTCGGCGACGGGCACGGCGGAAAACAGGCTGTCCAGTCCGTGGAAGAAATCGGGGTCTGCGACGTTGAGCGACTGCACGCTCGGCGCACCAACGTCGGCCAGCCACGACGCCCACTCCGAATGCGGCGCAATGCCCTCGGCCTCCGTCACCGGCATCCGGTGATAAGTCGAGAGAGGATCCCGCCGCTCGGCAGGCGGCCGCGAGTCGCGAGCCAGCACGGTCTCGAGCGCCATCACGCGATCGGCAGCACTCTGCGCGGCCGCGCTGTCCTCCCCCGACAATATCAGCTCGCGCGCCAGGTGCGCGACGTACGCGGTGCGGGTCGCGACCGATGCCGAATCGGTCTTCAGGTAATAGCCGCGATCGGGCAACCCCAGCCCGCCCTGGCTCGCAACCAGAATCTGCTCCCGGCTGTCCTTGGCATCCTGCTGCACGGCGATGCGAAACGGGACGCTGATGAACAGAGACTGCAGTCGCGCTGCCTCATGACGGACGTCCGCCATCGTCGCAATCGCCGCAATGCGCGCCAGCTCGGGCTTGACGGGCGATAACCCCTCCGCCTCGGCCCCCACCGAATCCATGCACGTCGCGTAGTACACGCCGACTTTGTCGATGGCGGTCGTAGGATGAGCGCTGTTGGCCGATGAGGCAGCCGAATCGAGCACCTGATGCTCGATTTGCCGATCGCGCTCCTCCAGTATGTTGAACGTCCCCCAACGCGCGAACGCCGCGGGCGCCGGATTGGCCGCCCGCCACCCACCCGTGGCGAACTGGTAGAAGTCCTGGCACGCGGCGCACGTGGTATCGAGATCCGCGCGATTGACACCATGGACCGTGGACGCCGGCGCTTGCTGCGCACCCGCGGCGACGGCCGCGAACGACAGCGCAAGGCCGGCGAGAAGAGATTGCACGAGACGAGAACGCACCATTGTCGGCTGGCTCTGAGGTGGTGGTCAGGCGGTTGTCTGGCTCGAAAATCTACGAACAGGGCCCGCCAATCGTTTTCGCGAGCCAATCGCAGAGCCGGATCTCGCGCTCGGCTGCCGGTGGGCACACCCGGGATTCGTCCCTGGTAGTTCCCTGGTAGGGTGCCGGTCATGACCGGCCCAGTAAGACCATCGTTGCCGTTCCACCAATGCCGGTGGTCAACGAGCAGGGACCGTTCGCACACCGTGGGTCGCGCTGTTGCCCGGGCCCTTCGTCACGGCCGATGCAGATCCTGTCCGGAAAATTCGGTCGTCCCGCCACCGGTGTTGAAATCCGTGTACCGGATCCACGTCGGCCGAACCCGAAAATAGGTGATACCATCCCATCGCTGCCTTTCGACGCCGTCGGGATACACGCCGAAGTAACACGTCTTGATTCGCTCCAGTTCGGTACCCGACGGCTCATCGGCGAGGCCCTCGTATTGCACGGTAATTTCCTGATCCCAGCCCGCCACGACGGCGATCTTCGGAAGTCGTCGAAGGTTTTCACATTTGCGCGTCGAGCTGAGCGTGTCGAAGACGATCTCCAACCGGTCGGTGACCGCAATCCCGACGACGGCCGACTGCGGATCGCCAGCGGGCGAAACGCTCGCGACGATGCCGAGCCGCTGCGCCTGCAGGAATCGGAGGAGCTGGTCGCGAGTCACGGATCCCATACGTTAGTCCGCGTTCGATAGAGAGGTCTGATCAGGATGTCGAGCCAATGAAACGACTACCGGTTGAATCGAGCGCCATTGTCTCCATCGGATACGATGCCGAGGAGGAAACGCTCGAGGTGGAATTCTCGGGTGGCACGGTGTATCGCTACCTCCGCGTACCGGCCAATGTCGCGGCCGCCCTGTACGATGCGGATTCGCGCGGAAAGTATTTTGGCGAATTCGTGAGAGGGGCAGGGTACGAGTACTACCAGGTGTTGTAACAGCGCCCTGGCACGCCGGTCTGCAATTGGGTGCCGCCATCATGCGTCGGCCCAATGGTCGAATGGCCAGCCCCGGCCAAGGTGAAACGCAATTCGGGGGATGGGGTCTCTGATGGGTGTCATTTGCTATGACATATCCTGAGTCATATTATATGTCATACCATTGACCCCAGCGTTAGGCAGATGACGGACGCCGTTCGCGCATCTCTCGAATTGAGGAACGCCGCACGGACGATGGAGTGGGCGAGATCGGCGTTGGGCCTGAGCTACGCCGAGCTGGCTGGCGCCACCGGAGCGTCGGAACGCACCGTGATTCGCTGGGCGCAGCAGACTCATCCGCCTCGGCGCGAACATCGCCTTCGGATCGAGAAGCTGAACGAATTGCGGCAACTCCTCGCCAGTCTCTTTGGTCCCAATGCGACGACTGCACGAGAATGGCTGCACGACGCTGCACCCTCGCTCCGCGGCAGGACGCCCATGTCGCTCATCGTGCAAGGCCAGGTCGGCGACGTAATCGGCGCACTCACCGGTCTCGAAGCCGGCGCGTTCGGCTAGAACACCAGGCCGCGCGCGTCCCGCGTTGGCAATGATGACCATCGTCAAAGGGGTGAACGGCCAATGAAGGCAACAATCGGCGCGGCGCTCGCGCTCGTGGTAATGGCGCGGGGCGTGGACGCGCAGGAGGTGGCCGCGGCGATAGGCAGTGTCGTCTATGTCTGAATTCGGCCGATCGGAGATCCCATGACAGATCCAGTACGTCGTGACCGGCCGACGCGCTCGGTGGCCTCGAAGGTCGCGTTTGTTGTGATCGCTGCAGTGATCTGGGTGCTCATCATCGTGGTCGACGACTTCATTCAATCGCGCGAGACACCAGCCGTCGCAATGTATGTCTGGCAGCCCGGTTCTTTATTCCGTTTGAATCCGGTGCTCGAGACGTTGCGGAACCTGATCACCTACGGATTCATGATTGTCGCACCGGTCCTGTACCGGGAAAGGCTCGCCGGATTACGGTGGGTCCAGGACGCATTCGTCGCAATGATCGCCGTCTACGCGATGGGATTCTGCATTTTGGCGCCCATATACCACGCGATCCACCACACGATCTGGACGATATCGTGGCTTGGTGTTGGAGTGGTCGTGTGCGTGCTGTGCAGCATCTTCAGCGTCTTCTGGGCATGGGTCTTCACCGCGCTGAGTGTCCGCATGCGCCGAAGTGACATGCCACGTTGAAGCCGAACAACTGATCCGGTGCGCAGCAGGCAATAGCTGCGCACGCGCGATCAGAGTTTAACCGCCGGTCTGTTCGTCGAACTGCTTTGCGTACTCGGCGTGCAATCGCTGCCAGCCGCCGAGACTTCATGGCCTCGGGGCCGACGATGCGTCCAATGGGCCGACCGGCGAGATAGCGATCCAGCACGTCGAAGCAGATGTGCCAGCCCGCGGCGCCCATCGAGATGAACCCGCGGTCGATGTTGTGCCAGAGCGTGAGCCGGGTGCCGCCGCCTCCCAGCGGCTCCAGCTCCCAGCGGATGTCCTGTCCGCCCCAGCTGAACTCGAGCACCTTGGGCGCGTCGGCCCGCTTCACCTCGGTCTCGGTGACGTGCGGCGTCGGCGCGCCCACGGTCGTGAGCTTTGCGGTGCCGACGGTGCCGAGGTTCCGGTCGGAATCGAACGGCGCCCACTCGCGGAGATGCTCGGGATCGGTGAGCGCCTTCCAGACCTTCGCCGGGGGATGGGGCAGGTCGCGCACGAGCAACGAGCGTCCACTTCTCTCCATTCTTTTCGATCCGGGCGCCGGAAGCGGGACCCGGCGCGTATTGCTCAGCGGCTGCTCATGGTTTCTTTCCTCTCCTTTCGTACGAGGGTGCCTTCTCCAGTTTGTCCATCTTGTCGAGGTGTCGCTCCAGGGCATCGACGTGCTTCGACCAGAAGCGCCGGAAGGGAACGAGCCACTCGTCGAGCTCCATGAGCGGCTCCGGTCGGAGTCGATAGAGGCGGCGCTGCGCTTCGATTCGTGATTCCACGAACCCGGCCTCGCGCAGCACTCGCAGGTGCTTGGAGACGGATGGCTGCGACAGCCGCAGCTTGCGCTCGATGTCGCCCACGGAGCGCTCGGACGAGAGCAGCATGCTGAGGATGGCCCGCCGGTTGGGCTCCGCGATGATGGCGAACGATGATTCCATGGTCTACATATACCTGATAGGTTATATGCCTGTCAAGGCATAACCGTAACGAATCGCGATATCCGGCCAGTTCACCGGCGCCTATGCCTTCGCCGTCCTCTTCGCCGTCTTCTTCGCCGTCTTCTTCGCCGTCGCCGTCTTCTTCGGCTTGGTCTTGCCGGAACTGTTCAGCGCGACCGCCTGGCGAACGAGCGTCTTGAAGGCGGCCTCGTCAACCTCCTCTCCTTCATGGATGTCGATCGCTCGGCGCACGTTGCCCTCGAGACTCGAGGTGAAGAGACGGGCCGGATCCTTGAGAGACGCGCCTTTGGCGAAGGTCAGTTTCACGGCACTCTTGTAGGACTCGCCAGTGCAGATGATGCCGTCATGCGACCAGACCGGAATGCCCCACTTCCACTCTTCGACGACGTCCGCGTCTGCTTGCTTGATGAGCTTGCGCATCCTGCCGAGGGTCGTCCCACGCCACCCCCCGAGCTCCGCGATGCTCTTCGATATGAGTTCCGACGCGGGCCGGCCTTCACTCGCACTCGATTTTTTCATGTTCTCACCCCGGAGGTTCGGCACGGCACCTGGCGTTTCCATGACATATATACCTACCGACGTATATTCCTGTCAAGTCATACTAGCTTGTTTGGCCACACGCTGAACCCCCGCCGGCTCAACAGGACCGCAGTACGCCTCCTAGTTTTCACGCACTCCGCATGGACCACGCCCAGATCATCGCCCGCCTCTCGTCCAGCCCCTGGACGGCCATCCCGCTCCTCTTCCTGGCGGGGGTCCTCACCAGCTTCACCCCCTGCATCTACCCGATGATCCCGATCACCGCCGCAATCGTCGGCGGCAGGTCGGTCGGCGCCACCGCCACGTCCCGCTTCCGCCCGATCGCCCTCACGCTCTGCTATGTCCTCGGCCTCGCCCTCGTCTACGCGGCCCTCGGCGTCCTCGCCGCACTCACCGGCACGCTCTTCGGCACGGTCAGCTCCAACCCATGGTCGTATTTCGCGATGGCGAACTTGCTCCTCCTCTTCGCCCTCGTCATGCTCAATGTCGTCCCCCTCCGCCTCCCCACCGCCCTCGTCGGTCGCGCCGCCCAGGCAGGACAGGGCGGGGAAGCGGCCGGCGCGTTCGTCATGGGCGCCGCCTCCGGTCTCGTCGCCGCCCCATGCTCGGCACCCGTCATGGCCGCGGTCCTCACCTGGGTCGGCACCACGCACAGCCCGCTCCTCGGCTTCATCTATCTCTTCGTCTTCTCGCTCGGCATGTGCACGTTCCTCGTCGCCGCGGGTATCTCCTCCGGTGTGATCGCCCGCCTTCCCCGCGCCGGCACCTGGATGCTCTGGGTGAAACGCGCCTTCGCCGTCATCATGCTCGGCGCCGCCGAGTATTACCTGGTCCTCATGGGCCAACAGTTGATCTAGGTCTCCCAATGCACTCTCGGTTGCTCTCTCGGTTGCTCTCTCGGTTGCTCTCTCGGTTGGTCTCCCGGTCGCTCGCCCACTCCGTACCCGTCGCGGCACTCGCCGCGATAGCCATGGTCGCGCTATCCCGGCCCGCCGCCGCCCAGGACGGCGGTATCGCACTCGGCGCCCACGTGCCGCCAGCCGCCGTCCGCTCGCTCGACGGCGCACCACTCCAGCTCTCGACGATCGTCGGGCCGGGCCCCGCACTCGTGGAGTTCTGGGCCACCTGGTGCCCGAACTGCAAGGAGCTCGAGCCGGCGATGGCCGCGGCGCAGACGAAGTACGCGGGCCGCGTCAAGTTCGTCACGGTCGCCGTCGCGATCAACGAGTCGATCGAGCGCGTACGCAAACACGCCGCCGCGCACAAGATGGCGCCCACGGTCGTGTACGACGCCGATGGCGCCGCGGCCACTGCGTATGATGCTCCCGCGACGTCCTACGTGGTCGTCATCGACCACGCAGGGAAGGTCGTCTACACCGGCATCGGCGGCACGCAGGACCTCGACGCCGCTATCAAGAAGGCGCTATAGCAAGGCGCTATAGCGCCACGTGCACCCGCACGCTCGGCTACTTCTTCGGCGGCGGGGCAGGGGGTGGAGTCGGAGGAGGAGGTGCGGGAGTGACTTTCTCGACCGCCTGCCGCAGTTCCGCATACGCAGCCGGAGCCAGGACCTTGAACGACGGCGTCTCGTACGCGATCCGTCCGTCCGGTCCTACCACGAACAGCGATCGGTTGTCGAGTTTGTTCGCGGAATCGTACGCGGCGTAGCGCTTGCCGACGATGCTCCCGCTGTCGCTCGCGAATACGATCGGGAAATCCTCTTCCCGTGCCCAATCGGCCAGCGTCGTGTCGGCATCGACGCTGATGCCGATCACCGTTACTCTGCGGCCGTTGTTGAAGAGCGTGGCGTACTGATCACGGTACGCCTCCATTTGGATGGTTCAGCCCTTGGTCCGCGCCTCGTAAAAGAACGCGAGCACGACGGTCTCGCCGCGGTAGTCCGACAGACGCACCGGCGCCTTGAGGAGGCCGAATCGCGTCGCCCCCGGCAGCGTGAAGTCGGGCGCCATCTCACCGACGGCGGGCGCGACGAGTGACGCCTGCTGCGCGCCGGCTCCCGACGCGAGCCCCGCTGCCGCGACGACCAACATCCCCGCGCGATGGAGTTGCAACCGCATCAACACCCTCCTGAGTGAATGGAGCAAGCGAATGTATGGGATGGCCCAGGAGGTGTCCATGATACCGGTCACCCCTCGTTCGTAGTCGCACCCGACGGCAAGCTAGTGCCCGCAGTCCGCGCGCCACGCCCCCCGACGGCCCAGACTCCCGGTCCATATACGGCAACCATCAACAGTCCACCCATGATTCCGAGGTTCTTGAAGAATTCCGTCTGATTCGCGCCCGCCGAGTTGCCAGTCCTGTTCCAGAAATCATGGAGCGTCACGCTTACGATTCCGAGATAGACGAACATGACCGCGGCCGCACGCCGAGCCTGCCACCCCGAGATCAGGCAGATCGACCCGGCTAGCTCTACCGCAAGGGCCGCGCCCAGTAGCGGCCCGACCAATCGCATGCCGTGCGACGCCATATACGACGCCTGCCCACTCCACCCGCTGATCTTCCCATTCAACGCCACGAGAAACTCGGCATCGATCAACAGCCTCGCCACCAACGGTAATGCACCGTACCGGACGCTATCGCGCACGTAATCCTCCCATGAGCCACCAATTGGGCGAAGACCCCACAACACTCTTCGACGCGCAAGCAACACTAGGCTACGGCGCTACGAACTGCCACCGGGCGATGACCGATACCGCGACAGTAATCTCTCCCGGACTGACCGGGGTCTCCGAGACGGGGCCGGGTCCGCGCGTCTCCAACGCAAATGCTCGGGGATACCCGGGCGTCCCGTCAACCGTGATTGACACGAGTCGGCCCAATGTCCCACCCATCGACTTTGCCAAAACCGCCGCATCGGCTCGCGCGTTGGCCGCCGCCTGCGCCAGCGCGCTCTGCCTCGGCGCCTCGGTGTTGCTCGCGGCGAACCCAATGTCCTGCACGCCGTTCGCCCCGCGAGCCAGCGCAGCATCGATCACCGGCCCGACACGATCCAGTGGGGACACGGTCACCTCCACGGTATTGCGCGAGACATATCCGGCCTGCCTCGGCTCCGTCGCGTTCGCGACGGTCTCGTAGTTGGGCTGCACGTTGTAGCCGACGGTTGACACCTGTGCGCCCGAGTAGCCCAGCGCCTTGAGAGTGTCGAGAACGCGCCGCTGTACCCGCGCGTTCGCGGCCGCGACGGTAGCCGCGAGTGATCCCTTGGTCTCCACGCTAAGGCTCACCGTCGCGCGGTCCGGCATCACACGGATTTCTCCATGCCCCGGCACTTCGATGACCGACTCGGCGGTGCCCGTGTGGTCCTGTCCCGTAAGCGTCTGCGCGCCAAGCGATGGCGCTATCACCACCACACAGGCGGCGGTCACGATGAACCAGCGTTGGATGTCGGTGAGCACGATGTCCTCTATGAAGTGTTGTCGGGAGGGGGATAAAGCGTAAGACGGCGAGGTACAGTCCACGTGCGCGCGGCATCGGCGAGTCGCCGCCGGAAATGCTCCTTCGTACTATTGGGGTATGACATTACGACCACTAGTAGCAGCCGCGCTCACCCTGGCAATCTCTCTACCCCAGAAGCACCCTCCGGAATCAGCTCCCCAGGCCGCGCACCGCTGGCGCGTCGCGCACGAGCAGCAAATTCTTCAGGAATTCGACACGCTGCTTGCGATTCCGGATGTCGCTAGCGACACCTCGAACATCCGCCGAAACGCGGACGCGCTGGTCCAGGCGCTGCAACGGCGTCATGTCGCGGCAAGGCTGCTCTCCATCCCTGGCGTCAATCCCGTCGTCTACGGAGACATCAAGACGCCGGGCGCCAAACACACCATCGTCTTCTACGCACACTACGACGGGCAGCCCGTCACGCCCGGCGAGTGGGACGGGAAGGCGCCCTTTACACCAGTCACACGGATGGTGAATGGGGAGCCGCGCATCTTCGCGCGCGCGGCAGCGGATGATAAGGCCGCCATCATCGCCCAGCTGACCGCGCTCGACGCCCTCCAGGCCGCGCACGTTCCGCTCAAGGCCAATGTGCGCTTCGTCTGGGAAGGCGAGGAAGAGGCGGGATCGACTCACCTTCGCGATATCCTCGAGCAATACCGAACTGAGCTCGGCGGCGATGTCTGGCTCATCTGCGACGGCCCCGTCGATCAGAGCGGCCGCCAGTCCGTGGTCTTCGGCGCCCGCGGCGTCACGCGCCTCGAGATCACGTTGTTCGGCCCCAACCGCGAGCTCCACAGCGGTCATTACGGCAATTGGGCGCCGAATCCGGCGATGATGCTCGCTCAACTCGTCGCGAGTATGAAAGACTCGACGGGGCATGTCCTGGTGCCACACTTCTACGACGGGGTCACCCCGCTGAGCGAGCTGGAACGGCGAGCGATCGCTGACGCGCCCGCCAACGAGGCCCTCTTGCGCCAGGAGTTTGGGCTCGGCCACACGGACGGCGATGGCAAACGACTCCTCGAGTTGCTGAACGAGCCCTCCCTGAACATCGACGGGATGACGTCAGCCCGGACCGGAGCGACTGCCAACAACGTGATCCCCTCGACCGCCACAGCCGATATCGACCTGCGACTCGTGAAAGGCGTCGACTGGAAGGCCGAGCAGCAGCGCGTGGTCGACTACGTCGCGTCGCGTGGCTACTTCGTGACGGATTCCACGCCGGACAAGGCGATGCTCCTCGCCCACCCCAGGGTCGCCCTCGTGGTTCGCGGGCGGCTGGGGTACAACGCGGTGCGAACTCCAATGGATCTCCCAATCGGACAAGCGGTCGTCAAGGCGGTCGAGAGTGCGCGTGGGCCGGTGGTCAGACTGCCGACCATGGGGGGCAGCGTTCCGCTCGAGATGATCGAGCAAACCGTGAACGCGCCCCCGATCATGGTGCCCATCGCCAACTACGATGACAACCAGCACGCCGCCAACGAGAATCTTCGCCTGCAGAATCTCTGGGATGGCATCGAAACGATGGCGGCCCTGGAAGCCATGCCGTAGCGCCTCGCCAGTTACCCCACCGCTCCCGCGCCCAGCCCGCGCGCCATCGCCGTCGCCGCAAACACCATCAGGATCACGAGCACGGCCTCCACGATGCTGATCCAGGCCATGCTCGACGCGCGATCCGTTCGCACACGCTCCCCACGCCGGACCAACAGACGCCACCGGATCAGTGTGACCATCGGCCACACTTCGAGACAGAGGATCGTGATCAGCAACGCCATCTTCGCGAGAAAGAACCCGTTCCGCATGTAGTACGAGGTTCCTTTCTCGAATCCGCCAAACGCCCGCGTCACGCCCGTCGTGATCCAGATGAGCGCCGCGATCCCCCACAGCGAATCGGCGTAAAACACACGCTTGAACGCACCCTGCGAGTCGAGCGGCGCCCGCAACGCCCGCGCGCGCGCCCAGACCGCCCCCAGCCCGATTCCAAGTGCCAGCAAATGAAACGCCGCAAGCATCCACCGTGCGGTCATGCTTTCCTCGGCCAATTCGTGGTGCGGCGGGCAACTCGCACACGCCGTGCCCACCCTGGATGCGAGGTCAGCGTTTGCGAATACCGCCTCACGCCAGCGCCTGGTCCAAGTCAGCGATGAGGTCGCCAGTATCCTCGATCCCCACCGAATACCGCACCAGACCCTCCGGTATCCCGAGCGCCGCTCGCTCGGCTGCCGTGTTCTCGACATGGCTCGTCGTCGACGGCGGTCCCACCACGGTCTCCACCGATCCGAGATTCGCGGCGCGATGCGCGAGACGAAGCTTCGGCAACACCGACCGCACCTGATCGAATCCCCCCTCCAGCATGAAGCTCAACACGCCGCCGAACCCGCGCATCTGCCGCGCCGCCACGTCATGATGACGATGGCCCGGTAACCCCGGATAGAACACGGCGCTGACTTTCGGATGCCGCGACAGATGCACGGCAATCCGCTGCGCACTCGCGTTCTGCTGTCGAATCCGGAGATGCAGGGTTTTGAGCCCGCGCAGTAAGAGATACGCCGCCGACGGATGCAGCGTCGCGCCCGTAATCTCGCGGTAGTGGTACACGCGCTGCACCAGCTCCGTCGGCCCGCAAATCACGCCGCCGAGTGCGTCGGCATGCCCGCCGAGGAACTTGGTCGCACTGTGCACGACGATGTCCGCCCCCAGTGCCAGCGGGTTCTGGTTGATCGGAGTCGCGAACGTGTTGTCCACCACGACCAGCGCCCCCGCGCGGTGCGCCGCTGCCGAAAGAC
Source organism: uncultured Gemmatimonadales bacterium (assembly GCA_963706505.1). Lineage (GTDB taxonomy): Bacteria > Gemmatimonadota > Gemmatimonadetes > Gemmatimonadales > Gemmatimonadaceae > Palsa-1248. The sequence goes on from CAVPLX010000002.1 coordinate 348,904, forward strand.
GCGCGATATCCGTGACTTTGAGCGTGGGATTCGTCGGACTCTCGAGATAGAGCATCGCGCAGCCCGAGGCGACAGCCGCCTCGATGGCGCCGTAGTCCTCCGTGTCGCACAACGAGACCCGCACGTTGACGCGCGGCAGAAACTCCGTAAAGACCTTGTTGGTCCCCCCGTACGAATCCTTGATCGACACCACGTGGTCGCCAGGCGCCAGCAACGCAAACATCGTGTTGCTGATCGCGGCCATGCCCGTCGCAAAGCTGGTCGCAGCCGGCGCGCCCTCGAGCGCCATCACTTTCCGCTCGAACGCCTCCACGGTCGGATTCGTGTTGCGGCTGTAGATGTGCCCCGGCGCCCGGCCAAGCGCCACCTGCTGCCACTGATCGACGTCCGCGTAGCCGAACGCCACGCTGTGCACGACCGGCACCTGCGTCGCACCACCAGGCACGCTCTCCTCTTCACCCGCCCACACGGCAAGGGTGTCGAGCGACGGTTTCCGCTCGCGAGATGCGTTTGCGCGCTGAGGTTTTGACACTGTCATGCGAATGGCTCCGGACGTCGGCGATTGCGCCTGCAATTGCACTTCGAGGATGGTCGCAGAATGCGGCTCGGACTAACTTGGCGCCGCCCAGCCCTGCCCAAAAGGCCCGACGTTGCCAGCGGGTTCGGCTGTCTCACATATTCTGGCCGCCAACGGCTGCGCTCACCGCCACCTATCCATCACATGTCCGACGCTCCGCCGGCTCCCGGCCCGCCGCCCGCCGCTCCGCCCGCACGCCGGGAGGCAGCCCTCGTCATCGGCTCGATGCGAATCACGGGATGGCGGTTCCACGTGATCCAGGCCGTGGTCTTCGGCGCTGTCGGCGCCCTGGTCGCCACGCGGCTCGCGCAGGCCGCGCAGAAGCAGGGCTGGTCGCAGAATGCTCGGACACGCGTGGCCGCTATACGTCTCCGCCTCACTCTGGATCGCGTTCAGCCTCTACTGGGGCGCCGCCGCACGGACGGAATCCTCGGTGCGGAGCGCGGAATCGCGAGGCTCGCGCTCGTTCCACCTGCTGCTCCTCAACGGCTCGATGCTGTTGATCTACATCTCGCTCCCCGGACTCGGCGGACGCTTCGTCCCGGATACGCCGCTCGTCCATGCCATCGGCATCGCCATCCAGGCCACGTTCTTCCTGTTCGCCGCCTGGGCGCGACGCCACCTCGGTCGCAATTGGAGCGGCGACGTCACGGTGAAGGTCGATCACGAGTTGGTCCGCACGGGCCCATACCGCCGCATCCGTCACCCGATCTACACCGCAATGTTCGGGATGTACGCCGGTGCCGCGATCGCCATCGGCGAATGGCACTCTCTCGTCGCGCTGGGCATTCTGATGCTGGCCTACGCGCGCAAGATCGGTCTCGAGGAAACGGCGCTGGGCACTGAGTTCGGATCAACCTACGCCGACTACCGGCGCCATTCATGGGCGGTCATACCGCCCATTTGGTAGTGCCCGCGGCTCTCTAAAAAGGCCAGTCCGTCGGGAAGAACGCCGCGGCAAACAGGCGCCTCCGGCCCGCGAGTGCGTCGCACACATCGATCAGGCTCTCGTCGCCCCGAACGGGCGCTTCCGGACATTCCGCCCCTCTCTGTTCGATTGTGACAGTCGACAGGCTACCAGTCCGGATCCAGACTTCGCCTCATGACTGCCAATCGGCTGGCCGGAGGCGCGATGGACTTGCTGCATGCGGCGGTTGTGTTGGCCGCGTTGGGCTGTGCGCGGTCACCGCAATTGGCGGGGCCGGTAGTGGTTCCGTTCGAACTGCGGGGCGATTTGATCGTGGTCACCGTGGACGTCAACGGGCAACCAGCCGCGCTGATTCTCGATACCGGGACTGGCATCGGGCTGGCACTCGACAGCGCGTTCGCGCAGCGGGCGCATTTTCACTCGTCCTGGCATAGTGCACAAGCCAATGGGCGGACAGTTCCGCTCGGTACGGTGCGCAGCGTTCACGTCGGCTCGGCCCCCTTGTCCAACGTTGGAGTCGTCGTCGTGGACATCGGCACGCTCCAGACGCGCGTGGGACGAGATGTCCACGGTACGATCGGCTACGATCTGTTCGAACGGTACGTGGTCACGATCGATTACGAGGCCCGCACGATCACCCTCAGCGAGCCTCGGACGTTCACATACGCTGGTTCGGGAACTGTCGTGCCGGTCGGCCTTGAGCATCACACGCCAGTCGTTGAGGCGTCGATCGTCACGCGCACTCGCGGTGTTGTTCCGGTGCGCCTCGACCTCGACCTCGGCTCGTCCGGCTACGCCGTGCGCTTGTCACAGCGGACCGTGGCCGCATATCAACTCCTGCACGATACAGTCACCGTGCACGGGCCCTTCGGTGGGGGCGCCGGCGCCGCAACCGAGGGCGAACTGCTACGCATGCCATCGCTGAAGCTCGGCCCGCTGATCATTAACTGGCCCAGCACCGCGCTCGCTGTGGAGATGGACGGGTCGTTCGGCGCCACCGCCGTCACCGATGGGACGATCGGCGAGCCGATTCTCCGGCGGATGCGCCTGACTTTCGATTACTCGCGATCACGGGTAATCATGGAGTTGCGCGGACAGTTCGATCTGCCGGACACCGTCGATGGGAGTGGACTTAGTCTCGCCTCCGCCGATAGTGCGGGAAGTGCGTGGCGAGTGCTCGCTGTCGTGGCTGGCAGCGCGGGGGAGCGGGCGGGAGTTCACCCGGGAGATGAGGTGGTCGGTATTGACGGCCAGCCGGCCTCGGTGTTGCCGTATGGCCGGCTTCGAGAGCTACTCCGCGCCGACGGTCTCACCCGCCGCCTCGCAGTCCGCCGCGACGGTGTAACTGTCACCGTTCCGATTGCACTGACGATGATGTTTTGAACGGAGCGGCCGCCGCGTTGCGTGCGACCGATAGGTTCGCGCGAGAGAACCGTGCCGTATTCCCCGGCGTCGCGGACCGAATTCCTCTCGCGTCGACGTGCATCGATCGTCCAAAATCCGAGGATACGCCAATGTCCATGCGGCGCTGTCGTTCGCGCCACATCGCCCTACGTGCGAGCACTACGAGCGTCGAATCAGCAGCCGGTACCGAGCCGGGCTCGTACCCATTTGTCGCGCAAACACCCGAGTGAAATGGCTCTGGTCGAAAAAGCCAGCGGCTTGAGCGAGTGCCGAAAGTGATGTGTCGGTGGCTGCCATCTGACCGGCCGCCCACTCGATGCGAAGGCGGCGGACGAACTCGCCAACGCTACATCCTTCCCGGGCGCGAAAGGCCCGCGCCAGATGCGCGGGGTGGACACCCACGCCTGCCGCAAGGTCACTGAGCCCAATGTCGGACCGGAACTCCTCGCGAAGCCGCTCGGTGACCCGTCGTAACCAGACAGGTGCCCCGTCGCCACGCTCAGCCGCCCGACCCACCGCCGCGACCAGTTCGAGCGCCAGGCCCTCGAGCACGAGCGCCGACGCTGCATCCGGTGCCCGCAGTTCGTGCCGGACGCGCCGTCCTATGGTGCGGGCCGCACTGTCATCGACGCACATGGGAGCCCGAAGCACGGGAGCGTAGTCAGCGAGCATCTCGAGGCGCCGCGGCTGAATCTCGACGAGGAGGGCGCGCACATCGACGCGCCCGTACGACTCGGCGTGACTGACCCCCGGGGGCTCTAATGTCATTGTGCCAGGCCGGCAGTCATGGTCGATGCGCTGGATGCGTTTCCGGTAACCACCCTCGAGCACGATCGCCAATCCCGCCAACTCGTGACTGTGGCGTGCCACCCGCGCCTGCGCCGCATAGGACGCCTCAGCAAATACGAACCCCGCGACCTCCCGCGACCACTCCCGCCGGCCCGCACTGGGGCGGCCCCATGGTCCTGACGCATCGTTCGTCCCAGGCGCGCGCTGCTGGTACAAGACTCCTCCATGAGACCGCACTACGTTGCCTGCGGATAGGACATCCCAGCCGGATGAATGGTTCATGGCGTCGCCCCCGGCCCCCGACGACGCTGCACCGGAACCAATAGCTGTCCACGCATCAAGAATGTGTCTCGGGGACCTCAACGAGAACAGCATGATTCACATCGTGCGTTGGCCGCGCACCGCTCGTCGCCTCGTAGCGGCCGCCAGTCTGGTCACCCTGAACCCGGGTTTCGTGCTGGGCCAGCACCCGCAGAGCGCCCCAGCAGCTCGCGCCGCGTCTCCGGCGGAGACAAACGATACGCGGGCCCGCCGGGTCGATTCGCTGTTCGCGCGGTACGACTCGGCCGGTTCTCCAGGCTGTGCCGTCGCAGTGATTCGAGCCGGCCGGTTGGCCTACTCGCACGGGTACGGGCTCTCCGATGTCGGAACAGGGACCCGCATCACGCCGGGTTCGGTGTTCGGTCTCGCCTCGCTGTCGAAGCAGTTCACGGCGTTCAGCATCCTCCTGCTTGCGCGAGAAGGCCGCCTGTCGCTCGACGATGACGTGCGGAAATGGCTGCCGGAGCTTCCCGGCCTCGGGGCCGCAGCCGGGACACGCATAACGATTCGTCAACTGGTACACCACACGAGTGGTATTCCAGACTACGTCCCGTGGACCCTGACGGGTGGCCGCGCGATCACCGATCCGATGACCGAGCAACAGTTCCTCGAATTCCTGAAGCAGCAGAAGTTGGAGTTCTCACCCGGTACGCGTTTTCACTACAGCAGCTCTGGGTATGCGCTTCTCGCGATGATCGTCCAGCGTGCATCAGGGCAGTCGCTACGCGAGTTTGCCGCCGAACACGTCTTCAAGCCGCTTCGGATGACGTCGACCCAGTTCAACAATCATGCGCCAGCGATCCCCAACCTCGCGAGCGCGTACATCAATCGAAACACATTGCTGACCGGCGATCAGCCTCCGCCCGACAGCACCGGGGGATGGTACAAGGCAAACTCCCGGAATGACCTCCTCGGCGCCACCGGTCTATACTCGACTGTCGAGGACCTCGCCAAGTGGGACGGCAACTTCTACGACCACGCCATCGGCGGCCCCACCGTGCTGGCGATGATGCAGGAGCGAGGTGTTCTCGCCTCCGGTGATACGATCCCGTACGCTGCCGGACTTTTCATTGGAGCGTATCGCGGCTTGCGCACGGTCGCGCACATCGGTGGCTGGAGCGGATATCAGAGCTGGCTCACCCGATATCCGGACCAACGCTTTTCCGTCGCGGTGCTCTGCAACAGGAGGGTAGGGCTGTCGGTTCCGACGCCAGCGTGGGCTGACCGCGTGGCTGAGATCTACCTGGGTGACCAGATGGCGCCCGACATCGAGCACGTCGTTGCGAACGCGCTCGGCCAAGGCGGACCGGATTCCGCCGTCCGTACATATCACACCCTTCGAGCGCGGTATCCGGCGATCGCCTTCGAGGAGCAGCAGCTCAACCACCTCGGATACGAACTCTTGCAGGGCGGAAAGGTCGACGCCGCAATCGCGATATTTCGCCTCAACGCCGACGCCTTCCCGAAAAGCGCCAATGTGTACGACAGCATGGGGGAAGCCTACATGAACCATGGCGATCGGACGCTGGCGATCACGAACTACGAGCGATCCCTCGCACTCAACCCGGCCAACGACAACGCCAGCAAGATGCTCGCGAAGCTCAAATCACAGGCACCGTGACGGAGAGGCGATCAGGAGAGCGGGTCCGGATCTGCATTGGGCGGCTCGAATTCGCGGCACACTTCGAAGAGGAGGCTGCCCCCCGCACGTGTGCCGCGTTCGGCAACCTGCTGCCATTCAAGAACAGGATCATCCAGGCGCGGTGGAGTGGCGGAGCTGGTTACATCCCCATGGGCGATCTCGATCTGGGCGTGCCCTACGAGAACAACACCAGCCATCCCGCACCCGGCGAGATCCTGTTCTATCCGGGCGGATTGAGCCAGACTGAGATTCTCATCCCGTACGACGGATGCACCTTCTCGAGCCATGTCGGACAGCTGTCAGGAAACCACTTCCTGACGATAGTGGAGAGCCGCCATCACCTCGCTGAGTTTGGCCGGCGAGTGCAGTGGGAAGGAGCCGAGGACGTGCTGTTCGACCGGTGCTGAACGCGGCCTCCTGAAGCGAGGCCCGAGGTGCGTCACCGCGGGTATGTTCGATACGCCCAACCATGTGGCGCTGTGGCGTTACTTGCTCCCGCCAGGCACCCCCTCCGTCGCCATCCCGGCCGGAACGAATGACGACCACGCAATGGCGGGCTTGGCTTGCACGCAGAACACCGTATCGACTGCCAACCGCTCGCGCGCCACGGCACGCCGCAGATCGATCGCCGGGGCCCGATCGTATCCGCCCCCTTCCGTGGCGAAGACGAGGTCCGCGCCGTACAGCATTCGGAGCTCCGGGAAGTAGGCCATCGTCATGCGCTCTGCGTACGAGCCCCCAACCGGGTAAAGCTCGAATGCGGTTCTTGCCGCTGCCTATCACGGTCTTTCCAGAAACCGGGATGAGATGAGGGGGCCGTGGAACGCGCTGAAGCGAATCGGGGTCGAGCGTATGCGGAGCCCGGGACACCTTCTGCAGGAACGGCACGCTCCGCGCGTTGACGTAGATGGGAATGCCCATCGCCATCGCTTCGCGCACCCCGCCGAGATGCGCCCATGGATCGGATGACATGACGATCGCCTTGATTGGCAAGCCGGGATATCGATGCCGGGCCTCGCCGATGACGTCATGCAGATACGCGGCGCTGATGTGTGCCTCGAAGATGACGATGCCATCATCCTGTCGTACGATGGTCATGGTCCAGTAGTCAGGAACGCGCACGATGCCGTCGCGAAGCTCCTGCGCCGGGGCTGCGCCGCTGCGACGGAAGAAGCGCACTGTCCGCCGCGCCTGCGCGGCAAACTGCGCTCGCGCCGAATCCAGGATCGCAAAGGTATCTGATGGCGTCGGGGTACTGTCGAACGCGACGCTGTCGATCGTGATGTTGCGGAGCGGTTCGCCGTTCTGGGAGATGATCTGCTGCCGCGGCCACCATATACCCGCCGCGTCGACGTCCCAATCCACGTACTCGAAGCGAAGTGTGATGTCCCCGAACGGCGCGCGCCGGAAATCATCGGGGTAGGTGCGGACGATCTCCACCGCAGTCGGCAGCCGTGATTCCCGGCTGATCTCGATTCGCATGCGCCCGGTCCGCCACGGAAACGAGACCACGTCGTGAACGACGCCCCAGTGGGTAACGGTTCCGTCGGATCGGAGGTCCAATGCGGCAGCGGCCAGCGACAGTGCGCGCTCCGGCGACGCTCCCACCCGGTCGAGCGCGTCTTCGACGGTCGACGGAGCAGCGCCGGTCTGGCGGTCGCCCATCCGCACGGCCGCCACCGAATCCGACATCACCAGCGTAGCCGGTGGCTGGGCATTGCGCGCCCCAAGCGGGGTCACGCTCCGGCGGATCCGGAATTGAGAGAGATCGCGAAGCTCCGTGAATCGTGTATACACGACCCGCCACGGTCCCTCGGCACGCTCCGCATTGCCCAGCGCGAACAAATGTTCGATGCCCGCGACGCGCAACGCCCGCGCGCGCTGCAAGGTGATGCCCCCCATTGCGTCCAATGCACCGTTGACGAGTTCGTGGGCCGGCAGCGGGGCACGAGCGCCCGAGGGCGCGGACACGAGCCTCGCAGACCACACTCGAACGCGGGTACCGAGCGGGGAGCCATTGGGTCGCAGTGCGGTGCCAGTGGCGAACAGGAGCAGGCTGGCGGGCAGAAGCGCGAGTCGGCGCATCGGGCAGCTCGGTGGCGAGAGAGTACCGGGCGAATGTGCGCTAACTAGTGCCCACTGCTCGCCCTCTCGCGCACCCCGAATGTGGTGAACGGCTGGACCGGTGTCGCCAGCGGCGAGCGCCGGCCCAGCGCCGCCGCTCTCAGCCTACTCGGCGAGTGGCGAGGACTTCGTCAACCACCTGGCGACGGCGCCGGCTCACCGGAATCCGCGCGCCACTGGTGAGCCGCATGGCGCGGTTTCCGTTCGGTTGGCGCTGCACTGCTGCGATGCGGTCGATCCGCACGATGTACGATCGATGCACCCGAACGAAGTCCACCGGGTCGAGTTCACGCTGGAGCGCATCGAGCGTCACACGCATCAGATAGCGCTTGCCAGCGGCATGCAGTCGTGCGTAGACATCGTCAGCCGCGATGTAGTCGACCGCCTCGGTTGCGATCAGCAGCTCGCCGCCCCGGACATGCACGCGCAGACGGTCCGCGTACCGTGGCGGCTCTGCGGTCCGCGCCTGTGCGCGGGCCTGCAACGCCAGCCGGTCCCGCACGCGCTGGAGAGCCGCGTCGAAGCGATCCTCGGTCACTGGCTTCAGCAGATAGTCTACCGCATCCGTCTCGAACGCCGGGACCGCAAACTCATCGAAGGCCGTGACATAGACGATGAGCGGCTTGACGCCCGCTCGCGCGGCGGCGCGTGCCACCTCGAGCCCCGATCGCTCCGGCATCCGGATGTCGAGGAACATCACATCGGGCCGGATGGCCTCGAGCGCGTCAGCTGCTTCGACTCCATCGCGGCATTCACCCAGGATCTCGACGTCGGGATGACGCGAGAGCAATTGGTGCAGCGCGCGCCGGGAGAGGGGCTCGTCCTCGACAATGAGCGCTCGAATCCGGGCGTCGGGGCGGCCGAGACCTGGCACGGGGTCCGTCATCGGTTGGCCGCCAGGGGGGGCGCGGCGGTGCTTGATGGTTGCACGACATCTGTGGGCATCATGCCCGGGAGTCGGATGGTCGCGACCACGCCGCGATCGTCGCGACCCCGTGCGATAGTGAGAGAACTCGCCGCTCCATACATGTACGCGAGCCGCGCGCGCGTATTGGCGAGCCCAACACCTTCCGATGTCCCATCCTCCCATTCCGGCGGCAAGCCCTTGCCATCGTCACAAACGGTGAGCACGAGCTGTGTGGCGTCGCGCGATGCACGGATGTCGATCCTGCCAGGCGCTCGCGACGGAGCGATCCCGTGACGGACTGCGTTCTCCACGACAGGCTGCAGAATGAAGGTCGGCACGAGTTCGCCGAGCACTCCGTCGTCGGCTGCGTATTCGACAGCGAGCCGGTCACCGAACCGGATTTGCGCCATGGCCAGATACCGGCGGACGAATTCGAGTTCGTCTCGAAGGGGTACCTGATGGGCGGCGTCAACCCGGAGACTGGTCCGAAGCAGATCGCTCAGCAGCGAGAGGGCATTGATCGCTCCGGGCGTATCATGGTCACGGACGAGCGCCATGATCGCGTTCAGACTATTGAACAGGAAATGCGGCTGGAGTTGCATGCGGAGCGCGCTCAAACGCGCGTCCGTCAGTTGTGCCGCCAGTTGCTCGGCGTGGCGCTCCCGCGCACGGAGCCGGGCGGCACTGAACAGCGCATAGCTGATGCCAAGCACGGCGAAATACGCGAGTGTGGTCGCCGGAAGCCCCGACAGAAACCAGACGCGAATCAACGTGGATAGGGCGAGCGGTGATGACCGCACCACGGCGTCCGCTGTGGCGCTCACGGTGGCGACGAGGAGGCTGGCGGCCAGGCTCGCGCCGATGTGGACGCCGATCGCGGCCGGTCGTCTCTGGCGATCGAGCGGGAACCGCTGGCCGAGCGCCACGACAACCGGCGTGAGCGCCGCCCAGGTGTACCAGCCGGGTGCTTCGGCGGCAAACGCCCGCGCGACGGAAATCGGGTGATGACTCGCGCCGGCGAACATCACCGTCTCGAACGTTGAGAGTGCCGCCGGGACAGTCCACGCCGCGACGATCACGAGCCACGATAGGCGCGCCGGATCGGGCGGCGGCGCATGCGGGTGGGAGCGCAGGGGAGGGCTCAACATGAATGCGTCGTGATATCCTGGCAGGAGTGCTGACGCGACAAGGCACCTCCGGCGAAGTTGTGTTCGCCAGGGACATCTCGCAATGAGTTCGGATCAAACTACGCGGATTGCAAGGGCCACTCATGGGCGGTCATCCCGCCCACCTGGTTGTGACCCCTCAGGTTTCGCGGCGATAGAGGTCTTCGCGAGTCCAGTTCCGGATGCCATCCAACGGCCCCCGTGCGATCGACGCCCGGATGCGACGGCGCTGACGCCGCCACGCATTTCTGGGACGCGCTGAGGCCGCAACATGCGCTGCATGTCGCGAGAGGGCCTGCCGGACTAGCTCCGACTGACTCACACCGGCATTGGCAGCCCACTGCTTTAGAAGCCTGTCGAGCGCCTCATCCAAATAGATCTGCTTCCGTACGAGAGAGGTCGGCAAGCGCGCCATCTTTGTAGGTCGGTAACTGGATTGATCGGCTATTCGCATGAGCGAGCCGCCAGAGCCGCGCCTCGTCAAGCTGCGGCCGCAGCCCGGGCAAGTGTCCGTTCGGCGAACTCGTTCAGGCTCGTGTCCTCGGCGGCTGCCAGTTCGATCAGTCTCGCGTGGAGTTCAGGAGTGAGGCGCAATAGGATCTTGCCTGAATAGGGCCGATTTGGCTCGACCCCTTCCTCTGCACAGTGCGCGAGATACACCTCGACCGAATCGCGCAGCGCCTTGCGGGTTTGCTTGACGGTACGGCCCACAAAGGTGATGACGTCGCGCGTGTTGATCACGGCCCCATGCATCTCATCTGCGTCTTCGTCGAACTCTACTTTGCCGATATATCCCTTATACGTCATGATGACTGCCATCGCGCCCGTTCTCCGAGAGTGAGGATTGTCGTGATCCAGCTATTCGTTCTCAGGGCGAATGCCGGCGCGCATGAGAAAGTCCCTCACATCGCGAATCAGATATCGTCGTGCGTCTGGGGAGGGGTGAGGCCGGTGAAACACGGCCGAGACTCCATTTGCCATCGCCACGATCCGCGAACCCTCCCGTTCTTTGACCTGCCCGACTGCTTTCAGCAGCAGATTCAATGTCTGCCCACCGGATCGTGGGCGGAATGCGATAGATCGCCAGAAGGGTTTCAGAGTGGCGTCGGTGCACGGGTGATGATAGCACCCACCGCTATCGTTGAATAATAGCAAATTGCGCTATCATCCGTCAAATTGAGCCACATCAGGACGCGCGCTCTGGGAAACTGCCGGGATGTCCGGCCCAATCGGCTCTGGTGCACTTAACTACCGATATGGCAATCTTATCGGATGCTAGAACCACCCAACAGCCCTCCGACGCCACCCTCCGGCACCGAACTCGGTGTCCACGACGCGCCTACGGTCGAGGCCGGCTACCTCGTCGCTCGCGCGGAAGCCTACATCGGCGCCGCCCGCGCCCCCAACACCGTCCGAGGCTACGAGTCCGACTGGCGCCACTTCGCCGGATGGTGCGCCCGCCACCACGCCCCCTCACTCCCCGCCGACCCACGCCTCGTCGCCCTCTACCTCACGGCCCTGGCCGAAGGACGCCGCAATGGCGCAGTCTGGATCGAACGGCCCCGCCGCGTCACCACCCTCGACCGGCGCCTCTCCGCCATCCGCCACTTCCACCGCGCCGCCGGCCACGAGCTCGATACCCGTGACCCGGTCCTCCGCGATACCTGGCGCGGCATCCGCCGCACGCTCGGCGTCGCCCCCCGCGGCAAAGCGCCGACGGTCACGGAGTTTCTCCGCGCCATGGTTGATACGCTGCCAATGTCACCCTCCGGGGTCCGCGACCGCGCGCTCCTCCTCGTGGGTTTCGCCGGCGCGTTCCGCCGCTCGGAGCTCGTCGCGATCGACCACGCGCACTGCGCCCGCCACCGCGATGGGATCATCATCACGATCCCCTTCTCCAAAACCGACCAGGAAGGACGCGCCGAAGAAGTCGGCCTCCCTTACGGCGCGCACCCCGAGACCTGCCCGGTCCGCGCACTCACGGACTGGCTCTCTCTCGCCGGCATCTCCGACGGCCCGGTCTTCCGCCCCATCACCCGGCACAACCACATCGCACCCACCCGGCTCACGGATCGCGGCGTCGCGCTCGTGATCAAACGCGCGGTGTCAGCGGCACGCGATGCCGCAATCGAAAGAGGAAACACCGCGCTGGCGGAAAGCATGGATCCCGCGCGCTACGCCGGACACAGCCTGCGAGCTGGGTTCATCACGAGCGCGGCCGCGGCCGGGGTGTCCGAAAGTGACATCATGCGGCAAAGCCGGCACAAACGCGGCGACACGCTCCGGAAATACATCCGCCACGCGACGGTGTTTCGCCAGAACGCCGCGGCCAAGGTCGGACTGTAGTGAGAGGGACAGTCGCCACAAGCAACCCACGCCTCGCCGGTCCACCAACCAAACACATCGACCGGGTGTCAGAGCACGGTCGTCTCGTTCCGGCTGTCCTCCGGCATAGGAAAATCTGGGCGTGAAACCGATGCCAATGAGCTCTCGTGCCGTTGCTGGCCTATTCCTGACGGTCTCTGTGTTTGGGGTCGCCGCCTGCACGCACGGCGCGGACTCGGCGCCGCCCAACGCGCAGGCGGTGTTCGCGTTCACGCACGTGAACGTGATCCCCATGGATAGCGAACGCGTGCTCCGCGACCAGACCGTACTCACACGCGGCTCGTTGATCGTGTCTGTCGGCCCCGCTGGTGCCGCGGCGATCGCACCCGGCGCAACCGTAGTCGACGGGCACAGCGCGTATTTGATGCCCGGCCTCACCGACATGCACGTGCATCTGTACGAGTCGGAAGAGCTGCTGTCGGACCTCGTGTGGGGAGTGACGACCGTCGCCTCCTTCAGTGGAGGTCCGCAAACGCTTCGCTGGCGGGCCGCCGTTCGCGAGGGCCGCCTCGTGGGACCGACGATCTACACGACGGCGCCGATCCTCGACGGGGCGCCCCCGATCAATCCGACGCACATCGAGGTCGCGACGGTGGCTGAAGCAAAGACCGTCGTGGACTTTGAAAAACGGGACGGGTACGACTTCGTGAAGGTGTACAACAATCTGAGCCCCGATGTGTATCGGGCCATCCTGCGTGAGGCGAAGATCGTTGGGCTTCCCGTCGCCGGCCACATCGTGCGCTCGGTCGGGGCGGAGGAATCGCTACGCAATGGCCAGCGGGTCATCGCGCACGCCGAGGAGTATTTCTTCTCCTACTTTCACGCCCAGCCGGATACGGCCAGGATCCCTGCGATCGTGGCGCAAACCAAGGCGGCGGATGCGTGGGTAATCGCGATGCTGTCCTCGACTCCCGATTTTCTCGGCGTCATCGCGAGTCCGGATAGCGAGATATCCATTCCCGAGGGCCAGCATCTCCCGCCCGCGATCTTCGAGGCGTACCGGCCCGCAAACAACGGGTATGTCAACCGGCCCAACATACCGGCGTTCGTGTCCATGCTCCGTACGATGGCGGCGTTTCTGCCGCGTCTCGTCAAGGCGTTGAACGACGCGCAGGTGAGGCTCCTCGTGGGAACCGACGCGACGTCATCGAACTTCCCGGGGTGGGGCGTACACGTGGAGATCCGCGACCTGGTCGCCGCGGGCCTGACGCCGTACCAGGCGCTCCGGGCGGCGACATACAACGCCGGCGCGTTCGTGGCGCAGGAGATTCGGCCGGCCGATCATTTCGGTGTGGTGGCGCCAGGAATGCGAGCGGATCTCATTCTGCTATCCGCCAATCCGCTCACCGACATCACGAATATTGATTCACTGTCCGGTGTAATGGCGCGCGGCCAGTGGTGGCCCATCGATAGTATTCGGCGCGTTCGCGACCGCCGGGTTGCGCCGTATCCGCCGCTCAAGGTGTTCGTGGCACGCTTCGACAGCCTCGTCACGGCGCACCGCCTTCGTGAGGCACGAGCCGTGTTCGATAGTGCAGTGCGTGCCGATAGTGGCGAGCCGCCATTTCATCCGTACATGCTGTACGGCGATGGACTCGATCTACTCAAGAGCGACCCGGCCGGCGCGGCCGAGTTCATGCGCATGGGAGTGGAGCTCTATCCCGACGGATTCGAGACGCACAACGGACTCGGACTAGCCTTGCTCGGAACACATGACACGGCAGGGGCACGGGTCGAATTCTTGACGGCCGCCAGGCTCGCCCCTGGGAACGACGCGTCGATTCGGATGCTCGACTCGCTGGACCACAGAGCCCGGCATCGGTAGCCACGTTGAAAGCTGGGCGCTCGGCGACCACTCAATGTGAGTGGGCCGAAAGCCACCACTATGCGTAGCTGAGCCACGGGTACCGCCCCGATTGTTTGAGTGCCGCCAGGCGCTTGCACGGCCAGTAGAGCAGCACGACCACCAACACCCACACCACGTACACCACGGCTAACCCGAATCCGTACGAATCGGGCTCGGGGCCGAAAATGGCGCCGTGGAAAAGCCACGCCGTGGGCTGATGCGCCAGCAGCCCGGCGAACACCGCGAGCACGTGAATCACGTACAGGTGCGCCACGTAAAAGAAAAGCGGCACCCGGCCGAAGACCACCAGCGGTCCGAGTAACCGCGAGTCTCGCGACCGCTCAGCCGCCCATAGCAGTAAGCAGATCACCCCGAGGGTCATGAGCAGGAATTGCAGCAATGGCGGATACTTCTCGACGTCGAAAAAGAGGATCGCGGTCTTGGCCAACGTCGGCTGCAGATGCCAGTCGCCCTGGCTGACGCCCCCGAGTCCCGCCGGCGGGTTGCCGTACACGTTGGTGAGCCGCAGCAGCGCAAACGCCGCGAGCGCCGCCCAACCCGCTCTCAGCAACACCGGCTGTCCACGGTCCTTGCGCAGGAACAATGGCCCCATCGCGTAGCCGAGTGCCATCACGGCGCACCAGGGCACGAGCGGAAACAGCACGAACTCTCGCACGCTCCCGATCTGAATGCCGCCCCGCACATGCATCAATGACCAGAGGAAGCCCCACGACCCGAACGCACCAGGTCGAACCGGGTCGAGCAGATCGTGCGCGGCAATGATCACGATCGCGACCACGAGCATCGCGCGCGGCCGAAGGAACGTCAAACCCGCCACGACGATCATCGACGCCCCAAGACACCAGATCACGCCGAAGAATCCCCATGGCACCCGGAAGCTCCACGCGGTCCCGACAAGGGTGAACTCCAGCACCATCAGCCACACACCCCGGGTCAGCAGGAACCGCCGCACCGCCGGCTCGCCGCGCCGCTGCGCATAGAGAAATGCGCCCGTCCCCGCGAGCAGAAAGAACCCCGGCGCGCAGAGATGGGTCACCCATCGCGTGATGAACAGCGACGGATACGTCAGGTCGAGGGTCTCTGGCTCGAACCGCAGCTTCGTGAAGTAGTCCCGCACGTGATCGATGGCCATCAGTACCATCACCAGACCGCGCACGATGTCGATCGAGACGAGCCGGGTGGACCTCGCCGATCCGTGCGGGGCCAGCGCGGCTAACCCGTCTGTGATGGGGTCTGGTGGATGCGGGGCGGCGCTGGCCATGGGCGATTCGCCTGTCTGGTCGTCGGGTCAGTGCGGTCGATATGCCTTCAACCACGCGACAATAGGACTCCGGGCGCGGCGTCACAACGGCGACTCCGCCAACGGGCGACGACGTGCAGCCAACGGCGCGCAGGGCGCAGCGAACGGCGAGAGGTTCCGCAACTGCGTCGTCATGTGTGACGCCTGCCCGTGCACCCTTGCGGCGCCTCTCTCCCACGCGACATTGCCATTGATGCGCGCACTCTGCCGATCGCCCCGCGACGCCGATCTGGCTCCTCCTTTCCGCCGCCTGGGTGGGCCCCGCCATCCTCGGCGCGCTCGACACCTATGTGCAATCACGACTCGGCAATGGTCCCACGGCCAGTTGGCAGCTGATCACCTGGACCGCCGGCGATTGGCTGATCTACGGGATGCTGACTCCGATCGTGTTCCGCCTCGCCCGGATCTTCCCCCTGCGGCCGCCGGTGCTTCGCCGCAACATTGCCGTTCACCTGCTCGCATTGCTCGCTCTCTGCGCGGTATGGGCTGGCGCCGGCACGGTGCTGCGAGGCCTGATCGTCCCTGGGCCCGAGGGCGAGATCACGATGCGCGGTGCCGTGAGCTGGCTGTTCACGACGTTGCCGTTCGGCGTGCTCGTGTACTTCGCCGTGATCGGTGCCGAGCGCGCCGCGCACTATTTCGTCGAGGTCCAGTCTCGCGAGACGCACGCCGCGCGGCTGTCAGCACAACTCGCCGAGACACGGCTGGCCGCGCTCCGCATGCAGCTGCACCCACACTTTCTCTTCAATAGCCTGAATGCGCTGGCCGTGCTCGTTCGCGACCAGGATACGCCCGCCGCATCACGGATGCTGGAGCTCCTGAGCGATGTCCTGCATGAAGTGCTGCACGCGGACAACACGCCCGAGACGCCACTCGAGACGGAGATCGCGTTCCTGCACCGTTACCTCGAGATCGAGCGAATCCGCTTTTCCGATCGGCTCCGGCCGATATTCGATATCGACCCCGCGGTGTTGCAGGCGGCCGTGCCGACGTTTGTTCTCCAACCCCTCGTGGAGAACGCGCTCCGGCATGGCATCGCGAAGCGCACGGACGCCGGCACGCTGCGAATTCGGGCGCGGCGTGAGCACGACGACCTCGTCCTCTCGGTAGAAGACGACGGCCCGGGTCCGCCCGCCCAGGACGTCCCGGACGGCCCAGGCGTCGGACTCGCCAACACCCGCGCCCGTCTGCTGGCGATGCATGGACCCCTCGCGAGTGTCGAGCTGCGGCCTGCGGCGGCCGCACGCGGCACCATCGCGACGCTTCGCTTCCCCTATCGGGAGTTCACATCCACCGAGGTCGCGACCCATGCCGGATAGGATTCGCGCGCTCATCGTCGATGACGAACCCCTCGCCCGGCGTGGCATCCGGCAGTTGCTCGCCCACGAACCGGACATTGATGTCGTGGGTGAATGCCGCGACGGACGCGAAGCCCTCACCGCTCTCGACACGCTCGCCCCCGACCTCGTCTTCCTCGACGTTCAGATGCCGGAGCTCGACGGATTCGGGGTCGTGCGTGAACGGGGCGCCTCACGAATGCCCGCCATTGTCTTTGTGACGGCGCACGATGCGTTCGCGGTTCGGGCGTTCGAGATCCGGGCACTCGACTATCTCGTCAAACCACTCACCGCCGCCCGTTTCGCGGCGACGGTGGCGCGAGTGCGCGAGCAGTGGCGGCTCGGATCGCTGCGGTCGGTCGCCTCACAGCTCCAGGCGTTGCTGGCGTTCGTCGCCACGGGCGACGCGGCCGCTGCCACGCCGGCATCCCCAATGGTCGCCGAACCGCGTGACCGGCAGCTGGACCATGGCATTGTCGTGCCGACGGCCAGCGGGACCGTCGTAATCGTTTTGGAGGACGTCGATTGGATCGAGGCGGAGGACTACTATGTAAGGATCCACTCCGGGACAACGCGGCACCTGCTCAGAGACTCCCTCGCATCACTCGAGCGCCGCCTCGATCCCCGCCAGTTTGTACGGGTTCACCGCCGCGCGATCGTACGGCTCGATCGCGTCCGCGAGATCCAGGTCTCCGGCATTGGACGAGGCGTAGCCATCCTGCGGAATGGAGCGCGCGTCCCCGTCAGCCGGCGGCGGGTGGGGGCGCTGACCGCGCGCATTCGCCGGACCTGACAGCCATCCTGCGCGGCACGGCCGCGCCGGTCAGCGCTGGTTGATCTTGACGAGCAAGGCCTTGAACCGCGGATAGGGCCGCAGCGGCGCGAGCAGGAACGACCCGGCGATCCCGGCCACCGCACCCGTCCGCTCCGCGTACGCCTGCTCGAGCAGATCCAGCGCCCGCTCATGCTCCCCCAACCCCGTGTAGATGAAGGCGAGGTGGTATGGCGAAACGTACGAGTGCCGCCCCATCTCTTCGAGCCGGCGTAGCATCTCGCGCGCCTTCTCCGTCCGGCCCGTCTCCGCATACGCCTGTCCGAGCTGCGCATGCCACTGGATATTGCCGGGTGCGAGTGCGGCCGCACGCTCGAGCGCCAGAAGCCCCTCCTCCGGCTTCCCCATCTTGATCCGCGCCCACCCGAGTGTCGCGTGCCCGCGATCCAGCTCGGGATCGTCCTCCAGTGCCCGCGCCGCACCCGCCGCCGACTCGGCGTACCGGCCCGCCCGGAGCTGCGTCGTCGCGACATCCAGCCGATGCGCCAGCGGATCCAGCTCCTGCGCCCGCTGCTGCAGAGCGATCGCTTCGTCGTACCGCCCCAGCGCGGCGTACATGCGGCCGTACAAATCGTAGGCGTCCGCGCTGCCCGGGCTCAGTTCCAGCGCCTGCTGAAACTCGCGTTCGGCGCCATCCCAGTCGAAATGCAGGTAACGGAGATACGCCATCGCGCAGTGCGCCTCGCCCAACGCCGGGTCGAGCGCCAGCGCCTGTTCCGCCGCGGCCCGCGCCCGTGCGAATGCGTCCGCCGATGCCTGTGTGGCACCTTCTCCGAAATCGGCGTACACCATCGCCATGCTCGCATAAGCGAGCGCATAGGTCGGATCCGCCGCGATCGCCCGCTCGAAGTACATGATCGCCCGCTTCATCGCGGGCAACGTGTACTTCACGAGCAGGTGCCGGCCCTGCACGTACAGTTGATACGCCTTGAGGTCCCGCGTCTGCTCCTTCCGGATCCGCGTCTGCTCATCGGCCGATAGCTCGGCCTTGAGCGCGGCCGCGATGTGCAGCGCGACGTCGGTCTGGATCACGAAGATGTCGGTCAATCGCCGGTCGTACGTCTCCGCCCACAGATGCTGGTCGGTCTCGGCGTCGATGAACTGTGCCACGATCCGCACCCGGTCCCCCGCCTTCCGCACGCTCCCCTCGAGGACGGTGTCGGCGCCCAGCATCGCCGCGATCTCCTTGAGCCCCTGCGCACGCGATTTGAACTGCATCACCGAGGTGCGCGAGATCACCTTGAGCGAACGGATCTTCGACAGGTGCGCGATCACGTCCTCGGTGATGCCGTCGGCGAAGTACTCGTTCTCCGGGTCCGCGCTCAGGCTCAGGAAAGGCAACACGGCGACCGCCGGGGCGCGCCGGGGCTCGGGCGCCGTCAGCGCCTCGACGAACGCGGCCGCGGACGCGAACCGGTCGGCCGGCGCCTGCGAGAGCGCGGTCTTGAGCGCCTCCTCGATCGCCAGCGGCACGGCCGCCCGCAGCCGTCGCACACCGGGCACGGGATCGACGAGTTGCTTCGCGATGATCGCACGCGGGTTCGCACCGGTGTACGGCGGCTCGCCGGCCAGCATCTCGTACAGCACGCAGGCGAGGCTGTACACGTCGCTCCGCGCGTCGAGCTCCCGGTCGCTCATCGCCTGCTCGGGACTCATGTACTCCGGCGTCCCGATCACGAGTCCCGTCTCCGTGAGCCGCTTGCCCTCTTCGGATGTCGTGCCAGCGCGATGCCGAAGTCGGCGACCATCGCCTCGCCTTCGTGCAGCAGGATGTTCTCTGGCTTGACGTCCCGATGCACGACCTGCTGGGCGTGCGCGTGGTCCAGCGCGGCCGCGACCTGCCGGGTGATCGTGAGCGCCTCATCGACCGGGAGCTCTCGCTCGCGCGTAAGCTTCTGGCGCAGCGACTCGCCCTTGATGTAGGGCATGACGTAGAAGAGCGAGCCGCCCGCATCGCCCGAGTCGTACAGCGGCAGGATGTGCGGATGGCTGAGCCGCGCGGCGATCTCCATCTCGCGCAGGAATCGGTCGGGCCCCAGCGCCGACGACAGCTCGGCCCGCAGTACCTTGATGGCCACCTGGCGCCCGTGCTTGAGATCGTCGGCCAGATAGACCGTCGCCATCCCGCCGCGCCCAAGCTCCCGCTCTATGCGGTACCGGCCGGCAAGTGCGGCCGTGAGGCGGGGAAGGGTATCGGCCACGGGCAACCGCTCCGGCAGGGGAAGGCGAACCGTATGATAGAGGCCCCCCGGACACCGTGGTAGGCTACTGCGCCCTTCAGTGGTGGTAGCTCTGATACTGAGCTATCGCTGGAGGTGCCCCGCCGCCACCGGCTCGGCAAGTGAGTCGAGCATACTGACGTCGATCTCGTAGATGTTGCCGCTCCCATTCGCGGTCTGGCGCAGCCGCGCGACCAGCGCCCCGTAGTCGAGCGGCGCGGCGGCCGAATCCAGCGCGAACCCGCGCTCGCTGCTGAAGATCAGGTGGCGCCCGTCGGGCGCGAACCGGGGCGAGTAGTCGCGATCGCTCGAGTTGAGCGGCGGCGCCAGATGGCGGAGTCGCGACCACTGGCCATGGGCGTCCCGGTGCGACACGTACATGTCGGCGCTCCCAAGTCCGTCCGGCCGGCCAAAGGAGCTCACCACAAGCGTCCGTTCGTCGGCCGACACGGCGGCGTCGAGGTCATAGTAGGAGACGTCGGACCCATTCAGCTCCCGGCGCAGATTCTCCGGCGCCTGGTAGTGACCATTACGGAGACGGGACCGAAAGACATCGACCGTGCCAGCTTCCCCCCCGTCGCGCGCCGAGGAAAAATACATGGTTCCGTCCCGGGTGACCGATGCGAAATATTCGTTGGCGTCCGAGCTGATCGGAGCGCTGAGGTGTTCCGGAACACCCCAGTCTCCTCCGGCGTTCCGTTCAACTTTCCAGAGATCGTAGTCATGTTTGATCGCGCCACCCACGGGGCGGTCGGACGTCCAGTAGAGTGTGCGCCCGTCAGGTGAAAGGACCGGATCCGAATCCGAATACCGCCCCGAGAACGGCGCGACTTGCGGTGTCGTCCAACGTCCATCCACCAAGTGCGACACAACGATGACGTACTGGTTGGACGTCGGAACGGTCTTGTCGAAGTAGATCGTCGCACCATCGGGAGTGATCGCACCCCCGAACTCGTCATCGTCGGTCGAGATAACCCCTGGCCCGATCATGACTAAGCCGCCCCGTGCACGAGAAGCCATACTGTCGGCATGCGCCACATGCTCGGGCTGTTGAGTTGTCGGCGCTCTCGCCGCCCGCGAGCAGCCCGCGACGGCCCACGGAAGCCGGCTCGCCAGCCAATCAGGCAGGTGATGGATGCAGAGGTGATGAGATGTCTGCGCGCTCAATGTGGCAGTCGCGAGGTCAGGCGGCCCGTGTAGATGGAGAGCGCCGATGTCGGCCTCGTAAATGTTCCCAAGGCCGTTGGCGCTGCCGTGGAGCCCCTTCTCGAGTTGATCGATTGAGATGGGTTGCGGCGGGTGCCGGGTCGCAAACCCCCGGGCACTCATGAAGTAGAAGTGCTTCCCATCCGGCGACACGGACGGCGCACGCTCGGCGGCAGGACTGTTGATCGGCTCGGGCAAATGCCGCGCGGGCTGCCACACGCTGTCCACTCGCTCACTGACGTAGAGATCGCCGCGCCTGTAGATGCCAGCTTCGGTCACGACTTCGTCGGGGCGCGCGAACGACACGAACACCATATAGCGTTCGTGCGGCGATACATAGGCTTGCATGGCACCATTCACCGAATTGACACCAGGACCGACGAGCACCGGCGCCGCATAGTGATCGTGATCCCACTGCGCACGCCAGACCGACAATTGCCCCACGCCACCCGGCCGCTGCGACGTGAAGTAGAGACTGCGATCGGCGGTGACGACGGGATACAGATCATTGGCAGGAGACAGAATCGGGGCAGGGAGCACCCTCGGCTCCGACCACCCGCCCCCCTCGGTGCGATTAACCACCCAGAGGCTCGCGCCAACCTTTTCCATGCCGGGCACCGGCCGCGACGATGCGAAGTACAGTTGCGTTCCGCCCGGCGAAACGAACGGATCGGTGTCACGGTACCGCCCCGAGAACGACGCGATTTCCGGCGTCTGCCACTGTCCACCAACCAGATGCGACACGCAGATCACCGAGACGCCACCCCACATGGAGCGTTTCGTGAAATACACCGTGTCGCCATCGGGGGTGAACGAGAGGTTGCTCTCGTCATCACGCGTCGAGATCACCCCCTCCGCGAAGAGCGTCGGAACGGTGTCGGCGCCCGCGAGATTCGATACCGCGGATTCCTGCCCGCGAGTCGCGCTTGTCCCATGGTGCGGCACGATGAGCGACACACCCGCTGCCGCCACGACGATCGCTACCCGGCGCCCCTTTCGATGCCACATATCACGCAGGGATGAGGTACCCGGCGGCTCGAACCGTCAGGATATAGCGAGGGCTCCGGTGGTCAGGCTCCAGCTTGCGCCGCAGGTCGCGGATGATGGCGTCGACTGAGTGCGCCGTGGGCCGGGGTGGACGGCGCCAGACATCCCGGAGCACTACCTCGCGAGATACGGCACGGCCACGGCGGCGGAGCAACGCAAGTAACACTGCGAACTCGCGTCTCGCGAGGGCAATTGGCTGCGCGTTCCGGAACACACATCGAGCGGTCGGGTCGACGAGAAGATCATGGACGATCCATGACACGTTGTCTGAACGAGGTCCTGGTCGTCGGCGACGGACGAGCGCCTGCAACCGCGCGACAAGCTCGCGGGCGCCGGAAGTATGATCGATACACCCATCGGCTCCGGCCTCGAGTGCCTCGATCACGCTCTCGGAGCTGCCAGCTCGAATGACCGCCAGGATGGTCGCCGGATTGCCGGCGTCGCGCAATATCTGGATCAGTTCGATGCTCCCGCTCTCATCCGTCATCACGTCCACCACGATGAGGGCGACACCAGACTGGCTCGCACGGGCGGACGCCCGATCCAGAGACGACACCTCATCGACCGCAAAACCGCTCCGCGCAAGCTCCGTGCGCCACGCCTGCGTGACGGTGCTGTCCGCAGCCACGATGAGTACCGGTTCCGAGGTTCCGGGTCGTAGCACAGGGCTTCGGGTGACGCTGGAACCGGCGCGCGGCGGGCGCGCGCCCGCTTCTGGGGTGCGACGACTAGTCTCCATGCAAGCACACTATGGCCGGGCCTCGCTGGACGAGAGCCGAGGAGCCATCATCCCACACGTTCGGCACGCCACGGCGACCTGGTTCTCACAATTCGCCGGGCTGGGATGGCATCGCCAACAGGTGCTTTTCCGTTGGCGCAAAGGCCGCAGCGGTCGGCCGGTGCAACGCGCGGGCGCCGGGCGCCAAGGTCGCGGCGCACGTCGCTACGGCCCGGGCGAGACGTCATCAGGTCGCCAACGAAGCATATACCCCGCGGTGCGCACCGTCATCAGGTAGCAAGGGTTCAGGGGATCGGCCTCCAGCTTCTGCCGGAGGCCAGCCATGTGCGTGTCGACGGTGCGGCTGACGGTGCCGGCGCGATACCCCCAGACGTCGCGCAGGAGGTCCGCCCGCGACACAATGCGGTCGTGCTGCCGCATCAGCGCCAGCAGGAGATCGTACTCCTTCGGCCGAAGGCTGACGACGACACCGTTACGTTGCACCGTTCGGGTTGGAGGGTAGACGGCGATGTCGCCGAAGCGTATCCACTGAGGTGCCGTCTCCTCGAGACCGTGGTGCGCGCGCCGCAGCACAGCCCGGATCCGCGCGAGCAGCTCCGCGAAGCTCACTGGCTTTGTCACGAAGTCGTCGGCGCCGAGTGCGAAACCGCGCAGTTTATCCTCCTCGTCGCGACGGGCAGTCAGAAAGACCACCGGCACGTCGCTGCCTTCCGTGCGAAGATCCCGGAGCAACTCGTAGCCGTCGCGACCGAAGAGCATGATGTCGAGAATGATCAGCGCGGGAGACATGGCGCGAACCAGCCGGTGTCCCTCGATCGCGGTGGTTGCGAGATCGACGATGAATCCCTCGATCTCCAGGTTGTTCCGGAGCGTCGCCGCGAAATGCAGGTTGTCTTCGATGACCAGGATGCGCGGCACGCTGCCGGCTGGCGCCGTCTCATTCGGATGGCCGGCTCGCGCCGGATGGTTGCGAAGGCGTGGACACTGGCACTGTCAGCGGCGAGTCGCCCTTGGCGGACGGGGCGGGTGCACGGGCCCATGACGCCCCGGGCTAGCCGTGGCAGGCAAGTCCACCATGAACCGGCTACCCGTGCCCCGGGGACTGCGCTCGACCCAAATGGATCCGCCGTGTTGCTCGACAAGATGGTGTGCGACAGCCAATCCGAGTCCGCTGCCGGCGATTCCCACATTGCGGTCCCGATCAAGGCGGACAAAGGGCTCGAAGATGCTCGACGTCTCGCTCTGTGGCACCCCCGGCCCCTGGTCATCGACCCACAGCGACACGAGTTCGGATCGGGCGGCACCGCGGACGGCGCCTATCAGGATCTCCTGCCCGGACGGTCCGTACTTGATCGCGTTATCGAGCAGGTTCACGAGGACCTGCCGGCACGCGTCGGGGTCAACGACAGCGTAGAGGTCACGCGGCACGGTGTTCGAAATCGTGACGGCCGACCCGTTTGCCAGCAGTTGAATACTGCTGACCGCCTCCTCGACGGCGGCGTGCAGGTCGGTCAGGCGCGGCGCGATGCGCAGGTTGTGGTGCTCGATGCGTGAGAAAAACAACGCGTTTTCAACGAGCGCAGTCAGGTGATGCGCGGCACGCAGGACGGAATCCGCTTCCCGATCGTGATCGGTCGGAGAGGGAACGCGCCCGAAGCGCAGCGCTTCACCAGACATGAGGATCTGGGCAAGTGGTGTCCGCAGTTCATGCGAGACACTGCTGACGAAGTCGGATCGCAGTCGCGCAAGCTCGGCCTCGCGCTGCGCTCCGAACGCGGCGGCGGCAACCGACGCCAGCATCGCCAGCACGATCGCGGCGACGAGGGGCCGGTAGGACTCGACGAGGCTGCCCTGAACCCACCGGGAATACACTTGAAGCGGCGGGCTAATGTGCAGCATGAGCATGGCAAGCCCAGGATCTCGGCGCGCCATGGCGACACACCCGGGCGATGCACGTGCGGTGTCGGCCATCGGCCCAGTCTGATACAACGTCGTCCAATGGGAGTCCAATACCGCCAGGCTCGCTAACGCATTGTTGCCCGCCTGCGCACTTGGCGAGCCCGATGACCGCCCAGCGCCCCATGACGCCAGCATTGCCGGGAAGATTGGCTCGCGTGCGAACACCGAGGCGATCACTTCAGTCGCGAACACGGTGGGTGACACAAGGAAACCGTACACCGCTCGCAAGGTGCCGTGGGCATCGTAGGCGGGGCTGAGGACCGCGACAGCCTGGAGCGCGTCCGTGTCAGCGGCGGTGTTCGTAACCGCGATCGCGACGGTCCCGCTGTTGCGAAGATGGAGGGCAAGGCGCGTCACGGCCTCCTTGAGACGAACGGAATCCGCACGGAAGTTCGGCGGCAATGGAAGTGAGTCTGCAGTCATCGCGACGTCAGCGTGCGCAGCCCGTGGGACGCCGTCCACGTCTGGTTCCCTCGTGGTCAACACACCCGTGGTTCCGTCAGGATTGAAGTCGAGCCGGAAGTACCCCGCTGTCGTTATTCGAGGGGCGCAACGGCAGCTGACGACCGCCGCCTCCGCCGTGCGCAGGACAGCGGGGTCGGGAAGCGGCATTCCTGTTGCGATGGCGGACCCACCTGCCACCGCGGCGAAGATCGGCGCGGCAATCGCATCGAGGTAATGGCGCGATCGCACCTGAAGAACGTGCGAGGCGTCACTCGCAAACAGGCACGTGCCGACGGCAACGCGCTGCCGCTCGAGACGCTCCGTTTGCCACACGCTGACACCAAAGGCCGCCGCCAGCACGACTGTCAGCACGAGTAAGAACCGCAATCGGCGCTGCGGCGCCCACAGGCGCTGCAGCACCTTCAACAGTGGCGCGGCCACGGAATGTGCTGGGATAGCGAGTGGATCGGACCTGGTGGTACCGGATCACTCACTCGGTGGCTGACGCCGCGACATCAGGGAGGGGAGGCATACAGAATCTCAGGATCATCCCGGCGCTGGCGGAGCGTTTCTATCTGGTCGGTACCCAACCCGGTGGCATCGCCGTACGCGGCGCCAGCCGCGTCGTGCTCGTTCAGACCCGCGAACGGTCGTGCCATCGCCGACGCGGCGGTCAAGTCGGAAGTGGCCGTCGGCACAGACGGCGCTTCTGCGTCCAGCGCAGGGGCCGGCCCCGCACTGGCGACGCCGGTCAACGGCCCTTGGTCGGCGACGAATGGCTCACCGATGACTCGCCGCGAACTCTCTGTATGGACGCGCGAATATGTGTGAAACATGGGCGACAAGGGCGGCCGTATCGCCGCCCGCGTCCGAACGACATCCGGCTCTCCAAACAGGAACACGGCGGTACTGTCGTCAAGATTGGCGAGAAGCCCGTTGAGGTCATGCCGATTGGAGGCGGCAACATCGCCGGCGGCTGAGGCGCCGCGCCCACTGACGTGCGTCTCTTGCGCCGGGCGACAGGCGAACAGCGCGGCACACAGAGTGGAAGCCAATCCCAAAGATCCTCTTCGCACCTGAGTGCCCCGTTGGCTGGCGATGACGGCACGATAAAGACCTGCACGACTCCCATGCTGTTTGACACGCCCGGGCGTTGGATCGTTTGCGTGTCAAGCAGCTTGACATTGGTGGCCGAAACCCTCGATCGGCACACAGTGAGCGCACCGATCGCCGTCCCCGAGTGGCTCCAGCCGAAGTGTCCCCGGTATCAGAACGTGGGAGGCACCACGAGGTTCCACCGCGCGACATACCGCCCGCTGATACGTTCGGAGCGCGACAAATAGTGCGGGCCACGCGGGCGCATCCGTTCCAGCCGGCAGAGCACTCCGGTAGTCACCCGCAGACGCTCCTCATACCGCTCGAGAATCCAACCGGTCTTGGCGGCCGTCGTCGCGTTGTCGAGGCACGCGACGTACTGAACGACGCGATCCAGGTCGAGCGGGGGGATCGCCTCCACCACTTTGATCACGGCCGGCCACCCTCCCGTCAACCGCGGCCGGTCCAGCAGATCCACAAAGGTGCGCTCGATGGTCGCCACCCGCATCTCGGTCGCCCGTCTGACCCTCAATGAGCGTGGTTTCGACGAACTCTCGGCCCGCTCGAATCAGTGCCGCCGGGTGCGACGTCCGAAACATCCTCGTCCCGCACCACACCCGGCCTCGGCCAGCATTGGTGAGGCGCGCGAAGTAGATGCACTGAGCGGGATTCGGCGCGATGATGCCGCGGACCTCCAGCGCTGTCCGTAGGCCCAGTACCGCGTCGTGCGAGAGATGCGATGCGACGAGATAGGAATCGGGGACACCCGCTCCGAGTCTCCGCCGCGCGTAAAGGCCTCGGCGGACACGCACCAGGGTCCCACTCGCGCAGAGGGTAGCCAGCGCGCGGTCACGAGTGCGAATCGAATACGGGCCGCAGGTGCCGAGGAATGCGTCGACCTCCTCGATCGTGATCAACCCGCGGGCGGCGATGAGCGCGTGGAGTTCGGACACTGTCCATTAGACACCGCACGAGACAGCTACACCCCGTTTCCACCGCACGGCGCACAGTTCTCTAACATTCGGCCACCCGCCAGTCCCCGTCGTGGTGGGGATGGCGAACGGAGCCGCCTGCGGTGTGCTGCAGGCGGCCCCGTCTCACTCAACCTCTATATCACGTACGACTACATCCCTACCCCACGGTCCTACGCCTTCCGATTCAGACAGCCGTGGAAGTTCGGGTTGTTCGCTTCGTCCTCCGAGATCTCGAAATTGACATCCGGTCCGTACGGGTTGCCCGTGACCGCAGTCCCGATCGGGAATACAGTGTTCACATCGCGGGTGTACTGCCGGATCAGCCGCCGCAGATCGCCAAGACGGTGACCCGTGAGGTACATCCAGAACGCCCGTTCGTGGAAGAGCAGGTTCTGATTGCCGGCCGCGGTCCCCTGATCGACGAGGGGTGCCAGTCCCGGCACGGTGGTACGCAACGCATTCAATGTCGCCAGCCACGCACCACCGGTCCGCTGCTGGTGCTCAGCGATGATCAGCTGGGCCTCGACGCCGGTCGCCAACGGGATGGAGGCGGACTGCGTCGGATAAAGCTGCTGCTGGATGAACGGCCCGAGCCCGCTGGTGCCAGGCTGGCCGGTGTTGATCGAGACAACGCGCGGGTCGTTGGCACTCACAAACGGCAACCCGTTCGTCCCCTCGCTATCCGAGACGCTGAACCCAAGCTCGTTGAATGTGTACGCCCAGATCCCGTTGTTCTCCACCGCACTGTTGGTGGACGCCCCGATGGCGCTGACAAAGGGCTCCGGCACCCCGGCCACCGCCGTCGCCGCAGCGGCGTCGTCGTTGCTGTCGAGGAGCGCCCGTCCCAGCCCGACTTTGGCCATGTTGAGCGTCGCCGAGTCACCCTGCGCGGTAGCTAGGGTCAATGCGGAATCAAATCGCTGGACCGCAATCGTAAGAATCTGCTGCCGCGTCAACGGCACACCATATGTGATCGAGCCGTTGTCATTGAGGGTGCTGACCGGCACACCCTCACAATACGCCTCGGCGAACATCACGTACGTGAAGCCGCCAAGGGCCAGCACCTGCGCGTGGCCGGATGAGTCCGGGCCAAATTGGTTGTATTTGGCGTCCGCCTTGTCCGCGATCGCACGCGCCTGGTTGATGTCGACGTAAAACCCCTTCAGACTCGAGTTCGAGGCCGATGCCGTTCGCTCATCGACCAGAATGCGCGTCGGAAAGGTCTCCATGTTCTCCATTTCATCCGTGAACAGCCCGGTGAAATTGATGAAGCCCTCGTGGCCGCCGTTGCCTTCATCGGCCGCACCACTGTAGGCGATCTGGAACGCGCTGAACGTCCCGGCCAGCAACGCCGGCAGCGCGGCGGCCGAGTTGATCGTGGCCGCGTTGAGGTTGTCCGGCTGCTGGATCCTGAGCGCGTTGCCCGGATTGCAGCCGACGATACCTGCGAACAATGCCGCACTGAGCGTGCCCCCGACCAGCAGCGAACGCCCCCGCGGTGCGATGAATGATATGCGCATGGGAGACATGGTCAGAAGGTGAGGTCGATGCGGCCAGTCCAGTAGCGGACCAGACCCGCCGTGAAGAACTCCTCCTGCGCAGAAGCCACCGATCCGGCAAGGGCAGGCGAGGAGTTGATCTCCGGGTCCACACCCTGGTACTTCGTCCACGTCCGGAGGTTACGGCCAGCGATCGTGAAGCTGAGTGCCGACACCTTCAGATGCGTCAGCCAGCTCTCCGGCGCCGACGCGCGGATAGACAATTCACGCCACTTCCAGAACGTCCCGCTCTCGAGGTAACCCGCGTCCGTCCCGTCGGCGTCCGCTGCCACCACCGCCTGGTTCTTGAGCGTGGTGTGCGGATCGTAGTCCCACTGGCAGTTCCCGAACTCGGAGCAACGGAATGTCGCCCCGAAGTTCAGAGCGAGGTAGTCGCTCTGGTTGTCGAACAGCGTCGAGATCTTGAAGTACTTGAAGATCGTCAACTGCGGATTGATGGTGAACAACTGCGCCGGATCACGGTTGCCCTGGAACGTGGACAACGAGGACGAGTTCGGACAGTTGCCCGGCGTCGAGCACCCTGCCACCGTGACTTCGCTGGGATCGATGATGCCGTCGTGGTTGGCATCGGAATACGTGTAACTCGGCTGGAACCAGGCGCCCAGCGGGAAGCCCGCCTGGATGCGCTGGATGTTCGGGCCGGTGTTCGTCGAGGTGAACTGAATCGGCGCAACGCCCGGGCCCAGCGTGATGACCTTGTTGCGGTTGTACGCTTCGTTCAGCGTAATGTCCAACCGTGTGCTCCGGCCGTTGATCAGATTCGCCGTCAGGCTCATCTCGACGCCGCGATTGTTGACTTGGCCGATGTTCTGGAACCGCGTCGCCGTCTCGCCTATCGAGCCACCTGACGTGAAGTTCACCCCGCCGACCGACGGCGCCAGGTTGACGGCAACCAACGCATCGGACGTCGCCTTGGCGTAGCCAGTGATCTGGAACTGCAGCCGGTCTTTCCACAAGCCGAGATCGAGCCCGCCTTCGATTTCCGAAGACCGCTCTGGCTTGAGGGTGCCGTTCCCGAAGCTGCCCAGGGTGACGGCCGGGCTTTCTGTACCATGGATGTTGGCCGTGATCGAGTTGTAGAACGTCTCCGCTTGCTGGAACCCCGGGTGCTGTCCCGAGACGCCGAACGAACTCCGGAGACGGAGCGAGCTCACCACCGGTCCCTTGGGGAACCAGGGCTCCTCGCCCACGACCCACGAGGCGCTCACCGACGGATAGAAGCTCGGTACGTAGGCCTGCCCGAACGCGCTGTTGTCGTCGATGCGCAGCGCCCCCGTAAGAAACAGCTTGTCGCGCCAGCCGAACTGCTGCTGCGCGTAGTATCCAATGTCCACGACCTGGTTGTTGCCGAGCTGGCTGGCCGCGAACTGGTCCGTCGCACCGCCCAGCGAGCTGGTGCCGGGAACGAGCCCGAAACCCGACGCCTGCGTCCCACGAAGCGTTGTGCTCGTGTACTGCGTACCGACTGTCGACGTCCCGTGAATGCTGTTGGTGACGCCGTACTGAGCGGCGGCGTTGAACTGCGCCGTGATCACCAATGTCTGGAACGGATTGGACGTCGCAAACCCCGTTGCGGCATTAGCGTTGAACGCCGCCTCGGCGCCGATCGGCAGAAGCTGGAAGTCGTTCCGGTTGGTCACATCGAGCCCGGTGACGCCCGTCAGGGTCAACCACCCCGCCGGCCGGAAGTTGCCGGTCGCGCCACCCGTGAACCGCTCGACGTTCTGCGCCGTCACGATCGAATTACTCTGCGCCGGATCGATCAGCACGAAGTAGCCGTGCCGTGAATCGTTGACGGCCTGTCCCAACTGGCCGTTCGCAATCGCGCTGGCTTCGTTGTTGTCGTTGGACGGAATGTTCGAGCCGGCTCTGGAGATAGCCAGCGTTCAAGCTGAAATCGGTCTTTGCCGACGGAGTCGCCTGTAGGTTCACCCGGCCATTGTTCTTGGTCTGGAAGCTGTTGGCCTGCACTCCGTGCTCGTTGTTGAAGTCACCACTCGCCAGATACTTGGTGACATCCGACCCACCCGCCACGCTCCCGCCGAACTGATAGCGGGCGTTGCCAGTGGTGAAGGGGGAATATTTCGAGGACATCAACGGATTCCACTGCAGTAGCGAATCCTTGATAGCCGTGCACTCGCCCCCGGCCTGCGCAATCAGTGAGCACCGATTGGTGGTCCCGCCACCAGGGACGGTGCCCACCTGGTCGAAGTTGGCTGGGTAAACCGCGGCCTGATACACACCACCGTAATCCGAGTGGGCGGTCCACACCGCCTTGCCCGCCGCACCTTTCTTGGTCGTCACCAGAATGACGCCGTTCGCGCCCGCGGTCCCGTACAGCGCGGACGCTGAGGGGCCCTTGAGCACTTCGACGTTTTCGATCTCGTCCGGATTGAGATCGTCGAACCGCGACGGCGCCTGGCCGCCCGTGAAGATGTCGCTGGCGATCGATGCCGAGCCGTTGTCGACGTACACCCCGTCGATGACGAGCAGGGGGTCGTTGCTCAGCGAGATACTGTTGTTGCCGCGGATCCGGATCCGGGCGCTCGTGCCGACTTCGCCCGAAGATTGCGAGACGTTGACGCCCGCCGCCTTCCCGGCGATGAGGTCCGAGAACGTCTGGACCGCACCCTTGTTGATCGAGTCCGTCGGGATGACGGCCACCAGGTTGCCGCTCTCGCGCGCACGCTCCGTCGTCTGCGTGCCCGTCACGACCACCTGGTCGAGGGTCACCTGCGTCGCGCTCAGCACGAAGTCCAGCGTCGCCACGTCCCCGGTCGGAACGTTGGCCGTCTGCGTGGCCGCCGCATACCCGATCCGCGTCACACGGAGTTGCACCGGGCCGCTCGGCACCGCCGTCAGACGGTAGTGCCCGTCCGCACCGCTGATGACCCCGCGTGTGCTGCCGACGATCTGAACCTGCACCGACGGAATTGGTGTCTTGGTCGCCTGGTCGGTGATGGTTCCCACGATGGTGCCGGTCTGCGCCGACGCCACACCCGCCACGAGCGGCAGAGCGAGCGCCAGCAGGGCGAACGTCACGAGCCCGAATGGGCTGGTGCGCCGCCCCCGTACTTGTGTCAGACGTCGCATGGTCTCATCCCTCGCTTCCTCCAATGGGTGAATGACTACAGGGGCCGCGCTCGCGGCCCTCGCAGAGACGTGCGTACACGATTCAATAGCGGTACGTGCAGAACTCCACACGCGGCCGCGTCCGATGTCGCACGCACAGCCCCTCGATGCGGGCACGTCGCCCGCGCGGCTATACGTTACGGGCGGCTAAGAGGAGTATTGCAAACGCTGCGTCAGAGTTTTGTGCGAATACGCGCAACTTTGACAAGTCACCCCGATACCCGCGTGTTGCGAGGCACCGCGTCGCGATCTGGCGCGACGATCCCACACGCGGCACAGTCCCATTGGTGGACGCGCGGGATGTTAAAGGCGTCTGCTCGCCGTGTGTGCATCCTGTCAGCGATGCACACCGCCTGCTCTTTCGCTGTATGGCTCGTGCAATCCTACGCTCACGAGAGCGCGATGTGTCCCGCATGCGGATACACCGCGCTCCTCCTGAGCGCACGGGGAGCACACGTCATGAGCCACGCCATCACATACGTGCAGGACCGCAGGATGGCGCGGTCGCCTCGCGTCGTGCCGCCAACCAGCCCGCCGGTCATTCGCGTGAGCCAGCGGCTTGCGACTCTCGATGCGTTGCTGGCTAGCCGTTGTCTGTGGAATGTGGAGGATGTCGATCAGTGTTTTCGGAGAGCGGGCAAGCCCACTGTGGCGTACCGCGATCGGGTGCTGTCCGAGCTGTGCGCCGCCGGCATCCTGGTCCGCGTCCAGCGCGGCCTGTACGCTCACGCGGCATCCGCCCGCCGCGGGCTGGATCCCTGTCAGTTGGCATTGTGGATTGCTCCGGACGCAGTGCTCGCCGGTCGCACTGCCCTGGAAATCCGAATCGGTCTCCCCAAGAGCCAGCGACATAGGTGCTGTATTTTTTTTACTCGGATGGCGACCCGCGGCGCCGGGCCCTGCTGGCAAGGCGTCACCATGCAGCCGATCGCCCATCCGGTTGCGTTGGTGCGGGAGGGTGAGACCCTCATGGAGACAAACCGGGTCGGCAACGATGATGGCCGGCCGCTCCATGTGACGACCCTCGAACGGGCCTTCATCGACCTGCTCGAGCGCCCTCGGCTCAACGGCAAATGGCAGGACCTGCTCTCGCTGATCGGCACGATCCCGGCCCTCGATCTTGACCGCACGGTCCGTTACCTCGAGCGACTCGGCAACGCGACGACGGCCGCTAAGGCCGGATGGTTGCTCGAGCGCCACGAGGAGCAGTTCGGGGTCTCCTCGTCGGTGCTCGCACAGATTCAGCGCCTGCGTCCCCGAGGGCCCCACTACCTGTCGCGCACACACCGCGAGAGTGGCCGGTATCTCGCGCGCTGGAACCTCGTCGTGCCTCCGGAGCTGATGTAAAGCCTGCGGCCCGGGCGGCCGACGCCTCGAAAAGTCCCATTCTTCGCTCCTCACCCGCCTCGCGAACCACCGCCATCGCGTATCAGGGTGCCCGGGCGTAGCTTCGGTCTTCGGCCCGATCCACTACCCGGCCCGGCGGAGGACGCCACCATGCATGTCACCCTCATCGACCAGAACGGCTTCACGCACGACGTCGCCAACATCCCGAATCCGCTCCCACGCGGGATGCGCCGGGTCGGAGGCGAAGACGCCGAACACCGCGGCGTCCGCGAGTATCACCGCGTGGCCGATACCACCAAGTACCGCGAAGCCACGACGCACACCGACATGACGAAGTCGCACTGCGCTTCTGAGACCTGCAAATCCCCGGACGCGCGGCCTGTTCTCTTCGCGGCCAAATACCAGGACGGCGTCGCCTTTGTCTGCCCGGACTGCTACCCGGCGATGGTCAAGCGGGTAGACTAGCCCGGCGAGCCTCACAGGTCGGCCACAACGCAGAGCGGTTCTGAGCGGGACTGCTTGTGTGAGCGTCGTCGATTCATTCGGGTCGTGGCCGGGTTTCCCCCTTTCCACTCTCTAGCCGTCCCCCGAGCCGCCGAGTTAAGATGGCGGCCTATGTCATCGCGATTTTGCCACCTCGCCGCCGCCGCGATCCTCGCCGCGGCGCCCTCCGCCGTCGCGGACGCGCAATCCTCGCCCGCGACCACGACCCACGGCCGGGCCTTCCAGGTCGTCGTCACACTCGCCTCGCGCCCAGGCGGACTGCCGCACGACGGCCGGCTCCTGCTCGCCATCTCGACCGATAGCACCCGCGAGCCACGTCTCGAAATCTCCGAC
This sequence comes from uncultured Gemmatimonadales bacterium, assembly GCA_963706505.1. Classification (GTDB taxonomy): domain Bacteria; phylum Gemmatimonadota; class Gemmatimonadetes; order Gemmatimonadales; family Gemmatimonadaceae; genus Palsa-1248. The sequence continues at coordinate 383,041 of CAVPLX010000002.1, forward strand.
CAGGACAACACCCAACAGCTGTTCGGGATCGATGTCCATGGCCTGAGCGCGACGGAGCCCGGTGTCTTCGACTCTCGGGCGTTCGGATACCCGCAGCAAAGCCTCGCCGATATCCGGCCCGGCGACTACTGGGTGCAGGCGATTCTCCATCCATACGAGATCTACCACCTCGCCGACGGACACACCGTCGAGCTGCCGCCCGACCACGGCGAGGGCCAGCAGTGGACCCGCGCCCCCGGCTCTCCAATGAGCCGGCCGAAGAAGGTTCACATCGACCCGCGCCTGGGCGGCGAGCTCCGCATCGTCCTCGATACGGTCGTCCCCCCGCTCGAGGAGATCCCGGACACCCGGTACGTCAAACACGTCCGCATCCAGAGCGACCGCCTGACGAAGTTCTGGGGCCGGCCGACGTTTCTCGAGCGCGATTTTCGTCCTGCCGGAAGGCTTCGACTCGCATCCCGACGCGCACTATCCGCTGGCGATCTATCAGGGCCACTTCCAGAGAACGCCACCGTCGTGGCGCGAGGAACCGCCCGATTCGTCGCTCCCCGCACCCGATACGGCGAAGATCGCCCACGACTGCCCAAACGGCAGCGAACGCGACGCCTGCGACCGGCGCGCCCTGCACCCGGCTCGCACAGGAGACCTACTACGACTACTACAAGCGCTGGACCGGACCGAATTACCCGCGCGTGATCCTGGTCACGATCCAGCACGCGAATCCGTACTACGATGACTCCTACGCGGTGAACTCGGCGAATGTCGGCCCCTACGGCGACGCGATCACCTACGAGCTGATCCCGTACATCGAGCAGCACTACCGCGGACTCGGCCCCTGGGCCCGCGCCCTCTACGGGGGATCCACCGGCGGATGGGAAGCGCTCGGCGTCCAGGTCCTCTACCCGGATCAGTACAACGGAACGTACGCCGCGTGCCCCGATCCGATCGACTTCCACCAGTACACGAACTTCGACATCTACTCCGACAGCAACGCCTACTACTCGAGCGGCCCGTGGCGCCAGACGCCCCGCGACGGCGAGCGCAATGACTACGGCGACATGCTCTCCACGGTCGAGCAGCAGAACCTCCGCGAGCTGGTCGAAGGCACGCACTCCCGCTCGGGCGGCCAGTGGGACATCTGGGAGGCGGTGTTCTCACCCACCGGTGCCGACGGATACCCGCGCCGGATCTATGACAAGCGGACCGGCACGATCGACTCCGTGACGGCCGCGTACTGGCGCGACCACTACGATCTCGTCCACATCATGCAGCGCGACTGGGCGACGCTCGGTCCCAAGCTCCGCGGCAAGGTCCACATCTACGCCGGACTGTCCGACAGTTGGTTCCTGAACGACGCCGTCTATCGCGCCGAGGACTTCTTCAAGTCGACGACGAGCCCGCACTCGGATGCGGAGATCGTCTACGGACCGCGCCACGAGCACTGCTTCACGGGTGACCCCGCGCGGCCCAATTCGATCTCCGGCCTGACGTTCACGCAGCGCACGATCCCGCAGATGGTGGCCCACTGGCTCGCGACCGCGCCGAATGGCGCCGACACGACGAGCTGGCGGTACTGACAGCAGGACTGACAGGAGTACTATGCACCCGCACGAAGATGAGAATGACCACGACCGGCCCACGGCCATGAATCGCCGCGAGTTCGTCGTGTCGGGCGTCGTCACCGGAGCGCTCGCGGTCGCGGGAACCGCCATTCCGCGCCGCGCGGGAGCCGCTGCCGCGAGCACTCCAACGGTCGCTCCAGTACCCCAGCCGTGGGCAACACCCGATGATTTCCCGCTCGCGGAGATCACCATCGATCGCCTCCAGCAAGCGATGCAATCGGGGCAGTACACCGCACGGTCGATCGCCGAGCAGTACCTCGCTCGCATCGATGCCCTGGACCAGCGCGGCCCCACCGTCAACGCTGTCATCGAGCTGAACCCCGACGCGCTAGCGATCGCGGACGCACTCGATGCTGAGCGCAAGGCCAAAGGACCCCGCGGCCCGATGCACGGCATCCCGGTGCTGATCAAGGACAACATCGCCACCGCGGACAAGATGCAGTCCACTGCGGGGTCGCTCGCCCTCGTCGGCGGCACGCCGCCGCGCGATGCGTACATCGTCGAACGCCTCCGCGCGGCCGGCGCGGTGATCATCGGCAAGACCAATCTCAGCGAGTGGGCCAACTATCGCTCCACTCACTCCTGCAGCGGATGGAGCGGCCGCGGCGGCCAGACCCGCAACCCGTACGCGCTCGATCGTAACCCGTCGGGCTCGAGTTCGGGGTCCGGCGTCGCGACGGCCTCCAACTTCTGTGCGGTATCGATCGGCACCGAAACCGACGGCTCCATCGTCTCGCCGTCTTCGGTCTCGTCCCTCGTCGGGCTCAAGCCCACGGTCGGCCTGGTGAGCCGCGCGGGCATCGTGCCGATCTCCCAGAGCCAGGACACGTCCGGCCCGATCTGCCGGACCGTGCGCGACGCGGCGATTCTGCTCAGCGCCATCGCCGGCATTGACCCACGCGACGCAGCCACCGCCGGCAGCCGCGGCAAGTCGGCTCCCGACTACACGACGTTTCTCGACCCGTCAGGCCTCAAGGGGGCCCGGATCGGCGTCGCCCGCGGCCACTACTTCGGCTTCAACCGCGCGCTCGATAAGGCGGTCGAAGACGCAATCGATGTCATGCGGCACGAAGGCGCGATCATCGTCGATCCCGCCAACCTCGCGACGGTCGGCCAGTACGACGATGCCGAAAGCGAGGTGCTGCTCTATGAGTTCAAAGCCGGCCTCAATCACTACCTGAGTGAGCTCGGCCCCACGGCCAAGGTGCACACGCTCGCCGATGTGATCGCCTTCAACGACTCGAACCACGAGGCGGAGCTGCGCTACTTCGCGCAGGAGTTGATGCTGCAAGCCCAGGCCAAGGGTCCGCTCACGACACCAGCGTACGTCGCCGCTCGCGCGAAATGCGTGAGGCTCGCGCGCACGATGGGCATCGATAAGACGTTGGACACGCACCGGCTCGATGCGATCGTTTTGCCGACCGGCGCGCCCGCGTGGCCGATCGATCTCGTCAACGGAGACGGCTCGGTCCCCGGCGCCGCAAGCAGCTCCACGCCCGCTGCGGTCGCGGGCTACCCGAGCATCACCGTGCCGGTCGGATTCGCCTTCGGACTACCAGTGGGGATGTCGTTCATCGGCCGCGCCTACAGCGAGGGACTACTGCTGCGCCTCGCCTATGCCTACGAGCAACACGCGACCATGCGCCAACCACCCACCTTCCGCACAACCGCCGACGTCACGATGAACGGCCACCCCAAATAACCGGCCGCAGCGAACGATTTCGTCCCTGGTAGCCTAGGCCGCCGTCGTCGCCGGTGCAGTCGCCGCCGCCGGCACGGCAAACCGCTCGAGGATTTCCTCCGCTTCGAGCGGCCGCGCGAAATGATACCCTTGCCCCAGACCGCAGCCGACGCTCTCCAGCGTGCTCCGCTGCGCCTCGTGCTCGATCCCCTCGGCGATCGTCTCCAGCCCCAAGGTCGCGCTCAACGCAACGATACCGCGGACGAGCATCAATGCCCGGTCACTCGACGCAATGTCGTCAACGAACGGCTTCGCGATCTTCACGAGATCCGCGGGCACGGTGTGCAGCCGGCTGAGCGACGAATACCCAATGCCGAAATCGTCGATCGCGATACGCACGCCGAGCGCTTTGAGCGCCCGCAGATGCGGCACGACATCGGCGAGTTGGTGGAGGACGACGGTCTCCGTGATCTCGAGTACGAGGATTCGCGGCGGAAGACCCGACACTTCGAGCGCCTGGCGCACCGTGTCGACGATCACCCCGTCCACGAGCTGCCGGCCCGACAGGTTCACCGTCATGGTCTGCGGCCACGCCCCCCCGGATGCCTCGTACCACTTCTTGCCCTGCGCGCACGCCTCGGCCAGCACCCATTGGCCGAGTGGAACGATGAGCCCAGTGTCTTCAGCGAGCGGGATGAACTCGACCGGCGGCAGCATCCCGCGCGTCGGGTGGGCCCACCGCACGAGTGCCTCCACGCCGCGTACCGCCTGGTTGGAGAGATCGGCGATCGGCTGATACTGCAGGACCAGCTCGCCGCGCTCGATCCCGTGCCGCAGCTCGGCTTCCAGTTCGAGTCGCGCAGGATCACGCGCGTCGAGCCCGATCGGCGAGCCGTCGCGCCCGCGCTTGCCACGGCGTTTGCTGAGGTACATGTCCACGTCGGCGCGGCGGAGCAGCGCATCAACGGTGTCGCCAGGGTCCGCGTGGGCGAGTCCGATGCTCGCCTCGACGGCGACTTCGCCACTCTCGAGTTGCAGGGGACGGCTGAGCGATTGCCGCACGCGATCGACAACGGCGTCGATCCGGTCGTCGATCGAGGTCCCGGAACCTTCGAGCAGGATCGCGAACTCATCGCCACCCAGCCGCGCGAGAGTGTCGGCGCCACGCACACAGGTCCGAAGCCGGTCGGCCACCGCGACGAGCAGTTGGTCGCCTGCGCCGTGCCCGCGGCTGTCGTTCACTTTCTTGAAATCGTTCAGATCGAGAAACACGACGGTGAGGCCCGTCCCCGCCCGGAACCGCGATGCCAGCGCATGCTCCACACGGTCGCGGAAGAGCGCGCGGTTGGCGAGACCGGTCAGTCCGTCGTGGAACGCCAGCCGCCGAAGCTCTCCCTCGAGCGCAGCCCGCTCGGTCACGTCACGCGTGTTGAGAACGAGACCTTGCACGTTCGGATCGTCCATGCGATTCGTGCAGACGGTCTCCAGCCTCCGCCAGTCGCCGTCGCCGTGCCGCACGCGCCACGCGATCGATGGCGTCAACCCGGGACACCGCAGCGCGTTGTCGAGGAAGCCCATCCCCCCGACCACGTCGTCGGGATGCAGGAGGGAGGTCAGCGGCTGCCCGACGACGTCCGGTGGCTTCACACCCAGCACCGCATTGATCGCGGGACTGACGAACCGCACCATGAACCCCGTGTCGACGATCATGATGACGTCGCACGAGTGTTCCACCAGCGCGCGGAACCGGTCCTCCCCCGCGCGCTGGGCGCGCTCGGACAGCAGCAGCGTGTTCTGATGGACGGCGAGCAGTTGGCGGGCCAGCAGCAGCGCGGCGAGCGGAATGAGCGCCGCCATCAGCATGCGGTCCCCATGCGGCACGTGCCCGATGCTCTCGCTGATCACCACGAATGCCGCCACCAGCGCCGCCGCGTAGGGCAGGGCGCTGAGCCGGTGTACGGTGTTCTCGTCGGAATCGCCAGCGTCGGGTCCCGAGACGAACCGGCGGCGCGACATGCGCACGTACCGCTCGCCCGCCCAGATCATGAGCACGTAATTGATGATGTAGAGTCCGTCGGTCCAGTGGACTCCGGTGTAGCCAGTCAACGGATACGCGAGGCTGTAGAGCAGGTCGGCCGCGATGCCCGAGAGTTGGCCGATCACCAGCAGCGCAAACGCGAACTGCGTCCCGGTCGCGGGGCGCCGGAGCAGCACGGTGGTGATGCCCAGGAGCAGCAGCAAATCCGCCAGCGGATAGGCGAGCCCGAACGCGAGGTCAATGGTGCCGTGATAGAGCGGAGCGGCCGGACGGAGCACGAGACACCAGATCGCGATCCCGCCGCCGACGGTCACCGTCGCCGCATCGAGCGCGAACTTCCACCACTCGATTCGTGTCCGGCGCGCGCGCGGGAGCGACAGCAGCGCGGACAGAATCAGCCCGTAATTCGCGAAGTAGGCAATGTTCGCCCACGAATGGGTCGGATCCCGGCCGTCCCACGTCGCCTGGACAAACCAGATCAGGTTGCCGATGCCGGTCGCGCCGAAGCTGGCCGCGAAGAACAGGAGCGCCCGGCGGAGGGTCGGATTGGCGGTTTGGCGCTGGCCAGCTCTGAAGAACAACAGGACGCCGATCGACGCCAGGGGCAGAAACACGGCGTTGACCAGCGCCCGGCCAAATGGCGTGGCCGCCGGGTTCCCATAGCCGATCCACGCGACGTAGGTCGCGCCGTATAGCGCGACCGCTATCGCCCACAACGGCAATGGATTGCCAGCGCTGCCGGGCGGCAATGTCGCGTCGTCCCGCAGCTCCGGCGAGGTCGAATCGGTCATCGATAGCGAGGCCACAAAGGGACCATCAGACGCGGGCCAGGGGCCCAGCGCCAACGCTTTGGAGACGACCGGATACCCGGCACGTTACCGCGACTGCCCAGCCCCCGGGGGCCATCGCCCGATTTCACGGGCGCGGGTTCCTGCCCCCTGACCCCCGGTCTCCGGCCCGCAAGTCCCCAGTCCCCAATCCCCAGCCCCCCTCCCCAACGACCCCCACCGGCGCGCGCGGTCCGCCCGGGTAGTTACATCTTCGTCCTTTTCTCCTTCATGATCCCTTCGATCTCGCTGATCTCGCGCGGGGAGAAGGTCAGCCGCTCGAGACCCGCCGGCGTCACGACGTAGTTGTCCTCGATGCGCACGCCAATGTTCGCATACCGCTCGAGCAACGGCCGCACCCGCGCCACGTAGGCCCGATTGCCCGGCGTGTCAGGCAGGATGTCGAGGATCCCGGGCCGGATATAGATCCCCGGCTCGATGGTGAACACGTCACCCACTCCGAATTGCCCCGGCGCCACATACCACTGCGCGGGGTCGTGCACATCGAGCCCGAGTCCGTGCCCAGGTCCGTGCGGCAGGAATAGCGATACCTGCGAGCACGTCGTGCCACCGCGGCAGAATCCCGGCGGTGCGTCGATCGTCGCACGCACGGAATCCACGAGGCCGAGTCGCGCGAGTCCCGCCCCCACGACCGCGAAGATCGAATCGACTTCCTGCTTCTCGGCCACCCCGGGCTTCACCTGCCGCTCGCCCGCCGCCTGCGCGTCCCGCACGATCTGGTAGATGACCCGCTGGTCCGGTGTGAACTTGCCGCTCACGGGCAATGTCCGCGTCACGTCCGCCGCGTACCCTTGATACTCCGCGGCGACGTCCATCACCAGCACTTCACCCGCGTGCATCACGCGGTTGTCGCGATCGTAGTGCAGTGTCGTCGAGTTCGGACCCGATCCCACGATCGAGGAGTACGACGGCCGGTCGGCACCGTTCCGGCGGAAGGTGTACTCCATGAGCGCCTGGATCTCGTACTCGTTCATGTTCGGCGCCAACGCGTCCATCGCCGCCCGATGCCCGAGTCCCGAGATATCGGCCGCGTGTTTGATGAGCGCGACTTCCGCGGCGCTCTTCCGGGCGCGAAGCGCCTCGACGATCGGAGTGGCATCCCGGATGTCGATCCCCGGATGCGCCGCACCCAGCCGGCGCGCCAACGCCCGCCCGAAGGTCAGCGAGTCGTTCGCCACGAACTCGAATGCCTCCGCGTCACTCACGAAGTAGTAGGGAAGGTGAGTCGCGGTGAGCGAATCGGCGACCAGATTCACATCCTCTTTCGACCGCGCCACCATTCCGAGCCGCCGCCCCAGCTCATCGTAGCGCACTCGCGTTCCCGTATAGAACTCGGCCCGCGGCGCCGGTGGCTCGATGAAGATCGTGGAGGTCACCGCGCCGCCCCGCTTCACCATCATCAGCGTCGCATCAGGCTCCAGAAATCCCGTGAGATACCTGAACGACGGATGCTGCCGGAACGACGGATAGTGCTCCACCGGCTCGCGCGCGCCCGGCGCGATGATGACGCCACTGTCGATGTGCGCCAGCAGCGAATCCCGCCGGGCAGCATAGTCCGCCTCGGCAATCGGTGCAGGCGCCGCGCCAAGTTGTGGACTCTGCGCACGCAGTCGCGGGGCAATTGGCGATGCGGCGAGTGCAGCGACAGACAATGACCCGGCAGCTTGCACGATGCGACGGGAGAGCGCGACGCGGGCGACGAAACGGAGCATGAGATCGGCGGTGAGAGGTCCGGCGAGCACCCTTCGGGGGCTGGCAATGAGACCCGCGCGATCAGGCAATGGATCACCCGTCACACGGCGCCGATAATGCTACCTCCCGGCCACAGAGCCGTCGACTCCGCCGAAAACGTTCGAGCGCCTCGCCATTCCAGCGCGAGGGCCCGCTACCGCCCCTGCTCGTGCTTTCTGCCCGTGCGTTACTCCTGGTCGCCACCCGAACCGTTCGGCGGACCGCCAGGCCCGCCGCCGCGCGGACGTCTCCCGCCCATTCGGCCAGAGCCTGGACCGGCGTCACGCATCCCGCCCGTCCCCCCCATCGCCCCGTCAGGTCCGCCCCGCCCCCCGAATCCGCCACGGAATCCGCCCGGCCGCTCGCCACCACCCGCCTGCCCAACGGCGCTCATTTGGTCTTCGGTCAGTTGCCCGTAAGCCGCATTCATCGCGCGCCAGCGGTTCTCGCGCATCTGCTGGAACACCGCGGCCGCTGAATCACCCTGCGATACGCGCGCCGCCATATTCGCTGAGTCGGGCTTCTGGTCCCGGTCACCACCCATCGGCGGCCGCAACGCCATCAGCCGGTCGCGAAGCGGCTTGTTGTCCGCCATCAGTTTCTCATCGATCGAGATCAGGCTGTTCACCTGCGCCGCCGTGAGCTTGAGCGCGGCCTGCTGATCGAGCAATTGCGCGACGGGATCTCTTATGCCGTAATGCATGTGATGCATACCGCGCATGCCGCCCCGGCCGCCCATCATCATATGGTAGCCGTGATGATCGCGCCCGCGACGGCCGCACGCCGCGGACGTGAAGGGGAGCAGGACGATACTGAGCACACTGATGGTTTGACGGAGCGTCATACAGACACCTCGGCGAACGGTCTTGGGCAGGCACGATCGGCCCGCGCTCTATCATCCCTACAACTGACCGTCACCCTTTGTTGGGTGCCCGCGCGTCACGGAACGGCGCGCCGCCGGCTCATCGCGTAGACCCCGATCGCAATCCACAGAACGTTCACCGCCGCGGACGGATACGCCTCGTGGTACCACGTATTGAGCATGAGGAACACCCCGCCCACGATGTTGGCCACACGATAGGTCGTCGTCGTGCCAGCGATGCGCCCCGTCACCACGAGCGCGTACGGGATCACGACGCAGGCGGCGCCTAGCCAGCCCAGTATGTCGAAGAAGAGGGTCGATGATGGCATGTCGCTAACATGCGCACCCCGGAGTGCACGCGCGAGCAGGTCCGGTTTCGTGGGACTTCGCCAGCCGCGCGCCCAACTCTGCACACGCGGCCGGACCCTGGGTCAGCGACGCATCTCGCACATCAGTGCCAGGCCGTTGTCCTCGCTGTCGCGACACTCGGCGAGCCACAAATCATGATCGGGCATCCGGGCCACGATATGCGGCTGTCCCACAAAGCGGACGCCCCGGGCAACCAGCACCGTATACGCCCGCTGAATGTCGTCCACTTTGTAATAAATGATCGACGTTCCCGCGTCCGTCCCCTCGCGGAGACTGAGCATCAGCCGCACGCCGCCACAGTCGAAAAACGCCAGCCCCGGCGGAGCCTGAAACAACAGCCGCAAGCCCAGCGTGTCGCGATAGAACCGCACCGCGCGCTCGACGTCCTGTACCACAATCGCGATCTGCCCGATTGGTCCGAGACCCACTCCCGTATCATCGGAGGCCACGGTTGACGGAGATACCGGCTGGGCTGCCATGCGCGCTCCTTCCTATTAGTTGGTTAGTGCTTCGTTCCTGGTGCCGCGCTGCCGCCTTTCGGCGCTCCTTTCTGCTGGAGCCGCTCCCCCAGCTCGCCGCTCGCGGCGTCGTACACGAGCCGCGCCGCCGCAATGTCCTCGACGGCCTGGCCGAGCGACTTGAAGATCGTCGTCCGCCCACGCGGCAACGGCTTCGACCCCGCGAGCAGTTCCCCAAGCTCGGCGTAGATCGGCGCCTTCGCCATGAGAATGTCACCCGACTCGGCGAGCGCTGCCTCGCGCGACTCGACGACCACCGCGCCGCGCATCGCCTCATCATCCAGCTCGCGCCGCGCCGGACCGACCGCGCCAACCGCATTGACGTGGGCACCCTCGGAGAGCCACGCCCCCCGAAGCACCGGCTCACCCGACCCGGTCACCGTCACGACGACATCCGCGCCACGCACCGCGTCCTCCGCCGGCATCGCGACACCCCCCAGCTCCTCGGCACACTGCTTCGCGTGCGCCGGTGTCGGACTCCAGACGCGGATGTCGTCGAACGTCCGCACGAGTCGCAACGCACGGGCGTGCGATCGCGCCTGCACCCCGCTCCCCAGAATCGCGAGCACATGCGCGTCCGGCCGGGCAAGCAGTTTGGTCGCAACGGCGGACACCGCCGCCGTCCGCATCTCGGTGATGAGCCGCCCATCCATCGTGACCAGCGGCTCACCCGTCGTCGCGCGAAAGAGCTGCACCGTCGCGAGATGCGTCGGCAGTCCGCGCTCCGCGTTTCCCGGATACACCATCACGAGCTTCGCGCCCAGCACATCGCCGTAAACGGCCGGCATCAACCCGAAGAGACCCGCATGCGCTGGGACCGGGATGATAGTGCGAACGGGCTGCTGGACCCGGCCCGCGGACAGATCCGTGAGCGCGCGCTCCATCGCGGGGATCAATGTGTCAAAGTGGAGCAGGGCGCGAACACGGGTTTCGTCGAAGATCTGCATCATGGACGCGTGGTGGGGTCGATGGTCGTTCCCGGGAGGCCGTAGCTCGTCGCGCGAGCAATACGGCGGGCCTAACGGTAACCATTCCCCACGCAACTCTCGACCGCGGTTGCCGGCTCGCCGAAAGGCGGAGGACAGGGCTGTCCTGATTTTGCGAATTACTCCTTGCTATCCGTGGTCCCGGCCCTATCGTGCAAGGGACAACGAAAAGTGCGCACCGCCGTTGAGGCTGGTAATCACTATGAGCGCATCCAACGTTCGAGTCCGCCCCCACCCGATGATGTCTGCCAGCCTGCGCGCCGGCCGGGTGGTACTGCTGATCGCCGTCGCCTTCATCGCGGCTGCCTGGACGGGCGCGCCGGCCGCACCGCCGCCGCAAACCGCCAGCCGCCCCGCCGCTCCCCAGGCACCGCCGCGCCTCGGCGCGATCGCCGGCGTCGTCATCGATAGCCTGGATGGCGGGCCCCTCATCGGCGCACAGATCTCGGTCGAAGGCATCAACTCCCAGGTCCTCACTGATTCGAGCGGACGGTTCCACCTCGATTCGGTACCGCCTGGCCGTTACCGGATCGGAATCTTTCACCCGATCCTCGACTCGCTCGGGATAAGCATCGCATCGCCGCCGCTCGACGTCGCGGCGGATTCCACTCTGTCGCTCGCCTTCGCGACTCCGTCCGCGCCGACGATCGTGCGCCTTGCATGTGGTAACGCACCCGCCGACACCTCAGCCCAGGGCGGCCCGTCACTCATCATCGGTCGCGTTCTCGACGCGGAAACCGATGCGCCCGTCGCCGGTGCCCACATATCGCTTCGCTGGGCACACATCCAGTCGCTGGTGTCGGAGAAGTTGCGGCGCACGCAAGGAACGTGGGACACCGCAAGCGGACCCACCGGGGAGTTCCGGTTCTGCCACGTCCCCGACCGCTTCGTCGGCATCGCGCACGCGACGCGCGACCCACACGAAACGAGTGACGTCGGCCGCCCATTCGTGATGAGGGGCCGCCTCGTGCGTTTCCTGGTGCTCCACGTACCCGGGGGCGACTCCTCGGCGACACACACCGCCAGCGCCACTCCGGTACCCGGCCGCGCCTCCCTCAACGGCCGCGTCATTCGCTCGGATGGCGGACGACCGTTCGCCGGCGCCGTGATTACGGTCGCCGGCACTGGAGACACCGCGAGAACCGGCGACAATGGACAGTTCTCGCTGCACGGCCTTCCCGCCGGTAGCCGTACCCTGGAGGTCCGGGCACTGGGGTGGGAACCGGAAGCGATGCCGGTCGAGCTCTCGGACCGAACGCCGCACAATATCGTCATCCGGTTGGCGACGAAGACCGCGGTACTCGACGCTGTCGTCGTGAGCGCGACCCTCAACGCCGGTCTCCATCGTGTCGGCTTCGACTCACGGAAGCGCCTCGGTATCGGGCACTTCTTGAGCCCCGACGACCTCGCGAACATGAGCGCGACCGAGTTCGTAGACCTCATGGCGACGATGCCGGGCGTCAGGCGGCGCATCGACCCCCAAGGCAACGCGTACGTGACGCCGGCCCGCGGCTCGGTCGGCTGCGTGAGCTACGTCATCGATGGCATGGCATTCGTCGAGGCCACACCCGGCCAGATCAACGATGTCATGCCCGTGACGGAGATAGGCGCGATTGAGGTCTACCAGCCGTCTGAAGCCCCGCCGGGCGCTGCCTTTAGCCCGCCCGCGCCCGCGGGCGGCCAGGCCTTATCCCGCCAATCAGGCCAACTACGCGCTGCCGGCGCCGTCGATAGCCTCAGTGCTGCCGGTGGCACCACCTGCGTGAAAATCTTCATCTGGACCAAGAACCGCCTCGGCCTGTAGTACCCGCGATTGGCCAGCCACAATGGCAGACAACGCTGCCACGTTACATACCGGGCGTAACGGTTACTGCTGAGGCTGGCGCCACAATGTGGGAATAGTATGTTAGTGGCCGATCCGGAATACCCCCGAACCGCGGTGCCCCGCGGGCCGGTCCGTCAGGGGTAGGAAGGGTCGCTAACAGGGTTATCCCATGATCCCGGCTGCCAGGCACATCGGGCCAACCGCCCGATGGCTCGTCGTCACGTGCGCCCTTGGGTGCACCCTTGGGTACACCCTGGCAGCCGGAGCCGCCTTCGGGCAATCGCCCTCAGCGCACGGCACACCCTCCCCGGCAGCTCCCACCGCTCCGGCCCGTGGCTACGGCGCCATCATGGGGCTCGTCGTCGATAGCCTGAATGGTGGCGTCCTCGCCGGCGCGCAGGTCTCCGTCGAAGGGCTCAATACCCTCGTCATGACGGATTCCAACGGCCAGTTCCGGATCGACTCGGTGCCGCCCGGCAAGTACCGCATCGGCATCTTCCACCCGCTCCTCGATTCGCTCGCCCTGAGCATCGCCTCGATGCCGCTCCAGGTCTCAGCCGACTCGACACTCGAAGTGGTCTTCGGCACACCTTCGGCGATCTCCTTCATCCATCTGGTCTGCGGCAATATCCAGATCGACACCATGAATGGTGTCGGTCCTTCGGTGATCGTCGGCCGCGTCCTCGATGCCGAAACCGAAGCGCCCGAGCCGCACGTGAGAGTCGCCCTGAGTTGGGTCGACATCCAGGCGGGCATGTCCATCGGCGTCCGCCGCGTACTGTATGTGCGCGACACGACGACCGGCCCAGGCGGCGAGTTCCGGCTCTGTCACTTGCCCGCCCGTTTGAACGGGACGGCGCGCGCGTTCAGCTCCGCCGCGGATAGCGGCGCCGTCACTCGCCCATACGCGCTCCGAGGCCGCCTCGTCGGCACCGTTGTGCTGCACATGCCAGGAGCGACGGCGCAACACGATCAGCCGGTTGCAACTACGAACGGTACGCCCGCGCCGGTAGCCGGCAGTGTGCTCACCGGACGCGTCATTCGCTCCGATGACTCTGGTCCGTTTGCGGGTGCGCAGGTGATGGTACTCGGTTCGGCCCAAACCACGGTCACCAACGACAGCGGGCAATTCACGCTGCGCGGGCTGCCAGCCGGCAGCCGCACGCTCGAAGTGCGCGCGCTCGGATGGGAGCCGGTCAGCATGCCGGTGGATCTCGCGCAGCGTGAGCCACGCCAGGTCACCGTTCCGCTCGAGGTCAAGACCGCCGTCCTGCGTGCCGTCGTCGTTACGGCCACGCTCAATGCCGGCCTGCAGCGCGTCGGGTTCGACACGCGGAAACAAATGGGCATCGGCCGCTTCCTCGGCCCTGACGACATCGAAAAGCGTAGCGCCTTCGAGTTCGTCGATGTCATGGCCGGGATGCCGGGCCTCGTTCGCCGGCCCGGGCCCTACGGCGAGGACTATCTCGCCGCGACGCGCGGGATGGGCAGTTGCGTCCGCTACGTCGTCGACGGTGCGCCGTATCAGGAGGTGACGCGCGGCGATATCAACACGTTCGTGCGTGCCGACGACATCGGCGCAGTCGAGGTGTATCAACCGAGCGAGGCACCGGCGCAATACGCGTACTCGCCTCCGATGATGTCGGCTGGCTCGCCGACATTCGGCCGCATGGGGCGCCCCGGCACACCACGCGCGGGGACCATGGGATCCAGCGCTGGAGGAGGCGGGATGGGCGGTGGTACAGGCTGCATGAAGATCATCATTTGGACAAAGGGCCGGCTCGGTCTCGGCACGTCCCGCTAGAGATCCCAAGCCATGCCGCCAGGACCACTCATGATCCCGTCCGTTCTCAGGCACGCGAGCCGCGTCGCCGGACTCATCACGTTGATCTGCACCGTCGCGACGGGGACTGCTCGTAGCCAGAGCAGTACGAAGCCGGCGGGCGCACCCAGCCCCGCAGCGAAGACCTCGCCCTCCCCGTTCGGGCAGATCACCGGGGTCGTCGTCGACAGCCTGCACGGTCACCCGCTGACTGGCGCCCAGATCTCGGTCGAGGGGCTCAACAGCCTCGCGATGACGGATTCGGCCGGCCACTTCACGATCGACTCAGTGCCGCCCGGCAAATACCGCATCGGCGTCTTCCACCCGCTGCTCGATTCACTCGCGCTGAGTATCGCCTCGCCCCAACTGCAGGTCTTCGCGGATTCGACACTCGGAGTGATCCTCGCCACGCCCTCCGCTCCCACCTTCATCCGCCTCGTCTGTGGCGCCGTCCAGATCGACACCATGGCGGGAATCGGCCCATCAGTCGTCGTCGGCCGAGTCCTCAATGCGGAGACGGAAGCACCCGCCGCCGGCATCAGGGTGACGCTGAGTTGGACCGACATTCAGGCCGGGGCCAACATCGGCGTCCGCCGGATTCAACGCACGCGCGACACCACGACGGGGCCGAGTGGCGGGTTCCGCTTCTGCAACTTGCCGCCCGGCGTGAATGGCGTCGCCCGAGCGATCGTTTCCACCGCCGACAGTGGCGCCGTCAGCCGGCCCCTCGCGATCAACGGCCGGCTCGTCGTCGCGCTCGTATTGCACGTCCCCGGAATGGCGAAGCCGGCAACCGGCACCCACGGCACCGCATCGTCGGACGGGAGTTCCCCGGCATCCACGACACCATCGGCCGGAAGTGTGCTCACCGGCCGCGTCATACGCTCTGACGGCACTGGCCCATTCGCCGGCGCACAAGTCACCGTGTTGGGCTCGCGAGTGACCGCGATCACCAACGACAGCGGCGACTTCGTGCTGCGTGGTCTTGCCGCCGGAAGCCGCACGCTCGCCGTGCGCGCCGTCGGCTGGCAACCGGTCACGCTGCCGGTGGATCTCGCGGTGCGTGCGCCCCAGCAGGTCGTCGTCCCGCTCCAGGTCAGAACCGCGGCCCTGCAAGCGGTCGTGGTAACCGCGACACTCGACGCCGGGATGAAGCGCGTGGGCTTCGATTCGCGCAGGCACACGGGGGTCGGTCACTTCATCGGCCCTGACGACATCGAGAAGCGCGGTCCGTTCGAGTTCGTCGACATCATCAGCGGGACGCCTGGCGTCACACGCCACCCTGGCCCATATGGCGAAGACTATCTCACCGCGACGCGTGGCGGATCGAGCTGCGTCGCATACGTCGTGGACGGCGTGCCGTACGTGGAGATGACGCACGGAGACATCAACACGTACCTGCGGCCGGAGGAAGTCGGCGCGGTGGAAGTGTATCAGCCAGGGGAATCACCCGTGCAATACGCGTCCACAGCTCCGGTGGTCCGCACCGAGATTGTGGAAGTTCCGGGCAACCCACGCGCCGCGGGATCGATGGGCACCTTCGGCGCCCTGAGGGGCGGCACGGGTATCGCCGGTGCCAATGTCGGCGGTACGGGCTGTGTAAAGATCGTCGTCTGGACCAAGGCCCGGCTCGGCCTGAAATAGCGGCTCGCATTCATGCGAGCGCCAATGACCTGCGCCACGGCGCCGCCGATGACGCCGCTGATATGTCCACCAGTCAACAGCTTGGCGCATTGTTGATAACCGCGATGTGCGCCCGCGCCACCCCGTAAACATGCGCTGTTGAGGCGTCGCGACACGCGCCGTGTCGCGGTCGCTTGCCAGTCGTTTCCGCACGCCGGGAACTTGTAAAGCCACGACCGTTTGGACTTCGGCGTGACTAGATTGGGAACTTCCCAAAGCCCAAGACCCTTCCTCGCATACATGCCGGGGCGCCAGGCCCATTGTCGATTGGGCCGCACCCCGAACGTCGTATTACGTGGCGGGCCGCGCAGACGGCAATGTGCCTGCACGCGCCAGGGTCCACAACTCAGCAGGATGGCCGATCGGAAATCGCCGGATTGGCCCGGAGTGATGTTCGTCTTGTCAGTCGCTATTGAAAGGGGGCATTCGATCGTGCAGCCCAATGTGTTGACAAACCGCGCCGTCGTCCGGCGAGCGGGAAGCGCGGCGCTCAGTCTCGCGCTGTTCACCGCCCTCGCCTGCCACAAGCCACCGGCGCCCATGCAGTTCCCGCCGACGCAGGTCACGACGGTCACCGTGACGCCGCAAACCATCGCGGCACACTATCGCTATCAGGGCATCGCACGCTCGTCGAAGCACATCATCGTGCGCGCCCAGGTCGCCGGTGTCGTCATCGCGCGGCCCTTCGTCGAAGGCAGCGATGTCGCCAAGGGCACGCTCCTCTACGAGATCGATACGACGCAGTACGCGGCGGCCCTGCGTAACGCATCGGGTGGCCTCGACGATGCGAAAGCCAAACTCGAAAATGCGAACATCAACCTCAATCGCGTCAAACCGCTCCTCGCCGAGCGCGCCGTCGCGCAGAGCACGGTCGACAGCGCCGAGCAGATCCTCCGGCAGGCGCAGGCCGACGTGGCCGCGAATGAGGGCGCCGTGGATCAGGCCCGCAAGAGTTACAACGATTGCTTCGTGCGCGCCGAAGTCTCGGGCCGCGTCGGACTCGCGTACCTCGTGCTCGGGTCACGTGTCACGGGCACGAGCGACTCGCTGACCACGCTCGATCAGATCGACCCGCTCTACGTCGAGTTCAACCCGTCGGACCAGGACCTGCTCGAATGGCGCCGCGAGATCGCCGCCAAACGACTCTCCTTCCCGACAGGGAAGCTGCGCGTCCGCGTGTACCTCGCCGATGGCAGCGTGGTCGAGCAGCCCGGCACGCTCAACTTCGCGGACATCTCGATCCAGTCGCAGACCGGCACCGAGACGCTGCGCGCGACGTTCCCCAACGCCGGACACATCATCCTGCCCGGCCAGTTCGTCAAGGTCGAGCTGCTCGACCTCAAACGGGATGGCGCACTGCTCGTACCGCAGCGCGCCGTCCAGCAAGGCATCGCTGGCTCGTATGTCTACGTGGTCGGCGACAGCAACAAGGTCGGCATCCGGCCCGTTCAGGCATCGTCGTGGTCCGGCTCGCAGTGGGTCATCGACAATGGCATCAAACCAGGCGACAAGGTGATCGTCGACGGCACGCAGAAGATCTTCCCCGGCGCCCCGGTGAAGCCGGTGGAGTATCAGGCGTCGGCCGATAGTGGCGGAACGCAACCCGTCGGCCGGGATGTACCCGCCTCGCCCGCGTTCCCGCTCGTCTCGGGGCGCTGATGACCGCCCCCGGTAATACAGCGATAGGGCAGGGCGGACCCGGCGCGACACCGCCGGGACACGAGGAAGTCACCTACTTCTTCGTGAAGCGGCCGATCTTCGCCATGGTCATCTCCATGGTGATCGTGCTGCTCGGCCTCTTCTCCCTGCGGACGCTGCCGATCAACACGTATCCGCGGATCACACCCCCCTCGGTGCAGATCACCGCGGTCTACCCGGGCGCCACCGCTGAACAGGTGTGTGTTGCGGTCGCCGCCCCCATCGAGCAACAGCTCCCCGGCATCCAGGGTCTCGAGTACTACAAGACGTCGTGCGCGAGCGATGGCTCGATGGCGATTCAGGCGTACTTCGACATCTCGCGCGACCTGGACCTCGCCGCCGTCGACGTCCAGAACCGCGTGCAGATCGCCACACCGCAGATCCCGCAGCAGGCGCAGCAACTCGGCATCACGGTGCTCAAGGCACAGACCGACATCCTGATGGGCCTCGCGCTGACATCGGACGATCCGCGCTGGGACGCCGCTGCCATGAGTAACTACTCGAAGATCTACATCCAGGACGAGATCAGCCAGGTAGCCGGAGTCGGACAGGCACAGACATTCGGCGGCCTCCAGTTCGCGATGCTCGTCAGTCTCGACCCGGACCGGCTCGCGCACGTCGGTTTGACCGTGACCGACGTCATCGCCGCGATCAACGAACAGAACACCACCAACCCGTCGGGTCGCATCGGCCGCGAGCCGGCACCCTCGGGCACGCAGTTCACGATCCCGGTCACTGCGGTCGGCCGCCTCTCCACACCCGACGAGTTCGCCAACATCATCCTCCGCGCCCGGCCCGACGGGTCGGTGCTCCGGATCCGCGATGTCGGCACAGTGCGCCTCGGATCGCAGAGCTACGACAACGTCATTCGCCTCAACGGCAAGCCGACCGCGGGACTCATCGTCTTCCTTCGCGCCGGTGCCAACGCCCTGGAGGCCAAGGACGGCGTCGTTAAGCGCATGGACGAGTTGGCGAAGAACTTCCCGCCCGGTGTCCACTGGGTCCAGCGGATTCGACCTGACGCCATTCATCACGGCGTCGATCCACGAGGTCGAGATCACGCTGTTCCTCGCGATCGTCCTCGTCACGATCGTGGTGTACATCTTCCTGCAGAAATGGCGCTCGACGCTCATCCCGGCGCTCGCCGTCCCGGTCTCGATCATCGGAACGTTCTTCGGGATGGCGCGTGCTCGGATTCACCGTCAACCTTCTGACGCTGTTCGGGCTCGTGCTCTCGATCGGTATCGTGGTGGACGATGCCATCATCGTCATCGAGAACGTCGAACGCATCATGGAGGATGAGCACGTCTCGGCGCGCGTGGCCGCCGATCGCGCCATCCGCCAGCTCCGCAGCGCCCTGATCGCCATCGTCATCGTGCTCTGCTCGGTCTTCATCCCGGTCGCCTTTATCGGCGGCATCACCGGCGCGCTCTACAAGCAGTTCGCCGTAACGATCGTCATTTCGGTCGTCCTGTCGGGTATCGTCGCGCTGTCCCTCACGCCCGCGCTCTGCTCGGTGCTGCTCACGGAGAGCAAGACCGCCCCGCAGACTGGCTTCTTCGGCTGGTTTAACCGCACGTTCGACCGCGCACGAGACAAATACGTCGAGACGATGCACAAGGTCTCGCCGTACTCGGCGGCCGCTGTCGGCGTCCTCCTCGTCGCCGTCTGCGTCATCGTATTTCTGTACAAGACGACGCCCAACGGATTCCTGCCGACCGAGGATAAGGGATACTACATCACGGCGGTCGAGCTTCCGGGCTCGTCATCGACCCAGCGCACCACCAAGGTGGTCGAAAAGGTCGAGCAGTTCCTGCTGCACCAGCCGGGTGTCGATCACGTCTTCGCACTCTCTGGCTTCAGCCTGATCCAGGGCGTCAACCAGACGAGCTCCGCCACGCTCTTCGTCGTCATGAAGCCGTGGGATGAGCGCAAGACGAAGGACGCACAGGTGGACGGGCTCCTCCAGTCGTCCAACGGCTACTTCTTCACACAGATCCCGGAAGCCTTCGTCTTCGCCTTCAATGCGCCCGAGATCTTCGGCCTCGGCACCACGTCGGGCCTGGAGATGAACCTCCAGGACCGCGGCGTCGGCAACTACGGGAAATTCGCCGCGATCGCCCAGCAGTTCGCGCAGGACCTCAACAAGACCGGCGATGTGCAAGGCGTCAACACGACGATCCGCGCCGACGCGCAACAGCTCTACCTCGATGTCGATCGCGACAAGGTCAAGACCCTCGGCGTCTCGCTGACGGATGTCTTCACGACGCTCCAGACCATGCTCGCGTACGACTACGTCAATGACTTCAACCTGTACGGCAAGACGTACCACGTGCAGGTCGAAGCCCAGGCACCGTTCCGCCAGCGCCCCGAAGACATCGGCAAGTTCTACGTCCGGAGTGCGAGCGGTGTGATGGTGCCGATCAGCTCTCTGGTCCGCACGAACTTCCGCGCCGGGCCCACCGTCGTCAGCCGCTTCAACGGCTTCACGTCGGCACTCGTGATCGGCACCCCGGGCCCGGGCAAGAGCTCCGGCCAGATGCTCGACGCGGCGCAAAAACTCATCAAGGACAAGTACGCCGCGATGGGCGTCGGGTTCGGGTTCAGCGGTGAGTCCTACCAGGAACAACTGTCGACCGGCCAGGGCGGCATCGTCTTCGGCCTGGGTCTCGTCATGGCGTTCCTCGTCCTCGCCGCCCAGTACGAAAGCTGGTCCACTCCCTTCGCGGTCATGATCGGTGTGCCGTTCGGCATCCTCGGCGCATTCCTCGGCCTGTTCGTGCTCAGCCACCCGAACGACCTGTACTTCGACGTCGGACTGCTCGTCGTGATCGGCCTCGAGGCCAAGAACGCCATCCTGATGGTGGAGTTCGCCATCGAACAGCGCCACGCCGGCAAATCCATCGAAGAGGCGGCGGTCGAAGCCGGCCGAGAACGTATCCGGCCGATTCTCATGACCTCATTCGCATTCATCCTCGGCGTCGTGCCACTGGTGATCGCCACCGGCGCGGGCGCGTCGGCGCGGCACTCGCTCGGCATCGGAGTCTTCTTCGGTATGGTCGTCTCCACGCTGTTGGGCGTCAACATCATCCCGAACCTGTTCATCTTCGTGCGGAAAATCAGCGAGCGCATGGCGGCACGCGTGCACCATGCACCCGTGCTGACGACTGGCCCGGGCGTAGCGCCGGCACCAGCCGGAGACGACTGACGTGATGAAACGCTCGGTGAAAGGTTCGATGAAACACGCGCTGTTGGCACCGGGAGCGGTGCTGCTTGCGATGCTGCTCGCGGCCGGATGTGCGATCGGCCCCGGCTACCACCGCCCGGATGTGGCGCCGCCCGCCGCCTACCGCGCGCCGTCAGCCGGCGCGGATTCACTCGACTCCACATACGCCGCACTGGCGGCGAGCCGCGACTCGATGGCGTCCCGTAAGCACGACACGTCGGACGCCCAATCGGCTGCGGAGGTCCACCCGCTCGCACGCCCCAGCTTCCAGCTCGCGGACACCGCCGCCAATCTGTCCTGGTTCGACCTGTTTCAGGATACGGTCCTCAAACAGCTCGTGATCACCGCGATTAACAACAACCGCGACGTCCGCATCGCGGCCGCGACGGTCGAGGAATTCCACGCCGACCTCGGAGTCGCGACCGCGAACCTGTTCCCGTCGTTCACGATCACCGGACAGTCCGGGCGACAGAAGCAGAACTTCGGCAGCATCGCGCTACCCGGCCCCGGTGGAACGACCACCACCTTCACGGTCCCCGCGCAGAATTATCTCGAAGCGCTGGGCAATGTCTCTTGGGAGCTCGACTTCTGGGGCCGGCTCCGCAACACACGCACCGAAGCCCGCTCGAATCTCCTCGCGCAGGAAGACAGCCGGCGATTCGTCGTGCTCACGCTCGTCGGGAACGTCGTCACCGCGTATCTCGGGCTGCGCCAGTTGGACCTCGATCTCGAGATCGCCAGGAACACTCTCGCCTCCCGCCAGGAGACGTACCGGCTCTCTCAGGCGAAGTTCGACCGTGGCGCCATTGCGGAGCTCGATCTTCGCCAGTTCCAGGGCGATGTCGGCGACGCCGCGGCATCCGTCGCCAATTACGAAAAATTGGTCGCCCAGCAGGAGAACCAGCTCAGTCTTCTCCTCGGACAACAGCCAGGACCCATTCCGCGCGGCCGGCCGCTCAACGAGGTACTGAGCTCCGTGGACCTGCCCGTCGGCGTCCCACCACAGCTCCTGGACCGGCGCCCGGACGTACTCCAGGCTGAAGCGCTCCTGCGCTCCGCGACGGCCGGTGCGGGTGCGGCACTCGATGCGCGGCTGCCGAAGTTCAGCATCAACGGCTACTGGGGATACGAAAACTTCTCATCCACGACGTACTTCCCGACGAGCCAGTTCACCGCGCAAGGCAATCAGCTCTATCAGATATACGCCGGCGTCTCGATCCCGATCTTCGACTTCGGCGCGCTCGCCAGCAACCAGCACGCCGCCGAAGCGCGCGTCGTCGAAGCACGCAACTCGTACGAGAAGACGGTCCTGACCGCGCTCCACGATGTGAACAATTCGCTCGCCGAAGTGCAGAGCGACCGCCGGCAGACGGTGGCGCTGCAGACGCAGGTGCAGGCGCTGCGCATCGCCTACCGCCTCTCCAAGGACAAGTACGACGCCGGCTACGCCCCGTACCTGGACGTTCTCACCGCTCAGCGCAGCCTGTTCACCGCCGAGCAGTCCCTCGTCGCCGCCGAGTTCCAGGCGCTGGCGGGCGTCGTGAGCCTCTATCAGTCGCTGGGTGGCGGGTGGCCGCACCCCGGGAGCATCGCACCACCGGCGGCACACTGATGGCGATGTCCAACGCCAATGTCGCGGCGGTCCTCAACGAGTTGCTCGAGACCTGCTACGACGGACTCGATGGATTCCGGACGGCGATCGCCGAAATCGACAACGACGACGTCATCGCCTTCTGCCAGTCGCGGATCCAGCGGATCGACGAGGCGGCCGCCGACCTCTACACCGCGATCCAGCACCTCGGCGCCCACCCCGCCGAACACGGCCACCCCGCCGCCCGCATGCACCGCGGATGGATCCAGCTTCGCGCAGCGCTCACCAGCGGAAACGCCGCCATCCTCGCCGAGATCGAGCGAGGCGAAGAGCGCGCCGCGAAGCACTACCGCGACGCGCTCGCCAAGCCGCTACCGGAGGCGATCCACGACATGGTCGAAGAACAGGCCCAGGGCGCCGACGAAAACCTCGAGCGCGTCCGGTCGCTGAGGGAAACCGTCACGTAGTCCCCTTATTGCCGGCACTGCCCGTGCGGGTCGGGCTTGGCTTTGTCGACGACGACCCGGTGGTCCAGATCGGCCACCTTGAGCGCGATGTCATAGACGAGCTTGTCCACCCGCGCCATATGGTCGTAGTCGATGTACTGCGCCTCGTCGGTGATCTGGTGGTAATCCTCGTGTAGCCCCGTCGTGAAGAACACGATCGGTATGCCGTAGCGCGCGTATTCGTAGTGATCGCTGCGACAGTAGATATTTTCTGGATGGCCGTTGGCGTCGAACTGGTAGTCGAACACGAACGGCATGGGCTCCGTCCTGTTGACCGATTCGACGAGATCGCCCAGCTCGGTCGAGAGCCGGCGCGAGCCGACCAGCTCCAGATACCGGGGCCCGCCGCCCTTGATGTCCGCCGAATCGCCCCGGCCGACCATGTCCATGTTGAGCTGCGCCACGATCGAATCGCGCGAGATGGTCGGATTGTCCGTGAAATATTGCGATCCAAGCAGCCCCTTCTCCTCACCCGTGTGCCACACGAACAGAATCGACCGGCGCGGATGGTCCGGCGCTCGCACGAACTGCTGCGCGATCTCGAGAACGGATACCGATCCCGACCCATCGTCGTCGGCACCGTTGTAGATGGAGTCGCGACGCGGCCGGCGGAGACGGTGCAGGGAGTCCACGTTGACGCGCAGGGTCGCGATCTGAGTCGGAGTGGGCACCGGTCCTTCCGGGTCGAGCCCGCGAATCCGCCACCGCTCGATGAGTGCCGCGCGCGCCGAGTCGTGGTCGCTCGCGTGGTCGTCGATCCCGAGATGGTCATTATGCCCGCCGATGGCGACATACTCGCCCGCCACCGCCGGATCGCTCCCCGGATAGATCGCGACGACGTTTCTCGCTGGGGCAGCGGTGGGCGTGTCCACCATGCGCACCATGCCGGAAATCGTCTGGCCCGATGACCCGGCCTGCAGGCTGTTGAACGGTGCGCCAAGCATTTGCGTCGCGGCCCGCTGCGTGATCAGGAGCCCGAGCGGCCGGCTCTCGGTTGGGGCCTCCGTGCCCGCGACTTCGGTCTGCGGCTGCGAGAGCCGGCGGCTCATTTGTGCCGGGACATAGTCGAGGATCGCGATCGCGATGGCCGCGGCGTTCGAGTACCGCGCCAGGGCGTCGCGCCCGCGCAGTTGGCCCGACGGCCGGCCGTCCGCGCCCAACGGCGCATCGAAGACGACGATTTTGCCCGCCGTGAGATCGGTGGAAAGGCTCTGGTTCGCATCGCCGAGCCGCCCCGCATAGATCGCCTGCGTGCCAGCCGCGTCGAAGCTCGCGCCGAACAACCCGCCGAATGATGGCAGGACGACGAAGTCGCGGCCCAGCACCAGCGGCGCACCATTCGCGGCGAGTTTCGACGCCGGATCCGGGCGGTGCAGCACGAGCGGCACGGTCTGGAAGAAGGTCCCGCTGTCGCCCGCCGGACGCAGTCCGAGTTTCGCGGCCTCCGCGGCAATGTAGTTCGTGCCCTTCACGTTACCCAGCGTCCCCGCCTCGCGCCCCAGCATCGAATCATCCGAGAACGCGTAGAGGCGCTGGCGAAGGTCGGCCGCGGTGATACCCGGACCCGGGCCGCCGCCCTCCGCCGCGGGCGCCACGTTCGTCTTCGGCGAGGCACCGTGCCCCGAGCAGGCAGCCCAGAGTACGGAAACCAGAGCGGCAAGAACTGCTGGCACGCGTCGTTGGGACATCTGAGTATCGAGTGGATGAGGGTGATCGGTCAGGCGGCCAAACCGGCCCATGGTGGGCACTTTGCGCCGAAAAAGATACTGAACAGCGCGCAACATCGTTGAGTCCGCGTGCGCTGCACGACGGCGATAGGTCACGCCGGCACTGGGTCTGGTTGCATCGGGCGAGCGCCCGCCCACATTGTAGGGGATGACTTCTCCCTCGATGCCGGGTTCTCCGGCGACCCCCGCGGCAGATCCGGCCGCGCGGCCGTACAGGCTTCGGGGCGCGCATCTGGCGCAGATCGTCGGCCTTGTGATGGGCCTCGCGGCTTTGAGCTCCGCCGGCGCACAAAAGCCTGATTCGTCGGTCCTGACTCTCGACCGGCTGTTCTCGTCCCCGGACTTTCAGGCCAAGACATTCGGACCGGCGCAGTGGCTCTCGGGCAGCGTCTACACGACCGTCGAGCCGCGCGCGGGTGGACCCGGTAGCGATATCGTGCGATACGACGCCGCCACCGGCGCGCGCACGATCTTCGTGCCCGCCGCCCGGCTGATGCCGCCCGGCGACTCGGCTCCGATGACGATCGAGGACTACACGGTCTCGCCGGATGCCCGTCACGTTCTCGTCTTCACGAACTCCCGCCGCGTATGGCGCCAGCGCACCCGCGGCGACTTCTGGCTGCTCGACCTCAGGACCTGGGCCCTTCGCAAACTCGGCGGCCCCGACGCCCCGCCGTCTACGGTCATGTTCGCCAAGTTCTCGCCGGACGGACAGCGCGTCGCCTACGTTCGCGAGCACAATCTCTACGCCGAAGACGTGGCGACGCCGCGCATCACACAGCTCACCAGTGATGGATCGCGCACGATCATCAATGGCACGTTCGATTGGGTCTACGAGGAAGAGCTCAATCTGCGGGATGGTTTCCGGTGGAGTCCGGACGGCCATGCGATCGCGTACTGGCAACTCGATGCGACCGGGGTCCGCGACTTCGATCTCATCGACGACACGGATTCACTGTATTCGTTCGTGACGCCGGTTCAGTATCCCAAGGCTGGCCAGGTGAACTCTGCCGGCCGGGTAGGGATCGTCAGCGCGGCCGGCGGCGCGACGCTGTGGCTCCATGTTCCCGGCGATCCCCGCAATAACTACATCGCCCGGATGGACTGGGCCGGCAACTCCGCCTCCGTCGTCCTTGAACATCTCAACCGGTTGCAGGATACGCTCGACCTGATGATCGGGGATGCGCACACCGGTTCGGTCCGGACGATCGGCACCGAGCGTGACAGCGCCTGGGTGGATGTCATTGACGACCTGCGCTGGCTGCGCGGCGGGACGCGGTTTCTCTGGGTCAGTGAGCGCGACGGATGGCGGCACGCCTACAGCATCGCCCGCGACGGCAGCGATGTCCGGCTGCTGACGCCCGGACAGTTTGATCTGGCGGAGCCCGACAGTCCGACGATCGGCGCGCCGTTCATTCAGGCCGTGGACGAGACGGGCGGGTGGGTCTACTTCACTGCGTCCCCCACCACCGCCACGCAGCTCTATCTGTATCGCACCCGCCTCGACGGCAAGGGGCAGCCGGAGCGCGTGACGCCAGCGGCCGCGTCGGGATTTCATCGCTATCGCATCTCTCCTGACGCGCACTGGGCGTTCCACACGTACTCGACGTTCAGCACACCGCCCACGACGGAGTTGATCCGGCTGCCGAGCCATACGGTCGTACGGACATTGGAGGATAACGCAGCACTTAAGGCACGCGTCGCCGCCCTCCGGCACCAGCCCGTGGAGTTCTTCAAGGCCCCGGCTGCCGAGGGCGTGTCGCTCGACGGCTGGCTCATGCGGCCTGTCGATTTTGATTCGACACGCCGCTACCCGGTGCTCTTTTATGTCTACGGCGGCCCCTGGTCGCAGACCGTGCTCAATGCCTGGGGCGGCGCGCGTTACCTGTGGCATCTGATGCTCGCCCAGCGCGGCTACATCGTCGCCAGCTTGGATAGCCGCGGCACATCGGCGCCCAAAGGCCACGCATGGCGCAAGGCCATCTACGGGCGCGTCGGCGTCGTCGAGTCGGCCGACCAGGCGGCTGGCGCCCGGTTCGTACTACAACGCACGTACGTGGATGCGACCCGGGTCGGGGTGTGGGGATGGAGCAACGGCGGCTTCATGACTCTGAGCCTGCTCTTCAGATCGCCGGAGATCTACGGCACCGGGATGGCGGTGTCCCCAGTGACCGACTGGCGCCTCTACGACAACGTCTACACCGAACGGTTCATGGGACTTCTCGATGGCAACGCCGGGGGGTACCAGGCCGCGTCACTTCTGCCCCTCGCAAGCCGGCTCAAGGGAAATCTCCTACTCATGCACGGGATGGGCGATGACAACGTGCACTTTCAGAACAGCGAGATGATGATCAACGCCCTCGTCGCTGCGGACAAGCCGTTCCGGATGATGGCCTACCCGAACCGCACGCACTGTATCTGCGAGGGAAACGGCACCACGCGACACGTGTACGGACTGCTCACCGAGTATCTCACGGAGAAGATTCCCGCGGGTCCCGTGGGCGCCCCGGCGGCGCAGTAGCGCCTTCAGGCGCTCGCCCGCGACGCTTACAAGCTCGGAACCGCGTAGCGGAAGACGGCGATGTAGTGACAGATGCTGCCGCCGAGCACGAACACGTGCCAGATGGCGTGCCCATACCGGAGGCGCTCCCACGCATAGAACAGTGTGCCCGCCGTATAGAGGAGGCCACCGCCGAGCAGCCAGATGATCGCCCACGCGCTCAAATGGTCGAACGCGGGCCTGGCGGCGAGAAGACCCATCCACCCCATCACCACGTAGATCACGGTCGTCGCGCGCGACAGACGATGCCGGATGAGCGCCGTGAAAATCACGCCGATGATCGCGAGGACCCAGATGGCGCCGCACAACCACCACCCCCAGGCGCCACGCAGGTTGAGGAGCGCAAATGGCGTGTACGTCCCCGCGATCAGCACGTAGATCGCGGCATGGTCCATGACCCGGAAGATTGGCTTCGCGCGCCGGTTCGGGATCGCGTGATAGCATGTCGAAGCGGTGTACAGGAGGATGAGCGACATCGCGTAGACCGCGTCGGCGAAGAACCACAACGTGTCGTGCTGCTGCGCGATGACGAAGAGCAGAATCGCTGACCCCGCAATGGCTCCCACCAACCCCGCGCCGTGCGTGATGCTGTTGGCGATCTCCTCGCCCAGCGAATACGGCCGGCCCGTCATCTCCATTTGCGCCATCGCCCGCTACTGCGACCGAGGCCGGGCGGACCCGAGCGACCGGCGCAGCTCGATGGCCTGAGCCAGATTCGCGTAGACGCTGCGGAAATTGTTGACTTTGGAGTGGCCGCTCTCCCGCGCCCGCAGCGGCGTCGGCACGCTCTTGATGCGCCTGCCCGCTCGGCGCGCCTTGACCAGAATCTCCATGAGCACGCCCCACCCCCGCCCATGAGGCTCGATGCCAAGGTCCGCGAGTAGGGAACGCCGGAACATCATGATCCCCTTGAACCTGGGAAGGTTGCCGAACATCAGCCAGTAGAGAAGGCGCTCGCACGACGACAGGACTCGCGCAGGGACTGAGCGCCGGACATCAGTAAAATACCCGGCGACGAGATCGGCATCCGCCATGAGAGCCGCAAATTGCGTCACGATCGTCGCGGGGAACTGGCCGTCGGCAGGCAGGAAGGTGATGCTCTCACCGGTGGCCGCCCCAAATCCCGTCCGGTACACCTCGCCGATCCCGCGATTGGTGTCATGGTGAAACACGCGCGTCGCTGGGAGTGCCGCGGCGAGTGCGTCGGCAATGACGCCGGTACCATCGTCGCTTCCATCATCGACAACCAGCACTTCGTATGTCAGTCCCGACGGTGCCAGCACCGCGTCGATCTCCCGAAGCACGCCGGCAGCCGTACCCGCCTCGTTATACGCCATCACGACGAGAGAGACCGAGGGCGCGCTGAGCACGGTGGCCGCGCCGGCGCGGCCGGCCGCGCGGGTCCCGACTGTCCCGGCCGAACCTGTCACCGAGTCGTGCGGCGGCGATTCGCTGGGGACACCGACAACGCGGATGCACGCCAGCCCTCGTCCACGGTCCGCCTGATGCCGTCCCGAAACCGAACCTGTGGCGTCCAACCCAGCCGCGTTCTGATCTTCTCCGGACTCAGGGCCCGGCGCCGGATGTTGTCGATATCCCGGCGGTCCACGTGCTCGATGCGAACCCCGTCCCCGAACAGGGCACGGATCTCACCGGCCAGCGTGTTCACCGACGTTTCGACACCCGTCCCAATGTTGAACACGTCACCAATGGCCTTCGGGGACACCGCCGCCAGAACGGTCGCCTCGACCACGTCATCGACGAAGGTATAGTCTCGCGTCTGCTCGCCATCGCCATGCACCGTCAGCACCTGGCCGGCCGCCGCCGCATCGAGGAACTTCCCGATCACGCCGCAGTAGGGATTGGAGGTCGTCTGCCCGGGACCATAGACGTTCGAATAGCGGACGCACACCGTCGGGAGCCCGTACGCCATGTGATAGAGCAGGGCATACTGCTCGCCGAGGTATTTGGTGGCCGCGTAGTGGTTGAGAATGTGCGGCGGATCCAGCTCGTCGGCAGGCAGATGCCTGCAGTTTCCATAGATCGATGTCGACGAGGTGTAGAGGAACCGCTGGAGCGTTGGCGGCTGCTCGCGACGGAGCCACTCCAGCAGACGGAGCGTGCTCATCGCGTTCACCGTGAGGTCAGCCTCAGGGTCGGTTCCACACGTCAGGATCGTCCGGCACGCCAGGTGGAAAATCCACGGGTTCGTTCGCAGATGCGTCTCGAATGTGCTGGGCTCCCGGACGTCGGCGATCACAACTTCGACGTTCCGGGGGAGCTGCTCAGGCAATGACGCGTTCGAGCAGTCGTCGATGACCGTCACCCGGCAATCGAAACGCTCGGCGAGAAACCGGGTGAGATTCGACCCGCAGAAGCCCAGGCCCCCGGTCACCAGCACCCGCTGCCCATGAATCGGCATGCACTCTTTGTCCAGCACGAATTGCATCGTACCTCTCCGGTGTGATCTACGCCATGCGTAGCGCCGTGCATGACGCCGTGCATGACGCCGTGCATGGCGCGCTGGATCCTGACGAGTCGCGCTGGGCCCCGGGCACGTCTCGCCGCCGATCCATGATACCCTGATCGCGGTACCTTGGTGGCCGTACCCCGACGGCGGTTCCCCCTGATTGCCGCTCACCCAGGACGGCCGCGCATGAGATGCCACCAGGCGCCGTGCGAGATAATAATATTCGCCCGGCCGCTATGACGAGCCTCGTCCCTAACAACCGTCCGGCAATGACGACCCAATGAGCAGCTGGGCTCCTGAGTCCGGCCTGCCGCTACCTCATGATAGCGTGCACAGCGGCCGCGACGCGATCCCACGGACACTGTGGGCGGCCGCCATTCTTGTCGTGATCGGGTCCCTCGTGCTGTACCAGCCGTGGCGACGGCTCCCGTTCGACATCACCGACTTCTCCGAGTTTCTCCCCCTCCTGCAGCGCCCATCGCTCGGCGCCCGATGGAGCGGGTTTCTTCACTACTACGCGAGCCAGGGCCGATGGAATGTCCTCGCGTACGCCGCGATTATGGCAAAATGGTCGCTCTTCGGGATGTATACCGCCGGCTGGGAGCTCAGCCGGTTCGCCGAGATGTGGTTCATCATCATCCTCACGTTCCTGATTCTCCGCCGGTTCGGCGCCGACGTGTGGGGCGCCGCGGCCGGTGCAGCGCTGTTCACGGTGGCGACGCCCGCAGTGCCCGCCTGGTTGCGCCTCACGATGGGCGAACCCCTGGGGTTGGCGCTCCTGATGCCAGCCCTGCTGCTCGCCACTCGCTATCGAATCTCGGCCCACTGGAGACGTGACGCGATCGCAATCGCCGTGCTGATCGCCCTCGCACTCCTCTCCAAAGAAATGCTCGTCGTCTTCGTGCCGTTCATCGTGGTGATCGCGACATGCCTGGCCGCACCCGGACGGCTCGAATGGCCGCAGATGGGCCAGCGCACGATGTACCTGGTGGGCTGCATCGTGATTGTGACGATCGTCGTGCTCGCCCCAGTCGCCGTCACCGCCGTGCACGCTCCGCCTGGGAACTACGCCTCGCAATACGGCGGCTGGAAGATGGACCCCGGACAGTTGTTGTTGAACTTCGCCACGGTAGTACTGCCGGTGACGCAGTCGAGGCCCGGCGAAATCGTCAGCCTCTTCACCGCGCCCGCGAATGCGCTCTTTCTGCTCACGCTCGCAATGATTGGCGTCGTGATCTACCGCGGCCAAGCGGCACAACGCACGGCCTGGGCTCGCGTGGCTGCTTGGACTGGTCTCGCACTCTCTCTGCCGGTGTTCGTCGTCGTCGCGTACGGGCCGTGGTCATACTTTCAGGACTTCTACGGCCTTCCATACGTGCTCGGCTCCGCCATGCTGCTCGCCGGCGCGGTGACCGCCGCCACTCGGGCCGACCGGCGCCTGGCGCCAGCGATGCGGGCAGCGTGTGCCGGCATTCTGCTGCTTGGAGCAGTGCGTGCGATGCTCCCCGCACAGGAGTCGTTCGCCCGGCGCACGGTCCAGGGCGATCTCGCTCGATTTCTCGCGGGCCGCGCCACCCACCGCCCGGTTCTCGTCATGAAGGCGGATTTCCAGCCCTCTCCGTGGGCACGCTGGCAGGATACTGGACCGACGCTCGGGCGATACGCCGCCGCCCTGTACCCGGACGCGGGGCTGGAGCCATTTCACGACACGACATGTGTCGTTCCGCCTCCGCCGTACGTTGTCAGCGGTCGCACCGGTATCGTCGTATCGTACACGGCCGATTGCGGGACGTACCCGCATCCGACCACGACTTTCCGTGCGCTCTATCACTACCTGACACTGCACCCGCCAGCGATCCGGCGCGATACTCTTCGCATCGATGTCTGTGACTCGAGCTGCTCCAAATAACCCGAGGTGGTGCATCGCCGCGGCAGCCATTGTCGCGGGGTTCGGCGTTGTCGTGCGACTGCTGGCCTTCGCTCGCCACCCGCGACTCGAGCTCGACGAAGCGATGCTGGCCCTCGATGTCACGGGCCGGTCGCTGGGCGGTCTCACCCGCCCGCTGGGCTTCGAACAGGCATCCCCCATCCTGTTCCTCTGGATCTCCCGGATCGGCATCGTCCTCGGCGGAGTAACGGAAGGGACGCTGCGCGCGCTGCCGTTCGCCGCTGGCCTCGCTCTCGTACCATGCGTGTGGTACGCCGCACGCCGGCTGCTGCGTTCGAGTGGCGCCGCAACGGTGGCCGCTGCCGTCGCAGCGGTCTGCCCGATCGGCATCTTCTACGCCAATTTCTTCAAGCCGTACGCGGTCGATGCAGCCGTGACGGCGCTCCTTGTCTGGCTGGTGATGCGCGTCATCGACGCGCCCGCATCGCGGCCCGCCTGGTGGTCCTTCGGGATCACGGCGGCCCTCGCGACTTTTCTGTCTGCGCCGTCTGTGTTCGTGACCGCCGCCGCACTGGCCGCCATCATGATGTCACCGGCGGGCCGCGACAGCGCCGGACGCCGCCGCGTGACACTCGTGGCCGTCGCCTGGGTGGCCTGTGCCGCGGTGAACTTCCTTGCCCTGCAGCGCTCGGCCGTCAGCAACGCGTACATGCAGTACTACTGGGACGGCGCCTTTCTCCTGCCGCCATTGGGACACATCGCGGATTTGCTCCGCGCTAGAATCGGCTGGGCGATGCAGGAGACGTTCCTCGGTGATCGCGTGCCGTACCCGGCGGCCGTCCGCATCCTCCTCGTCGCCGTGGGTGTCACGGGCGTCGCCGCGCTGCGCAAACAGCGAGGCGCCTGGTGCGTTGTCCTGCTCCTCGGACCAGTCCTGCTCGCTGCTGTCTCGTCCGCGCTCCGCCTCTACCCGCTGTCGGAACGCACGCTCCTCTTCGCGGCACCACTCGTCATCGTCGCGACCGTCGCGGGTCTCGATGCGCTGGCTGGCTTGACGGCGCTGCGATCGCCGCGCGTCCGGCCGTTTACGCTTGCCGCGCTCAGCGTGCTGCTCCTGCTACCGGCGACGATCGATGGCGCACTCCGGCTCCACGGCCTGCTCCGCCCCGACTCGTTCCGGGCCGCCATCGCCGGCATCGTGCAGCAGACATCCCAGGGCGCGCCGCTCTACGTGTTCTCCCGGGATGTCCCGATCTGGGCGTTCTATACGACCGACTGGAACCACCCCGACACCACGCGGATCCGGCTGCTCACTGACGCCGCCGCAAGCACTGGCCCGAACTCCGGCAACACGCCGGGCCGTGGACGTCCGGTTGAAAATGAGGGACACGATCTCGTCGTCCGGTCAGGACCCCGCGTCGAGTTGATCGGCATACCGACCGGGATGCAGGCCCGCTTCGCCGATGTCTCGCAGCAGGCACCCGATCCGGGCTGGGCGACCAACGAAGCCGATCGCATTCGCGACGCCGCGGCGCCAGGGATCTGGCTCTTCTTCACCTACTGCCACAACCGCTGCGACCGCACGCTCGCCGACACCCTCGCCGCATCCGGCGGCCGCTTCGTCTACGAGCGTATCACCCGCGACGCCCGCCTCTACGAATACTTCCGCGACCCCGCCACGAGCGGCACACACTGACGCGGGTGCGCGCGCGCTCTCTACTCTCGCACGAGCCGCGATACGATCTCCAGCATCATCTGCGTCCCGCGGCGGATGTTCTCCACCGAGATTCGCTCGTTGTTACCGTGCACGCCCGACTCCTCGGACTGCGGGATCAGGAACGGCGCAAATCCGTAGCTCGCGATCCCGAGGTCCCGGAACCAGTGGCTATCCGTGAACCCTGTCTCGACCGAAGGCGCGACGCTCGCGTCGGGGAAGTGGCTGTGCACGACCGCCACGATCGCGTCGTAGACCGGCGTGTTCGTCGCCGTCACCGCCGGGGTGAAGTCGATGATGCGCTCGGCTTTGATTTCGGGATCGTTCAGCACTCCGTTGAACTCCCGGAGGAACGCGTCATGATCCTGATCGGGTAACAGCCGGCAATCCACCAGCGCAGATGCCTCCGGCGGCACGACGTTGATCTTGTTGCTGCCCTGCAGCCCGGTGATGGAACACGTGTTGCGCAGCAGCGCCGCGAGTTGCGGCAGCTCGATCTGGAGTTCGGCCAGGGTGTTGCGGTCCCCGATCAGGGTCTGCGGGTTGGCGAGTTTGTCTTTCCATCTCGGCGACGCCACGGGTGCGATCGCGGCGAAGTACGCCGCCACCGACGGCACCACACGCGGCGCGAACTCGTACGTCTGCAACCGGTACAGCGCCCGGATTAGCCGGTTGGCCGCCGACGCCGGCAGCGGCGTCGATCCATGCCCCGGCGCTCCGGTCGCCGTGAGCTTGAGCCAGAACGGTGTCTTCTGCGTGACTTCGATCGAGAACGACCGGTTCGAACCCTCAATGCTGCCCGACCCGCCTTCGTTGATCACGAACCCCGCACCTCGAAATGCTTCCGGATGGTGCTGCACCACCCACTCGGCTCCATACGTTCCGCCCGCCTCCTCATCGGCCGTCGCCATGAAGATCAGGTCGCGGTCGAGCGGCACGCGCGCGCGATGCAGCGCCAGAAATGACTCCAGCTCGAGAATGCCCAGTGTCTTCGTATCGAGTGTGCCGCGCCCATAGATCTCGCCGTTCTTGAGCGTCGCCGCGAACGGATCGGCATCCCAGTACTTCGGATCCGCCGGCACCACATCCATGTGGCTCAGGAGCACGAGCGCGGGCTTGGATCCGCCCTTGAGCCGCGCCCAGATGTTGCCACGGCCGGCCGCCGAGGACGCGGTATCGAACGGGATGCCTTCCTGCTGCAGGATGCGCGCGAGGAACCGCATCGTCAGGACTTCATTTCCCGGCGGATTGGTCGTGTTGAGCCGGATGTACTCGGCGGTACGCTGAACGGCCTCGTCTTCGAGCTTGGCCGTGTCGATCGCGACCGGCGTAGCCGCCTGAGCGAAGCCGCGCACCGCGGACGCGGACGCCGCCACGAGCAGCACGGCAAAAATGGCCAGCGACTGCGTGAACCAATTCCCGCGACGAGATGTTCATGAGGGCAGCTTCGGGGTGGGCAAGGACGACGCCGCCGGGGCCACTGCGGCCGATCGCGGCGGCGCAAAGGTACCCCCGCCTCCCAATGGCGGCCAGCCGAGTAGGTCCGCACGCGCCACCCTCCGGACCTCCGTCCGGCCGCTGGCCGCCCGCCTGTGCGGTCCATACCACCAAATGGCGCAGGATCTGGCGAACTGGGCCGACGTGCGGAATCTTCATCTCCCCAATGCGCGGCGTCCCATTTCCCACGACCCGTCACTCGGTCCTCGGCGCCCTTCACAGTCCCGACGCCGGCGTTCGCGCACAAGCGCTCGCCACCGTGGCCGAAGGATACTGGCGTCCGGTATGCGCCTATGTGCAGGCGCGCTGGGGCATGTCCCGTGAGGACGCCGAAGACACGACGCAGAGCTTTTTCTCTCGCGCGCTCTCGGGCAGACTCCTCGAACGATACGATCCCGCAAAGGCCCGCTTCCGCACGTACCTCCGCGTCTGCCTCGACGGACATGTCGCCAATGAGCACGCCGCGGCACGTCGCCTCAAACGTGGAGGAGGCACACCCGCCGTCCCGCTCGAGACGAATGCCCCGGCTTTGGTCGCGCCAGATGCGGTCGATGCGCTCTTTGAGCGCGAATGGGTGCGCGGTCTCTGCGCCGATGCGCTGGGTGAGCTGCGCGACCGCCTCCAGCGCCGCGACCGGGAGATCGTGTTCCAGTTGTTCGAGCGCTACAATGTCCTGGGCGCGGAAGTCGGCGCTCGGCCGACCTACGCGGCGCTCGCCGGTGAGTTCATGATCCCGGTGTCCCAGGTCACGAACCATCTCGCCGCCGCGCGGCGCGAGTTCCGCGAGGTCGTTCTCGACCGGCTCCGCCGCCTCACCGTCAACGACGCCGAGTTCCGCGCCGAAGCGCGGGCCCTTCTCGGAGCGGACGTGCCCGCGGCGAATACGTGATGGCACTCTCCGACGCAGCCGTCGCTTCGCTGCGCGCACTCACCGATTGGCCCGACACGAGCGACTCGAAGTACGAAATCCTCGAGCGCATCGGTCGCGGCGGCATGGGATCGGTTTACCTCGCGCACGACCGGGCCCTCGACCGCCACGTCGCGATCAAGGTGGTCAGTCTCCCGGAACCGGCCGCCGGCGCCGGACTCGCCGGCGAGCGGCTTGCTCGCGAGGCACGGATCCTCGCCGGTCTGGAACACCCTGGTCTGGTCCCCGTCCACAATGTTGGGGTCCTCGCCGACGGCCGCCCGTATTACGTCATGAAATGGATTCGCGGTACGCGGCTGGACGCCTACCTCCAGTCCCCGCGAACCGAGGCCGCCCGGCTCCGGATCTTTGCCCGGATATGCGACGCCGTCGCCTTCGCCCACCAGTCCGGGGTCATCCACCGGGACCTCACCCCCGCCAACATCATGGTCGGCGCATTCGGTGAGGTTCTCGTTCTGGATTGGGGCCTCGCCCGCATCCGCCTCGACCGCTCGGGTGCCTCACCAGCCACCACCGAGCCGGGTACAGTCATGGGCACCGCCGGCTTCATGGCCCCGGAGCTCGCGGCGGGCCGCTCCGACGCCAGCGACGAACGCACCAATGTGTACGCCCTGGGCGGCCTGCTGGAGGTGCTCACGCAACCTCCTCCCGGCCAACCCACGCCGCCTCCGCTGGCCGCCGTGATCGCCAAGGCCCGCGCCATCTCGCCCGCGGATCGCTACCCGGCCGTCGACGCCCTGGCCGCCAATGTCGAACGCTACGGCGCGGGCGACCCGGTCGGCGCCTACCGCGAAGGCCCCCTCGAATGGGCCTCCAGGCTCGCCACGAGACATCAGGCCGCGATCGTCCTCGTGGCGGTCTACGTCGTGATCCGGGTGATCCTGCTCGCGTTCCGATAGCGGCGGCTAAAGGAACGACCCGTCGCCGCGGAAGAGAATCCCAGAAGCGCTTCTCTCTCACTTCGCTGGAGGCCGGCCGTGAGCAAGCCAGTGTTTGGTCTGATCCTCGGTGGAATCCTCGGGATTTTCGATGGGCTGTCCGCCCTCGTGTCTGCCCCCGAGGTTGCGCCGCAAATCGTGGGCATCGTGATCGGCTCGACGTTCAAAGGGCTCATCACCGGTGTCCTGATTGGCTACTTCGCCCGCAAGGTCCACTCGCTCCCACTCGGCCTCCTCTTCGGATTGGCCGTGGGCGCGGTGCTCGCCTATGGCATCGTCGCCCTCCAGATCGCCCAGGGCGGCAAGGCGTACTACTTGCCGATCATGCTCCCCGGCGCCGCGCTGGGTCTCATCGTGGGCTACGCCACCCAGCGCCACGCTGAACGCGCCAGCAGCGCAGCCGTTAGCCGCCACTAGGCTGCTGTTCCGGACCATGCCCGGCGCCAGGCACTCTTCGGGCGGCGCCGGGTATGTTCCACGCTGGTTCAGATCGCGCGGCACCGGCGGGGCGCGAGCCGCAGTCGCCGGTCACCGCGCACCGGGTCCTCCGTCCCCTCACCATGATCGCTGGTTCAACAGCCTCCGGCGTGATGACGCTCGCCGCCGTCTCGCTCCTCGCGGCGTGCGGCAGCGGACCGACTTCAGCCGGATCTGGCGGTCCATGCACGCCCACCGCGACCGTCACCCTCGCGCCGCAACAGGGCGCGACGCTCGACTGCTCGGCGGGCGGCACCACGATCACCCTGGCCGGCAATGGCGCGACCTACCTCGTCGTCCCCGAATACGCCGTGGGCGACGTGCCGTATCGTTTTCAGACGTTCACGCTCAGTCATGACGCGCCGATGGCAATGGCCGCCGTGACTGCGGCCCCGTCCGTGCCCCTCGGAGCGGTAGCACCGCCCACCGCACCTGTCTTCGGTCTGCAGTCCGCGCTGCCCGCCAGCCGGGTGAATCGCCGCCAGGCGTCGTTCGATCTCCGGATGCTCGCGGCCGCCCGACGAACGGCCAGCGACATCGCGCGCGCCGGCCCGCCACGCGCGCAGACGCCCGGCCCGGTCACCGCGCGCGATACGATCAATCAGTTACGCACGTTCCACGTCCTCGCGGACTCGGTCGGCTCGTCGTTCGGGACGAGCGTGGCGCGCCTCGAATTCGCCGGAACCAATGTCTACGTCTACGTCGATACGGCCGCGCCATCGAATGGGTTCACGCCCACGCAGTTGGCCAACTTCGGCCAGTACGCGGACAACCTGCTGTACAACCTCGACCTCAATACCTTCGGCGCGCCGACCGATGTCGATCACAACGGCCACGTGATCATGCTCCTGACCCAGATCGTCAACGGCATCACGCCGGCCAGCGAGTGCGAGACGGAAGGATACGTCGCGGGGTTTTTCTACTCAGGAGACCTGGCGCCCGGCGGCCGCGCGTCGAACAACGGGGAGATCTTCTATCAGGTGGTACCGGATCCGTCGGGGATCTTCAGTTGCGCGCACTCGGTCTCAAGCGTGGTGAGCACGACCCCCAGCACGTTCCTGCACGAGCTGCAGCACATGATCAATTTCGGCCGCCACGTGATACTGCATAACAGCCCCCCCGAAGAGGGCTGGCTCGACGAGGGCGAGAGCATCGTCGCGACCGAGTTGGGCGCCCGCCACTACGAGGCACTCTTCCCGCCTCCCACCGGGCGGACGAACCCGTCGCAGATCTTCCCGGATTCCGCGGAGCCGTTCATCACGGAACAGATATTCGACTCGTACAACTACCTGCTGCACAGCGATACGATCTCGCTGACGCTGCACAGCGATGCCGACTGCTGTCTCCAGTGGCGCGGCGGGGACTGGCTGCTGCTCCGGTACATGGGAGACCAGTTCGATTCGACGGTCTATGCGAAGCTCGAGAACGGCCCCCTGACCGGCACCGCCAACCTCGCGGCCGCCGCGGGAGTCGTGTTCCCCACGATCTTCGCCAATTTCGGCGTCGCGCTCTATGCCGATAGCCTCCCCGGTGTCCCGCGCAGCGCCATTCCGCCCCAGTACCAGTTCCAGTCCTACAACTTCCGCACGGTCTACCAGGCGCTGTTCGCGAGCGCAGGCGGCCAGGACAACGTCACGAAGGCGTTCCCTATCGAGACGCAGGCACTCTCGGCAGGCTCGCCCCTGTCTGCATCAATGGTGCCGGGGACGATGGCCTACTATCGGCTGGCGACACCGTCCGCTGCCTCCACGGTGACGCTCCGCTTCGCCGCGTCCGCCGGCGGTGCCACGTTGCCGGCCGGTCTCCATCCGCAGGCCGCAATCCTGCGGACCCAGTAACAGATCGTTTCTAGTGAATCCCGCGCGGGATCGTATCGGTCCACGTCCGCGTCCGGACCTGCGCGTCGCCCACGCGTAGCGTCCGCGTGATCGTGACGTGAATGTTTGCCGAGTCCGAATGCATGTCGATGACCGTGCGGAGTCGGATGGAGCGCCCGCTGCCGGTGTGAATCAGGTGGACTTCGTCACCCAGAAAGCGCGAGTCCGCCGGCACGTCATCGTGCGTCTCGTATCGCTCTTTCTCGATGTTGTCGATTTCGCGCTGCCCGATCGCGTACACATCACGGGTCATGAAATCCACCGCGGTGGTCTTCGCCAGCACATCGTGAGTGACGACGAGTCCCGACGGCGGCCCGCGCGCGATGGTGCGCGCGTCCGGCGCGTCGGTCCGTGGCTCGGGCGCCGGAAGACGCGGCACCTTGGCATGCGGATCGGCGGACACGATCGGTAGCTCGAGCGCCGAACGCGTATCGTTCGTTGCGAGCCGCGTGCTCATCGCATACGGCGTCGGCCACACCATCGGAAACTGCGCGTTCGCGACCGCGATCCGGATCCGATGCCCGGGCTGAAATGTCCACGTGGTGAAATGCAGCGTGTCCACGATGTCGGTCGCCACGCCGGGCGTCAGTGGGGTAGGGGAGAGCCGGGATGCCCGCTGGGCGCCGCTGACCTGGCCGCCCGTCACGAGCGCGACTTCGCCGTCCGGATTCACATCCTCCAGCCGCACGGTCCAGTCCGCGATCGGAGCGGTCGCCGATACGCGAAGATGTACGCGCGGCAGGCCCACGATCTCGAGTGGCTCGCTGAGCACGGCGCCGTCGTAGACCAGGCTCGACCCGTCGTCGGCCGCCATGTTGCCGGTCGGGTCGTTCCACCACACCGGCACGGCGGTACCACTGCCCGCGATGTATCGCAGTTGGTCCTCGCCGGCCGCCCCCGAGACCTGGTCCGCCAACCGATGGTCCGCATTCGGATACCACGTCTGCCACCGGGTCCGCGCGATTGGCCAGCTCTCGAAGCGCCACGCGCCCGCCGTCGTCTGCTGCGTCGCGTCCGGCGCCTGGCCCGCCCGGACGAAGAGTGTCAGCCTCGGCTCATCCATTACACCGTTCTTGACGCCCTTGAGCCAGAAGTCCCACCAACGCACCGCCTGCGCGCGCCATTCGACGTTCGGGCCGGGTACCGCGTCGTCCGGATAGTCGTGCTTCCACGGTCCGATCTCCGCCTTGATGGGCGCGCGCACGCTGTCCAGCATTCGGATCACGGGATCGCGATACCCGTCGAGAAGCCCGCCGATCAGGAAACTCGGCGTCTGCAGTTGGTCGAAGTGGAAGCGGAGCGAATGGCTCCGCCACCAGTCGCCGTCCACCGGATGCTGGAGGTAGGCCAGTAGCCAGGGCTCGGTATCGAACCGGTTCGCGAAGAACGCGGAATCCGTTCGATAGTCCGGCGGCGCCGGCAAGCCGTTCTCGTGATCGACCTCCAGCGCGTACTGATCGACTTTGAGCAGCCCGTCATTGTAGTGCACGTCGTCGTGGTACAGATCATCGGAGGCATACAGCGCGATGATCGCCTTGAGCGCCGGCGGGTGCCGCATCGCGACCTGGATCGAGTTGAAGCCGCCCCACGATTTCCCCCACATGCCCACGGCGCCGGTGCTGCCAGGCAGCTTCGCCACCTGAGCGATGACTTCGACGGCATCGCTCAGTTCTTCATCGGAATACTCTCGCGGCGGCAGGCGCCCCTCGGATGATCCGGTGCCACGGATATCGACTTTCACCATGAGATATCCGCGGCGCACGAAATAGCTGTAGAGCGGATAGTCCCGCCGATAGAACGAATCCTCCTTCCGGTACGGGAGTATTTCGACGAGCACCGGAAACTTCTCGTTCGGCGATCGGGGCACAGGCCGGAAATACGTGACGGCCAGCTGCACGCCGTCCGGCATCCGGAGCCACCCGCGTTCGATCCGGAAATCGTAGAGCGGCGCGGCAGGCGGCGGGGTCACGGCCACGGGGGGGTCCCCGTGGGCCCCCGCCCGGACGCCGTGAGTGCGGGGGACGCCGGCGCCGGCCTCCGCCGGCACCCCGATCGAAAGCCCGGTTGCGACCGCGATCGCGGCCACCACCAGAAGCCGCGGCAGCGCAGGGAGGGACGACATGGGACATGAACCTATGCCGCGATACACCCTGCCGGGAGCGGACTCGCGACACCGCACGCCAGCTCTATCTCGTTCAGTGGCTCTTAGCGGCCGTCCCGGATAAGTTGCGAGTGGCGCCGCCGCGATCACGCAGCAGCGACGCAGCACCCCGGACGCCGCCCCTCCAGCCCCTCGCTCTCATGTCTGCAACCGCCCTGCATGACCTGGCGCATGGCGTGACCAGCGCCGATTCGCTCGAATCGCTGTGGATGCCCTTCACGCCGAACCGCGTGTTCAAACGCGCACCGCGGCTTCTGGCATCCGCCAAGGACATGCACTACACCACGGTCGACGGACGCCAGATCCTGGACGCCGCGGCCGGTCTCTGGTGTGTGAACGCGGGCCACGGACGCGCGCCGATCGTCGAGGCGATCCGCACCGCGGCCGGCGAGCTCGATTTCGCCCCCTCGTTCCAGATGGGACACCCGCTGGCATTCGAGTTCGCCGCGCGGCTCGCGGACAAGATGCCCGGCGATCTCGATCACGTGTTCTTCGCGAACTCGGGCTCCGAAGCGGTGGACACGGCGCTCAAGATCGCGCTCGCCTACCACCAGGCACGAGGTGACGTCCGCCGCACTCGCCTGGTCGGCCGGTCGCGCGGATACCACGGCGTCGGCTTCGGCGGGATCTCCGTCGGCGGCATCGACAACAACCGCAAACAGTTCCCGGCGCTCCTGCCGGCAATCAGCCACCTGCCCGACACACACGACCCCGCACGCAACGCGTTCAGCCGCGGCCAGCCCGCCCACGGCGCGGAACGCGCCGACGCCCTCGAAGCGCTCGTCCGTGAACACGGCGACACGATCGCCGCGGTCATCGTCGAGCCGGTGGCCGCGTCCACGGGCGTGCTGGTCCCGCCGGTTGGCTATCTCGAACGCCTCCGCGCGATCTGCGACAAACACGGCATCCTGCTCATCTTCGATGAGGTCATCACGGGCTTCGGACGGCTCGGCGCGCCCTTCGCGGCGGAGTACTTCGGCATCCTCCCCGATATCATGTCGGTCGCCAAAGGTCTCACCAACGGCTCGGTCCCCATGGGCGCCGCGATCGTCCGCCACGGTGTCTACGAGGGTGTGCTCAACGGGACCAGCGCGGGCATCGAGTTCTTCCACGGCTACACGTACTCTGGCCATCCGCTCGCAGCCGCGGCGGGGATGGCGGCCCTCAATGTCTACGAGCAGGAAGGTCTGTTCACCCGCGCCGCCTCGCTGAACGAATACTGGACGGATGCGGTGCACTCGCTCCGCGGCCTCCCGCACGTCATCGACGTGCGCAACCTCGGTCTCATCGCGGGGATCGAGCTCGAGCCCCGCCCCGATGCCCCGGCAACTCGCGCGTACAATGTGTTCACCGACTGCTTCGCTCAGGGCGTGATGATGCGGACGACAGGCGACACCGTCGCCCTGTCACCCCCGCTCATCGTCGAGCGCCACCACGTCGATCAGATTGTCGAGACGCTCGGCCGCGCACTCAGGCGCGTCGCGTGACCGAGGGTCGTCCGGCAGGCCGGCCAGCGACGGCCTAGGCGGCGTCCAGCCCGCGCTCGTTCTTCCGCATGAGCGTGATGAACGCGCCCGCCACCACCGGGTCGAACTCGCGCTCGGCCCGCCGCTCGAATGTAGTGCAGCGCTTTGGCTGACGGCCACGCGGCCCGGTAGGGACGGTCGGTGTGCAGGGCGTCGTAGACATCGCACACGTGCACCACGGTGCTCGCGTAATGGCAGTCGCGAGAGAAATGCCGGCGCGGATAGCCGCCGCCGTTGATCATGATGTGATGCTCGAACGCCACCGCCGCCGGCAGCGTCAGCCGCCGGTCGCTGTTGAGGATGATGCGCGCCCCGTCGCTCGGATGCCGCTCCAGTAGTTCCCGCTCCTCCGGCGAGAGGCTCCCGGGCTTCGACAGGATTTCCGGCGGAACCCGGACTTTGCCGAGATCGTGCAGCAGCCCCGCCACACCCATGATGCGCACATCACGTGCGTTGTTCCCCAACGCTTCGGCCAACGCCATTGACAGCACCGACACGTTGATCGAATGCGTCGTCGTGTACTGGTCGAATGACTTGAGCTTGAGCAGCGGAATCAGCATCTGCCCATCACTGTGCAAGGCCCCCGAGAGCGACCGCACCACCGCCTCGGCCTCCACCAGCGGCACCGCCTCGTCGCTCGCGACCTGGCTGTGGATGTAGCGGATCGCCTCCGACTCCTCCTCGAGATTGAACGGCACGTCGATCATCGCCGGTTCAGTGCTGCCGCCGCCCGTCGTGGAACCTTGGACGCCGATCGGTCCGAATCGGATCGCGGTCTGGCGCGACAGGTTGTCGCTCTGCAGTGGCGCGCGCGACGCCCCGTCGCCGTTCGGGCCGTTTGCGCCGCTCCCGCCGTTCGCGGTGGCGATCAGCCGCGCATGAACGTCCTCGATGAAGATCGCGAATGAGTCGGGGCTCACATCCGCCGTCACTTCGATGCGCTGCACGCCGATCGCCGAGAAGCGGTCGGACCACTCCCAGTCCTGCAGTTCCCGGATCGCCTCGTACCCGTACACGACGTCGCGC
The DNA here is from genome assembly GCA_963706505.1 of uncultured Gemmatimonadales bacterium. GTDB lineage: Bacteria > Gemmatimonadota > Gemmatimonadetes > Gemmatimonadales > Gemmatimonadaceae > Palsa-1248. The sequence goes on from CAVPLX010000002.1 coordinate 426,836, forward strand.
CCCAGAAAGCTGAACGACGGCTCCTCGTCTTCGGCTTGCAGCGCGCGGAGCGCCTCGTAGCAGGTGTTGATGGCTTTGTAGCGCGCAGGATGCTGCGGCCCGTACAGCGAGCTCGCGGCCAGCGCACGCGACAGCTCGTGCAGGAAGCGAATAGGCGGATTCATGATGCTCAGCGGGCGGGCGCCATCGCGGCGGCGCGGATTTCCGGGTCGGGCGACGCGACCGCACGCGCAAGCATCGGCGCAACCTGGGAGGCGGTCGGCCAGTAAGTGGCCAGCGTCGAAAGCGTCGCGAGCACCGCCGCTGACTTCGGCGCCAGCCGCTCGCGCTGGAGCCACCGCGACTTCGTGATCGCCAGACTCAGGAGACAGGGCAGGGCAGCGGGGGCGCGCGTCGCGCCGAGTGCCCGGATCGCCAGCACCTGCAGTTCGCCCGGCAAGGTCCCCGCGGCGACGCGCTGCGCGAGCCGCGGCACGACGCCCGGTGGACAGTCTCGCTGTGACGCGTCGATCCCGAGACGGAAGATCTGCGGATCGCTGTCGCCTAGCGCCAGTGTCAGCGCGGCGATGCGGGTCGCCGGCCGCTTGAGCATCATCCGGATCGCTTCGCGCCGCACGCGCGCGTCGGCGTGCGAGCCGTACGGCACCGGGGTGAATCCCTCCGGCCACACGTCAATGTTGCCGAGAAGAATCAGCAAGTTGCGCTGGATGAACCACGGCGCGCCCGCCAGCCGCGCCACAATCGTCGGGCCGATCCCGTCGCCCAGATGCGTCACCAGGGCCAGCAGCTTGCGCCGGGCCGCCCGCGACTGCGAGGCCGCGAGAACGTCGAGCAGCACGTCGGTCCCAGCCACTCCCACCCGCTTCGCGAACGCCTCCACCCGCTGAGGATCGGCGTTGGACAATTCGAGCACCCGGCGGAAGTTCTCCGGTGTCAGATGCGCCCGCGGATGACACCGGGCAACGGATTGTCGGACGGCGCCCGGTCGAGCATGTCGAGGAGTTGCTCAATGTCACCACGCGCGATCATACCGTTCACCGCATCCCAGAGCGGGACGCCCGCGTTTCGCAGTTCGAGACAGATCTCGATTGTTCGCTCGGGCTCGCACACCTGCGAGGTCGCGAGCGGGCGGCCCGGTTCCGCCAGCGGAGCAGTCAATCGGTCGAGCACGCGCTCGTATTCCGGGCCGGCCGGATTCGGCGCGGTCCAGTTGTCGATCATGTCGCGGACGTGCTCGCGAAACGCCGCGTCGGCCGCCGTTCGCGCCGAGACGCCCCCGCGCTTCGCGTGATTCGCGAGTTTCACGAGCAGCCGAAGCAGGGTCTTCGAGATCGACTTCTGTGAGACTTCTGCCGCCGCCACGGTGAGCGTCAGGACCGCATCGGTCGCCATGCCCGCGGACGCGTCGTTCAGGAACGTCCGTCGCTGGGCCATGTTGCCGCCCATCTCCAGCAGGCGATGCACGGCCTGAGGGCTGAGATCGCTCACGAGACGCGAGACGCGCGATCGCAGTTGCGAGGTGTCGGTCGTATCGGTTGTGCGCAGTTGTTGGGCAATCTGGATCAGGTAGCCGACCACGGCCTGCTCGTATCCGGTATCGGTGGCGCGCGCGTTGATCGCCTTGGCAACTTCGGCGGGATCGGTGTCGATGTCGTTGCCCGGGCCACTCCCGGCACCCCGGCCCGGACCCTCGCCCCCACCGCTACCGCCGCCATGCCCACCGCCTTGATCCACGACCATCGCCGCCTGTGCGAGCGCGAGCCAGAGTTGTGCACCGCGCGGCACCGACCGCGGGCCGCTCTCCTCCTCGCCATCTTCCTCGTCGACGAGTTCGAGCCGCTCGTACGACTGCCGGTACAGTGTAATGTGCCGCCAGTTGGCGACGACGCGCGCCGCCTCGGACAGCGGCTCACGGCCAAGTTCTTCCGGATCGCGCGCGAGACGCGCGAGAAACGCGGTCAGCTCATCGAGTGTGAGCCCGTCCGCGAACCGGAAGCCGGCCAGCCGATGCCCATGCAACCGCTCCGCGAGACCGTTCAGGTGGGGATTGCGAGGATCGGTGGCGTTGCCGTCGATCACGAGCTGATCCCGCGCCACGCCCACCGCCACGGCCTCGACGTTCGCGAGCAGCGGTGTGATCCGCTGGATGAGCCGCTGCTCCGCCGCCGCGAGCGTCGGGTGCCCGCCGGGATACATCGCACGCCGCTGCAACGCCACCGCGAGCTCGACGAGGAAATCCGTGAGCTCTTTGGACAGCGCTGGCGCAGTGCCTGCAGGAGGACGCGCTATCGGCGAACGGACTGCGTCGGTCAAGGAGTAATGGCGATCGGGTTCGTACCGGCTGCGTGGGCACCGGCTTCATGGGAGCGGTGATTTCGGCTGCGACGTCGGAGGCTGCTACGAGGGTGCGGGACGACCGGGCAAGGCGCCCCGGGGACCGACTCCCTGGGCCGCGTGGCTCAGCCGCCTCGTAACTGACGACTCGGCGTCCCAAAAAGCATTTGCCGAGGGAGGATCCGGGAGGGCCCGGTAAATGGGCCCAGGCAGGCCCAAGGCGGGGCAGGGTGGCTGGACCGAACCCGGCGGTAGCCGCTTGCCAGCGCTGGCAGGCAAGTTGTAGTAGGATAGGGGGTTGGCGGGCACGGCAGCACCTCGCCCAATGGGGCGGTCTACCGATCCTGCCACGGCCTCGGACTCACCCCGCCAGCGAGGATCTCCCGTTGGCGGCACCGAAGGTCTAGTGTATGTAGGGGCTCGATCCTACGAATACGGAGGTGGGAGATGCATAGTGTTGCACGGTACGCCCCGGTAATGGCGGCGTTTCTCGCGCTGACCGTAGCCGGCTGCAACAGCGACGATAAGCCGGATGCAAAAGGCCAACTCACGATGCAGGGCACCGTTCACGCGTCGCAAGCCGCTGACGGTACCCCGTGCTGGGAGTTCCAGTCCGCGAAGGGCAAAGCCTACGAGCTGCAGCCGGCACAGGTGCCGCCGGAATTGCTCGTGGATGGCGCACAGGCAACGATCGTCGCCAAGCCGCGCACGGGCTTCAGCTATTGCAAGGTCGGCACGATCGTCAATGTGGTCACGCTCAACCCCACCCCCTCGACGTCGTCGTAAGTTCGCGCCGGCGTCGGCGCGTGATGGACTACACCGGCATCGCACGTGCGGCCCCCCCACGGGGCCGCGCGCGCGGGACCGCTCCGGCCCGGGATGCAGCGAGCGACACGCACGGTTCCGCCGTTTGTGTGGCCGTTTGTGTGTCTGCAACTTCCCTATGCCCCCTCCGCCGCGAGTACTTCGTGCGCGGCGTTCCGGCCGTGGATCCCGATGACGCTGCCACCAGGATGCGTCCCCACGCCACACAGATAGAAATCCGGCATCGGTGTTCGCGCAGCCAGCCGGCGATCCCACATGTGCTCGGGGCGGATGTCGCCCTGGAAGATGTGACCGCCCGTGAGCCCGACGCGCTCCTCGACATCCGGCGGCCCCAGAACTTCCAGATCGATGATCGCGTCCGGGAGGTTGCTGCAATGCCGCCCAATGTCCGCGACCACCCGCTGCCCGGCGTCGCCCCGCCGCGTGTCCCACGTCCCGCGCGCGAACCGGTACGGCACATACTGCGAGAACACGCTCATCGTGTGCACGCCCGCCGGTGCTACGCTCGGATCGTACACCGTGTGGAGGTAGATCTCGGTCCAAACCCGGTCCGGCAATTCACCGGCGCGCGCGGCACGCAACCCACGGTCCCACTCGGTCTTCGTGAGCGGCGTGTTGATCTGCCCGGTGTGATGGTCGCCCCGCGTGCCGGGCCGGGCCTTGAAGTTCGGCAGCTCCCGCAGGGTCATGTTCACCTTGGCGGTCACGCTTTCCATCGGGATCTGCTCGACCTGTGCACGCCACCCCGCATCGGCATGCCCGTCCAGCAGTCGCAGTGTCGCGCGCGGGTCGGCATTGGAGACGATCGCCGACGCGGCGATCCGCTCGCCCGACACCAGCTCGACGCCCACCCCCGGCGTGATCCGCGCGACGGGAACGCCAGCCGCGATGGTCGCCCCGGCGTCGCGCGCCGCATCGCAGAGCAGGAAGGAGATCATCCCCATCCCCCCCCGGACGTATCCCCACGTCCCAGCCTGGCCGAACATCCGCCCCGACGCGTGATGGTAGTACACGGAGGCCGTTCCGGGATCGCTGGGACTCGCGTTCGTCCCGATGACTCCCTGGCCCAGATACGCCATCTGAAGCCGCTCGTCGCCGAGGAACCGTTCGACGTACTCCGTCATCGACCATTCGAAGAGGAGCTTCCGGGCATCGTCATCCCGGCCGATCCGCGCATCGATCTCGTCGCGCGTCGGGGCGCGGCCGATCCACAGATCGCGCTCGCCGGCCGGCCGGAGCGCGTCCCGCAACCGCCGCTTTACATCGGCCATCGCTCGCCAGCCGGCGACGTCCCGCGGCGAGAACCGCCGGATCTCCGCTTCACACTTCGCGTCATCGTTCCAGAGTTGCACGCTCGTCCCGTCGTCGAACGGGATGAACAACCCGCCCGCCGCGGGAAACCATTCGAGTCCCCGCCGCACGAGTTCCATCTCGTCGATCACGACCTGGTGCAGCAGCCCCGCGACGTACGCGCACGGTGAGAAATGCACGCCGGGCCACGGCTCCTCGAGCGTGCACGCCCCTCCCACGCGGTCCCGCGCCTCAAGCACGAGCACACGCCGCCCGGCTCGCGCGAGGTACGCCGCACAGGTCAGCCCGTTGTGACCGCCGCCGACGATGATCACATCCCACCGCCGCGCCGCGAGCCGCCCAATGGGCTCGGGAACTCCAATGCGCCCCAGCACGGACGCGGTCGGTGAGGTCCGCGCCGTGCGCGGTTCGGTAGATCCCGTCATGACGCGGGAATGTAGGCCGCGGCTGTCAGCGCGCCAAGCAACGGTGCCAGCCGCCCGGTGCGCACAACCTGTCGCTACCGCGCGGCCGGTCGTCGAGGGCAGTGGGCGCCGTTCGAGAACGGCGCAATCCTCCGGACAGAGGCCCGTCGTCACGGCGGTAGATTCGCGCACACCTTCCTGAGCCGTTATCTTGAGGCCAAGATGTCGACGACGGCGGCGGTGACGGATCGCGAGATCTCGCTCAAGCTCTGGGTGGTGCTCGCGCGCGCCTTCCGGGCCATGGCCGATCGCTCCCGGCGCGACATCGAGCGCCACGGTCTGACTGGCAGCGAGTTCGCGGTCCTCGAGGCCCTGCACCACAAGGGTGACCTCCCGATCGGCGACCTGGGCGACCGAGTCCTCCTGACCAGCGGCAGCATGACCTACGTCGTCGACAAGCTCGCGCGGCGTGGCCTTCTCTCTCGCCGCCGCTGCACCCAGGACCAGCGTGTTCGCTACGCGGCAATCACGCCGGCGGGCCGCCGGCTGCTTGCCTCGATCTTCCCAGACCACGTCGAGGAGATCCGCCGCGCCACGGCCGGCCTGTCCGCGGAAGAGAAACGGAGCGCCACGGTCCTCCTGAAACGGCTGGGCCTGGCCGCCGAGCACGGCCCGTAATCCCTTCGTAACAGCAGCCGGGGCCTGGCGACCCCATTGGGCGTCGTTCCCCCCTCCACAGGGCCCGGAACTAATATCTCGATATCAAGATTTATGACGCGTGGGGCGGTCCGCCTCACGGGCACGGATCTTCCCGCATGGGACGGCTGGTCCGGACAGAGAGTTCACACATGGAGAATGAAATGGCTACCACACAGAAACCTGACGCGCCTGCCTCCTCGATTTCGCAGTGGCGCGTCGACCCCGTGCACACCCGCGCGGAGTTCGCTGTCAAACACCTGATGATCACGACGGTTCGGGGGCACTTCGCCGACGTCAATGGGACGGTGCACGAAGACTCAGCCGATCCCAGCCGCTCGTCGATCGAGGTCTCCCTCAAGGCCGCGAGCGTCGACACGGGCGTCGAACAGCGTGATGCACACCTCCGGTCGGGCGATTTCTTCGATGCCGAGCAGTTTCCAGCGCTCACCTTTCGGTCGACGCGCATCGCACCGGCAGGCGAGGGCAAGCTGAAGGTCACGGGCGACCTCACGATCAAAGGCGTCACCAAGCCGGTCGTGCTCAATGTCACCGAAGAGGGCCGCGGCGGAGATCCATGGGGTGGCAACCGGGCGGGCTTTTCCGCGACGACCAGGATCGACCGGCGCGACTTCGGGCTCAATTGGAACCAGGCGCTCGAGAAAGGCGGATGGGCAGTCGCCCACGAGGTCAAGATCAACCTCGACATCCAGTTGGTCCGCCAGGACTGACGCACCGATCGGACGTCCGGATCTCACGCCAATGTGAAGGGCCGGCTCCGCAACACGGAGCCGGCCCTTCACGTTGCACGCCTGCGGTATCCTGGTGCACGCCTCACTGCTGCGGGCACGCCCTCACGAGGGTGTCCGGGACTGCGCGTCCGGTATCAGCCACGCCACGCGACCGCGCATACAGCCGCACGTCGACGCCACCAGCGAACCGGAGATCTCGCACCTGGTGCAGCGCCGGCCGCAACGCCGCGTCGAGCGCCGCCGCACAGGCGGAATCGCTCCGCAGCACGTGGCTCAGCACCACCCACGCGCGCGGCGCCGCGCGCGCCGTGTCCAGCGCACCGGCCAGTGTCAGGGGCTCGAGGGTGTCGAGGGTGAAGTCGGAGTAGCGCGCCGACGGGTAGATCGCCCTCACCCGGCGCGATGGGCGGCCCGCGTCCGGTGCATCCGCGGCACGGCGCGATGCGTAGTAGTCGAACGGCCGCCGGACGTACGGCGCGTAGAATATCGCCACGTCGCCCGGCAGCGACTCGGCAACCATCGTCCGCGCGACTCCGCGCCAGTCTTCTTTCCTGAGGCGCGCGAAATACGCCCAGTCCCCGAACAGCTCCGCCGCCACGAGCACCACCAGCAAACGGACACGCCAGGCGCCCGGCCGCCCCACCACCGCGGCGGCAAGGATGGCCACGGCCGGCGCACAGATGGTGGCGTAGCGGGGATCGAGCACGGGCTTGATTGTCAGCGACACCGCCAGCGGGATCGCGATCGGCGTGATGAACCAGAGCAGCGGCACGAGATAGACCCATCGTTCCGCTGGCGTGGCGGCGCGCCGCGTCATGCCCGCCACGACGCAGAGCAGCGCCACGCATACGGCCAGATAACCGCACGCAGCGATCGCCCCGCCACGGCCCAGCACCTGCCGGACGGAATTCCAGACGTCGCGCAGATGCCCCCATGACCCGCGGATCCAGTCGATGTTGCCGTGGGGCCCGCTCAGGAGAAACACGGCCATCGGGACGAGCAGGACCGCGAGCGCGGCGCCGCTCACGATGAGGGCGAGCCATGGCACCGATCGCGGGCGAACGGCGAGCGACAGCCACTGCGCCAGCAACACGAACGAGGCGTAGAGATGCGTGTACACGGCGAGCGCGCTCGCCACGACGTACAGGATCCACCAGACACGCGCGCCGGACCGCGGGGCCGCGCCGTCTGCGTCCGGCTCCGTGGCCCGCACGAATGCCCACGTGGAACACGTCACGAGAAGTATCACCAGCGCGTAGCCACGCGCTTCCTGCGACGCCCACAGGTCGAACGGGTCGAGTGCCATCACGACCGCTGCGGCGAGCGCCGCGGCCCCGCCGTAGAGCTGCTTCGCCGCCGCCGCTACCACTGGAATCGTGGCGATGCCGAAGATCGCCGACATCAGCCGCACCGGCGCTTCGCTGTCGCCGAGATGGTGCCACAGGCGCAGCAGCACGAAGTAGAAGCCCATGTTCGCTTCCGCGGTGCGCAGTTGATACGCGAACGATCGCCACGGGGCGCGCACGAGCAGCACGCTGAATGCTTCGTCCAGCCAGTAGCTCTGGCTCCCGAGCCGCGCGAGGCGCAGAATCGCCCCGGCCGTGATCACCGCCGCCAGCAGGACCGCCGCGCGCTGCCGGTCCCTCGCGGCCGCCTCCGCCACATTGCTCACGCGGCTACCACGGCATGGGCGAGCTCAACAGGCATCCCCACCGGCACCGCTACACGCACCGGTGCCCGTGGTTTTCGCGCATCATCGGCGACTGGGGTGAGCGTGCATACGGACGGGGAAGCGCGACTAAGTTCAACTGGCGAATGCCTATGGCGAATGCCTATGGCGAACCGCCTGTGGCGAACCGCCTGATTCGCCGCCTGTGCCCGGAGCAGCTCGTGCCCCGAAAACGCCCACCTGGTAAATCACGCCAGTCACCGCGCGGCGCGCCACCCGCACCTCCACGCAGTGCACCGTCACGCAAAGCACGGTCACCCAGTGCGGTCTCGCGCGGCGCTGTCGCCCGCGCCCGCCGGCCGCCGCCGTACATCCAGTGCCTCCAGCGCAGCGGACGGATCGCCGCCTGGCAGGTCGATGGCGCCTACGTACGTGGGAACATCGACGCGGAGTTCGGCGCGTCCGGCCATCACTACTCGTTCGGCGCGATCCCCCGCAACGAGATCTGGGTCGATGCGGAGCAGACGCCCGATGAACAGCAGCTCCTCATCGCGCAGGCCACCATCGAACGCCGGCTGATGACACGCGGCATGGACTACGAAGCCGCACGTACGGTCGCCATCGCCGAAGAACGCCGCCAGCGCCTGCAGCGGCCCTGAAGCCGGCCTGAAGCCGGCTGAAGCCTCGAAGCCGGCGTGAGGCCTACAGGTAGCTGAGCCACCAGTCCCGGCGCCGCGCTTTCACCCCCGCGTACCACCGGCACAGCGGGTACAGCAGCGCGATCACCGCGAACCAGATGAGATAGGTCGTCCGGAGCCGAACCCCCGAACCGGGCGCCGCCTGCGGGGGAGGGAACGTGTGCCAGAACAGCCACACGGGCTTCTGATGCAGCGCCGTGGCGACGGCCAGGGCGATCCCGTGCGCCGCGAACCACTGCAGCAGGTAGAAGAACATCGGGACACGGCCGAATGTGATGAGCGGCGCGGCGATGCCTGACGGTTTCACCCGCTCGAACCAGACGAGCGCCAGGATCGCGGGCCCCAGCGTCATCAGCACGAAATCGAGCGACGGCGGATACTTGGTCACGTTTAGGAACGAGAGCACGGTGTAGCGCGGGATCGCCTGATGCGCCCACGGATTCGGATCGCCGTAGCCGTTCAGCACGCGGAGCACGAGAAACGCCACTACCGCGACACTACCGGTCTGCAACAGCACCCGCCGGCGGACACTGGGCGCCAGTGTGTACGCCGAGCCGAACGCGTAGCCGGCCGCCATCACGCCGAACCAGGGAAGGATCGCGTACAACACGACGAGCGTGTGCCCGGATTGCCCCAGCGGCAGGATCGCGGACCCGTGCAGGAGCGCCCACACCGACTGCAACACGGTCGGCGGAGCCGCTCCAGCACCGCGGAACTGATAGACCGGGAAGCGGTCGAGCAGGTTGTGAAGACAAATCACGCCCACGCCCACTGTGCCGGCTACGGCCGTCGGCAACCGGACCAGGCCCGCGAGGATGATCATCCCCACGCCGATCACCCAGATGACCTGAGGAAGTCCGATCACCTGATAACTGAGGTCGAAGGTGATCCCGAGACGGATGATCGTGAACTCCAGCACGATGAGCCACAGGCCGCGCGTAAGCAGGAACCACGACTGCTCGTCAACGCTCTTGCCGCGGGTCCGCTGGAGATAGGCACCCGTGCCGGCCAGGAACACGAAAACCGGCGCACAGAAGTGCGTGACCCACCGCGTGAAGAAGATCTCCGGGGTCGTCTGGGTAAAATCGGTCGCGCTGAACTGCAGTGTGCCCGTGAACACGAAATCACGGACATGATCGAGCACCATCACGACCATCACGATCCCGCGCAGCAGATCGATGCTGTCCAGGCGCCGCCGTGAAGACGCGGATGGCGCGACGGCGCTCGCCGCCTGTGCGGCACCGAGGGCGATCGGAGACGAGGTCATGGGCGGCAATCCTAGGCCATCACCAAGGACCGCGCCAGCTTCTATGTTAGGGGCCGGTCACGATAGCACGCTCCCCGCGATAGGCTCCCAGCAGTAGGAGATCCTCATGGGCTTGCCGAGCTGCCACGAAATTGCGGGGCCGTTGTTTCGCTCACGCGCTCGCGCACGAACCGCCGCGCGATGCACGCGACGCTCCACGGCGCGCTCGGCGATGCTCGTCATGATCATCGTCATGCTCGTCGCTGCAACTCCTGTTGCCGGCCACGCACAGCAGCACTCCACGACTCCCGGCCCGCCGCGCGCACTCGCGGTCGTCCTCCTCGGCACTGGCCCCAGCGCACCCGACGCCCGCCCGCCAGGAGGCGCCGCCAGCGTCCGCTTGCAACGCGCGATCGACTCCACGCGGCTCCCTTTCCGCGTCACGAGCGTCGGCCGCTACGGCGAAAGCTCCGCCTATGCCGCCGGACGCGTCGACTCGCTCGTCGCCAGATCGATGGATGTCTTCGTGCTCGAGACAGGATCGGAAGATGCCGTGCGCGGCATCGGCGCCGACTCGACTCGCACGAACATTCGCCTCATCCTGCACCGCGTCCGCGCCGCCCATCCGGAATCCTGGGTCTGCCTGGTGCGCGAATCCCCGCCCGCAGCCCTCGCCTCCGCCGACACCGCCGCCTTTCGCGCGTTGTACGGCTCCCTCGCGCGCAGCGAACGCGCGATCGTCCTCCCAACTCCGGCCGATAGCCTCTGGCCATCGCTCGAGCCGATCCTGCGAAAGGTCGCGAGCCTCCGCCTCGGGAACTGACTCGGAAGTGATGATGCGGACCCTCAGGCCCGGGAGCCGGGTCCTCGGCGCGACTCTCGGTGCCGCACTGCTGGCGGTGATCGCGCCCGGTCACGGCGCCGGCGCTGGCGGTGCCGCCCACGACCGGTTGGTATCCCGGGCCACGACGGGCCAGACGTTGCGCGACTCGGCTCTCGGCTCACGCGTCGACGCCTACGTCGATTCGCAGTTGAAGGCACAACGCATCCCGGGCATCGGGCTCGGCGTGATGCGCGACGGCCACATCGTCAAAGCCCGCGGCTATGGCCTGGCCAACGTGGAGCTCAACGTACCGGCCACCGCGGAGACGATTTTCCAGACGGGATCTGTCGGAAAGCAGTTTACGGCCACGGCCGTGATGATGCTCGTCCAGGACGGCAAGCTGCGATTGGATGACAGGATCTCCAGGTATTTCCCGGAGGCGCCGGCCGCGTGGCGGGACATCACCGTCCGCCACCTGCTCACCCACACCTCCGGCATTGCAGACTATGGCGCGGAGGAGAACACGATGGCCAAGGGCGTCATCGACTTCCGCAGAGACTACACCGAGGATGAGCTGGTCCGCATCTTCGCCGCCCTCCCCGTCGAGTTCCCGCCGGGCAGCAAGTGGAGCTACAGCAACACCGGGTATGTGCTCCTGGGTGTGCTGATCCACCGCGTGACGGGCCAGTTCTACGGCGATATGCTGCGGGAACGGATCTTCAAGCCGCTGGGGATGACCGCGACGCGCATCATCACCGAGGCCCGCATCATCCCCCATCGGAGCAGCGGGTATCGCCTCGTCGGCGGGGTGCTCGAGAACCAGAAATGGGTAGCGCCGAGCTTGAATACGACCGCCGACGGGGCGCTCTACACCGATGTCCTCGACATGGCGAAGTGGGATGCTGCCCTCTATACGACGCGGCTGTTGCCCGCCGCATCCCTCGCCATGATGTGGACGCCCGTGCAGCTCAACGACGGCAAGACGTACCCCTACGGCTTCGGGTGGGGCATCGCCTCCGCCAACGGACATCGCGTCGTAGAGCACGATGGCGCCTGGCAGGGATTCACGATGAGCATCCAGCGCTTCATCGATGACCGGCTGACCGTCGTGGTGTTCACGAACCTCGACGACAACAATTCCGACCCGGCCCGCGTCGCCGCGCACGTCGCCGGACTCTACGTCCCGGCACTGCGGATCCCCGAACCCGCCCCGTAGTCCGCCCCGCACTCGGCACGAAGGCCGGCTGCGTTCCTCCGCAACCGGCCTTCGTGTTGTGCGATCGGCCTGCGACGACCGTGCACTACGAGCTCTTTCTGTTACCCCGCGCGGCCTCTCTGTCTTTCATCCGCGCCACGTTCTTGTCGAACTGCGCCTGCTGATCGGGCGTCAACACGCCACGCGCATCGGTCACCCACTGGGTGCGCGCCGCCACGAACTTGGACCGAACGTCGCGCAAGGTCGCGCGTGCCGCGCTCACCGCCGCGGTGTCCGCGCGCGCCGACGCCGCCCGCATCGAATGCCGCGCCGTCCGGATCTGTTGAAAGAGCGGCTCGAACTGCGTCCGGTACTGGTCCCGGATCGTCCCCAGCTTGGCGCGCTCGTCGGGCGTCAGTTGCACGCCATGGAAAAGCCGCGAATGATGGTGCCGCCAGTGACGGTGCGCTGTCTGTGGCCCGGTGTCCGTCGAAGCCGGTGCCTGGGCCTGCGTTTCCACCGTCTGCCCCTGCTGAGGCTCGGCTGGTGTCGTGCTTTGGGCTGCAGCAACCGTCGCCGCGCCCAACGTCAGGGCGAGCGAAAGGCTCGCCAGATGTCGCGTCCGCATTTGGTTATCCCTCGGCCCCGTCTGTGGGAGCCTCTGCTACGAGTGAGACCGCTCGGCGGTGTCACGCAATTGGCCGCCGTATAGGAGACGGCACTCGGCTCGGGACGTTAATGAGCCCCCGTGAGTCCACTCCGCATCCCTATACGGCTCACTCCGTTACAGGACTGGCTGGGCCGACGCCTATCCGGCCGCGCGACTGTCGCTCCGCCTGTCCGTCCGGGCACCCGCCGCGTCGGCCGCCGCCCCCCTCAGCCGCTTCTCGAAGCACTCGAGATCGACGAGCGGCTGGCGTGGATCACCCGACTCGACCGTGATCGGTCCACAGTCGGTGTAGCCCAGCCGCCGATAAAAGGCCATCGCGCGCACCTCCGTCGGCAAGGCATCCAGCCTCAGGTATTCGTATCCCCCCTCGGTCGCGATCCGCTCCCCCTGCACCATGCACCATTTCCCGAGCCCCGCTCCCCGAAATGCGTCCACGACCGCCAGCCGGTGCAGATACGCCGCCCGCGCGCCCGCCTCCGCCCACCGCACCCCCGCGAATCGCGGCGCTGCCTCGCCCAGGATCGCAAACGTCGCCGCAAGCGTTCCCTTCTGTCGCACCACGTATAGCCGCCCGGCAGCCGCGTCCGCGTGCACGAATGCCGCCTGCCGCGGATGGGCCCACGACACAACTCCCAGCGTGTGGTCCACGCTCTCGCCGTAGCTCCGCAGGATGTCGTAGCACGCGGCAGCCTCGTCCGGCGTCCCGACGTGCAATGTCGGCTCAGATGCGGTATAGGGAGGTCCCATTCCGCGAGTGTACCCAGCGCGCCACAAGCGTGCAACTGTGACCGTCACCGCCATCCCAATCGTCATTCAGACAGCCCGCCATCCGGCGGCCTTGCCCGTAATGGAAGCTCCCGTCGCGACCTGAGTTCGGTGACCCCTCCGCCTCCCTCCCGCCCCAGTACACCGCCTACTTCCTCGCCGTCCCCCCGGGCGGCGGGGAGGCCCGGGCCGGTCTCCACTAAGCCCTCCCCCGAGGCCACCGCCGCCGTCGCACTCGCCCGCGAAACGCTCGGGGAGCCCGAGCCGATGGCGCTGCTGCGCCAGGAGGGCGTACTCCGCGTGATGGGGTGGACGCTCGGACGCGGGCGCGCCGAATGCCGCGAGGCCGGACAGCTCGCCCATATCGTCGGAATCGACCTGGTTCTCATGGGCGACGGCCGCTACGCGGTCTGCGAGCGTACCGCCACCGACGGCGAAGACGGTCTCTCACGGCTCGACGCCCGCTGCGCGGTGTTCGACACCGCCACGGCGGCGCACAGCTACTGTCAGGAACACGACGGCGACGCCACCCGCGAGGCCGCCCGGTTCGCCGCGCTCGATCACGCCACGCGGCGCTGGCCCCCGTTTCGCGGCAGCAAACCTCGCCCCCCCGGTGGCATTTCCATTCCGTTTGCCCTCGACTAATTCGTCGGCGGGAGGCGGTGGCGGGCGGAAAGGGGTGCGAACGGGTAAAAAGGGGTGCAAAATTGAAGGGCAGGGCGCAGGGATTGCTTTAGGGCCGGCCAATGCACGATTGGATCGGCCCTTATGCTTCCCGGCCCGGGCTGAGAACCCCTGGCCAACTGTCCGCAGGCCACTCCACTTTCCGAGGATCCCATGCGCCTCTACGGTCCGATCCTGGCAACTCTGGCGACCCTCGCCCTCGCCGCGGCGTCGGCCGATTCCGCCCCAGCACCCGCCGGAAGAGCCAGCCCGGTCGCCGCCAATGTCCCACTTCGCGCACAGGGCGGTATCATCGGCCGCTATGTGCTGCGCTCAGTCGATGACGGCAACCTCCCGGCTCCCATCCCCGGCGAAGACCCGCACCACAAGCTCCAGGTGACGGACGGGGTCCTGACTCTCAACTCCGACGGCACGTACGTCTGTCAGACCATCATCCAGACGACCTACCTCGGCCTGGTCGAGACGCAAGCGGACACGATCAAGGGGCAATACGCGCCAGTGGCCGGTGCCGCGATCGCGTTTCGGATCCCGCCAAAAGAGATAGACACGGTCGCTACGACGGGGGCCCAGATCGTGTGGACGCACCCCGTCAGAAGGGGCGTACGCGCCGCGAAGTTCGTGTATTCGAAGTAGATGGTCCGCGGTTGATCGGCAGTCGGTCAGCGCCGTGATGAGTCGCATCGCGTTCACCACAATGCTCGTCGCCGGCCTCGTCGCCGGCCTCGTCGTGCCGGGCGGCCGCGCGATGGCGCAGGACACGACGCGCGCCAGACATCCGCGGCCGGACAGCCTGCACCCCGTCCCGCCTCAGGCACCCAGTGACACCATGGTGCCAACCTTTACTGACACGACGACGCGCGACCGGCCAGGCGCCGTCCCGCCACCATTCCATCTCGATTCCGGTTCCGTCGACTCACTCGCACTGGACACGCTGCGACGCGGGGTCCACCGCGATTCGATGCGCGCAAGCGCGGTCCGCGATTCGATGCAGAATGCGGTCAATTGCAACGGCCGCCGTATCTCGGCGATCGACATCCGCCCGCAACCGCCGTACCTCGGCATCCCAGCCAATAGCAAACTCGCCGCGTTCCTGCGTCAGGCCGCCAGGTGGCACAGCACGACGCGCGGACCCATCATCCGCCGCTTCCTCGCCCTGCGAGTCGGCGGCCGATGCACCGAGGAACGGCGCGTGGAGTCCGAACGCCTCTTGCGCGCGCAACCCTTCATCCAGTCGGCCCACGTCACCGCGTTTGACGACGGTCAGGGCGGCGTCCGCCTCGACGTCTATACGGTGGACGAGTTGGCTGGCGAGATCCAGGTCGGCATCGGAAGGCTCGCTCCCTTTATCAACGCGCTCCGCCTCGGCAACGGCAACCTGCTCGGCAACGCCATGCGCGTCACCGGCAACTGGGCGCACACACCAAACTATGCCGACCAGATCGGCGGCGAGTTCGCCGATTTCCAGACGTTCGGCCACCCGTGGGTGTTCGACGCGTCCGCCCAGCGCGCACACGTCGGCGGCGACATCAGATGCGTCGATGTCCCACCCGTATTTCGTGGACCTGCAGTCGATCGGATGGCGCGTCGCCGGCGGCAGCGATCACGACTACTTCCAGTTCCGAAACCCTGGCGACGTGTACGCGCCGACGCTCGACGTCGAACGCGTCTACTTCAACGCCGGCGGTCTCCTCCGCATCGGCAATCCCTCCGCGGGCCGGGTCAACACCGGAGACTCCACGGTACGGCGCATCAATCATCTCGCGATCGTGGGCCTCGCGGTCTCACACGAACGCGATGGCATCGGCGGCGGTCCAGTCCTCATCACCCCCACCGGCCTGCAGCACGACACCACCACCGCAACCGCAAACGAGTTCGCGGGTCACTTCGGCGCCCACACCGAGGATCGCCTCAATCTGCTGGTCGGTGTCCGCGCCGTCCGCTACATCACCGTCGTTGGCATGGATGCCCTCCTCGGCGAACAGGACATACCCCTCGGCGGACAATTCTCCGCGGTCGTCGGCCGCAGTGCCGCATGGCTCGGATCCGGCGCACACGACCTGTTCCTCTCCGGCCGGCTCGACCTCGCGGCTGGGTCACGCAATTCGGTCATCCGCGGCGGTATCGAATCCGAGGCCCGGCACGACGAGGCCAGCGGGCGATGGGACGGACTGATCACGAGCGGCCGCGCCGCGTGGTACATCAAGCCCGGGCTCGCGCGCACGATCATCATCAGCACCGACATCGCCTACGGGCAACGCCTGCGCGTCCCCTTCCAGCTCGCGCTCGGCGATGCGAACGGCGGGGTCCCGGGCTACCTCGGCACCAATGTCGCCGGCGCCGCCCGAGGGGTCGGACGAGCCGAATACCGCACGCTGTTCCGCCCACCGCTCCACTTCCTCCGCACGGCGGCGACCTGGGGACTCGCAGGCTTCGTCGACGGCGGACGGGTGTGGGCCGGCGACATCCCCTTCGGCACGACGTCGCCGACCGTCGGCAGCGCGGGCGTGGGGCTCCTCGTCGGCGTGCCGCGCGCCTCCCGTCAACTCTGGCGCGTGGATCTGGCCCAGCCCCTCGTAAGCCAGCCCCGATCAGGCCTGGAGATCCGGGTGTCGTACTCGAGTGCCGCCCGCGTCTGGTGGACGGAATCGCCCAATGTCACCCGCAGTCGCGAACGGACGGTCACTCCGAGCCTGTTCAGCTACCCGTAACGCCCGGGTTAACGTCCGCCGCCCGGAGCCGTCATCCATGACGGGGTTCGCCCAATTCCCGCTCGACCATCATGGAGCTTCCCGTGAGCACCAACGCCGCCACTCCCCACCCGAACCGCCGCGCGTTCGTCCTCGCCGCCGCGGTCGCCCTTTGCACATCGTTGACCACGACCCGCACCGCTGCTGCCCAGAGTGGCTCCGGCACCGCACGAGACTCTGGTTCCATGGCCGACGCCACCGCGATGGAGTCGATGAGCATGGCCATGGACGGTGGCCTCATGAACGCCCCCCACATGCGCATGACTGTCCTCACCCGCCCGGCGCCAGGCGACAGCGCCCGCGCCGCGACGATTCTTGCCGCGCTACGCACAGGCATCGCGCCGTACGCTGACTTCCACCGCGCGCTCGCCGATGGCTTTCATATCTTCGCGCCCAAGGTCCCGCAGCGGGTCTATCATTTCACGAGCACCCGCAATGCACTGGGCGCGATGATGCACTTCGATCCCGCATCACCGACGTCGCTGCTCTACGAGCGGACCGGCGATTCGGCCTACCGCCTCGTGGGCGCGATGTACACGGCCCCGCAATGGGAATCGCTGTCCGACCTCAACGCGCGCGTTCCGCTGAGCGTCGCCGAATGGCACGTGCACACCAACTGGTGCCTGCCGAAGCGTGCCGACGCGGCACGCCTGGGCGAGAAAGGTCCCGACGGCCGGCCGCTATTCGGCGGACGTGGCTCCATCACCACCAGGGAAGCCTGCGACGCCGCCAATGGCCGGTTCGTCAAGCAGGCGTTCGGGTGGATGGTGCACGTGTATCCCACTGCGACTGACCAGGCAACGACCTGGGGCCGCGACGCCATGCACGAGATGGCAGGAGATCACGAAGACTGACCACGTCACTGCCCGGCGCCATGGCGCTGGGCGGCGATCAGGTCTTCGCGGCGGGCGGGTTCGCCACGCCGCACCGGGCGATCAGCGAATCCGCATCAGTGCGGACGTTCAGTCCCACCGGCTCATTGACGTCGGTCGGTCCGCGCCGGTCCTGCAAGGTCGAGACCGTCCCAGCCACCACGCGCATCGTCGAGCTGCCGTCGGACGATGCGCTGGTCACGATGATCGACATCACGTCCTTGCGGCTGAACTCGTTCGGATCGGCTCCCATCGCGCTGCGCGGTAACACCTTCGTCGCCTCGACGTCGCGCTGCTCCCGGTGCACGGTGTCCACCACGACTTTGTAACCCATTCCGGTGGCCTGTGCGATCGCGCACGCGTACACGTCACGCGGCGCGGCAGGGACCGGGGTCGTCAATGTCTGCCACAAATGCCCGCACCCGGCGACGACCATCACGATTCCGGCCGCGGCCGGAATCCAGGGGCGGGCGCCATGCCGGCGACTTGTCACTGTTCCGCACGTTGCTGGAGGCATAGTTTCTGAACATACACCTCGGCACTGGAGCGCGAAACAGCGTATGCGCGTATACCTCAATGGCCGGTACGTGGATTCGGAGCAGGCCACCGTATCCGTCACGGACCGTGGGTTCCTGTTCGGCGATGGCATCTACGATGTAGTACGGGGTGCGGGCGGCGAGCTCATCGAGGTCGATCGCCATCTGCGACGCCTCGCTCGTGGTGTGCGAGAGTTGCGTATCACGCTGGACGACGCCCGCATCGAGGAACTGCGTCACATTTCGCGGACACTCCTTCGCGAGAATCGCCTGGACGGCGACGCGCTTGTCTACTGGCAGGTGACTCGCGGTACTGCCCCCCGCACTCACCAGTTCCCCCCAGCCGGGACGCCACCCACGGTCCTGGCCAGCGCCAGCCCGGTCGCACTCCCGCACGCGCTCCGCACGCGCGGAGCGTCGGTCATCACGGTGCCCGATATGCAATGGGCACGATGCGACATCAAGTCGGTCAATCTGCTTCCCAACATCATGGCGAAACAGGAGGCGGTCGAGGCGGGATGCGATGAGGCGGTCTTCGTTCGCGAAGGTGTCATCATGGAAGGCGCATCGAGCGCCGTGTTCCTGCAACTCGATGGCGAGCTCCGGACGCATCCGCTGACGACGCGCATCCTGCCGAGCATCTCGCGCGAGTTGGTCATGGAGATCGCAGCCGAGCTCAATGTGCCGGTGCGCGAATTCCCGGTGCTCGAGCGCGACCTGCCGCGCGCGACCGAGATGTTCATCGCCAGCACCTACAACGACATCATGCCCGTCGTCCGTGTCGATGCACGCGCCATCGGCACCGGACGGCCAGGGCCGGTCACGCAGCAGTTGTATACCGCATTCGCCGAACGGATTGGAGCCGTCGCCGGAGTCCGTTGAGCGCCTTGCTCTCGTGACGCCCCCGCCGCCCGCTCCGGCGACATTGCCCACCGGCTCGCTCGGTGATGTCCGGGTCGATGGGGTGGCGATTGTCTATCGGCTGTTCGATGTCGGGTTCGAGATCGACCTCCCGCGGGCCGCCGATCTCCTCGCGTCGAGCGCACCGTCCCGCGTCCGGCCGCTCCGCGGTGAAGCACAAGCCATCCAGATCGCGAACCCGCCGGTCGCGGTGATCCTCGGCACCGAGCCGGTACGCGTCCTGGGCGCATCGGGAGACGCCGAAGTCTCGGCTCGCCTCTTCGACTTCGGCGGGGTCTCCCTCCGGATCTCGATCCACGCGACCCCGGGCATGGCGTGGAATGAGTTCTCGGCCTTCGGCAACGCCGTTGACGCGGGCATCGATCTCTCTCCGGTGTTCGAACGCCACCTCGGCGCGCTGCTCGAGCGCATCGCCCCGGCGATCACCCGTCCCGCGGTCGCGCCGATCACGGAGGACTACGTCGTCTTCCGCATCAACGCCGTGCGCGGCACCGACGGGGCGGTCGCGCGCGACAGCGCCACGGGCGCAGGAGGCGCGCTGTCGCCAGCTACCTGGGGCGATGAGGACCTCGTGCCGCTCCTCCTCAACGAGCGCCGCCCCCTCTCGGCGACCGCCCGGCACGAGTTGCTCCCCCACCGGTTCTCCTACTACACCGACGACCTCACGATTCTCACCTGGGACAACGCACTCGTCGTCGAGCCGTCGCCCGGCGATACCGACGTCCAGTACATCCTGGAATTCGCCAATGCCCAGTTGCTCGAGCTCCGCGTGTACGATGCCGTGCTCGATGCCGAGCTGCCCGCGATGTACGACCGGGTCGCATCCGCACGCCCGCGGCGCCAGCTCGCTCTCCTGCAACGCCGCTTCGCCGGCCTGCTGTCCGATCTCCAGGCACTCGTCGCCGATTCGACGGAGCTGGTGGAACGCGTTGAAAGCGCCCTCAAGGTCACCGACGATGTCTACCTCGCGCGGATCTACACCGCGGCGCTCGACATCTTTCGCGGCCGTGAATGGCGCGCGGGCATCGACCGCAAACTCTCGATCATCCGCGAGACATACGCGATGCTGAACGACGAATCACAGGCCGCCCGCGCCGAGGCGCTCGAGGTCCTGATCGTCGCCCTGATCGCCGCCGAGCTGGTGCTGCCATTTTTCTTGCGATAGGGTCATCGCCCGGCCGCCTCAACACTGTGACCCTGTGATCCGTACCACGGGATCGATGAACCGGACAAATGCGGGGGTCCTGGTCGTCGCGGCGATCGTCGCGTCGCGCGAGTTGCTGGTCCACTCGGCGCGGCTCGCCCTGGCGCCCCGGCACCCCGTTGCGGCTGCCGCCCCGTTCTCCTGCGACGCGGTGAGTACGCGCGACGTCATCCCGCCGCTCGCGCGTATTGACTCGGGTGAATACACACTCACCCTCATTGCGACGAGCGGTTCCTCCTCCGGTGCGTCCGTCCGCGGGCGGCTGTGGCTGCGCCGGACCAGCATGCTCGACACGTCCACCACGGCTAGCACGCGCGCGCTCGCCGCCGATACCGCGCGCATTCCGCTGTACGGCGCGGTGAATATGGATCTCGCGGGCGTCGGCGTGCCCGTCGCGACCGGCGCATCCGGCACGGTCCCTGACCCGCGATCGTTCGATCCAATGCGGCCCGGCGTGCTCGTGGCTCACCACGCGTCGAAGGCGATCGGTGAAGGACGCTGGCGACTGCTGATCGGCACCACCGCCAACGACCGCCGCGCCACGTGCGATTCAGTTGGCGACTGCCCCCCCACACCCGCCGCCGGTTCGGGCCTCGCGCTCAGCGTCGCGAAGATCGGGCAGGACGAGTTCGCCGGGAATTGGACCGCGATCAGCGCCGGCGACGGCACTCGAGGCTACTTCTGCGCCGTTCCCGTCCGCTACTTCGGCTTCCCGTACCCCCAGAAGCGCCATATCCCGTAGACCGCGTTAGGATACCAACGAGACTCGCGCGGAGTGACGCATGTTCGGCGGCTTCGGAATCGAAAAAATCTTCCTGCTGATGGTCGTGGTGCTCCTGCTGTTCGGAGCCAAGCGCCTCCCCGAGATCGGCTCGTCCATCGGCCGCGGGATCCGCGAGTTCCAGCGCAGCGTCAACGACCTGCGGAACGAAGTGCATACGTCGGACACCATGCCTCTCCGGCCGGCACCGCAGGTCCCTCTCGATCAGCCGCCCGCTCCCCCACGTCCGGAAGACACCCGGCGCGAGCCCAAACGGCTGCTGATGTAGCCGCTCTACGGCACCCGCACAGGGCCACTCGTGCCCTCAGCCGGCCGCAGCCGGCGCCGGCGCCGATAGGGGAATACGTCCAGCATCTCCCCGGTCAGCACTCGGGTCTGCATGTCCCGCCAGTACGAGACGTCCAGCAAGTCGCGATGCGCTGCCAGGAAATCGTCGCGCAACGCACCGGGTGGCACGAGGAATACGCGAAACTCCTCCGGAAACACGTCGGACTCGCCCACGTAGTACGAGGGCTCGGCCGCCATCTCATCCTCTTCGTGAACCACCGCTGGCAGCGCGCGGAACCGGCAATCCGTGAGCAGTGCCAGCTCGTCGTAGTCGTAACAGATCACACGGCCGTGCCGCGTTACGCCGAAGTTCTTGAGAAGCATGTCGCCGGTGAAGATCCCCGCGCCCGCGAGATCCTTGATCGCCTGGCCGTAGTCGAGTACCGCGTCGTGGGCTGCCGGCGGCGCCGCGTGCCGCAGAAACAGGTTGAGCGGCGTCACCCGGCGCTCGGTGTACACGTGCTGCAGCACGACGCGGTCGCCGGCGATACGCACGGTGCTAGCACAGGTCTGCAGCAGTAGCTCCAGCACCGGCGGGTCGAAGCACGCCACCGGAAACTCCAGATACTCGAACTTCTGCGCGTCCGCGAGCCGCCCGACACGGTCCCGCACGAACACGAAGTGGTACTTCTCCATGACCGCCTTGCGCGTCGTCGTCTTCGGAAAGTCGAAGCGGTCTTTGATCACTTTGAACACGACGTTGAACGACGACAACGCGAACACCGTCATGACGGTGCCCTGATCACCCTCCGCGATCGTGAACCGCGCATCCGGGTTCTCGGCCAAATGCCGCATCAGGCTCCGGTACAGCACGGTCTTGCCGTGCCGGTTGTAGCCGATCGCCGTGTACAGCTCGTCCACTCGCTTGTGCGGCATGAGCGACGCCAGAAACTCCACGACGCCGGCAGGGTCGAGCGTGTCCACTTGGAAGTACGACCAGCTGAACCCGAACACCACGCTCGCCTCGTCGGTGGTCGGCAACGCTGCGTCGATCATGATGCCGGCCGGTCCGTTCGAAAGCGCGAGGATCAACGGCACGATGCGCCGCCCAGACCGGATCCGCGCCACGACGTACACGCCTTTGTTCCGGTAGAACGGCGACCGGAGCACATCGATCCCGTCGAGGGGCGCACCGGAGCACCGTGCCTCGAGATCCGGAGCCACGATCGCCGCCGCCCGCTCAGCGTCACCCGCGCGGTCGGCAAATGGCACGTCCCACCGGAAGAGCCCCAGCACACGCTCCATGGCGCCCCCGTCCAGCCTGGACTCGGGCAATGTCGTGTACAGTGCGCTCAGATCCGGTATTCGCGCCGGCGCTTCGGTCTCGACGAAGGTCGTCGCCGGATCGCTCCCCACCGTCTCCTGTACACGCCGCGCGACGGAGTTGTAAAACGTCTCGGCGATATCGGCGTCGGCACGGTCCCGCACGGTCGCGCTGTACACCGCCTTCGCCATCTTCCACGTGTCCGGATCGCCCCGGCCACCCAGTTCCGCCTCCGCACGGTGCTCAGCGTCATCCGCGCACTGCTTGTAGAGCGCGATCCGGGTCGACGCGTCGATCTGCGCTCCAGGCCAGTCCCGGCGCTCGAAGCGCGCCTGAGCCTGCGTCGTGATCGTCCGGAACGCGTCGTGATACGTTACAAAGCCGTCGTAGAGACGACGCGCCACCGCGGCCGCGGTCCGGTTGCCGCCCGCGCTCAAGCCGCTCATAATTCCCGCGCCACTACACGTCCCCCGGCCATCCGGCCATCATTCTCCATGCCGACATACACGAATCTTACCGCGCCCGCCGCGGGCGAAGCCATCACCATCGACGGTGGAACGCTTCGCGTCCCCGCCGTCCCCGTCATCCCCTTCATCGAAGGTGACGGGACCGGACCCGATATCTGGCGCGCCTCGCGCCTCGTGTTCGACGCCGCCGTCGCCAAAGCCTACGGCGGCAAACGCCGCATCGAATGGCTCGAGGTGCTGGCAGGCGAAAAAGCCAAGAACCAGCTCGATAGTTGGCTCCCCGATGACACGCTGGCCGCCATCTCGCACTACCTCGTCGCGATCAAAGGCCCGCTCACCACGCCCATCGGCGGTGGATTCCGCTCCCTGAATGTGGCGCTCCGGCAAAAACTGGATCTCTATGCCTGCGTGCGCCCGGTGCGCTATTTCACCGGTGTGCCGTCGCCGGTCAAGGCGCCCGAGCTCGTGGACATGGTGATCTTCCGCGAAAACACAGAAGACATCTACGCCGGGATCGAATACAAGGCGCGCTCCGCCGATGCCAATCGGCTCATCCAGTTCCTGCGCACCGAGATGGGCGCCACCACGATCCGGTTCCCGGACTCCAGCGGTATCGGGATCAAACCAATGTCCGAGGAAGGCTCGACCCGCCTCGTGCGCGCGGCGATCGACTACGCACTCAAGCAGAATCGCAAGAGTGTGACGCTGGTCCACAAAGGCAATATCATGAAGTTCACCGAAGGCGCCTTCCGCGACTGGGGATACGCGCTCGCACGCAACGAATACGGCGCGACGGACTACCAGGGCGGCCCGTGGCTGCAGCTCCCGGGCGGAATCGTCATCAAGGACGTCATCGCCGATGCGTTCCTGCAGCAGATCCTCACGCGCCCGGCGGAATACGATGTGATCGCCACCCCCAATCTCAACGGGGACTACATCTCCGACGCGCTCGCCGCCCAGGTGGGCGGCATCGGGATCGCCCCCGGCGCCAATATCAATTACTTCACCGGCCACGCCGTGTTCGAGGCGACCCACGGGACCGCGCCAAAATACGCGGGCAAGGACGTCGTCAACCCGGGATCGGTCATCCTGTCGGGCGAGATGATGTTTCGCCACCTGGGATGGCACGAACCCGCCGATCTCATCGTCAGCTCGCTCGAGAAGACGATCGCGCAGAAACGCGTCACCTACGACTTCGCCCGCCAGATGTCCGGCGCCACCGAGGTCAAGACGAGCGCCTTCGGCCAGGCCATGGTGGAGAACATGGGATGACTGTCGTCGCGGCCATGCCGTCGGTCGACACGCTGGTGTCCGGCCTGGTGGACTACGCAGGGCTCTTTCCACCGGCCGGGCTCGACCTGGTGACCGCCGCCCGGAACTACGGCTCCTACCGCACGGATGAGCACTGCCGGCTGCTGGGCCGCTTCATCATCCCCGCCGCACAACTCGATGAGTTCCACGGCGCCGCCGCCAAAGCGCTCCCACGGCGGCGAACTGACGAGCCGTGGCGTCTGTCTGTTCTGGTCGGCCCCGACATCGCGGCCGATCTCGCACGCATCACGCTCTTCAACAACGCGTACGCCAAAGGTCCGTCGGGCCGCGCGGTCGTAGACGCAGTGGAAGGGAAGGCGGCGACCGCCGCCGAGGTCGAGGCGCTCGCCACCGCCACGCCGCGCACGTTCGAATTGTTCATCGAGATCCCGATCGAGCCCGATCCCGCGCCGCTGCTGGGCGCCATCGCCCGGCGAGGCGCCCGCGCCAAGGTCCGCACTGGCGGGGTCACGCCGGACGCCATCCCCAGCACCACGGCCCTCGCCCGCTTCATGGCCGACGCCGTGCGCGCACGCGTCGCGTTCAAAGCCACGGCCGGTCTCCACCACCCCGTGCGATCGGCGCACGCCGCTCACCTACGCCGCGGATAGCCCCCGCGCTGTCATGCACGGTTTCTTCAATGTCTTCCTCGCCGCCGCGTTCCTCGGCACCGGCGCCACCGAATCGGACGCGGTCGGGGTACTGGAGGAGACCGACCCCGTCGCGTTCCGGTTCGCGCCCGGCGGCCTCCGCTGGCACGACCACCATCTCACGACGACGGATCTCCGCACGACACGCGAACAGATCGCGCGTGCCTTCGGGTCGTGCTCGTTCCGCGAGCCGGTCGACGACCTCCGCGCACTGCATCTCTTGTGAGAGCACCGGACGCGACGCACGATCCCGCGCTCCGGTCCTGGGTGACGTCCGCGAACGACCCCGCGACTGACTTCCCGATCCAGAACCTTCCGTTCGGTGTCTACGCGCGCGATGCCAACGACGCCGGCCGGATCGGCGTCGCGATCGGCGACCACATCGTTGGCCTGCGCGCGCTCCACGCGGAAGGGTGGCTCTCGGGCGACGGTGAAATCGCCGGCGGCACTGCGCAGGCTCCGATCTCAACGGCCTGCTCGCCCTCGGCTCCAGATACTGGCTCGCGCTCCGCCAACAGCTCTCCGAGCTGCTGCGCGATGGATCGCCCGCGGCACGCACGCCGGGCCTCGCCGGCCGGATCCTGGTCAACGCCGCCGACGTCACGATGCGCCTCCCGGCCGCGATCGGCGACTACACGGACTTCTACGCATCGATCCACCACGCCACCAACGTCGGCGCGATGTTTCGCCCCGACAACCCGCTGCTGCCGAACTACAAATGGGTGCCAATCGGATATCACGGCCGCGCGTCGTCCATCGTGCCGAGCGGCACCGAGGTGCGACGGCCGTCCGGCCAGACGAAGCCGGCCAATGCGGCCGCACCCATCGTCGGTCCCACAAAGGCGCTCGACTACGAGGCCGAGATCGGTTTCTTCGTCGGTCCGGGATCGCCACTCGGTGACCCGGTCTCGATCAGTGACGCGGAGTCACATCTGTTCGGCGTCTGCCTGCTCAACGACTGGTCCGCGCGCGATGTCCAGACATGGGAATACCAGCCGCTGGGACCTTTTCTATCCAAGAGCTTCGCGACGACGATCTCGCCGTGGATCGTGACACTCGACGCGCTCGTCCCGTTCCGCGTTCCACTGCTTGACCGCCCGCCCGGCGATCCACTGCCGCTTCCGTATCTCACGCCTCCGCCTGACGCGGCCCCCGCCGGGATCGCCCTCTCGATCGATGTCACGCTCAGGTCCGCCCGGATGCGCGACCGCGGTGACCCGGCGGTCCGTCTCTGCCGCAGCAACGCGCGCGACTTGTACTGGTCTCCAGCGCAAATGCTCACCCACCACACCAGCAACGGCTGCAACCTCCGCCCCGGCGACCTCCTCGCCAGTGGCACGATCTCCGGTCCGGCGCGCGACGCACTCGGCTCCCTCCTCGAACTCACCCGCCGCGGCACCGAGCCGGTGACGCTTCCCACCGGCGAGACGCGCAGCTTCCTCGAGGACGGCGACGAAGTGGTGATGCGGGGCAGTTGCGAGCGCGAGGGCGCCGTGCGGATCGGCTTCGGCGAATGCGTGGGACGCGTCGCTGGCGCTCTCCGGGCCAACGGAAGCTGACGTAACGTCAGACCTGTCAACGGCTTGGAATGCCAGGGCGTCCCAGGCACCGGGGAGGTAGATTGCTGGGTACCAATCGAGGTGGTCGTATGGGAAGTCGACAGTGGGTCATCGCCGGCGTCGCGCTGGCAGTCGTGTGCGGCCGTTCGGTGAGAGCGCAGGAGCGTCCAGTCGTATGGACTGCATCAGCCACCGCTGGCGCTGTCGCACCCGGCGCGACGACCACGATCCAGCTCAAAGCCCGGATCGATCAGGGATGGCACGTCTACTCGATCAGCCAGGGACCCGGCGGCCCGATTCCCACACGCATCGCGCTCGCACCCGGCCAGCCGTTCGAACTGATCGGCACGGTGCGCGGCCCCGCCCCCGACACGCGCTTCGACTCGAACTTCGGCATCAATGTCGAGACGTACGATGAGCTCGCGACGTTCGCGCTCACCGTGCGCGTGGGCGCCGACGCGCGGCCCGGCACCGACACGCTCGCGATCAAGGCACGCTTTCAGACCTGCAACGCGTCACTCTGCCTCCCGCCGCACACCGAGACGGTGCTCGTCCCGGTGACGGTCGCGCGCGCGGCGAAATCGGCGAGCTGAGTTTCGTCCCGTGACGCTCGGCTTCATCTGGCTCGCGGCATCGGCCGGCGCGCTGTCGCTCCTGACGCCATGCGTCTTCCCAATGGTGCCGATCACGGTCTCGTACTTCACCAGCCACGCCGCCACCGATCGCCGCACGGCAGTCCGCCACGCCCTGGTCTTCGGACTCGGCATCGTCGCCAGTTTTACGGCCCTGGGCCTGGCACTCGCGGTGTTCGTCGGCGCCGCCGGCGTCGCGATGCTCGCCGGCAATCCGTGGGTGAATCTCCTCCTCACGGCAATCTTCGTCGGCTTCGCCCTGAACCTGTTTGGCGTCTATCAGATCGCGATCCCCAGCGCATGGCTCACGGCGCTCGACAATGTCGTGCGCCGCCAGGGCGCGGCGGGCCAGGGCGCTGGTATACTCGGCGCGCTGCTCACCGGCCTGACGTTCACGCTGACGTCGTTCACCTGCACCGCACCATTCGTCGGTACGGTACTCGTCACCGCCGCGCAGGGGAAATGGCAGGAACCGCTCGTGGGAATGCTCGTCTACTCGGCGGTCTTCGCGCTCCCGTTCTGCGTTCTCGCGCTCGTGCCCGAATGGATGTCGAGACTGCCCCGCGCCGGGGGCTGGCTGCAGGCCACCAAGGTGGTGATGGGAATCGCCGAACTCGCGGCCGCGATGAAGTTCCTCTCCAACGCCGATCTGGTGTGGCAATGGGGCGTCTTCACGCGCACCACCGTCCTCGCGAGTTGGGTCTCGCTCGCCGGCATCACCGTGGTCTATCTGTTGCTCCGCCAGCGCGCGAGCAGCGGCGCGCAGATCTCACCCGCGATGCGCACCGGCTACCTGACCGCCGCGGCCGCCGCTCTCGCCGTCGGTGTCTGGATGGCGACGGGCCTGACGGGCCGCTCGCTCGGTGACCTCGAGTCGTTCCTCCCGCCGACCGACTACGAAACCGCGGCCGCCACCGCGATCAACCACGGTGCAACCACACCGGCCTCGCTCGCGTGGCGCCTGAACGACTATCCCGCCGCGCTCGCACTCGCGAAACAGCAAGGGAAGCGCGTATTCATCGATTTCACTGGCTACACCTGCACGAACTGCCGCTGGATGGAGGCCAACATCTTCACGCGTCCCGACGTCAGAGCCGCACTCGGACAGTTCGTGCTCTCACGGCTGTTCACGGACGGCGATGGCGACATGTTCGAGCGCCAGCAGGCGTTCCAGGAATCGCAGTTCAAGACGGTCGCCCTCCCGCTCTACGCCATCGTCGACGCCGATGGCCACACGGTGACGAGTCTCCCCGGCCTTATACGCGACCCGGCTGC
This sequence comes from uncultured Gemmatimonadales bacterium, assembly GCA_963706505.1. Classification (GTDB taxonomy): domain Bacteria; phylum Gemmatimonadota; class Gemmatimonadetes; order Gemmatimonadales; family Gemmatimonadaceae; genus Palsa-1248. The sequence goes on from CAVPLX010000002.1 coordinate 455,454, forward strand.
GTTCGTGGCGTTCCTGGAGAAAGGGCTCCAGTCTCCGGACGCCCACTAGCGACGATCTCCTGCCCGATCCGCGTGACCGCCTCGGCGAGAATACCGAAATCCTCCCGGCGGCTGCGGTGGTTGACGTTCGCGACACGGATGGCGTAGCGCCCGCGAAGTCTGGTACCCGACGGCACGGCGATCCCGTCTTCCTGCACGCGAACCAGGATCTCCGCGTTCAGCGCGTCGAGCCGCTCCGGTGCCACATCCGCCGGAGCATAGCGGAAGCACACGACGTTGAGCGGTACAGGCGCCAGAAGTTCGAGTGCCGGATCGGCATCGATCAGCGCGGCGAGGTACGCGGCATCGGCGACGTTTTGCTCGATGAGCGCCGCGTACGCGCGCACACCGTGCGCCTTCATCGACATCCAGACTTTGAGCGCCTTGAAGCTCCGCGTCAGGTCCATGCCGCGCTCGGCGAATGGGAACCCGCCCGCTGCCACGCCTCGCGTCCCGGAGGCGAGATAACTCGCCGACGCCGCGAATGTCGCGTGATGCACCGCGGGATCGCGCACGAGCACACACGCCACGTCGAAGGGCAGATACATCCACTTGTGGAGGTCGAAGCTGAGTGAGTCGGCCTGCTCGATGCCGGCGACGATGGGCTTGAGCGCGGGAGAGAGCCGCGCGAGTGCACCAAACGCGCCGTCCACGTGGAACCACAGCCGCTCCGCGCGACAGTACGTCCCCAGCCGTTCGAGATCGTCGGTCGCGCCCGTGTTGACGGTCCCCGCGGTTCCGATCACACAAAACGGCACATGCCCGGCCGCGCGGTCCGCCGCGACCGCGGCTTTGAGGGCCGCCACGTCGATACGGTATTCGTCGTCCACCGGTATCTGCCGGAAGGACGCGCGCCCCAGTCCGAGCAGCTCCGCCGCTTTGCTCGCCCACGCGTGCGTCTCGGTCGATCCGTACAGCATCAATCGCGATCCCGCGCGCCCCTGCAGCCCTTCCTCACGCACGTCGAATCCCGCGTCGCGCGCCTTCGCGAATCGCGCCACGGCGAGCCCCAGCACGTTCGCCATTGTCGCGCCGCTCACGAGTACGCCGCTCGCGTCGCTCGGCATCCCCATGAGTTCCGCCAGCCAGCGGATCACTTCGTGCTCGACGAGCGCCGGCGCCTGGTTGAACCCCGCGAGATGCGCGTTGAGTCCCGAAGCCAGCATGTCCGCCATCATGCCGAGCGGCGTCCCGCCGCCATGGACCCAGCCCCAGAACCGTGGATGCAGGTTGCCGTTGGGGTAGGGAAGCACGGTGCGCACGAAATCCTCGTACGCTCGCTCCGCCCCTTCACCCTCCCACGGCACCGGCTCACTGAACAATGCCCGGACTTCGGCCGGCATCGGCTGCCACGCCGGCCGGTCACGCACCGTGCGCAGATGCCCGAGCATGTCGTCCACCATGCGATGGGCCAGCACGGCGAACGCATCCCAGTCCGCCGGATCGAGCGTCGCCGGGACATCTCCCACAGCAGCCACCCGCACGCCGCTATCGGCGGTCATGCGGCAAACAGTCGGTCGTCATCCGCCGAAATGTCGTCAGGCACCCCCACCCCAGCTATGCGAATCCTGCTGTACAATCGAAGGCGGATGTCACCCGGGCCTGCGGTCTAATCGTCCAAACTCGCCCCGACGACACTGTCGTATTTCGCGACGCCACCGCCCGTTACGAGGTGTGACTGGGGTCACGGATAGCGACATTCTGACCGGTGTATTGTATAGCCGAGCCCGCCGTATGGCCGGCTTCTCGACGAGTTCACCGCAGGACGGAGCCAGTGGCCCCCGCATACAATGTAACCGCCTCACCAACGCTGGCCACGCCCAACCGGTCCACCCCGGGCGGGTCGCTCCGCATCCTGCTGGCCGAGCGGCGCGCGAGCGCTCATTCCGAGCTCTCGCACCGCCTCAAAAGCCGCGGCCATGAGGTGCTCGCCCGCGTGACGAGCGCGCAGGGCGCGATCGACTACGCGGGTTTCCTCATGCCCAATGTCGTGCTGGTCTCCCCGCTGCTCGAGGACGCGCCCGGACTCACGGTCGCGATGGCCGTGGCGAAAAAACAACCCGGCGTGGCCGCGGTCGTGCTGACGAGCCACCCGGCCGCAGCCGACCCGGCCTCTCGCCCCAGGTGGGGATCCGTTGCGCTCCTGCCGGCCGATGCGGAAGCGGATGAGATGCACGAGGAGCTGTGGCGCGCCGTCATGCAGGCGCGCGAATCCTCGGTCGCGGCCGCGTTCTCACCCGCCGCCGAAGTCGAGCCGGACGAGCTCGCGTGGTCGCCGGACGCCGTCCTCGGTTTCGGCAGGCCGGCTGTCGCCGAGCCCGATGCGCCAGGCGCGATCGACGACCCGTCGGTCACCGAGATGGTCGACGCGCTCTACTCGCCGCCCGCCATCGAGTTGGTGACGACACCGGTGATCCCCGGAAGGCGCCCCTCCAATCCGATGCAGGAGAGCGACGATGACATCGTCGCACGGGCTGCCTCCGCACTCGTCGAGCGCGCACGCCTCACCCGCGTCACCGCGATGCGCCTGATGGAGCAGGAATCAGCCGACACGGGACAGTCGATCGCCGATGTCGCGCGCGCCATGCTGTTCGATGTCGAGAGCGACACGATCGAGGTCGTCGCCCCCGGCGACTAGCGTCCCGCAAGCAGGCAGCGACCGTACGCTAGCGCGCTAACCGGACGCCGGGCTGCCGCGCTCCCGGCTAGTTTTCGCTTGAGGACCGCACGCGGAGACGCCGGTGTCGCGAGCATTTGTCAACGAAGACTCGAGCGGGAAGCCCAAGGCCCGTTCGCCCGTCGGACTCCCGCCGCGCGACGATCCGGGCTACGACGCGGCCGCGGCGGAAGCGCTGCTCGAAGGCGCACGCGCGGGCGACACCGGCAACGCGGAAGAGGCGACGGGCTACTACTGGGGCGAACGCCGCCTCCGCCCCCACGTCGAGCAAATCCTCGCCCGCGCCCGAACCGACAACGACGAACGCCTGATCCAGTTGGCCGAACGGTACCTGGGATAGCGTCCGGCTACGCGCCTGACCGCCGCCGGCCCGGCCACCAGTTCCACTCGCCCGCCAACCGCAGCAACGCCGGCCCCACCGCCATTCGCACCAGTGTCGCATCGATCAGGATCGCGGCCGCGAGCGTGAACCCGAGGATCTTGATCAGCAGGAAGTCACTGAGCGCAAACGCCGCGAACACGACGATCATGATCGCCGCCGCGCTGGTGATCACGCCGCCCGTCCGCGCGACGCCGTCCGCCACCGCGGTCTCCTCGCTCTCCCCACGCGCGGCCGCCTCCGCCACGCGCGACACGAGAAAGACTTCATAGTCCATGCTGAATCCGAACACGAAGCAGAACACGATGAGCGGCACGGCAGGAAACAGCCCATCGATCGGCGCATTGAGCCCCAGCAATCGCACGCCGTAGCCGTCCTGAAACACCAGCACCGACGCACCAAACGCCGCCGCCACCGACACGAGGTTGAGGATGATCGCCTTGATCGGCACGAGCACCGAGCGGAATCCGATCAGCAGGGTCACGAACGACCCCGCCACCACGAGCCACACGATCGTCGCCATGTGCGCGTGCACCTGATCCTGATACTCGGCATTGAACGCCGGCAATCCACCCACCAGCACGCGCGCGCCCGGTAAACCCGTCAACGCCTCGGGGCCACCCACCCGGATCTCACGCGCCAGACTCACCACCGCGCTGATCGGCACGCCCTCCCGCGGCACGACTTCGAGAATGGTCTCTCGCCCATCGCGGCTCGAGAATGCCCGCAGCACGTCGGCCGGCAGCAGGTTGATGAAGGTCGGGCTGGGATGCACGGCGCCCGTCACGGACGGCAGCGAGCGAACGATCGCGATACGTGGATCAGACGCGAGCTGCGCCGTCGCATGCTTCGTCGCATCCCAGCCCGCGGGTGTCAGCACTCCCGATCCGGCGGGTAGCTCGATGATGATGCGCAAGGTCTGTATCAGCCCGCTCTTGCCCATCTCGGCGAGCGACTCGAGCGCCGCGGCCGATTCGGAGTGCTTCGGCAGCCAGTCCCCGCTCGGCAGGTTGGCGTTGATGCGCCACGCCTGCGACCCGAGCGCCAAGAGCGGGATGCCGCCCAGCGCGAGCACTGACCACGGATGCGCAGATGCCCACGCGCCCCATGCCTGCCAGCCCGGGTGCGGCCGGGCATGCAGGTGCACATGGCTCCGCCACCGCAACGGGATCCGCAACGCATTGATCCGGGACCCGAGCCACGCGAGCAGTCCGGGGAGCAGCGTGGTGGCGAGCAGCGACGAGATGCCCACGACGAGCAACCCGCCGGTCGCGATCGACCGCAACTCTGCCGCAGGCACGATCAGCAGCGCCGCAAAGCTGATCACGACGGCGGTCGCCGACAGCATCACGGTGTGACCCGCGTGCGTGAGCGCGCTTTCAGCCGCCTCCACCGGCGTCTCGCCAGCCGCGAGCGCCTCCCGGAACCGGCTCACCACCAGCAACGCGTAGTCGATTCCCGCGCCGAGTCCGAGCATCGACACGGTGTTGCGAAGCACGATCGAGAGCGGCCAGTGCGCATACGCCAGCAGCACGGCCATGCCCAGGCTCATCATGATCCCGAGTCCGGCGACGACCAGCGGCACGCACGCGGCCACCGCCGTCCCGAACACCACGAGCAGCAGCACGAGCGTCAGCGGCACGATGCGGCGCTCCGCACGAGTCGCGTCATCCGTCGTCGCGGAACGGACGTCGTAGTTGAGCGCGGCATTGCCCGTCCACGACAGCGTGGCACGCGGATACTGCGTTCTGAGCCGCCCCTGCAGCCCGCGAGTCACGTCGCGCATCGCGGCGATCCAGTCGTCGGCATACCGCCGCGGTTCGGTGAGACCCACCACGATCAGTGTGCCATGCGAACTGAGAAGCGCGGTGTCGCGGGTCGAGAGATACGACGCGCTCCGCGCGACGCCCGGCATGCTGTCGATCGTGGCCTTGATCTCGCGGAGCGACGGCGCGGCCGTCCGCCGAATCGGGCGACGGTATGCCGGTGATGACGAGGAGTGCATATCGCGCGAATGGTGACGCGAAATCCGACGCCGATCCGCCGCTCCACTTCGGCCGCCGCGCTCTCTGCCGGTCCGGTTTCCCGCGACGTCGAGCGCATCACCAGCCTGGCGGGCGAATGGAGCGAGGACCACCGCGGCGACCACCCACGCCAGCGCGATCCAGAGCCGCCCGCGAACGATCGCACGCGCCAGCGGCCGCGACCGGGGATCCCGGATCTCGCCGATCCGAGCCGGAAGAGCCTGAGCCTGCGGCATATCGGGCGCCCGGCACGCATCATCGGGAGTTTGGTGCGCTTCACGAGGCCAGAGGATAACGATTCGCGCACCATAGTGCGTTTGATGACCCGCGAGACGCGGCCACGGTTAGGCCACCAAAGCTCTGACGGCATGGGACAGCGTCCCAGGATGCTGGCAGCCTGTGACCGGCCATCCGTAACTTCGTGTGGTACTCTCAGCGGGCGGCTCTCGGGTGGCACCATCGGACGCGCTGGACCAGCTGCAGGCTGCGATCGGATCGCAGTACACGCTGGAACAGGAGATCGGCCGCGGCGGCATGGCGACCGTCTATCGTGCCCAGGATACGAAGCACGGCCGCCCGGTCGCCATCAAGGTCCTGCACGCGGAGCTCGCGGCCAGCCTCGGGCCCGCAACGCTTCCGCCGCGAGATCGGCGTCGCCGCGCGGCTGCAGCATCCGCACATCCTGTCGGTGCTCGATTCCGGCGAGGCGGCATCCGGCCAGCTCTGGTTCACGATGATGTACGTCGATGGCGAAAGTCTCCGCGACCGGCTCCGGCGCGAACGTCAGTTGCCGCTCGATGAAGACGGTGCGCATCGCACGCGAGGTGGCCTCCGCGCTCCAGTACGCGCACGAGCATGGAATCGTTCACCGCGACATCAAGCCGGAGAATATCCTCCTCACGACCGACGGCAGCACCCTCGTCGCCGACTTCGGCATCGCGCGCGCCTTCGATGTGCCCGCTCGCCGACACCGGCGAACGCCTCACGGGCCGCGGTATGGTCGTCGGCACGCCGCAGTACATGAGCCCCGAACAGGCGGCCGGCGAGCGCGACATCGGCCCTCGCTCCGATGTGTACAGCCTGGGCGCCGTCACGTACGAGATGCTCGCCGGCGAGCCGCCGTTCAGCGGCCCCACGGCGCAGGCGGCGATCGCGAAAATGATGAGTGGCCATGGCTCCCTCCGTCCGGCGCGCGCGGCCTGCCGTCCCCGAGGCCGTGGACGTGGTGCTCCAGCGCGCCCTGGCGCCCGTGCCGGCGGACCGGTTCGGCTCCGCCCTCGAATTCGCGCGCGCGCTCGAATCGTCCGAGCGGAGCGCACTCAGCACGGTCACCGCCGCGCCCGCACCGGCACCGGCGCGGCCCGCGCGGCGAGTACCGAGCGGAGCGCTGCTGCTCGTCCTGGGGGTGCTCGTCGGGGCGGGGGCACTCTTCGCGTGGCGCCGCCAGGAGGATCGCGTGCCCGCCGCCACGGCGTCCGGACCCGTTGGTCTTGCCGTGCTGCCGTTCGACACCGAAGGCGACACCGCGAACGCGTACTTCGCCGATGGCATCACCGAATGAGATCCGCGGCAAACTCTCGGCGCTCCCCGCCCTGCAGGTCATCGCACGCACGAGTTCCAACGAGTACCGGCACACGACGAAACCACCCGAAGAGATCAGCCGCGAGCTCGGCGTGCAGTACTTGCTCACCGGCACGGTGCACTCGGAACAGCGCACGGGTGGGACGAGGCGCGTCCGCGTCAGTCCGGAGCTCATTCAGGTCGCCGAGGGTCGGAGCGCGGTCACTAGGTGGCAACAGTCGTTCGACACGACGCTGGCCGATGTCTTCGAGGTGCAGTCCGCGGTCGCTAGCCGCGTGGCGGACCACCTGGGGGTCGTCTTGAGCCCGCCGGCCCAGACTCAGCTCGCAACCCGGCCGACGCAGAACCTCGCGGCCTACGACGCGTATTTGCGTAGCATCTCGCTCGACGGCACGGATCCGCCGACCACGCGGCGAGCACTCGCGGCAGCCCAGCAGGCCGTCGCACTCGATTCGAACTTTGCCGACGCCTGGGCGAGAGTTGGTCTGACCGCGGCGGACCTGTACAACAATTCGACCCCGACCCTCGCTGAAGCGGACCTCGCACGTCGCGCCACTGACCGGGCGATCGCGCTCGCGCCCACGAGCGCAAAAGCATACGTCGCGCGGGGCATTTACTTGGCGGCGGTGGTCGGCGAACGGGCCGCCGCACGCACCGCGTACGAAACAGCCATGCACCTCGCTCCTTCCGAGGCCGCGGCGGTCACGGGATTGGCGCTGCAGGAATGAGTCCGATGGACAGTTTGAAGCCGCGCTGAATCACGCGCGCCACGCCGCCATCCTGGATCCGCGATCCGGCCGAGTTGCGGATCGGGTATGTTCGACTCTGCTCTGGCTGCGCCGGTATGCTGAAGCTCGAGACGCCGCCATCCACGCGCTGGCAGCCGATCCCGCGAACCTGGCTCTCGATCCAGGATCGCGCCATGAGCTTCCTCGGAGAAGGCAACCTGGATGGCGCACGCGCGGCCCTGCACGACACACCGCCAACGCTCGATCGGGGCGCCATCGTCGCGTATATGGCGAACTACTGCGATCTCTATTGGGCCCTCGACAGCACCGACCGGACGTTGCTGCTCTCGCTACCACCCTCCGCGTTCGATGACGACAGCGGCACCTGGTCGATCGTCCGGGCGCAGGTCCATTGGATGGCAGCCGACACCGGAACGGCTCGGCGCTGGGCCGATACCGCTCGCGTCCAGTTCGAGGCCCAGTTGCGCGACATCGCCCGGCGACTTCCAGCGAAACGCATTCCACGCGCTGGCGCTCGCCATGCTCGGCCAACGAGCCGCCGCGGTCAAACAGGGCGAACACGCGGTCCGTCTGGCGGAAGCGATCGGCGATCCGCAGGCGGAATCCCGTACGCCCATCATCTGCTCGCCCGGACTGCTCGCGGCTGGTGACCGCCTCGGCGCGCTCACGCGACTCGATACTCTCGCCGGGCCGTATTTCATTTCTTCCCGAGAGTTGGCGATAGACCCCACGTGGCTCCGCTCAGACACGAGCCACGGTTCAAGCGCCTCGTCGCGCAGCCAGCGACGGCCCCAGGCGTGACCGCTCGCCCGACGATCGATCGACTGCTCGCGAACCCGTACATGATCTCGCCCAAGTGGCTGACGATCGACCCGACGTGGGCTCCGCTCAAGGGGGACCCGCACTTTGAGAGGCTGATCGCGCGCCTGCGAACGCCGCCAGCAAGCTGACGCGCGCCGCTCTCGTGCCTGGTAGGGGCGGGTCATGACCCGCCCCGCCGGATGCCGGCCGCCACGCCGCACCGCCTCACGCGACCCGTCTCGAGCAGCCGCCCCGCCTCAGATATCGAGCCTGAGCTCCCCGGCATACGACAGCCGCCCGTCAACGATCCGCGCCGCCGACGTATACGGATGCGGACTCGCCACGCCATTCCCGCCAATGTGCAACACCTCATGCCCCGCCGCCTTGAGGTAATCCGCGATCAACCCGCGATGACACCGCCACCACACCGCCTCGGCACACATCACCGCCACCCGCTCCGCCCGCGCCATCGCCAGTAACCGCGCGATCGCCTCGCGAAACTCCGCCGTCTCCATGTAGTCCGCATACCCGCGAAATGACGCGTTCCGCCACGCCAGATTTACGGAATCCGGACGCGGATCCCGCCGCCCACCCAGATCCGGAAACGCCTCGTACCGGATGCCGGCATCGCCCAGCGCCGCGCTCAGCGCATCGACCCCGAACTGCGGATGCCGCCGCGATCCCGGGAATCGTCGCACGTCGGCAAGAACCGAGATCCCGTTCGCCGTGAGCAACGGGATGAACTCCTCGATCAGCAACGTGGAATGCCCGATGGTCCACACCGTGACAGAACTCGCCATGGATGACATACTGTGCGCGAAGCGTACCACCCGGCTACTCGCCTGAGGAAGTCATGGCCACAATGCCCCGCGCCGCCGCATTCGCCACCGCGATCGCCATTTGCGCCGGTAGCCCCAGCCCGGCAGTCGCTCAGTGGAACGACGCCGACACGCACTCGCACGCGTCCTTCCGCGGTCTCAGTGTCGCGCCCGACGGCACGGTGTGGGCCGGCGGCACCGAAGGCACCGTGATGCGCTCCACTGACGCCGGCGAGACCTGGCAAACGGACACGGTCCCCGGTGCGGCCAGTTTCGACTTCCGCGGCGTCGCCGCCATCGACGCACGCACCGCGTTCGTCGTCGTCTCGGCCGCCGACACCGCACGGATCTATCACACGACCGACGCCGGCACATCCTGGACCCTCCAGCTCAACCTCGAGCAACACGGCGTCTTCCTCGACGGCATCGGCTGCTGGTCCGCACGCCGCTGCCTCGCGGCCGGCGATCCGATCGACGGCCATTTCTTCACGCTCACGACGACGGATGGCGGCGCCCACTGGCGTACGCATGCCGCAGCCGCCAGCCCAACCGCCATGACCGGCGAAGCCGCCTTCGCCGCCAGCAACACGTCGGTCGTCGCCGGCCCCCACGGACACGCATGGATCGCGACCGGCGGTGGCCCCGCCGCCCGCGTCTGGCGATCGGCGGACTACGGCGCCTCATGGAAGGTCGCCAAGACACCGATCGTCGCGGGCCTCGCGAGTGCGGGGATCTTCTCAGTGGCGTTCTGCGATGCGCACCACGGTGTCGCCGTCGGCGGTGACTACGCCAAGCCGATCGCCCACGGCGCACATGTCGCGGTCACATTCTGATGGCGGCGCCACGTGGGCTGCCGCCGACACCAGCCACGAAACGCCGTTTCTCTCGGCCGCCACGTGCGTGTCGTCGAGCGGCACCCGCATCGTCAGCGTCGGACCAGCCGGTACGTTCACATCCGGGGACGGCGGCCTCACCTGGACATCGCTGGGCGACACGGGTTTCAACAGCGTCGTCGCGGACCGGGATGTCCTCGTCACCGTCGGCCCAAAAGGCACCGCCGGATCGGCGCCCGCGGCGGCATTCGCCTCACCGTAGCGACGGCCCGGCGACTACGACCCGGGCGGCTGCCGAACCACCCGCGACGGCGGCCAGCGCGACCCCTGCGTCACGCCATGCGCCGTCGCGATGTCGTAATCCAGTTGCCACCGTTGCCCCAGATCCCACGCCGCGTGCGCGTGCAGGTTCGCGATGTCGCCGATGCCGGGACACTCCGCCTCGTGCGCCTCCTGCAGGGTGTGGAGGATCGCGACCGCCGTGTGCAACGCGATGTTCCGGTGCCCGCGCTCGTGCACCAGGGTGGCGTCGAGAAAACGTGTCCATTGCTGTGCCAGTGAGTCGGGCGTCCCGGCCGCCGGAAGCCAGTGCGGCAAGGTCGTCGCAATGCGCATGAACACTGCCACCTGCACGAGCCGGCACCCGCTGTCGCCGCGCAAGGGACGGAATTGCCAGCGCACCTGCGTGCCGGTCAGCCCGATATAGTCCGAGTCGCTCGCGCTCTCGCGCCCAATGCCGAGCTGCTGCCCCAGCTCCACCGACGTCGCCCCGATCACCGGATAACGCGTCGTATCATCCGTGATGAACACGCCCGGCGGCACGTCCGGCGTCGCGTTCGCGAGGGTCAACGCCGCTCGCCCCTGCTCGTTGGCCGCGGGCACCGGCACGGGCACGGGCTGGCTCACCGGCGGCGGGGACGTGCACGCCGCGGCCAGCGACGCGACGAAAGGCCAGAGCCGCCAGGAATGGGTCACGAGGTAGTATTTCACCGCGGCGCGTACCCGTCCAGCACCATCACCGTTTGATCGCCTCGCGCCGGGAAGAGCAGGGGCTCGGAATCGCATCGTCGCGAAACCGCCGAAGCTCGCGCCGCAACACCGCGCGGGCACGCGTCAGCCGGACTCGCACCGCCGCTTCGCTCACGCCCTCCTGCTGCGCGATCTCGTGCACCCCGAGCCCGCTCACGATGCCGAGCACCACCACTCGCAATGATGCAGTGCACGCCGCATGTGCGGCTCCGATGACGGCTTGCGCCAGTTCGTCATATTCGATCCCGCCGCCCGCGATCTCCGGCAATGCCACGCCATGGGCCTCGTGAGCGGGCGCGTGACGGCCCGCGGCACGAGCGGACCGCCAATGTTCGTCGCGTACGACGTTGCGGGCGATCGTCACGACCCACTGCCCGGCACTCTCCGGCACGATCCGGCGATACTCGCGCGCCAGGATCAGCAGCGCACGCTGCGCGAGATCGTCCGCGGCAGCCGTGTCCACCCGGCGGCAGAAGAAACCGAACAACGCCGGCCGCATCGCGGCCAGCAATGCGTCGAGTTCGCGAGGCGACCCCGCCTGCGCCTCACGCACGAGCTTCGTGGCTGTGTCGCACGCCAGCCACCCGCCCGGGCCCCCGCTGGCACCGCCTCGCCCCGGCACATGCCGCCCGCGATCAACGCTGGTCATCGGGGACGTTCTCACGCCAGCGTCAGCCGCCTGTCACGATCGGCCTGCGCGACACCGCCCCTGAGCCGGACCGGCGTCATCAGGCACGCCTTCGCCGCCGGACACGGTGGCGCACGGCCGTCACCCGCCGTTGATTGTGGGCCGCATGCCGAATCAGCCGCTCGGACACGCACCCGGCGATATGGCGCCCCTGGAATTCGCCGCCGCGGGCCACGCTCTCATCGACTGGATCGCGCGATACCTCGAGGACGCCGAACAGTACCCGGTGCTCTCACGCGCCGCGCCCGGCCAGGTCCGATCCGCGCTGCCCGCCGCACCCCCCACGCTCGGGGAACCCTTCGCGGCAGTGATGGCGGATGCCGAACGCGTCATCATCCCCGGCGTGACGCACTGGAACCACCCCGGTTTCTTTGCCTATTTCGCGATCTCCGGATCGGCCCCCGGCATACTCGCGGAGTTGCTCACCGCCGCCCTCAACATCAACGGGATGCTGTGGCGCACGAGCCCCGCCGCCACGGAGCTCGAGCAACTCACACTCGACTGGCTGCGACAATTGCTCGGCCTCCAGTCCGGATGGTTCGGGATGATCACCGATACGGCGTCGATCTCGACGCTGCTCGCGCTGGCCGCCGCCCGCGAAGCACTCCCGGACCTCGCTGTACGGTCCCGTGGTCTGGCCGGCCGGGCCGACCTCCCCCCGCTTCGGATCTACACGTCCGCGGAATCACACTCCTCGGTCGACCGCGCCGCGATCACGCTGGGGCTCGGTTACGACAATGTCGTCCACGTCCCCGTCGACGCCGAGTTCCGCATGCGCCCCGACGCGCTCGCGACCCTGATCGCCGAGGACCACGCGCAAGGGACGCCTGCCGATCGCCGCGATCGCGACGGTCGGCACGACGGGTCCCGGCAGCATCGACCCGGTGCCCGCGATCGCCACGGTCTGCGAGCGGGAAAAGATCTGGCTGCACGTCGACGGCGCGTACGGCGGAATCGCCGCGGTCGTGCCGGAGTTGCACACGTGCTCGCCGGGGTGGATCGGGCGGATTCGCTCGTCATCAACCCCCACAAATGGCTCTTCACACCCATTCGACTGCTCGGCGCTCTACACCCGCCGCCCGGACGTCCTGCGCCGCGCGTTCTCTCTCGTGCCGGAGTACCTCATCGACGACCGCGCCGGACGAGGTCGTGAATTTCATGGACTACGGTGTCCAGCTCGGCCACCGCTTCCGCGCCCTCAAGCTCTGGTCGGTGATCCGCGTCTTCGGTGCGCTCGGACTCGCGGACCGCATCCGCTACCACTGCGCGCTGGCCCGGGAGTTCGCGGACTGGGTCGACACCGCACCAGCGTGGCGGCGCGTCGCGCCCGTCCATTTCTCGCTCGTGTGCTTTCGCTACGACCCCGGCGGGCCGGACCTCACCGCTGAGAAGACGGACGCGCTCAACGCCGCGATTCTCGAGCGCGTCAACGCCAGCGGCGAAGCCTACCTCTCCCACACGAAGCTCGCGGGCCGCTACACGATCCGCCTCGCGATCGGCAACGTACGCACGGAACTCCGCCACGTCGCCACCGCCTGGCGCCTGCTCCAGGACGCAGCGGCCAGCATTCTCAGCGCACCCCGCTCATGACGGCGCAATAGTCGTCCACGAGCGCATCCCACACGCGGTCCCACGTACACCGCCGCGCAAACTTGAGCGCGTTCCGGGCGAGACTGGCCCGCCGCGCATCGTTCGTCGAAAGTTCGAGCACGTGCCGCGCAAAATCCGCGGCGTCGCCCGGCGCGAATGTCACCCCGGTGTGCTCCGCGAGCAGCTCGCGCGTCGGCCCCACATCCGCGCCGATGACCGGCAGCCCGGACGCCATCGCTTCGAGCAGCACGTTGCCGAATGTGTCAGTCGCCGACGGAAACATGAACAGGTCGGCCGACGCGTAGAACTCGCTCAGCGCATCGCCCGTGAGACGCCCCATGAAAACGGTTCCTTCGGGAGCGAGCTTCCGCGCTTCGTCCGCGTACGGCCCGTCGCCCGCGATCGCGCACCGGACGCGCCCGGGCGCCGCACGCATCACGTCCTGCATCCCCCGCAGGGCCACCCCCAGCCCCTTCTCGGCCCCCAGCCGCCCCACGTAGATCGCCAGCACCATGTCGTCCGTCACTCCAAGCCGCGCGCGGAGCGCCGCTGACCGGAATGACGGATTGAATCGCGCCGTATCCACGCCACGGCTCCACAGCGCCATGTGCTCGAATCCGCGAGCCGCCAGTTCGTCCTCCACGGCCTGCGTCGGACAGTACGTCCGCGCGCCGCCATTGTGGAACCAGCGCAGATAGTGCCACGCGGTCCCGCGGAGCGCGCCCATCTGGTAGAAGCTGCTGTACGCGCTCCAGTGCGTGTGATACGATGTCACGAACGGCACGTTCAAGGCCCCGGCGGCCCACCGCGCCGCCAACCCCATCCCGAACGGACTCGCCGCATGCACCAGCGTCGGTTGCCACGCACGCAGCTCGCGACGCACGCGCGGCTGGGTCGGAAGCGCGAGCCGATGCTCCGGATACGCCCAGAATGCTACGCTGGGCCACCGCCGTACATCATCCGCCTCGGCGCCCGCCGGATCGCTCGTCGTGTACACCCGCACCGTTGCGCCACGCGCGCGCACGGCTTCGACCAGCCGGCCGAGCAGCAGCGCCACACCGTTGAGCTGCGGGAGATAGCTGTCCGTAAACAAGGCGAGCCGGAGCGCCCTCGGATCCGCGTCCTGGACGGTCTCCTGCCGCCGCTCCAGCACCATCGTGCTCACAGCCGCGCTCCCCGAGCTTCGCTCTGAGGCTGGCGGTGACGGTCTCCCCCGTCTACCGTTTCCCCAGTCCCTCTCGCCGGTCCCGCCGCGCGCACTCGGTCGCCTGCCATGTTCACGATTCTCGCCTGCTTGTTCCTGCTCCTCGCGCTGGACGGCGTATTTCGCGGACGCACGTTGTACGATGACTCGTGGAGGGCCGCCGAAGAAGGCGCGGAAACCCCGCCCTCACACTCACGCCTGCGAGCTGTGTTCTGGGGCGCCCTCGCGATTCTCTGTCTCGTGATCGCATCGCAATACGAGTGGTAGTACGAGTGGTGAGCAGGGCAGGGCCAGGCCTGCTGCCACGACTCACCGGGCTGCCAGAACACCCCCCCGGCAGACATCCTAGCCGGCAGTGGCGCGCCGGAGCAGGGCTTCGAGCACCGGCTGCGGCACCGCACCACTCTGCCGGGCGACTTCTCGCCCGCCGCTGAACACGATCACGGTCGGGATCCCCCGTATCTGGAACTCGCTCGCGGTCCGCGGCGCGCGATCCGTGTCGAGTTTGCCGACGAGCGCACGCCCGCGATTCGCGGCCGCCACCGCGTCGACGGCCGGCGCCATCTGCTTGCACGGCCCGCACCAGTCCGCGTAGAAGTCCACCAGCACCGGAATCTCGCTCCCGTCGATCGTCCGCCGGAATGTGTCGTCCGACAACGGGACGGGACGGTCGAGCAGCATGGGCCGGCCGCACTTGCCGCACTTTGGCCGATCCTGCGCGCGAGCCGCGTCCACACGATTCCACGTCTCGCAGAATTGGCAGCGGACGGTGAGATGCTTGCGCGTGTCCGTGCCCGGGGTGTTGCTCGCACTGGTGTCCGTGCTGGTACTCGTGCTCGTGCTACCGGCGTTGTTGTCAGGCATGACGGTCGAATCCTGAAGACTCGGTGTCTTGGCATTGCGATAGCGCCGTGCGGGCCGCACGGGCTGCGAGATACTACCTGCATCGAAAGGTAGCGCTCCCGAGACCGGGCCGGCCGCCTCCCGTCAATCAGTGCCGGTATAGCGCATTTCGTTGGTCTGAACGAACCCGAGTTTCTCATAGAGGGGACGCCCATCGGGCGAGGCGTGAAGGACCACACGGACAAGCCCCCGCATACGGCTCCAGTCGAGCAGATGCCGCATCAGCAGCTCGGCCACCCCCCGCCGGCGCCACGCGTGTTCCGTGTACACGTTGAGCACGATGCCTTCGGGCCCCTCAGTAAGCGCGGTTCCGGTCTCGTTCGGACGCGGCAGCATCACGCGCACCTGTACGCCCGCACCCGCGATCGGCGCATCGGTCTCGTCACCCGCCGTGGCGATCCACCCGGCGTATTCGCCGGCCGGTATCGCACGCGCGAAATACGCGGCCGACGCCGTGGCCAACGGTCCATAGGTCGCCGCATCGCACCGCCCCATGTCGCGAAACATGTCGGCGCGGTGGCGGGCGAGCAGCGCCGCGTCAGCCGCCGTCGCCAGACGAATGCGAGGTGTCGTGAGTGTTCCCATGTCCCGGGGCGCCTCCATATAGGGGTCTCCCACAATATCTCGCCGTATGGAGACCCGGTATCGCGATTCCGCTCCGGAGACTCTAGATTCGGGTGTCTCTTTCCGCGGAGGGCGCGTAGCTATCTCTCGGGAAACGGTCTGACCCCGTGACGCCTCGCGGGGTACCCACTGCACCACAGTTGGCGATGCTCGGCCGCCAGTTCAACATGGCCACGGATCGAGCACGTGCTGTCGTCGCCACGCTGTCGTCCGACGCCCTGCTGCGCCGGCCGGCCGCAGATGGTTGGTCACCCGCCGAGTGCCTGACGCATCTCTGTCTCACCGCCCACGTTTTCAAACCGCTCCTCGATCAGGCCATCAATGCCGCGCGTGCGCACGGTCTCCGCAGCGCCGGCCCGTACCGGATGGACCCGCTCGGCCGGGTCATGCGCTGGATCATGGAGCCGCCGTACCGGTACCGCACCAAGAGCAGCGAGACGGTCGTGCCGGTCGATGTCGGACCGCCCGCGCAGGTCCTGCCATCGTTCGTCGCCGCGCAGGATGTGCTGATCGAATCACTCCACGCGGCCGACGGCGTCGCGCTCGACCGCGCGACGATCATCTCGCCGTTCAATCGCCGCCTGCGGTACAATCTGCTCTCGATGTTCGCGGTCCTCGCGGCACACGAGCGGCGCCACCTCTGGCAGGCCGAGCAAGCCGCCGCAACCGCGACAGCGCGATAACGGGATAACGGGATAACGGGATAACGGGACGGGATAACGGGATAACGGGATAACGGGATAACGCACGCGCTGGCCGCGACTAGCCGGTATCCGCCGCGGCGATCAGACAAGGACTACGTCGGCGACCGCTCCGGCTGCGGCTCGCTCGCACCGCCACTTGGCGATGCCGGCGGCGATGCCGGCGGCGATGCAGGCGGCGATGCCGGCGGCAATGCCGGCGGCGCGTCAGCCCCCGCGCTCGTCCGATGACGGCGCTTGACGCGGATCCGTAGTAGTCGCCGGTCGGCCAGCCACATGAGCGGCACGCACGCGGTGCCATACACGGCCGATCCCACCACGACCCACGTCGTCCACCGGAGCACGCTGCCCACGCTCGGCCAATCGGTCCACGGCGCCATCGCCGCCAACGCCTCGACCGCGCCCAGCGCACCCGATGTTGCCATCGCCACCACGATCCGCCGCTGCCAATGCCGCCCCCCGAACCGCTGGCGATACCACGCGGCCCCGATCCACATCGTCAGGAACAGCGGAACGATCGCGATCTCCACGGCAAACGTCCCCAACGCCGGCGCGAGAGAGATCCCCACGAGCGACACCGCGACGGCAAGCCCGGTGATGATGCCGAAGACGATCTTCGCCTGGGTACGGCTCGACCGGAACAGCGACACCGCGCTCCTAAACGCCCGCTACCGGATCCGCCGCATCCAGCATCTCACCGAGATCCGCGCGGCACTGCGACTCGAGGCCGCGCTCCACCGCGGGATCGGCCGCGATCAGCCGCGAGCGCGAATCCACCGCGATGTACGCCGATCCCCCGGCCGCCGACGCGAACCACGGCGCGCGATGCACGCCACGGGCGAGCAGCACGACACCCGGCGGCGGAACCACCGGCGCACCCTCTGTGGGCTCTTCGATCACATCTTCGAGGAGGCGCTTCCCGGCGGCGCCGAGTACGCCCGCTCCAAGTAGCTCGCCACGCTCGCCGATCAGCAGCGCGACGGCGGATCCGTTCGATGCGAGAAACGGCGCGACGTGGGTGCCGGGAGGCAGCATGGCCGCGGGTGCACTGGCAGCGGCTCCATCAGGATTCAAGCGAGATCCTCCAGCCGGAGTTGGCGACCGGAAAGATCACATCGCGCGCGCGGTCCGCGCAGGTGGCGGACCGCGGCGGACATCACGGACTCGCTGAGGTCAGCTCGGGGTCGCGACCTTGACGTCGAGGCCCGTCGGAACGGTGAAGCCCCGCGTCTGCAGCCACTCGAGCGGCCAGCGCAAGAACTCCGGCAGCGCCTCACTCGGCGACGGCACCACGAGTGCGGACGCCGACGCCGACGTCACACCCACCACCAGCGCCGCGAGCGGCTCCGACAAGTGCGGCAGCAACGGAGCACCCGCGACCCCCGCGGCGACCGCGCCCATCACCCACACGAGTTGATCGAGCGCTTCGGATGCGGTGTCGGCAGAGCGTCGCGCACGCGCTTCACCCGCGAGTCGCGAAACCTGCGCCGCACGCTCGGCATCCACGATGCCGGTGCGCATCGCATCGAGTACGGCGAAATACGCTTTCTTGGCGCGACGTTCGAGCGCATGAACGGCGCGCGCGCCCGCGCCGGCCAGTGGTGGCAACGGCAGATGAAACACGATGGTCGCATCAGTGTTGCTCGGTACGCGACCCTCCACGCGAAGCATGGGTGCCTTTGCGGCGGTTCGCGGACGGCATGCCTCGCGTATCCTCTCGTGCATGGCGCCTCCGGTTAGCCATTTCGTGTGTGACGCGCGGGCGCGTCAATGCGACGGCAAAGTATCGTTCGTACCGCTCCGCCACCAGTAACAACGCCGGCGGATTTCTGCCATGAAACGACGATTGGAACTGGCAATAGGCCACGGACAGACTCTGCCGTATTGCCACCGGCCGGGCCCCCCTCTGATCCCCAGACCCGCTCAGCCCTGCTCCACCACCACGGCAGTGCCATAACACAGGACTTCGGTCGCCCCCTGCATGACCTCGGTCGCATCGTACCGAACCCCCAGCACGGCGTTCGCCCCCACGCCGTCGGCATGCTGGCACATCAGATCGAACGCCTCGGTCCGCGCACGCTCGCACAGCTCCGACAAAATGGTGATGTTGCCGCCGAACATCGTCTGCACCGCTGCCCCGAATGATCCGACTACCGAGCGGGATCGCACCGTGATGCCGCGTACCACTCCCATGGTCCGCGTCACCCGGTACCCATCAATGGCAAACGTGGTCGTCGTCATGTCGCTGCGCATGAGCTCCTCTGGCCGATGGTGGGCTGCTGCCGGATCCGGGTGCGTCGCCGCCCCCCAATCTCCGCGCCTGGCAGGCGGTTTTCAGTCGGCACGATAATACGCCTCGATCGCCCAGTGCACGACCCGCCGGAGCAGCGCGCTGGCATCGCTCTTCGGCGTAGCGGGCCGCCGGCGTAAGGCGTCGCCCACCCGCTCCTTGACCGCAATGAGCGCCCGCTCGGGCGGATCGCCCGCCTCCCGCCGGGTCTCCACGTACGCCCGCACCGCCTCGCGGAGCGCCCCCACGTTGGTGGCTCCGGTCGCCGCTGCGGCGCGCAATGCCGCCGCGAATCGCTCGGCTGATTGGGTCGGCGGCACCGGGGGCCGCGCCGCCGGTGCTGCAGCCCGCGCGGGGCCCGCCGGAACCTGTGGCTCGGTTTGGTCAGCATGACCGTCCGCTGGGCGCATAACCAGCCCTTCCCCCCTCAGACCGTTCGGCGGCTGGACGAGCATGGCGGTCCGGTAACCCCGGAACCCGCGGTAGCCTCCAAAGCTTTGCGTCCCCGGCTTTCGCCGGGTTTGCCGTTGTCGTGGCCTCCCTTACCTGCGGGGGCGGCCCTCGAAACCAATGTGCTGCGTGCTGCGCCGCAATCTGCACGGATCGCTACGCCGGATGCACCATAGGCCCCCGGCCAGCCACCACGCAAGAGACAAGAAAATTTTAGGCGGTCGGTCCGCGTCGTCGTTTCCGAGATCATTCGCTGCCGAATCGCCAGTCGTCGAGGGCAGGAGGGGCCGTTCGTGAACCGTAGGTCGCCCCGTCGGGCAACCGTAGGTCGGCCTCTTGGCCAACGGCCCCTCCATCCGCCGCATCGATTCTACGCGCGGGCGACCAGACGCGACACCAGCCGCGCCGAACGGCGCCAAGCGGGTGGCGGGCGCCCGACGTCGGGGCCATGCTTCGTCCGTGTCTCCGGAACAGCTCATCGCGACGCGCCAGCGCCTCGGTCTCACACACGACGCCATGGCCGCGGAACTGAATCTCACACCCGCCGTGGTGATCGCCTGGGAGCGAGGCCGCATCAAGCCCGCACGCCGGGTGGTCCAGTGGCTCACGTGGCGGGCCGGTATGCTCGACCGCGACGCCGCCCTCGCGGCGAGCGGACTTCCGGAATGCGCCGAGTTGCACGCCCTGCACTCCCTGCACGCCGGAACGAGCACGGATGACGAATCACCACGCGAACGCCGCACCCGCATGGACGCCGTCCTCGCTCACCTCGCCCACTGCCCGGCCTGCATCGCCCGCCGCCGCTACATCGAGGAGCGCTTTCCGCCGATGCCGCGGCCCCCAATGGCCGCGTCGGTCCGCGTTCTGGTCTGGGTGTTCGACTGGTTCACACGTACCCGCGCGTGGATCCGGCGCAAATTGTAGCGGCTTGGGAGATCGCCTACGACCACTCGCGCTGACCCGCTCGCGCTGACGCGCGAGGGATGTGCCTTCCGCTCAGGTCGTGCAGGACGGTGGATTCTGTACGCAGCTCACCGTGATCTGCAGCAGCGCTGCAACCATCGGCACGGCGCCCGCGGTCGCGTGCGCAAGCGCGGCCAACGGACCATGCTCGGTCAACGTCGGCGCAACCCAGGGACGGGGCAGGGGAAGAGCAACTGCTTGTGCATTCATCGACAACAGATCCTCGTCAGCAGGCGATGGAACATATGCTGCGGCGTCCAATCGCGCACTAGCCAGGACGAGTGGCCGTTGCCACAGTCACGTTTCGTGTGGTGGCGCGTGATCTGTGAGGGACGGCCCGGGATTAGCGGTTACTAATGACGAGTCCATCCCACGTGACCCGATAGCGATTGAGGGAGTCCGTCGTGACTAACGTGTCTGAATCCGCAGGGCAGGTCGAGATCGCCGGCGATGTACAGCCGGATGCGGTGCGGGTCCTGACGCCAGAAGCCCTGGCGTTCGTGGCGCGGCTCCACCGCGCGTTCAACCCCACGCGGCTCCGCCTCCTCGATGCGCGCGCCACCCGGCAGGCCACGCTGGATGCCGGTGCGCGGCCCGGCCTGCTGGCGGAGACCGCCGAGATCCGGTCGCGCGACTGGTCCGTCGCCGCACCCCCGCCCGCGCTCGCCGAACGCCACGTCGAGATCACTGGACCCGCGGACCGGAAGATGATGATCAACGCGCTCAACTCCGGCGCGTCGGGCTTCATGGCGGATCTCGAGGACTCGCTCTCGCCAACCTGGCCCAATGTCGTCCGCGCCCACGCGAATCTGATCGACGCGGTCCAGGGCACGCTGTCGTACGAGAATCCCGATGGCCGTACGTACCGCCTGGCACCCAGGCTCGCCACGCTCCTCATGCGGCCGCGCGGCTGGCACCTCACGGAATCACACGTGCGCGTCGACGGGCAGCCGGTGTCGGCCAGTCTGTTCGACTTCGGGATGTTCTTCTTCCACAATGCACGGACGCTCGCCGCACGCGGCGCGGGACCGTTTTTCTATCTGCCCAAGATGGAAAGCCACCGCGAAGCACGCCTCTGGAACGATGTCTTCGTCGCCGCACAAGGCGCCCTCGGCATCCCCCGCGGTACGATCCGCGCCACGGTACTGATCGAAACGATCCTCGCCGCGTTCGAGATGGAAGAGATTCTGTACGAGTTGCGCGAGCACGGCGCCGCGCTCAATGCGGGACGCTGGGACTACATCTTCAGCGTCATCAAGAAATTCCGCACGGATCCCGCCTTCGTCCTGCCGGACCGCTCCCTCATCACGATGGCCGTACCGTTCATGCAGGCCTACGCGGAACGCCTCGCGCGCACGTGCCATTGGCGCGGCGCCCAGGCCATCGGCGGGATGGCGGCCTTCATCCCGAGCCGCCGCGATGAGGCGGTCAATCGCGTCGCACTCGCAAAGGTGCGCGAGGACAAGCTCCGCGAAGCGACACGCGGATTCGACGGCACGTGGATCGCCCACCCGGACCTCGTGTCCGTCGCACGCGATGCGTTCGCGGGTCACGTCAGCCACGCGGGCTCACGCTCCGCCACGCCACCCGGCGACGATACCGCCGCGCTCCTCGATGTGCAGATTCCCGGAAGCGGCGTCACCGCGGCCGGCGTCCACACCAATATTCGCGTCGCGCTCGAATACCTCGCCGCCTGGCTCGATGGCTCGGGCGCGGTTGGCATCGACAATCTCATGGAAGACACGGCGACGGCGGAGATCTCGCGCGCCCAGCTCTGGCAATGGCGCCGCCACCGCGTACCCGTCGATGGCGGTGCCCCGCTCACCGATGCGGTCTACGCCAGGGAACGCGATGGGGCTGTCGCGGCGCTGCGCTCGCGCACCGCGGGTGTGGCCACGAACCGCCTCGCCGATGCCGCCAAGCTGCTCGATCAGTTGGTGCTCGACGACGCGTTCGCCGACTTCCTGACCGTGGCCGGCGCGCCGTACCTCGATCGCGACTCGCTCGCCCAGGGATGACTCACCCGGCTGGATCCCCGCGAATCGGGTGGACCGTGCGTCCCGAGCCGCTCCCAGTTCCGGTGGCGACCGGCCCGGGAACGCAACGATCATCTATGCCTGCACACCTGTACCCCTCTATACGCCACTCGGCGAGCCGCTGTTTCGGACGAGCCCGGTGACCCACACCCCCGACCGGACGCTAGATTGCCCCATCGCTCGGCGCAGCCCGCCAGCCGGCCACTCAGCCGCACCGGCAACTGGCGCCCTGCACCCCAGTGTCCAAGTCCTGAGAGATGAATCAGATGCGCACTGAGCAACCGACATCCGCCGCCGAGGCGGGCACACCGTCCCGCCGCCACCCATGGCGCACTCGGATCGTCTGGGGCACGGCCGCCGTCCTCGCTGTCGTCGCCAGCACCGCCAGGAGCGCCCCGGCCGCGCTCCACCGGACCGGCGTCGAGCTGTTCGATGCGGTGTTCCACGAGGTCGCCGCCCATTCGGTCGATTCGCTCTCGGAAGATGTCCTCTATGAGAACGCCGCCCGCGGCCTCATGAAGGAGCTCCACGACCCGTACGCCGATCTCTACTCGCCCGCCGAGCTGGCATCGTTCCTCCGGAACTCCATCGGCAACAGCTACGGCGGATTGGGGATGGGGATCGAACAGTCCGGCGATGAAGTCAGCGTCACCGCGGTCTTCGCCGGCTTCCCGGCCGCTCTCGCCGGTGTGCAGATCGGTGACCGCATCGTCGCCGTCGACGGCGAGTCCACGAAAGGCTGGACGCCCGACCGCGTCTCCGCACGCACCACGGGCGCCGTCGGCACGCCGGTCGAAGTGACGTTCTCACGCGCTGGCGTCCCCACGCCGTTCCGCGACCGCATGGTCCGCTCGAAGGTCCACGTGCCTTCGGTCCCGTATGCGATCATGCTGGATGCCCACACCGGCTACGTCCCGGTTCAGCACTTCAGCGAGACAGCCGCCGAGGAGGCCGCACGCGCGGTCGTTCGGCTCCGTACCCAGGGCGCGACGTCCTACGTCCTCGATCTCCGCGGCAACGGCGGCGGTGATCTCGATGCGGCGCTCGCCGTCACCAATATCTTCCTGCACGCGAACCAGCCGGTCGTCAGCGTTCGCTATCGCGGCCAGTCGCCCCAGTTGCTCAAGACGCGCGACCAGGGCGACGAAATCGGCCACCCGCTGGCGGTCCTCATCGACGGCGGCACCGCCTCGGCCTCCGAGATCGTCGCGGGCGCGCTCCAGGACCACGACCGCGCGGTCCTCGTCGGCACGCCGTCATTCGGCAAAGGTCTCGTGCAGACGATGTTCCCGCTCGATGGCGGCTGGGCGGTGAAGATGACGACCGGGCGGTGGTTCACACCGTCGGGCCGCTCCATCCACCGCAATCGCACGCTCGTGAACAACCGCCTCGTCGATGACGACACGACGCCAGCGCCAACGTCGCTCGTCGCGGCCCGCGCAGGCCGGCCGACGTACCGCTCCGACGCCGGCCGCACGCTCTACGGCGGCGGGGGAATCACTCCCGATGTCTTCGTCGCAGCCGATACGTTCCCGTCGTCGGCCCGCCCCATGCTGCGCCTGCTCGCCGAACACGGCGCCGATGCCCGCCGCGCCCTCGACGAAGTCGCCCTCGATGTCACGCCTGCGGTCTCGGCGGGCGGACACTCGACGTACACCGACGATCCGGCCTGGCGCGCCGAGTTCTACGCGAAGCTCGAAGCACACGGGGTCAAGCTCGATCACCAGGCCTTCGATGCAGGCACGCCGGTCATCGATCGTCTGATCGACCGCGAGGTCGCCCGCCGCGCGTTCGGTGACTCCGCGGTCTTCCGGCGCGGCATCTCCGACGACGCGCCCCTGCGCGCCGCGCTCGGCCTTCTCCACGGAGCCGCCACCGAGCAGCAGGTCCTCGCCGCAGCCGATCTCATTCCGGGCTGACCGCGCCCGGCACAGGACCGGCCAGACCCGCGCCGGTCCTGTCGGTACGAGCGTCAGTACACGCGGCGGTAGAGCAGGGTGTATCGCAGTGGGATGGGAAGCCGGTCGGCCGTCAGGATCACGTGAAGCGCGACTCGCGCGCCGTCATCCAGAAATTCGAAATCGTTCTCGCGTTGGCCGTCGTCAGTCTTGATGATCTGCCGCACGGTGTCGCGCGCCAGCACGGTGCGCACCTGATACCACTCGTGTGTCCCCCCTCGCATCCACGGCGTCGAATCGCCATTCAATGGTGTGAGGATCGGGTTCATCTCACCGAATGTCACCGCGAGGGTGTCTGACTGTACCTCGAACTCGAGATGGTCCGAGAGCCGGTTCGCTTTGGCCAGTCGCCGGCGCGCGATCGGCCGGATGATGAAGTTCATGTGCGCGACCGATACATCGATCGCCGACCGGATGTCGTCGCTCTCATCCGGAATCAGCTCGTACAGATGGTTCCCGGCCGCCAGCGTCGCTGGCAGCAGCGAGCGCCCGCCAACGCTCGTGCTGTCACCCGCACGCGCCGTATTGCCTCCGGCAGCCGAACTGTCACCACTGCCCATCGCCGACGAAGAATCCGGCCGTCCCTGCGCCCCGCTGCGCACGGTCGCCGTCGCCACTCCAGCACAAATCACCAGCACAGCGATCCCGCGATGCGCGGTATGGCGCACCTGAGACGACGTTCCGCACACGGATGGCGCGGCCGGCGCCTCACGGGCGCCGGGCCTGTGTCGCAGCAATGCTGTCATGGATGCTGGTCGATACCCTCCCCGCGACGCATTGTTCTGTCGTGCTCGGCACAAACGCGCCCAGACGGCCAGAGGCCTCATCTACGAGCGACGCGCGGCGCGAAGCCGCGGTCACGCGCGCGACGCGCTCGCTGCGAATATGCATGCCGTACGTTCGGCCTGCATTCGGCCCCCATGCGACGTGCGTGCGACGTGCGTGCGACGTGCGTGCGACGTGCGTGCGACGTGCGTGCGACGTGCATGCACCGGCAGGCGACGTGCATGAGCGCACGGTGAGCGCTCCGTGAATGCTGGACGCCTGATCCTCGCGACGCTGCTCACCGCCGCGCTGCTCGCTACAGGAGGCGTCCTGATGGCGTACCGCGCATGGCATGCCACCGAGCAGATCGAGCAGGTCATCGCCAGCCCCGACTCCACGCATCTCGCACACGTGGTCTCCGTGCGTGAAAACGGAGCGAATGGCCGGCGCTACACGGTTGTGCGGGTCGGCCGCTCCGGTGCACGCGACAGCGCAGCCACCAGCGCCGCGGCCCGCGCCGCGACAACAGGCGACTCGGGGACGGTCTGGATCGAGAACGCGCGCGCGGTGTCAGTCCAGTGGACCGCCCCCAAACAGCTCACGGTGCAATACGTCGGCCCCGCATTCGTCGAAGGCAAGGTGCCGCGCGTCGGCGACGTGCGCGTCACGTACCTCGCAGTCGACTCCATCCGCACACTCCCGATGATGCCGGCCGCCAAGCCGGCCCCGAAACCCGCCCCGAAACCCGCCACGAAACCGGCCCCGAAACCGGCTTCCCCGCCGTCGGCCGCACACGATTCCACCCGCAAGACGACGAAGCACCACACCCACTAATCGGGGCCTGCTGTTAGCGTGGGCCGAGGAAGTCCCGGATGTGCGTGTTGAGAAATGCGCGATCGGCCGGCGCCTCGCCCGCTCCCGCCGGATGACCCCACAGCGATGGAATCGGAAGGAACTGCACGTGCGCGATGAACTGCGTCTCGTACTCGGCATCGCCCAGCGGGAAATACATATCGGTCGCTGACGGCATGTAGAGCACCGGCACGGTGATCGACCGCAAGGCACGCTCGACGTTGCCGTCGAACCCCTTCGTCGTGCCCACGTCGTGCCGCTCCCACGTCCGCGCCTGCAGGATGTAGTTGTTCGCGTCCGCGCCCTCGAAGCCTTTGACGACGGCATCCATCGCGTCCGCCGCGGTCTTGGCCTGCGGCATCAGTGTGCGCCACAGCTCCCGGCGCCACCACTCCTGCGAGTACAACCACCCGGCCCACACCGCGCCAAAGGCGCGAATGCCCCGCGCCGGCTCCTCGGTGTAGTCGCCCCCCTTGAAGTCTCCGTCGGCCTCGAGCGCCGCGATCTGCCCCTCGAGCCGTACGTAGCCGTGGCCGTAACACTTGGCGGTGCCCGATGTCGCCACGATCCGGTCCATGAACGACGGATAACTCACCGCCCACTGGAACGCCTGCTCCGCTCCCATGGAGAAACCGATGATCGCGCGGAGATGCGTGATCCCCAGCTCCTGGGTCAGCAGACGGTGCACCGCTTCGACGTTGTCCCGGATCGTCGTGACCGGAAACCGCGGCCCGTGGAACGGCTCGGGTGTGTTGCTGGGCGAGGATGAATGCCCGTTGCCAAACATCTCGGTCGCGATCAGGAAGTACCGCGTCGTGTCGAGCGCCAGCGTCGGACCAATCAGCCAGTCGTACCCGTGATGGTCCGCCATGTAGTGCGACGGAAGCAGGATCGCGTTGTCCCGTTTCGCGTCGAGATGCCCGTAGGTCGCGTACACGAGTTTCGCCTGGGGTATCGACGCGCCGCTCTCGACGGTGAACGCGCCAAGCTCGTACACGTGATGCGCGGCATGATCCGTGGTGTCCTGCGCCCGCGCCGCAGCCGGCACGACCACCATCAGAAGCGCGACCGCCAACGCGGCTCCGTGACCTGCGCTCCGGCGTCGTGCCTGTCGCATGCTGCCTCTCGATGCTGGGGGTATGGTGCCCGCGCGCTGCAGTCGCCGCCCACACGCGACCGCGCCGGTCCGATGCGCGCACAAATTAGCCCCGAGCCCGGCCCGCCGATATGTCGCCGCGCCCGGTGTCGCGGACCCGCCAGACCGGTTGCGCCCGGGGGTGGGCCGCCGTAGACTTGCCGCCCCCGCCAAATCGCCCAGGAGCCCCTATGCCAGCCAATGCCACCGCGAAGTCCCGCGGCCGCTTCACCTGGTTCGACCTCGTGACGACGGACCCCGCCGGCGCAATCTCCTTCTACACGAAGCTCGTCGGATGGGAAACTGAGACTTGGCCGGGAACGGTCCCGTATACCATGTGGGTCAACAACAAGGTCCCGCTGGGCGGCGTCGTCGCGCAGCCGGCAGGCGCGCCACCGGACCAGGCGCCACACTGGTTCGCACACATCACGACGCCCGATGTCGATGAGGCGGTAGCGACCGCGACTCGCCTCGGCGGCCGCGTCCTCGTCCCCGCCATGGACATCCCGACGGTCGGCCGCTACGCCATTCTCGCGGACCCGCAAGGCGCTACGTTCTCCGCCTTCGCTCCCGAGAATTTACCGCCCGAGCGCGAAGGCCCGCCACCTGCCGGTGAGTTCATGTGGCATGAGCTCAGTACGTCCGACGCGGTCGCCGCCTTCGATTTCTACCACACGCTCTTCGGCTGGGAACACACCAGCCAGATGGACATGGGCAAGGAAGGCACCTACTACATGTACGGCCGCAACGGCGGGGTGCTCGGCGGCATGTACACGACGCCACAGAAGCCGGCGTGGCTACACTACATCCGCGTCGCAGACGTCGACCGGTCCGCCCTCCAGATCCCCAAGCTCGGGGGCAAGTTGGGCCGGCCCGCAATGGACGTGCCCGGCGGATCCCGCATTCAGTTGGGCACCGACCCCCAAGGAGCCCCGTTCGCCCTCGTGTCGACGCGATAAACCCGGCCAACGACTCTGGCAGGGAACCGCTGCCAGGCCCTCTAGCCCCCCGCACCAGCCCGTCCGTAGCTGCCGTGTCACCACCGCCGGTCGTCGAGGGCAGTAGGCGCGCTTCGACAAGCGCGCATCGGTCGTTGCGACCGGCGGGTGTCAAAGGTGCAGCCGTTGGCACCCGCCGCCAGGCGACGCAGATTGCGGGACAGGGAAACGGAACCCTCGAGCCCGGATCACGGTATTGGATCCGACGGTCGCCTCCTCCCGGAGCCGGCTTGGACCCGGGACCCGGACGGCAGCCTGCCGTCCGGGATGCCGCTCACCGCCACCGGTACCGCATGAGCACGGGGACGAATAGCGACGCACTCGGATTGCAGGAGCAGCTCCTCCCCGGCGTGTCCCGCACGTTCGCCCTGACCATCCCCCAGCTCCCGGATGCCCTCCGTCCGGTGGTCACCAACGCGTATCTGCTCTGCCGCACCGCCGACACGATCGAGGACGAGGTCTCGCTCGACCCGGACCAGAAACAGCGATTTCACGACCAGTTCGTCGCCGTGGTCGGGGGGCACGACTCCGCCGCCGCGTTCGCCGCGGCCCTCGTCCCCCTCCTGTCGTCCGCCACAACTGATGCGGAACGCGCCCTCATCGGCGAGATGCCGCGCGTGATCGAGGTCACCCACGGCCTCGGCCCCAGACAACGCGCGGCGATCGAGCGGTGCGTCCGGATCATGTGCGACGGCATGCCCGCCTTCCAGCGGCACGCACGCCTCAGCGGACTCGCCGACGTCGGTGAGCTCGATCGCTACTGCTACTATGTCGCCGGTGTCGTCGGTGAAATGCTGACGGACCTGTTCTGCGCCTACTCGCCGGAGATCGACGCCCGCCGCGCACGCCTCGCACCGCTGTCGACGTCGTTCGGCCAGGGGCTCCAGATGACCAACATCCTCAAGGACACCTGGGATGACCGGCGCCGCGGGGTCTGCTGGCTCCCTCGCGATGTCTTCTGCCGCGCCGGTCTCGAGTTGGAAACGCTCACCGCGGGCCGCGATGGCGCCGCACTCGATGCCGCGGTCGATGAGATCATCGGCATCACGCACGCGCACCTTCGCGATGCACTTGCATACACACTGGCGATCCCCGCCCGAGAAACTGGCATCCGCCGGTTCTGCCTCTGGGCGCTCGGTCTCGCCGTGCTGACGCTTCGCAAGATCCACCACAATCCCGATTTCCTCGCCGGCCGCCAGGTCAAGGTCTCTCGGCGCACGGTGCGCGCAACGGTCATCACCACGTCGCTCGCCGCACGCGGTGATTGGATCCTCTCCCGGCTCTTCGAGCAATCGGCAGCTCCACTCCCTCTGGCCACTCTCTGAGACGCGATGACCCCGACTCAACGCGTGGCTAGATTTCTCTCCTTCTCATCCCGCACTCCGTAGCGCCAGACTGTTCATGAGGCCAACGCTCCTGTCCACTCCCGCCACCGGCATCTCCACGCCGGCGTCCCCCGTCACCAACGACGCCGCGCCGGCAGGCGCGCCCGCTCACGGCATCGCCCCTCACGGCGCGTCCACCACGATCGATCCGCACTCGCTCGGCGCCGCTCTCACTCGCGCCGCTGCACGCCTCGCGCAACTGCAGGACCGCGAAGGCTTCTGGTGCTTTCATCTCGAGGCCGATGCCAGCATCACGGCCGAATACATCCTGATGATGCACTTCATGGATGAGATCGAGACACCGCTGCAGGCGCAGCTCGCGCGATCCTGCGCGCCACGCAGACCACGACCGGCGGATGGTGCCTCTTCCCCGGCGGCGCACTCGATCTCAGTTGCTCCGTCAAGGCGTACTACGCGCTCAAGCTCGCGGGCGACGACACGCAGGCCCCGCACATGCAGGCGGCCCGCGAGGCGATCCTCGCCCGCGGAGGCGCTGCCCGCGCCAATGTCTTCACCCGGATCACGCTCGCCCTCTTCGAGCAGATCCCGTGGCGCGGCGTGCCGTTTCTCCCCGTCGAGATCGTGCTGCTGCCGCGCTGGTTCCCGTTCCACCTGCACAAGGTGTCGTACTGGTCGCGCACAGTCATGGTGCCGCTCGCGATCCTGTGCAGTCTCAAGGAACGCGCGCGCAATCCGCTGCGCATCGGCATTCCGGAGCTGTTCGTCACGCATCCCGACGAAGAGCGCGACTACTTCCCGATCCGGTCGCACCTCCAGCGCGCCTTCACGCACCTGGATGCCCTCGGCAGACGGTAGCGAGCCGACAGATTCCCGCGCGCGGCCGCCGGGCCGCGCTCCTCCGCGCCGCCCGCTGGGTCATCGCGCGCCTGAATGGCGACCGATGGCCTCGGCGCGAATCTTTCCCGCCATGGTCAATGCCCACGAGGCCCTGCCGCACTCGGCTACCCGGCCGATCATCCCGATCGCCAGCAAACACGCACCGCACTGCGCCGGCTGGTCGTACAGGATCAGACCGCAGGATCAGGACGCGGCGTAGTGCCAGCCCTGCGTCTCACCGGTCTGGGATACCGTGCTCGCCGCGCTCGCGCTGCAGGAGACAGCCGATGGCGCGCCGCTCGGAAGCCGGTCGATCGCGCGCTCGATTGGCTCGATCGCGCGGCAGTTACCCGATCAGGCAGCCGGTGACTGGCGCGCGGCCCGCCCCGATGTGCGGGGCGGCGGCTGGCCGTTCCAGTTCTCCAACGCGCACTACCCGGATCTCGATGACACGGCCGCCGTCGTGTGGGCGCTCACCCGCGCCCCCCGCACCGGAACGCCGCGCGCAATCACTCGCCAGCGCGATCGACTGGATCGTCGGCATGCAGAGCCGCAATGGCGGCTTCGGCGCGTTCGATGCGGACAATACGTTCCACTACCTGAATGAGATCCCCTTCGCCGACCACGGCGCGCTGCTCGATCCGCCGACGAGCGACGTGAGCGGCCGCGTGCGCCGTCGCCCTCGCCCGTGCGGACCGGCGCGCGCGACCGGGCCGCCCTCGCCAATTGTCTCGCGTTCCTGCGGCGGGAGCAGGAAGACGCCGGCCCGTGGTTCGGCCGGTGGGGCACGAACTACATCTACGGCACGTGGTCGGTGCTCGCGGCCCTCACGCTCACGGCGACGCGACGAAGACGCGCCGCGCATCGCGCGCGCCGCGGCATGGCTCAAGCAACGGCAACACGCCGACGGCGGTTGGGGCGAGGGCTGCGAGAGCTATTGGGATGCGGCCCCGGTCCCGCGGTCGTGCCACAGCACCGCGTGCCAGACGGCGTGGGCGCTCCTCGGTCTCATGGACAGCGGCGAGGTCCACTCGCCCGAAGTGCGGCGCGGCATCCTGTACCTCCTCCGCCACCAGCAAACCGACGGCGTGTGGAACGATCCGTGGTTCAATGCGCCCGGATTCCCGCGCGTGTTCTTCCTCAAGTACCACGGCTACGCGCAATACTTCCCGCTATGGGCGCTCGCCCGCTACCGCAATCTCACGCGCGCCGGCGAACCGGCGTGAGCCCACGCGGCGCGTCCAATGCGGGCCGCGCTGACGTGTTGTCCGGACCGCCCCGGGACTCGCACCCGCTCACCGTCGGCGTCGTCGCAGCGTTGCCAGCCGAGCTCCAGTCTCTCCTGCACGCCACGGCCGCCGTCGGCGAAACACGACCCGTGAATTCCCGCGTCCGTGCACAGGCCGGAGGCATTGGCCCGGCCGCCGCGCACCGCGCGGCCGCATCGCTCGTCGCAGACGGCGCCAGCGCGCTCGTGAGCTGGGGCTTCGCCGCGGGCCTCGACCCAGCGCTCCACCCCGGCACGCTCGTCATTAGCCGGCAGCTCGAACCGCCGGTACCCGGTGCGCCCGGCGCCGCCACGGCCGCCGCCGCTGCATGGGCCGCCCGCCTCTCCACTCGGCTTCGCGACCTGGTCCCGCTCGTGAATGGAACCATTGCCTGCCCGGACCACGTCGTCCGTACCGCCGCCGAGAAGCGCACACTCGGCGCATTGGGCGCGGTCGCCGCCGACATGGAATCCGCCGCCGTCGCCGCGGTGGCCGCCGCCGCAGGGATCCCGTGGCTCGCGCTCCGCGTGCTGGTCGACACCGTGGATATCCTCGTGCCTCAGGCGGTCGCGACGGCGATCGATTCGAGCGGACGTTTCGAGATGCCCCGCTTTTTCCGCGCCCTGATCCGCCGGCCGATGGACCTCGCCTCGCTGCCGGCGCTCGCGTCGGCCTACCGCCGCGCGATGCGCACCCTCGCGACCGTCGCCCGCACCGCGGATGATGGTCTGCTCGCGAGCAGCGAAACCGCCAGCACCGGATACGCGCGATGACGATCCTCGTCACGGGCGCGACTGGCTTCGTGGGCGCAGCGGTCGCCCGGCGGCTGCTCGCGGCCCGCATCGACGTGCGCGTGCTCGTACGTCCCCAGAGCGATCGCCACAATCTCGAAGGGCTCGCGGTCACGACCGTCACCGGTGATCTCGCGGACCCCGCGTCGCTCGACAAGGCGGTCGCGGGCTGCAGCGGTCTCTATCACGTCGCCGCCGACTACCGGCTCTGGGTCAAGGACCCCGCCGCCATG
This sequence comes from uncultured Gemmatimonadales bacterium, assembly GCA_963706505.1. Lineage (GTDB taxonomy): Bacteria > Gemmatimonadota > Gemmatimonadetes > Gemmatimonadales > Gemmatimonadaceae > Palsa-1248. The sequence continues at coordinate 488,055 of CAVPLX010000002.1, forward strand.
TACCGCGCAAATGTCGACGGCACGCGCGCGCTGCTCCAGGCGGCCGGCCGCGCCGGTGTCGAGCGCGTGGTCTACACCAGCAGCGTCGCGACGCTCGGCACGCACGCCGACGGAACACCCGCCAGCGAGGAGACGACGGCCACGCTGGACGACATGATCGGCCACTACAAGCGCTCGAAGTTCATGGCGGAACAGGCCGTGGACGAGCTGGCGGCCGGCGGCCTTCCCGGTGGTCATCGTCAACCCGTCCACGCCGGTCGGACCGGGCGACATCAAGCCCACTCCCACGGGCCGCATGATCGTGGATGCGCTCACGGGCCGCATGCCGGCCTACGTGGACACGGGTCTCAATATCGTGCACGTCGATGATGTGGCCGAAGGCCATTTGCTGGCCTACCAACGCGGAACGGTTGGCCGGCGTTATGTACTTGGTGGCGACGACATGAGCTTGCGAGAGATTCTCACGGAGTGCGCCCGCATTTCGGGACGCCGGCCGCCGTGGCTGGAGCTACCCCACGATGTCGTGCTGCCCATCGCCTATCTCGCCGAAGCATGGGCCCGCATCACCGGGAGCACGCCCCGAACGACCGTCGATGGGGTACGATTGTCGCGCAAGCGAATGTATTTCTCCAGCGCACGCGCCGAATCGGAGCTGGGATACCGGTCGCGCGGAGGCAGGGCGGCGATTCGCGATGCCGCTAGCTGGTTCAGTACCAACGGCTACCTCCAATAGGGCAGGGACGATGCCATCAGTACCAACTGAAGACAGACCCCTGGACCTGATGCTGGCGCAGCCCCGTGGGTTCTGCGCCGGGGTCGTGCGCGCGGTCGAGATCGTCGAGCGCGCGCTCAATGTCCACGGGGCGCCGGTATTTGTCTTGCACGAGATCGTGCACAACCGGCGCGTCGTCGAGGACCTGGAACAGCGAGGCGCCGTCTTCGTCGAAGAGCTGGCACAGGTCCCGCAGGGCGCGATCGTGATCTTCAGCGCGCACGGTGTCGCTCGCCGCGTCGAGTCCGGCGCCGCCGATCGCGGGCTCCGCGTCATCGACGCGACCTGCCCGCTGGTCACCAAGGTGCACCGCCAGGCGCAACGGTACGCAAGCGACGGACGGGAGGTCATCATCGTAGGCCACGCGGGACACGTCGAGGTCGCAGGCACGCTGGGCCAGGTGGATGGACCGGTTCACGTGCTCTGCACGGTGGAGGCGGTGGACAAGCTCGTCGTGCGCGACCCGGCACGCCTCGCCTACGTGACGCAGACGACGCTGAGTCTCGACGATACGCGTGATGTGATCGCCGCGCTCCGCCGCCGGTTTCCCGAGATCACCGGCCCCGGGCTGGACGATATCTGCTACGCCACGCAGAACCGGCAAAACGCCGTACGAGCCCTCGCGGCCGATGCCGAAGTCCTGCTCGTCGTGGGCGCCCAGAACAGCTCCAACTCGAACCGGTTGCGCGAAGTGGGAGCCCAGATGGGAATCCCCTCATACCTGATCGAAAACGCGGACGACATCGATCCGGCATGGCTCCCCCGGGGTGGCAGGGTAGCCCTCACCGCCGGAGCCTCGACGCCGGAAGTGCTGGTTGACCTCGCCATTGAGCGGTTGCGTACTTTGGGGGTGGCCACGGTCGCGACGGCGCCCGGTGTCGAAGAGACGACTACATTCAAGCTGCCCGCCGAGCTCGGCCGGCAGGCTGTGCGCTGACGACGAGAGGATTCAAAACAATGGGCATTCCACTCTACCAGCAGTACCGGATCGGACGCTACGTCGTAGGTAAGAAGCTCCGCGGCGAACGGCGCTATCCGCTCGTACTCATGCTGGAACCGCTCTTCCAATGCAATCTCGAGTGCGCGGGCTGCGGCAAGATCGCGTACGAGAAAGACATCCTGCGCAAACGGCTCACCGTCGACGAATGCCTCGCGGCGGTCGATGAGTGCGGCGCTCCCGTCGTCTCGATCCCCGGCGGCGAGCCCCTCATCCACACCGAGATGCCCAGGATCGTCGCCGGGATCGTCGCCCGGAAAAAGTTCGTCTATCTCTGCACGAACGCGATCCTGCTGGCCAAACGACTCGACGAGTTCACGCCGTCGAAGTACCTCACGTTCTCGGTCCACCTCGATGGGCTCCAGGAACGACACGACAAGTCGGTGTGCCGCGATGGGGTCTTCGAAAAAGCGGTCACCGCCATCCGCATGGCGCGCCATCGTGGGTTCCGCGTGTCGATCAACTGCACGCTCTTCAACGGCGAGAATCCGGAGGACGTCGCGAAGTTTTTCGACTTCGTCAATACCCTGGGCGTCGAAGGCATCACGGTCTCACCAGGCTTTACCTACGAACGGGCGCCCCGCCACGACGTGTTCCTCGCCCGGAGCGAAAGCAAGAATCTCTTCCGCGAAATCTTCAAGCGCGGCAAGGGCAAGCAGTGGCCCCTGAGCCAGTCGTCGCTCTTCCAGGACTTCCTCGCCGGTAACCAGACGTACGAGTGCACGCCGTGGAGCACACCGACTCGCAACGTGTTCGGCTGGCAGAAGCCCTGCTACCTCCTGGTCACCGAAGGGTACGCGCCGACGTTCAAGGCGCTGATGGAAGACACGGAGTGGGAGTCGTACGGCACGGGACGCAATCCGAAATGCGACAACTGCATGGCGCATTGCGGCTACGAAGGCACGGCCGTCAATGACGCCTTCGCGCACCCCTTCAAAGCCATGACGGTCGCCCTCCGCGGCCCGCGCACCAGCGGCCCGATGGCACCCGAGCTGCCGATTCGCTACACCCGCGAACGCACTGGCGTGCCGCTCACGGTCATCTCCGGAAACGACTCGGCCCCACTCCGCAAGTCGAGCTGACCCGGCAGGCGCGCGCGGCTCCACCTCTCCGCGCGCGCCGCCCGGCATAACCTCCGCCGCATCAACTCCCGTGGTACTCACCACGCTCGCCGCGGCCGCGGCCGTCATCTGGACGGCAATTCTTCTCGCACCATGGCGCGCGTGGAGCACGCAGGAACAACTCGATGGCACCGCCGGTAGCCCCGGCGGAGACGCGACCACCGATTGCTCTGACGTAACCGCGCTCATTCCCGCCCGCGATGAAGCCGCGGTGATCGGAAACACGATCGCCGCGCTCCGCGCCCAGGGCGTCGGTCTCCAGATCATCGTCATCGACGACCAGTCGGTCGACGGCACGGCGGACGTCGCGCGCTCGGCTGGCGGCGATGCATGCCGCGTGATCGCCGGCTCGTCAATGCCCGGCGGATGGGTCGGGAAGATGTGGGCGCTGGAACAGGGACGTCACGCCGTTCGCACGCCGCTCACGCTGCTGCTCGATGCCGACATCGAGTTGCGCCCGGACATCCTCGCCGCGCTGCTCGCTCGCCGGCGACTCGACGGCCGCCAACTCCTCTCACTCATGGCTGTCCTCGAGATGGAGAGCACGTGGGACAAGCTTCTCGTCCCGGCGTTCGTCTATTTCTTCAAGCTTCTGTACCCGTTTCGCATCTCGAATTCCCCGAGCCGCTTCGTCGCCGCCGCCGCCGGCGGGTGCGTCCTCGTCGAAACCGGGATGCTGGAGCAGATCGGGGGATTCGCCGCGATCCGCGCTGAACTGATCGACGACTGCGCGCTGGCACGACGCATCAAATCCGCCGGCGGACGCACGTGGATCGGCCTGACGCATTCCGCGGTCAGCCGGCGCCGCCTCGGCACCCTGCGCGCCAGTTGGCAGATGGTCGCACGCTCGGCCTTCGCACAGCTTCGGTTCTCCGCGCTGCTGCTCGCCTGCTGCGTCGCGCTGCTCGCCCTGGCCTTCTGGGTCACACCAGTCACATGGATCACCGGCCCCGGCACGGCACGATGGCTCGCGGCCCTCGCGTCAGGTGCGATGATCGCCAGTTACATACCCGTGCTCCGTTTCTATGGCCGCTCGCCCCTGTGGGCACTCGCTCTGCCGGTCACGGGGACGCTCTATCTCCTGATGACGGTCAGCTCCGCAATCCGCTCGTGGCGCGGTGTGGGCGCGACGTGGAAAGGCCGGACGTATACGGGCGCGGTGCACTCTCGCGCCTAGCAGCCCGCGGGCTGGACCGCCTGTCGGTGAGCTTAGCGGTGAGCTTAGCGGTGCGCTTAGTGGTGCGGCGACGTGCCGCCGCCGGAACTGTGGTCATGATGCGGCTCTGGCGCCGGACGCACTTCCGGCGCTGGATGCGCTTCTGGCGCACCCGCCATATGGCCCGCACCGGCAGTCCCCGCGGGCGCCGGTGCGACGCGATTGTACAGCGGCCCTGGATTCGGCGATGGACGCGGCAATCCCCACCCCGGCCAACCCCACGGTCCGAGCCCCCACGGCCCTAACCACCACGGCCCATCCGGATCGTCCGGCGGCGGCGCGGGTGCCGGCGGGGGAGGGGAGCCGCCAGATCCACCGGGCGACGCAGCAATGACTCGCTCGCCGCGCTCCAGACCGATGTGGTACTGCACGATGTCGTAGTCGAATCGCCCCGTGGACAACCGCTGCACCAGTGCCGTCAAATCCCCCTCGGCATCGCGCACCGCCAGGACGTGCGGGATCTGCCCGTAATCCCAATGCGTGCTGAGTGTCACCGGGTCGAAGTGGTACGGTTTCTTCGACACGGCCGCATACCACGTCCCCGTCCCCGCGGTATCGTCGACGACGAATGCATCACGATCGCCGCGCGACCGGATCTCGATCGTAGAATCACGGTGCACGTACGCGTTGTCCGCTGGGTCCAGCGGAAACACGATCCGCACGTGCCCGTCAGGCTCGGCGTGCAGGACGAGGAGATACGCATCGCCCCCGAGGCGTACGGACACGCGCCCATGGTCCCCCGGCACGTACCACTGCCGGTCCACGGTGAGCCGCACGGGCACCGGCGCAGTGCCATCACTCGTCTGTGCGGCCACCGGCAGCGCCGCCAGCCCGGCCGCTATGGTGACCGCGGTGACCCACGGAGCGCTATGCATGCACGTTACCCATGACGGCTGCCCCGGCCAACGATCCCACTCCCGACCCGTACTACCGGCCGCGAACCCCAAGTGATTGCCACTCAGCACATTACCTCGATAGATCGGAATTCGTTCCAGGCGGAGCCGCGGCCCCCGGATTGGCGGGGCCAACCTGGCCCCGCCAGACGCCTCTTAACATTGGCTCCCCCCCGGCGTCCCACCAGTGTACGAGAATGCAGATCAGGCTCCACGGAGTTTTTCGGCAAGCTTCAGGAGGATGTATGGTACGCAAGACGCTCATGGCGCTGGCGATCGGCGCCGCCCTTATGGGAGCAGTGGGAACCCGTGCATCAGCACAAGGCGTCTCGGCTCGGGTTATCGTGGGTGCGCCAGCCGTCTACGTCGGCGCGGCCTTTCCCTCGCCCGGCCCCGGCTACGTGTGGGTGCCCGCATACCACCGGTGGTGCTACCGTGGCGTGGGGTGGGCTCCTCGCTTCTACCGTGCTCCAGTCCCATTCCGCGTGTACCCGCGGCCGTACTTCCGGCCCCGCGTGTTCTACCACCGCTGGCGGTAAGACACGCCGACTAGATAGAATGGCGCGGAAGTAGCGGAGGCCGGGAATACCCGGCCTCCGTTGCATCCGGTAAGGACGGGTCATGACCCGTCCAGAGCCAGGGATGCTAGCACGCCACTAGTACGTGACCTGAATATCCGTTGTCAGCAATCGGTCCGTCGTCTTGAACCCCGCCGGCGGCAAGTTCGAGTAATGGATCGCGTATCCTACTTTGATCGCGAGATGCTTGGACAGCGGCGCCACGACGTCGGTCTGCGAGTTGATCCGGTAGTCGTCGGATGTCTTGAGGTTTTCGATCCCCTCCACCAACTCCTGCAGGTACGTGTTCGCCACGAATGTGTGCCGGTACGTGATCGCGGCCCGCGCCGCCGCATGGCTGTCGCTCGAGTCGATTGTCGCCGTTTGCTCGACGAACGAAAAGCCCGCGTCGATCTCGAGGTTGTTCGGCACGCTGTCGAGGGGGATGAATGCCACGCCCGCGCCTTCCTCGAACCGGCGGTCGATGCCGGCAAAGGTGTTCCGGTCGAACGCGCCGAGCGCGTACAGCCCGATGTGCGGGGTGAATGTGTATTCATCCTTGAGCAATGCGTTCCAGATCGAGGTCTGCACGCGATTGTTCTGCGTGCCGTACACGAGGCCAAAGGTCTGTAGGATCTGGTTGTCGGCCGCCGTGCGCAGCATGAACTGATCGGTCGCGTTCAACGTCGACACATTGGTGTTGCCCGTTGTGTTCACGTACCCGATGTCGGCACTGATGGTCACGCGCGGCGGCGGCGGGGGGGGTGGCGGCGTCGCGGGCGCGCACGGACACGCTTGACCAAACGCGCTCGCCGATCCAGTGACGGCCAGGAGAAAAGAACTCGCGACTATCGCGAATCGTGCTCGGTTCATCCGTGAGTCCTCAGCCGGCCGATTGCGACCGGGGTCGCTGTAATGGTTCGGTATTGGTGAACGCCGGTGACTGGGTCGCGTTGCTGCACGGTATGCGCCAGTCCGCACACGCGTGCCGTGTAGGATCACAGAGCGGTTCGCGCTCTACCGGATCCGCTCGAGTGCGAACATCTCGCGTGCACGCTCGCGGCCGGTATAACACTGCAATCCGATCGCGACGAGCCCCGCTCGCCGGAACGCCCGCTCGGCCCACGCCCTCGTGTACCAGCGCCAGCCGCGAAAATCGCCCTCGACCGGATCGCCTCGCGTAAACAGCTCGATGTGCGCCACTCCCCCAAGCTGCCCGGCGAGCTGCCGGAGCCCGCGCGCCACCTCATCCGGCCCAAGATAATTGAGCATCGCGCAGCAGAGCACGAGGTCGTAGGGCCCGTCGAGCGGCAGCGCGTCCAGCGCACCAATCGTGCCGCACAGGATATGCCGGCGCGCACCGTACTGGCTCACGACGTACGGGCTCGGATCTACTCCCGTGTATCGGACGCGCGGCCGCAGTCGCTTGATCGGCGGTGCCCAGTGTCCCTCACCGCTTCCGACGTCGAGGACGGTCCGCAACGGGCGCTCCAGCACATACTCCGTGGTCGCGATCGCCCACGCCGCCCGGCGCGCCAGCGGCGCCGGCGAGATCACGCGGCGCCTCGGATCCCGGTACCACCGATCGAAGTACGCGCGATCGTACTGCTTGGGCGGGCCACTCACGGCGCTTCGCTTGAGAACAACACGATCTCTAACCGGATCTCAGCTCGCCTCGGCCGGCAGCCCCGGATGCGACGCATCTCCGATCGTCACAGGCTGTTGCCCTGATGTGATCAATACCACCGCGCCGATGATGAGGCCGGCCGCAACGAGCATCCGCGCCGTCAGCGCCTCGCCAGCCACGGCCCATCCCAGCACGACGGCCACCACCGGGTTGACGTAGGCATGGGTCGCCACACGCGAGGGCACCGACACACGCAGCAACCACATATACGTCGTGAATGCGACGAGACATCCCACGAATGTCAGAAACGCCAACGCGATCCACGCCGCAGCCGGCACGCGCGACAGGTCCACGTTCGCGCGCTCGCCGATCAGATAGCCGGCCGGAATGCAGAGGAGCCCGCCCGTCGTCATCTCCATTCCCATGCCAAGCACCGCGGACTTCGGTAGCGCCGCATGACGCGAGTAGAGCGAGCCCACCGCCCAGAGTATCGACGACAGCACAAGCACTCCGGCGCCCATCACCGCGCGGCTATCCGCCGCCGTATTGCTGAACGGATCGTTCAGTACGGCCAACCCGATCAGCCCAAGCACGACGCCAGCGGCCACCAGCCCGTGCGGACGCTGCCCGCCGGGCGCCATCCATTCGAGCAGCACGAACCACAGCGGCACGGTCGCACAGAGCAGGGATGTCAGCCCCAATGGCACCCACTGCTCCGCCCAGCACACGGTCGCGGTACCACCCACCACCAGCAACGCGCCCGCGATCGCCGCCGCCCGCCACTCCGTCCACACCGGCCGCGGCGCGCCCCGCCACCACGCGTAGATGCACAGGATCAGACCCGCCACCACGAACCGGGCCGCGGTCGTCAGCACGGGGGGCAGCGACCGCACCGCGTACGCGATCGCGAGATAGGTGGATCCCCAGACGATGTAGATCACCGTGAATCCCGCGATCACCTGCAGGCGCGATGCGCCCGCCCGGTCCTGGCGAGTTGGCTGAGGATTGGCAATGTCACGCGGCGTCACGTCAGGCATCAGGCCGCGCAATCTATCAGCCCCGATCGTCCCGCGTCGGACGCACACCGCCGGCTGGCAGCCCGATGCGCCGTATGCGATCATCCGCCAGCACTCTCACTCGGCGGAGGCGTCGGACGATGCGATTGGACGGACGGGTCGCGCTGATCACAGGCGGTACATCAGGGATCGGCAAAGCGACAGCACTGCTGTTCGCGCGCGAAGGCGCACGGATCGTGATTACTGGACGCGACGCATCGCGCGGTCAGGCCGTCGTGGACGAGATCATACGCGGCGACGGCGCGGCGATCTTCGTGGCCGCCGATGTGCGGGTAGCGCTTGATTGCTGGCGAGCCGTGGACACCACGGTGAAAGCCTTCGGCCGCATCGACATCCTCTTCAACAACGCCGGCGTCTTTTTCCCGAAAACGGTCCCGGATTGCACGGAACAGGAATGGGATGACACGATCGATGTCAGCCTCAAAGGCGCATTCCTGATGTCGAAGTACACCATCCCGATCATGATCGCGCAGCACCGCGGTGTCGTGATTCACAACAGCTCGGGATGGGGCATTGTCGGTGGAGCGCTCGGCGCCGCATACTGCGCCGCCAAAGGTGGCCTGATCGTGATGGCCAAGGCGATGGCGATCGACCACGCGAAACAGGGCATCCGGGTGAATTGCATCTGCCCGGGCGATGTCGACACGCCGATGCTCCCGGACGACGCCAAGAAACGCGGCCAGGACCTCGAGGCGTACCTCGTGAGTTGCGCCGAGCGGCCCATGGGCCGGATTGGCACTCCGGACGAAATCGCGAAATCCGTTCTCTTTCTCGCCTCGGACGACTCGTCGTTCATGACCGGGGCCGCCCTCGTCGTGGACGGCGGTGGAGTCGCGGACTGAATCGCCATTCGAGCTGTTCGGCCTCCTTCGGACCATTCTCAGGGTTCAAACCCACGAGGCAGTATCGGTCACTAACGAAGGGTACCCGCATCAGATCGCTGATAACGCCCACCGACGGAGTCCGAATGGGAGAAGGTCGAAAGAGGCTGAGCGTGATGGTAGCGCTCGTGATCTCGCTCGCGCCGGTCACGGCGCACGCGCAATCTCCAGCGCACACCGACACGCTCACGCTGCATAGTTCGATCTTCCACAATACGCGCCTCCTACGCATTCTGGGTCCCGCCCGGCTACGACGATCCACAGATGACATCAAGGCGATATCCGGTCGTGTATTTCACCGACGGCATCTCCACGCAGCGCGGGCGCCGGCTCGAAAGCACCGCCGCAGCCCTGACAGGGCAGGGCACCATCCCACCCACGGTCTTCGTCATGATCGACAACGGCGGATCCACCAGGGAATCGCACTCGCCCGCGCGCGACCGCGCCGACGAATACCTCCCATACCCCGATGCGCCCGAGAGTTGGAACCCCCCAATGCCGGACCCGCATGGCAAACTCTTTCCCCGCTTCCTCGAGAGTGAGGTGCGGCCCCTCATAGAGTCGAAGTACCGCGTGCGGAGCGACGCCGCATACACGGGCCTCGCCGGGATGTCGTACGGCGGCGCCATCGCCGTCTACACGGCGATCGTACGCCCGGGTCACTACGGTCTCCTCCTCCTCGAAAGCCCATCCCTCCACATCAGCGACCAGGCCCTGCTTCACGCCGCGGACACCGCCAAAACGTGGCCCGCCCGCGTGTACATTGGGGTAGGGACCAGTGAGGGCTCGACGCCCGATGACCGTCAGGAAATGGTCACTAACGCCAGGACGCTCGCGGATCTCATCACCGCGCACTCCCCCCAGACCCGAACGTGCTACTGGGTTGTCCCCGGTGCCGAGCACGGTGAGCCGGCCTGGCGTGCGCGGCTGCCCGCTGCGCTCACGTTCCTCCTGGGCAACGGCGAATGTCCCACGATGCCGCCAGCTCCCTGACGCTCTGGCAGAGGCGGCTAACGCGCGCCGGCATTCCGACGATATCTTGCCTTGCAGGACGATAGCGTGAATCGGCGAGGTGGTGGCCAATGGCAATGACGTACCCGCACACCGAGATCGCGGACGCCGACGTGCCGCGCGCGGTGCTGGCATTCGCGCAGCACATCCTCGACACCTACGCGAGCGAAACCAACAAGGTCGCCGCAATCTGGCACTCGTTCACCGACGCGGACCTCACGTTCCGCCCGCATGAACGCGCCAGTACGGTCGGTGACATCCTGAAACACCAGGTGCTCTCCGAACGCCGGTTCTTCGCGGAATTCCTCGGCGCACCCGAACCGCCCGCCACTGAACTCCTGCCACCCGCGCTCACGATCGGAGAAGTGACGTCGCGCTATGTCCACCTCGCCCGCGCCCGCCTCCCCACCCTCGCCACCGCCACGGAATCCTGGTGGCTCGAACAGGTCCCGTTCTTCGATGTACGCCGCGAGCGTATCTGGGTCTTCTGGCGCCGGGTGCTGCACACCGCGCACCACCGCACGCAGCTCTCCGTGTATCTCCGCCTGATGAATCGCCAGGTCCCCCCGACATACGGCCCGACCGCCGATGTCACCTGGCAGGGCGCCGACCCTACACGGTCGGTGGAGGCGGCTGCACGCCGGTAACGGGTAGCCCGCGCGCCGCCCGGCGGCGGCGCACCACGACGATCACCGCCGCGATCAGCGCAACCAGCACCGCAAACAGTGCGATCGCCTCCGCGATCAGCACGCGGATGCTGTTGATCATGAGAAACGGACCGCTACGGCCGTAAAATCCGTTGAAGGCCGCGGTCGCCACCGGCAACGCAAGCAGATCGGCCTTCGTCATCGCCAGCACGTGCTCGCCCGGGTGGTAGTGCGATCCCCAGGAATACGTTGCACCCGCGGTATCGAGCTCGATGTGACCGCCCAGCACGGCCCGCACCGGCCGATCGCGCACAAATGCGGCCACCCGCTTCGCGCTGGCGCGCTCCGCATCCGTATTGTCGATCAACAACCGCCCCGGTAAGAGGAAATCGCCGGAGAAGAACAGCGTGGTGTTGCGGTCGTAGAATGACACGTGGGTTTCGTTGTGGCCCGGTGTCGGTATCACATCGACGGTACGCCCACCAAGGTCGATCTGCGCCACCCCGTTCGGCCAGTCGGTGAAGTGATAGAACCGCCTGACACTCGCGGTATCGTAGCCCACGACCTCCACATTCGGCACGGACACGAACTGCGCGTCACCGGCGCGATGATCGAGGTGACGGTGCGTGTGCACGACGAGCAATGGCAGCCGCGACGAGCCCGCCGCGGGCAATAGACTCAGCACGGTTCGCACGAGGGGCACCTGCGCCGAATCCGCGACGTCGCCATCGTCGATCAGCATCGCCGTGTCCGAGCCGATCAGCAGATACATGAAGGGCGCTTCGTACGTCGCGCACAAACTTTCCCGCAGGATGTACGTCCCCGCGCCGATCGCGTGTGTCTCCAGTGGTGCCGGAGGATTCACCTTGCAGTCCGCGGCCCCAGCGTTCCAGTGCACCGCCAACGAGTCCGCCGGTGCCTGTGCCGATGCGGCCGGCGCCGTCACCAGCACCGTCACGCCCGCGAGAAACCACCGCGAATGCCTCACCCGTCGCGACTTGCGCCGCTACTCGGTCGCGTGCGGCCGCTTCGCACGAAAGGTCCCGGAGGCCACCGCCATCCGGATCATCTCCTCGACCACGAGTAGCCGCTCGTCGTCCGACATCGCGAGCGCCCGGGCCCGGCGCAGCCTCGCCGATGCCTCCCATCCCACGCTCTCGCTCCACGCATCCGCTCCCGCCGGCTGCGGCACCCGGTCCGTCATGCCGGCGAGCTCCCCGGCTTTGCATCACGCCGTATCGCTTCCAGCTCGGTGACGTCCACGAGATCCTGAGGACGAGCGGCGGTGCGCTTGATCCGGATGAGGTCATTGAGCGATGCGACCCGCACCGGCCCACCCTCGAGCGCACGGACTTCCGACCGGGTCCAGAGTCCCTCGAAATCCATCGGCGAACGCACGAAGAGATCGACCACCACGGGATTCGCCTCGCTGTACAGCGAGAAGACGATCATCCCGCGCTCGCTGGCCCAGGTCTCACGCGTCGGCTTGTCCGCGAAATCCTTCGCCTTCACCGGCGCCTGGGGGCGATACCCGATCTTCTCCAGCTCCTCGATCGCACGCCGTGCACTCGTCTCATCGAGGTCGATCACCACGTCGACATCCGTCGTACCACGGACATACCCGTGAAGGATCGTGGCCACGCCACCCACTACGACGTAGCGGGTACCTGACCGGTTGAGAGCGTCGAAGACCGGAGCAAAGAGCGGCACGACCCCGAATATATGGCCCCACAGGGCAGGGAGGCGAGCATTCCCACGCGCTTGCCCTGCGCCCCTGCGCGCGCCCACACGCTTGCGTGCGCGGAGTAGCGCCAGTACCTTCGCCCGTACAACTGATTCGCGAACGGGGTTCCGGAAGTCCGGTGTAATGCCGGCGCGGCCCCGCCACTGTAAGAGGCTCGGAGGGAATCACCACGCACGCGCTACGGCGCTCGCGTGCCATGACCCGCCGATCCGGCGTGCTCAGGATCTGCCACTGGTACACGGCCCATGCCGCGTGCCGGGAAGGCGAGCACTGCTGCCTCGAGCCAGGAGACGTGCTCCGCTCGCACCCGCGCAGATCACCCTCGAGGGAGGGGTGCGGGGCGACGCGCCGGAGCGACAGCCCACCCGACCTGAGGTGGGCATCCGCTGGGTGTCTTTGCCCGTGGCCTTCCTTTGGGAAGGAGACGGGCTTTGTGCTTTTTCGGCGTAGATAACCGCCACGCCACACGGACACCCGCGATCGCGCGGGCGATGGCCGTGCTCCACCCGGCCCTGAGGGTGGCGCTCCTCGCTCTCCTCTGCGCGGCCGCGCGCCCCGCACTCGCCCAGGTACCAGGCGAGATCCGCGGACGCGTCACCTCCCGGTCGGACGGCCACGGAATCGCGAGCGCACGCATTGAGGACGCGGACGGCGACGCCACCACCACGAGTGATGACGACGGCGCGTTCACGCTCCGCGGTCTCACGCCCGGCACGCACGACCTCCGCGTGACCGCGATCGGCTACCGGACCGCGCACACAGCCATCTCTGCCGTAAATGGCCGCACCACCCTGGCGCCCATCGCGCTCGACGAAATTCCCGCCCGGCTCGCGACGGTCTCGGTGCGCGGCATCACGGATACCAGCGGCGACGCAACGGCGATCTCTCGCGCCGCGATCGACGCCTCCGGCCAGCAGGAGCTCGCCCCGCTCCTCGCCGGCATCCCCGGTGTCCTCATCACTCGGCAAGGCGGCCCGGGCGCCCCCGCGTTCATCTCGATCCGCGGATCGCGGGCCGGCGAGGTCCTGGTCATCGTCGACGGCCAACCCATCAACTCCGCGCTCAGCGGCGCGGCCGACCTCTCCCGCATCCCCCTCGCCGATGTCGAACAGGTCACGGTCATCCGCGGCGCCGCCTCCGCGCGCTACGGCCCCGGCGCTCTCGCCGGCGTCGTCCTGGTCGAGACTCGCCGCCCCACGGGCACCGAGCTTTCCGCCACCGCCACGATCGCGTCCTGGAACGAGCGCGATGCCTCGATGTCCGCCGGGTTCGACGCACCGGGCACCGCCAGCGGCGTGGTCACGATCACCCGGAACTCCACGCAAGGCGATTTCCCGTATCTCATCCCGCCGGAACGCGGCGGTGGCAACGCGGTCCGCGATGACGATGATGCCACGTTGACGTCGATCTCCGCGTCAGCGGATTCCCACGGCCCCGTCGGTCTCTCGATCCACGGCTCCGCCACCAACGACGGCCGCGGCCTCCCCGGCTCTGTCGCCGCACCGGACTGCTGCGCCCGCGATGGCGATTCCCGCTTCGCCGGTGGCCTGAGCGCGCACGCCAACCGCGGTCTCATCGCATGGTCCATCGCCCTCGACGCCGATCACGAACGGACGCGGTATGTGGATACCGAGCCCTCGATCCCACCGGCGTACGATGTCCGCTCGGCCACGACAGGCGTGATCGGCGCCGCCACCGTTACGATCGGCGGGCCGGCCACCAGCATCGCCGCAGGGATCGAGACACGCTCGCTCTCGATCGCCTCGACAGACCTCACTGCGGCCGCTCCGTCGGTGGAACGCGACGACGGCGCATGGGCTCAGGCACGCGCTTCCCACTCGCTGGGCGCCGGCCTCACCGGTGCACTGGATGCCGCGATTCGCGTCGAATGGAATTCGATCGTTCACGCGGTCGTGGGTTCACCGCGCGCCGGACTCTCGATCGGCCGCGGCCCACTGCTGTTGTCGCTCTCGGGCGGGGAATCGTACAACCCGCCGTCGCTCGCCGACCAGTATTTCCGCGAAGGCGTCCTGGTCCGCCCCAATCCCAACCTGCGCCCGGAGCGCGTGCGTGATGAGATCGAGGCGCGCCTGGCGCTCCGTGATGTCACGCTCGGCCCGGCCCGCATCTCGGGGGAGGCTGCGGTCTATCGCGCCGATATCGACGGGATGATCCTCTGGTTTCCGGATTTCCAGTTCGTCTGGAGTCCCGACAACTATGATGTACACCGCTCGGGCTGGGACGCGAGCACGCAGGTCGCCTTTCCACGGATCGGCCTCTCTCTCCAGGCAACACTGAGCGCGGTCTCCGCCGACTACGCCGGCCCGGTCCTGGGCGGCCAGGTCGCGTACCAGCCCCGCGTCACCGGCTCGATCTCCGCCGGCATCACGCGCGGACGCGTCACGGCCAATCTCACGACGCTGTACGCCGGTGACCGCCGCACGATCCAGGGATCCGCGCTCAACTCGCTCGCGGCCTACTGGATCACCAACGCCCGCGCCACGGTCCGCGTCGCCAACGGCCCATGGCCCCTCGAAGCACTGCTCGGCGTCGATGACCTCCTCGCCGCGCGCGCTGCGCTGCTCTTCGACTACCCGTACCCCGGCCGCACGCTGCGGCTTGGCCTCCGCATCCGCCACGCCTCCACCGGCTGACCGCGGCCTCGACCCACCGCCACCTCTCACTGCCAGGAGTAAGCATGTTCCACAAACGCTCGTTCTACCGATCCGCTCTGTTCACACTTATCGCGCTCAGCGCCGCGTGCTCGTCCGACAAGGCCACCGGCCCCGCCGTCAGTAGTTTTCTGCGCGGCACGTCGTCGAACCACCAGATCGGCATCGTGGTCAACTCCACCGGCCATGCGCTCACGCTCTTCCAGCTCGGCGATCCCGCCAATACGAAGCAGGTCGCCCTCGGCGCCTCCAACGCCATTACACCCGTCGCGCTCAGCGTTCGTGGCGAAAACGCCGCGGTCCCCCTGGGCGATGCCGCCAGTGTCGCACTCATTAATCTCAACACGCTCGCTATCACCCGCTTCTTCCTCTTTGCCGCGGGTAATACCACGGGCCAGGCCTTCGTCGATGACACGACGATCTTCGCCGACAACGCCGATAGCGGCTATGTCGGACGCTTCACCACCGGCCAGCCATCGGACACGATCAGCGACACGGTACACGTCGCTCCATCGCCGACGGACATCGAGGTGTCGGGATCGCGCGTCCTCGTCATCTCCGCCAACCTCGGCTCGGACTTTCTCCCCATCGGCAACGGTATCGTCACGGCAGTCGATGCCCACACACTCGCGAAACTCGATACAGTCTCCACAGGCGGCACGAACTCCACGGCCGGCGCGATCGGCCCGGATGGCAATCTCTACGTCGTCAACACCGGCGACTTCGTCAACCCCGGCAGCATGACGATCATCAATCCCGCGACTCTCGCGGTCATCAAAAACGTGGACAATGTCGGCGTCGGGCCCGGCGCCATCGCGATCGACAGCAGAGGGCTCGTTTACATCTCCAGCTTCGTCGGCGGCACGGTCATCTGGAGCATCGGCAGCCAGAGTTTCGTCCGCGGTCCCGATAACCCGCTCTGCGCACCGATCACCGGCGGTGGATGCCGCGGCGCCTTCGACGCACGCCCCGACTCGGCCGGCAATGTGTACCAGGTCTTCTTCGGAAGCCCGAGCCAGAACCTCAACCCCTATGTGTTCGTGTACAAGGCGGGCACGTACGCCCTAACGGACAGCATCAATGTCGGCCCCGGCCCGTCGGCCATCCGGATCGCGACGTTCTGACCCGCGGCAACCATTACCCTCGATCACACATCAAAAACGGTGCAAGGGGCCGGCCGCGGCCGGCCCCTCGTGCCACCCGCTGTGTTCTCCCCGAACCGCCGCTGAGGCGTACACGATGCGCGATCCCGCCTGGTCTCTGATCGTCGCAGGGTCCGTGGCACTCGCCGCCTTCGCGCCGCCCCACGGTACGTCAGGATCCGCCCCGCCCACCGCCACGATTCCCTTCGTGTTCGATGACGGCCGGGTGTTCATTCCGGTTCGGCTCGCCCACGACTCCACCCGATGGTTCATCCTCGATACCGGGGTGCCCGAAACCACGGTCGACGCGGGCCTGGCCGCCCGGCTAGGCCTCACGGCGACGGACGCTGGTACGGTGACCGGGGCCGGATCGCATGCAATGCACACTGGCCGCGCCGCTGCGATCCCGGTGTCGGTCGGCGGGGTCCCGCTGTCGCCACCTTTCATTTCAGTCGACCCGCTCGATTCGCTGCTCTTTCCCTACTCGGGTATCCACGCACCCGGCGCGATCGGCGCACAGTTCTTCGCCGAACATGTCGTCGAATTGGACTTCGACGCACACGTGATGCGACTCTACGATCCCGCGGCCTACGCGTACCACGGGCCGGGCGCCATCCTGCCGCTTACGTTCATGGGCACCGCACCCACGCTCACCGGCACGCTGACTTTGCCCAGCGGCGCGCGCAAACCGATGCGGCTTCTCGCCGACCTCGGCGCCAAGGCGAATCTCCTCGTCACTGAGCCGTTCATTCGGGCCAACGCGATTCGCGATGCGTTCCCACGCCGCATGCGCACCGCGCTTGGCGCCGGCGTGGGCGGCGAGACACGATACGATTTTGTCCGCATCCCATCGCTCACGCTGGGCCCTCACGAGGAAGCGGAGATGCGGGATTTCGTCGCCGGTCTCTCCGTCGAAGGCACGCTGCGATCGGACCAGTACGACGCACTGCTCGGCGCGGAGTTCATGAGCCGCCACCTCGTGATCTTCGACTACTCCCGCAAACACCTCATCCTCGGCCCCCGCCCGGCGCCGCCGCCGCCCGCCGAAGCCGACATGAGCGGCATCTATCTGATACGGGAGGGTGGCGACAGCGGCCGCGTCGTCGTGCATCGCGTCGTGCCGGACTCGCCCGCCGAGCGCGCCGGAGTCCGTACCGGCGATGTCGTCGAACGCGTGAACGGAACCGCTCCGCGAGGTACATCGCTCTGGCCATGGCGATCGGCGCTGCGAAGCGGCGAGGGCGACACCGTGACGGTCACGATCGATCGAGCGGGGGATCGGCGTGTAACGACGCTCGTACTGCACAGGCAAGTGTAGCCACGAGCGCTGATCCGCTCCATCTGCTGTCTGCTTGCTGCCATTCTACTTTCTAGCGGGTAACACCCGCTCGTCCCAACTTGCGGGACACAATCGCGCAGTATTCGCGACGCCAATAGGTTCTCGCGAATGCTGCCGCCAGAGCTGCCTCCGCGCAAACCCGGCGCGACAGCGAGACTGCAAAATCAGGCGTTTTTCGAAGCGCTGCAGCACGGCGAAGGAACGCGCGAATGGGCGGCTTCACGCGCGGGACTGATCGTCCTGCGCTACGTGCTCGCGCGCAGCAATGCGGAGTGGGAACCGGGCGCGCTCGCGGCCGAAGAGGGCAGCGTCTCCGCCGCGATCGGCGCGCTGCCGGCGGACGACCCGGAGCGCGCCGCCCTGCAGGCGATTCTCCGCGCAGTGGCCGCCGCGTTCCGATCCGGGATGCCCCTCGCCACGGATCCTGAGGCGGGACGCGACACGCACCCGGCCGAGCTGGTGGCCGAAGCCTTGATCGCCTACGGCGATGCGCTGCTCGCTCGATCCGCATGGCCGCTCGCAGCCGATGTCTACGCGACGGTCTGGGACACGCGCGCCGCACCGGATACGAGATTCGGCGGCGGCGTCGATCCGCGCGACGCCGACGACGCACCGGAAGAGCCCGACGCGCGGAACGTTTCGGATACCGCACCATCCCCAGCCCGGCATATCGCGCCAGCCAGCGCGATCGCCGCCCTCAGACTCGCGATCTGCTACCGGATGCTCGGACGCTCGGCGGACGCCAAGGACGCACTCGCTGCCGCCAAAGCCGCCGCCGCGCACTGTCGCGACGTCGAGCTCGGGGAGTCCGTCGGCTTTCGGGCACGCCTCGGGGAGACGCTCATGCTTCTGGAATGCCGGCCCCTCGGCGGAGGCGGACCGGCAACTCGCCGTACTGGTCGCCGAGAGCGCCGCCAACCCACGGCTCCGGGATGTCCACGCCCGCGCGCGCCACGCCCAAGCAGTCGCCGCCTACCGCCGCCAACGCGGGCCGCGATAGCACGATCGGCCACCCGGCCCGTGGCTCGGCTATTCGCCCGTGTCGCCGCACGGATTTCTGGTCCGCTCCTAAATTATGAGCCTGCGGCCTCGGGCATTGGCCGTGATGACGCGCCATTTCGCCAATTGCACCACGGGCTCACGCCCTGACTCCGAGGAGATGTCGTTCATGTCCGCTGCACCTGTCGGCAACACCTGGCCCGGAGCTATACGCCGCTCCGTCACACGCTCCGTTGCGCTGCTCGCCGCACTGGCACTGTCATCGCACGGGGCAGCCGCACAAACGGCCAATGACGCCGCTGCATCGGCCCGGCCGCTCAAGGTGCTCGACCCGGCGTACATGGATACCACGGTCAAGGCCTGCAACGATTTCTTCGGCTACGCCAATGGCCACTGGCTCGCCACGGATGTCATCCCCGCCGCCTATGCATCGGATGGCGTCACCCGCGACATGACGGATCGGAATGAGCTGGCCGTTCGCTCGGTGCTCGACGACGTGATGGCCAAACGCCTCACCGCGGCACCCGGAAGCACGGATCGCAAGCTCGGCACGTACTACGCGACCTGCATGGATTCCACACGGGCGGAATCCGACGGCATGAAACCACTGGAGCCGATGCTCGACACCATCGCCGCTATCCGGACGCGCGGCGCGCTCGTGCGGACGATCGCTGCCCTGCATGAGCGCGGCATCCGCGCGGTCTTCGCGTACACCCCGAACCCGGATTTCCACGACACGTTTCACTACATCGCCGCACTGCAGCAAAGTGGCCTCGGCATGCCGGACCGCGACTACTATACGGATACCGGACACGTCGCAGACTCACTCCGCTCGGCGTACGTGCATCACGTGACTCGCCTGCTCGTGCTGAGTGGAGTGGCGCAGGCCGCGGCCGAAGACGACGCACACCACGTGATGGCCCTGGAAACGGCCCTCGCCCAGGCCTCGCTGACGCGCGTGGCGCAGCGCGAGCCACGAAACATCGACCACCCGATGTCGCTCGATTCGCTGCGCGCCCTCGCCCCGAATGTCGACTGGCGAGGCTATTTCCAGCGGAGCGGCCTCACACACGCGCCGACGCATGTCAATGTCAACGAGCCCGGCTACTTCCAGCGCGTCAACGTGCTCGTGGACAGCGTGCCACTCCCCGATTGGCGTGCGTATCTCCGCTACCATCTGCTGGCACAGGCCGCACCCTGGCTCAGCACGCCGTTCGTGCACGAGGATTTCTCCTACACGTCGCTGTATACCGGCGCGACGGCGCTGCTCCCGCGGTGGAAGCGCTGCCTCCAGTCGTCGGACCGCCAGCTCGGCGAAGCCCTCGGAGAGGCGTACGTCGCGAAGACGTTCTCCGCGGCCGCCAAGACCCGCGCGCGCCAGATCATCGACAATGTGCGCGCCGCATTCCGCGAACGGCTCCTGCACCTCACCTGGATGTCGGACAGCACCCGCGCACACGCGCTCGACAAGCTCGCGAAGATGGGAGAGAAGGTCGGGTACCCGGACAAATGGCGGGACTACTCACACCTCGTCATTACCGGCGGGCCCTTCGTCCTGAACGCCCAGCGCGCCAGCATGTTCGAGTGGCAGCGGGTCGCCAACCGGCCGGGGATGCCGGTCGACATGACGGAGTGGAGCATGACCGTGCCCACGGTCAACGCGTACAACAACTCGACCAAGAACGAGATGGTCTTTCCGGCCGGCGCGCTCGAACCCCAGACGTTCGACCCCAACGCCGATGATGGCGCGAACTACGGATCCCTCGCCGGTAGTTGGGCGGGCCACGAGCTCACGCACGGCTTCGATGACCAGGGCCGCCACTTCGACGCGCACGGCAATCTGCGCGACTGGTGGACACCCGCCGACTCGGCCGCCTTCGTTAGGCAGGCCACACTGATGGTGCAACAGTACAACGGATACGTGCAGGTGGACTCGCTCCACGTGAACGGCCGTCTCACCCTGGGCGAAAACATCGCCGACTTCGGCGGCGTCCTCACCGGCTACGACGCTCTCGAAGCCGCGCTGGCCCGCAATGGACGCCAGGGCCTGATCGATGGGCTCACCCCAGAGCAGCGGTTCTTCGTCGCCTTCGCGCAAAGCTGGCGCGAGAACGACCGCCCGGCCGCGCTACGCTCCCGCGTGACGACGGATCCGCACTCGCCGGCCAGATGGCGCACCATCGGCCCATTGTCGGACGACCCGGATTTCGCGAAGACGTTCGGATGCAAACCGGGCGACCCGATGGTGCGGGCAGCCAATGTGGTTCCTCACATTTGGTAGTGGCCCGACAGATCGCCACGAGGACAAGCAAGCTCGCTATTAATAACCGCCATACCCCGAAAACCCCGCTCCTATTCCACTGACTCGTCCAACGATCGCGCCGATCACCATGAAGACGACAATGGCGGCGATGACCGTGACGACCGTATAGGCGACGGATCGGTCCGGCGGAGCCTTCATGAGGACCGGCAATCCGAGGTAGAGCAGATACAGACTGTACAGGGCACCGACGAGCGCCAGGATGCCCACGAGGGGAATCAGGAGAAAGATTCCGGACACCCACGCCGCGGTGGCCGAGTAGGCCGCGATTTTCAACGCTGGGATCTGGCCTTTCTGACCGCCGAACGTGGGAGCCAATGCGTCGATAATGAGGGCCAGCGCGTACACCGCGATCAACGCCCCGACATAGCTGGTGATCGCGAGCTGCAGCGCCAAAGACGCGCTGACATTGAAATATCCCGGCAGGGACCACCTGAGCGCGCGACAGATGGCCGGGATGGCCGCGAGGACGAACACGTACCGGTATATGGAGCCGACGGTCGCCGGTTCCGCGTCGATGACTGCCCACTCGCTGCGAGGGTCCACGAGAATGGATCGCACACGGACAACGAGCGGGCGGGGCCCGGCAATAGGCGCAACTGGCGGCACGCCTGACATGGATCCCTCCGGCGATGACAGTTGGCAGACACGCGCGCCCGGCACAGAATGCCCGGTGGCGTGGGGCTAACTTACCGCCCTGCTTTGCCGTCGGTTAGCCCTGGGGGGAGGCCGCAAAACTACCGAACGAGCTCGCTCGATTCGTAGTGTTGCACCAGCTCCGGCCGCGTGAGCAGGTACTGGTCATCCTCCGGGAAGTATCGGGCGCGCTCGATGTCTTTTCCGGCAAACGCCTCGATCGACCCTCTGTCCTTCCACCAGCTCAGCGTCACGATCTCGGTGCGGTCCCCATCGATATCACGGACGGCAACGACGGCGCCGAGGTTGCCAGGGGTCCGTCGGTAACTCGCAATCCCGGTGGTGACGACGTAGTCCACGTACTCTTTCTTGAGATCGCGCCGGATTTCCGCACGCCATTCGCGAAGGACGCTCATACTCGGTCGCTCCGGAGGTTTCGGTAATACCGGATGATAACACCGGGTTAAAAAGTTATCGTATTCACATAGCGATGTATGCCTGACACTCCTTCTAGATTGGGTGAGCGATGGTAGCCCCGGCAATCGCGCCAATTCTCGAGCCGCTCAGTGGCGCTCGCCGGATACCATGACCCTCGATTGAGGTGCAATCGTGAGTGAGAGCCTCCACCACGCGACTGTTACTCTGGAGCAGTTCTACGACGCGCCTCCGGAGCGTGTGTTCTCGGAATTCGCCGATCCTGCCGCACGCGCAAATTGGAGCGCACCCTCAAACGACGCGCTGGTGTACGACAAGGCGGAGTTCCGCGAGGGCGGCAGGGATGTATTCCGCTGTGGACCAGCAAATGATCTCAGGTTTCGGGGAGAAACCACATATCACGTGGTTATCCCCAATACGTGCGTCATCTCGACGGAAACACTCTCTGAGGGCGGCAAGCGGTTAGGGGTTGCCCTGAATACGCTCAGCTTTCAGGGAGACCGCCACGGCACAACGCTGAAGATCACGATACAAGTGATTTCATTTGCCGGACCGGGCATGATCGAAAGCTACAAATCCGGCAATCAAAGCGCGTTGAATGGCCTGGCCCGTCACCTGAGCGGCGGTTCCTGAAATCAGGGTGGGCGTTGTGGTAATTCGTTGCGGCTGCATCATGCACTGAAGAAGCCGCCCGTCAGGCGATCGCCCCGTTCTCCCCGGCGATCCGCCGTAATATCCCAAGCTGCCCCGCGTGATACGCCTGGTGAAAGAGCACGACCGCCAGGAGTGAACCCATCGTTTCATCCGGGTCGCCCGTCGGACTGTCCGGCACCAGCATCTCGAGCCGCCGCGGCGGCAACGCCGCGAGTCCCGCATCGACCCGTACGCACGCCTCCTCCCACGCGCCGACCAGCGCCGGCAATGCCACGGCCTCGGACGCGCGCGTGAGCGCGGACGACCCTCGCGCGTATCGGTCCAGATCACCGGCACTCTCCACCGGCGTCTGCTCCAGTAGCGGCAACACCTTGTTGTAGACTGTCACCAGATGCCCCACGACCCAGTTCGAGCAGTTCCCCGCGGGCTTGGGCTGAATCAGGCTCTGCTCGTGCGAAATGCCCTCGAGATTCAGACGGACCACGTTGCGCGTGAGCTGCGCCTGCTGGCGCATTGCGTCGATCACGCTCACGCGCGCTTCTCCACGAACAATTTCTCCAGATTGTCAATGGAGCTGGACCACCCGATCCGGTGACCATCCCGGCTCTCAGCCGACTCGAACCCGCTCTGCGTCAGCACCACCCGCGTCCCGCTGCCCTCCGCACGAAACTCCACGGTCAGCACCGTCTCCGGCGTCGTCCCGCCACCCGGTCCGCCCAGACGCCACGCATGTGTATACACGAGCCGCTTCGCTGGGACGATCTCCCGGTACGTCCCGAACGCCTCGCGCACGCTCCCGTCTTCGCCGCGCATTTGGACCCTCCAATACCCACCCACGCGTAGATCGAGGTCGCCCCCGTCGATCGTTATTCCGGGCGGCGATGACCATTGAGCCAACAAATCGGGTTGCGTCCACGCGGCGAACACCCGCTCCGGCGGTGCCGCGATCAGTCGCTCCAGTCTCAGCGTCAGTTTTTCAGTCTGGGTTGTCATCGGATTTTCTCCTTCTCGAAATGTCCGGCCAGCCTGCTCATCTGGTCGTCCCAGAACTCCCGGTAGTCCTCCATCAACGCATACGCGTCCCGCAGCGGTGCCCCATCGAACCGGCACCGATTCACTCGGCCCTCCGGCACCCGATGCAGCAAGCCTGCACGCTCGAGCACGTCGAGATGCTTCGAGATCGCCGGCCGCGACATTGCAAACGGCTGGGCCAGCTCGCCGACCGTCGCGTCACCACGCGCCAACCGCGCAAGAATCGCGCGGCGAGTCGGATCGGCTAACGCGCCAAATACATGATCCAGAACTTTCATCCGGGCACTGGTAACCATATGGTTACCATTATAGGACCATGACGTTCGCGGTGCAAGACCTGCTAGGTAACGCCTCGTCCGCAGGCGCAGCCATAGGCTGCTGATCCGGTCGGTTACCGAAATCACGATTGGGTGTGCCCAATTGGCTGCGCGCCGGTCGCCTTACAATACTGTTGCATAGTAAGGCGGCATTCCTTATCTTTGGAACCATGACGGCAATCAAGATCACTACTAAACGGCAGGCCACGCTGCCGGCCGCGCTGTGCGAGGAACTCGGGATCGGACCGGGCGATACGCTCGACGTCGACCGGCGCACTGTAGGCGGAGAAACTGTCTGGGTACTCAGGGGACGGAAGCCGGATTGGTCGTGGCTCGGTGCTGGCAGGCGCTACGCGAAAGGAAAGTCCCACGACTGGGCGGCGATCGAGCGATCAATCGCCCGGGGTTGGGCGGACGAGGATCCTTAGGACCGGATGTCTACCATTGGGCTTGATACGACCGTCGTCATCCGCCTGCTTGTGGGGCTACCCATGGCCCAGTTCGCGGTGGCACGCCGACGACTCGCGCGCGCGGTGGACGCGGGCGACACCGTGCTCGTGTCCGATGTGGTGGCCGCCGAGGCGTACTTCGCGTTGCAACACCACTATGAGGTGCCCAAGGCTGAGGCGAGGATGCTCCTCCGCCAGTTCCTGCACTCGGGCACGGTCCAATTGGATCCGAAGGGCGCCCTCGAAGCGTTCGACGACACACCGGGGGCGGGGCTGGTCGACCGGCTGATTCATGGCCGCTATCGGTCACTCGGCGCAAGCACGTTGACGTTCGAGCGAAAGCAGGGCGGCTTGCCGGGCGCGGAACGGCTGAGCGAGTCATAGAATCGCCCAGTGCGCGACCGCGGGATCTTACCGGTGTGCGGCTAGACTGTCCCGCACGATCGCACGCCCATGCACCCAGACCATTGAGATGGTGTTGTACGCCTCGACACTCTCCAGCGGCGACCGCCGCAACAGGACGAGGTTCGCGACTTTCCCCGCCTCGATCGTCCCATACGCGCTGTCGATCTTGAACTCCCGCGCGTTGCTGACCGTCGCCGCCCGGAAGATCTGCGCGAGCGTCAGCCCCGCTTCGTGTAGATCCTTCATCTCCAGATAGCCGTTCAGCCCCGGCAGATTGCCGTATGTCGGACTCGACGGTGTGTCGGTGCCGAACAGGAAGTTCGCGTCCCTCTTCGCGAGGTACGCCACCACCTGCCGCCCTCGCCGTATCGGCCCACGGTCCCACCCGGCACGCTCCGCCGAATCCGTCATGCCACTGTCGGCGATCTCGCTCCGGAACCACGCCCCGGCCGGCGACTTGAACCACGCCAGCATTGCCGGTGGCACCACCTTGGGAATCTCCGGCATCGCGAGATACCCCGGGTCGAAGTACACTCGCAATCCTTCGATCACTTGCATCGTGGGCTGATATCCCGTCCGGCTCGCGACGATCCGGTCGAGCAGTGTGGTGATCTCGACGGGCAGTTCCTGGCTCCGGTCCAGATCTCCCCAGTTCCACATCCCATGTGCAATCACGTCGGCGCCGCCAGCCTCCGCGAACCGCTGCGCCTCGAACGAGTTGGCGTGCACCATGAGCACGAGCCCCGCATTCGTCGCGGCACGCCGCACGTCTCGAAACATTCCGGCACTCATCACGGGCAGATGTCTGTCGCGGCCAAACCCGTGCTCATAGTAGGTCTTGATGCAGATGCCGCCCTCCCGCTTCACCCGCGCGACGTCAGCCAACGACGTATGGTCGTCAGGACGGTACTCAGCCGGAATGCTCGACGCCTGGCTCGAGTCATAGATGAAGTTCGGAAACACTTTGAACCGCAACGCCGGCGGCGCAAACGACATTGGATAACCGTTCGCCACCGGCAATGACTCGCCACAATCGAAGAGATCCGGATGAGCCGGCGCGTTCCGGAAATCGGTGAGTACCTCCGGGACGACCACCGCCAGATCCACCACCGTCGTATATCCGAAATAGAGGTACGAGCGAGGGAGCTGCGCGAGATACGCCTTCACGAGCTCCGCGTTGGCTCCCTCCTGGCCGAAATCCATTCCCGGAATTGAAGCGAGATGGACGTGCGAGTCGATCAAGCCGGGAATCAGGAATTGGCCATGCCCCGATACCACCGTCGCTCCCGCCGGCGCCCGGCTCACTCCATCCCGATCCACCCGCGCGATGCGGCCGTTCTCAACGAGGACGCTCCCGCGCTCGATGCGGTCGAGCCGCTCGGGCGACACGATCCTGACGTCAGTGATCCACGTCCGCGCCGGCGCCTGCCCGCGCGCGCAACTGGGCAGCCCGGCGGTCGAGGCACAGACAAATGCCGCCACTATCAGCACTCTTATCACGGGGCTCCCATCCTCTCTGGAATCG
Source organism: uncultured Gemmatimonadales bacterium (assembly GCA_963706505.1). Taxonomy (GTDB): domain Bacteria; phylum Gemmatimonadota; class Gemmatimonadetes; order Gemmatimonadales; family Gemmatimonadaceae; genus Palsa-1248. The sequence goes on from CAVPLX010000002.1 coordinate 514,522, forward strand.
CCGCGGCGATTCGCACTCCGCTCGCGGCAGAAACGGGTCGTTCTTCCGGACAAATCGGCCATCGGATGATATACGGACGCGCCTGAAGCGCCGTTTCAGGAGCCGGCCAGTGTCTCAGTAGGCGCGAGACCAGGACAATCCGGGTAGCCCGCGCCTGGCTGCCCAGCCACGTCCGGAGCAACCGTCCCCGGCCACAACGTGACAATGCCTATGTGAACACAACACGATGGACCACGTACAGCGCCGCCATCCTGGCCAGTCTCACCGCCGGATCCGCCGCGCTCGCCCAGGACGCGCCGATGTTTCGCGGCAATCTGGCACACACCGGTGTCTACGACGTACCGCCCATACAGACGCTGACGGGCGTCAAGTGGCGTTTCCACACCAGCGGCCGAGTGATCTCGTCGCCCGCCGTCGCCGGTGGGGTCGCGTATGTCGGCAGCACCGACGGCCACATGTACGCGGTGGACCTGGCCACCGGGACGCAGCGCTGGACGTTCGCCACCACCTCTCGGATCACGTCGTCGCCCGCGGTCGATGGCGGCGGTGTCTTCTTCTCGAGCTACGACGGCAACATCTATCGAGTGGACGCCGCCACGGGCAAGGTCCAGTGGAAGTTCGCGACTGGCGGCGAGCGGCGGTTCGCGGGCAAGCATCTCCACGGTCTCCTGCCGGCCGGCGAGACCATGCCGGATCCGTTCGATGTCTTCCTCTCATCGCCCGCCATTTCAAATGGCACCGTCTTCGTGGGCAGCGGTGACGGCAATGTGTACGCGATCAACGAGCAGTCGGGCCAGCGTGTCTGGTCGTTCCACACCGGCAATGTCGTGCACGCCTCGCCAGCCGTCGTCGACGGCACGGTCTACGTCGGAAGCTGGGACTCGTATTTCTACGCCCTGGACGCCGCCTCGGGCAAGGTGAAGTGGCGCTTCAAGACGGGAGAAGATTCCGTGATCAGCAACCAGGTCGGCATCCAGTCCTCCGCCGCTGTCGCCAAGGGAGTGGTGTACTTCGGATGCCGCGACTCGAAGTTCTACGCTCTTGACGCACAAACTGGCGCGGAGAAGTGGTCCTTCGACAACAAGGGCTCCTGGGTCGTGAGCTCACCGGCGATCCGCGACGGCGTCGTCTATTTCGTCACATCGGATTCGAGAATGCTGCACGCGCTCGACGCGACGACAGGGAAGCCCGTCTTCTCCATGCAGATGACGTGGTTTCTCTTCGGCTCACCCGCAATCGCCGGCGATATGCTCTATGTCGGCAGTTGGGACGGCACCCTCGCCGCCATCGACCTCAAGACGCAGAAGCGCGCGTGGACGTTCGAATCGGACTCCGCGAAGCACAACCGCGCCGCGCTGACGATGCCGGATGGCTCGCCGGACTATAAGAAGATCGGCGGGAGCTCCTTCTACGACGATCTGCCGGTCGAGATCAGCAGGATGTTCACGGCCGGGGGCATCCTGTCGTCACCCACCGTCGTGCCAGGCGCCATCCTCGTCGGCAGTGCCGACGGCAATCTGTACGCCCTGGACTGATGCGCACCACCACTGCGTGACGCGAACCGCGCAAAAAAATGCGGCCTGTTCTCTATCGCCGTAGCGCAAACATGAACGGCATCCGCACCAGCTCGCGAACGGTGCGGCCATCGTACTCGGCCGGGACGAACCGCATGTCCGGCAAGATCTCCCTGCACGCCAGGGCAAACAGTGGATCGGTGTCCGCCAGCAGTTGAACGGACTCCCTCTCCACTCGGCCCGTCGCATTGATCATGAATTGCAGCGTCGCGCCGCCGCCAATCCCCGCTCGCCTGAGCGGGAATGGATACATTGGATGCACCCGATCCACCTCGCGAGCCTGCTTGAACAGGTGCTGCCACGTGCTGTCCGCAACGTTCAGTGCGAGCACATCCCCCGTATCCGGCAGGATGGGATATGGCCACGGCCCCTTTGGGGGAGTCTTCGGAGCGATCGAGAATGCGACGTGCCCGCTGTCCGCGACCATGATCGTGTCACTTCGCAATGCCTCGAGGACTTCCGCCCACTGTGGACCCAGATCCTCGACGACACCCCACGCGCCATTGAACACGGCCAGGGACAGCTCGGTCCCGTGATTGGTAGCCACACGCACGAACTGCATGTGTGCCCCGCTGTCCCCGTCCGCTCGGAGCTGCGACATCTTGGGCCGCTTGTCCTTCACTCCCAGCGGCTCAGGCAGCGTAGCAGCCGAATCCGCCCAACGGGCAAGGACGCCGGAGTCCGCAACGAGTGAAAACGTTCCGCTGTCCGTCCGCACATAGACGTACACCTGCTTCCCCTGCTGCCGCGCAACCGTGACCCGCCCGCCAGCAAACTTCACAACCACCCGGTGCACAACCAGCTCCGGGTGAATCTCGGCGGTCGAATCGGCGCTCGGCTGCGCTGCGAGTCCGAAGACTGCAGCAGATGCCGCAAGCCCCGCGGCAACCGCACCAGCCACCCGAACGATCCGCCGCCAGACACCTGTCCGTCGCGTGGCTCCGCACACGACACTCAACGCTGCGGATTGCATTGCGCCTGACCCCCAGGATTAGCGCGCGTCCCGTAACGACTCTGTCGGCAAACCGGCATAGCCGCCCCGCACAGATTCGCCCCTGGTAGAGGCGGGTCTTGACCCGCCCAGTAAGACTGAAGTTGCCGGGACCGGCCAGCCTGTCGTCGACGGCAGCGGGTCCGTTCGGGAACGCTACAAATCCCGGGCCAAAATGTCGGAGAAGTCGCTTGCCGTCAACACGCCGGGCGGCCCCGTGCTCGCATTGCGACCGCTTACTTCTCCGCGCTCGGGATGTCGTTCCACAGGAAATGTCTGCGCTGGCCATACCACCACGCGCACCAAGCTCCACCCACAACCAGGAGGAGTACGCCGAACACCGCGCGAATCATCAACGGCGGCGGTGAGTGCGCCATCTCTGGCATGGCGACCACCGACGTGAGGGCCGCAAGGCCGAGTGCCAGAAATCCGCCCCACCACGCCCACGGACGGCGCCGCCAGACACCCGCCGCGAGCACAAGGCCCGAGATCCCGTACAAGGCCTGCCAATGAAGCGGTAGCACTCGTGGCCCACCGGAATCCGCCAAACCGTTCGTCACCCCCGTTACGGCAAGGAATAAGGCCACACACTTCAACGATAGCGGCACCGCCGTGGGGTCGGGCGCGGATTCAACTTGGACTGCGGTAGCGGGACCGCCGAGCGCCTGCGCGATGACTCTCGACAACCACGTGATATCATTGCGCGCGAACCACTTCCCCAAACTGACGAATCCCACACCGGCTACCAGCATGAACAGCGGGGATAGCCACTGCCACACTGGTGTCGAAGTTCTCGAAGTGAAGTCAGCTACCAGGAAACTGACCGCAAACGCGGCCGTCGCCCCCAACCACAGGGTCATGAAGACCCTCGTGGACGCCCGCATCCCGAATTGACCGGTGAGCACAGTGCCTCCATCCCGGGACTCAAATCGCCCCACGAAGACGGGGATGAAGGAGTTGCCGACCATCGGGATGAAGCGGTAGAGACGTACGCGGTCCGGCGACACGTTGCCGACGGCCCGCGTTTCGCTGAACGCCGCCAATGTGAACACCGAGCGGCTCGTCGCAGCCGACAGCCGTTGGACCGATTCAGCGACCCCGTGCGTGCTGCGAAACTCCGCTGGAGTTGACTCGTAAAGCAGATCTCTCATCCAGCGAACCACTCGGGCATTCCTCAGGCCGGGATCGCCGGCGAGATGTCTTTGAATCAACGCCGCAGCGCGAAGGTGAATGGCAGTTGCACGATCTCGGGCACCTTGCGCCCTTCGACCTCGGCTGGATTGAACTCCATCCGCGGCAAGGTCTCCCGGCAGGCCAGCGCGAACCGATAGTCGGTGGACGCGAGCAGCTCGATGGTGCGCGGATCGACTCGGCCCGTCGTGTCGATGACGAATTGCATGGTTGCTTCACCTTCAACACGGGCACGCCGCAGTACCTCGGGATACGTGGGACGCGCGGAATGACGGCGTTGGGAAGCTTGTTGATCGTCAGGCGGGAGCATGCACGATGTGTCTCGCATGTCGACGCGGATACGGTGTGCCGGGTCCCCTGATAGGCATTGCGCTCCGTGCCCGTGCCTTGCCCAGATCATGGTTCCGTGCATTGTGTCAGTCGCCACGTTCGGACCTCCCCGCAACACGGCGAGTACATTCGGCGCGCCGGATCCCAGATACGCGAAGCCATTCCACGCGCCGTTGAACATGGCCAGGACCAAATCAGGACCGTGACTCGTCGGCAGACGGACGAAGCGCATGTGCGCCCCGCTATCACCATCGGCCCTGATCTGCCACATCTCTGAATGACACCTTGACGCCCGCCACGGTGTCCGGCGGATCGGGGAGCGAGGCCGCCGAGTCCGCCCACGTCGCCAGAATCGCAGAATCAGCGGAGACGGAGAATGTTCCGCTGTCCGAGCGAACCACCACTCGCACCGCCTTCACTCCCTGGCGATATACTGAAATCCGGGCGGCGCCCGCCGTGACCGATTGTTCGCGCGGCGGTGTACGCTTGGCGGCCGCCGAGTCGGCCACCGGCGTTTGCGCGTGGAGTGGTGTGCCAGCAACAGCGCTGGCGATCACGCTGAATGCAGCAAGGATGGCCTCGCGAACCGCACTGCCCCGACGGTGCATAGCCTCTCGGCTTCGATATTGGCTGAAAACGGGCCCGATTCGGGGCCCCATTATATGGCAGAGCTCGCTCGTTCGCAAATAATGGGACATTGGCGGCCTGCCGGAGGCCTCAACTCCACGCCCCGGACCAAGCCGAGCGCCGTCTACGGCAGACGGCGGAATTACATTCCCGTGGCCGCGAACCGGAGGATGACCAGTGGAAGACAACGTGCTCGCTCGTTTCGCCCAGGCGCTCGTCTCGGGCTCGATCCGGGTCATCGATTTGAGCCAACCCCTGACGGCCGACACCGCGGTGATCCAGTTGCCGCCGGAGTTCGGCAAGTCGTGGCCGTTTCACCTCGAGGAGATCTCCCACTACGACAGCCGCGGGCCCGCGTGGTACTGGAACAACTTCTCCTGCGGTGAACACACCGGCACACACTTCGACGCCCCGGTCCACTGGGTGAGCGGCAAGGACTACCCGCGCAATGCGACCGACAGCATCCCGGCAGAGAAGTTCATCGCGCCCGCATGCGTCATCGATGTCTCGCGCGAGGTCGCCGCGGACGCCGACTTTCTGCTGACGCCCAAACACGTCGAGGAATGGGAACGCCAGCACGGACGCATCGCCGCGGGCTCATGGGTCCTGATGCGCACCGATTGGTCCAAGCGCACCGACGCCGCCGCCTTTCTCAACATCAAGGAGGACGGCTCACACGTCCCCGGTCCGCACGCGGATCTCGTTCCGTTCCTGGCCAAGGAACGCAATGTCATCGGCTGGGGTTCCGAAGGCGTCGGCACCGACGCGGGCCAGGCGTTCCGCTTCGAACCGCCATTCCCATGTCACAGTATCATGCACGGCAATAACAAGTTCGGTCTCGCCAGCCTCACGAACCTCGACAAGTTGCCACCCACCGGCGCCATCCTCATCACGCCGCCGCTCAAGATCGTCAACGGATCCGGCAGCCCCTGCCGCGTCCTGGCACTTGTCTCCGCCTGACGCCCCACTCCCCGCCGCCAATCCCCAGTCCCCAACCCCTGGTCCCCAACCCCTACTGAGCCGACTCCCCCGATCCCGCACTATAATGAATGCTGTATAGCGCTTCGTTGACGCTTGAAGTATTTAGATATGAATAACTCCAGCAGGTAGCTGTTCGCACCTAACGGGGCGGCTGTGGCAGAACGGTCGTTCACGACGGAAGTGCAGAAGCTGCGGCTCGGCGACGGCGCAGGTATTCCACGGCGAAGGCATTCTCGCCGTCACCAAGGCCCTCCTCCAGTCCGGGCGTGTCCTATGTCGCCGGCTATCAGGGCGCACCCATCTCGCACCTGATGGACGTCCTCACCGACGCCAACGACATCCTCGAAGAACTCGGCGTCCACTTCGAGCACAGCGCATCCGAGGCCACCGCCGCCGCGACACTCGCCGCCTCGGTCAACTATCCGCTGCGCGGCGCGGTCACGTTCAAGTCCACGGTCGGCACCAACGTCGCCTCCGATGCGCTCGCCAATCTCGCCTCCGGCGGCGTCGACCGGCGGCGCGCTCATCATCGTCGGCGAAGACTACGGCGACGGCTCCAGCATCATGCAGGAACGCTCCCACGCGTTCGCCATGAAGTCGCAGATGTGGCTGCTCGATCCCCGGCCGAATCTCCCATCGATCGTGCGCGCGGTCGAGCAGGGGTTCGCACTCTCGGAGGCCAGTCACACGCCGGTCATGCTCGAGCTGCGCATCCGCGCCTGCCACGTCCACGGCCGCTTCATCGCCAAAGACAATGTCCGCCCAACCTTCACGCTCAAGGACGCGATGGAGAAGCCACGACGCGACGCCAGCCGGATCGTCCTCCCGCCATCGAGCTTCCTGCACGAGCAGGAGAAAATCCACAAGCGCTGGCCCGCCGCGCAGCAGTTCATCCAGCGAGCACCACCTCAACGAGTTCTTCGCCGAGGGCACGCAGGATTTCGGCATCATCCTGCAAGGCGGGATGTACAACACCACCATCCGCTCCCTCGAATTGCTCGGCCTCTCCGACGCGTTCGGCGATACCGCGATCCCGCTCTACGTGCTCAACGTCACCTACCCGCTGATCGACGAGGAGGTCAAACGGTTCTGCGCCGGCAAGCGCGCGGTGCTCGTGATCGAGGAAGGCCAGCCCGATTTCATCGAGCAGAACCTCCACTCCATCCTGCGCAAAGCCGGCATCCCCACGAAAGTCCACGGCAAGGACGTGCTCCCGATGGCCGGCGAATACACCGCGGCCGCGGTGATCACCGGCATCCACCGCATTCGTCGAACGCTACGCTCCCCGACGCGATCGACGCGTTCCCGCCTCCCGTCGCTCTGCCGCCCCGCGCCACAGCCGGCCGCCAAGCCTGTCTCCACGCCTCCACCGGCCGCCGAGATCCACCCGCGGCCACCGTCGTTCTGCACCGGCTGCCCGGAACGACCGATCTTCACGGCGATGAAGCTGGTCGAACGCGAGCTGGGCCAGCACCACGTGAGCTGCGACATCGGCTGCCACCTCTTCTCCATCCTGCCGCCCTTCAACATCGGCGCCACCACCATGGGCTACGGCCTCGGCTGGGCCGGCGCCGCCGCGTTCAACACCAACGAGACCAACAAGCGCACGATCAGCATCATGGGCGACGGCGGATTCTGGCACAACGGCCTGACCAGCGGTGTCGGCAACGCGGTCTTCAATCAGAGCGACAGCGTGCTCGTGGTCGTCGACAACAGCTACACCGCGGCCACCGGCGGCCAGGACATTCTTTCGTCCGCCGCCTCCAATCCGATCCGCACGACCAAGCTCTCGATCGCCGACGCGGTACGTGGCGTCGGCGTGAAATGGGTGCGCACGATCACCCGGACCTACGATGTCGCAGGGATGCGCGACGTCCTCAGGGAAGCGCTGACCACACAAAGAAAGGGGCCCCAAGGTCATCGTCGCGCAGAGCGAATGTGCGCTGAACAAGCAGCGCCGCGTCAAGCCCCAGTTGATGCAAGCTCGCGAAAGCAGGCAAGCGCGTGGTGCGGGAACGATTCGGCGTCGACGCCGACACGTGTACCGGCGACCACTCCTGCATCCGCCTCTCCGGCTGCCCGTCGCTCACGATCAAGGACAATCCGGATCCCCTCCGCACGGATCCGGTCGCGACGGTGATCGATAGCTGCGTGGGATGCGGCCTGTGCGGCGAGGTCGCGCACGCCGCGGTCCTGTGCCCGTCGTTTTACCGCACTGCGCTGGTGACCAACCCGTCGGCGGCCGAACGCTGGATGGCACGATTCCAGCGCGCCGTCATCGGCTTTCTGCAACGAGGCATCGACCGCCGCCTCGCAGCCATCCTCGGCTGACACGCCCGAGGATCCGACGCAGACGCTTCCTCTGAACCCGCCCGCCGCGGACGACGCGACGTCTCGCCCCCCGCGCGCGATCACGATCGCCATCCTGGCCATGGGCGGGGAAGGGGGTGGCGTGCTCGCCGACTGGATCGTCGACCTGGCGGAGCACAACGGGTACCTCGCGCAGACGACGTCCGTGCCCGGCGTCGCGCAGCGCACCGGCGCCACGATCTACTACGTGGAGCTGTTCCCCGAGGCAGCCGCCACCGCCGCAGGCAAGGATCCGGTCCTCGCCCTGATGCCGGTGCCCGGTGAGGTCGACATCGTGATCGCCTCCGAGCTGATGGAGGCCGGCCGCGCAGTCCAGCGCGGACTCGTCACGCCCGACCGCACGACGCTGATCGCGTCCACGCATCGCGTCTACTCGATGATCGAGAAGACGCACGCCGGCGACGGCCGGATCGACAATGCCGGCCTGGTCGCCTCCGGCGCCGCCGCAGCGCGTGTATACGTCGCGCGCGATTTCGCCCGCGTCGCGGCCGATACGGGAAGTGTGATCAGTGCGCCGCTGTTCGGCGCGCTCGCCACGAGCGGCGCGCTTCCTTTCAGCCGCGCGCAGTTCGAGGACGCGATCCGCCGGGCCGGCGTCGGCGTGACGGCAAGTCTCGCCGCCTTCGCCGCCGGCGTCGCGACCAGCTCCGCCCCAGACCCGGGCACGAATGGCAAACGTCGCCCGCTGCCGATCATGTCGGATACGGCCGGTCTCGATGCCTCGCCGCCGGCCACTGATGCCACGATCGGCGCCGAGCCCGCCCCGCCGTCGATCGGCCCACGCGTGCGCGTCCTCGCCGATCGCGTCGAGCAGACGTTTCCCGCCGCGAGCCACGCCGTGCTCCTCGCTGCCGTCCCCCGGCTCGCCGACTACCAGGATGTACGATACGCGCGTGAATACCTCGACCGGCTCGATGCCATCCGGGACCTGGATGCACGGTACGGCACTGGCGACCACGCGCTCCTCACGGAAACCGCCCGCCAGCTCGCACTCTGGATGTCGTACGAGGATGCGATCCGCGTCGCGGACCTCAAGATCCGCCGCCCGCGCTTCGACCGCGTGCAGGTCGAATCCCACGCGACGGACAATCAGGTTCTCCACATCGACGAGTTTCTCCACCCCCAGGTGGACCAGTTCGCCGAGATCCTCCCCATACGCCTCGGGCACTGGCTGCTCAAAAGCCGATCGGCTCGCGCCGTGATCGGTCGCCTGACTCGGAAGGGCAAGGTCCTCCGTACGACGTCGCTGTTCGGATTCCTGCAGCTCTATGTGATGGCCGCGCTCCGCCCCACCCGTCGCCGCGCACTCCGGTTCCACCAGGAACAGGCCAGGATCAACGAGTGGCTCGGCCGCGTCGCCACGCTCGCACGCGATGACTACCCGCTCGCCCTGTCGGTGGCCTCGGCGCCGCGCCTGGTCAAAGGCTACGGCGACACCCGCGAACGTGGAAACCGGAACTACGATCTCGTCATGGCCGCGATCCCAGCGCTCCGCGAGACGCCCGACGCCGCCGCCCGCTTCCGTGCGCTGTGCCAGGCCGCACTGGCGGACGACTCCGGCGAGCAGCTCGCCGCCGCGCTCCGATGAGAATCGCCTGCCTGGGAGGCGGACCCGCCGGTCTCTATTTCTCGATCCTCACCAAGAAGGCACACCCCACGTGGGACGTCACGGTCTTCGAACGCAACCGGCCCGATGACACGTTCGGATGGGGGGTCGTGTTCTCGGACAAGACGATGGACGGTTTCCGGTCCGCGGATCCGGAAACCCACGCCGCAATCACCGGCGCCTTCCGTCACTGGGATGACATCGAGGTCCACTTCAAGGACCGCACGTTCATCTCCGGCGGCCACGGTTTCTGCGGGATCGGCCGGCTCAGGCTTCTCCAGATCTTCCACGAACGGGCGAAGCAGCTCGGGGTCTCACTCGTCTTCCAGCGCGAAGTCTCGGATCCCGAGCCCTATGCTGCCGAGTACGATCTCGTCGTCGCGTCCGACGGCGCGGCATCCACCACGCGGAAGAGATACGAGGATGCCTTCCACCCCAATATCCAGCCGCGGGCCAATCGCTTCATCTGGCTCGGCAGACGCATCAAGCTCGATGCGTTCACGTTCGACTTCCGCGAGACGGAATGGGGCTGGTTCAATCTCCACGCCTACCGCTTCGATGACGACTGGTCGACGTTCATCGTCGAAACGCCGGAGCGCAACTGGCGCGCCGCAGGCATCGAAGCGATGGACACGCCGCAATCCGTCGCGCTCTGCGAACGTCTGTTCGCGAACCGTCTCGACGGCCACCATCTCGTCTCCAACGCCCACCACCTGCCGCGGATCGTCAGCCTGGCTCACGTTCAATCGCGTGCTCTGCGAGCAGTGGCACCACCACAACATCGTCCTGATCGGCGACGCCGCCCACACGGCGCACTTCAGTATCGGCTCCGGTACGAAGCTCGCCATGGAGGACGCCATCGCGCTCGCCGGGGTGCTCTCCGAACACGCGGGCGAGATGCCCAAGGCGGAGATCCCCGCTGCACTCCAGCGCTACCAGGATGTCCGTGAGGTCGAAGCCCTCAAGCTCCAGAGCGCGGCCCGCAATCGTATGGAATGGTTCGAGCAGGTCGAGCGGTACGTGGACCTCGAGCCCGAACAGTTCACGTACAGTCTCCTCACCGGCAGCCAGCGCATCGGCCACGACAACCTCAAGGTCCGCGACGCACGATATGTCGCGGAGGTCGAACAATGGTTCGCCACGCGCAGCGGCGCAGACCAGCCCCGCCCGCCAATGTTTACGCCGTTCTCGGTCCGCGGCGTCACGCTCAAGAATCGCGTCGTCGTCTCCCCCATGGCGATGTACAGTGGCCGCCGACGGGATGCCCAATGACTTCCATCTCGTCCACCTCGGTGCGCGCGCCCTCGGCGGCGCCGCCATGGTCTTCACGGAGATGACCTGCGTCTCACCCGACGCCCGCATCACTCCCGGATGCCTCGGCCTCTGGAATGACCAGCAACTCCTCGGCTGGACCCGCATCGTCGATGTCATCCACGCACAGTCGGACGCCCGCGTCGCGATCCAGCTCGGCCACGCGGGACGCAAAGGGTCCACCCGCCTCGGTTGGGAAGGCACGGACCAGCCGCTGGAAACGGAGAATTGGCCGCTCGTATCGGCGTCGGCGATTCCCTATGTCGACGGCCTTTCGCAGACGCCGCGCGAGGCGACGTGCGAGGACATGGTTCGGATTCAGGCGGACTTCGTGGATGCCACACGCCGCGCGGTCGCCGCAGGCTTCGACTGGCTCGAGCTCCACTGCGCCCACGGCTACCTGCTCTCGAGTTTCATCTCCCCGCTCACGAATCGCCGGACGGATGCCTACGGCGGCTCACTCGCCAATCGCTGCCGCTTTCCGCTGGAGGTCTTCCGCGCCATGCGCAATGTATGGCCCGCGGATAAACCCATGAGTGTCCGCATCTCGGCCCACGACTGGGTTCCGGGCGGTGTCTCGCCCGACGATGCCGTCGAGATCGCACGCCTCTTCAAGGCGGCAGGCGCCGATGTCATCGACTGCTCCTCCGGACAGGTCAGCAAAGAGGAACGGCCGGTCTACGGACGGATGTTCCAGGTCCCGCTCTCGGACCGCATCCGCAACGAAGCCGGCATCCCGACGATCGCGGTCGGCAATATCTTCGAAGGGGATCACATCAACACGATCATCGCCGCGGGACGCGCGGATCTCTGCGCGGTCGCCCGCCCCCATCTCGCCGACCCCGCATGGACGCTGCACGAGGCGGCGAAGCAAGGCTACGCCGAAATCTGGTGGCCAGCCCCATACCTCGGCGGCAAGATCCAGCTCGAGCGCAATCTGGCGCGCGCGGCGCAACTCGCCCTCCAGGTATGACCGCGCCCCAGCAACCAGTGGAATCGAAACACCCGCTGGCCGGTCGTCATGCCCTCGTCACCGGCGGCGCGCGCGGCATCGGCGAAGCCACGGCGCGAGCCCTTCTCGGCCACGGCGCCCGCGTCACGATCCTCGGCCGCGACGCCAATGCCCTGGCGCAGACGGTCGGTGCGCTCGCGACGTCGGGCACGATCGGATCCGTCCGCGCCGATGTCTCGGATGCGAACGCGGTCGCCCGCGCGTTCACTGAGGCACGCGACCAGTCCGGCCCGATCGACATCCTGATCAACAATGCGGGCGCCGCGGAGTCTGCGCCCTTTCGCAAGACGGACGCCGCCCTCTGGCGCCGGATGATGGCGGTCAATCTCGACGGCACGTTCTATTGCATCCGCGAAGCACTCCCCGCGATGATCGAGTCCGGCTGGGGGCGGATCGTCAATGTCGCCAGCGCCGCAGGCCTCGTCGGCTATCGCTATGTCTCCGCGTACTGCGCGGCCAAGCACGGCGTGGTCGGCCTCACTCGCGCGCTGGCCCTCGAGACTGCCAAGGCCGGTGTCACAGTCAACGCGGTCTGCCCCGGTTACGTGGATACCGACATGACCACCCGGACGATCGATAACATCGTCGCGCGCACCGGAGCCGCGCCGGCCGAAGCGCTGGCCACCCTGACGGCCCAAAACCCCCAGAACCGCCTCCTGACGCCCGTCGAGGTTGCGCACACTGTCGTGTGGCTCTGCTTACCGGGGACTGAAGCCATCACGGGCCAGGCGATCGCCGTCCCAGGCGGGGAGGTCATGTGAGCACGCTCACCAACGGCGCGACGGCACCCGCGATGCCCGCGATGCCCGCGATGTCCAGTCTGGTCCTGGATCCGCCGGCGACGGAGCTCATGGATCTGGAAACGCGGACGACGGTGGATGACCACCAGGACCTGCGACTCTGGCTCCGTCTCCTCGCCTGCACGATCCGGGTCGAACACCAGGTCCGCGACCGGCTCCGCCGTGAGTTCGAGACCACGCTCCCGCGATTCGACTTGATGGCGCAGCTCGAACGCCACCCCGACGGCCTCCGGATGTCGGAGCTCTCCCGCCGGCTCATGGTCTCGGGCGGCAACGTCACCGGCATCACGGATCAACTGGAGCGCGAGCGACTCGTCGTCCGCATCTTCGATCCGGCCGACCGCCGCGTGGTCGCGGTGAAGCTCACCGCCGCCGGCCTCGCCCGCTTTCGTGACATGGCATCTTCCCATGAACAATGGATTGTCGAGCTCCTCTCGGGACTCGACGAGACGGACAAGGCCGGGATGTTCGAGATCCTGCAGAAACTGAAAGCTCACGTCACGACCGTCGCCACCGCCGCCGCCGCGCCGGCGTCCGACAGCGCTGGTTCCTAGCACATTCCGCGGAGACCAATGCGCCATCTCGCTGGAGACCCCCATCAGTTGCCCGGCACGCAGCCCCTTTCGAGCTACATCGGCCGCCACTTCCTCTTCGCGGTGGACAAGGCGGTCGCGACGATCACGCTGAACAGACCGGAGCGCAAGAATCCACTGACGTTCGAGTCCTACACGGAGCTGCGGGACCTGTTTCGCGCGCTGGTCCACGCGCCGGACGTCACGGTCGTCGTGATCACCGGGGCAGGGGACAACTTCTGCTCCGGTGGCGATGTGCACGAGATCATCGGCCCGCTGACGAAGCTCGACATGCCCGGCCTCCTGACGTTTACCCGCCTCACCGGCGATCTGGTCAAGGCCATGCGCGCCTGCCCACAGCCGATCGTCGCGGCGATCGATGGCATCTGCGCGGGCGCGGGCGCGCTGCTCGCCCTCGCATCAGACTTCCGCTACGGTACCGCGCGCAGCAAGACGGCGTTTCTCTTCACGCGTGTCGGGCTGGCCGGCTGCGACATGGGCGCCTGCGCGCTCCTGCCACGGGTGATCGGCCAGGGCCGCGCCGCGGAGTTGCTGTACACGGGACGCAGCATGGGCGGGGAAGAGGCCGAGCGATGGGGGTTTTTCAATCGCCTCTGCGAACCCGGCAGACTGCTGCCGGATGCGCAGGCCCTCGCCGCCGAGCTGGCCGCCGGCCCGACGTTCGCGCACGGGATGACGAAGCGGATGCTGCACCAGGAATGGAACATGGGGATCGATGAGGCAATCGAGGCCGAGGCGGAAGCACAGGCGATCTGCATGGCCACGAACGATTTTCACCGCGCCTATCACGCTTTCGTGGCGAAGCAGAAGCCCCGCTTCGAGGGGAACTGACGGTGGCGGATCGTCAGTACCTGGAGTGGCCCTTCCTGGAGCCCCGGCACCGCGCGCTCGCGATCGAGCTGGATACCTGGGCGGACGCGCACCTGGGTCGAGCCCATGCGGCGGATATCGACGCGGAATGCCGCGCGCTCGTGCGGTCACTGGGTGAGGCCGGATGGCTCGCGCACGCGATCGCCGGCACCGCGCACGGCGGCACGACCGATCGGATCGATACCCGGGCGATCTGCCTGATCCGCGAGACGCTGGCTCGCCACTCCGCGCTCGCGGATTTCGCGTTCGCGATGCAAGGGCTCGGATCGGGCGCCATCTCGCTGTTCGGCACGGAGGCGCAAAAGGCGCGCTATCTCCCGCGCGTCGCTCACGGTACGGCCATCTCGGCGTTCTCGCTCTCCGAGCCTGATGCAGGCTCCGATGTCGCGGCCCTTGGGTGCGCCGCCCGCGCTGACGGGGACGACTATGTGCTCGACGGCGAGAAGACGTGGGTGTCCAATGGCGGGATCGCAGACTTCTACGTGGTGTTCGCCCGGACAGGCGAGGCTCCCGGCTCACGAGGCATCACGGCCTTCGTGGTCGACGCGGAGACGCCCGGGTTCACGATCGCGGAACGGATCGAGGTCATCGCACCGCACCCGCTGGCCCGCCTGCGCTTCACCAACTGCCGGATCCCCGCAATCCAGCGGATCGGCGACCCGGGCGGCGGGTTCAAGGTCGCCATGGCCACGCTCGATATTTTTCGAACGTCGGTCGCCGCAGCCGCCCTGGGTTTCGCGCGACGCGCGCTGGATGAGGCCCTGCGCCGCGCGACGACCCGGCAGATGTTCGGCCAGGCACTCTCCGATTTCCAACTCACGCAGGCCAAGCTCGCGACGATGGCGACAGGCATCGACTCGGCCGCACTGCTCACGTATCGGGCCGCCTGGCTCCGCGACCGCGGCCAGCCCGTGACGGTCGAGGCCGCGATGGCCAAGATGACGGCGACGGAGACGGCTCAACAGGTCATCGATGCCGCCATGCAGATTTTCGGCGGGCTCGGTGTCGCCGCGGACCAGACGGTCGCGCGCCTGTACTCCGAGATCCGCCCGCTCCGTATCTACGAAGGCGCCACGGAGGTCCAGCTGTTGATCGTCGCCCGTGGCATCATCAAGTCTTTTCGCGAGCACGAGGCACTGCATGGCTGAGTCCAACCGCCCCACGGCCGCCGGGGCGATTTCGCCGCGCGCGTATCGCTCGACGATCCTGATCCGCTTCGCGCACTGCGATCCGGCCGGCATCGTCTTCTTCCCGCGCTACCTCGAGATGTTCAACAACCTCGTCGAAGACTGGTGCCGCGACGAGCTCGGCGTGTCGTTCGCGGAGATCCACGAGCGCCGGGGCTGGGGCCTGCCGACCGTGCACCTCGATGTGGATTTCGCCGCGCCCAGCATGCTGGGTGAGGTGCTGGCGGCGTCGCTTGTCGTACGCCGGATCGGCACATCGTCGATCGCCTCCGAGATCCAGTTTCGCGGCCCTGACGGCAGTGAGCGCGTCCGAGGCAACTCGGTGGTGGTCCTGATCGACGCCAAATCGAGACGCGCGGTTCCGATTCCGGACGACCTTCGGACCCGCATCACGAGGTTTCAGGATGCCAGCTGATTCGGATCCCCAGTTGCTCCACCCAACCGGGTGGGCGAAACCGCATGGCTACGCGTACGGCGTCACGGCCAGTGGGCGATCGGTACACGTCAGCGGGATGATCGGCTGCGACGCCAATGGCACGCTCACAGCGAAGGACTTCATCGGGCAGGTCCGCCAGACGCTCCGTAACATCGTGGCGGTCCTCGCCGAGGGAGGTGCCCGCCCGGAGCACATCGTTCGCATGACGTGGTATGTGATCGACAAGCAGGAGTACATCGGCGCACGCAAGGAGATGGGCGCCGCCTACCGCGAGATCATCGGCCGGCACTACCCGGCCATGACGGCGGTGCAGGTCGTGGGCTTGGTCGAGGACGAGGCCCGCGTCGAAATCGAGGTCACGGCCGTCGTACCGGAGTAACTCCGGGAGCGCGGCGCGCAGCACACACGGGGATGTCGCTCACGCGATACCGTCGGTCGGGATCGCCGGAGCGACTGTGCCGATCGGCCCCGCTGCCGCGGCGAGCCGCGCGCGCCGGCGGGCCACGATGAGGTAGGCGATCGTCAGCGCGACGAGCCATGGCAGGCCCGCTTCGAGCGTGACACGCATCCCCTCGACCCACCATGTGGTGACCATGATCGCGACGATCGCGATGATGCCGAGCCACGATGTATAGGGATAGCCGATCATGCGGACGGGCAGGCGGGGGCGGCCGAGCGATTCCCATCGGGGACGGAAGTACAGGTGCGTGATGAAGATCATGAGCCACGCAAACAAACCGCCGAAGAGCGAGATCCCGAACAGATAGACGTAGGCGCTCTCGGGAAAACTGAGCGATACGGCGAGCGCGACGCCGAGTCCGGCGGCCGAGACGAGGAGCGCCGCGAGCGGCGCGCCGCGGCGAGGAGCCGGCCCAGTACGGCCGGTGCATATCCGCCGCGCGCGAGCGAGAACATCATCCGGCTCGTCAGATAGAGATTGCAGTTCATGCTCGACGCCGCGGCCGTGATGACGACGAGATTGACGACGTGCGCGGCGGCGGGGATGCCGATCAGGCGGAAGACCCGGACGAAGGGGCTCGCCGTGACGTCCGACCCAGGCTGAACCGCGGTCCACGGAACGATGCCGATCAGCACCGTAATGGCGCCCAGGTAAAACAGGATCAGCCGCCCGACCATCGCAGCGCATCGCGCGCGGCACGGCCGTAGCCGGATCCTTGGCTTCGCCCGCCGTAACGGCGACGACCTCGGTGCCCATGAAGCTGAAGATCACGAACACCATGGCCATCCAGACGCCGCGCCATCCGGTGGCCAGAAAGCCGCCATGTGCGGTGAAGTTCGTGAAGCCGATCGCGGGCGTGGAACCGACGCCGGCAATCAGCGCAGAAGCCCAGCACGATGAACAGGACGATGGCGACCACTTTGATCATCGCGAACCAGTACTCGAAGCTGCCGAAGCTGCCGACGCTCCGCGCGTTGACGTACAGCGAGTGCGACTGAGAACCCCAGGATCCACACCCAGTTGGGCACTCCGGGGAACCACCACTGGCAGTAGATGGCGATGGCGATCGCTTCGCCGCCGATCGCGATGCACTGCGCCGCCCAGTAGGTGTAGCGCACCACGAACCCGGCCCACGGGTTCACGTAGAGCTCGGCGTAGACGCCGAACGAGCCGGCGGTCGGATGCGCGACCGCCATTTCCGACAACGCGCCCATGAACAGCAGCGCGATCGCGGCGCCGATCAGATAGCTGACGATGACGCCCGGGCCCCGCGGTGCGCACGGCGAGCGAGCTGCCCAGGAACAGCCCCGTGCCGATCGCCCCGCCGATGGCGATCATGCCGAGCTGGCCGGTGGTGAGCTGGCGGGAGAGTTCCTCGCCCTGCTCGACGCCGGCAGCCACGGGGTCAGGCGTCTTCATAGGCCGCGGCAGGACTCCCCGAATGGATGGAACACACCCAGCAACCGGATGGGATCCGGACCAGGATTCTCGACGCAGTGCACGACGCCGACAGGGAAGTACACGCCGCTCCCAGGACCAAGCTCCGGCGCCGACGGCTCCCCTTGGATGTGCAGGATAGCGCGCCCCTCGAGGACGCAGATTCCCTCTTCGTACGTATGCCGGTGGAATGGAGCCTTGCTCGCCGGGATCCACCCGATGAACTGGGTCACTTGCTTGCACCCCACGTCGGTGTTCACGAGCAGCCGGAACTCCCGGTCGCGCCCCGCGCGCATGGGCTCGCGGTCTGCCTCCTGCACCATGCGATGGGGCGCTATGCCGCTCTTCGCGCCGGGCGGCGTATCAATGACTCGGCGCTCCGCATCTTCAGGACAGCACGCGCTGATGATCCGGAGCGTACCGGGCCCCGGGTTCTCGACGTGGTACGTCGTGCCCGGCGGGACGAACAGGGCCGCCCCCGGCCGCACGTCGTATCGATACCCATCGATGTAGCAAACTCCGGCCCCCGCGGCGACGTAGTGCACCTCTTCGCCCGTCGGGTTGAGCGTCGCCGGGGAAATGCCGGTCCCGTAATCGTTGATCGTCTGCGTGATGAGCGGTGCGCCCGTGCTCCGGGACATCACGCTGCGCGAGGTCCAGGTTCCCCGCGACGCCACCGCGCCATCGTCCGCGCTATACACGCGGCACCCACCGGCCAGGATCTTCATGTCAGCACCATGAGGTCGCGCACGCTCTCGAGCGCCGCGAGCGCCGTCTCGACGTCGGCGAGTGTGTTGTAGACGTGGAACGCGAACCGCACGCCGTCGCGCCGGGTCGACGCCACGATCCCCCGGGCGGTGAGCTTGGCGAGCGCCGCAGCCGGGTCGTGTGAGCGCAGGACGACGAGCGGCCCGACGCTGGTCGCCGGGGTCTTGGTCGCGATGCCTAGCCGGGCGACCCCTGCGAGAAACGCCTGGGTCAGACGCTCGATCTGTGCCGCGACGTTCGCCAGTCCGATCCCGGAGAGCAGATCGAGCGCCGGTCGCGCGAGATAGATGCTGGGAATGGGCGGGGCACCGTTCTCGAATCGGCGGGCCGCGGGCGACAGGTCGAGATGCTTCGTGTCGAACGCGAAGATCTCCCGCTGCGAGAACCAGCTCGTCATCGTCGGCGTCAATGTCTCGATCAGCTCCCGCCGCACGTAGAGGAACGCGAGCCCCGGCGGACCGAGCAGGTATTTCAAGGTGCCCGTCACGAAGAAATCCACGTCCAGCGCCTTCACGTCGATCGGTCGCGTACCACAGTCCTGATACCCGTCGAGGAAAACGAGCGCACCCTTCGCATGCGCGATGCGGGCGATCGCCGGCACGTCGGACCGATGCCCGGTCACGAACGACACGTGGGTCAGCGGGACGATTTTCGTGCTGCGGTCGATCGCCTGCTCGTACCGCTCCGTCGGGATCGAGTACCCCACTCCATCGAGGAACTGAACGCGCGCCCCGCGCGCCTGCTGGGCGAGCCAGATCTGTCCCATCGTCGGAAACTCGTATTCTCCCATCACGACGCCGGGCCGCTCATCGAATTGCAGCGCATTCGCGATCGGATTGATGCCCGCCGACGCGCTGGATATGATCGCGACTTCGTCGGGCGATGCGTTGATGAAGCGCGCGAATGTCACCCGCAGCGACTCGTACACCTCCATCCAGTCGTCCCAGGGCGCCGATGATGTCCGCCAGCTCATCGCGAAATCGCGCATCCCCCCCTCGACGGCGTCCGAGAGCGCGCCCTGGGAGCAGTTGTACAGGTAGGTCTTCTCCCGGAGGATCGGGAAGTGGGTCCGCAATTCCGCGATCTGTGCGTCGGTCAACATGGTGTCCCGTGCGGTGTCGTGTGATTCGTGGCTGCGATAATGTGTTGCGGGTCATCACGGGCCGCCATACGTTGTGCCCCTATGCCTCTCTCTGTGTCGTCTGTCGCCCGCCATATCGTGGTGCTCCGCCGCGATCGCCGCCGCCACGCTCCCGGTCGCGCTATCGGCCCAGGAGCTCGGGCCCGATGTCCGTGCTTTCGTGCGCGTCGATGCCCCCACGGTGGCGCTCACGCATGTCCGCGTGGTCGACGGCACGGGAAGCCCAGCCCGCGAGGACCAGACGGTCGTCATCGCGGGCGGCAGAATCGCGAGCGTTGGCCCCGCCGATGCCGCGATCCCCGTCGGCGCGCAGTCGCTCGATCTCCATGGCTACACGGTTATCCCCGGTCTCGTGGGGATGCACGATCACATGTTCTACACGTCGTCGCTCGACCGCGACAGCACCGGCCACTCACCGGCGCCAGGCCAACTGGCGGGCCAACAAGGGTTCTCCTTCCCGCGATTGTATCTCGCGGCCGGTGTCACGACGGTCCGCACGACGGGGAGCATGGAGCCGTACATGGATCTGAATCTCAAGATGCAGATCGATGACGGGCGCGCCCCCGGCCCCCGCATGTATATCTCGGCGCCCTACCTCGAAGGCAAAGGCACGCCCTTCCCGCAGATGCACGAGCTCACCGGCCCCGATGACGCGCGCAAGTTCGTGGACTACTGGGCCGACCAGGGCGCCACGTCGTTCAAGGGCTACACGCACCTCACCCGCGCGGAACTCAGCGCCGCGATCACGGAAGCCCACCGGCGCGGCACCACGATCACCGCCCACCTGTGCTCGATCGGCTACCACGAAGCCGCCGCCCTCGGCATCGATGACCTGGAACACGGCCCCGTCGGCACCGACGCGGATTTCGTCCCCGGCAAGAAGCCCGATGTCTGTCCCGCCGCCCCCGCGATCTTCGCGAGCTGGGTCGATATCCCCGTCCCAAGCCCCAAGGTCGACAGCCTGATTCACGACCTCGTCTCCCACCACGTCGCCGTCACGTCCACACTGCCGGTCTACGAGCTGTCCATCCCCGATCGCCCGCCGCTCCAGCGCCGGATGCTGGACGCGATGTCAGCGGAATCCCGGGTCAGCTATCTGACCATGCGCGCCCGCGGTGCTGCCACATGGCACGGCCAACCCCTCCCATGGGGCGCCCTCATGGCCAAGGAAATGGCGTTCGAGCTGGCCTTCGTGCGCGCGGGCGGCCTGCTGCTCACGGGCCCCGACCCGACAGGCATCGGCGGGGTCCTCGCCGGGTTCGGTGACCAGCGCGGCGTCGAGCTGCTCGTCGAAGGCGGCTTCACGCCGGTCGAGGCGATCCACATCGCTACCGCGAACGGGGCCCAGTTTCTGGGAGCCTCTACCAGTATCGGCACGATTGCGGCCGGCAAGCAGGCGGATCTCGTTGTCATCAAGGGCGATCCCTCGGCTCATATCGCCGACATTGAGAACGTGGAGATCGTCTTCAAGGGCGGCATCGGCTACGATTCCGCGAAATTGATTCAGTCCGTGCGCGGCGTCGTCGGCATTCGATGAGGCGACTCTCGCACAGGTAGCCATGCCGCCTGCGGCCGGATGACGCGCACACACGTCCGGCCCGGTGACACGCCGTCCGCCGCCAATCCGGATTCCCATTATCCGGAACGCACGTTGATTCTCCTGCGCGACGACGCCAATATCGGGAGCGGCAACAGCGCCCGCCATCGCAGGCATCCAACGTTGTTCGCACCGGGGATGACGGTCTTGGGCCCATCGGCCGCTCGGTCAGCGGCGGCATGCTGGATAACATGCTACATGTGAAACGATGCTCGCTGCTCGGGGATGGTGGACACCGATGGTTCGCACCGCAGCGATCGCCGCGACGATCGCCATGGCGACAGCCTTCGGAGGATCGGTGGCCTTCGCACAATCACCGGTCACCGTCGCCGACAGCGGCAGTCCGCTGTTCACGATCAACACGCCCAATGTCCGCCTGCTGTCGCACATCCCGCTCGGCCGCTCCGAGACGATCGCGGGCCTCACGATGGAGCAGGAGCTCGGCCGCCCCTATGTCTACGTCTCGCGGATGCAGGACCCGTCAACACCTGCCGGGTTCTCGCTGATCAGCATCAAGGACCCCGCGCACGCCAAACTCATTTACACGTACCACATCGCCAACCCCGAGCTGCACCAGGGATTCGGCGGGATGGAAGGCAAGACGTTCAGGTACCACGGCCGCTACTACTATGTACAGGCCTTCCAGTTCAGTCAGGGTTCGCCCGACGCCGACCTCGGCGCCATCGTGTTCGATGTGACAGGCCTGCCCGACACCACGAAGATCAGAGAGGTCGGCCGCATCGTCGCGCCCAATTCAGCCGTGTCGTCCGGTAACCCGGGCCAATGCGCCGGCCACGCGGGATGCTCGCTCCCCGGCGGCTTTCACAATGTGTTTCCGTATCGCCACTCGGATGGCCGCACGATCATGTTTGCGACGACGTTGACCGGCACGTACGCGAGCATCTACGACATGGGCAAGTTTCTCGCGGGTGATTCGGACAAAGGCCTGATCGGACAGGTCCCCGTGCCCGGCGCGACCGGCCGCTATCACGATTTCGTCGTGCAGTACGACCCGATCACTCACCAGGACAAGTTCTACGGCGGGGCGCAGCCCGGCGGGTACTTCGTTTTCGACGTCTCCAGGCCAGAGACACCCAGGCTGCTCACATCCGTCACCGAGAATCCCGGTTCCGTTGTTTCGGCATTCGGTCGCGGCCACACGATTACGCCGACTCCCGACGGACGGTATGTCGTCACCGAGTCGGAGTTTCAGTACGCCCCGCTCCGGATCTTCGACCTGAAGCCCGGTCTCGATGGGAAGGAGGTCACGATCTCCCGGGCGATCGGCGCGTGGACGGCCAACTGGAAGCACCTCCCGCACAACCACGAAGTCCGGTGGCCGTATGTCTTCGTGTCGGCGTACGAGGATGGCCTGCAGGTCTTTAACATGATGGACCCGGCGAACCCGATCACGGTCGGCTTCTATCGCACCTACGACGGACCCACCATGTCCGGCGTGACGATGGCCGGGCGCCCGGACACCGCCGAGGTCAGCCAGCACAAGGGAACGGGTAGCGTGCTCAATGGTGCGTGGGGTGTCGCCGTCCGCAACGCGGATGGTCTCGTGGTGATCAGCGATATGACGACGGGATTTTGGGCCTTCCACATGGATGGCTTCGACGGATGGAACGGGCACGATTGGGGAATGCCCAATGTCTCGACGGCCCAGAATTGGGATACCGGGCCGGAAGGCGTCCCCGAACGCGCCGGCCGCCGCCGCCGCAACCACGAAAGCCGTTCACACGGCGCATCACGGAGGGCACTAGTCGTGCGCGCGACTGAGCGTGCTATTGGGGCCGCCATTGTGCTGCTGGCCGCGAGCGGCATCGCCGCGTTCCGCGCGCCGCCGCCACGCTTTCGCCTCGCCCCCACGTACCGCGCGCGAGACGCGGCCGGCTCCGTCGTGCTCACTCCATCGGCCTCGCCATTCGGCCTCGCAGCGTCGCGCGACGGCACGTTCAACTACGATCTCGACATCCAGGCTGACGATCTCCCGCCAGCCTCATCGCTCGGCGCGTATTCCACCTACGAAGCGTGGCTCGCGACTCCCAAACTCGACATGGTCCGCGACCTCGGCCCTATCGAGAATGGGCACGTCCTGCACGCGCACGCCGCCTGGAACAAGTTCACGGTATTCGTGACCGCGGAAGCACCACCCATTGGCAAGAAGTGGAACGGCGCCGTCGTGCTGGTTGGACGATCGCCCAGCTCGATGATGCAATCGTTCGCGGGACACCCGTTTTACAACACCGGCCAGGCACCATTCTGAGACCGATGCTGTCGCCGCTCGTTCGCCGGGCGGCATCCGGTGTGGTGATCTCGCTGCTGTCCGTGGTGAGTGGCGTCGCCGCGCAGGGCACCGACTCCGCGCGCGGCGGTGCGCGGGATAGCGCTGGCAGGCAGTCGATGGCCGGTATGGCAGGCATGGCCGGCATGCCGGGAATGGACGGACCTGTGGATACGACGGAGGCGCCGAGCGGCCGCACGATCGTGCCGATGATCAAGAGCCCGATGATACCGGGCCTCGAGAACGCACGTCCGTCGGTTGCCCTGATCGTGCCCGGCGCCCGGCGCGGGGGCAGTGAGCTTCCCGCCGCCACACCCAGCGCCGCCGTCCAGATCAAGGACGGCGATACGGTCGCCGTCGTCGCGGGTCTCGTCCGCCGCACGATCGCCGGCCGCACGCTGACGATGTTCGCCTTCAACGGCCAGGCGCCGGGCCCGCTCCTTCGCACACGCCAGGGCTCGACGTTCTACGTCCGGCTCCGCAATGAGCTGGACCGCCCAATCACGATTCATTGGCACGGTGTGCGGCTCGACAGCCAGTTCGATGGGTCGCCCGGGATGACGCAGCCACCGATCGCGCCTGGCGCGACGTTTGTCTACACCGTGCATTGCCCGGACGCCGGCATCTTCTGGTACCACGACCACGTCCGCGAAGACATCGGCCAGCCCATGGGCCTCTTCGGCAACCTGATCGTCGAACCGGCCGCCGCTCCCACGTCTCCGGCAAACCGCCGGGAGCTGCCGCTCATCCTGAGCGATCTCCTTGTGGACGGCGATAGCCTCGTGCCATTCGGCCAGGAGGCCCCGAACTTCGCGCTGATGGGGCGCTTCGGAAATGTGCTGCTCATCAACGGACAGCCCAAATGGCAACTGCAAGCCGCACCGGGTGAAGTCGTCCGGCTCCTCCTCACCAACGCCGCCAGCGCCCGCACGTTCAACATCAGTTTCGGCGACGCGCCGATCAAGCTCATCGCCTCCGACCAGGGTGCGTACGTCCGCGAGACGATGGTCTCGAGCATCGTAATCGCTCCGGGCGAGCGATACGTCGCCGACGTGCGCTTCGACAAGCCAGGGACGGTCGCGATCGTCAATGAGGTCCAGAGGATCGACCACTTCTTCGGCGAGATGTACGCGGACGCCGATACCATGGGCCACGTCGCCGTCTCCGGCCGGCCAGCCGCAGCAGATCCATCCTTCGCCACGCTGCATGACGACAGCGCGGTCGTGCGCGACATCGCGCGCTTCCGTCCGGCCTTCGACAAGGCGCCCGACGAAGAGATCGTGCTCACGACCGCGATCCAGGGGCTGCCCATTCCGATGATGCAGTTCATGAGCATCGATACGCTCTACCGGCCGCCACTGGAGTGGGCGGATGGCATGTCGGACATGAACTGGCTCGCCACCAGCAAGGAGGTCCGGTGGGTGATACGCGACACCCACAGCGGTGCGGAGAACATGAACCTCGGCTGGCACTTCCACAAAGGCGACATCATCAAGATCCGCGTCTTCAACGACCCGCATTCGTTCCATCCGATGAATCACCCGCTGCACCTGCACGGCCAGCGATTCCTGGTAACCGCCATCGACGGTCACCCCAACCCGTATCTGGCCTGGAAGGACACCGCCATCATCCCGGTCGGCTCGACAGTCGACCTCGTGGCCGATATGTCGAACCCCGGCACGTGGATGCTGCATTGCCACATCAGCGAGCACCTCGAATCGGGCATGATGGCGCCCATTACTGTCACCGCGAACTGAACCGCATCACCGAACGCACGATACCATGACATCACCACAACAAAGGACGGGACCCCGAATGAATACACAGCGTGAGATCGGCCAATGGGTACGCCGGGCGCTCGCCGTCGCGACGTGCGTGTCAGCCTGCGCACCGCTCGTCACGGCCGCCGCACAGGCGCACCACGCCGCACCCGGACAGGAAGGCACACCCAACCTCCACGTCGTCGCGCACGTGCCGCTGTCGGCATACCTCCACGGCACGGACGTCGATGTCGAACAGGAGCTCAGCCGCCCATACGCCTACATGTCGCGCGGGATCTCGCCCCCGTCGGGCTTCGACATCATCAGCATCAAGGATATCTCCAAGGGGGAGAAGGCTCACGTCATCTACCACTGGAACGTCGAGAACCCCGAGTTGCACACCGGACTCGGCGCGCTGCGCGGCCGATACTTCAAGACACACGGCCGCTACTACTATGCGCAGGCTTTCCAGTTCGCCCAGGGTACGCCCGACGCCGACCTCGGCGCCATCGTCTTCGATGTCACCGGACTCCCGGATTCGGCCAAGGTCAAGGAAGTCGCGCGCATCTACGCCAAGGACGCCCCGGGCGGATTCCACGACTTGTATGCGTACAAACACTCCGATGGGCGCGTCCTGCTCTTCACGTCGACATCGGCGCGCGGCTACGCCCAGATCTTCGACATGGACAAGCTGCTGGCCGGTGGGGCCAACCAGGGACTGGTCGGCAGGATCAACAATCCGGATCCGAACGCCGCCAACGCGCACAACATCGTCGGCGGCTTCCACGACTACTGGGTCGGCTACGATCCCGCGACACACCAGGACAAGTTCTACGGGGCGGGTACGGGTGGATACTACGTGTTCGACATCACGAAGCCGGAAGATCCCAAGCTGATCACGTCGATCACGGGCGTCCCGGGAGTGGCGTCGGGACATACGATCACACCGACACCGGACGGACGGTACGTCGTCACCGAGGTGGAGTATCAGTACGCGCCCCTTCGGATCTTCGATCTGAAGCCGGGCCTCGACAAGAAGGTGCAGACCATCTCGGAGCCGATCGGCGCCTGGACCGCGGATTGGCACGACCTGGCGCACAATCATGAGGTGCGGTGGCCGCTGGTTTTCGTGTCGGCCTACGAAGACGGACTCCAGGTCTTCAACATGCTGGATCCGACGGATCCATACACGGTGGCGTACTACGAGACGTTCGGCGGCCCGCATGACGCCGGATGCTGCTCGTTGGCGTACATCCTGGACCAGTCACAGGATCCGCGTGGCCACGACGTCGACAACGGTGCGTTCGGCGTGCAGGTCCGCGACGCGGATGGTCTCATTGTCATCAGCGACATGACGACCGGGTTCTGGGCCTTCTATATGGATGGCTTCTCGGGCTGGAACGGCCACGACTGGGGCATGCCCAACACTTCGACCGCGCAGCACTGGGATACGGGCCCCGATGGCGCGCCGCAATCAGTCGCCGCCGCGCCGACTGCACCGGCCAAGAAGGACAAAGGAGCCAAGGCCAAGGAGTAAGTGCCGGCTAAGACGAACAAACCGGCCAGCGGCGCGACATGCGGCGCTGGCCGGTCTCTTTTCGTGCTGCTTACACTCGTTAGAGATGGTAGATGGTGCGCCAGAGCCAGGGCGCGCGGACCTCACGCGCGCAGCCGTCGCT
Organism: uncultured Gemmatimonadales bacterium; assembly: GCA_963706505.1. Lineage (GTDB taxonomy): Bacteria > Gemmatimonadota > Gemmatimonadetes > Gemmatimonadales > Gemmatimonadaceae > Palsa-1248. Next base: position 541,530 of record CAVPLX010000002.1, read on the forward strand.
CGATCACGTGCGTGATCCGGTCGCCGTTCCAGAGGTACCCGAGGTGCCGAGTCACCCGGCACTTGGCCAGCGCTCGCGGGCGGAAGACAGCGGCGCACTCCCCCGGGTCGGCATCTCGTACACTCTCGTATGCGATTCCCCAGGACCGGCGAAGCACGAGCGTGCGACCCAGCGCCTGCGACGCGGTATAGCTATTGAGGTCGTAGAGTGCCGAGTACCGCGCGCGGTCGCCACGCACATCGTGCAGATCCGCATCGAGAGTCGCCGTGACCACCCGCATCGCGAGTTCGATCGGCGGCACAGCGGTCGCACGCAGGAACCGCTCCCGGTGGTATCGCGTCTCGGCGACTGCTGTACGCTCCGCGGCGGCGGTGTAGTAGGCACCGGTCGTGCCGTCGGTGAAGCGCCCGCCCCCCGGCGCAGGGTGGGTGAACGCGGCCATGATGTAGCTGGCTCCGGGTCCGCTCACCCGATCCTCGGGTGACACAAGAGAAATGGCCCCCACCGCATCCCGGAGGCGGTCGTTGGTCAGCGACTCGACAGCGATGACAGCGTCCCAATCCGACGGGTCGGCGACGCGCTCGAACAGATCGATGGGAGGAAAGCGTTCAGGCACAACCCGGTAACAAGGCTCCCAATGGATCCGGTGGATTGGGATCGCGTCGGCGGTGATGTGAGAAGAAGACTCGCTCAGCTCCAGCCACCCCGCTCGGCGTCGAGGTACCGTCGCACCACGTAAAGGTCGGTGACGTGGCCCGATCGCATCAGGTCGAGCGCGGAACCGCCGCCAAATGGTACTGCCGTATTGGGTTGATGGATCCAGGCGTCCGCAATCACCGCATTCTGGTAACAGGATCTGCAGAGCCTTGTAGATGCCGAAGATGTAAGAGAGCCGCTCGAGGAGATCGCGCGTCACGCTGCTGGCGCCGCGCCGCTTCCATTTGAAGTACGTCGAACGTGGCACCCCGCCAAGCAGAGTGAGCTGATCCTCGACGGTGAGGCGCCACCGATCCGCAATCCGGAAGAATGTGCGGAGTGCCGGGGCAACGACATCACCTGAAGGGACTTGGGCGGATGCAGATCCAACGTGCGGTGGCATCTAGGTCTCATTATAGATGTTATCTGTCATATAGTCTACCATTAGACTCGCCCGACGTCAACCTCATGTAGACCCGGCAAGCTAGGGCTCTGAGGCCTCGACGAGCTCGCTGGCCTAGAATTGAAGCGATTTGGCGTGCTTAAGGCCCTTGCGCCTAGGCCGGTAGTTAGCGAAAATGTCGGTAGAATCGATTGGTATTGAAAAGCTGCCTTTTCGATAACTACTGCCAGACGGCGATTTGTGGATAAACTGCCAGACGAGCCCGCTACCGGCCCAATCTCCAGTCCCCAGCCAGATGGCGACCCGACTGCGACTCCCGGCGCCGCCCTGGTTCCATCGGCCGTCGTCATACCCGTGCCGGCATCTGCCATTGTCGTAACCCAGGCCGACCAGAATCCCGCGCTCGTATACCTCGCTTCACTGGGACCGAGCTCGCGCCGGACAATGCGAGGGGCGCTCGACACGATCGCCCGGTTGGTATCAGGCGGCGAAGCGACGGCCGAGTCGCTGCCCTGGCACACGCTCCGGCGACAGCACACGGCCGCGGTGCGTGCGGCATTAGCGAGCCGCTACGGTGTGCGCACCGCGAACCGCATGCTGGCCGCGCTGCGCGGCGTGCTGCGCGAAGCAGTCGAGTTGGGATTGATGGACGCGGAGAGTTTTCAGCGCGCGTCGCGGATCAAGACGATCCGCGGCAAGCCTGCGCCCGCGGGCCGCGCACTCGAGCGCGAGGAGCTGCGCGCGTTGTTCGCGAGCTGCACTGGCGGTGAGCGGCGCCGCGCCAATCGATGTGCGCGATGCGGCATTACTGGCGGTACTGTACGGCGCGGGATTTCGTCGCGCGGAAATCGTGCAGCTCGACATCGCCGACATCGCGATGGAATCCGGCGCCCTAGTCGTACACGGCAAGGGTAATAAGGTGCGACTGGCCTATGTGCCAGAGAGTGGACGCCCGCTGCTCGCGACGTGGGTCTCGCAGCGCAGTGCTGAAGCGGGCCCGCTTTTCCTACCGGTTCAGAAGGATGGTGCTCTTGTGTCGCGTCGGCTGACCGAGGGAGCGATCTACAAGATCCTGGAACGTCGGGCCCGAATAGCTGGTGTTGCGCATTTCTCACCCCACGATTGCCGTCGCACGTTCATCGGCGATCTACTCGATGCGGGTGCAGATATGAGCACGGTGAAGGAGCTCGCTGGGCATGCGAGCATCGAGACTACCGCGCGGTATGATCGACGCGGCGAACGAGCGAAGCGAAGCGCAGCGGACTTATTGCGTGTACCAAGCCGACAGTAAGCCCTTTGGCGTATCAACCAACGGCGATCCATTTTCCGCGCGCCCAGCCCGAGTATCGCGGTATCAACGGCAACGTGACAGCCACGGCCCCCCGGCAGGCTTGCAGAGACCCTAGTCGCCGCCAGTGCGTCGACCGACGCCTGCCAAACAGCTGCAACGCCACTAGGCGCTTCGCACTACCCCAGCGGCGGTTTGTGCGACTCGTGAATAGTTAGCCAGGTCTTGAACTCCGACGGATCAATCCAGCCATACGAACGGTCTTCTAGCGTTGGCGATATTGCCGTCCATTCGGCCTTTTCGTGTACCACACCGTAGTGGTCAACCTCAGCAACGCTGAAGCTCACATTTGCTCCCTCATCGGCGTAGCGCCGGGAATAGGCTTGTTGGAAAGCGGTAAAATCTAGGTCGCCGTCCAGATAGCGGTCGATCAAGTTATCGAGCTCAGTCCTTGGATCACTGATCGCCGCGGACTCTACGGGGATGGAGTGAAACGGCCGCTCTGCAAGCCATTACTAACCTGATTGGCGGTCTGAAGGCCCGCGGAGATGATTCGCGACCGAGTCGGATCCGTTGTGACTCGAATAAAGCCGCTCGCCCCGTCCAACCGAGGGATGATGTGATTAATGTTGCCGAGATTCGCCTCAAGGTTGTCAACCAACTTTGTTCCCAATGTGAGCGCTTGATTGGCAATCTGGGTCGCCGACGCACCGAATTCATCACCCAACGCTTCCAATTTGGCTATCGCCGAAGCCGCAACTGGCAGGAGCGTGCGACCAGTTGCGCGCCCAGTCAGTCTAACGACTCCTGCAGATACTGCTTCCCCACCACCGGCGACAGCGCCGCCGATCCCGCCTGAGGGTGCCTGCCACTCCGAACTCGGCGGTTGCCGCTCCGATATGCCTGTCTGTGATCTGCTGAGCAATGGCGACTGCTCCACTACCCGTCATCGGCGTGCAGTTGACCCAATGATCAGCCTCCGTGCATAGTCCAAAGGGATCGTCATAATTCACACATTTACAACTCGATGTTAGCGTGGGACCATGCGGCGACGCCATGGTCCGGGTCCGAGTCGAGAACTCAGGTGGCAGCGTCCCCCGGTGCGCAGACGAGGGTGCAACGCGCCGCACCGATCGGCGTATGATGAGCGGGGGGCCCATGAGGCGTCCCAGTCCCCACCTGACGCCTCACTGGAGCCGCCGCCCATGACCGCTGACGAGAAATCGGCCTACGCCCACACGTTCCCCGTCCACGTCGGGGTCGACACGGGGAAGAGCTTCCACAAACTCGTCGCGCGGGGCGCCGATGGCCGCCGCACGAAAGCGGTCACCGTGCCAGTCAGCGGCGGCTTCGATACGGCCGACGCGCACCTGGCGTCGCTCTTCCCTGACGTCCCGCGCGGGCGGATCCTCGTCGGCATCGAGTTCGCCGGGCACCACGGGTTCACCTTCGCGCACGATCTGCGCCGGCGGGGCTACGTGATCGTCAACGTCCTGCCCTCGGTCACCAAGCGGTTCAAGGAGGTCGAGGACAATAGCCCGAGGAAGGACGACGCCAAGGATGCCGCGCAGATTTGCAAGCTGCTCGAGGCCGGGCTGTTCGTCGGCTTCCCCGAGCTGGACGAGCTCCCGGCCGAGCTCCGGCTGCTCACGACCGAGCGGCAGCGCGTCACGGTGGACGAGACGCGGCTCCGGAATCGCCTGTTGAGCGTGCTCGATCTCGCGTGGCCCGAGTTTGCTGGGTTTTTCTGCACGATCGCCAAGCCGACCGCGCTCGCGCTCCTCGGCCGGTGGCCGCTCCCACGGGACCTGGCTGGTGCGACGCCGCAGAGGGTGTTCCGGGTGGCCAAGGCCGTCTCGCAGAACCACTTCCCGCGCGAGCGCGTGGCCCGACTACTCGGGACCGCGAGAACCAGTGTCGCCTTGAAGACAGCGGCCCCGGCGCGCCGCGCCGAGATCCATCTGATTGCTCGCCCGCTGGGAGCTGCTGCGGCGCCAGCTCCACGAGATCGACACGCGGCTCGCCGTCCTCGTCGAGCACCACCCCGCCGCTCGGGCCCTCACTTCAGTGCCGGGGGTGAGCGTCGTGTGCGCGGCCACTCTCGTCGCGGAGCTCGGGACGCCAGAGACCCACGAATCGCCGCGCCAGGTCTTGAAGCTCGCCGGGATGAACTTGGCAGGGAAAGAGAGCGCCACCTCCGTGCGCGGACGCATCAGACAGACCAAGCGGGGCCGGCCGCGCTTCGCCGCCAACTCTTCCTGCTGGCGGCCCGCTGGTGCATGACCCGGGGCCTCTACCGGAGCGAGTACCTGGCGCTCCGCGCCCGCAATGGCGGGGCGAAGACGAGCGCGATGTGCGCCATCGCCCGGAAGCTCGTGCCCATGCTGCTCCACATCATGCAGACCGGGGACGCCTTCGATGAGATGAAGTGGCGCGCCGTCCACGACCGGGCTCCGTCGCGCGCGGCGTAAATCCGTTAGTGCACTAGGTGATCGATCAAATGTGCCTCATCAGTCTCTGAGCCGAGCGTAGGGGGAGATGCTTCGACCATCCAAACCTGTTGCGGCCTCTGACAGTCCGCCGTTGGAGTGACCGCCATGCTTACTCACGTCCTCCGGTTTCCCCCGGACCTGAAGCGCCTGTGAAGATGGGTCGTGCCCGGCGAGACGCGCGCGCGGATGGCTGGAGCACCCAGGATCTTTGAGTGTCGCGCGACGGTCCCGCTAGGTACGCTGCTCCTCGGCGCTGTTTGACAACTGACCGTCTGTTTTGCCCGGCCGCGAGGCCCGGTGACCCGACCGCCCCAGTTGAGGCCCCACGAAACACTCGGCCCGTCGCGCAGCTCTGACCGTGCAGATGTCAGATCAACCACGACCGAATGGTGCCGACAGCGCGCGAGGTCCAGCGATCCGGACGGTCCACTGAGGCCTGCAATTCACACTCGACCCGCGTCCGCACTGCGCAGAAAGTGGCGCCGGCCGCTGCTTCAGCGCCACCACTTAGACTGATAACGTGATCCATTGAGTGCCGATATTGATCCGACCTTTCGGCGACGAGTGTACAGCGCGCGGCAGTAGTACACATCCCGATCGACCGTGCGTTGGAGGCCGAGTTGCATGTGCCGGTATCGGCGTGCAAGTCACCTATGGTGTTCCAGTACGACGGACGATCAAATGCGCGGTATCGCCGTAGGCATTCTCGCACGTCCTCAAAGTGGTCGTGCGGATTCGGATCGGCGGTTTTGAGCCGTGCCAGGGCGATGAGATATTTCCCAAATTCTTCTAGAGCACGCGGCGTGCCCTCGAAGTTGACTTGAGGTCGTCGCCCACCCAGCACACGAGCGTGTGGGTCAGCTTCGCCGTCATCGGAAATTGAAAGTGTTAGCTCCGCCGTGAACTTGGGGTCGACCGGAAAATTCACATATTTGCGGCCGGGTATGTCCTTTCCGGACCAATACTCGAGGGTAACCTCGGTCGGCACTTTGACGCGCTTTGTCATGGCACGAATCGATTCAAGAGGTCAAACGCCTTCTGCACACCACGCTGAATAGTCTGATTGTCGCGCAGAAACTTTGGCAAACCAGATAGGTCGTTGGGATCACCAACACCATATCTCTCTCTTCCGCCGGGGCCTTTGGTCTGCACATGAACATTACCATCCCTGCCGCCTTCTGGGTACTCGACATCGACTCGCGCATTTTGTTTGCCGATCTGCGTCTGGGTTACAGTGTGGCTGTTCGAAAACATCTTGTCGGTCATTGCGTCGCCGATGAGCAGGCCTGCCGCCGCACCAACCATACCGCCAGCCGCTGCACCAGCAGGCACCGTAGCAGGCGCGGCGACGCCTCCCGTCGGCGCGGACGCCATTAATCCGGCACCACCCCCAGCGGCCATGCCCAGATCGGCGCCAATTACCGTTGTAGCGATTTCGATAAGCGCACATCCCACGCTCTGCGCTAGCGACGCATCGTGCGGACACAGCCCAAACGGATCATCATAGTTGACCGGATCTCCGCCAGCAAATCCGTATGCGTTTAGACCCCCGGCCAACCCAAGCGGGTCCTCCTGAGTGAATCGCCCCGTTTGTGGATCATACTCCCTGGCTCGTCGATACATAGTCCCGACATTATCTACCTTGCCCTGAAGCAGCGAGCCGACCCAGTTAATCGCTGGCAGTTGAGGTATAAGGGCGTAAGCCTGCCATCCTAGCTGGATTGGGGTAAAGAAATTGCGCGTCCCTACCGAGAACGTTTGTGGATCACCAGGAATGATCGCCGCATCCCATTGCCCAACCGCGTTCCACAGAGGCGTAACCGACATCGGTGCAAAAACAACATAAGGCGCCGGCTTGAGCATGCCTGTATCCGCATTGGCGTAATTCAACCGTACGACAGTCAGCGGCTCGTCAACAGTGCTGCCAAAAGTGTACAGCACTTGGCCAAAGATTCCGTTGTTATCAAGACTGTCGGTGCTGTTGGCCGTCAACGGCACATGGCCCGATGCCGCAGTACGGCCTGGTAGCCGACTCAGAACAGGTTTTCTACAGTTTCCCAGGGCTGGAGCCACTTTCTGGCGCGAGTATCCTTCAGCCGGTTCTGACATACGGTACTTCGATGGGATACGGTCAATTTCAACGCGCCGCTGTCTGGTCACTGTCGGACAATGGCGGTCCTACGGGGTTGGGGACGCCCGTTTGATTTCTCAGACCATGCGATGTTTTCCTTGACCCACGCCAGCCACCGCGCTCGATCCGCGGATTATCGTGCCGATATCGGAGTTGAATCGCGACGTCCTTGTAGCGTGATAACTTGACGCCGAACATTGTGCGATTCGGTACTGATATCTCCAATAACCGAGGGCTCAGCCACGTGACCTTGACAGCGTCAGGGTTCTTCCATTGGCCGGCCGGGGAGAGAACGACCCCACCCGTTCGCACCGATCCTGGTCGCCGCAGATCCACCAGGAGATCAACCGCCGAGCCAAGACCGACATCGCACACGTCCTGATGTACGACGGCGACCCAGCTACTATCGGGTGATGGCGCACGAGACTCCCACAGCCGCTCGCACCCGTCCCGGCCAGCCAGTTCGCCAGCGTGAGTCTTCCAATAGGTCAATCCGAGCACCCCAGCAACGATCATCCAGGCGATCGCGGCGGCCGGGTACTCCCGAACCCGTCGTGCAGACATCAGCTATCGCTGGAAGTCGACACCAACTCAACTGGCCCGCTCTCTGTATATCCGTTCATTCGCAACCCCAGGTCCGACCCTCTGGCATTGTGTATTGCGTAGTCCCGTCGGGCGGGCTGTTGAACGCATTCAATCTTGGCGAACAACTCCCTGAACCGTAGCAAGAAGCGCCTTTGTAAGCCTCAGCGGAAGAACATCCCGGAAAAGCATTGCCGTCGCTGCATAGTGCAGTGTTTGTTTCACATCCATTGGATAGTTCCAGGCGTAACGCTTCGGCAAAGATCCGGGCTCGCGCCTCGAGACGCCAGTTCGGGCGAATTAACCGATGCAGGTCGTGTCCTGAGACCACTTGTATCCGTTATTCAGAAGAGACTGTGGCTCGGTGTTACTACATCCCGGCAAGCAACCGCTCTGGCACATCCACTCCCATTTTCCTAAGGACTGCCAGCAACTCTTCCGGCGCGACGATCGTGCCCCAGCGCTCACCCGATGAAATGCTGCAACGGCAAGAGACTGTCAGTCTGTGAGATTGCACATGCATAGAGGCCCCCAACGAGGGAACGAACCAGGCCTACAGCGTCTGCCGGGTGACTCGTGCCCTGCACGGCGAACCGCTGGTACCGCTCCAACATGCCCTCGACCATGTGTCTCTTTCCCATCGCGTCAAGCAAGGTGATTCCGAGCGCACCACCGACGCCAACTACGAACGGCACCCGGTATGGCCCAGCGACCCAACAACCACCACCCAACCAGATACTCGACAGCTGCTGAACAATAGACACGATATACATCTCGTCTGGATTAGAACTGATGCCGAACCACTCGGGGTCGGCCGAGAGTCCGATCCCAAGCACGCCCGAGCCCCGGTTCGTCGGCCCCTCGAGATCGACGAATACGTCAATGTTCGGGAAGTGACTGAACCGGCCAGCTAGGAATGCCATTGTCTTATTTACAACATTAACTACTTGCTGCCGGTCTGTAATGCTCAGGCTCGGCATTGCGCTGCCCGTCAAGATCACCCGGCGTCCGCTCGCATGGTGCGCCTCCCACCAATGACGACGCTCGAGAACCCCGGCTTGGAGGTATCCAGCTCCCTCCGCCATTGCAGCACCGGAGGCGCGTAGAAACCTGCCACGCCAAGCTCGATTGGAAGCGGCTCGGCAATCGTGAGCCGCGGTTGTGGGATGACCGATCGAGATTGTCGCCCGGCCGGCTCCAGCAGTCGTGGCAGGGCGTCAGGGAGAACAAGCACCGGACCGCCATCCCCACCTGACCAGGGCCGTCGCAATGGGTCCCATCGAAACGACGCGTGAACCACTCCGCCCGACCACGACTCCTGCTGCGCAGGCAGATCAATCGCGTGCACCGGCAACGTCGGTACGACTGCGTTCGTACCCGCCCAGCCCAAGTGAAGATCGAACGGCGTGAGAGACCCACCCGTGCAATCGATCGCGATCGGTCGCCGATCTCCTGGCAAGTCTGTAGTCAGCTCGTACAGCGCATGGATCACGTAATCTGTCTTGGCAGGTTCGAAGCGCAGCGTGATCGACGTCACGCGTACCCCGGTTGCAATGCGCCGACGAACGTGGTTTATCGCACGCTCCGCGATTCCAGAGACGGCGTTGCCAATAAGACTGCGGAATGATGCCATCGCGCCTTACACTGACTACGCTGGCCCTAGGGCCACCATGGCGCATCTCCTCGTAGTACAACGGCCGCACGACAAGCGACAATTGAGCTGGATTGTCGCACGCCCAAGTTCTGGCATGGCGTAACCCCTTCCACTTCGGGTTTCGTGCTCGCACTGGTACGACTGCCATGCCTGGCTGGGAGGCGGATGGCACGGGATGACCAGTGTCTGATCCCTTCTGGACAAGCTGTCCTCTCGGCCCTGCTCATTTTCGGGCTCAGCGATCCACTCCGCGCCTAGTTGTGCCCCCGTCACGGATCCCCTCAATGCCACCAGTACTCTCCATGAATCGCCTCACAACGGCAACGATCGCGAGTATGGTGAACAGGTCGGCGATGCCAAACGGGACAAGCGCCGGAGCCGGTAGCCGCCGATCCGTCCAGGGAACAAACCAGATCAACGGAACATGGAGTCCCACAACAGCCCCCATCGTGATCCAGAACCAGGCCCGTCCCCGCAGTGGCCACTTGATGACGACGGCGCCGGTAACTATCGAAGCGCCAAACAACGCAGGCAGGAAGAGATTCAGCGTCCCGAAGTGATCGAATAGCCAGGCGAGCGGCACACCTGCAACAATGCCACAAAGCACGCCCCACCACGGTAGGCGTAGTGTCTTGGCCACTCGTGCGTCGGCCTTTAGGTCACCGATTACTGACACCGACCACACCGCTTAAGGGCGTCACAAAGTCACCGCAAGGGTTTGACTGATCCGATGCTCCCGGCGGAATTGACACGAACATTGATCGCGCCGTCCTTTGGTCCAGCGCCGACGGCTGCAACGGTCACACCGACCCCTTGTTCATCCCGGCGACATTGCAGATGAGTCATGACGTCGGCTTCTGATTAGGGCGTCCATATTTGGCTGACAACCGATCATGCTCGGCGGCGACCGCGCGCCTCGAGGCGCGGAACACTTCCACACGACGCGCGGCATCCGGCGAGAGAGCCGCCACGGCGTCGAGCAGCGAGTCGGACGGACCCCACCCCTCTGGCGATGCGTAGAGCTCGCTGACGAATCGCCGCGCACCCCGCGATCCGCCTGACTTCCGGACAGCATCGAACACCTCGTCTCGGCTAAACAGGTCGCAGAACTCTGGATGATTGACCACGACTGGAGTTTCCAGAAGCTGAGTGAGGGTTGATGCTGATCCGCGCTACCGTATTCCCTGCCAAACGCGCCGTTCACCCGCAGGTGGCGCCGCTACTCGCCGCACGGAAGATCGTCTGAAAAAGCCAAGGACAGACCCTGCGATAGCCAAATTCCCCACGACCCCGAACAACAGAACCACGGCAATGCTGACGTCCGGGGGATGGTAGTGCCCGAACTGTATGAGCACGACCAGCCCGCCAACGATAAGCATGCGTCCGAACGGAAAGCTGGCGAGCCACGCCCAAACGCCTACGCTTGCCCGCAATTCCGCGCTACCAGCGTGCTGCGCCCTCCAGTAGAGCAGAGCGAGACACAGCGCGACAATCGCACCTGCAATCGACGAGTAACCGCCCCACCGGATCGCGCGCCGAAGCCGGATTCGCAGCGGTTCCTTCTGCACGGGGAGCGATGCACCTACAGCCGCGCGCGACTCGGCCGTAACCGCAGGCAAATCCCTCCGTGACGGGATGGAGAAGTAGGCAATAATCGCCAGGATCACGGCCCACGCGCCGATCGGCATGTACTCCACTGGCCAAGGCGCGTCCCGCATGAAACTCGGAGGAATCGAAATGATCCAGCCGATGATGCCGGCTATCACAACGGCGACCTTCAAGTAAATGCCAAACGCAAACAGCTTGTTCAACCAGAAGCAGGCGACCCCAAGGGGCACCGCAAGCAGCGCCGCCACGCCACCGTACAGCAGTGCATTGAGAAATGGCGTGGCAAACATGCTCCCGAGGATCGGCGACTCGATCGTCCATGGTGGGCATGTTCTGTGGATCATCTCCCAGAACATGTCCGCGGTCGGCGATTGCGGCCCGGTGAACGTCAGAAAGCACATCACTCCCCACCAGATCGGCACGCAGAACCCGACCAAAGTGCTGACGACAACAAACCGTTTCACTTCAGAGCTCCCGCCACACCTTGTCGGGATCTGATTCAGCCCATTGCGGCAACTGGCAGTTCTGGCAACGTGACCGGGACTGTCGCACGTCGCGGATACGCCCGGTGAAGAACTTCTGGCCACACCGCGGACAGCGCCATTGGCTTTCCCAAAGGATGCCAACGACGAACACCACGATCCACAAATCCCCCGCACCCCCCAACGGCACCCTGACTCCGAACCAGTGGTAGAGCAGCGCCGCCGCCGGAAACACGACGATCGGGAGCCCGGCGACTACCGCGATCAGAAACCACCCGACACGCCGGTAGACGCGCCACGCAGCGGCGTACGGTCGCTCCGTCTCGTCGTTCCAGGACACGTCTCCACTCGAGTGGTTACCTGGCATATTGATGGGGCGCGTCCTCCCAGAATTGAGAACGACAGTGGGTCCAGTACGAGGCTAACGACGCTATCCCGAGAGATTCTGACACGGTCGCCGCCCGCTCGTCGTACGATGGTCCTCGAATTCCCGGGTTGACCAACGATTGAGCATTCACCCATTCCTCCGCCCGGGGTCGGTCAGATCCTCAATCAAAGGCCTTTGACGGACTGTCCCGCAGTATCCGCCCCTCTGAACCCGGTACCGAAGTCGAGCGCCGCGACCGGCCACGTCCCAACCGGATGGCTTTGCGGCAGTTGCAGCCCCCGCGATCCGGCGGCGTCGTGAATAGCACCATTATCGTGCGTAAACCAGCTGTATCCGTATAGTGAGCCCGCGCAAACTTGGCGATTCGTAGCGCTCGCAATCGGTCATTGCCAGGCATCACTTTCTCGTCTTCTGCCTGCGATATGTGCACCGATACCGTCAGTATGCCTTTCGGAATCCGAAGAACGCTGATGGTCTCGCGAAAATGTGCCTTGAACTCAGCGTCCAGGGCTATGTCGGCTCCCAATGAATGCCTGAGGTCAGCGCAGCCATCGCCCGTGAGCACGAGCGCCATGAGCACGGCAGTGGTCAGCCCACGAGTCTTCATCGCGTTACCGCCTCGCCGCCGCGGTAGACCGGGATCAACATCGAATCCGGCTGGAGCAGAAGTATGCCGAGCTTCTGCCGCATAGCCACCGTAGTGAACGGGACGAGACGCAACTCGTGCGGCACCGTAGCTCCACCTGGTGAATCAATGGCCGCGAGTGCCTCCGGCGCCTTGGCATGCGCCCCGCCACCAGACCAGGCGCCGACGTAGACGAGGAACGAATCAGGGCCGGCCGTGCGATAGTCTATGTGCGCGAGCGACGTGAGACGGCCCACCGTGTCCCGGTCCAACGAGATGGGCGGCATACCGCGCAGCGGCTCACTATGAACAGTGGTGATGTAACTGCCATGGCAATGCCTCGCCCCATCGCCTCCGCGGCGCGCCTGGCGCTATACGCGGACATCAGATACAGACACGTACCAACAACGACCACCGCCGCAGCGCCCATGGCGATCATCACCCACCAACGGCGGCGAGCGCGAGTCACGCGCTGTCCGCCGCCCGGGTCCGGCTCCGCATCGAGCGAGCTGACTGACCACGTCCCACCCGTATAACTGTGCGTTATCTGCAGGGGCCCGCCGTCTGTTCTGGTCGTGAAGACCACCGTGATCTGCTTCAGCCCGATCGTATCCGCGTAGTGCGCCGCGCGAACTTCGCGATCCGCAACGCCGACTGCCGATCGGTCGCCGGCTTCACTTTCTTCGACCCGTCATCCGCTGTCTCCACCGAAACCGTCAGCACGCCGTTCGTGCTCCGGTTGACAGTGAAGGTCTCATGAAACTGCGCCTGTAGCGCCGTATACAGCGTCTGCAGGTCACCGATCGCCTTGGCATTGGCACAGCCAGCCCCCACGAACGCAAGCGCAATGAGCACCGCGGCCGCCGCCGCGCCACGAACCCTCACCGCGTCACCACTCCTCGTGCACCGGCCCGGCCCACGCTCGGCCCCCGCCGCAGCACCGCCGCCGACCCGCTCGGACCCGACCCCGGCTGCCACGCGGCGAACCAACCAGCCCCGTAAACGTCAACGGAATGATCTCGCTCGTCGTGACGTTGATCAGGTCGATCCGCCCCGTGAACGCGTTCCGCCCCACGATCCACTGGCCGTCCGGCGACCAGTCAATGTCGAACCCATACTGGTTCGTGGCCGCCGCCGTGATCACCCGCTGCCCACTCCCGTCCGAATGCGCGATGCCGATCTGACCCGCACCCCCGTCGCTCGCGAGATACGCGATGAGATCGGAGTTCGGCGACCACGCCGGCGAGTGCGCCACAATCTCGAGATCCGCGACCGCCCCCGTCGCGATCGTCAGCTTGCGCAGATTGCCCGAGTTGAGGTCGACGTACGCGAGTACCGCTCCGTCCGTCGATGGCGACGGCCAGTAGTCAGCGCCCGGCACGGCACTGTGCACGGTATCAGCCATCGAGCCGTCTGGATGGATCCGGTCGATGATCCCGCCACGGAACTCGGTGATGCGCGAGTAATAGATCCACGTCCCATCACGCGAATAGAACGGCCACGCGTCCGCCGTCGTATCCGACAGATCGAGCGTCGTCACGGCGCCATTGAGGTCGGATGTGCACAACGGCAACACCCCATTCCCCCGCGGACACACAAACACCACCGACGTCCCACTCGGCGCCCACTTCACATCCGTCGCCGGTATCCGCGTAATGGCCCGGAATACCCGACCCATCCAGGTTGAACATGATGATGCCACCCGAATCGCTGGTCGCGGCCAGGGTACCGTTCGGCACCACGCTGATCAATTCGCTGTCCGACGCCGTGCCGCTCGCACCAACCACGGACGCCAGTCCGGCCGCCGTTGTCGTCACGACGCCGCCAGCCAGGGTCACTCCACCATACCGCACGCTGTAGGTCACGGCGTCGGTCGGCCGCACGTTCCCCGCGCGATCGACGCTCTCACCATGCAAGGTCACATGCTTGCCAATGGCCACCAGCGTGTCGGCCGGCGTCATGACGACGTTGGCGGCCTTGCCCGGCAATACCGTGAAGCTCGCGGTGTCCAGGTATCCCAGCTCCGGGACGGCGATCTGCACCTTCGCCACACCGGTCACCGTGCCCAGTATGATCTGCACGCTCGCCCGGCCCTCATGGTCCGTGGTGTCCACCACGATGTCCGACTGCCCCGGCGCCGTCAGCGACGACACGTACGCGAACGCCCCACTCGGCCCACTCGGCTGAATCGCCGAAAACTGCACGACTTGCCCGACGTTCGAGCCGCCAGCCGGAGACGGAGACACCCGGACCACCAGCGCCTGCGGAAGCGTCACTCCGATCGTGTCCTGCTGCCCACCACCCGCCGCAATCAGGATCGAGGGCGGCTTCGTGCGCGGGCTGGTCGAGCCGCTGCAGCCGATCACCATTGCTGCACCGGTGAGTCCACCTACCGTGCGATATACCCGTTCCCTCAGCATGCGCGCTTCTCCGATGTATGCGGCCGGCCCAACCGCCCCACGCGAGGCGGTGGCCATGTGGGGATCTTCAGCGCGGCCGCGATGATCGCGGCACCGGCACCGATGCCCGCGGCGATAGGCTCACCACTGCCGGCCGCGCTGCACTCTGTGCTCGGCGCATCGTCCGAGCCGTTCCCGCGATGGCGGAGCCCGGCCGCCAGGCCGGAGAGCCGAGTCCCGCGGTAAACCGGAGCGGCAGCACGAGACCCGACGACACGTTGATGAGATCGAGGGGACCGGACGAGTATCGCTGTGCGACCACCCACTTTCCATCCGGAGACCAGTCGATGCCCATCCCGTAGCCGATGGACGGAGAGCCGATGACCCTGGCACCCGTGCCGTTGGAGTGGATGACCGAGATCGGTGCGTCAAATCCGCCGGACGCGATGTAGGCGATCAGATCGGAGTTCGGCGACCACGCCGGGGAGAACCCGGGAATCTCCGGGTCGAAGACCGCGCCGGTCGCGATCGTCAGGATACGCAGGACACCGTTGCCACCGCCGACGTACGCGAGCTGCGTTCCGTCCGGCGATGGTGATGGCATGTAGTCGTTGTCGACGAGATTCACCTGCAACGAGTCCGCGCCCGTTCCATTCGGATGGATGCGCCACAGCGCTTCAGGCTGCCCGATCTCGTACCGCGCGAAGTAGATCCACATTCCGTCGCGCGAATAGGCGGGCCACGTATCCATGTAATTCACCGGTGGGTTATCGGCGGCCGAGACCACCCCCGACGTGGTAACGAGAGCCTCGCCCTCCCCTGGCCCACCCCCGACGTTCGTGGACGCGCTGTTGAAGACGACTTTTGAGCCGGTCGGATCCCACTTCACCGTCGTCACCAATGTGCGCGCCAGTGTCACGAACCCGGACCCATCGAGGTTGAACATCACGATGGCGGTGTCGGACGATACCGCAGCCAATGTTCCCTGTGGGACGACCGACGCGAAGATCGTATCGCGCGCCTTGCCGGCCGATGCGATGATCTCGACTCGCCCGATCGCGGTGCCGGTGACCACGGCCCCGGAGAGTGTCGCGGGCCCCGACGCGATGGCGTAGCCGACCGCATCACCCGGTCGCGGGTTGCCGAATTGATCGGTGGCCGACGCCTGCACGCTCTCGGTGCCGTTGACGTAGATCGCCGTATCGGCCGGGGTGGCGACGATCCTGGTCGCGGCACCCGGCAATACGGTGAACGACACGGTGTCGACGAACCCGAGAACGGGCGCAGCGACGACGGCTGTGCTGGCCCCCGCGACGGTGCCGAGCTGTATCTGCACGCTCGACCTCCCCCGCGCTGTCCGTCGTATCGACGACGAAGGTATGTCGGCGACGGGCGCGGTGATCGGCCATCACGATACGCGTCGGTCGTCGCCGCTGGCGTTCAGCACGGACCGGAATTGAACGACCTGGTGGGCCGCTCGTTTGACCCGGACCGGCTTCAGAAGCCGGATGCACGAGCGCTTGCGGCGGATTCGACGCGACGCTGTCACTCTGGCCGCCGCCTGCGACGACGACGAGCCTGCCAGGACCGCGGGGCGCGCTGGCGCTCGAGCACGCGACGGCAGCCGCCAGGACGACGGCACAACACACATACGCCCGCAACGACGGTCCGGACACCGGCCGCTCCAGGGAATAAGCGGCCTCTAGTGTGTCGCATGAACTGGGAACGCGCAAGTAACGTCGCACGAACGTCGTGTGGGAATTGCGCCACACGTCTTGGTGACACTCGCCATCGCGAGCACAGAGCGTATGGGTCTGGTCGGAGACCGGCGGTTACGAATGCGATGCGTTGTAACCGTTGGATACCCTGTGTAACCGGCGGCGCGGCGATCGCATGGCAATCGCAGCGACCGTGGTCATGCACATGAGGATCATGACCACACTCCGCCCACCGCGAACCGACATGTCACTCTTCGAACAGCGAAGTGAAAAACGCCCCAACGCGCGGATGCCCCGTGTCGACCTACCGGTAGCGGGCAGGAACTTGCGCGTGCGGCGATCCGATTCGCTCATTCTCGCGTTAGGAGGATGACGCGTCACTCCCCTTTCCCAGCGAGACTCAGGCAGCGAGGGCTGGGGGTGGCACGATCTTCCGCGTAGGTATATATTGATATATACCACGGACGGAAAGTTTCACCAGGAGCAATGTATGGCCACCTCACGGTCTCGGCGCACCTCGCCTGCACAACCCCGATCAACGCGCAAACCTGCGACCCCCGACCCAGGAACAGACCGAGTGCGCGCCAAGCTGTTTCTGAATGGTCGCTCGCAGGCCGTCCGCCTACCCAAGGCGTTCCGATTCCCCGGCACCGAGGTCCTCATCCACCGCCAGGGAGAGATGGTCGTGCTAGAGCCGGTGCCGCAGTCGCAGTGGCCGCCGGCTACTGGGAGTCGATCAATGCGAATCGCAAGGACCTCTCCCTGGGTCGCCTCCCACCCCTCGGCGCTCATCTCATCGATCTCAATGAGGAGGACATCTGAACTCATACGCTGAGCACCAATGGCCCCGACCTGGCTAGTCGATACCAACGCCCTGATCCACGCCGTGCGAGGGCGGCCGCCGCGCGTTCGTGAGGAACTGCGGCGCAGACCACCATCCGCCATCGCCGTATCGGCAATCACCATAGCCGAACTATGGTACGGAGCCGAAAAGCACTCCAACGCATCAGCCAAGCGCGCCGCGTGGGATCGTGTGGTGGAACCCTACGAGGTGCTCGCGTTCGACCGGGCTGCCGCCGAGCACCATGCGCGACTGCGCTACGCACTGCGCCACGCGCCGATCGGCGAACGCGATTTGCTCATCGCCGCGATCGCCATCGCCAAGGGTCTGATTGTCGTGACACAGAACACCGGTGAGTTCGGCCGCGTACCCGATCTCGTCGTCGAGGATTGGACGAAACCGAGCCCGCCTTCCGATTAAGCGAGCGTTGCGATGCTGCGAGAGGAGTCTGGTCGGTACGGTATGTCGCAGAGCCAACTCGCCCAAGCACGTGGCATTTCACCGAACCGGATCGGTGAGATCGTCAACAATCGTCGGCGGATTGCGGTGAATACGGCGGTTTGGCTTGCCCCCACCTTGGCAACAGTCCGGAGTTCTTCATGGCGACCCATCGCTCGCACGTTGCCTGGTTCGTGATAGCCCTGGGCGCAATTGCGGCAGGGTCGGCCTGCCTCACCATCGCCCAGATCATGCAGACGGCGCGTTGGCCAACGGCGCCAGGCGTCGTGACCACAGTGAGTCCCTCCCCGAACCCGATAGTCGTTCCGCGTACCCGCTTGGGATTGCCAATCACTCAGAGAAGCAGGATCTACGTTAGCTACACGTATCAGGTGGAAGATCGGGAATATCGAGGTACCCGGCTGAGTGCTGCATTGCCATCGTCACGGGATGCGACGCGGCAGACATTCGCGAAGTACGCGGCTGGCAATGCCGTCACAGTGCACTACGACCCAGCCGACCCGTCACAGGCAGTCCTGGAAACGACGGATCCCCGCCCCGCTGATTGTGGAGTTAGTTGTAGCAGTCGTATTTACTCTCGCAGTATTGATCGGGACGCGCCCACGCCAGCGGTGGGACAGAAACTCCACCACTTCACCTGATCCGAGTCAATGATGCCGCCGCTGATGCTTCTGTTTATCCGGAACATCTGGATCGTCGCTGCCGTATTCGCCGCAATTCAGGCGCTCGCCAAGCAGCGGCGAGCAAAGGCGATGGTTGCCGATGGCGCAATCACGACACAGGATGCCGATAAACTCGCTCGTCTGACGACGGGTGGCATCGCACTGCCAGCCGCATTGGGATTGCTGTCACTCCGGGCTGGCTATCCCGTGCTTTTCTGTGCGCCATTCCTCGCACCTCGTACTGTCTTCGATACAGTGACGACGGCTCTGATCGTTGCAACGTGGACAGCAGCCCTTAGCTGGGTGTGGTTTAGCAGCGGCGCGGAACTGTTCTCGCGGTTGGGTCCAAGGCTAACAGGGTTGCCCCGCTGGACCGCCACCTATTCGCCGCGACGTATACGAGTCGTCGTGACGGTGGTCGTCCTGCTCGCGGCACCCGCCGTCGTGTTTATATCGTACACGACGCCACCACAACCCATGTGCGACCGAGCCATCCCGTCGCTACTCTGACGGCCATGATACGCCCCCAGGTTGAATGTCCCCTGGCATGGCGCAGTGCCGCCGGCAGTTGCATCGTTTCGCTATCACACATCCTTTCGCATGAGCCGCCCGCCCGCAATCCCAAAGACGACGCTGAAAAGCACGATCCCGTACCAGTCCCCACTCTGCCACCGCTGCGGCGCACCCTCCGACACGAACCAGAATCCAACCCAAACGGGAAACGCGGCAACAGTTCCAACAAGCGCCGCCCCGGCAAACGTCCGCCGCAACGGCAATAAAGCTCCGACGATCGCACCAGCCACGATACCACCAGCATAGTACGCCGCGACCACCTCCTGGTATGTGACGCCGATCTTCGTGAACGCATCAGGGCTGCCCGCCACCACCACAAATGTGACCCACGCGGACATCAGCGTCGCCATCGCCAACCCCCAGCGAATACCCAGCCAGACGCGAGCCATGAGCTGCGTCCGAAGCTCGTCAACCAAACCGAGCAATCCGGGCCACGGAAATGACGCGGAGTCCATCACGGTCTCCGGGCGACAAACAGATCGTTGAAGTAAATCATCTCGCCTACTGATCTCCCGAACGCCCGCTTGGTCACTACCCGCATGAACATCACAGGCTGACAGCGACACAGAGCACAGTACCGAGGCGTGATGTAACCGGTTCACATCGTGTGTAACACGAGGCGCGCGACGCCATGGTTCACGTCGGTCGGGACCTCATGCGCCACCCCAGCCCGGTCCCTCTGGTGTTCTGTAGCCCGTTAGGCTACACTTAACAGGTGACGATTGGGAGCTTCCGGCACAAGGGCCTAAGGCGGCTTCACAGTCACGACGATAGCCGGGCGCTGCCCGCTGCTGCCGTAGACAAGCTCCGGAAGATGCTGGGCTTTCTTGAAGCTATGAGTGATGAACGGGAGTTACACGCGATCCCGGCCTGGCGCGCCCACAAACTGACCGGCGACCGGAAGGGCGACTGGAGTCTGTTTGTAACACGGAATTGGCGTCTGACGTTTTGGATCGATACCACTGAACGGACAGTCGAAGATCTAAACTTTGAAGACTATCACTGATACCGGGACCTCCCATGCGCATGGCTAACCCGCCGCATCCTGGCGACTTCATCAGGACTGAGATCCTGGAGCCGCTTGGCCTGTCCGTGACTGCCGCGGCAGCCGCCCTGAGGGTGTCGCGACCCACACTATCGACCTTGCTAAATGGGCACGCTAACCTGTCCGGTGAAATGGCGCTCCGGATCGAGAAAGCGTTCGGGGTCAGGATGGACACCCTGCTGCGAATGCAGAACTCCTACGACATCGCTCGCGCACGGCTCCTGGAACGCACGATTCGGGTACCCCGGTACCGCGCCGTCGCCTGATCGAGAGGCAGGGACGCTCCACTGGTCCCCAGCCGGCATCACGCCGAACCGCCAGCCCGCAACTCCCACTTGGTCCGCGTATACGCGACCGCAAACCCGGCCCGCTCCGCGTTCCGCTGCGACTGGCTCCCCACTTCCGCCACCATCATCGCCAGTTCACACCCATGCTCGGCGGCATACCGCATCCGCGCCGTCATGAGCGCCGACTGCAATCCACGATTCCGCCGCTCCGGCACCGTCGTCGCCCCGGCGAACAGCGCCACGCCGTCATGCAGGAACAGCGCCCCCGCTGCCCCAGCAATCCCCTCGGACTCGGCGACGAAACACACGTTCTGCGCGCGCGCAGCCATGAGCGCCCCCATTTCCTCCAGGAACTCCCCCAGCTCAGGGTGCCCATGCGACCACCCACGCACGTTCACGTCCGCCCAGGTCGCCATCTCCTTCGCACCCGCCACCCGCACGACAATGCCGGCGTCGCCCTTCTGACGCGGCTCGACGCCACGGAACAACACGCTGCTCATCTCGATGGGTCGGTACCCCCGCGCGCACAACCGGTCGGTGGTCAGGACGCCGGCCAGCGGGCTCACCTCGTGATGCACTTTCGCGCCCCGGTCCACGAAGAACCACTCGATCTCGTCCAACGCCGCCGGCGTCGCCTCGTCGAACAGGCCTAGCCCAAATGTCTGCGTGACGGGAGAGCTGATACCGTCATAGACGGCGTACGTACCCGCGACCTCCTTCGACGTCGCGCCACTCGCCGGATCGAGCCGGCTGCGCGCCTCGGCAAATGCGCGGCACGCCTCCCCCTCCACCCGCTCCAACCGCCGCGACAGCGCCAGATCAATGAATGGCATTCAGATGCCTGGAGCCCGCCCGGTTACGCGCCGCGCCTGCTCGCCACAACTTCGATCTCCACCAACGCCCCCAGCGGCAACGCCGCCACCGCCACGGTCGTCCGCGCCGGATACGGCGCCGCGAAATACCGGGCATACACGTCGTTCACGACGGCAAAATCTTTCATGTCCACAAGAAAGATTCCCACCCGCAACACGTCGTCCATCGACCGCCCCGCCGCCTCCAGCACCGCCTTCACGTTGTCGAGCGCCCGCGCAGCCTGCGTCCCGACACCACCATCGATCACTTTGCCCGTGGCCGGATCCTGCCCCACCTGGCCGCTCAAATAGATGACGTGCTCACCCCGCACCGCCGGAGAAAACGGCCCCACCGGCCCCGCAATCTTGTCACTCGTAACCGCATCCCTCACCAGTCACGCTCCATGAAATCTGACGGTGCAACTTAGCAACGCTGCGGCCCTAGGCCACCAGCTCGTTCACGATCGCCTCCACATGCAACCCCGCCGTATCCAACACCGGGATCCCCGCAATCACCGGCTCGGTCAGGATCAGCGCCAGTTCCGTCCCGCCCAGGATGATCCCGTCGATCCCCTCATCCCGCCGCAACCGCTCCACTACCGCCACTAACCCATCATGCGTCGCGTTCGAAAACACGCCCTTCACTAACTCCCCCACGTACTTCGTGTGCACGTACTCCTCATCCGCCCCACTCGGCGCCACCAACCCCACTCCCACTCGCGAAAACACCCGCGGGTAGAACTCGCCCCGCATCGTGTACCGCGTCCCGATCAACCCAAGCCGCTTGAGCCCCCGCGCCCGCGCCGCCTGCGCCGTCACCTCGACGATCGAGATCATCGGGATCCGCGACCGCGACTGCACTTCGTCGAACACGATGTGCGGCGTGTTCGCCGACAACACCGCGAAATCCGCCCCGCCCGCCGCCAACACGTCCACGGCGCCACTCAATAGATCCGCCAGCCCCACCCGGTCACCCGCCGCCGACATTGCCAACAGTGCCTTGGTGTCGAGACTGACAATGAACAGCGACGGCCCGCTCCCATCACACCGCGCCCCATACTGCTCGATGATGCGCCGGTAATAGTCGATGGTCGACTCCGGCCCCATCCCCCCGACTATGCCCGCTGTCTTCACTCGGTTCTTCTTCGCCATATCACTCCACTCGGTCGGAGAACGCTGACAGTTTCTTGCGGTGAAATCCCAATCACCCCACCCCGGTTCCCTACATTGCACGCGCCGCACTCTCACCACGAGCGACGCCGTGCCCCCTCTCGCCTCACCGCCGCCTCTCATCAACTCACTCGGCCAACCCATCGGCCACGCCGTCCCCAACTGGCAACCCCCGCCCTTCCCCAACCCGGCACCGATCGAAGGCCGCTACGCCCGCGTCGAACCACTCGACGCCACCCGCCACGCCGCCTCCCTCTTCGCCGCCTACGCCGAAGACCGCCCCGGCACAATGTGGACGTATCTCGCCTACGGCCCGTTCGAATCAGAAACGGAATACGCCAGGTGGGCCGCCGAACGCGCCACGAGCCGCGACCCCTCCTTCTACGCGATCGTCGATCGCGCCACCAACCGCGCCCTCGGCGTCCTGAGCTACCTCCGCATCGACCCGCCCAACGGCACGATCGAGCTCGGTCACCTCGCCTACTCCCCCACCCTCCAGCGCACACGCATCAGCACCGAAGCCATCTTCCTCCTCCTCGCCCACGCCTTCTCACTCGGCTACCGCCGCGCCGAATGGAAATGCGACGCCCTCAACGCGCCATCACGACGCGCCGCCGAACGCTTCGGCTTCCAGTACGAAGGCATCTTCCGGCAAGCGGTGATCGCTAAGGGCCGGAACCGCGACACCGCCTGGTACGCGATCATCGATCGCGACTGGCCCCGCCTCCACGCCGCCTTTGACTCCTGGCTCCGGCCCGAAAACTTCGGCCCCGATGACCGCCAGCGCGTGTCACTCTCGAGCCTCACCCGGCCGGCCACTCCCGCCTGACTCGCTACGCCACGCTCCGCCCCGCCGCCAGCGATGCACGCCACTGCGTCGGCGTCACGCCAAATGTCTTGTGGAACGCGTTCGTGAAATGGCTCGCACTCGAGAACCCGCTGTCTAGCGCGATCGCGCTCATCCGCACCGAGGAATCGCTCATCCGCTCGAGCGCCGTCCCAAGCCGGAGCCGCAATAGGTACTGATGGATGGGAAGCCCCGCCCCCCGGCTGAATACCCGCGCGAGATGCGACGGCGACATCCCGATGTAGGTCGCCAGATCCTCGAGTGATGTCGCGGCCGCCGGGGTCCGCGCAAGCGCCTGCTTCACGGTCTCCACGATATCAGGCCGCCCCGTCGGCTCGTCACGATCCGCCTCGGCACCGCGAGCCGCCTTCTCGTATTGACGCCACGCCGCCGCCAGCACCAGCCGCAGCAGCTCCAGCGCCTCCGCATCGACGTCGCCAGCCGTCACGCCCGCGCGCGGCACACGAAGCCACTGGCGAAGCCAATGCAGTCGCAGGATCGCCTCCGGCGGCACCACCGCACTCCCCGCGGGAAATGGCCCGCGATCCCCAATGTCCGGCGGCGCTCCAGTCGCTTTCGCCACCGCTAGGATCGCCGCGCTCTCGTACGCCACCGCCGTGCACGCATCACCTCGGCTCGACGGATGACTCACACGATACGGCTCCCCACGATTGAGCAACAACACGTGCGCCGGCTCCGCCGCCACTTCCGCGCGCTGGCTCACCGTCCCGTGCTTCACGAACACGCCCCGCCGCACGAATACGAGCTGATAGGCGCCCGATTCCCGTAACGCCCCCGCCGGCGACCGCGGACAGGTACACGTGACGTCGGTGACCGCCAGCATCCGGCTGGCAAACAATGGATCGATCCGGCGATACCCCTGAGGCTCGCTCCCCAAGCCGAGCGCCGATCCCATGAGACTCATCCCCAATGGCATATGACGGCAGGATTGAATGTCCGGTGCGCAATCGCCCAGTCGCTGTTCGAGCAGCTCTGCTGTACGATTCGCTTCCGTTGGACCCGCCGCCAGTACCAGTGTGCACCGTTTCAATGGTGCCAGGCTACGGGGATGCCCCCCGCCCCGGG
The DNA here is from genome assembly GCA_963706505.1 of uncultured Gemmatimonadales bacterium. Taxonomy (GTDB): domain Bacteria; phylum Gemmatimonadota; class Gemmatimonadetes; order Gemmatimonadales; family Gemmatimonadaceae; genus Palsa-1248. The sequence continues at coordinate 565,817 of CAVPLX010000002.1, forward strand.
CGCGAACGCCTCCCCCTCCCCCTCCCCCTCCCCGGCCCTCGTCCAGCCCCCAATCCCGCCAGAGCTGTACTCAGCCGCCGCGCCGCGGCCTCCATCACCGCCGGCGCGAACGCCGCATACCCCAGCAGGATCGCGTCCCGCTTCGGCACGCGCTGGGTGTAGTGCGACAAGGCCCGCAACTCGACGCCCGCTCCGGCCGCGCGCTCGATGATCTTCGCCGCGCTCGTGCCCCGATCCCTGATCCACCCGATCAGATGCAGTCCCGCCGCACTCGGCGACACGTCCAGCCACTCGGACAGATGGTCCTGCGCATATGTGAGGAGCGCCGCCTGCCGCGACGCATACACCGCACGCATCCGGCGCAGATGCCGCTCGAAATGACCCTCGGTGATGAACTCGGTCACCACCAGTTGCGCATCCGCGGACGCATACCGCCCCCCGAGCGCGAACGCGGCCTGAAACGCGTCCACGAGCCCCGGAGGACTCACGAGATACCCGACGCGCAATCCGGGAAACAATGTCTTGCTGAAGGTGCCGACGTAGATCACGCGCCCCTGCTCGTCCAGTCCCTGCAATGATGGCAACGGCCGGCTCGCGTACCGGAACTCGCTGTCGTAGTCGTCTTCGATGATCCACGCGTCCGCGCTCGCCGCCCAACCGAGCAGCGCCATCCGCCGCGACACGCTCATCACCGCGCCCAGCGGAAACTGATGCAATGGGGTGACGTACACGGCCCGCGCCTTGGGCTCGAGCCGAAGCCCCTCGTCGACCGAAATCCCCTCGCTGTCGACAGGAACGCTGACGGCGCTCACGCTGGATGCATCGATCGCCGACCGCGCGCCCGAATAGCACGGATCTTCGATCCACACGGCGTCGCCCGGCGACAGCACGAGCCGCATCGCGATGTCGACGGCTTGCTGGGTCCCGCTCACGATGAACACTTGCTGCCACTCGCACCGCACGCCCCGCGATCCGTTGAGATACTCGGCGATCGCCTCCCGCAACGGCCGCGCACCCGCCGGATCGACGTACCCGAGCGGCACTCGCCCGCCCCGCCAGTTCCGCGCGACAAGCCGGCTCCACACGCGCACCGGAAAAACGTCGGTCGCCGGCTCCCCGATCCGGAACGGCACCGGCTCCCCACGAGCCGCGGGCGGCAACCGCTCCGCAGCCGCAAGCGCCAGTGTCCCCACGCGCGACAAGGGCCGCCGCCCCGCTGTCACCGATACGGCCTTGCGCGCCCGGGCTGGCAACACACTCATCTCCACCCGGTCCGGCTCGAGCGACGCCACGAATGTCCCCACTCGGCCCCGCTGCACGAGATACCCCTCCGCGCGGAGCTGCGCGTACGCGGCCGTCACGGAGTTGCGCGACACGACGAGATCGGCCGCCAGCGCGCGCGATGCCGGCAACCTCACGCCCGCGGCCAGCCGCCCGCTCGTGATCGCGCCGCGAATCTGCTCGTAGATCTGCCGCCAGAGCGGCACCGCCTGCGCCGCGTCGATCAGCACGAGCGCACGGACCGGAGGCCGCGTCCTGCTGGCAGATGGCATGGTTTTCAGTATACCACGGCTCGCCTCACGTAACACCGACGCCCGTCGAGCCGATGGTCGGTTTTCGCTAGTCCGCTGCGGAATGCCATCCTCTTCATCGTGGCCCAGTGCGTGCAATAGTCAGCGATCCAGGCACGTTTCCCCGTTACTCGTGAGGATACTATGGAACGCGAACCCGAGAACGAAGAACGGACCCCGGAAGTCGACTCGAAGGATCGCAAAGGATCCGGCGACGCGCGCGATGCGACGCCGGAACAAATGGGCGCCAGTGGCGCCGGCAGCGGCAAGAGCAGCGGCCGCGGCGGCGGAAGCAGGAGCGGCAACGACGCCGGTGGCTCGAGACCATCCGATGCACAAGGCGATGAGCGCCAGCAAATGGGCAACAAGAAACCCGAACCCGCCGGTCCTGAGACATCGTAAGAGCCACCGCTTGCTGGCCCTCAGAGGATCGCGGCAGCCGCGGCTATTGCGTCTGCCGCGACCCTTTGTTGCCGGATACGCGAATGCTCGCGTGCGCCGCGCCATCTCGCTCGGTCAGTTGGATCTCGACGTCGCCGATCCCGTACGGAAAAGGGTTTCCGCCACCGAGCCCCGCCAGCCCTAGGGCCGCGAGACACGCCTCCATCAAGACTCGTGCGTCCGACACCACGGAGCTCGCCGGCGCGTCACCCAGCACCGACGACACGCTCGCCGGCACGCCGGGCCGTAGCATCGATACGAGCAATGCCGGCTCGATGACAGATGGGTCGAACGATGGATCCGCCGTGGTCGCCGAGTAGAGGGACACCGCGAGCCGGACGCCGCCGTATGTCCGGCGCGTCACCGCAGGCGTCGTCTCCCATACTTCGGTCCGATACTCCGCCTCGGCGCCATCCGCCTGCGAATGGGCCGCCCCGTTCACCCGCGGTCGCGCCGCCGCCAGCCAGAATGATTGCCGGTTCGGCGAGCGGCGGCGCTCGCGATACACCGCGTGCAATGTCGCCGCCAGCTCCGGCGCGTCGGCCGGATCGCAGCACGTGCCGGGCTGCACGATGCCGCTGTCGATCACGGCCCCCACCCAACCCTTATAGTAGTCGAGCCATCCCGCAGGCCGGTGAGCCCGGGGCCCATGCGCATAGGCGCCGAGTGCAAACGGTGTCGCGTCGACGAAGCACGTGCCGCCCGCTGGCATCCGGTCGAACCGCCACTGCGCGACGGCGTCGTAACCATCACCCGCACCCTGCGACCGCGTGAGCACGACGCCGGGGTCGGGTGTCCGCTGTGCGCTGCCGTCGATGCGCGGCTTGTACAACACCGCGAGTCCCCACCCCATCGTCCGCAATCCGAGCGCTCGGCCACGCCAGGTCCCCACCGCATGCTGATCTCGCGCGCCACCCATCGGATACACGAGAAACCGGTACGGACTCGTGACCGACCATTCACGCACGGCCGCATCACCGGGGTAGGCGGACACCGCTACCCCGGGAAAGACCTGCGCCTCTCCCCCCGCCAATGCTGGATCGGCGTGTGATCCGTCAGCCGCGGGGGGCGCCGTCAGACGCTGGTGCCCGGCACCGTCGGCCCAGCCACGCGGAAGTTGAGATCAATGTCCCGGTCCCGCGAGATGTGCATCCGCACCTCGAGGACGTCGACACCGTGCGGGAAAATGGCGATCCCTTGACCGTTCGCATCGCGGCCCGCCAGCGTCCGAAGACTCTGCGCGACGCCTTCGAGCATCCCGCGCGCATCACCGGCCGACGACACGTGCTCCATCACCGCCGGATGTACCGCCGCGTGCGCGGATGCCATCGACCCCGCCTGCTCCGCTGTGGCAGCGCCATTGGCGCCGAGTGTTTCGCTCGCACCCGTGGCATCATCGTGCCCTGCGTCGGGTGCAGCATGTGTAGCAACCATCACGTCACTCTCCTCCATCGTGGCATCGGGCGGGCCAGCCTGCATCCAGGCCGCAATCTGCTCCTCATCGTCGCTCTCATGTGCGGCTCGGCATCAACACCGGCATCAACGCCGGCAGCGTCCCGATGATCCGAGATGCACAGGCTCGCCGTGCCCATGCTCTTCATACGAGTGATCGGCTGTGTGATCTGCCTGCATGTGCTCCTCGTGCAGATGCTCTTCGTCCCTGTGCACGTCGGCTGTCTGCTGCTCTTCTTCGCCGCCTGTTTGCTCTCCCTGCACCTGCGGCTCGGCTGCCATCAGATGGGGCTCTTCCTCGTGAGCCGCCGTCTCTCCGTGCACGTGCGTCTCGCCTGCTGCTGCGTCATGTACTTCCGCGTCACCAGCCGGCTCCTGGTACACATCCGCGCTGTGAACATCTCGCTCATCCGCCACCGCAAGCCGGACTTCGACATCGGTCGCCGGTTCGCCGTGCGTCTGCGGCTCGCTCGCCATCGCATCCTGGGACTCGGCGTCGCCAGCCGGTTCATCGGATGAATGAGCGCTATGCGTCCCATGCTCGTCGGCCTCTGCCCCCGGCACTTCAACGTGCGCCGCCGACGTTTCGTCCGCCTGCCACTCACTCACAGCCGCATCGTGCACGTGCGCATCGCCGGCCGGCTCCTCGTAGACATCCACACCATGCGCGTGCGTCTCATTCACCACCGCGCGAGGCACCTCAATGTCGGCCGCATGCCCCTCGTGCGTCTCCCCCGGTTCCTCCTCCCGCTGCTCCGCCTCGACACCGGTCGCCTGCTCCTCCCGCACATCCCCATGCCCCTGCGTCTCGTCCGCCACCGCACGGTACACTTCCACATCTTCTGCGTGCGCGACGTGCACGTCTTCATCATCACCATCGGCCGCCGGATCACTAGCCGGTGTGTCGTCACCGGTGTCCGCATCAGTGCCGGCAAGATCGGCCTGCGGCATGTACTCGCCGAATTCGCCAGCCGCGGCAAGCGCTGGCTCCTCGGGTGATGTTCGGTCGAACGGCAGAATGATGCGCAGGCGCCCGTTCCTCCGCCTGATATCCGTGCAGTTGTGTGTGCAGGTAGTCGTCGTTATGCGGGGGGTTCATGTGAGCGCTCGGTGGGGGGCGAGTTGTGTCGGGCTACAGCGGGACAATCTAACAGTGTAAGCATCGCCGACGCTGCCATCGCAATCAGTCCCAGCCTGTGACGCAATCGCGACGTCACGAATAATTGTTGGCGCTGCACGCTCCCGCGCATTGTCGGCCGCGCTCGCTTTGAGCGAGCGCTGTCGTAACACCGAACGGTCCTTGTACACCGGGTCGCCAATCCGAATCAATTGGCTGTGGGAAAATCTTCCGATATCACATTCGTAACCCGATCCGTCGCGCGCCCACCACCGCCATCGTCGCCACGCACGACCGTGTGTCACATCGCACCAATTCGCCCCTGGTAGGGGCCGGTCATTGACCGGCCCCGCCGGATGCCGCCGCCACTCCCATCTATTTCATGCGGCACCAACCAATCGCCTGAGACCGGTAATTACCAATCCCATCGCCTGTCGCCGATGATTCCCCCGCATCGCAAGTCTGGCCGGTTCTCACCTCTACCTATTGGTAGTGGTATTGGTTGCGGGTGCCTCGCCCCGTCCATGCGTACCATCGCAGGGATCTGTGGTCACCGTACGACGCCCACCAGCCGTCGAGGGAAGGTCGCCCGCTCAATCCCGCCCCGCGCAGCCGTGCACCCACCGCCTGTCGTCGAGGGCCGTAGGCGCCGATCGCGATCGGCGCATCTTCGGAAATCGCGCATTCCTGACGAACGGCACATCTCCGGAAATCGCGCCTTTCTATAGTGTCGCCCGGGACCCCGCCAGGACCGCTCGGTACGCCGCCGTCCCCACGATCTCCGTGATCGCTCGTGGCGCCGGCGGATCCGCCACCAGCGGCTGCAGCCCCCGCTCCCACCACCCCACGTCGTGCCACGCGCCGAACTTGTACCCCGCCGCCCGGTACACGCCGACCGGCGTGAACCCCAGCGATTCGTGCAGCCCGACACTCGCCGCATTCGGCAGCGTCACCCCGGCATACGCCCGGTAAAACCCCTGCATCACCAGTAGGTCGAACAGCACGCCATAGAGCGCACGCCCCAGCCCACTCCGGTGTGCGGTCGCGCGCACGTACACCGAGGTCTCGACCGACCATTGGTACGCCGCGCGATCCTTGAAGCGCGCCGCCCGCGCGAAACCGGCCACCTCCCCGTCACGCTCCGCCACCAGCCACGGATGCATCGCCAGGGTCTCCGTGACCCGCCGCCCCATCTCCGTCGCCCCGGGTGGCTCCATCTCGAACGAGATCACCGCCGCCGTAATGGCCGGCGCATACACCTCGGCGATCTGCCCGCCGTCCGCGACTGTCGCCATTCGAATGATCGGCGCCATGGATCAATCTCCTCGCATAACCGCCCGTACTGCCGCCCGTACGATCGCGATCCGCCGCAACGCTTCCTCCAGCACACCCCCCTCCACCCCCAACGCCACTCTAATGTGCCCCGGTGCATCGAACAGATACCCGGGCACCACGAGGGTGCTCTGCTCCCGCGCCAGCCGCGCCGCAAACTCGGTCGTGTCTCCGATACCGAGATCGATCCACGCGATCGTCCCGGCCGCCGGCGCAACCCAGCTCACTCCCCGCGTCGCCGCCACCCACGCCGCCACTCGCCGCAGATTCTCCGCCAGCAGCGGCCGCCGCGCATCGAGGATCGCGTCCGCCCGATCCAGCGCCCGCGCCGCCAGCCGCTCGCTCGGATGCGCGACGATGTTGTCGAACAATCCCATGAATCGCTTCATCCGGTCCGCCAGCCCCGGCTCCGCCAACACCCAGCCGATCCGTAGCGCATTCAACCCCAGCGCCTTGGTCACGCTCGATGTCGCGATCATCCGCCGCGACATCACTGCCGCCGACTGCCCGCCGTCCCCCGCCCGCCCGTGCAGCCACTCCCGATACACTTCGTCCACCAGCACGTGGAATCCCCACTGCTCGGCCAGCTCCGCGAGCGCCACGATGTCCGCGTCGCGCGCCACGACTCCACTCGGGTTGTGCAGGTTGGAGAGCACGACCAGCCGCGTCGCCGGCTCGAGCCGCGACTCGATCGCCTCCACGTCCAGCCGATACCCGTCGGATTCCCGCCGCGGAAACCGCTCCACGGTCGCCCCCCACAATCGCGGCACGAGCTCCAGAGGATCGTAGACCGGATCCTCGGTCAGCACGTGATCCCCCGGCGCGACCAGCGCGCCGATCGCCAAATGGTTCGCCATCGACGCGCCGGACGCCACCACGACCAATGTCTCCGGTACGCCGTACCGCGCGGCAATGCGCGCCACGAGCGGCGGCCACCCGTAGTCGTTTCGCTCGGTCAGTGGTGCATCCGACCTCCGGATCGCCAAGCTCCACACGCGTCACCGGACGTGCCCCGCTCCCCGCCACGTTGTAGTCAGCGGCAGGCAGCGCCTTGGCCCACGTGAGATAGCGGCTCTCCTTGATCACGGTTCGCTCACCGGCCGTGCATCGCCACACGCGCGGTCCGCGCACGCCACGCGAGAAACACCGGCACGCCGAGCACGATCAGCCCGGCACCAACCAGCGCGTTCGGCGGATTCGACCGCACGCTGCTCACGACCACCCACGTCGCCACGCCAATGAACAGCGCCGGCACGATCGGATAGCCCGGGACCCGGTAGCCCGCCACTGCGGACGCCGCACGACGGTCCCGCGACCGGTACACGAACAGGGTCGCCACGATCATCGCGAAAAATATCCAGTCGCCGAACACGACGTAATCAAGAAGTTGCCCATAGCTCCCCGAGCCCGTGAGCACGACGGCCCATACGGCCTGCGCGAGCAACGCCGCCGTCGGCGTCCGATACCGCGGATGCAGGATCGCCGCCCGGCGGAAGAACAACCCGTCCGCCGCCATCGCCTGCAGGATCCGCGGCGCCGACAGGATGGTCAAGTTCACGAACCCGAATGTCGACGCCGCAATACCGAGTCCGATGACGGTCCCGCCTGCCGCACCCAGCGCCCGCCGCATGGTGTCCGATGCCGGTGCCGTGCTCGCCGCCAGCGTGGCCGGTCCCAGCACCACCACGTACGCAATGTTGACGAGCACGTACACGGCCACCACGATCGCGATCCCATACGTCATCGCGCGTGGCAGCGTACGCTCGGCGTCCCGCATCTCGCCGCCCACGTTGTTCGCGTGCGCCCACCCGCCATACGTGAACAGCACCGGGATCAGCGCGACGCCAATGACACGAACCAGATCGCTCGTCTCGACCGGCGTCGCCGCCCGATCCGCCGCCCACGGGAGCGCACTCGCCCCATGGGCCACCACCGCCGCGCCGGCCGCCACACCCACGGCGATCACCGCCGCCAGCGCCGCCAGCTTGAGGACCGTGAAGATGTTCTGTGTCGTGGCGCCCGCGCGGATACCAATGTAGTTGACGGCGGTTAGCACCAGGATCGACCCGATGGCGAGCGGTTTCACCCATCCGTCGCCCGCATGCATCAGGTCCGCGGTGTACCGCGCGAATGTCACTGCCACGGCCGCCATGCCGCCGGTGTTCACGATCACGAGAAATGTCCATCCATACAGGAACGCGGGGAGCGGCCCGAATGCCTCCTTGAGGTACACGTACCCGCCACCCGCCTCCGGCCGCCGCCCGCCCAGTTCCGCGAAACAGAGCGCCCCCATCACCGCGATCACGCCGCCCAGCACCCACGTGCCAATGATCAGCGGCGCGGTGTGCACTCGCTGCGCCACGACCGCCGGGTTGAGAAAGATCCCGCCGCCGATGATCCCGCCGACGGTCAGCATCGTCGCGTCGAATGTCCGCAGTTGCCGCGAATAGCCGGTCGTCTCGGTCACCGATCCGGGGGTTATCGTCGCCATGGATGGCCCGAACAATACGCCCGTCCCCGGCGGTCGCCCCGCGCCATGCCGTTGTCCCGGATATTGGCACGCTCCCCGCCTCGATTAGATTAGCGGTTCGGGTCGTCCACACGGCATGCGGACGCCCCGCCGGGCCGCGACGTTAGGGAGGCGAGGTGACGGTCAAGGCACGTCTTGGCACGCGCTGGCACTCGATCGAACGGCAGCTCCCTCTCCTGATCGCCGGGCTGCTGCTCGTCACGGTCGTCGCGTTCGCGTGGGGCGCATATCAACGCGTCAAACATGTGCTCCTCACCGCCGCCGGCCAGCGGCTCCAGGGCACGTCACTCACGCTCGATTTCCTGTTCGCGGAAGCCGCACGCCGCTATGTCAGAGCGGTCGACAGCGCCGCCTCCGACCCCGCCGTCGCGACGTTCCTGACGACTGGCCAGGCTGCGCCCGACTTGCGGCGCCGCCTCGCCACCGCGTGGGCCGGCGACCCCGCACCCCGCGCACGCCTCGAGCTCCTGCGCCCCGATGGGACGGTGGCGATCGACACCACTCGCGGTGCCTCCGTTCCCCGCTCGGCGTGGGCGAGCCAGATTATCCTCACCGGCGGCCCGGCCGCTGCCTCGCCACACGTCAGCCCGTTTCACGCGATCGGCGACTCCACGTACTCCGAAACCATCGCACCGGTCCGCGCAGGCACCGACTCGGCACACTCTGCACGCATCATCGGCTACCTGGCCGACCTCCGATTCACCACCAACCAGAGCGGTAACGCGGTCCGCGACCTGATTGGCCCGCACGCCACGATTCTCGTCGGATCGCCCAACGAAAATGCCTGGACGGACCTCGACCACCGGCGACCTCCGCCACCCGCCAGCCCCGCGCTCGGCCAGTCCGCCATCGTCATCGGATCCACCGGCAAGGAAGCGGTCGCCGTCGAATCGGCGGTGCCCGGCGCCCCCTGGATGCTCTGGGTCGAGCAACCCACCGACACGGTGCTCGCCCCAATGCGCGCCCTCCTGCTCGAGTTGGCGGAGGTCGCCGGGGTCATCGTCCTCGCAGGCGCTCTAGCAGGTTGGTTGCTGAGCCGGCGGATCACGTCGCCGATCGTGTCGCTCACCGCTGTCGCCGAGCGGATCGTTGCTTCCGGCGAGCCCCCGACGCTCCCGAGCAACGCCGACGAAGTCACACGCCTCGGCGACGCTATCCGCCGCATGGCGATCCGCGTCCGGGATTCGCTGACGACCACCGAGGCCGCGCGAGCGGAGGCCGAGACGCTCGCCGGCGAGCTACGGGATCGGACGGTCGCGCTCGAGGAGCAGACACGGGAAGCCCACGCGCTCGCCGCCGAGCTGGAGCAGCAGTTCGAGGAAGCCCAGTCGCTATCGGAAGAGCTCGAGCAGTCCAACGAGCGGCTACAGGAATCCGCCACCGACGCCGATGCCGCGAGACGCACGCTCGGCGACATCGTGGAAAGCATCACCGACGCGTTCGTCGCCTACGACAGCAACTGGCGCATCACGTTCATCAACCGCCGCGCACAACAGTACTTCCGCCAGTTGGGCGTCACCGCTACGGAGTTTGTAGGGCAGGATGTCTGGACCTTCTTTCCTGAGTCGCGCGGCACGCTGGTCGAACGTGAGATGCGCCGGACGATGGAAGACCGCGTCACGGTCACGTTCGAGACGGAAGTGGGCGGCGATCACTGGCTCGCCATCCGCGCCTATCCGAGCGGCGACGGCGGGGTGACCGCGGTCTGGACGGATGTCACGGACGCCAAGCGCGCTGCCATCGCCAATGCGTTTCTCGCCGAAGCAAGCCGCCTCCTCTCCGCATCGCTGGATGTCCACGCGTCAATGCGTGACGTCGCGCGCGCGGCGGTCCCCGCTCTCTGCGATTGGTGCGGTGTCGATCTCGTCACGGACCCCCGGTCCACCGAATGGCCACCCGCCCTCACGCGGCTCGGCATCGCCCACCGGGACCCCGAGCAGGTGGCGTTCGCGAAGGAGTACCAGGAGCGGCACCCGATCGACTGGAGCGCCAAAGGCGGGATCGCCACGGTCCTGCGAACAGGCGAGCCGCAGCTCGTGCCGGCTGTCACGGATGATATGCTCACTGCTGTCGCCGGATCCGAGGCTCACCTCGCCGACCTGCGTCGCTTTGCCTTCGCGTCGGTCATGGTCGTGCCGATCACCGCGCGCGGCCGCACGATCGGGGTCCTGAGCCTGGCGATGGCCGAGTCGGGCCGCCGGTTCGACACGCGCGACCTCGAGCTGATGCGGAACCTCGCCGATCGCGCCGCGATCGCCGTCGATAACGCATGGCTCTTCCGCGAAGCGGACGGCGCTCGCTCCACCGCGGAAGCCGCGAACAAGGCGAAGCTCGATTTCCTGGCCAGCATGAGCCACGAGCTGCGCACGCCGCTCAACGCGATCGCCGGATATGTCCAGCTTCTCGACATGCAGGTCGCCGGCCCGGTGGTCGATGAGCAGCGCCGCTTCCTCGCCCGCATCCGCCGGGCACAGGACCTCCTGCTCGGCCGCATCAACGACATGCTCAATTTCGTGAAGATCGACAGCGGCACGCTGACCTACACGCTCCGCCCGGTGCGGTTGTGCGATGTCCTCGCGGGCCTCGATGTCATGATCCAGCCACAGCTCACGGAACGCGGCCTGACATATCAGTATGTCCCGGCCGACCCCGCGCTCGTCGTCCGCGCCGACAGCGAGAAGCTCGAGCAGATCCTGCTCAACCTCCTCTCCAACGCGACGAAGTTCACTCCGCGCGGCGGCCGCATCACGCTCGCCGCCGGCCGGCACGGCGGACGGGTTGAGATCACGGTGTCCGATACCGGCGTCGGCATCGCACCGGACCGGATGGCGGCGATCTTCGAGCCGTTCGTCCAGTTGGACCCATCCCTGACGCGCGAACGCGATGGCACCGGCCTCGGTCTCGCGATCAGCCGCGACCTGGCCCGCGCCATGGGCGGCGAGGTCACAGTATCCAGCACCCCAGGCTCCGGCTCGACGTTCACGCTCCTCCTGCCACCACACACGCAGCCGGCCGAGTCATTGCGCGAGACCGAATCCGCAGTGGCCGCCGCACAGTAGCCCGGCTTCAAGCCCAGACTACCGTCGGGCACCGGCCATGGCCACCGGTGGCCGCTCAACCGTCTCCTCCGCCAACTCGCTGACTTCCAATACCGCCCCTCGGCTCGCATTCGTGACGAGCGCACGGTAACGCGCCAGCCAGCCCGTCCGATATTTGAGCGCCGGTGCCCGCCACGCCGCGCGCCGCAGTTCCAGTTCGTCTGCCGAGACATCCAGCTCCAGTGTCCGCCCGGGCAGATCGATCGCGACGATGTCGCCATCCCGTAGGAGCGCCGATCGGGCCGCCCTCCGCCGCTTCCGGCGAGACGTGGCCGATGCACAGCCCGCGCGTGCCGCCGGAGAAGCGGCCGTCGGTGATCGAGCGCGACGATCGTCGCCGAGCGGCATCCCCTTGAGCATGCTCGTGAGCGACGAGCATCTCGCGCATGCCCGGTCCGCCGCGCGGACCCTCGTTGCGCACGACGACGACGTCGCCGGCGCGAATGCCGCCGGCGCACGGCGCGCGTCATCGCCGTCCTCCTCGCTGTCGAACACGCGCGCCGGACCGCGGAACGTCATCTCGTGCTGCGTCGACCGCGCCGACTTTGATCACCGCGCCGTCGCGGCGCGAGAGAGCCGAACAGCACGGCGAGCGCGCCGCGCGCCGAGTGCGGATTGGCGATCGGGCGGATGCACGTCGGGGTTGCGGTTCGCGACGCCCTGCGAGCTGTCTCGCCGAGCGTCCGGCCCGTCGACGGTCGGCGCGTCCAGGTCGAGCGTGCCCGGCTTCTGCGCGAGCTCCGCGAGGATCGCGGGCACGCCGCCGGCGGCGTGGACGTCCTGCATGTGCCACTGCCGGTCGCCGTCCCACGCCGGCGAGATCTTCGCCAGGTGCGGCACGCGCTCGGCCACCTCGTTGAATCGCGCGAGCGGATAGTCGACCCCCGCTTCGCGCGCGAGCGCGAGCACGTGCAGCACCGTGTTCGTCGAGCCGCCCATCGCGACGTCGAGCGCGATGGCGTTGTCGATCGCGTCGCGCGGTGACGATGTCGCGGAAGCGTGACGCCCTCGTCGCAGCAGCTCGCATGACGTGCCGCGCCGCGGCGCGCGCGCGAGCTCGTGACGCTCCGGCGACGTCGCGAGGATCGTCCCGTTGCCCGGCAGCGCGATGCCGAGCGCCTCGCAGAGGCAGTTCATCGAGTTGGCGGTGAACATGCCGCTGCAGCTGCCGCAGGTCGGACACGCCTGCCGCCTCGAGCTCGCTCGAGCCGCGCGTCGTCGATCGTGCCCGCGCGCGCGCTGCCCACGCCCTCGAACACGGTGATCAGGTCGACCTGTCTTGCCGCTGCGCGTCGACGCCGGCTGCCATCGGTCCGCCGGAGACGAAGATCGTCGGGATGTTCACGCGCGCCGCGCCCATGAGCATGCCCGGCACGATCTTGTCGCAGTTCGGGATGCAGATCATCGCGTCGAAGCAGTGCGCGCGCACCATCGTCTCGACCGCAGTCGGCGATGAGCTCGCGCGACGGCAGCGAGTAGCGCATCCCCTCGTGTCCCATGACGATCCCGTCGTCGACGCCGATCGTGTTGAACTCGAACGGGATGCCGCCGGCCGCGCGCACCGCGTCCTTCACGACCCGCCCGAACGCCTGGAGGTGGACGTGCCCGGGGACGATGTCGACGTACGAGTTGCAGACGGCGACGAACGGCTTGTCGAAATCCGCCGGTCGCGGATCTGCCCGGTGGCGCGAAGCAGGCTCCGGTGCGGCGCGCGCTCGAAGCCGCGCTTGATCGTGTCGGAGCGCATTACTCTCCTCGCTGTTCTTGAAACGACCGGTCCGCTCGAGGGCGGCCGCCTGACACCACCAGGTGCGCCCGAGTACCGCGACTATCCGGTCAGTCTACATGCGGGTCGCCGTCCGCTCAAGCACCGCGCCCAGGGCCCCAATGGTCCCCTGATCCCCAACCCCCAGTTCCCAGTCCCCAGTCCCCAACCCCTTACAACACCGAACTCACGGCCGCGAACTGGGGAGCGGACGCGAGAAACGCCTCGAATACGTTGTCGCGCCACCACCGGCGGTTCCCACGCATGCAGCCCTTCATGTCCTCGATCCCGGCCTCCGGCGGCTTCGCCGCCTGGTAGCTGCGCGCCGAGGTCATCGCGTCATACACGTCCGCCACGCAGACGATCTGCGCATGCAGGGGCACTTCATCCCCACGGAGCGCATCCGGGTACCCGCTGCCATCGAGTTTCTCGTGGTGTGACCGGATGATCGGCTTCACGGTCCACGGAAAGTCGATCGTCGACACCAGTTCCAGTCCCCACAAGGGGTGCATCTTGATGATCGCGAACTCTTCGGGACTCAGCCGCGTCGGCTTGTTCAGGATCTCGTGCGGCACACGCATCTTTCCGAGATCGTGCAGGTAGGCGCCCATCCGCACGGTCATGACGCCTTCGTCATCCAGCCCGAGCGCGCGAGCGACGGCGATCGCGTACTCCGCCACGCGCCCCGAGTGACCGAAGGTGTACGTGTCGGAGGACTCCAGCGACCGCCCCCAGTTGGCGACGACTTCGACGAACAGGCTCTCCAGGTTCGCGACGCGAGCCGAGACGTCGCGCAGGTCGCGCTGCGCACCCAAGCGCTGGAACAGCCGGATCGATCGGTTGAGGAATACGACCGAATCGTGGTTGTGCTCGATACGCCGGTACACGAGCGCGAGTTCCCGGCTCGCCTCGGCTTCCTGTAGTGTCGCTCCACACCCCGCCGCCAGGTCGATCGCTGCCTTGAGCCGCGCCTCGGCCAGCCCCAGCACGCCCGTCTCGCGGTACAGGACGCCGAGGAATTTGTACGCGTCCGATTTCCCCTGCTGGCTTCCCAGTCCGTCGAAGATCCGGAGCGCTGACTCCGCGCTCTGTCGTGCATCCTCGAAGTGCTGGCGCGCGATGTGGACCTCGGTGCGGTTGAGCAGTGCACACCCGCGCAGATGCACGTCACCCGTGCGCTCCGCGAAGTCGAGGCATTTGGCGTAGTACCCGTCGGCCTGATCCCACCGCTGTTCGTCGGCGCTCACCATGCCAAGGTTGTGGTAGGCGATCGCGCAGCCCCGCTCGTCCCCGGCTTGCTGAAAGGCCACGAGCGATGTGCTGTACCGCGACAGCGCCTCACGGAGGTCGCCCTCGATGTTCGCGATAATGCCGAAGTTCTGCTCGATGCGCCCGCGCAGCTCGTCATGCTCCATGCCAGCGGTGAGTGCCTGCGTCAGTACTTCTCGCGCTTCCGCCAGCTCACCTCGCTCCAGATGGACTGCCCCCATCGCGTTCAGCGTTTCGGCGGCCTCGATCGGATCGTTCGCCGCCTTCGCCGCATCATATGCGTCGCGCAACAAGGCCATCGCGGCATCCCACTCGTGCCGTCGCCGATGCACGGCGCCTTTGCGTCGGAGCGCCTCCGCGCGCACGCGAGCCTCACCCGAAGCCGCCGCCTCGCCGTACGCCAGCAACGCTTCCGGACTCCGCCCCTCGCGCTCGTGACGCCGGCCATCTGCCAGCAGTTCCGCGCCACGGCTCTGAACTTTCGGTTCCGGCAAAACGGCAACCTGCCCCGCCGCTGTCGCGACGAGGCAGGCGTCCGCCTTGGGAACCGGATTGCGTCGCCGGCGCTGCCGGGGCATTCGTTACCGCGACCGGGCCCGGTCCGCGACTGCGTAGACCGAGAAGTGCCAGATCGGCGCCGAAATGTTGTGCTGGTTCAGATTGAGTGTCGTCGGCAGAATATCGAGCAACTCGCCAAGCAACGACTGCAGGTAGACGATCTTCGCCGTGTTGGCCGGCGGCGTCGCACACTGCCGGTAGCTCAGGGTCAGCACGGGCGGCAGAAGGAAGTGCAGCCCTTCGGGCTCGAACACCGCGCTGAGGTGCCCGTCGCCAGGCGCCGTCGCCGTGATCGTGGTCTTCCTGAGCACCGCGCCCGGCGGGACGATCAGCGTATTGCCGCCGAACGCGATCTTACCGCCCAAAACCCCAATGTCAGCTGACGCCGTATGTGTCACCGAGTCCGCCGTGCACACATACAATGTCGAGGAGTCCTTCGACAACGGAGGCAGCAGGCCAAACAGCTCGGAGGTGCCGGGCGCCTGCGCACTGACCGCGGCAGACACGTTCCCCGATACCGGATTCCGGCTCGACGGCGCCAGTGCCTCCGGGCCACCTGCATCACACGCGGTGGCTAGAATCGCGACACCGCAAGTGAGAGTCACCCATCGTACCGTGGAACGCTTCACGAAATCTCCGCGGTTCATGTCTGCCTCCCGGCGGTGAATCAGCACTGTGATAGTGCGATGCTAATTCGTGATAGTGCGGCACTTAGCGCCGGGTAGAGCTTCACCTGGGGAGTGGCAAACGCGGTGCCAGACACCGTTTTTTCACTAAGTCATAGTGGGCCAACCACTGCGGCCGGTGACGCGATCGTATACACCAACGCATGCTGCCCGACCCACCGCGAATTGCCAAAGCACTCGAAAATGAAAGTGTCCGAACCATCACACCTGGCGCAGGCGATCACGTCATTTCGTCGTACTGAAGCGCATGACTCTGAATCGCCACGCAACCAGGCTGCATCGCCCCACAACCAGGCCTGCATTTATTCCGGCAGCGTTCACCCGCTCATTCCAGCACCGCTGTGTGTCGCCGCAAACGCGGTCGTAGTAAGACGCACATCGTACGCGCAGAATCACGCGATTGTGCACGTGGCTCATGCGCCGGAATGCGGGATGCGGCGGCTTAGCACCCCCTCATGTGACGGGCGCCTGCCTATGCCGTCTCGAATGAAAGGCGCGTCGGCGCCATGCGTATTTCCCGTCCGCGGAGATGGCCGTGCAACAGGTTCTCCAACAGCACTCGCCCCCACCCCAGGCACCCGCCCGTCGCAGCCAGCCCACATCATATGAAGGGATCGTCGATCTCATCGACGAGGCCGTGTTTCGCACCGACGATGCCGGCCGGTGGACGTTCCTGAGCCACGCCTGGATGACGGTGACCGGTTTCCCCATCGCGGCGAGCATCGGCCGCTGCCTGGCCGACGTCGTTCACAGCAGCGATGCGCGGTTGTACGCCGGCACGATCGGGTCGCTCCTCAACGGCTCGGCTGCGAGCGCGCATGAGCACATCCGCGTGGTCACGGCCCACGGGGCGGTTCGCTGGCTCGTGCTCCGCGTTCGCTCGGAGCGCGAGACGAATGGTAAGGTGCTGGGCCTCTGCGGCACGCTGTACGACATCACGGAGCGCAAAGCCGAAGGCGTGCGCCGCGAGGAACAGTTGCGCGCGTCGCAGAAGATGGAGGCGATCGGCCGCCTCGCTGGCGGCATCTCCCACGACTTCAACAATCTCCTCACGGTCATCCTCAGCTACGCCCAGTTGATCGAGGAGGCCGTCGGTACCAATGGCACCGTCTCCGCCGATGTCACGGAGCTGCGCCGCGCGTCGGAGCGGGCAGGCGAGCTGACACGGCAGTTGCTGGCCTATAGCCGCCAGCAGTTGCTGAAGCCGACGACGCTCGATCTCGACAGGGCCGTGGGCGAGATGGCGACGATGCTGCGGCGCGTGATCGGCGAAGACATCGCTCTGACGCTCGTGCCAGGCCCACGCGCTGCAACGGTGCGCGCGGACGCCGGTCAGATCGAGCAGGTCATCGTCAATCTCGCCGTCAACGCGCGCGACGCCATGACCGGCGGTGGCACGCTCACGATCGCCACGACGTCGGCGGAGCTGGACGACTCGGTCGGTGACTTGTGGGGGGTACGCGTGGTGCCCGGTCCCTACGTGGTGCTGTCGGTCACGGATACCGGCCAGGGCATGGACAAGGAAACGCAACGCCGGATCTTCGAGCCGTTCTTCACCACAAAGGACCTGGGCGCGGCACCGGTCTCGGACTCGCCACGGTCTACGGCATCGTCAAGCAGAGCGGCGGTTACATCTGGGCCGAAAGCGCGCCCGATCGGGGGACGACGTTCCGGGTCTATCTGCCCCAGATCGGTCCGGGCACGATGGATCCGGTCGCCGCGCCGCGGCGCTTCACGCTCCCCCGCGGCACGGAGACGATTCTCATCGTGGAGGATGAGTACACGGTGCGCGCGCTCGCCCGCCGCGTGCTGGAACGCGCCGGCTACACGGTGCTGGACGCCGGCACCGCCGCCCAGGGGTTCGCGGTCATGAGCAGCTACGGCAGTTCGATCGATCTGCTGCTGACGGATATCATCATGCCGGGCGCCACGGGACGCGACCTCGCCCAGCTCGTCACCACGTCCAACCCGACGGTGAAGGTGCTCTACATGTCGGGCTACGATGACGGGGAGCTCGCCGCACGCCTCCAGGGACTGGGCGGCGCCCTCGCCCCCGACATCGCGCTCCTGGAAAAACCCTTCACGCCCGAAGGGCTCGCCCGCCGCGTACGCGAGGTGCTCGACAACCAGGACGACGCTGCCGCAATGTCCTGAGCTGTTGATCTGCTTCTACTCGCTACTGTCTACTCGCTAGTTCTCACCGGTCCCCGGCGCGGGGCCGGCGCAAAGGTCGCCGCGAGCGCCGCAAACGCGCTGTCGTTCCGCAACCGGTCGAACGCGTGCTCGTCGCGGATATCGGCCACGGTCATCGTGCCACCGGTCTTGGCGCACCGCAACGACGACAGCACATCACCGGTCCGCCCCAGCTCGGCGTACGCCTTCGCCTGCTCGAAGCAGAATGTACGGCGACTCAGGCACGATCTCGTGCGCGATCGCGAGCATGGCAAGTGCACCACCCGGGTCGCTCCGCGCGAAATACTGCCGCGGCTCATAGAACGCGGTGTTGACGGTCACGAGCGCCAGCATCCGGCCCGCCGCCTGCGCGCCTAGCCGGTCGTGCACGCTGTCCCGCTGCTGGCGCTGCAGGTTGCGGATGTCGAGGTCGTGCAGCGCGCTCTCGAGCGACGGAGGACGCGCGGCGTTCCGCAGGTCGCGGATGAACGGCTCGAATGTGTCCTGTGCATACGACCGGAACGTGGTCTGTAGCAAATGGTCGCGCTGCTCGTGGTCGCGGACCGCCGGCAATTTTTCGAGCGCCGCGACGCGGTCTTCGGCAACGCGGGTGTCGCGAAGCCCGCGGAAATCATCACGAATCGCCCGGTACCGAACGACCGCGTCGAACGGCCGCCCCGAATCCTCCGCCGCTCGCGCCTGCGCCATGCGCTGGGTGAACCACGCGCCGGTCAGCGAGTCGTCACCCCGGCGCTGTCCGTGCTTCATGGCCTGGAGTTCCATCCAGTCGAGTCCATCACCGCACACGGACGCCGGCGGCCACCCATGCTGCCCATCGAAGTATTCGGCACGATGCGGCAACACATCCAGCGAATCGAGGGCGTGAGTGAGCCCTCGCACTTCGTCGAGGTTGAAGTCGCCCGTCCCGGCCCCCCCGAAGTACGCGAACGACGCCGGCTGCTTGAGGCGCACGTACGCCTCGGCGCGTCGCCACGGCAGCCCCGCGGCAAAGCCGAGTATGCCGGCCACGTGCCCAGACAGTTCGTACGCGAATGTCCACGCCAGACGCGCCGTTCCGGACATCCCCGCGAGATACATTCGCGTGGTATCGGTCGCGAACGCATTCTGCAGATCCGCCAGCATCGCGTTCACGGCGCGGACGTTCGGCTCCTCGGTGCTGTCGCTGACGGTGTTGTATGAGCTGACGACGATGTAGCCGTCACGCTCCGCCCCTTCCCGGAAACGCTCCATCGCGAGGACCGCTCGCCCCCGCGGGTCGAGCACCAGCAGCGCCGGCCACCGCCGCGACGCGTTGTAATGCGACGGCAGATAGAGCGCGTATCGCTCACTGGTGTCAGCGTGGCTCTTGACCGAGGGTACCACGATCCCCACGGGAAGCCGCGCCCCGGCCGCCGCGGAATCCTGTGCGCGAAGCGTTCCGGGTAACCCGCTCGCGGCAAGAGCGGCAGCTGTCGCTGCGGCGAGCCAGCACGTCACTCGCATCCTGTCGCCTCGTAACACCAAACGTGTGTCCGGCACCGTACTCTTTGGACACCACCGGCCATTTCTCGGTCGCCTTTCACATTTTCTCTTTACGCTTTTCGGCATTTTCAGTACGTTATTGGATTCCCATTTAATGAGCCGCGTGGCCCAATTTCGAGGGCCGGCATCGTGTTACACCGAGGATCATCGGGTTACATGGCACGTCCGCCCAGGGTGTTGTCCCCGGCACATCCGAAATACCCAACCGGAGAGTTGGCGCGTCCACAACTTGGCGCCCCAAGCGAGCTCTCCCATATTGCACCCCCTGTGACTGCTGCCCTCGCGTCGCCCGTTGAACCAGTCTCCGTTCCGGAGCTCCGGCACGGCGCGTTCGTCGCAGCCCTGGGCGGGGTCGCCGACACCGACATGGCGTCGTCGCCCCGTTGGCAGGCGCTCTGTGCCGGCTTTACGACGCTGCGGCTCGTGGATGTCTGGGCAGCCGAAGGCAGTGTCGATCCCCGCGCGTTTCAGGCCACGAGCGCCACCGTCGCCGCTCTGCCCGGCACAAGTACTGCCCGAGGCCTGCTCGCCGCGATCACGGCCGCCGTCGGCACGCCATATGTCCCCAACGGCCCGTCGCCATACATCCCGCTCCTCGCGTACGGCCGTCTCCTCGAGTACGACGCGGACTGGGCGCTCGCAGCCGACACGTACAATGTCATCATCGAGCACGCCCCAGGTGGCGGAGCCGCCGATCTCCTCCCCGACGCCTACCACCGCTCGGGCTACTGCCGCCGTATGCTGGGTGACCTCGCCGGCGCGTCAGCCGATTTCGCCACCGGACGCAAGGTCGCGCGGGAACAAGGCAACTCGGCCGCCGATCTGCAGCTCCGCCTCTCCGAAGCGAACGTCATCGCGCACCGCGGCAATCTTCCCGAAGCGGCACGCGTGCTGGCGGAATTGGCCGCCGATGCGGCGGCCGCCGGCGCTCGCCAGGTCGTCGCTGCCGCGCGACACGACAGCGGGCTCGTTGCGCACGCGCAGGGCCACTTCGAGCGCGCTGCACTGCTCTGCTTCGGCGCGGCGCAAGCGTACGATGACCCACGCCATCGCGCCCGCGCGCTCTCCGACCTCGCGGCCTGCAGCGCCGCACTGGGCCACCTGAAGCTCGCCCGCCAGGTCAATGAGATCGTCTATACGACCGCGGCGACCCGCGAGTTGCGATGGGCCGCGGCGATCAACTTGCTCGAGATGGCCGCCGCCGACGGCGACGAACCGATGTTCGAGGCCTACCGCTCCGCACTGGAAGCGGAACCGCTGCCGGTCACGCTCGCCGCGAATTATCACCTCTTCACGGGCCGCGGCCACGTCCGGTTCGGACGCTCCCGCCTGGCCCGCCAGGAGTTCGGACGCGCGCTCGGCATCTCGATGGACGCCGCACTCAATCAGATCGGCATCCTCGCGGACCAGGCACTCGCCGATCTCACCGCCGCCGAACGCGCCCACAGGGAGCACGACGCCTCATCGGGTGCCCGCACACAGCCGCGTGCCAGACCCTGGTCCCCGGAAATCGAGGACCTGACGCAGTCCATAACCGAACTGCACCTGGCAACTATCGATCGATAGGCTGTCGCAGTTGGCAGTGCCGTCCGGCCGGTAACGGTCTGTTCGCTGTAACCGATTGGGTGCAATCAATTGGGCCGACCGTCGAGGGCAGCGGGCCGTTCCAGAACGGCCCCCCGACCTTTTCGGCCGTTCTCGCCCTTCTCGGCTCCCAGCCTCCGCGTTTTAGTTTCCGCTACCGACCAGAACTCCGTCACTCGGAGTGACGTGCGACGACGAATGCAGCGACGAGTTCACCGCGGCAGGCGTCGTGGGAGCCGTCGGACTCGCACACGCGGCGGCGGCAACGACCGCCAGGGCGGTGACTGTGGTGAGAACGATGCGATGGGCTGAGAACGACATGATGGCCTCGTGGTGTGGGATGCATCGGGATGGATCAATGAACCGTGTCCAGAACGATCGGCCCGGAATTGTCACGACCAAGGACCAAAACGGGAGTTGGCGGGGGCACGGTGAGCGGTCCACAGGGCATTACGGGATGCGCCACCGTTTTGTCATTGGTGTTTCCTCATGCTGATCGTCGCGTTCCTGCCGCAACCACTCCTCAGACATCTCCAGCGGGTGATGACACCCGATCACGATGTCGTTGCGGTTTCCGGCTGGAATGTCCTGCGCGATGTCGTGCGCACCTCGGGGGCCGACGTCGCCGTCGTCGATCCGTCCACGGAAGCCACTGTCCCGGTTCCCGGCGTCCCAGCTCTTGGGATCAATGTCGTGGAGCTCCTTGCAGCGATCGTGCCCGTCGTGGTCTACGCGGTCCTCACGCCGCGAACGGCACGATTCATGTCGCACACCAACGCGTCGGCGGTCCGCCAGTTGGTGCTCCACGGCATCGATGATGACCCCGAACGCCTCCGCCAGATCATCGAGGGCCTCGGCGCGTCGGACGCCGATACGGTCCTCGTCCGCCCCATCACCGCCGCGCTGTCAGCCGCCGGCGCACCACCCGCACTCGGCGCCGCGATCCGCCTCCTCTTCCGCACTCCCCGCCGCTTTCGATCAGCCGAGGATCTCGCCACGGCGTCAGGCCTGAGCCGGCGCTGGGTCAATGAATGTCTCGCCGCCGCCGGCCTCGCCCCTGCGCGCATCCTCGTGATCGCCGCCCGCGTCTGGCGCGCGTACCACGATCTCCAGATCCCGGGCGCGTCGGTCGGCACGGTCGCGGTCAGGCTCTCCTACCCGGACGTCAAGAGTTTCCGCCGCCACGCCCGCTCCTGCACCGGCATCCCACCTTCGGAATGGAACGCCCGGCTCTCCACCGACCAGTGCACGTCCTGTCTCGCGACTCTCATCGGCGTCCCCGCCCAACGGCCGGTCGCGCTGGTCCGCACCAGCCAGTTGCGCGATCGATGAGCAAACGCCGAGAGAAGAAATGAGCGCGACGGAACTGGCGATGACTCCGGGACCGCGCGTCCGCCTCAGTGACCTCGCGATCGATCCCTACCCGATCCTCGCGCGACTCCGCGAGTCGAATCCGGTCGCATGGGTGGAGGAAACACGAATGTGGTTCGTGACACGCCGCGCCAATGTGCTCACGGTGCTGCGAGACCCGGAGACGTACCGCACGGACTCGCCGCGCTCGACGATCCGCGACACGTTCGGCACGCAGATGCTGAGCGCCGAAGGTGACCTCCACCGGCGGTACAAGAGCCAGTGCAACCCGCCTTTCAACATGCGGTCGGTCCAGTCGCACGCGATGCCGCTCATCACGGCACGCACCGATGCGCTGATCGAGGCATTCGGCAAGCAGCGCTCCACGGATCTCCGCCCCGCCATCGCCAGCCAGCTCGCGGTCTATACGGTCGCGTCAATGCTCGGCATCCCCCCGCACCTGCACGCCCGCATCCTGGACTGGTACGCCAGCTTCGCCGCCGCGCTCGCGAATTTCACCTGGGACGAACAGGTCCGGGCCCGCGGGCATGCCAGCGCGCGTGAGTTCCAGGACGCGATCGCCCCAGTCCTCCACGACCTCCATCACGCTGCGGATCCATCACTCCTCGGCGCCCTCACCCACGCGGGCCCCGGCCGGGCTCACGGATGCCGAGATCATCTCGAACGCGCTCATCGTCCTCTTCGGCGGTATCGAGACGACGGAATCCACGATCCTCAATGTCATCTGGACGCTGCTCTCGCACCCGGCAGCCCTCGCCGCCATCCGCGACAACTGGTCGCTGCTGCCGCCCGCGATCGAGGAAGCCATGCGCTGGGAGCCCGCGGTCCAATCCTGCACCCGCCACCTCGAGCAGCCCGCCACGCTCCACGGCACAACCCTGCCAGCCGGCGCCACTGTCCAATGCATGCTCGGCGCCGCCAACCGCGACCCCGCCCACTTCCCGGACCCCGATCGCTACGACATGACGCGCGCCAACGCCGGCGACCACCTCTCCTTCGGAGCAGGCAAGCATTTCTGCCTGGGCGCCGCGCTCGCCCGCGCCGAGGTCCAGGTGGCAGCCACGCGGTTGCTACGGCGCTACCCGGCGCTGCGCCTCGATCCGGACCGCCCCAGCGCCCCGCGCGGTTTCGAGTTTCGCGCTCCACCCACGCTCCACGTGCTGCTCGCCTGATGGACCGGATTTTCTCCTTTCTCCTGTCTCCGTTCCGCTCGTGGGTTCGGCGAGCCGCGGCGGCGCTATGCGTCGCTGGTACAGTCACCGCGTGCAGCGACGGCCCCACCGCACCGCTCAACGCGTCGGCACTCCAT
This sequence comes from uncultured Gemmatimonadales bacterium, assembly GCA_963706505.1. Classification (GTDB taxonomy): domain Bacteria; phylum Gemmatimonadota; class Gemmatimonadetes; order Gemmatimonadales; family Gemmatimonadaceae; genus Palsa-1248. Next base: position 589,614 of record CAVPLX010000002.1, read on the forward strand.
CCGATCGACCTGTCAGCCGAGTGGACGCCGACATCGCCGGACGCGGAACACGTGGACTCGGCCGTGCTGGCGGCCGGGTTCGCCCAGAGCGCCAACGTCCCGGCACTCACGAGTGTCGTCGTCGTCCGCCACAGCCACCTCGTTGGCGAACTGTACCTCGCGCCGGGTGGACCGGATTCCGCGTATTCGCTCCGGTCGGTCACCAAGAGCGTGATGTCGTTGCTCGTCGGGATCGCGATCCACCAGGGCCACGTTCCGAGCACCACGACTACGCTTGCCACGTACTTCAAGCCGCCGCTCCCCCTCCTCGATTCCACGAAGCGGTCGATCAGCATTCAGGATCTGCTGACGATGACCAGCGGTTTTCAGTGGGACGAGACCGACAGCGTCGCGCTGTACGATGAATGGATCACCGCGCCGGACGAGATAACGTTCCTGACCAACCGCCCGCTCGCCTGTCCCCCCGGCCAGTGCTGGAACTACAACTCGGCCGCCGTCCACCTCCTGTCGGTCATTCTCTCGCGCGCGATCCCCGAGGGAACCGCCGCCTACGCGAATGACGTGCTCTTCAAACCTCTTGGCGTCCACTCCGCGCAGTGGGAGGTGTTCGCCGACGGCTATCCCAACGGCGGGGCAGGGTTGTACCTGCGCCCGCGAGACATGGCCAAGATCGGGGCACTCGTCCTCCAGCGCGGCATGTCGGGACAGACCGCCATCGTCCCGGCGAGCTGGATCGGACTATCCACCGCGGCCCAGTCGCAAACGAATCCCGACGAGTTCCTGCAGCCTGCCGGACAACTCGGCTACGGCGATCTCTGGTGGGTCGGACGCGTCGGTCCCCACCGCCTGGTATTGGCATGGGGATATGGTGGCCAGTTCATCTGGATCGTCCCCGATCTCGACCTCGTCGTGGTGACGACCGCCGCATGGCAGAATGTCGGCAACGCCGCGGGATTCGACGCGAATGACATCGCCATTTTCATCGCGAATCAGATCATGCCGGCGGTGCACCCCGACTGACCGCTTCGGTGCTTCTTTTTCCGTTCTGTGCGTCGCTCACGCCATCAGTTTGTTGGCGGCATTGAGCGCGGCCACTTTGTAGCACTCCGCGAGGGTCGGATAGTTGAATACGGTCTCGAGGAAGTAGTCGAGCCCCGCACCAAGTCCCAGCACGGCCTGGCCAATGTGCAGTAGCTCGGTCGCTCCCGTCCCGATGATGTGCACGCCCAGCAGCCGGCGATCGTCGCGATGAAACAGCATCTTGAATAACCCGCTCTCGTCGCCGACGATCTGCCCCCGCGCGATCTCGCGGTACCGCGCGACGCCGACTTCGTACGGGACTTTCTGTGTGGTGAGGTCCTGTTCCGTCGCCCCCACCATCCCGATCTCCGGGATCGCGTAGATCCCGATCGGAAAGTGCGCCGCCATCGGCCGCGCGGGTGCGCCCAACGCGCAGCAGGCCGCCAACCGCCCCTGCTCGCTCGATGTCGCCGCGAGACTCGGATACCCGATCACGTCCCCGGCGGCAAAAATGTGCGGCACCGCCGTCCGGAACTGCGCGTCCACCACAAGACGGCCCCGCGCGTCCGCGGCGAGTCCCGCGCGATCGAGGCCAAGCCCCGCCGTCGCGCCGGTCCGCCCCACGGAGAACAACACGGCGTCGGACACGATCCGCTTCCCCGATTCGAGCGTGATCGCGATACGCGACGCGTCGCCGTTCGTACGCTCAATGTGCGCGACGGCCTCTCCACACCGGAATGTCACGTTCCGCTTGCGCATCTGATGCATCAGCTCGTCCACGATCTCCGCATCGAGAAACTCGAGCGGCCGCTCGCGACGGTCCACGAGCGTGACTTCCGTTGCCCCCAATGCTGCGAACATTGACGCGTACTCGATGCCGACGACTCCCGCCCCGACCACCGTCAGACTGCGGGGGATCCGCGTCAGTTTGCCAATGTCGTCGCTGGTCAGGACGGTCGTGCCATCCACGGCCACGCCAGGCGGTGCGGCAGGCAGGGTCCCGACCGCGATCACGATGCTGCCGGCCGTCACATCCCGCGACGCCCCAGCCGACTCCACCCGCACGGTGTGATCGTCCACGAACGACGCATGGCCACCTAGCACGTCCACGCCATTCCGGCGAAGCTGGTGGACGAGGACGTCCATCTCGCGGCGCACGACGTCGTCGACTCGCGAGAGGAGTTGCGCGGCGGTCGGAAGCGGCACGGCCCGCACCAGTCCCTGGCGCCCGAGCGACTCCGCGGCGTTCGTGACTGAGAGGACGGCTTCACGAAATGTCTTGCTGGGAATCGTCCCCGACTCGACGCAGACGCCCCCGATGCCGGCCTGCTGCTCGATGATCGCCGCCCGCTTCCCTAGCTTCGCGGCCTGAACTGCCGCGCGCTGTCCAGCCGGCCCGCTGCCTATCGCCAGGAGATCGAAGTCAAATGCCACTCGGGCGAATATATTCCCCCTGCGTCACAATGTGGCTTCAGTCGTGCACGGGCGCGGTGACGGCCGGCCGCTGCCGCCCTTCCCGCCCGGCCACCCGTTGGGGATAGTGCGCATGTCTGCCCACCGCGACACCCCGCCCCGTCCCTATCCCGCCATCCGAGTCGGCGTCGTCGGCCATCGCCTCGCCGCGCTGGCCGATGGCGGCACGGATATCCCCCGGCTGCGCACGACGCTCCACACGCTGCTCGATCGGATCCAGATGACCGCTCGCGACGCGGCGGCCGAGCACCCCGGTATCTTCGCCGGCCCGGCACGGCTCCGGATCATCTCGCCGCTCGCCGAAGGCACCGATCAGTTGGTCGCGGCGGAAGCGATTCAGTTGGGCTACGCGCTGCACGTTCCCCTCCCCTGTCCCGCCACGACATACCTGGCGGCTTTTCAGACTGCCCCACCCGGCGCCGGCGGGGACCCGCGCACGGAGTTCGCCCGCTTGCTCGAGCAGGCGCAGAGCGTCCAGATACTCGACGACTCGCCCGGCGCAACGCTCGATCCGGCCGCGTATGCCGCCGTCGGACGCACGGTGCTCCGTCACACGGACGTGCTGATCGCGGTCTGGGATGGCGCACCCGCCGCCGGTCCCGGCGGCACCGGTGAGGTCGTGGACCAGGCGCGCGCGTGGCAGTTGCCGGTCGTGCGAATCGATCCGCGGCATGCCGGTGAATGGACGTTTGAGCCCAACACAAAATCCCCTGCGCGACAGTCGCTCGAAGGCGCGATTCAGGAGCTGCTGCGACCACCAGTCGCGGGCGATGCGGGCCTGCCGGCGCACAAGGGCAAACGCGCGATGCTCTCTCCGCTTGCCGAGTACCTCGCCACCCACCCGTGGCCGGGCATCGGCGGATCGTTTGCGCTGACCACCCGGTGGGCAGCCGGCATCCTGCTGCCGCTCCCGATCGTGACGCTGGGACGGGCGACGATTCACCGCGCCCGCATGGAATGGCGCGCGCTCTGGAAGCACGCGGACCCCTCGCTCGCGCATCCCGTCGATCACGGTCTCGAGGAGTTCTACGTGTGGGCGGAAGGTCTGGGAAACCGCTACGGCACGCTCCACCGCGATGCGTCCGCGACGCCGTACTTGCTCGCCCCGTTCGCTGTTCTGCTCGCGTTACTCGCGCACTGGGGTGAAACGCTGATCGGCGGCCACGCGGCTGCCGCGTTCGGATGGACGGAGGTCCTCGTCCTCCTTAGTATCGTTGCGCTCTATCAGCGGGCGGTCAGACGCCGCTACCACGATCGGTGGATCGACTATCGGTCGCTGGCCGAGGAGTTTCGGCAATTGGCTTTCCTCTGGCCGCTCGGTCGCCCGCTCCCGATCATCGAGCTGGTCGGAGAGACCGAGGGCGAAGCGTCGCAGTTCGCGTGGGTCGGATGGTATGTCCGCGCGGTCGTACGTGACCTCGGTCTCTGCCCCGGTACCTGGTCTCCCGAGCACCTGCGGATGCTGCGAGACGTCCTCGCCAATCAGTTCATCGGGAGCCAGATCGGCTACCACACGCGAACGGCCGAGCGCTTCGAACGTGTGAGCAGCCGCCTCGAGCAGATGACGGTCTGGACGTTCGCTCTGGCGCTCCTCATCGGCCTCCTCCACGTCTCGGTCTTCGGCCGCGACGCTCCCATCGAAACGACGCTCTCCTACTCCGCATCCCCCATCATCAAGTCGTCCACGTGGCAGGTGCTCGCCATCCTCGGCGCGATCCTGGCCATCTACCTCCCCGCCCTCGGTGCAGCCGTACATGGCTTCCTGAGCCAGGGCGATTTCACCAATCTCGCGCACCGCTCACAGCGCATGCGCGAGCACCTGCTGCCCCTGGCCGCCGAGGTCGCACACGCACCTCTGCGCTTCGAGGACCTCGGTGTCGCCGCGGAAAAGGCGGCCGCCGTCATGCGCGACGAGGTGGTCTACTGGCGCGTGTTTGTCCGTCTCAAACCCCCCGCCCTCGTGTAGAGCGCGGCAGCCAGGTGAGGCTGATGTTCGATCCGCCCAATAGCGAACCAATGCCCCCGGCACTGTGTCCAACAGCGCTGAGCCGGTCCGCAGGACTCAGACGCTCAGGACGCTGTCTCGCCGAGCATGCCGCATGCGACTCACGCTCTCCATCAATGGAAAGGCCCGTGAGACAGATGTCCCCGCCGATACTCCGCTGCTCTGGGTGCTGCGCGACACGCTCGGCCTGACCGGCACCAAGTTCGGCTGCGGCATCGGCGCCTGCGGCGCATGCACGGTTCTTCTCGACGGCGTCGCCACACGATCCTGCCAGCTCCCCGCCATCGGCGCCGTCGGTAAACCGGTCACCACCATCGAAGGGCTCTCAGCCGCCGGCGGCCGCCGGCTGCAGGCTGCGTGGCTGTACGAAGACGTCGCACAATGCGGCTACTGCCAGGCCGGCCAGTTGATGACCGCCGCCAGCCTGCTCGCTCACACACCCCACCCGACCGACGCAGAGATCGATGCCGCGATGGCAGGCAATATTTGCCGGTGCGGGACGTACGGCCGCATCCGGCGAGCGATCCATCGCGCGGCGGAGCCCGCCTCCACGTGAACGCCACCGCGCCGATCTCGAGACGGCGCTTCTGCCGCGTCACCGCGCTCGCCTCCGGCGCGCTGCTGATTCACGTCCGCGCATTCGGTGAAATCGCCGTACCGCGGCGCGACCTGAACGCCAAAGCCGCTCCCTTTTCGCCCGGAGGATTCGTCAGGATCGACCCCGACGGACAGATCACCATCATCGTCGCACGCCCCGAGATCGGACAGGGCGTCCGCACGTCGCTTCCGATGCTGGTGGCGGAGGAACTGGACGCCGACTGGGCCACGATCCGCATCGAGCAGGCCGCGGCCGTCGACGCCGCAACCTATGGCGATCAGTACGCCGGCGGGAGCCAGAGTGTCCGCAACGGATGGGGGCCGCTCCGGCACGCGGGTGCTGTCGCGCGCACGATGCTGGTCGCAGCCGCCGCGAATGAGTGGGGTGTCGGTGCGTCATCGTGCACGACCGCCCATGGCACGGTATTCCACGCCGCGAGCGGCCGGCGGCTCTCGTATGGATCGCTCGCGAGCGCGGCTGCCCGGCTCCCGGTGCCGGCCGATGTGGTGCTCAAGGATCCGTCTGCGTTCTCGATCATCGGCCGCCCAACCCGCCAGGTCGATGGCGACGCGATCGTCCACGGCAGGGAGCGATTTGGCATCGATGTCCGCATCCCCGGGATGCGATTCGCTTCCGTCGAACACGCACCCGTGATCGGAGCCCGCGTCGTCGCGGTGGATGATGCCGCAGCCCGCGCCATCCCCGGCGTGCGGGATGTCATTTCCATCGACGCGGACGCGCTCCCCGGTTTTGGCGACAACAACCCCCCTCCGCCGAATGGGGTCGCCGTCATTGCGGACTCCACATGGATCGCGCTCAAAGGCCGCCGCGCACTCCGCGTCACATGGTCGGCTGGCGCCGCCACGGAGGATTCGGCGGCCAGACGCGCGGAGTGCCAGCGGCTCGCCGCGCTGCCACCCGAGCGCGTCGTCCGCAACACCGGCGACGTCGCCCGGGCATTTGCCGGCGCCGCGCGTACGCTCGAAGCCGTGTATGAGCTGCCGCTGGTGGCCCATGCTCCGATGGAGCCGATGAACTGCGTGGCCGATGTGCGCGCCGATCGCTGCGACATTCTGGGCCCCTACCCAGAACCCAGCCGACGCCCGCGATGTCGCGGCCCACATCACTGGGCTGCCTCCTGCCGCGGTGACGATTCACGTCACCCGCAGCGGAGGTGCCTTCGGCCGCCGGTTCTATTCCGATTTTGTCGGCGAGGCGGCCGCACTCTCGCGAGCGGCCCATGGTCCCGTGCAGGTGGTGTGGACGCGCGAGGATGACATCCGGCACGATTTCTACCGCCCGGCGTCCTATCACGCCATGCGCGGCGCCCTGGACGATCGCGGCCAGGTCGTGGCGTGGTCGCAGCACTTGATCAATGCGCAGCGCGGTGAGTTCCTGCGCTGGCAGCTCATGGCTGGCGTCACGAGCCTGCCGGCCGGCGATGAGCTGGGACTCTACGACTTCCCCGTCGGCTTCGTCCCGAACGTCCGGCTGGCCGGGACGGCCCTGCACTCGCCCGTCCCGCTAGGCCAGTGGCGGTCGGTCGAAGAGTCCACGAATGTCTTTGTGTATCAGTGCTTCATCGACGAGCTCGCCCATCTCGCGGGACAGGATCCGCTCGCCTACCGCCTCGCGCTCATCGGCGCCGCCACGACGATGCCGCTCGAAAACCATGGGAGCTACGACGCACAGCGCCTCCGTCACGTCTTCGAGCTCGCCGCGCAGGAAGCGAAGTGGGGTACGTCGCTGCCAGCCGGCATGGGACGCGGCATCGCGGGCGCATATGCCAATCATGCGTATGTCGCGATGGTGGCCGAGGCTGGGGTGGACAGCCAGCACAACATCCGCGTCCACCGCATCGTCGTCGCCGCCGACCTCGGCACGGTCGTCAACCCGCTCGGCGCCGCCGCGCAGATCGAAGGCTCGATCATCTTCGGCCTCTCGGCTGCCCTCAAGCACGAGATCACGGTCGCCAATGGGCGAGTCACGCAGAGCAACTTCACGGATTTCCCGGTGATCCGCATGAACGAGGCGCCGGTGATCGAGGTGCACTTCGTGCCGAGCGCGGGGCCGCCGCTCAGCGGCGGTGAGCCCGGAGTGCCCGCCACCGCACCCGCTGTCGCGAATGCGATCTTCGCGGCGACCGGAGTCCGCGTCCGCCGGCTGCCTATCCGTCGCGAGGATCTGGCCGCGTCGTAGGCAGGCCGCAAATGCGGCCAGTGTTGTGGTCAGTGCTTGTGGAAAATCCCGCCGATCTTCTTGATGATGTTCCCCGCACTGTTGTTCGTCGGCGGCGTGTAGCCGTTCGAGTTGGGCGAGGCGTTCTGCGACGCCGTGGCCACACGCGGGATGGCCGCGCCATGCAGCAGCTTGCCGCTGGTCGCATCTACATAGTAGACGCGGAATTGGTCGGTCGATGCCGGGACGATCCGCCACGCCGTCATTTCGGAATGACCGGCCTGCACCGCGGTCGTCAGGGTCGCGTTCCGCACATCGCCCACCATCCCGGAATCTCGCGCGGTCTGCACCGCAGCCGGGAGATCGACCGGCAGATCCGGCGGCAGCCCGCGGATGCTGGGAAGTGCCACCGGCTTGAGCTTCTGGGTCTGCGGTCCGGTGGTGCCTACACCGCCCGTCATGACTTGCAACCCCGCACCATCCGTCGCCGAACGGAACGTGTAGTTGATCTGGTACGGCGTCGTCCCGGTGGCGCTCGACGGCAGCGTTGCCTGGATCTGCGTAAGGACGGCATCGCCCCGCCATTGCTGCGCGTCACTCAGCATGCCATGCCCGGCCAGAAGCAGGCTCGCCGGAATCATGCGCGGAGGGTCGGTCGCCACGTTGAGCGACGGCGCGGACACCGGAGCCGCCGTGACGATCGGTGACGGCGCCCGGTGCGCCAACGCACCGCGCGCGACGAATCCGACGATCACCACCGCCGCCGCGATTCCGGCGGCAATGCCCGCCCACTTGGACCACGATGGCAGTTTGATCGCGGGGAGTTTGATGCTGGAGAGGTCGATCACGGGCTGCGCGACGGCCGGGGTCGTGGACACCACCGGCGTCTGAATCGCGGGCATGGGAGTCGCCGGTGTCGCCATCGGCCCCATCACGCGATCGAGTTCGGTGGTCAGCCGCGCGACGTCTTCCTTCCACCGCGTGTCGCTCAGCTCGAACGCGTTCCGGCGAGATAGCTCGCGCAGATCCTCGGGCAGCTCTGCCGGGCCGAGCATCTTCGCGCCACCCACGAGCACCGGAATCATCGGAGCCCGGTACGCCGCAGCCCACCCACCACTTCGAGCCGCACGAAATCACCCGGATCGTCGATCCGCCGCTTGCCGACACGCCCGGTCCCCGCCCAGCGCTTGCCCATGACGACGAGCAGCACCGCACACCGCCCCACCGCGTCGTCCACGACCTGAATGAAATCCTGGCCCGGGCTGATGTGGTCGATGTCCACGAAAATCCGCTGCGACCCGAACCGCGCAGTCAGTGCGTCGTACAAACGCCCGACATGACCGGCGCTGTCGTCGCGACGGTAGCTGAGGAAGATCATCGGCGGAGCCGTCGGATCAGGCGGCATCGGCCCCCCCGATCATGCGATCGGCCACACTGCCTGCCATGGAAATACCGATACGTACGCTCATACGAGCGCCGGCGCCTTGAGCCGCGCGAACACTCGCCAGTTCAACACCTCGTCTCGCATCGTCTCCGCGGCATCCTCGGCGATGTTGCCGAGCGCTTCGAGTGTCAGTGGCGTGCTCTCGACGGTCTTGATGAGCGGTTCGAGTTGCTGCGTCATCTTCTCGGACCGCAGACACAGGTTCCAGAAATCTCCCTGGCTCAGAAACCCGTGTACGCCCGTACCGATACCCGGCAGCAGGATGGCCACCGCCGCGGCGATGGCCGCCCATCCCAGTCCCTTCGACAACCCGGCCTGCGTCAATGGTGTCCGCGTCCACAGTACAGAGACGAAATCAGCCGCCGATAGTACCATCGCCCCCGCGAACAGCACGAGCGCGACTCGATGCAGTACTGTATGGACCCGGCGGTTCCGGCGGCTCGCCCGCGTGTGGTACGCGAGTTGTGGCTGGATGAACCGGTCCACGACGATCTCCCGGCACGCCGCCAGCCGGTCCGCCGTGAACACGATCGGAAACAATCCCCCCTGCCGCGCGATCGCGCGCGCATACCACCCCACCCACGCGATGCGCGGCGCTTCACCCTTGTCGTCGCCCACGTAACGCACGGCGCGCAGCGGCCGGCCCAGCGGCCACAGAAACGCCAGATATCTCAGTTGCTCGGCCAGCGACCGGCAGTCGATCCAGCGATCGTGATAGTGCGCATGCACGGCCCGGAGATACAGCAGAAAGTTCGCGAACAGGATCAGAAACTCCACGGTGGACCGCACCGCCGGACCCGCGCCCGCATCGGTCAATCCGATCTGCGCGAGCAGTATCGCGATCACCGCCAGCGGCGCCAGTGCGTATGGCGTCGTCGAGAGATCCCGGTGCAGAGTGCCGAATCGGTCGGCCAGCCCATCCGCCCAGGCGTACGGCTCACGAAGGAGTTGCGTGATCGGCTGCACGATCGCGGGTTCGAGTGACGGTGGTGATGACCACAGCGCATCCCAGCTCTTGCGAGTCTGAACCAGGCGCGCTCGGCCCAGTGTCATCACACGCGGCCGGGGCGGCCAGTCGAGCGCAAAAACGCCGACGACGGATGTGAACAACCCACCGATGCCCCACGATACCCGCGTCCGGAGATACTGCAAGAGTGGCTCGGTAACGCTCGGGCGCGTCGCCCCGCCCGCCGCTGGCGCGCTCGCTTTGGCCGGCCCGGTCTGATGACCCCGCACATGAAACAGGCGCCGCCACCACGACTGCTTCACCACGCCGCCGTCCGCGGGCGGAGGCGCGAGCAGATCCCTGACGACGGTCGCCAGATCCGCCCCGGCAGGCAGTCCCACGACGTCGTCGAGCTGCGCACTCACGGGATGCCGCGGATCGATCACCAGCACCGGCAAGAGCCAGGATCTGGCCTGATCCACTACCGCGGCGGTCCCTCCAGCGCCGTCCGCCGGCGATTGATCCCAGATCGCGATCAGCAGATCGGCGTGGCGCAACACCGCTCGGCCCACGGCCGCATACGCCGCCCCGTCGAGCTTCAGCCCCGGCGACCCATCGATCACCTGCACGGCTTCGGCTCGCCCCATCAACCGCTGGAATCCGGCACTCGGATCTTCCGTCTCACCCCGAGACAATCGCTGAAAGGCAGCGGTGTAGATCTCCGGCAGACACGGCAGCGGAACGTGAAGCGAGTAGCCCAGTTCCAGGGCCTCGCTGGCCACGAGTTGGTCCGCACCCTCGGCAAGCGGTGAGATCAACCGCAGCAACGGCGCCCCTCCATACACGTCGCTGTAGTCCGCGGCCGCCTGCTCCGCCGCCGCACGCACGGTGCTCAACACCGCCCGCACCTGCGCGCGAAGCCCATCGAGATCGACGTTGGGTTCGAGCAGCCGGTTGAGCCGGTGTCCAGTGACGCCGACTCGGAGGGCAGGTATGGGGCGCGGCGGGGTTGCGACGGGCGGCATTCGAGCGGGACGGGAATACGAATCGGGACGGACCAATCTGCTATGAAGCGCCCGAGTTGCCCACATTGGCCCCGCTGCCCCACCCCTGCGATGCGATAAACATACGTAGCCAATTCAGCCATATGACGCGATGTAGCAACGAATTACGCGTGACAGCTACGCTCAGTATTGCGTCCGTGGCCCGTCGCCATCACGCACTAGAACCGCAGTTGCCGTCTCACGACCGCCCGTCGTCGAGGGCAGTGGGGGCCGTTCGTGAACGGCCCCCGACCGAATGCTGCAACGGCGCACTATTCGTTCTGTCAGCAGACTCGACCGCGCACCCGGCCTAACCAACGAATCCCGCAAAATCGCCGGCCTCGACCTGCCGGCCCGCCGCGACCCCGATCGACCGCAACGCCTCGATGCCGTCGACCGCGTCGAGCTGCTGCACGAGAGCCGGCTGCAGTTGCGGCAACCCCAGGGCCGTGAGGCCGGACTCGCTCAGATCGGCGTCGTAGCGCAGATACGTGAACAGTGGCGGCACGGCTCGGTCGCTACCCGGAAGATCGATCAGGCTGCCGGCTTCCTGATCGATCGGATCACCTTTGCGGCACCGGCCGAACGTCCGGCACAAGAGATCCTGCTCGACCTGCGTCGCGGACAGCAGCGCATTCGGTATCACCGCGGCGTTGTACAACACGTTGAGATCGGCGGCCCGTAGCCCGGGCCGCGCATGCCGCACTCGCCCTGTGCCCACGGAGACGATGAGCATCCGGTCCGCACCGGCCGGCCATTCCAGCCGGTACGGCGGCGCGGACGCCATGACGAACAGCAGCAGCGCCGGATTGTTGTACGGCGTCACTCCTCCGTCCACGAACAGATATCGTTCGGGCCCGAGTTGCACTTCTTCCGGCGGGAAATACGTCGGCGCCGCGGTACTCGCGCGCACGAGTTGCCAGAGCGGGATGCCGAGGTTGCAGTCGGCGTGCGACGGATCGTTGAACTTGGCGCGCGGGTTGTTCGACACGGGCCACGGCGAGTCCGTCGTCGCGTTCCGCATCACGACGAGAAGCAGCGTCCGGAGCGCCGCGGTGCCCAACGTGATGTCCGTCCGGCCCGCGCGCCGGTCTTCGTCGGTCAGAAATCCGCGGAACACGTCCCGGAGACGGCTCGCGATGTGCGCGTCATCGTACTTGTACCAGAACCGGCGCCCGAATCCGGCCTTGCTGAACATGTCGCGCGCGGCGGCGGTCGCGATCTCCCGGATCTGCGCGACTGGCATGCCGAGCGCGAGGCACGTCGCGAGAATCGCCCCGGTGCTCGTCCCCCCGACGAAATCGAAGTAGTCGGCCAGCCGGAAGGACTCATCTCGGCCGAGACTCTCCCGCAGTGCCGATTCGAGACACCCGAGGATCTCGATGGCCAGCAACCCGCGCACACCGCCGCCGTCGATCGCGAGCAGTCTCTTGGTCGGAGTCGCGAGCAGCTTGGCGTCGGGCGGCATAGGCCGCTTTCAACCTAATGCATTTCGGCAGCCGCGGCCGGCCGCTTGCCCGGCCTGCCGAGCAGCAGGATCGCGGGCGACGCGATCACGAACGACAGCAGGATCATCATCCAGGCATCGTTGTAGCTCAGCATCGACGCCTGCCGCATCACCGTCGCGTCGAGGACGCCGAGCGCGCCGCGCTGCGCGTCGAGGGCCGTGTACCCGTGCGCCATGAGGCCGCCGGCCAGCGCCTGGAGCCGCTCCACCACGCCGGGATTGCCGGCGTACACGTTCGTCAGCAGGTCGACCCGATGGAACTGGGTGTGCGTCGTCACGTACGTGTTGAGGATCGCGATCCCGAACGATCCGCCGAGCTGGCGCGAGAGGTTGATGAGCCCCGACGCCTGCTGCGCCTCGCTGCGGCTCGAGGCTGCCGTACGCGACGTTGTTGATCGGCGTGAACAGGAACCCGAGCCCGAGCGCCGCGGATGATGAAGCGCGATGCGCGCGTCGGGCTCGCCCGCCGCCGTCGTGAGATGTCCGAGCTTCCACATCGCGACGAGGAAGATGGCGACGCCCAGGCGCGATCAGGATGCGCGCGTCGACGAGCGGCCGCGCGCCGTTGAGCAGCCGGCCGCAGATCAGCGCGGCGACGCGCGGTCGCGAGGCCGCCGGGCAGCAGCGCGAGCCCGGTCTCGGTCGGCGTGAAGTCGAGGATGCGTCTGCGTGAACAGCGGGAAGATGAACACGCCGCCGTAGAGTCCGAATCCGAGCGCGACGAAGAGGAAGATCGACGCCGACGAGCTGCCGGTTCTTGAGCACGCGGAAGTTCGATGACCGGATGCTTGTTCCGCGGCGACAGCTCCCACCAGACCATCACCGTCAGACAGACGCCGGACAGCGATCGCGAGACGCAGGATCGAGCGCGTCGTCGAACCAGTCGTTCGCGTTGCCTTCCTCGAGCACGTACTGCAGCGAGCCGACGCCGACGGTGAGCAGCGCGATGCCGAGCCAGTCGATCCGCTCCGGCTTGCGCTTGCATCCTGGCGGATCGTGCAGGAACGTCGTGACGAGGAAGGTCGACAGCGATGCCGATCGGGATGTTGATGAAGAAGCACCAGTTCCAGGTGTAGTTGTCGGTGATCCAGCCGCCGAGCGTGGGCCCGAGCGTCGGCGCGACGATGATGCCGAGGAGGAAGATCGCCTGCACCATGCCCTGCTGCTCGCGCGGGAAGATCTGCCGCAGCGTCGCCTGCGCCGTGGAGAGCAGCGCCGCGCCGCCGGCGCCCTGGACGATGCGCCAGATCACGAGCTCGATCAGGCTGTGCGACGTGCCGCACAGGAACGACGCGACGACGAAGAGCGATGATCGAGAACGTGAGGTAGTTGCTGCCGGCCGAACGTGCGCCGTGAAGAACGCGGTCATCGGCAGGACGACGACGTTCGAGAGGATGTAGCCGGTGCTCACCCAGCCGATCTCCTCGCTGCGTCGCGCCGAGGTTGCCGGCCATCTGCGGGAGCGCGACGTTGACGATCGTGGTGTCGAGCACCTCCATGATCGCGGCCGTGATCAGGCCGAGCAGGATCAGCCAGCGGTACTGATGGACGTCGGCATCGTCGCCCGGCACCGAGACCGGCGCCGCAGGACGGACCGGGCCGCGAACGCCAGCTGCGGATGCCCCGGCCGGCGCGACTTCAGTCGCCATGGCTAGTTGCCATTGCTGCTACCCTGGCTAGCCATGCTCACTCGGCCGGCATCGTGGTCCCGGCCATGCCGGCCGGACGCGCTTCGCTCAGACATGCAGAATGCTAACGCGATTCCGCCCGGGGAAGTTCCCCGATTTGAGCGCGTATCACGCGGCCGCGAGTCCCGGATATTGCTTCAGGATCGCGGCGATATACACCCGGCCGAAACCACTTCCCGCCGCGATCCGTAGGGGAATCAGCAGCCGAGCGCTCGTTGCCCGGGGCCAGTTGCGCCCGGTGCCGGCCGGCCGATCTCTCTCTCGCGGGATGTGCCCATGTCTCACGCCACCACGCGTACCCCTGTCCTCGCTGCCGCCACGTCGCTCGCCTGCGTCCTGTTCGCGGCGCCGGCAGCTCACGCCCAGAACAATTTCGATCTCTCGGTCCACGCAAGCTCCCAGGTGACGCCAGCCGCCATCGGGCTGCCAGTGTACCCGGGCGCCAAACTGGCCGCGAAGCACGGCGACGAAGACGCCGCCTTCGACATCGGCTTCGCATTCGGCGACACTCGCCTCCGTATGGTGGGGATCAGCTACGACAGTGATGACTCCCCCGATCGCGTGCTCGAGTTCTATCGCAAGGCGCTGTCCCGCTACGGCGAGGTGCTCGAATGCGACCACGGCCGCGCGGTGGGAAATCTCTCGGTCACGAGCAGCGGTCTCCGATGCTCCGACAAGAAAGGCGGCGAGAATGTGAACTTCAACGGCCGCCTCGATTCCTCGAAGGATCACGACCTTCGCGCGGGCTCACCCGGCGAATTCCGGATCGCCGGCATTGACGGCTCCGACGTCAAGGCGTCCCGCTTTGTCATCATGTACCTCAAAACACCGAAGGACGCCGAATCGAAGTAGACGCCGCCCCCGCCCCCCCCCGCCCCGCCCCGCCCCTAAGCCTTGCCAATGCCCCGGCTCTCCTGATACCGTGACCTGACCGCCGCCATCCCCTCCACCCGGTCACGGCCATGCCCGCTTATGTCGTCGTGCAGGTCTCCGTCAACGACCCCGCACCCTACGAACGCTACAAGCTCCTCGCCCCGCCCTCGATCACGAAGCACGGAGGCCGCTACCTCGTGCGCGGCTCACCCGCCGAGACACTCGAAGGCACCTGGCACCCGTCGCGCTTCGTCATCCTGGAGTTTCCCACCGCCGCCGCCGCGCGCACTTGGTGGAACAGCGAGCACTACAAACCGGCGAAAGCGATCCGCCACGCCAGCGCCGACACGGGAGATGATCCTCGTCGAGGGCATCGAGCCGATCCCGTAGCACCTGGCCGTGTCATCGTTCGAGACGGTCCGCCGCATCGCGCACGAATTCCCCGCGGTCGAGGACGGGACCTCCTACGGGACGCCGGCACTCAAGGTGCGGGGCGCGCTCATGGCCCGCCTGCGGGAGGACGGCGCGACGCTCGTGCTCAAATGCACCTTCACCGACCGTGACTTGCTGATCCGCGACGCGCCGGACACGTACTTCTGCACGGACCACTACCGGAACTACGAGTGGGTGCTGGTCCGCCTCTCACGGATCCGCGCGCCGGAGCTGCGCGAACGCCTCGAGGAAGCCTGGCGCCGCGTCGCGCCCAAAACACTGCTACAGGCCGCGCCCCGCCGGCAGCGCCCGTAGTTGGGCTATGAACACCGCGGTCCCGGCATAGAGCACCAGGTCCAGCGGGATGTGACCCGAGTGCAGGCTGTGGATGGCGGCAAATCCGTAGACAGCCAATAGAACCACCAACCCGGCGATCGCGGTGCGCCGCACCACCAGAAGCACGACGCCAACGATCTCGATCACCGGCAGCCAAGCCCGGTGGTCGTTAATGCTCTTCGCGGTCGTCATCGTGAGAACGCTCATTCCGGTAATGCACAGCGCGTAGAACAGCGCGTAGAACACCGCGTACCACGCCGGGGCCGCGCGCGGGGGCCGGCCGTGCCGGTCACGCTGCGGTCGCTCTGGTCTTCCGGCGCCCGGTCTTGCCGCGCGAGCGCGCCCGGCCGCTCGGGCGGCCGCCTGCCCGCGCTCGCCGGGTCAGCGGCCGTTTTCCCTGCGGCCTCTTCACCGGTGCCTCAGCCAGCAGATGGCTGTCCGCCGCGGTCAGCGTGAGACCGTACACGTCCTTGAGCCGCGTGATCTGCGCCAGTGATTCGCCCCCGAACGGCGCCTGGCCCTCGAAGGCGTGCAACACGACCCCCTCCAGCAGATCCCCCAGCGAGAGGTCGAGATACTCGGCGAGCGCCTTGAGAACTTTGAGTGTCCGCTTCTCGATGCGGATCCCGGTCTGTACCCGTTCGACGGGGGTTGGCATCTCCGAAGAATGGTACCACGGTACTTGAGTGTCAAGCCACCAGCACACGTTCGTACTTTCGTACGCTGGTACTTTGGTACCAATCACCTGGCGCCAGCGGTTCGGGCCAGATGACTCAGGGTATGGATGGCCACCGCGCGCCGGCGAAACGCGCGCTGCGATTCCTCGACGGTCATCGCCCGGAACCGCACACTCTCGCCCGGCCGCCGCTGCGCAACCACCGGCAGATCGGCGGAACACACCACGGCGATCACCGGGTACCCGCCCACGGTCGGCCCGTCCGCCATCAGCACGATCGGCCGCCCGCCCGCCGGGATCTGCACCGCGCCGGCACACACCGGCGCCGATGCCAGCGCCGCCTCCCCCGCATGCTCGATCGGCGGACCGACCAGCCGGTACCCCATCCGGTCGCTCGCCATGTCGATCTCGAACGCCGTTTCCGTCAGCAGACGCCACGTGTCCGCGCTGAAAAGCCCCGCGTGCGGGCCCATCACGACGCCCGCCTCCACGCTGTCATACCGGGGCTCGAGATCACTCGGCACCACGAACCCCGCCGCCGGCAGCTCGGTAGGCTCACCCACCACCAGCCGGTCGCCCGCCCGCACCATCCGCCCCTCCAACCCCCCGAATCGCGCCGCGAGATATGTCGACCGGCTTCCGAGCACGAGTGGAACGTCGATCCCGCCGGAAAACGCGATGTACAGGAAGCGCCCGCCCAGAAACCGCGTGATCACCAGCTCACTCCCGGCTTCCGCACGGTGGCTCCGGTGCATCGCCACCGGCTCACCATCCAGCGTCGCCTCCACCCACGCGCCAGCCAGCGCAAACACGCCGCTCCGCTGCCACCGGATACGGCCCCCACTCAATCCCCATTCGAGCGCCGCCGAATTCGCCGGATTGCCCACGATGACGTTCGCGACGGCGTGCCCCCAGCTATCAATTGCCCCGCCACCCGGCACTCCCTCCCCCCGATGACCCGGCCGCCCTCGATCCTGAATCGTGAGATACGGCGGCGCCGCCACGATCTCGATCATCACGGGCTCACGGTACGGCTCACGCCGCGACCCGCACGAAACGGACACGGTCCCCAGCCGCAAACACGGCCGGCGGATTCTGCATCGGGTCGAACAAGCCGGCGTTGGTCCGCCCAATGAGATGCCAGCCGCCAGGAATCGCGTAGGGGTACACTCCCGTCTGCGCCCCCGCGATCGCCACCGCCCCCGCCGGTACCCGTGCCCTCGGCTCCGTCCGCCGCGGCACCACCAGCGACGGATCGAGTTCGCCGAGATACGCCCACCCGGGCACGAATCCGAGGAAATACACGGTGTACACCCGCGCGGCATGCCGCGCCGCCACGTCCGCTACGCTCAACCCCGTCCGCCTGGCGACGTCGTCGAGGTCGGGACCGTCATACACCACCGGGATCTCGTGCTCGCGCCCAGCCGGCTCCATACCCGGTCCGGCCGCCGCGGCCTGTGCCACGATCGGCTCGAGCATCGTAACCATCGTCTCGTAGCTCGTATGCAGCGCGTCGTACCACACGGTCACAGCGGCGTAGCCGAGCGCGATGTCGCGCACCGGCGGCAATGCCGCCACCCGGATCCCCGCCGCCACGACCCGGGCGCGCGCGCTCGTCGCCGCGTCGGCGCGATCGCCAAGGGTGATCGTGAGCGCGCTGTCGGCGAGCGGGGTGAAAGCCGGTGCGGCAGTCCCTCTCCCCGGATCGCTCACCGCACGAACGACGCGACGCGCACTCCGTGATCATCGAACGTCGCGCGCAGCGCCCGCACCAGCGCGAGCGCGCCCGGCGTGTCGCCGTGCACGCACAGGGAATCCGCCCGCACGGCAACCTCGGTCCCGTCGATCGCCACGACGGAGCCCGTCGTCACCATCCGCAGCGCCCGCGCCACCACGGCGTCGGTGTCGTGCACCACGGCGCCCACCACGGACCGCGGCACGAGTGTCCCATCGCTCGCGTACGCGCGATCCGCAAATGCCTCCGAGGCGGTCCGGAGTCCCGCCGCATCTCCCGCCGCGATCAGCGCGCTGCCGGAAAGCCCCAGCATTACGAGCGATGGATCGGCGAGGCGAATCGCATCCGCGATCGCATCTGCAGCCAGCCGGTCGGTCGCGGCCCGGTTGTACAAGGCACCATGCGCTTTCACGTACCGGAGCCGCGCCCCGGTCGCGCGACACACGGCATCGAGCGCACCGATCTGATAGATCACGTACGCGGTGATCTCACTCGGCGTCGCGTTCAGATCGCGCCGCCCGAATCCCATGAGGTCCGGATAGCCGGGATGCGCCCCGATCGCGACGCCATGGCTCGCGGCCGACGCCACAGCCTCGCGCATGGTCACTGGATCGCCCGCGTGAAACCCGCACGCGATGTTCGCGGACGTGAGCAGCGGCATCAACGCCGCATCAGCACCGAGCGTGTACTGCCCAAACCCTTCGCCGAGATCGGCGTTCAGATCGATGGTGTGCATGGCGGTGTGGGCATGGCGGTGGGCATGGCGGTGGGCATGGCCGTGTCTGGTCCTGCTGTATCAGTTCACTTCAGCCAGCCGCGGCGCCCGGCCCATCGCGCGCCACACGGCGTACACCGGCGCGCCGCACAGCACGATGAGCAACCCGAGCAATGACTGCACACGGGTGCCCGGTTCGATCACGAGCGTGAGGGCGATCGCAGCGGTCAGCACAATGTACAGCGCCGGCAGGACCGGATATCCCAACGCGCGATACGGCCTCGGCACATCCGGCTGCGTACGCCGCAAGATGAACAGCCCCACGGTCGTCGCGACGTAGAACACGAGCGCCGCGAATATCACGAACTGGATGAGCTGCACGTAGGTCCCCGACAGACACAGCGCAGAGATCCAGATGGCCTGCAGCACCAGCGCGGTCCCCGGCACCTGCCGGCCATTGAGCCGCCCGACAGCCGCGAACATCAGGCCGTCCCGGGCCATGGCGTAATACACACGCGCTCCGGCGAGCACGAGCCCGTTCACGCAGCCGAAGGTCGACACCAGGATCGCACCCGCCATCACCGCCGACCCGCGCCCGCCAAAGATCTGCTCGGCCGCCGCCGTCGCCACCCGATCCTGCGTCGCATATTGGATCCCCCGCGCGGCCGCGGTCGCGCCGTCCGCCACGCCGGCGAGCGGCAGCACCGAGAGGTACGCCACGTTCGTGCACAGAAATAGCAGGGTCACGAACCCCGTGCCCATGAGCAACGCCCTCGGCAGGTTCCGCGCAGGATCGCGCACTTCGGCGGCCGCGAAGGTCACGTTGTTCCACGCGTCGGTCGAGAACAAGCACCCCACCATGGCCGCGCCAAACACCAGCAGGTAGGGCGATGCCGTCGGCAGATGCGCGAAGAACCGGCTGCCTGAGAAGTTCGCAGCCACCGCCGCGCCGCTCCGCCCGATTGTTACCGCCAGGACCACCAGCGCGATGACCGCACTCGCCTTGATGAGGGTGAATGAGGTCTGAATGGCCTTCCCCTCGCGCACGCCACGCACGTTGGCCAGGGTCAGCAGCCACACGATGCCCACCGCCGCGAGCCGCTGCGGCGAGAGCCCCACCACGATCGCATCAGCCGCCCGCTGGCACCCCAACACCGCTGCACAGAACTCGGCCCGCGGAAGCCCCGCGAATGGCTCGGGACTGAGCGCCGGCAAGATCACGCCCGCGAACCGCCCAAACGCGACCGCCACGGCAGCAATCGTCCCCGTCTGGATCACGGCCAGCAATGTCCACCCATAGAGAAACGCGGGAAACGGTCCGAACGCCTCACGCAGATAGACGTACTGGCCGCCCGCCCGCGGATACATCGCCGCCATCTCGCCGTACGCGAGCGCACCCATGACGGTGATCAGGCCGGACAACGCCCACGCGGCGAGCAAACCCGCGGGCGACCCGACGGCACGCGCGACCCCCGCCGACACGATGAAGATCCCCGACCCGATCATGGACCCGACCGCCAGCAGCGTGGCGTCTGTCACGGTCATCGCGGCGACGAAACCCTCGCCGCCAGCCTGAGGCGCTTTCGGCATGCGCCCATCTCTACACTCGCCACGCGAGTCCCGATAGGGGGCGCCCACGGAGCTCGCCTAGTGCGCGCTACTCCAGCTCCGCCGCAGCCGGTTGCACTGAAACGCCGGGATCGGCTGCCCCGTAGATGGATCGGCCGGCGGAACACGACGCGCCCGCGACAGTTGCGCCGGATCCTCGGATGCCTCGTACGCCAGCAACGCGATCAATGTCGCGTTCCGCTTCACTTCGTCGAAGCTGATCTTGTCGTACGTGTCGCGGTTGGTGTGCCACGTGTAGTCGGTATAGCCCCAGTCCGCCGAGGTCAGGAAGAACGCGGGCGCGTTATGGCAGGTGAATGCGTCGCTGTCCGAATCTTCTTTCTTCGCGTAGCCGGGCTCGTCGATCGTGATCCCCGCGGTCATGTCGGCCGGCATCCGCGCCATCCACCGCGCGAACGCCGCGGGCGCATCGAGAAACCCATACGTATCGACCGTGTCGATGTTGCCGGTCCCGTTGTCCTGGTTGAACAACGCCTGCAGCCCCGCCAACACTTCCGGATGGTCGTTGGTGAATGAGGTCGATCCGATCTCGCCCTGCTCCTCACCGCTCCAATGCCCCACGAGTATGGTGCGTTTCGGATGCGGATACGCCTGCTTGAGAAGCCGCATCGCTTCGAGCATCACGATCGTGCCGGTCCCATTGTCGGTCGCGCCCGACCCCGCATCCCACGAGTCGAGGTGCGCGGACAGCATCACGTATTGATCCGGATGCTCGGAGCCGTCGAGCCGCGCAATCGTGTTGAATACCGGCGACTCACGCGGGGCCAGATGACCGTCGGCGAGTGCGTGCACTCGCGGATGCTGCCCGTTCGCCACGAGCCGCGCGAGCAATGAGTAGTCCTCGCAGCTCACATCGAAGATGGGGATCGCCGTGGTCGCGCCCACCGGGCCGCCGGACATGATCTTGTCCACGCCCCACCCCTCGGACCACATGTTGGTCAAGAGCCCGAGTGCCCCCGCCGCCGCGAACCGCGGCGCCAGCTCCGCAGCCGGCCGGCTCCCCAGCGCGACCGCAATCCGTTTCTCCCAATCGCCCGCCACGGAATCACGCACGCCGCGCACGGCATTCGCCGTCTTCGGCGACGCCCACTGCGACCAGTTCGTCTCCGGCCGGCAGCTCGGCTGCGGCATCGACAACATCACGAATTTCCCTTTCACGCCCGTGAGCCACCGCGCATAGCCCGCGCTGTCACTCACCTCGGCCGGCGGCGGAAGCGCGATGACGTCGCCATCATCACCAGCCGCCGGTGTGCTCGGGCTCCACGGCAGCTCGGTCGCCTCGAGTATTCTCCGGCGCGGCGCGATCAGTTGGATCTCGCTCGGCCCGCGCGTCCAGTCCCGCCAGGTCCCGTACTGCTCGTTGTGGGCCGGCACACCCCACGCTGTGTACGTGCGCACCAGCCAGTCGTTCGCCACACGATTCGCGGGCGATCCCGTGAGCCGCGGGCCGATGGAATCCATCAGGACCTGCGCCAACGATGCCGCCCGCGAATGGTGCATCCCCTCGTCGTAGATCCGCTGGACGATCACATCCCCCGACGGATCGCCCCGCACGAGTGAGTCCAGCGCCGGCGCCCCCTGCGCGCCAGCCCGCCCGGCGAGGAGCAGCGCGCTCACCGACACGACCGCGACCACGCTCGCCGCGGTATTGATCCTTGCCACACGTGACACCATCAGCAAACACCCTCCGGACAGCATTGAGGCTCGCTCTACGACACGACGCCCCTTTCCGTGGTTGCCACGTAGAGGCCCCGGAATGTGAGACAAGCCCGCACGCAGCGACCCCGCCGTTTCCCGGCCCGGCGTCGTTCCGTCATCAGGTACGGCTCGTTCTCCGTGCTCCCATCGTCCCTCTGGCCGTCGCTCCTATCTCCTCTCTCCTCTCGCCCCGCTCGCCCTCAAGGGCCGCCGGACCAGCACGGCTGAGCCTCTCGCAGTTGCTGTCCGCGATGTCCTACGCCCTCGATCTGACCGAAGGCCAGACACCCGGGCACGTCCTGCGATCGTGCGCCATCGGCATGCGCCTCGCCGAAGGTCTCGGCCTCGGCGCGCAGGAACGCTCGGCCCTCTACTACGCGCTGTTGCTCAAGGACGCTGGCTGCTCCAACAACGCCGCTCGCGTCGCCTCGCTCTTCGGCGCCGACGACTTCGCGGTCAAACGCACGTTCAAGCTCATCGACTGGCAGGACCGCGTACGCCTCGCGATGACCGCGGTCGGCATCGTTGGACGCGGACGCGCGATCGGCACTCGCCTCGCACTGCTGCTGAATCTCGCGCGCCAACCCGACCCGACACGCGGAGATGATCGAAATTCGCTGCCACCGCGGTGCGGGCATTGCCCGCCGGATGGGATTCCCCGATCCCACCGCGGACGCGATCCAGTCCCTCGACGAACACTGGAACGGGAGCGGCCACCCGGCAGGGCTCCGCGGCGATGCGATCCCGCAAATGGCGCGCATCTGCAGTCTCGCGCAAACTGTCGAGGTCTTTCACGCCTCGCAGGGAGTCGAAGCTGCGATCGATATAGCACGCCACCGGCGCGGTACCTGGTTCGACCCGCGCCTCGTCGGCCTCCTCTGCGACATCCGCGGCGACTGGGCATGGTGGGAGGAGTTGGCCACTCCCGGCCTCATCGATGCCGTCGTCGCACTCGAACCCGCCGCGCACGAGCGCACGATCGGCATGGACGAGCTCGACGTCGTCGCCCAGGCATTCGGCGAAATCATCGACGCCAAGTCGCCCTACACGTTCCAGCACTCGGCTAATGTCGCATCGTACGCCGCGGGTATCGCCGCACAGGCCGGGATGAATCCCGACGGTTTGCGATCGATCAGACGCGCGGGCCTCCTCCACGACATTGGCAAGCTCGGCGTGTCCAATCTCATTCTCGACAAGAACGGACCCCTCACACCCGACGAACGCCGCGCGGTCGAGCAGCACCCGGTCTACACGCACGAGATCCTCATGCGGGTGGATGCGTTCCGGCCGTTTGCGCGGACAGCCGCGCTTCACCACGAGCGCCTCGATGGCACCGGGTATCCGTGGCGGCTCCATGCCCACGCGCTGGATCGCGAAGCCCGGATTCTCGCCGTCGCGGATGTCTATGAGGCACTCACCGCGGAGCGTCCCTACCGCGCCGCGATGGAGCCTGCCCGAGCGTTCGATATCATCGCGCGCGACGCCGGAAGCCGCCTCGATGCCCAGCTCGTCGAGGCCCTCCACGCCCACGTCGCGGACACTCAGCCGCGCGTCAGCTCATCGAGGACGGTCACCGCGGCACCGAGTTCGGCGGCGGTGTTGTAGTAGTGCGGTGAGAGCCGGAGCGCGCCGGTAATACCCTTCGCCTCGAAGTCGATCACGCCCGACAACCGGTCGGACACGCTGGTGTTGATGCCACGCGCCCGGAGACGGTGCTTGAGTTCCTCCGGTTCGTGTCCATTGACTGCGATCGTCACGATCGCGCACCGCTCCGCCCCACGATCGAAGAGCCGCACTTGCGGCAGCGTCTCGAGCTTCGCCCGCAGATCCGCGGCCAGCTCCCGGCTCCGCGTGAACGCCGCATCGCCCACGGCCAATGCATATCGAGCGGCTTCACCCATGCCGAGCACCAGTGCGTACGCGAACTCCCAGTTCTCGAATCGCTGGGCGCCTCGCGCGAGTTGGAACGCGTTCGCGGTCTCCCAGTCCGCGCCACGCATATCGACGTAGAGCGGATACGCACCACCAGCCAGCGCGCGGTCGGACACGTAGAGGAAACCGATCCCGCGCGGCCCGCGCAGAAACTTCCGCGCCGTGCCCGCGAGATAATCGCACCGCACAGCGTGCACATTGACCGGGATCTGCCCGACGGCCTGGCACGCATCGACCACGAACGGAATCCCGGCTTCTTCGCACACCGCACCCACCGCGGCGACGTCCTGCACGAGACCCGAGTTCGTCGGCACCCAGGTCATCACCACCACACGACACCGTGGATCGCGGATGAGTTTGCGCACGCTCGCGGGATCCACTCCGCCCCCCGGCAGATCGGCGGCGCGTTGGATCACGAGCCCCAGTCGCTGCGCGAGCGACAGATACATCAGTTGATTCGAGGGATAGTCGCAGCGCGTCGTCACCAGCACGTCACCAGGCTTGAAGTCGAACGCACTCAGTGCCTGTGCGATCGCGACGGTCGCGTTCTCGACGATCGCGATGTTGCGGCCGTGTGCGTTGACGACTGTGCCAACGGCCTCGTACGCCTCCTGCACGCGTGACGCTGCCTCATCCGCGGCCTCGTATCCGCCCAACTCGGCCTCGCGGTCGAGATGGCGGTGCATCACCTCGACGACGGATCGCGGCGGCAGCGCCGCACCGGCGTTGTTGAGATGGATGCGCTCCTGACACCCCGGTGTGTCCGCACGCCAGCGCTCGAGCGCCGTATCGGCCACGGCCGCGTCGGCCGCCATCTTGTCGGACGTGCTCTTGCGTGCCGCCCTCGCCCGCTTGCCGCGGCGCTTCGGGATCGCCATCGCCGTTCTCCTTGGCCGGACCGTTGTCCGCGCGCACTTTTCGAAACTGCTGCTGCCCGTCCGGTGTAAACTCCGCCCAACGACTCCCGCTCCGGACTTCCGAGGGATCATATGATAACGCCAATGCGCTGGTTCGACCGCTCCTTCACCTTCGATCTCCCCCTGAGCGCGTTTCCCTCCGTGATCGAGCGATTGCGCGGGACCCCAGCCCGCGCTGCGGAGTTGGTCGCCGGTGTGCCTGCGCAGATGCTCACACGCCGCACGAACGGCAAATGGTCGGTGCAGGAACACATTGCCCATCTGGCCGATCTGGGTCTTCTCGATGACAAGCGGTTCGCGGATTATCTCGCGGGTGCGTCTGATCTCTCGGTCGCCGATCTCCAGAACCGCGCCACCGAAACCGCGGACCACAATCGGCAGCCGATTGCCGCCGTTCTGGAGCGGTTACGCGCGGGCCGGATGAAGCTCGTGCGCCGGATGGACGCCCTCACGGAAGAGGAAGTGAGCCGCACGGCGATCCACCCCCGCCTCAAGCAGCCGATGCGCTTGATGGACTGGGCCATCTTCGTGGCCGACCACGACGATCACCACCTCGCGCACGTGCATCAGGCCATTGCGAAGGGCTAGGGACTGGGGGACTGGGGACTAACTGCAAGATTCTGTCGGGCCGCCGCACTGCATTGCCGTCCTTCAATCCCACAGTCCCTAACCCCTAACCCCTAATCCCTAGTCCCTAGTCCCCGATCCCCGCCGCGTCTTGCTGAGACGGCCGTGGCGAACCAGTATGGGGCGCCCAGGGCACGCCCACGGCACGCCCCCGCTAATCCCGCCCGCATGCCGATCGAGGAAGTAGATCAGATAGTCGCCGCACCATTGCTCGTGCGCGCGATGCGGTTTCGGGACGTCGTCCTCTTCCTCGTCATCACCGGCTTCAGCGTCCGGTGGATCGCCAATGCGTCGGCCGCCTGCCGAGCGCCGTCGTCGTCTGGATCGGCGCGTCCCTCGCGTTCCAGATCCCGCTCGTGCTCACCGTGCTCGAGCTCTCGTCACGATACCCGGACGAGGGCGGCATTGATGTCTGGACCAAGCACGCGTTCGGCGGCTTCTCGGGCTTCCTCACGGGTTGGACATACTGGGCCTCCAACCTCCCGTACTTTCCGGCACTCCTCTACTTCATGGCCGCGAATGCGCTCTTCATGGGCGGTGCGCACGGCCGGACGCTCGCCGCCAGTCCCGCGTATTTCATCATCGCTTCTTCGCTTGGCCTCGCGATTGGCGTTGGCCTCAACATTGCCGGGCTCAACGTCGGCAAATGGCTGCACAACATTGGCGCGCTCGGGATGTGCGTGCCCACGACGATACTGGTGGTGTTGAGCGCGATCGTGTGGGCACGGTTCGGCTCCGCCACACCTCTCACCCGTGCGTCCTTCGTCCCCGGTACGCATCTCAAGGATGTCATTTTCTGGTCGACAGTCGCCTTTTCCCTCAGCGGCGCCGAAAGCGCGTCGATGCTCGGCGACGAAATCGAGAACCCGAGATTCACCCTTCCGCGCGCACTCCTCATCTCCGGATCAATCATCCCGCTCCTCTTCATCGTGACGACGATCGGGGTCCTGGTGGCCCTGACGCCGGACCACGTGACGATCATCTCGGGGTTCATGGACGCGATTGCGATACTCGCTGCTCGGCTGCATGTCGGATGGATTGTCGCAGTGTGCGCCGCTCTGATCACGGCCGGCTCCTCGGACAGTGCGGCGCGTGGGTGGCGGCCTCCGCGCGGCTCCCGTTCGTCGCCGGGATCGACCGCTACCTCCCGGCTGCATTCGGCCGGCTTCATCCACGATGGGGCACGCCGCACGTCTCGCTGCTCGTACTGGGAGCCATCTCCGTTGTCTTCATCGTGCTGAGCCAGATCGGCACCGGCGTCTCCGGTGCCTACAACGTCATGGTCAGTGTGTCGGTGATCACGTTCTTTATCCCTTATCTGCTCATGTTCGCGGCTGCGATCCGCCTGCAGCACGAACCAATGCCCCCGGGCGCCTTCCGTATCTGGGGCGGACGCCCTGTTGCGACGCTGGTCGCCGCAGTCGGCTTCACGACCACTGCGATCTCGTGCGTGCTCTCGCTCGATCCCCGATCCGTCCGATCCCAACCCCATACTGTCCTTCACCAAGGTCGCTGGATTGACCGCGGTCACGGTCCTGATCGGCGTGGCCCTCTACCTGATGGGCGCCGCCCGCGCCCGCCGCGCCGCCCTTGCCACGCAACCGGTCCAGCACGCAGCCTGACGGTCGGCTGCTGGGCCCGATTGGCACGACGGCGTTCCCGTAGCTCGCACGTCCCCAACCGGCTACGATGAGGAATGCCCACACCAATCCCCGTCGTCCCCGACATCTTCCGCGAATACGACATCCGTGGCCTCGTCGGCTCGGAGCTCACCACCGACACTGCCCGCGCGGTCGGCCTCGGATACGCCGCTTTCCTCGCGGACAAAAATGTCAAAGGCCCGATCGCGGTCGGCCGCGACAATCGCCCGAGCGGCCAGGCGCTGCGCGATGCGCTCATCGCGGCTCTCGTGGAGTCGGGCATCGATGTCGTCGATGTGGGCGTCGTCCCGACGCCAGGTCTCTACTGGGCCCTCGAACGCCTGAGCGTGGCCGGCGGCCTGCAGATCACCGCGTCCCACAATCCCGCCCCGTACAACGGTTTCAAGATGTGCGTGGGCACGCGTGCCCTCTACGGCGATGACATCCAGCAGATCCTGTCGATCATTCAGGCCGGCCGCCGCGTCACGGGCAAGGGCTCGGTCCGGACGGTCGCGATGCTCGACCAGTATCTCGATGACCTCGTCGAGCGCATCGGCCCGCTCGCCCGCCCGCTCCGCATCGCACTCGACTGCGCCAATGGCGTCGGCTCGCTCATCGGCCCCCGCCTCATGCAGCGCCTAGGCGTCACGGTCACGAGCTGCCTGCTCTGCGAAAGCGATGGCACGTTCCCGCATCGCCAGCCGGACCCGAGCCAGGCCAGGAACCTGCAGGATCTCATCGACGCGGTACACTCGGCGTCCGCGGGCGGCCACCCCGTCGACGCGGGGATCGCCCTCGACGGCGACGCGGACCGCATCGGGGTCGTGGACGCAGCCGGAGGCATCGTGTGGGGCGACCGCGTGCTCGCGATCTACGCGCGCGACGTGCTCTCCAACCCCGAGCATCGCGGCGCACCCGTGATTTTCGATGTCAAATCGTCCCAATCACTCGGCGACGCCATCACCGCCGCCGGCGGCCAGCCCGTGATGTGGAAAACGGGCCACTCGCTGATCGAAGCGAAGATGCACGAGATCCACGCGCCACTCGCCGGCGAGTTGTCGGGACACATGTACATCGCGGACGGCTACTATGGGTTCGACGACGCGCTCTACGCCGCCGGCCGGCTCCTCCGCATCATCGCGTCGTCAGGCAAGAGTATCGAGCAGTTGCTCGATGGTGTACCGGTCTACCCGGTGTCTCCGGAGATCCGCGTCGATTGTCCCGACGACAAGAAGTTCGGGATCGTGGATCGCGCGGTAGCACACTGGTCGGCCACACACCAGGTAGTAACCGTCGACGGCGCCCGCGTGACCTTCGGAACCGGATGGGGCCTCATCCGCGCATCGAACACGCAACCCGCACTCGTGTTGCGCTACGAGGCGCGCACTGACACCGCTCTGGCCGCGATTCGCTCGGAGATGGAGGGCTGGCTCGAGGCGCAGGGAATCACCGTCCCCGCCGGGCCGTAATTTTTCGCAGACCCCGGTCGCGCGATCGCCGCCCGTCGTCGAGGGCAGGAGGCGCCGTTCGGGAACGGCGCAACGCGCCGCACGAATCCGCCCGGCGTTCTAGTCCGCGGCCATCGCGGGATAGTCGGTGTACCCGTGCTCGTCACCGCCGTAGTACGTCGCGCGATTCGGCACGGCCAGCGGCAGGCCCGCCCGAAACCGCTCGACGAGATCGGGGTTGGCGATGTACAGGGCGCCAAACGCGACGAGATCCGCCGCACCACTCTGCACCACTGCCGTGGCGCTCGCGAGATCGAAGCTGCCATTCACGATGATCCGCCCCGGAAAGGCGGCGCGTATCGCGGGCAGGGTACGCGGCGTTGAGGGGGACGCGGTCGCGTGCTCGACGACGTGGAGATAGGCGAGTTCCATCCCGGCGAGCGCACGGGCCACGCCGCTGAATGTCGCGACCGGATCCGAGTCCGTCATCGAGTTGTTGGGATTCGTGGGCGAGAGACGAAGCCCGACTCGCCCCGGACCCCACTCGCCGATCACCGCCTCCACGACTTCACGCGTGAACCGCATTCGGTTCTCCAGCGACCCGCCGTAGTGGTCGGCGCGATGGTTCGATCCGTCCCGGATGAACTGGTCGAGCAGATACCCGTTCGCGCCGTGGATTTCGACGCCATCGAAACCAGCCGCCTTGGCGTTCCGCGCGCCGGTCGCGAACTCCGTCACGACGCGTGCGATGTCCGCCAGTTCCAGCGCACGCGGCACGACGAAGGGCACTTTGCCCTGCGACGTGAGTGACATCCCCACGGGCGCGATCGCCGACGGAGCCACCGGCAGCGCGCCGCCGTGCTGCAACAGGGGATGCGACACGCGCCCCACGTGCCAGAGCTGGAGGAAGATCCGGCCGCGGCGCGCGTGCACTGCGTCGGTGACGAGCCGCCAGCCTTCGACCTGGGCGTCGCTATGGATGCCCGGCGTGTCCTGGTAGCCAAGACCCTCGGGTGATATCTGGGACCCCTCGCTGATCAGGAGCCCGGCCGACGCGCGTTGTGCGTAGTAGGTGGCGTTGAGCGCACCGGGTACGTTCCCGGGGCCCGCGCGATTCCGCGTCAATGGAGCCATCACGACGCGGTTGGGAAGGTGAAGCGCTCCCACCGTGATCGGCGTAAAGAGATTGGGCTTGGACCGCGCAGCCATGCCCCTCTCTAATCGGCCGGCCGCTCCCCCAGTTCCCGGATCGGAACGCCATCCCAGCGGGCCAGCACGGCGGAGGCCAGACAGTTCCCGACGACGTTCACCGTCGTGCGTGCCATGTCCATGAGTGCGTCCACGCCAAGAAGCACCGCCACCGCCTGAATCGGCAGGCCGAAGGTCGTGAGTGCCCCCGACAGGATGACGATGCTCGCACGCGGAACGCCCGCGACGCCCTTGCTCGTGAGCATGAGGGTGAGCATCAGCACCAGTTGCGTGCCGAGCGACAGATGGATACCCCCGGCCTGCGCCGCGAACAGCGATCCGATCGCGAGATAGAGCGTGCTGCCATCGAGGTTGAACGAGTACCCCGCCGGTATCACGAACGCGACGATCCGCCGCGGGACGCCGAACTCCTCCATCACTTCCATCGCCCGCGGCAGCGCGGCCTCGGATGTCGATGTCGAAAACGCGATCAGTGCGGGCTCCCGCACGGCGCGGATGAACCCGAGCACCGGCACGCCGGCCAGAATCGCGATGGGAAGGAAGACGCACACCATGAGCACGATGAGGGCGGCGTACATCGTGAGCACGAGCTTCGCGAGACTGAACAGCACGGCGGGCCCGCTGTGCCCGATCGTGACCGCGATCGCGGCGCCGATCCCGATGGGTGCGTACAGCATCACGAGACCGACCATGCGGAACACGACTTCGGCCAGGCTCTCGAACAGCCCGAGCATGGTGGCGCGCGGTTTGGCGGGGACTCGCGTGAGCGCGATCGCGAAGAGGATCGCGAACACGACGACTTGCAGCACGTCGTTCGTGCTCGCCGCTTCCACGACGCTCTGCGGCACCATGTGCACCAGCACGGCGCCCAGCGACACGTGATGCGCCGCCAGCTCGGTCCCCGGCGCCGCGGCTGCCTCGCTCAGCGATACGCCCGTGCCGGGATGCGCCAGATTCCCGGCAAGCAGCCCCACCACGAGCGCCAGGGTCGTCACGGCTTCGAAATAGATGACCGCCCGGAGCGCCAGCCGCCCCACGGACTTGATGTCGCCACCATGCCCCGCCACGCCGACGACGAGGGTGCTGAATACCAGCGGCACGACGAGTGACTTGATCAGCCGCAGAAAAATCGCGGACAGCGGCTCGAGCGTGACCGCCGTCACCGGGAACAGCCAGCCCATCGCCGTCCCCACGACCATGGAGACGACGATCCACTCGGTGAGGGTGGGCCAGCGTTTGAAACGAGCGGGCATGAGAACCGATCAGGTCAGGAATGGCATCGCGGGTGTTGCCATCCGGCGATGTGGTGACCGAACTTCAGGGGCACGATGATACGCCCTGTGGTGCCACCGGTCGAGTGACTCTCCGCCGAGCGACATGTCTGACCCCCTAGCCAGCCCCGCCCCGATATCTCCGCCAGAGCCGCCGCCAGGTCTTATCACGCGGTTGATCTCCGGCCGCGACGGCCTCCGCGCACCCTGGAGCGTGGTCCTTTTCGTAATCGTTTTCTTCGTCACGTCGGTGATTGTGCTCGTGGTTGTAAACTTCGTTCTCGTGAAGGTGTTCCATAGCCCGACGGACACCCGCGTACACCAGCGCGTGGTCTCGCCACGTTTCATTGCCCTCGGCAGCTACCCGTTCGTTGTCGGTGTGCTGGTCGGAACGATTGTGATGGCTCGGTCCGAACGGCGCTCGCCATGGAGCTACGGACTCGCCGGACGTAATGCTCCCGGATTGTTCGCCGCTGGCGCGGGCTGGGGTTTCCTGGCTCTCTCCGCGTTGATCGGCCTGCTCGCGATCACCGGCCACATCACGGTCGGAGGTGCCACCAATCCGCCCCTTATCGCGCTGCAATTCGCAGCCAAATGGGCGGTCGCCTTTCTCGGAGTCGGACTGTTCGAGGAAACGTGCGCTCGGGGATATCTGCAGGCCCGCCTGTCGCGGGCCATGGGCTTCTGGCCCGCTGCTGTGCTGCTCTCGATCCTCTTCGGTGCCGGACACGTTTTCAACACAGGAGAGACGGCGACCGGCCTCATAGGCGCAGGCACCGTCGGTCTCGTGTTCTGCTACAGCCTGTGGCGGTCTGGCTCACTGTGGTGGGCGATCGGCTTCCACGCCGCATGGGACTGGGCACAATCGTATTTCTACGGCACAAACGACAGCGGGATGGGTTCCGCCGGCGCGCTGCTCGCATCCCATCCCGCGGGAGCGGACTGGCTGAGCGGCGGCACGGTCGGCCCCGAAGGCAGTGCTCTGGTGTTCGTCGTTCTCATCGCGGTGGTGCTCGTGATCCGCTGGACGCTCACGCCGCCACCTGCCCTCATCACGGGCGCCGTTGCGCCCGGCTCGCGAGTCTCTGAATGACTGCTTTGACTTCGACTGCACGCCGCGGCGTGGGTTCGGCCGCCGTGATCCTTCTCGCCGGATGCGCAAGCCACGGCCCCACGCCGCCTGCGCCTGCCGCCATGCCATCCGGCAACTCCACGCTCGCAACGCCCGCCGAGCGATCCGGCTACACGAAGACCACGCCGTACGACAGCGTGGTCGCGTATCTCCATCGCCTTTCACAGCGGGCGACCGCAGACTCCGCCGCCGGACGCCGGCCGCACGCGATGTTCGTCGAAAACACGGCGGGCACCACGAGCGAAGGCCGCCCGCTCCCCTATGCCATCCTCGCACGCCCTATGGTCCACTCGGCGCGCGAAGCACACGAGAGCGGCAGGCCGATCGTCTACGTCGAAGCCAACATCCACGCCGGTGAGGTCGAGGGCAAGGAAGCCATGCTCGCCCTCATGCGTGACCTGGGCGTGCTCGCCAGCCCCAACGCACCGAGTGTCCTCGACTCGATCGTGCTCATCGTCGAGCCGATCTACAACGCCGACGGCAACGACCACTTCGCACCACAGTCGGTCAACCGCACGGAACAGAACGGACCGGAGATCGTCGGCGAGCGCGCCAATGGCCAGCACCTCGATCTCAATCGCGATTTCATCAAGGCCGAAGCACCCGAGACTCGCATGACGCTCGGCATGTTCCGCGATTGGGATCCCGATGTGTTCGTGGATCTGCACACGACGGACGGCAGTTTCCACGGATACGCCCTCACCTACGCGCCACCGCTCGATCCGGCCGCGATGTTCACCGGCCCCTACACACGCGATTCGCTCCTGCCCGTGCTCCGCCAGCGGATGCACGACCGTGACCACTTCGAGGTATTCGACTACGGCAACTTCGAGCCGGAGCGCACGCCGGGCATCGACACGGCTCGCCACACCTGGCGCACGTATGACGCTCGCCCCCGATTCGGCACCAACTACGTGGGTCTCCGAAACCGCGTCGCGATTCTGAGCGAAGCCTATTCGCACGACCCGTTCGAGCGCCGGGTCGCCTCGACGTACGCGTTCGTGCGCGAGATCCTGTCGCTCATCGCCGAACGCCGCTCACAGATTCTCCGTCTCAACGCCAGCGCCGATAGCACAGTCGCCGATTGGGCATCGCACCCCGGACAGGGCGCGGCGGTGCCGATCAGGTCAGCGTTCGCACCCGAACGCGCGATCGAACCGGTCCTGACGGAGGATCTCGACCGCGTGGCCGGGCCGGGGGGCGACACGACGCTCACACAACCCGGCGTCCCGCGCGGCCTGCGACGGTCGGGCCGTATCCACCCCGTCCCAATGGCAGTCGTCGACCGCTTTACCCCGACGCTCACCGATCGCCTGCCTCTCGCTTACGCTGTCCCCGCCGGCGATACGGCGATTCTCCGGCTCCTGCGATTGCACGGCATCCAGATGCGGCAGTTGGCGTCCGACACCGCCCTGGGCTCCGCCGAGCAGTTCCACATCGACTCGGTCACACTCGACCCGACGCTGTTCCAGGGCCACCACCAGGCAACGGTCGCCGGACGATGGCTACGATCCACGTCCGCCGGCCCGGTCCCGGCAGGCACATGGCTCGTCCCCGCCAACCAGCCCCTCGGCGTGCTCGCCATGTACCTCCTCGACCCCCGCAGCGACGACGGCATCGCGACCTGGAACTTCCTGAATCCGGAGCTGGTGCCCGGCCGCGTGTATTCAGTGGTCCGCCTGACCCCACCCCGGTAGGTCGCCTGCCCCGGTCCCCCGGGGCCCTCTTGGCGATATCACAATTATGATCACGGCGGCGCCGGACCCTGCGGGCGCCGCTCTCTCCCCGCAGGCGCCAGGGTGATTTGATCCCCCTCAACCGTCCCGCAAATCTCCAATCTCCAGTCCCAATCCCCAGTCCCCAATCCCCAATCACCAGCCCCCAATCCCCAATCCCTCCCTGCCCAACCCCCTCGGCACCCATTCTGCCGTTTACACTCGGCCCCACCCCCTGTGATATTCCGTGACACCATGCAAACCGCGGATCCGGCGGCGCGAGCCGACGACGGCGGGCACTTCCATGTGCCCGGACTCCTGGTATGACCGACACCAAGGGCGGCGACGACGCACGCGGCCGCCACCGGGTCGTCGTTACCGGCATGGGCGCCATCACACCCCTCGGGCTCACGGTCCCGGCCTTCTGGGAGGCCATGCTGGCCGGCAAAAGCGGCGCCGCCACGATCACCGCGTTCGATGCCTCGGCTTTCACGACGCACTTCGCCTGTGAGATCAAAGGCTTCGACCCGCTGAACTTCATGGATCGCAAACAGGCGCAGCGCATCGACCGCTTCGCCCAGTTCGCGCTCGCCGCGGCCACCGAAGCCATGGCCGACGCCGGAATCACCACCGAATCCATGTCCTCGCTCGCGCGCGAACGCGCCGGCGTGGTGTTCGGAAGCGGGATCGGCGGCCTCCAGACGTTCCAGGAACAGACGCAGGCGTACCTGAAAGGCGGCCCGCGCCGGCTGTCACCGTTCTTCATCCCGATGATGATCCCCGACATGGCCAGTGGCGTGATCGCGATCCGCTACGGATTCCGCGGTCCGAACCACTGCGTCGTCAGCGCCTGCGCGACGGGCAATCACAACATCGGCGACGCGACGACGCTCATCCGCTACGGCGATGCCGATCTCATGCTCTGCGGCGGCGCCGAAGCCGCGATCTGTGAGCTCGGTCTCGGTGGATTCGCGTCCATGCACGCCCTCTCCACCCGCAACGACGATCCCGCCACCGCCTCGCGCCCGTTCGACAAGACGCGCGATGGCTTCGTGATGGGCGACGGCGCCGGCGCTCTGGTCCTCGAGTCGCTCAGCCACGCGCGCAAACGCGGCGCGCGCATCTACGCGGAAGTCGTCGGCGTCGGCGCCTCGGCCGATGCACACCACGTTACCGCGCCCCACCCCGAAGGACTCGGCGCCCGCCTCGCCATGGAGCGCGTCATGGCCGAAGGCGGTCTGACGATTGACGATGTCGATGCGATCAACATGCACGCGACCTCCACGCCGCTCGGCGACGTCGCCGAAAGCCGTGCCGTGCAAACCGTCTTCGGCACCCGCGCACGCAAGATCACGTGCACGTCCACGAAGAGCATGACGGGCCACATGCTGGGCGCCGCCGGCGCCGCCGAAGCCATCGCGTCCGTGCTCTCCATCGTCCACGGCGTCGTCCCGCCGACGATCAACGTCACCGAGCTCGATCCCGACTGCGATCTCTGCTACGCGATCGGCAAACCCGTCACGCGCGATGTCCGCGTCGCGCTCAGCAACGCATTCGGCTTCGGCGGCCACAACACCTCCGCCGCCTTCAAGGTCTACGAAGAGTAGGAAGTAGGGGCCGGTCGCGACCGGCCCATCGATGCATCGGCATCACACGCCTGTCGCGGCGCCCGGACGGCCGCTATTGTGCCGGCCCGGCCACACCCGGCCATACCGCTCGCCCCGGCCGGGATTTCTCTGGCATAACACTGTACCCAGCCCCATGTTATGAGTATTCGTCGCCGGAGGATGCGTGCTCCCGTCATACCATGCGGAGCCCCGCCACACCGCCGCTGGCACGCGGCGCTGGCTCACCGCAATTGTCGCCGCGTCTGCCGCGCTGGCGACCGGACCCCGCCCAGCTCCCGGGCAGGACGGAACACCGCGGGTGGCATCCGGCCGGCCCGCCGCGCTCGCGACGCTGGTCGGCACGGTCGACGACGGCCTGCGCGGCGGACCACTCGCCGGCGCGGTCATCCTCCTCGATGGCCAGTCCCGCCAGGCAGTCACCGACTCGATCGGCTGGTTCCGGCTCGATAGCGTCGCCGCGGGCCGCTACCGCGTCGGCATCTTCCACCCGGTTCTCGATTCCCTCGGCACCTCCCTCGCCAGCACCCCCGTCACGCTCGTCGCGGGACGGCCCGCGGTCGTCACGCTGGCGACACCGTCCGGACGCACGATCCGCAAAGCCGTCTGCGCCGGTGCCCCGCCCAATAGCTCGAGCACCTCGAGCGGCACTCCCGCCGACTCCGCGGCGGTCCTCGTCGGACACGTGGTCGAACCCGACACCGACGAACCGGTCATCGGCGCCGATGTCACGCTGACCTGGACCGACATCCGCATCGAACGATCCGAGATCACCAACACCGAGCGCCGCCGCGAAACGACATCGGACACGCAAGGCGAGTTCCGGTTCTGCGCACTCCCCGCCGGACTCGTGGCCACGGTGCGCGCCAAACGCGCGGTCAGCGGCGACACCGGTGTCGTGGTCGAGCGCGAGATCGATCTCGGCACGCGCATCATCACGATGACGACGCTTCACCTGCCGGTCCCCCCGGCCTCCGTTCAGCCGAAGCCCGAGCCGGGTGCGATCACGGCTGCGGCCCCGCCGGCCGCCCCCGCCACTCCCGCGCCGCGCGCGACGGCAGCACGCGCGGCAATACTCGAAGGCCAGGTGGAACGCCCCGACGGTGGTCCGCTCGCCGGCGCGCTCGTCGAGGTCGAAGGCACCGGCGATTCCTCCACCACGGGAGACGCGGGCTACTTCACGATCCGCGGTCTCCCGAGCGGCACCCACATGCTGGTCGTCCGCTCCGTCGGGTTCGAGCCGGTATCGGTGGTCGTCGAGCTCACCCGCCGCCAGGCGCAACACGTCGTCGTTTCGATGATGAAGGCCGCGTATGTACTCAGTCCCGTGGTCGTGCAGGCGCAGCAGCTCGCACGCGGCTATCAGAACGTCGGGTTCTCGCAACGCCGCCGGGTCGGTGTCGGCCAATTCATGACGCTCGACCAGATCACCGCCCGCCACGCCGAACAGTTCACGGACCTGTTCACGAATTTCCACGGCGTCCGGCTCGCGTACGGCGGGCCCGCCGGGACCGATGTCGTCGCATCACGCGGAATCGATGGATGCGTCGTGTATGTCATCGACGGCATGTCCTTCAACCAGGTCGTCCACGGCGAGCTCGATGCCATGCTGCTCCCCAACTCGCTGGCAGGCATCGAGGTCTACACGCCCCCCGAGGTGCCCGAGGAGTTCAAGGTTCGAAGTCTCCCCAGCACCAACGCGTTCGGGGTCCCGATCCTCGGCCGCATCGACTGCACGACGATCGTGATCTGGAGCAAGAACCGCCTGGGCGTGAAGGATTAGCCCACAGGACCGCACAGGCAGCCGCGCAAAACTCCGGAATGCATACAGTACGGTCCGCGACACTCCACGCGACCCGTGCGCCATCGCGTGACGGCATGTATCGTTTTGGAATGCATCCAATCCGATTCCCCGCCGCTCGGGCCCTGCGGCGGGCTGCTCTCGTTGTCCGCCCTTCTCGCGGCACCGGCCGCTCTCGGCGTCACTCCCCTCGCCGCACAACGCGCGGGCCCCGGCGGCCCGTCGGGCCAGGTCACACTCGATCGCCTCTTCACCACACCGGATTTTCAGGAAGACTTCTTCGGGCCGGCCCGATGGTTCCCGGGCGCCGGGCCGGCATCCTATACGACGGTCGAGCCCGCGGCCAGCGGATCCGAAGCCACCGACATCGTCCGCTACGATGCCGCGACCGGCGCCCGCACGGTGCTCGTCCCCGCCGCGAAGCTCGTCCCGCCCGGCGCTAGATCACCGATCGAGATCGAGAGCTATTCCTGGTCGCCCGACGGCAAACGGCTTCTCGTCTTCACGAACTCCCGCCAGGTCTGGCGGCAGCACACGCGCGGCGACTTCTGGATGCTCGATCTCGCGACCTGGAATCTCCGCAAGCTCGGCGGTCCGGATGCGCCGCCCTCGACGCTCATGTTCGCGAAGTTCTCCCCCGACGGCCGGCGCGTGGCCTACGTGCGCGAGCACAACCTGTACGTCGAGGATGTCGCCACGCCGCACATCACGCAGCTCACGAGCGACGGATCCACGACGCTCATCAACGGCACGTTCGACTGGGTCTACGAGGAAGAGCTCAATCTCCGCGACGGGTTTCGCTGGAGCCCGGACGGCCAGCAGATCGCGTACTGGCAGCTCGACGCGTCCGGCGTCCGCGACTACGACCTGATCGACGACACGGACTCGCTCTACTCGTTCGTCAAACCGGTCCAGTATCCCAAGGCCGGCGAGAACAATTCCGCCGGCCGCGTCGGCGTGGTGAGCGCCAGTGGCGGGCCGACGCAGTGGCTCGCGGTCCCCGGCGACCCGCGCAACAACTACATCGCGCGGATGGACTGGGCGGCGAACTCGAGCGAGATCGTGCTCCAGCATCTCAATCGCCTCCAGAACACGCTCGATGTGATGCTCGCGACGCGCACACGGGCGCGGTCCACACGATCCTCACCGAGCGCGACAGCGCGTGGGTCGATGTCGACGACGACGTGCACTGGCTCGACGGCGGGAAGGACTTCATCTGGATGAGCGAGCGCGATGGCTGGCGCCACGTCTACGTCGTCTCGCGCGACGGATCCGCACGCGGCTCCTGACACCCGGCAGTTTCGATGTCACAAGCCGGACAGCCCCTTCGGCGCGGCTTTCGTCCAGGCGATCGACAGCACGCGCGGGGTGTTCTACTACCTGGCGTCGCCGGACAACGCGACGCAGGTCTATCTCTACCGCTCGCGGCTCGACGGCACTGGCCGCCCCGAACGCGTCACACCGGCGGACCAGCCCGGGTCGCACCACTACGACATCTCTCCCGACGACCGCTGGGCGATCCACACCTACTCCACGTTCGACACGCCGCCCACGACGGAGCTCGTCCGGCTGCCCGAGCACACGGTCGTGCGCACGCTGATGGACAATGCGCGGCTCAAGGCGACGCTGGCCGGTGTCTCGAACCGCCGCGTGGAATTCACTCGGCTCGATGGCACCGCGGGTGGCGTCCCCGGCATCCAGTACGACGCCTGGATCATCAAACCGCCGGGGTTCGACTCGACGAAGAAATATCCCATGCTGTTCTACGTGTACGGCGGACCCGCGCAAGCAACGGTGCTCGACCAGTGGGATGGCTTCAACTATCCGCTGCACCTGATGCTCGCGCAGCAGGGCTACATCGTCGTCAGCGTCGACAACAGCGGCACGCCCGCGCCACGTGGCCGCGCCTGGCGCAAAGCCATCTACCAGCAGATCGGTGTCGTCGACACGAAGGATCAGACTGCCGCTGCCAAGGCGTTCGTGCAGCGCCCGTACGCGGACGCGACTCGCGTCGGGGTGTGGGGCTGGAGCGGCGGCGGCTCGATGACGCTCAATCTGCTCTTCCGCTCGCCGGGCGTGTACCAGGTCGGGATGGCGGTCGCTCCGGTCACCGACCAGCGCTACTACGACACGATCTACAGCGAACGCTACATGGGTCTGCCGCAGGACAACGCCGACGCGTATCGCCTCGCCTCACCCATCACGTTCGCCGACAGCCTCCGCGGCAATCTGCTGCTCGTTCACGGATCGGGCGACGACAATGTGCACTTCCAGAACACGGAAGCGCTGATCAACGCCCTCGTCGCCGCCGACAAGCCGTTCACGATGATGGACTACCCGAACCGCACGCACTGCATCTGCGAAGGCGAAGGCACCACCCGCCACCTGTTCGGCCTCCTGACGAGATACCTCACCGACAACCTCCCAGCCGGCGGCCGCTGATTCGCTTTCCCCCTTCTGTCTGTTTCGCGCACTACCCGCTGTCTCCCTCCCCCTCCTCATCCCCCTCTCCCTCGGCCGTCACGGCATCGCCCACGACATCCTCGACGTAGAGCAGCTTCACCGGCACCATCGCCGCCGCCAGCAATGGCACGGCGACCATGAGCCCGAGAAACCCGAACGCGAGTGTCATCAACGCCTGCGCGGCGATCGTGAGCGCGGGCGCGAGCTGGATCCTGCCTTTCATGAGTAGCGGAATCAGCACGTTGGCTTCGAGGCCCTGGATCGCGAGATAGACGATCAGCACCGAGAGCGCCTTGCCAGGCGAGTCGAGCAGTCCCATCGCGAGCGCGGGAATGACGGCCATCGTCGGTCCGATCGTCGGCACGAACTCGAGAATCCCCGCGATCACCGCCAGCGCCAGAGCGGCTTTCACCTGCAGCACCGACAGCGCGATCGCCCACACGACGGCGAGTGTCACCATCGCGATGAGTTGGGTGACGAGCCATTTGCGCAGGACGGACGCGATCTGGGTGAGGACATCCCCGGCGCGCGCCCGGGCGCGATGCGGGAACAGATGCATCAGCCCGCGGTGGTACAGTTCGGGCTCGGTGGCGATGTAGATCGCGATGAAGAGTGCGAGCAGCACGTACACCACGATCTCGACGGTCGAGCCCACGAAGCCGAACAGATATCCCGCGATCCCCGCCAGGCCCGTCTGCCCCGAGCCACCAGACGCTTCCGGCGCGGCGGGCTGCGGCGCCGGGGCCGCGTGCGCGCTGTCGCCGTGATGCGGCGTGCCACTGTCCGGCGGCGGCGGCGCCGAAAACCGTCCGGTGAACGAACGGAGTACGCCGCCCTCCCGGCCCGCCCACGTCTGCAACTGAT
This sequence comes from uncultured Gemmatimonadales bacterium, assembly GCA_963706505.1. Taxonomy (GTDB): domain Bacteria; phylum Gemmatimonadota; class Gemmatimonadetes; order Gemmatimonadales; family Gemmatimonadaceae; genus Palsa-1248. The sequence continues at coordinate 630,254 of CAVPLX010000002.1, forward strand.
GCAGCGCATCCGGGAGACGGGAGCGGATCTCGCGCCCCTGTTCGCTGAGCACAGGCGCCATGAGGGCGCCGAGCAGCGTGAGTATACCCACCACCGCGAGCACGACGACCAGCGCACCGAGACCGCGCGGGATCCGGAGACGCGCGAGTAGATCGACCCCCGACGAGATCGCGAGCCCGAACAGGATGCCGAGGAAGACGACGAACAGGACGGTGCTGGCCTCCCACACGCCGGCCGCCACGGCCAACACGCCGATGCCGAGCGCCGCTGCCCGGATGATGTCGCGCGAGCGCCAGCCGGCGGACTGCGGCGGCTCCGGTGCGCGCCGCTCGTGCCGCTCCGATTTGCCGCGGGCCTTGTCGCCAGTCGCGGCTTTCGATCGGCCCGGATCGGTACGACCGCTGGGATGGTCCGTCATGGCGCCTGCCGGTGTTGGGATGGTACCTCGAAGCGAAGTTCCACCATGCCGTTCTTGTAGGCTTTGACCTCTGCCAGATGGAGTGCGATGTCCCTGTCGAGCTTGGCGAAGAATGAGATCCCCTCACCGATCAGGGCCGGCACGATCGAGTAGCGAATCTCGTCGGCCAGCCCGAGACGAAGGCATTCGGCGGAGACCACACTGCCTCCGACAAACCAGATGGTACGGTATGCCAGCCGTAAGCGGCCATTCACGAACTGCGCCAGATCGCCGGAGTGGAACTCGACGGTATCCCGGGTCCGCGGTAGTTGGCGGCTGGTCAGGACGAAAGTGGGCTTGTCGCCGTACGCCCACCCCAACCCTTTGGCCTCAAAACGGAGCGCGGTCTCGTACGTGCGCGATCCCATGACGTAGCAGTCGATCGTCTTGAGGAACGCTTCGACAACTGCCGGGGTCATCGTGTCCCCGCCTGGGAATTCATCCGAGGTGTCGAGCCAGTCGACGCGCCCATCACGTCGGGCGATGAACCCATCGAGGCTTGCCGCCATGTGGATCGTTACACGAGAATCAGAGTTTGCCATCGTGTCGTCCCCCAAAGCGTCGCCTGAGACGCGAGCCGCACGGTCTGGTGCCGTTTCCGCGAGTCCATTTCACGCCGGTTGCGCTCGGCCGATCGAGGCCATTTGTCCGAAGGTCCGCCCGTCACTCCCAGCCCGTCGCGTCGTAGCAGTGTTCGGGACGAGGAAAAGATCCCGCCCGCACGTCGGCCGCGTACGCCTTGAACGCACGCTCGATTTCCACGTCGATGTTCGCATACCGGCTCGCGAACTTCGGCGCCACGGTCCCCACGAAGTTACCCAGGATGTCGTGCGAGATGACGAGCTGCCCGTCGACGTGCGGGCCCGCGCCGATGCCGTACACCGGAATGCTCAGCCCCTCCCGCACCAGCGCCCCCGCCTCCGGAGGGACGGCCTCGAGCAGTACCGCGAACGCGCCCGCCTCCTCGATGGCTTTCGCATCGTCCAGCACCCGCTCCGCCGCCGCCCGCGTCTTCCCCTGCACCCGGTAGCCACCGAGCTGCGTGAGGCTCTGCGGCGTGAGGCCGACATGGCCCATGACCGCGATCCCCGCGTCGGTCATCGCCCGCACGCGCGGCGCGACGCGCTGCCCGCCCTCGCACTTCACGGCGTGACACCCGGCCACGAGAAACGCGCCCGCGCTCCGGATCGCGACTTCGTCCGATGGCTGGTACGAGAGAAATGGCATGTCGCCCACGACGAACGCCCGCTTCGCCGCCCGGCTCACGGCGCGCGACAGCGTCAGCATCTCGTCCAGCGTGATCCCCAGCGTCGACGGCAACCCCAGCATCGTCATCGCCGCCGAATCGCCGATCAGCAGCATGTCCACTCCCGCACGCTCCGCGAACGTCGCCGTCGGATAGTCGTAGGCGGTGAGGAAGACGACGCGCTCGCCACACTGCTTCATGCGGCGCAATGTCTCCAGCGTGACTTTCTTCGGGGATTGCTCTGCCATACGAACCTGCCCGGACTGGGGGAAACAAAAAACCCGCGGCGATGAAAGCCGCGGGGCATTTCGCTTTTTAGCACTTGTTTAACGTGGCTGCAATACGCGGCAAATGACCACGACGCTCTTCAGTTGTTCCCTGCTATTCAGCCCTGTGTTGCGTCGGTGTTCGGTCCTGCTTCGCCAAGCTAGGCCGGCACTCCCGCCCGCGCAAGCCGGGATGGTGTGGACGACGATGCGCCCTGCAATGCGTCCCAGTACTCGGTCCACCCCGCGCTGTCGCTGAACGCCTGCTGCATCCGCTTGATTCCCTCCCGCAACCGCTCGAGGCTCGTCGCGATCGAGAGCCGGAGGAAATGCTCTCCGTCGGCGCCGATCCGGCCGAACGAGTTCCGGTCCATCGTCGCCACGCCGTACCGCTCGAGGAGAAATCCCTGCAGCATCCGCGATGGTGAGGTCCGCGCACGCGCATCGGCGCTCAGCCGTTCGTACGCCGCGAGGATGCCGAGCCGCTCACACACACCGGCGATGTTCGGGAACACGTAGAAGGCACCCTTGGGCACCTGGCACGTGACCCCCGGGATCGCGTTGAGCGCACTCACGACGAAATCCCGGCGCCCCTGGAATGCGGACACCATGCGCTCGACCGCGGGCGCGGACTCGGGGCTCTCGAGCGCCACGCGCCCCGCCTCCTGGATGAACGGCGGCACGCACGAGATCGAGTTGATGTTCAGTTGCTTGAAGATCTGTGCCTCGGCGGCCGTCGGCAGTAGCGCCCACCCCAGCCGCCAGCCGGTCATCGCGAATCCCTTGGAGTGGCCGGATGCGATGATGGTGCGCTCGGCCATCCCGGGCTCCGCCGCGATGCTGTGGTGCACCGCGCCGTCGAACACGATGTGCTCGTAGATCTCATCCGAGTACACCCGTACATCGGGACGGCACCGCTCGCGAATGACCGTCGCGATCGCCGCCAGCTCCTCGCGCGTCTGCACGCCGCCGGTCGGATTCGATGGCGAGCAGAGAATGATGACTTTCGTGCGCGGGGTGATCCGCGCCGCGAGATCCTGCGCCGTGAATGTGAACCCCAATGCCTCGCGCATCGACAGCGGCACCGGCGTCGCCCCAACGTAGGTCACCCAGGATTCGTAGATCGGGAAGCCCGGGCTCGGATAGATCACTTCGTCGCCGGGGTCCACATAGGCCTGCATCGTGTAGCCAATCGATGGCTTCCCGCCCGTCGTGATGATCACCCGGCTCGCGTCCGCCACGATGCCCCGCGTCCGCGTCACGTGCGCCGCCACCGCCGCGCGCAACGCGGGGGTCCCCTGGGGATCCGTGTAGTGCGAGTTGCCGGCACGGATCTGCGCGATCGCCGCATCGTTGATGTGCGGCGCGGAATCGAAATCGGGCTCGCCAATGTTCAGGCGCACGACATCCATCCCGCGCGCGACACACTTCGCGATGTCGTCACCCACCCGGAACGCGTTCTCGGTACCCAGATTGCCCATACGGGCGGCCAGCAGCGTCATCAGTTCTCAGTGCAGGGGTTGACGAATATTAACGGCGCCTTTGCGGGTACTTATGCACATTTGCATCCATGCGATCCATTCGCTAAACGACAGTCCAAATGCTCCGTCACGGACCTTCACCAGGATCAACTTGCCCGGCACGACTTCTTCCACAAGGCATGGCGCGCAAGCCATTGCGCACCAACGATTGAAGTGGAACGCCTGATGTAAAACACCAAACCGGCCCGGCCGGACGCCAGGAACGGTTTGACGCGACGCCTGTGTCTAATACGCGCCCGCCTCGGAGCGCCTATTGGACGGATTACACCTGCACCACTTCACCGGCGCCTTCGTCTCGAGAGTCATCGACCGGAGCCACACCCGGGTCCCCGAGCATGCGCACGATTGGCCCGTGGTCTCGATCTATGTGATCGGCTCCTATCTGAACGAGACGGAGATCGGAGAGCAGTTCATCGCCGCCCCGTCCGTGGTTTTCTATCGTTCGGGTGCCGCCCACCGCAATACCGTCGCGACGGACGGATTCGAACAGATCGAGATCGAGTTCGATCCAGCATGGCTCGGACGGTCCTTCCTGCCAGCCACGCCCGTCAAACGCTGGCTAGGCGGTGACTCCAGCACGGGGAGGCGCGCGCTTCTCGACGCGTGCGGACCAAACGGATCGGAGGTTCGGCTTCGTGCTGCTCTCCGGCGGTTCCTGGGAAGCGTGCACCCGGAGCCGGCCGCCAAACCCCCGGACTGGGTCGGCACCGTCGTGCACCGGCTCAGGACCGACACGACGCTGCGCGTGAAGGACCTCGCGCGCGGCGTGGACCGTCACCCGTCCTGGATCGGATCAGCCTATCGGCGCTCGACCGGAGAAGGACTCCAGGAAACCGCCGCGCGGTTTCGCGTCGAACGCGCGGCCAACTTGCTGCGCGAGACCGAGCTGCCATGTGCCCGCGTCGCGTCCGAAGCCGGGTTCTGCGACCAAAGCCACATGAACCGCACCGTCCGGCGCCTACTCGGCCGATCGCCAACCGAAGTCAGGAAAGACCGCCTGATCTTTCGCCAGATCTAACGTCCGTACGATTCTCGGTCTGAGCGCCAGGTCCCAGTCCCCAATCCCCAATCCCCAATCCCCAATCCCAGTTCTTATTGTAGCGCCATTATCAGCACACTATTACGTCACTTATCCAACAGTAATAGCCCCAATCGGCGTTAACCGCTTATTCTTCACCGCCGCCGCCGGCAGCTCGAACCAGAATGTCGTCCGCCCCGGCTCCGACTCGACGCCGATCCGCCCCCCATGCTGCTCCACGATCGCCTTCGAGATCGCTAGCCCCAAACCCGTCCCCCCACGCTGGCGGCCGTCCGAACCGTCGAGCTGCTGAAATCGCTGGAACAGCAACCGGATATCACCCGGCGCAATCCCCGGCCCCGGATTCTCCACCACGAACCGCACCGGCGCCCGCCCCGTCGTCCGCCCCGCACCGGCCGGCGCGAGCAGATCCGGCACCGGCGTCGCCGCCATCAGCGCCGAGACGCTGACCACGGACCCCGGCGGCGAAAACTTCACTGCATTCGACAGGAAGTTCGTCAACACCTGGATCACCCGGTCGTGATCCCCCTCGAGCGTCCGATGCGCCTCCACATGCTCCTCGATCCGCACCTGGAACTGCTCCGCGATCACATGCACGCCGTCGACCGCCGTCCGCACCAGCTCCGCCGGCATGAGGGTCGAGAGATGCAGCTCGAGCCGCCCCGCTTCGATCTTGTCGAGATCGAGCATGTCACCGATCAGCCGGATCAGCCGCTCGGTGTTCCCACGCCCGATGCGCACCAACTCCTGCGCCTGCGGCGTCAGCGCCCCGCCCGCCCCGGATTCGAGTAGCCCGAGCGCACCACGAATCGACGTGAGCGGCGTGCGCAGCTCATGGGAGACGGTCGACACGAATTCGTTCTTCATGCGGTCGAGCCGCTTCCACTCGGTGATGTCCCGCAACACGGTGATGCGCGCGGGCGAGCCCTTGTAGACGATCGGTGTGCCCGCAATCTCCGCCTCGAATGTCGAGCCGTCTTTCCGAAGACACACGATCTGGCGCGACGACGGAATGTTCTTGCTGATGACGTAGTACAACCGCGACCGCTCCTCAGGCACCACCATCGCCGCCGCCGGAATGTCCTCCAGCTCCGTCTCGGTGTATCCGAACATCCGGCACCACGCACGATTGACTTCCAGATACCGGCCCGCCCGCGACACGGCTATCCCGTCGGTCGCGGCGTCCGACAGCATCCGGAATCGCTCTTCACTCTCCCGAAGCTCCGCCTCGCGCCGCCGCTGGCTGCTGATGTCGCGCAGGATCGTCGACACGAACCACACGCCGCCCTGTGATGACTTGTGCGCGACCAGCACCTGCGACACCGGAATCTCCCGCCCATCGCGGGTCTGCAGTGAGGTCTCGCCCTCCCACACGCCGTCACGGATCGCCGTCGGCAACGCGATGTCGATCTGATGCTGGCGCGCCGGCGGCGACAGCATCGCGCTCAACCCCAGCGATGTCACATCGTCGTCGTCGCCGATCCCGATCATCCGGCGGCCCGCTCGGTTGATGTAGACGCCCCGCCCCTTGCCGTTGCCGATGCCCACGAAATCGGTCGTCGCCTCGAGGGTCTCCACCAGCCGCGCCTGGGCTTCCTCCGCCGCGCGCTGTGGGGTGATGTCCCGCAACATGCTCCGCACGCTGACCGCCCTGCCGTTCTCGTAACCGCAGGTCGCCCGCACCGCCAGCACGACGCGCCGCCGCTGCCGCGTCAGGAACACGCCCTCGAACTCCCCCACTGCTTCACCCGCCAACACCCGCAGCCGCAATCCCCTGTACTCCTCGGCGTACTCCGGCGTCACGGTCACCGCCGTCGACACGGTCGACTGCTCGGCCTCGTTGTACCCGAAGACGGTCCGCCACGCCTGGTTCGCGTACAGAAGCCGGCCGTCGGGCGCGGTGATCTCGATCAGATCACTCGCCGTATCGAGGAAGTCGCTCAGCCGCTCTTCCGCGGCCGCCCGCGCTTCCGCCCGATCCTGCGCCGCATACGCGAGTCTCGCCACCGCGGAGAGCAACAGGGTCGCCACGATCCCCACCACGAGGACCGCGCCAGGCGTCCGGGGCAGCCGCGTGGTCTGCGAAATCACCACCGCCAGGATCGACCCGCCGACCAGGACCAGCCACGCCGCCCGCCAACTCACCGCCCACGGATGCCGCCCCCGGACTAGCCGGCCCGCCAACACCGCTTCCGGCGCCCGTCCGGGCGGTGCGGCGAGCGGTGCGGCGAGCGGTGCGGCGGGCGGTGCGGCGGAGGGTGCGAGGGCTGGTTTGGCCGGGCCTTGGTCCACGGTCGTTCGACGGTACCGTCAGCAAAAAGTCACGCCCCTGACCCACCGATCCGGCACCCTGTCCTGAAGCCCTTCTGGCACCAGAGACTCCTGGCTAAAACCCCACGGTTTGGTGCGAACGCCCGCTCACGCACCCGGTCCGCCTGCGGCGGGCCCCGCTGTCTCGCCATAATTCCCCAATGCGTTCGGAGCCCCCCTCGCTGGCCGATGGCCGCCGGTCCTATCTCTCCACGATCGCGGTCCTGGGCTTCGGAGGGGTGGCCACCGTACTCGCCGCGCTCCCATACAAGGTCTTCGACCTGGATCGCTACGCGATCCCCAAGGAGCTGGCACTCCACCTCACGGCCACGCTCGCCGCCGCGGCCGCTCTGATCGCCCTGGCACGCGCGGCTGGACGCGGACGCGGGCCGGCCATTCCCCTGACACGCGTCGACACGCTGCTCACCGGGTTCCTCCTGTTCAGCGCCGCATCCGCGTTCTTCTCGCAGAACGGCTGGCTCGCGGCACGCGGTCTCGCGGTCAGTGTCTCCGGCATCGTCCTCTACTGGGTCGCACACTCGCTCGCCCGCGCGGGATGGGCGCGATCGGTCCTCGCACTCATGGCCGGCGCGATCACGATCGCCGCGGCGACGTCGCTGCTCCAGGCCTACGGTGTCGAGACAGAACTCTTCAGTCTCAATCGCTCGCCGGGCGGCACGCTCGGCAACCGCAATTTCGTCGCGCACCTCGCCGCGATCGGGATCCCGGTGCTCATCATGATCGTCCTCCGCGCACGCCGCGCGGCCGGCGCGCTCCTGGGCGCCATGGCGATCGCGATCATCACCGCCGCTCTCGTGCTCTCACGATCACGCGCGGCATGGGTCGCCACCGCGGTCGCGCTGCTCTGCGTCCTCCCGGCCGCATGGCGGGGCTGGAAAACCCTGCGCATCCGCTCCGCGACCGCGCCGCGCCAGCTATCGGGCGAACCTGCTCCGTCGGTCGGTCTCCGCGGCACGGTCGCGCTCATCGCCATCGCCGCCGGCATCTTCGCCGCCATCACGATCCCCAATACGCTCAACTGGCGCAGCACGTCGCCGTATCTCGACTCCGTCATCAATGTGACGAACTATCGCGAGGGCAGTGGCCACGGCCGCCTCGTCCAGTACGCCAACACCGCGCGACTCGCTATCAGTCACCCCGTGCTCGGCGTCGGCCCCGGTAACTGGGCCGTGGTCTACCCCAGGATCGCGCCAAAGACGGACCCGTCGCTCGATACCGATGACGGTATGACCGCCAACCCGTGGCCAAGCAGTGACTGGGCCGCGTTTCTGTCCGAGCGCGGCGTGCCCGCGACGATCTGTCTCGCCCTCGCGCTCCTCGGTCTCCTCGTCGCCGCCGCACGCGCCGCTGCCCAGGCGACCAGCGACGGCCGCGCCGACCGGCTGATGCTCGCGCTCGCGCTGGCGGCGACGGTCCTGGCAATCATTGCGGTCGGCGCGTTCGATGCGGTGCTGCTCCTCCCCACACCCTCGCTCATCGCATGGTCGATCCTGGGCGCGCTCGCTGGCTCACTCGAGCCGCCACCGGTCGCCCGCGGCGACATCCGCCTGCCCGACTCCATGCGCCGCATTGTGATCGTCATCGTCGTGGCCGCGGGTGGCATCGCGATCGTCCGCAGCGCATCCCAGGTGGTCGCAATGGCGCTCTATGTCGCCGCCACACGAACCGGTGTCAATGATCACACGCTCGAGCTGGCCACCCGAATGGATCCGGGGAGTTATCGTATTCAGTTGCGGCTCGCGGAGTCGTATGCCCACGGACGCTCGTGCGCGCGCGCCCGCCCCCACGTCGCCGCCGCCCGCGCGCTCTTTCCCAATGCTCCGGCACCCCGCCACGTGCTGGCCGAATGCAATGGCACCGGAGGAACCCGATGACGACCATCTCTCGCCATCTCACCATACTGATCGTGCTCATCGCCGCCCTCGATCTCGTCGGGGCTGCGGTGTTCTACCACTTCCACCTCGACCAGCACCCCGGCACGAACCAGCAGATCTACGTCGGTGTCTGGACGGTCCTCTCGGCGCTCATCGCCGTCGTCCAGTTGCGCAAGATCCGCAAGGAGCGCCTGGCAATCATCCGCGCCCCCCGGCCACCAGCAACCCCCACGATCACAACAGGTGGCGACCACCCCGGCCCGAAAGATCCCCCTGCCGCCTCATAATCCGCCGCACACGATTCCGTCCCTGGTGGATCGGGCGCACGATTTCGTCCCTGGTAGTCCCTGGTAGGGGCGGGTCATGACCCGCCCAGTAGGACCGTAGTTGCCGTCCCACTACTGCCTGTCGTCGAGGGCAGTAGGCGCTGTTCGAGACCCGTAGGGCGCCCTTTTCGGGCAACCGTAGGTCGGCCTGTTGGCCAACGGCGCATCTCTTCGTGCCATCGAAGGCTTGTCGACGAGGAGAGCAGGGCCATTTTGAGAACCCGTCGGGCATGCCCCCGCCCCGGAAATCTACCGCCTTACGCCGCGTCCGGCGCGCTCGATGCCCGCTGCTGCTCCCCCGGAGATTCGCCAAGCGAGATCACATCCGGCAGTACGATCTGGTCGTCGTCGCCCGCGATGTGATCACGATGCGTGAATGGCGCCCGCGGACGCATCGTGGGGATAAATCGGTTGGTGCGCTGCGTATAGAGATGGTAGATCGGAAACCAGTGGCCGAGATCGACTTCTTCGAGCAGCGCCGCGTGCCAGTACAGGCTGAGCGCCACGATCCCGGCCAGGATCAGCCACGTGGAGCCGGTCATGATGAACGCGCCGACGAAAATCACGATCCGCCCCGCATACATCGGATGCCGCAGGACCCGGTACGGACCCTCTTCGACGATGCGAAACGGCACGTACCCGTCGAACCCGGGACTGTAGTTCCAGCCGAGCGCCCGCTTCGATGCAACGAGTAGCGCCACGCCAAGCAGTGTCACGATGATCCCCGCGTACACCAACGCGGGCACATGGTACCACTCGAGCAGAAACCCATCGTGCCGGAACAGCGCAACGCCGCCGGCCAGCACCGTGAAGATGCGAAGCCAGCGATCGACCCGCCGAAGATGTGTGACTGATGTCAGCCGCCCCTCTTTCCCCGATGCATACGCGCGCGTCGGATGCCAGAAGATGCACGAGGGGACGATTGCCGCTCCGGCCAGCACGGCGATGCCGAGCCACGCATCGAGGTGTCGCACAGCCATCACTCCGCTGCGCGCAGTGCGCCGGACGAATCCGCGGAAGGGGAAGCTCGGCGCGAACCTGATGGAGTCACGTGCACCATTACACGCATGACCAGATAATAGTTCGGGGACCGCGCACCGCCGATAGGGGATTTCACCCTCGGCGCGCACCGAAGCGACCGCGTTGCTGCATCAGGATATGCACGCGGTGTGCCCACTCCCGATTTTGGTGATGCGCATCACATGTACGGGGCGAATTCGGCCCGTACATGCGGAATCATCAATGGCTCAGACTGGCACGGGAATGCCTAGTCGTCCGGCGATGCGGGCGACACCAGAATGCCGCGATACGCGTTCAGGACCGGCCAATCGGGCGGCCGCGCCACGATATTGCCCCCGATCTCGAGAAATTGCATCTCGTGCGCGATCGGCTCCAGACAAATGCCGTCAGGCAATTGTATGAATGCGGGCAGCGCGCCATCGAACTGCTGCAGATGGGTGATGAGTTGAGCGATTGTCATTTGTATGGTAGCCCAAACGACAATGCGCGGAAGGCCGCCGGAAACGGTCATCCGGTGCGGCAGACCCCGGACCACGCTCGCCGCGGTCCTACACGTCCTCCAGCGCGACTTTCGGCTCGACCAGCGACGCACGCCACGCAGGCGCCAGACACGCCATGACTGTCGCGATCGCGAGCACCGCGCCCGTGCCGCCGAGCGTCACGATGTCGTACGCGCGCACTTCGTACAACAGTTGCCGCAACGCGCGCCCCGCCACGACCGAGAGCACGGTCCCGGCAATGACGCCGATCGCGGCGAGCCGCAGACCTTCGGTTACCACCTGCCGCAGGATCTGCCGCGGCGCCGCACCCAGGGCGCGCCGGATGCCGAACTCCTGCCGCCGCTGCTGGACGCCGTACGCGATCACGCCGTACAACCCCACCATCGCCAGCAACAACGCCGATGCCCCGAACGCGCTCATCACCGCCGTCGCAAACCGCGCGGTCGCGCTGGTCTCCGCCACCAGATCGCCGATCGTCCGCACCCGCGAGATCGGTATCCCGGCGTCCACGCCGGCGATCGCGCTCCGCAATGCCGGCAGCAGTTGCGCCGCAGGTGTCGTTGACCGCACGACGAATTGCATCGTCGAAAAGCTCGGATACGGCTTCTGGGTATACGGCACGATCATTTCCGGTCTCGACGATTCCGTCAGCGAGTACCGCTTGATGTCGCTCGCCACGCCGATCACGGTCATCCACGGCGGATGCATGGTGTAGATGCCGAGGTGGATGCGCTTGCCGATGGCTGATTGGCCGGGCCATAGCCACTTCGCCATCGACTGGTTCACGATGACGACGGGCAGTGTGCTCTCCTGATCGGTCGCATCGAAATCCCGCCCCGAGATCATCGCCGTGCCAAGCGCCTGAAACATCTGCGCGCTCGCGACGGTGTACTCCGCCACCGGGGTCTGCCCCGGGGTCGGCGCTGGTGGTGCACCCTCCTGGATGAACACGGTCGCTTCCTGCGCACCGCTCAACGGCAATGGTTTGCCGATCGCGGCGCTCTGCACGCCCGGTATCGCGCGAATCCGGTCCAGCGCCGCGGTGAAGAACTGCACGGCCGCCGGATGCTCCATGTAGGTCTGGAACTGTTGCTCGGCATACCGGATCGGCGGGAGGGTGACTTCGAAGGTCAGTCCGTTCGGCGCGGAGAATCCCGTGGCGCTCCGCAACTGATGCGACAGGCTCCGAGCCAGAAGCCCCGCGCTCGCCACCAGCACCACCGACAACGCCAGCTCGGCGATGATCAGCACGCGCCGCGCACGCGCCGACACGCCGCCGGCTAGCCCGCGCCCGCCGCTCCGCAATGAGTCGGTGAGAGGCGATCGCCCCGCCACCCAGGCGGGCAACAGCGCCGCGACGGTCGCCGCCACGGCGGTCGCCCCAAGTGCCGCCAGCGCGGTGCGCACATCGAAGGAGGTATCTGTGAGCCGCGGCAGCCGGTCGGTCCCGTAGACCCGCACTAGCCGCATGCCCACCCAGACGAGAACGGTGCCGATGATGCCGGCGGTCGTGGTCAGCAACAGCACTTCCGTCACGAACGCGGCCGCCAGCCGCCCATGCGAAGCACCGAGCGCCGACCGGATGGCCAGTTCGCGCCGGCGCCGCTGCAGTTGGGCCAGTTGCAGTTGCGCGATGTTCACGCAGGCGAGCATGAGAAGAAGCGCGACGGCCACCATGAGGCTCACCAGCATCGGCTCGGTCTTGCCCACGATCTGCGTCCGCAACGGAACGACTTGCGTGGCGAAGTAACCCTTCCCGTCGGGAATGAGCCGCTCTTCGATCAGTTGGACGCGGGTGAGGTCCCGCCGCGCCGCATCGAGTGTCACACCAGGACGCACGCGGCCGACGAGCGCAAGATCCGAAGGTCCACCGGTCGGTGGACGCAGCGGGACCCACACGTCGCTCTTCGCCGGGAACTGGAAATCGGCGGGCATTTCTGCACCGCGCGGAAATGCGAAGCCCGGCGGAGCCACGCCAATGACGGTGTAGGGCTGCGAGTTGAGATCGAGGGTCCGCCCGATGATGGCACGATCGCCCGCGAACCGCCGGCGCCAGAGCGCGTCGGATATCACGACCACGCGATCGTTCCCCGGCGTCTCATTCGATCGCGCGAAGAATTGCCCCGCCTCCGCCGCAACACCCATCACCTGAAAGAAATCGCCGGTCGCTTCGGTGCCATCGAGCCGCTCCGGAGACGCGAGGTCGCCGAGGTTCATGGCACGCGCGCGAAAGGCGGAGACGGCCGAGAACGCGGTCACGTTGTCACGGATCGTGCTGAAATACCTCCCGTGGATCGGCTGCTCGGCGTACCCGAGATTGAGCATCGGCACATAGCCCCAGATCATCGCGACCTGCCCGGCGTCCCGGAACGGCAACGGCGAGAGCAGCACGCCGGATACAATGTTGAGCATGAGCGCGCATGCGGCGATACCGAGTGACAGCGTCAACACGGCGGTGACGGTGAATCCCCGTGCGCGGCGCAGCCGCCGCAGCGCGCCCAGTGCTTCCTGCGCGATGCCGTCCATCGTCAGCCTCCGGTGTTCCGCGTTTTCGGTCGCCGTGTCCGCCGCCCCGAATGTAGCGCCGCGCGTCGTCCAGATCGCCGCACTCCGCGCTCGCGATCCGCCGCGCCTCCGGACCCTCCATGCCCCGGTTCACCAGCTCCGCGACCCGCATGTCGATGTGGAACGCCAGCTCCTGCTCGAAATCGTCGCGGATGCGCCGTGCCGATCGCCCCGGAAGGGAGAAGACACGCCGCGGCTCGCTGCTCACGCGGGCTCCAGCACGCGGGAGATCGCGGCCGCATACCGCCGCCACGCCGACTCCTCCTGGCGCAGCCGCTGCCGCCCCGCCGCGGTGAGTTTGTAGTACCGCGCCCGCCGCCCGTTGTCCGAGACGCCCCAGTACGCGCTCACACACTCCGCGCGCTCGAGACGGTGCAGCGCTTTGTAGAGCGGCGCATAGTCGACGGCGAGCAAGCCGTCGGTCCGCTCGCCAATCCACCGCGAGACGGCATACCCATGCATCGGCCCCCACACGAGCGCCCGCAATACGAGCACGTCGAGCGTGCCCTGAAGGAGATTGGCCGGATCCACTGATTTCTCCAGATACCAGGTTTCAGATACCAGGTACTACAAGAGTATCACCGGCACGGGCAATCCGCTAGGCGGGGGGTAGGTCATGATGGCTCCCCATTGGCGAACAGGACCCACGTGTTATCACGAGCTGAAACGTCGTAGTGGCGCTCTGGAACGCTGCCCGATACGGGCTTCAATGTCAGCAATGTTGCGTGCATGGCGACGACCGAATTAGACGTTCCGGTACATCACGTACGCATCCACATACCCGCGGCTCGGATGATGGAACGCCCCCGGCAACCGCCCCACAATCTCCCACCCGAGATCCTGCCACAGGCGCACCGCCCGCTCGTTGCTGCTCACGACAAAATTGAATTGCACAGCCCGGAACCCGCGCGCCCGCGCCCGATCGATCGAATGCGCACACATCGCACGCCCGACACCGCGGCCCGACTCGCCAGGCGCGGTCATGTACCCGCAGTTGCCGACATGTGCACCGCCACCCTCATGATTCGGGCGCAGAAAGTATGTCCCCACGATCCGCCCGTTGGTTTCCGCGACGTACACGTCGTGTCCCGGCGCCATCCAGAACGCGAGCGCGTCCGCTTCGCCGAGATCCCGCGGCAGCGCATAGGTCTCGCCCGCGCGGATGACGGGCTCGAGGATGCCCCAGATCGCCGTCCTGTCGCCCGCCGCCGCGGGCCGGATCTCCATGGTGCTCATGCTACTCCGGGCCCCAGCCTTCGTCCGATGCTGGCCGGGTCTATTCGTACGGCGGCGGCATCCGCACCGACCCCGCCGGGATCTGCACGCGCTGGGTCCCGCTGGAATCCGACACCGACACGATCGCCGCGAGATCGTATCGCCCGGGCGCGAGATACACGCCAGGGCCGCCGGACGCCGACTGCAATGTCACCGACTGCCCGGGCGTCATCCCGAAGTGCGAGACCGGCACGTAGCACGACACGCCGGGCCCCGAATGCGTCGTACGCCGGCGCCTTCGGCGGGATATGATGCGCGTACACGCGAATCAGCACTTCGCAGTTCCCGCCCAGCACGTTCAGCGCCGCCGCATGCTGGCTCACGTTGGTGACGGTCACGGTCACTTGCACGATCATCGGCGCCCAGCGCGACTTGAGTCCGCCGTTCGTCGCCTTGAACTCGAAATCCCCCACCGTGATCGGCGCCGATCCCAGCACTGACGACCCGCTCGCCAGCAGGGTCGAGTCCCGCACGATGTCGAGGCTCGCCACCTCGCCATGATGCGCGCACGCTGCCAACGATACGGCGAGGGACGCGGCTGCCACGCCGCCGGCCCGCAGGATCGGCGCCCTCTGCCCTCTCCACATTCGCAACGGTCTCACGCTCCGGTGATGCCGTACCGGGTGCGCAGTAGCTCGTCGTGATGCCGCTCATGCCCCGCGATGATGTGGCCCAGCGCGCGCACGCTCAGCGGATTGCCGTTCACGACGCCGCGACGCCGCCAAGCCGCCGCATCCAGCCCCCGGAACAATGCCAGTGTTGCGCTCCGCACCGCCGCCAGCTCCGCCGCCAGCTCGCCGATCGGCCGGCGATCCGCGCCCGCCATGTCGGCATACGTGTTCTCGTCGAACCCCGGCAGCGGTGTCGCATCGCCGCGCGCGATCCGCAGCGCCCGATACGACATCACGCGCTCCACATCCGCCATGTGCCCCGCCACATCCCGCACGGTCCACTTCCCCTCGGCGTACCGATGCCCCGCCTGCGCATCCGTAAGCCCCGCCAGCAACACTTGCGTCTTCCGCCCCTGCGACTCGAGCGCTACGAGCGGCTCCTCGGCGACGCGCTGCACGTACCCCGCATAGAACGCGGCATACTCGGTTGACTCCGGATGCCCAACCACGATTGAAACCATTCGGCTCTCCTGTCTTGTCTACTCTAGCTCTATCCTATCCGCGTCCCATTCGCGACCGGCCGCTCCACCGCCAGCAGTATCACGTCATCACTCGCCGGCATCGCTCCAAGTACTAATACGTCGCTCCGGTACCCCGCGATCCGGCGCGGCGGGAAATTGACGACCGCCACGACCTGGCGCCCCACAAGCTCCCCTGGCACGTAGTGCTTGGTCAGTTGCGCGCTCGACTGGAGCCGCCCGATCTCACCCCCGAAATCGATCACGAGCCGGATCGCCGGCTTCCGCGCCTCAGGAAACGGCGCCGCGTCCACCACGGTCCCCACGCGAATGTCCAGCGCGCCGAATTCCTCGATTGTAGCCAATCTCTGATCCCCAGTCCCCAGTCTCCCAGTCCCTAGTCCCCAGTCCCAGTCCCCAGCCCCACTCACTTCGCGGCGATCACCCGCGGCGCATCCACGACCACCGGCGACCCCACCGCAAACACCACCGATACCGGCGTCGCACCAGTCAGCCACGCCCACTCACTCCCGTACATCGCGCCGAAATCGACGTCGAGCACGATGTCGTGCAAGGTACGCACGGCCCACAACGGATGACGGACACGAAACCGAAGAAGCCGGCCATCCCGCGTCCGCCCGAATCCCCATTCGTGTTCCTTGAAGAAATGCTCCACGCCACCGGTCGGCGGCACCACGGCTTCGTTGGAACCGACGGCCGTTACCGTATGCTCCCGGCCTCCCGCAAACACCCGGTGCGTCACGCACACGCGATCACCCCCGATCGCGGTCGCGCTCTCCATCCGCGTCGCCCGGTATGGCTCGTTGTACACCGTGCGGGCCACGGCAGCGATGAGTTTCTGCGGGACCAACTCTCTGATGAATACCACGCCCCGGACTCCGCCATGCCGCACGTATGTCCGCAGATTCACTTCAGGAAACGCGATATACCCCGGCACTCGGCACAACAACACCCGCGTGTCTCTGAAATCGAATGCCACCAGACTCACATGCGCCGCCCCATCCCACCGGTCGAGGTCGAGCGCGGGATGCACCAGACCCCGGATCATCGCGTCCGGGACCCGGTAGGTCGCAAGAATCAGGTTGGACCAGCGAGCGGCGAGGAAGATGCTCAGCGGAGGCGGGGCAGACGGAACGCGTACAAAGATGCGGCCCAGCCTGCCCGGTGGTACCCGGTCACACCCACCGGCGCAGCTACCGCGCGACGAGCGCCATCATGGCCGCGGGATACCGGTCCCCAGCCGCTGCACCGCGTGGAGCGACCTCGTCAATTCGGGCCAGTTCCGCGGGAGATAGCAGGACATTGGCCGCCGCCGCGTTCTCCTCGAGATACTTCCGCCGCTTGGTCCCCGGAATCGGTATGACGTTGGAGCCCTGCGCGAGCAGCCACGCCAAGGCCAGTTGCGTCGCCGTACACCCCTTCCCCAACGCGATCTCCCGCACCCGCTCCACGAGATCGAGGTTCTTCTGGAAATTGTCTCCCTGAAACCTCGGCAACCCCCGCCGGAAATCCCCCTCGACGAGATCGTCCGCCTTCAACGCCCCCGTCAGAAACCCGCGGCCCAGTGGGCTGAACGCGACGAACGCGATCCCCAGCTCCCGGCACACCGGCAACACCGCATCCTCAGGCTCGCGAGTCCAGAGCGAGTACTCGCTCTGCAACGCCGCCACCGGATACACCGCGTTCGCGCGCCGGAGTGTTTCCGGTCCCGCCTCCGACAACCCGATCGCCCGGACCTTCCCCGCCCGCACCAGCTCCGCCATCGCACCGACGGTCTCCTCCACCGGAACGGCAGGATCGACGCGATGCTGATAATAGAGATCGATCGTCTCGACTCCGAGCCGTTTGAGCGACGCCTCGCACGCCGAGCGGACGTACTCCGGACGGCCGCTCACCGACCGGCCCTTCGGGTCCCGTCCCCCCACGAACCCGAACTTGGTCGCGAGCACGACTTCCCCTCGCCGCCCCCGGATCGCCCGCCCCACCAGTTCCTCATTGGTATGCGGACCATAGATGTCGGCGGTGTCGATCAGCGTGATCCCGAGATCCAGCGCACGGTGGATTGTGGCGATCGATTCCTGCTCGTCGCGCGAGCTGTCGGCCCCGTACGAGTCGCTCATGCTCATGCAACCGAGTCCGAGCGACGAGACGGTAATGGACGAGTTGCCTAGCGTGCGATGATGCATGTGGGCACACGGTTGATGGTGAACGGCTGGTCGTGAATGGTCAGTGGCTCGTGATTCGCATTTTGTGGTCCGCACGTCGCGCAGCAAACGAAACGCGCTCCAGCCCTGGCAATACCCGCGTCACAGTTGCAAGCTCAACGTGAGTCTCCTTCCCCTTTCGCATCCCATCCCCATGGCCACGCCCGTCGCCCCGAGTACCACCGGCACCCGCATCTCCAACATGGGCTGGATCATCAGCGCGCCGATCCTGCTGCTGGCGTTCGTGCCCTTCTTCGCGAACCACCGGGCCGCATCCCGCGCCGGACAGACGTTCACGCGAGACTGGGCCGCCGACTTGCTCAACTCCGTCGAGCCGTACGGGATCCTCATCACCGAAGGCGACAACGATACGTTCCCGCTCTGGTACGCCCAGGAGGTCGAGGGGATTCGGAAGGATGTCGTGGTCGCGTGTTCCTGTCTATTGGAGACCGACTGGAATGTCCGCGACATGATCCGCCGCCCGATCTATCCCTATGATGCGGCGGCCGGTCCGGCAATCTACCGCAACGGCGTATGGCCGAAGCCAAGCGGCCCGCCCCTCCACCTGACGATGGCGCAGGCGGATGCGATCCCCGGCTACATGGAGTTGCAGCAGCCGCGCGTCTTCGAGAAGGACAGCATCTCGGCCACGATCAAGCCCGGCATCATCAGCCGCGGCCAACTCGTGGTTCTCCAGTTCATCAAGGATTCGTTCCCCGCGCGCCCCATCTATTTCTCGTCGCGCGCCACGCCCGATGGGCTGGGCCTCTCCGCCCACATCCTGACGCAGGGCCTCGCGCAGAAACTCGTGATGCGCTCGCCGGTCCCATCCGCCGATACCGTCAACACACCGATCGGCCTCCTCGACCTGCCACGCACCCGCGCCCTCTGGACCACCGTATACCGCGGCCCAGCAGCTCTCATCCGCGAAGGCCAGTGGGTCGACCGCGCATCGGTCGGCATCCCCTACCACTACGTGCTGGTCGGCTATTACCTCGCCTCGCAACTCCAGCACGACGGAGACCAGGCCGAAGCCGCCCGCGTATTGATCCAGGTACAGGAGATGGCCAAGGCCTCAGGCCTCGACCGCCAGAAAGGAAGCTGACTGAGGCCACGCGGCACGCACTGTCGCCGAGACGAAAATCGTTTCTGGTAGGGGCGGGTCATGACCCGCCCAGTAAGACTACCGGTCCACCACCACGCGGACGAAGACGAACGATTGCGCCCTTGGTAGGGGCCGGTCGCGACCGGCCGCCGTACCTTGCGCCAGCGGCCTCCGACGGATGCGGCGGCTTTCTCTATTTGCGAGACCATCACCTGCCGCAATTCGCGGGAGATTGGCCCGTCCCGCCGGTGAGCTTTCGTATATACGGAGCAACGATCATTGGAATGACAAGCTGAGGACTGCCAATGACCAGACCTGTTGCCAATTCACGCCGCCCGCGCCAGCCGGGGGATCATGACATCGATTTCTCCGACCTCCCGCAGCTCACGGCCACCCAGCTACGATCCGCTCGGCGTGTCGGCCGCCCCCCCGTCGGCGGTAGCACCAAACAAATGATCGCGATCCGGATCCAGCCCGATGTGCTCGATGCGCTCGATGCGCTCCGAAAACAGGCCGCCAGACGGAAACTGCCGTATCAGACACACATCCACGACATTCTCGCGCGAGCAGCGAAACGACCTTAGACGTGCGATGCATCACACGCCCTTCCGTAATGCAATCCGCATCGCCTCCGTGAACGTGTCCACCTCCGCGAAACTGGTGAACACGTTCGGCGTCACCCGGATCCCGCTCAACCCCGCGAACGTCGTCGGACTCGTGATGATCCGGTATTTCGACCACAGCCACTCGTAAAGCCGCGCCGGATCGAGCCCCTCCACCTCCACGATCGTCACCGCGCCACTCCGCGGATCATCCAGCGGCGTCCGCACTCGTACCCGCGAGCTCTCCGCCATGAGCGCCCGCGCCCACCGGTCGCGCAGAAGCCGCAGCCGCGCCAGCTTCCGCTCCCCACCGATCCCGCGATGAAACGCCAGCGCCACCAGGATCGCGTTGTGATTGGCCGCCGGATGCGTCCCCACTTCCTCGAACTTGCGAATGTCACGCGCCATTGACGCGGGTGCCGGCATCAGCGGCCACAAGCGCTCGATGCGCGACCGCCGCACGTAGAGAAACCCCGTGCCGACCGGCGCCAGCAGCCACTTGTGAAGGCTCGCGCCGTAGTAGTCACAGTCCATCGCATCCCGGGCCGACGGCGTATGCGCGAAACCCTGCGCCCCGTCCACCAGCACGTCGATGCCGTTGATCCGCCCAAGCGCGACGATCGTGGCGACCGGCAGCGGCTGCCCCGTCCAGTTCGTGAGTTGCGGCAACTCGATCACTCTCGTGCGCGCTGAAATCACCGCGCGGATTCGCTCCACCACGTCCGCATCACTGGCCGGCGGCATCTCCAGCGCGACGCGCTTCACGACGATGCCATCCCGCCGCGCACGCTGGTCCCACGCCGCCAGCATCCGGTCGTAGTTGTGCGTGGTCACGATCGCTTCGTCACCCGCCCGCATATCGAGCCCGAGGATCGCGATCTCGTTCGCCTCGGACGCGTTCCGCGTGATCGCGATCTCTTCGGGATCACACCCGAACTCCGCCGCCAGCTCCCGCCGCACGATCTCGATCTTCGGCTCCAGCCGGCGCCACATGTATTCGACGGGCGCTTCGTTGCTGTAGCGCAGGTCGTGAATCATCCCGTCCAGCACATGCCTCGGCGCCGGACTGCACCCCGCACTATTGAGATAGATCAGCGATGGGTCGAGATCGAACGCGTTCCGGATCGCCGCCCAGTAGCTCTCGTCGGCCGCCAGCTCGCCAGGCCGCGTCCCGGCGGCATGCGCCGCACCCTCCCACACGGTGCGAAGCGCCGACCGGCGGAAGACAGGACCCCGCCCGCCCGCGTGCGCCGTGATCCCGGCCGCCACACTCCCAAGAAACCCGCGCCGCGATACCATGCTCGCCCCTGAATAAGCCCGCTCGACCGCTCCTCCAAATTTCTACTGCCACTTTCTACCGCGCTGGTGCGCGACCTGCAACGCGATACCCGGTCGGCCGCCCTTCCCTGCCCGAGGTTCGCTCATGGATGACGGCAATTCGGATCATGGCAATTCGGACCCCGGTAGTTTGCCGGCTGAGGACGGTCGCGTCCCCGAGCCCGCGTCGGCCGAGCCCGATGCACCCCCCTCCGACGCGTCCCCCGCCTCCGGCGTGGATCGTCGAACGTTCATCGCCGCCAGCCTCTCCGCCACCCTCCCGTTCGTCATCGGCGACCAACGGAGATGGACGAGCCTGGCCGCCATCTCGGACGCCAGCGGCGAATCCGCCGGCCAGATCCCCCCTGGCACCACAACCGGCCCAAATGCCGTTCCGGTCAGCCTCCTGATCAACGACTCCGTCCACCACCTGCGCCTCGAGCCACGCGTCACGCTGCTCGACGCCCTCCGCAACTACGCCGGTCTCACCGGCACCAAGAAGGGCTGCGATCAGGGCCAATGCGGTGCCTGCACGGTCCACGTCGCCGGCACGCGCGTCCTCTCCTGCCTCACTCTCGCGATGAGCGTCCACGGCAAACCCATCACGACGGTGGAAGGCCTCGCCCCGGACGCCGCCACTGGCGGCGGCTCGCTGCACCCCATGCAGCAGGCCTTCATCGACCACGACGCGTTCCAGTGCGGCTACTGCACTCCCGGACAACTCATGTCCGCCGTCGCCCTGCTGCACGAACCCTGTGGCTCGGCCGACGCGGATGTCCGTGAGTGCATGAGCGGCAACATCTGCCGCTGCGGTGCGTACCCGAACATCGTCGCCGCTGTTCAGGAGGTGCGCGCCAAACACTCTCCGGCACCACGGAGATCCTGACCATGCGCCCGCTCTCCTACACGCAGGCCGCCGGGATCGCACCCGCCATCACCATGGTTGCACGCGACGCGGAGGCCGCTTTCCTCGCCGGGGGCACGAATCTCGTCGACTTGATGAAGATCGATGTCACGGCCCCCACACACCTCGTCGATATCACCGCCCTGGCCTCACACGATCCGCGACTGGCACGCATCGACGAGTTAGGCGATGGGACGCTCCGCATCGGTTCCCTCGTCAGCAATTCCGATCTCGCTCACCACCCCCCCATCCGCTCGCGATTTCCCGTCCTCTCCGAGGCCCTGCTGTCCGGTGCGACCGTCCAGTTGCGCAACATGGCGACGGTCGGTGGCAATCTCCTCCAGCGCACTCGCTGTTACTACTTTCGCGATACCGCGAGCCCCTGCAACAAACGCCAGCCAGGCACCGGCTGCTCCGCGACGGGTGGATACAACCGCATGCACGCGATCCTCGGCGGCAGTGACCAGTGCATCGCCGTGAATCCGTCCGACATGTGCGTCGCACTCTGCGCTCTCGACGCGGTGGTGCGCGTGCGAGGGCCCGGCGGTGACCGGACGATCCCTCTGGTTGATTTTCATCGCCTCCCCAACGACCGCCCCGAACAGGATTCGGTTCTCGAGCACGGCGACTTCATACTCGGCGTCGATGTTCCGCCGCTCCCGTTCGCGACGCGGTCCCACTACCTCAAGGTGCGCGATCGCTCGTCCTACGCCTTCGCTCTCGCATCGGCAGCCGTCGCACTCGACATCCAGGACAATGTGATCCGCGGCGCCCGCATCGCCCTGGGCGGCGTCGGCACGAAACCCTGGCGCGCCCGGGCTGCCGAGGTCACCCTCACCGGCCGGCCGCCAGAACCCGCCGCGTACCGCGATGCCGCCGAGACGGCACTCCGCGACGCGGTCCCCCAACGGTTCAATGCGTTCAAGATCGAGCTCGCCAAACGCACCCTCGTGCGGGCGCTCACGACCGCCGGGCGCATGACATGAGCGCCACGCTCCACCCGGACGTCGTCGGCGAACCTCTCGATCGCGTCGACGGCCGCGCCAAGGTCACGGGCGCCGCACGCTACGCCGCCGAATACCCCGCGCCCGGTCTCGTGAACGCGGTGCTCGTCATGAGCACGATCGCCAAAGGGCGAATCACCCGCATCGACACGTCGGCCGCTGAACATGCCCCGGGTGTGCTGCTGGTGCTCACGCACCTCAACGCGCCACGCCTCCCCACGCAAGGCCAGGCCGTACCAGGCGGAAATCCCACGGCGCGCGCCCTGTCGCTGCTCCAGGACGATCTGGTGCATTACCAGAACCAGCCCATCGCGGTCGTCGTCGCCGGCACGTTCGAGCAGGCGCGTGATGCGGCCCCGCTCGTCCGAATCGAGTACGACTCCTCGGTTCCGCTCACCGACATGGACGCACAGGCCGCGGCGGCGTACGCACCCAAGTCTGTGCTCGGCCAGCCTCCCGATTCGGCACGGGGCAACTTCGCCACCGGTCTCGCATCCGCTCTTGTCCGCGTCACGCAGACGTACACGACGCCCGTCGAGAACCACAACCCGATGGAGCCGCACGCCACAACCGCCGTGTGGACGGGCGATGATCTCACTCTCTATGACTCCACACAGGGTATTCACCCGGATCGCGAGACGGTCGCCCGACACTTCGGTATCCCGCCCACGCGGGTGCGCGTGATCGCCAAATACATCGGCGGCGGGTTCGGATGCAAAGGAACGACCTGGTCGCACGTCGTGCTCGCCGCAATGGCGGCACAGCACCTCAAGCGGCCGGTCCGCCTGGTACTGGCCCGCACGCAGATGTTCGGCGCCGTCGGATTCCGGCCGCGCACCAGCCAGCGCCTCACGCTGGGCGCCACTCGCCAGGGCGCGCTCGTCGCCCTCCGGCACGATGTCCTGTCGCAGACGTCGACGTTCGACGAGTTCGTCGAGCCATCCGCGATGCAGACGCGAATGCTCTACGCGTGTCCCAACGCCATCACGTCGCACCGGCTGATACGGCTCGACGCCGGGACGCCCACGTTCATGCGCGCCCCGGGCGAGTCATCAGGCACGTTCGCGCTCGAATCGGCGATGGATGAGCTCTCGTACGCGCTGCAGATGGACCCGATCGCCCTCCGCCTCGCAAATTATGCGGAGTCGGATCCCGGCGAAGGCAAGCCGTGGTCCAGCAAGTCGCTGCGCGAATGCTACGAGCGCGGCGCCGAGCGATTCGGCTGGTCCCGCCGCTCGCCGGCGCCCCGCTCGATGACCGAGGACGGCGCCCTCGTCGGCATGGGGATGGCCACCGCCACCTATCCCACCCGGCGCAGCAAGTCATCCGCCACCGCCCGCCTGCTCGCCGGCGGAGACGCGGTCGTTCTCACGGGCTCTCAGGACATCGGCACCGGCACGTACACCGTCATGTCCCAGATCGCCGCCGATGCACTCGGTCTTCCCTTCGCACGAGTGCGCGTGGACATCGGCGACACGGATTTCCCCGAGACGCCCGTGTCCGGGGGCTCGCAGACCGCCGCGTCCACAGGGTCCGCCGTGCTGGCCGCATGCTCGGCGGTGATGTCAGCTCTGGCACAGATCGCGGTCGCCGACCGCGCCTCACCCCTGTTCGGTGCGGACCCGGCGGACGTACATGGCGTGGACGGACGCCTCTGCCTCCGCAGTGACTCCGCTCGCGGTGAGCGATACGCGGAGATCCTCCGCCGCCGGAACCGCGGCCCCCTCGAGGCACGCGGAGACGCCAGACCCGGGCCGGAAAAAGATCAATACTCGATGCACTCCTTCGGAGCGGTCTTCGCCGAGGTCCGCGTCGACCCTGACCTGGGCACGGTACGTCTCAACCGCTTCGCCGGAGTCTACGGCGTCGGCAAGCTCCTCAACGAAAAGACCGCGCACAGCCAGTTGCTCGGTGGCGTCGTCTACGGCGTCGGCATGGCGCTCATGGAAGCCACCATCCCGGATCTTCGCACGGGCCGCATCGTCAACGCCGACCTCGCGGAATACCACGTCCCCGTCAATCTCGACATCCCCGATATCGACATCTCGACCGTCGAGGAACACGACCCCTACGTCAACCCGCTCGGCGTCAAGGGAATCGGAGAAATCGGCATCACGGGCGTGGCCGCAGCAATCGCAAACGCCGTCTACCACGCCACCGGCGTACGCGTGCGGGATCTGCCGATCACACTCGACAAGCTGCTGGCGGATGGCGGAACGGTCTGATCCCGGGCCGCCAACCCGCTCTCCTTGACAGCTTAGGAGGGAGACCCTATGCTTTCCTCAGCAGCTTAGGAGAAACGGCAGACACTCTCCTGAGCCACTCGGAGAGCGTCCGCCATGTCCGCCCCCGCACAGACTCCTGCCCGGCACGCTCGACCTCCTCATGCTCAAGGCGGTCTCGCTCGGGCCGCTGCACGGCTACGGCATCCTGCTCCGCATTGGCCAGATCTCGCAGCGGCACGCTCCTCGTCGAGCAGGGAGCACTGTATCCGGCGCTGTTCCGCCTCGTCCGTCAGGGCCTGCTCAAGTCCAAGTGGGGCACCTCGGAAAACAATCGCCGCGCCAAGTTCTACGAGCTCACGGTGCCAGGGCGGAAACGGCTTGGCGAGGAAACGGAGAGCTGGAATCGGCTCGCGGCCGCCATCGCGCTCGCGTTGGGCGCGCAGCCGGAGGGCGCATGAAGCGTCATCGCGTATCTCCACTCGTTGGCATTCCGCTTTCTCCATCGCGACGCGCTCGAGCGCGAGCTCGACGACGAGTTACGCTCGCACGTCGCCCATCGCGCCGACGACCTGCGAACGCGCCGGACTCGATCGCGCCGCGGCCGAACGCCAGGCGCGCCTGGAGTTCGGCGGCCACGCACGCTTCAAGGAAGAAGCCCGCGATGCGCTCGCCGGCGGCTTGCTCGAGACTCTCTCCCGCGATCTCCGCTTCAGCGTACGCCAGCTCCGGAAATCGCCGAGCTTCTCGATCGCGGCCGTCGTGACGCTTGCCGTCGCCATTGGTGCGAACGCGGTCGTGTTCGGCGCCATCAACGGCTTCATTCTTCGCCCGCTCGGTCTGCCGCACGAGGAGACGCTCTTCACGATCGAGCGCGCCAGCGATCATCTCCCGGGCGAGTCGTACCCCAACTATGTCGATCTCCGCGATCGGGTCCGCGGTTTCGACGGACTCGCGGCCTTCATCGCCAATCAAGCGTGGTTCGATGCCGGCAGCGGGAGTCCCACGCGAGCCTGGGTGTACGAGGTCGAGCGGCAACTACTTCGACGTACTCGGCATCCGCCCGTATCTGGGCCGCTTCTTCCATGCCTCGGACGAGCATGGACCGGGAAGCGCGCCCGTACATCGTGCTCACGTATGCGTACTGGCGCACGCACTTCCTCGGCCGATCGCGACGTCATCGGCCGCACGGTCGAGCTGAGTCGTCACCCGTTCACGATCATCGGGGTTGCGCCGCCGCGCTTTCACGGCACGGTGCTCGTCTACTCGACGGATTTCTTCGTCCCTCTCGTCGAACAGCCACAGGTCGACGGCACCACGCCTGTTGGACGCGCGCGGTAATCGCTGGCTCGCCATGGTCGGCCGACGCAAAGGAATCCTCACCGGCGCCCAAACGGTCGCGGATCTCAACGCGATCGGGGCGCAGCTCGAAGCGACCTACCCGAAGGACAACGACAAGATGAGCTTCGTGCTCTCGCGGTCCACGCTCGGAGGTGACGCATTCGAGCGACCCGTGCACGCCTTCGTCATCGGGTTGATGGTGTTGGCCACGCTCATTCTCGTCGCGGCGTGCGTCAACCTCGGAAGCCTCTTTGCTGCGCGCGCCGCCGATCGCGCGCGTGAGATGGCGCTGCGGCTGGCGTTGGGCGCCGGCAGTGGTCGCATCCTTCGGCAGCTGTTCACGGAGGCCGTGCTCATCGCGCTCGTCGGCGGGGCGATCGGTCTCGCGGGCAGCGTGCTCCTCCTCGATTGGCTCGCGACGTGGCGACCGTTCCCGCAATTCGCGATCAACCTGCCGATCGAGCCCGATGCTACGCGTGTACCTCGTCGCGCTCCTTCTCAGCGTCGCGAGCGGTCTGCTCTTCGGCGCGGTACCAGTGCGGCAGGTGCTGCGCACGGACCCCTGTCAGGTCATGAAGTCGGGCTCGGCGAGTACTGCTGAGCCGCCGATTGACGATGCGTGACGTGCTGCTCACGCTGCAGATCGCGATCTGCGCGGTGCTCGTCACGTCGTCGCTCGTCGCGGTGCGCGGACTCGAACGATCGCTGCACGGCAATTTCGGGATCGACCCGCGACACGTGCTGCTCGTCGACACGGACCTCGCGACGTCGGGGTACACTCCCGACCGGATGCCGGCGATGCAGCAACGCATGGCGGACGCGGTGCGCACGATACCCGGTGTCGCGACCGTCGGCGTGGTCGCGCAAACGCCGCCCATGCACCTGGGCTGGAACGACTCGAAGGTCTTCGGAGATGACGTTGCCGATCTCCGCCCCGGCAACGCTGCCGCCGATGCGATCAGGTACAGCGTGTCGCCCGACTACTTCCAGGCGGCCGGAACGGCACTGCTCGCCGGTCGCGCGTTCACGATCCACGACGATCAACACGCTCCTCGTGTCGCGGTCGTGAATCAAACGTTCGCGCGCAAGGTCTTCGGGACGCCCGACCGCGCGCTCGGTCATTTCTTCAAGTTGCCGGATGGGGCTCGCATTGAGGTCGTCGGCGTCGCGGAGGACGGGAAGTACACGGCGAACCTCACCGAGGACCCGCAGCCAGCAATGTTCTTTCCACTGCTTCAGGCCCCGTCGAGCGAGACGTGGCTCGTCATCCGCTCGGCGTCCGACGCCGAGCAGCTTTCGGCGGCGGTTCGCGCGACGCTCCATGCGCTCGATCCGGGTCTGCCGGCTTCCATCGAGACGTGGACACGCGACATGGACGGCGCTCTCTTCGCACCGCGCGTCGCGGCCGTCTGCGTTGGGCCTGCTCGGTGCCATGGGCGCAATTGTCGCCATCACGGGGATCTTCGGCACCGCCGCGTATTCGCTCAGCAAACGCCTCAAGGAGCTCGGGATTCGCATGGCGTTAGGCGCAGGCCACCTCGAGGTCATCGAGGCGGCGGTCGGCCGCGCGTGTCGCTTGCTCGCGGTGGGCTCGCTCGGGGGCCTGGTCCTCGGGCTCCTCGCGAGCCGCGTGCTCGCCTCGATCGTGTATGAAGCCACACCGCGTGATCCGGTGGTGCTGATCGCGGCGGTCCTGGCCATGTGTCCTCATCGGCTTGATCGCGACGTGGATTCCGGCGCGGCGCGCGCTCTTGGTCGATCCCTCGACGTTAATGCGCGACGAATGAGCAAGGAGAATATCCAATGAAAGACAATCTCATGTTGGTCATCGCGTCTCTGCTCTCGATCCTCCTCATGACGCTTCACGTGACCGACGACATCGTCCGCGGCATGGAGCCAGGAACACTCTCAGACCTGATTGTGGTGCCAATCTTGGTCGTCTGGCTCTACGGGACGCTGGTGCTGCCCGATAGGCGATCGGGGCTCGTCATCATCCTCCTCGCGTCGCTCCTTGGCATGGTCGTCCCCGTCATTCACATGAAAGGGGCGGGAGTCGGCGGCACGATCGCCAAGTCCAGCGGAGCCTTCTTCTTCATCTGGACACTCATCACGCTCGGCGTGACCGCGCTCTTCTCCGTCATCCTCTCGATCCGCGCGCTATGGAAGCGTCTGCCATGGCGGACCCGCGCGCAGCACGAACAAGGTGCCCGTGCATGAAGCGCCGCTCGCTGGTAGCGGCGGCGTGAAATTGGCCCCTACGCCGGCACCGTCGACAGCGCAGTGTCAACCAGCCCGGCCACTCGTGCGCGCGTAGCCTCGTCGAGCGGTAGCAGCGGCGGCCGCACGCGCCCGCCCCGCAACCCCGCCGCATCCATCGCCGCCTTGATGCCCGCGGGCCCCAGCGCCCCCACAACTTCCCGGGCGAGGGGTAGCAGTTGCGCCTGCAACGCCGCCGCATCTGTCGTGTGCCGCGCTCGCGCCGCCTCGAACGCCGCCAGCGTGAGCGCCGGCACGATCAGGCCGACTCCCAGAATACCGCCGCGGACGCCCGCCGCGACCGTCGTCACCAACGTCCCGCCATGCCCCGTCAACACGGAGAAGCTGGGAGACTGCGACGCCAGATACCCGGCCAGCACCGCCGCATCCCCGCCGCTGTCTTTCATGCCGATCACGTTCGCATGCTCGGCCAATCGTGCCACGACGGCCGCCGGCAGCACGAAATGCATGTACTGCGGGATGCTATAGAGCAGTACCGGCACCGGGCTCTCGTCCGCGACCCGCTCGTAGTGCGCGACCAGCGCATTGGCGGTCGTGGACTGCGGGAAATAGTGCGGCGCCACGACCAGCACGGCATCCGCGCCCCGCCGCGCCGCCTCCCGCGCACGCTCCACGGTCTGCCGCGTCGATTCGGATCCCACTCCCGCGATGAGCCACCGGCCGGCCGGCACGACGCCACGCGCCGCTTCCACGAGCACCGTTCGCTCCGCATCCGTCAGGAACGGCGCCTCGCCACTCGATCCCGCCACGACGATGCCGGACACACCGGCGTCGATGTAGGCCTCAATGTTCGAAGTGAACGCCGCCGCATCGAGCGACTCGCCACGCGCATCGAAGGTCGTGACGACGGGCACCATCACGCCGCCAAGTTCGGTTGGTCTGGGCATACGATCAGTGTAGCCACAGCACCCCGGACGGGCAATTACACTCCAGAGGTGTCCAGCAGCTCTACAGCGTCGTCCGCCTGGCAATTAGTGGGCAGGATTCGCATAGGCACGCGAGGTCTGGCCCAATAGGTTGCCGTCCATGACTACTATCGCTATGCCCCGAGAGCAGTACGGCACGGAGCGGCGCATTTCCAGGCCCGCTTCCATGATCCCCGATAACGATTGGCAGGCGATCGCGTCGCGCGATGCCAACCGCGACGGGCAGTTCGTCTACGGCGTCCGCACGACCCGCATCTACTGCCGGCCCTCGTGCCCGTCCCGGCTGCCGCGACGCGACCACGTCGAGCTGTTTCGCGGCCCGGCGCTGGCCGAGGACGCGGGATTCCGCCCGTGCAAGCGCTGCGACCCGGCGCTGGACTCCGTGACCGGTCCCGGCGTTGCCCTCGTGCAGCGTGCATGCGCGTACATGGACGCGCACCTCGACGACGCGCTCCCGCTCACCACGGTCGCACGCGCTGCTCACGGCAGCCCCGCCCACCTCCAGCGCACGTTCAAGCGGGTACTCGGCATCTCGCCCCGCGCCTACGTCGCCGCCAAACGCGAAGAGCGCCTTCGTGGCGCGCTCCGCACGGGCCAGTCGGTCGGCCGCGCTGTGTTCGAAGCCGGATACGCGTCGGCCCGGCCGGTGTACGGCGCACCCGCCGCACCGCTCGGGATGACGCCCGCCACCTACCGCAAAGGCGGCGCGGGCGCCACGATCCGATACACGATCATCGAATCCGCGCTCGGCCACCTCCTCGTGGGCGCCACGGACCGCGGGATCTGCTGTGTCCAGTTGGGTGACCGCCCCGACACGCTCAAGGCCGGCCTCCGCTCGGAGTTTCCGGCCGCGACGCTGGAGCACGAGCCCGGCCCGCCTCGGCCGTGGGTCACCGCGATCCGCGCATCGCTCACCGGCAATGCCGCCGACGACGTGGCCGCGCTCCCGCTCGAATGTCCGCGCCACTGCTTTTCAGCGCCGAGTGTGGGATGCCCTCCGCCGGATTCCCTTCGGCGAAACGCGGACGTACACGGAGATCGCACGCACGGTCGGCGCACCCGGCAGCGCGCGCGCCGTCGCACGCGCCTGCGCGACCAATCCCGTGGCGATCGTCGTCCCCTGCCACCGCGTCATCCGGGCCGGCGGAGCACTCGCTGGGTACCGGTGGGGCCTCGAGCGCAAGGAAGCGCTGCTCGCAGCCGAAGGCGCTGCACCAACGAAACCGAAGAACCGGTCCTGAACGCCTCCGCCCCTCCGCCCGGAGAGGCACAGGCGCACCGGAGCCCCGTCGCGGACTCGCGAAGGGCAGGCCAATGGCGGCAATATTGTACCCAATGTTTTGCCGCCAGCCTCACCCTGGTTCCGGAGCGCACTCGTGAGCGAGAATCTGTCCACCGCCGGGGCCCCCGGAGACGGCTCCTCGGCGGCCCCGGGCGCGCCGCCCGCCGAGCCCATGTCCGTCCCGGAAGCATGCTTCTCGGTCTTCTTCTCACCGAGTCGCGTCTTTGCGGAACGCCAGACCAGGGATTGGGTGCTTCCACTGATCATCCTCACGGTGCTGGTGTCGCTGCTCTTCTACGGCACCAAACCCTACTTGCAACCCGCTCTCGATGCCGGAGATGGCCCGTCAGATGGCGGTGACGGAGCGCGCGAATCCGCAGTTGACACCCACCCAGATCGACGGCATCCGCAGCATGCAGGACAAGTTCGCCATCGTGGGCGTGGTCGTTGGGATCCCCGCGATCGTCATCAGCCTCGCGATCCTGCTCTGGGTCATTGGCCGGTTCGTGGAATCGAAACAGACCGTCAAGGCCGCATTCGTCGTGGCGACGTTCGCGTATTTCCCGAAGGTGCTCGCATTGCTCGCCGGCGGCCTCATCGGAATTGTCCGGGACCCGGCACATCTCACTGGGTTATACAGTGTGACCGTTGGGCCTGGGCTCTTCCTCGACGCGGCCACGTCGTCGCCCGTCCTACTGGCGGTGGTCGGCCGGCTCGATGTCTTCACGCTGTGGATCACGGCGCTGCTCGCGATCGGACTCCACGTCACCGGCAAGGTGCCCAAAGGTCAGGCGTATATCGTGGCGGCGGTGATATGGATCATCGGTGCGCTGCCAGGTCTCTTCAACGCGCTTCGCGCGACGGCGGGGTGATGCGTAGTCCGACAATCGTCCTCTCTCTCTCCTGCGCCATCGCGCTCGGCGGATTCCCTCGCGCGGCCACGGCCCAGACAGCCGACGCGATCCTCGCGCGTGTGATCGAGGCCCGCGGAGGCATCGCGAAGATTCGCGCGCTGCAATCGGTTCGCCTGACCGGCCACGTCGCACTCACCTCCGCACTCAGTGCGCCACTGCTCGTCGAACAGCGCCGGCCAGCGATGATCCGCGAGGAGCTCGTCGTCCAGGAGAAGACCATCGTCCGCGGCTACGATGGCACGACGGGCTGGACGATCGACCCCTTCGGCACTCCATCTGGCGTGCGCGCACTGGCGGGCGATGAGTTGAGGAACATGGCCGCCGAAGCGGAGTTCGAGCCGCTCCTCAACGCCAAGGCCAGCGGCAATGCCGTGGAGCTCGTCGGACGCGACACCGTGGCCGGCGCGCCCGCGTACAAACTCCGGCTCACGGTCAAGCACACCGGCTACGCCGATTTCTACTACGTGGACAGCGCCACTAGCCTCCCCGTGAAATGGCAGGGCACCCGCCCCAACAACGGCACGTCGGTGGTCTTCGAGTCCTACTACCGCGATTACCAGTTGGTGG
Source organism: uncultured Gemmatimonadales bacterium (assembly GCA_963706505.1). GTDB lineage: Bacteria > Gemmatimonadota > Gemmatimonadetes > Gemmatimonadales > Gemmatimonadaceae > Palsa-1248. The sequence goes on from CAVPLX010000002.1 coordinate 662,509, forward strand.
ACGGCGTCCGCTTCCCGCGAACGATCGACACAGGCGCCCAGGGCCAATCACAACGCCAGCAGTTGACCTTCGACCGGATCGAGGTGAACCCGGCGATCGACACCACCCGGTTCGCGATGCCGGCCCAGTAAGCCCCCCGCGAGCCCCTACGCAGGGCGTTCAAACCCTCTGCCCGTCCCAGCTATCTGATCCATGGGGATGGCAACAACTGGCCGGAGGTTCGCCGTGCACCGTCGTGTCATAACAATCGCCCTGTCCGCGATCACCGCGATGTCCGCTGTCGCGACTGCGGCCGCGACTGCGGCCGCGCAGACCAAGGTCGCTTCGGGCAAACCGTTCGACTGGACCGGCCAGATCGCCGGCGGTGGCCAGCTGCGGATCGTCGATGTCCACGGAGACATTCATGTCACCGCCGCGACAGGCGACCGGGTCGTGGTACATGCCGAGGTCCGGAACCGGGGCCGCCACGATGATGACCTGACGTTCGACGTCGTGCCCGACGGCGGCAACATGCTGATCTGCGCCCGGTGGTCGGATGGCCCCGCCTGCACGTCACACGGCATGCGCCACGGGGGCTACGACAGCGATGGCGAATCGGCCGTCGCCGATTTCACGATCCAGCTCCCGCGAAATCTTCGCCTGGATGCGGGAACGGGGAACGGACGCGTCGATGTCGCCGGCACCGGTACGGATGTCGCCGCGTCGAGCGGCAACGGAACGGTCCGCGTGACCGGCGCGACCGGCAAGGTGAACGCCAGTTCCGGCAACGGCGAGGTCACGGTCGAGGACGCCGGTGGCCCGGTCTCCGCGAGCACAGGCAACGGTGCGGTGAAGGCCTACACCAGCGCCGGCCCGGTCAACGCGTCGTCGGGCAACGGTGACATCGACGTGCGCATGACCAAGCTGGCGGCGCAGAGCGACATGTCATTCAGCACCGGCAACGGCACGATCACTATCGCGCTCCCCGCCAATTTCTCGGGCGACCTCGAGGCGGAGACGGGTCACGGATCGGTCAGCAGCGACTTCCCGCTCCAGGTCTCCGGCCGCTTCGGCACGAGCCGCATGCACGGCACGATCGGCACAGGCGGCGACCGGCTCCGCCTCTCCTCCGGCAACGGCGACCTCATCCTCCGGAAGCTGTAGCCGGTCGTCCGTAGTTCGTTGTCTGTAGCTGGTTGTCTGTAGCGCTCGCGCCGTAGTGCGCGCGGGACATTTCGCTGCGCCGGCTCCACGCATCTGCCCACTCGGGGCCGGCTGAAATCCGCGGTGCACGCGCAGCGAGCAATTCCGCCCACTGGTAGGGGCGGGGTCATGACCCACCCGGTAAAGGCCGGCGTACCCGGCATCCCGCCCACTCCGCGTCTAGCCCTTTGCGATTTTGTTCCACATCGTACTTGCCACCGGGGTAGTTAACAAGGCGGCGAGATACTCGTCTCCTTGGTCGGAGGCAACACGCGACAGGCAAGCCCGTCGGGCTGCCCGAAGCCCTGCTTCCACGCTCATGGTCGCAACGGGTCCGGGTGACCATGATGAACTATCCAGATCATCATCCTAAGGAGGCGGTATGCATTCGAGGTTTGGACGCTTGGCAGCGGCAGTCGCGGTCGGCGGCACGTGCGCTCTCCTGGTAGCATCGCGCTCGGCCCTCGCATCGGCCCCGAACAACGAAGGGACGATCGTCCTGCCCCCCGTCGTCGTCACCGCCCCAGCGGTCGTTGCATCCAGAGCGGAGCCGCATCCTGAGATCGCTGCCGCTATCCGTTCGCTGGAAAACGCCAAGGCGCACCTGATGGCCGCGGCACATGACTACCACGGCCACCGCCGTGACGCAGTCGCCGCCATCGACGCCGCACTGCACCAGCTCCACATCTGCATGGATTTCGACTGAGTCCTGCTGAATGCACAGTGGCCGGTCACCACCGGCCCCTGTGCGCATCTGCCTGGATGTGCAAACAGGGCCGGCTGCTCACACCGCAGCCGGCCCTGTCCCGTTGTCCCCCAGTCCCCAATCCCCAATCCCCAATCCACGTCGCCTGCACGCTACTGCCGGTGTCTCGACTACTGTGCATGCAGGTCGATGAATCCGCGCACGGGATCGGTCGCCGTGAGCTGCGCCTTGATCCGGTCCCCCACGTCGAGATGCTGCCCGCCCGCCGTCACTCGGCCCTCTACCGGCGGCGCCAAGAGCCGCGCGTACGTCCCCTGGTCGGTGACGCCCGTCACTACGGCATCGTAGACCGTGCCGACATGCGGGGCCAGCATCAGCGCGGCCGCCTGCTTCGACACCAACCGCGCCGCATGCCGCGCGTTGTCCTCCTGTGTCGTACAGTGTGTCGCGATCGCGGCCAGCTCCGCATCCGTGTACGGCGGCGCCACATTCGCGATGATGGCTTTGACGATGCGCTGTGTGACGAGATCCGCATACCGGCGGTTCGGCGCGGTCCCGTGCGTGTAGTCGTCGACGGCAAGCCCGAAATGCGGCGTCGGTGGCCCACCCGGCGTGTCGACGACGTACTCGCCGGGCCCGAGGAGTTTGATCACCGCAAGCGAGAGATCCGGGAAATGCGCCGGGTCCGCGCCCTGTTGCGCCGTGAGAAACGCGGCGAGCGCCGGACCATCGGGCGCCGCGGGCAATGCCGTCCCGAGTCCCTTCGCCAGCTCCACGATCCTCGGCCACCGCACCGGCGTGCGCACTACGCGCCGGATCGAGGACCGCTGATGGCTCGTGATGTATCCGGCGAGTGTCGTGTTCGCCGCAACCATGAACTCTTCGATTAGGTCGCGCGCGGGGCCCGGATTCGTCGCGCGCAGATCGACGACGGTGCCGCCCACGACGACCGGCGTCGCCTGAATGGTCTGAAACTCGAGCGCGCCACGCAGGATGCGCCGCTGCCGGAGCCGCTTCGCCACATTGGATTGCAACCGTAGCTGCGCCGCAAGCCCCGGGTTGCCTGCGACCACAGCCGGCGCCGCACCGGTCCCGCTCAGCCACGCACCCACGGAATCGTACGCGAGCTTCGCCTCATTCCGCACCGTGCCGCGATAGACATCGCCCTGCGCGATCGTGCCATCGCTCGCGACGACGAACTCGATGATGATCGCGTCCCGATCGCTGTCCTGTGACAACGATGTCCGGTCAGTCGACAACAGTTCCGGCAACATCGGAAACGTCGCCACGCCGGTGTACACCGTCGTCGCATTCTCGCCCGCAAACACATTGAGCGGTGATCCGCGCGGCACGAGTCCATCGACATCCGCGATCGCGACACGCACGCGCGTGCTGCCTGCAGCGGTGTTTTCACTGGATGGATCCGCGACTTCGAGCTGATCGAGATCGCGCGAATGATCGTCGTCGATCGAGGACCAGAGCGCTGAGCGAAGATCCCGGCCGGTCGCCGTGCCGGCGGTCGCGCTTGCGGCTGTGCTCGCCCCCAGGGTCGCCAGTTGGTGCGCGGCATCAGGCGGGAGATCGGTCAAAAAGCCGTATTTGCGGACCGCTTGCCGGGCAGCAGTCGCGAGATCGATCGGCCGCGCCGTGGATCCGGCCGTGGGTCCTGCTGAGGACGGTGATTGCATGAACGGAATTAGAACGCTGTAACCCTCCAAGCCAATTGCGGGAGACGCGGAGTCACGGGGCGGTCACGAGGAGCGGCCCAAACGAGGCATACGCCGCAACGGCGCGGGCCTTGCGGCGTATTTGGGCCCGAGCTGCGACTCCGCTGCCGACGATGGCCGCGCGCGTCAGGCCGGGCTCGCCACCCCATTCTGATTCGTGGGAGGAACTCCCAAAATGCCCGCTCCCCACCTCACGCCGGCCTCGGTCCCGCGCATGTCCCCCGTCGGACTTCGGCCGATCTGCGAGCGACTCCTCACCACCCTGGAGCGAGCACGCGGCGATCAGGATCGAGAACGACTCGCGACACGCGCCGCCCTCCGCCACGCCGTCACCGCCTACGTCGACGCCCTCCGATCCGAAGGTATCTCGCCCCCCTGGGTGCTCGAGAGCGTCGTCGCCTTCGCCCGCGGCGTCCACCCGCGCCGGCCGGTCGTACAGGACAGCGACTCGGTCGAAGCCGACGTCGTCCGCTGGAGCCTCGCCGCACTCCGTTGGCCACCCATGCGATCCACAACGGGCGATGTCGAGGTAATGGTCCCCTAGTCGGTCGCGGAATCGCTGCCGCGCGGTAGGTTGGGTACAGAGGCGGATCACATCGTATTCTTACACCCACCGTTGTTGCCGTAACTGCGTTGCCAGTCGAGAGGGCAGTAGGCGCCGTTCGTGAACGGCGCATCTCACGGCCCGCACCCTACCCGGCGGACAACTGATGATGATATCTGCCGCGAAACGCGGCGCTCGCCTGAGCGCCATCGGCACGTACGCGCCCAGCAAGGTGCTCACGAACGACGATCTCTCCAAACTCGTCGACACGACGGACGAGTGGATCGTCCGCCGCACCGGCATCCGCGAGCGCCGTATCGCCGCGGACGACGAGTTCACAAGTGACCTCTGCACCGCCGCCGCCCGCGATGCACTCACGAAGTCCGGCACCTCGCCGGACGATGTGGGCCTCGTCATCGCCGGCACGACAACGCCCGACTACCCGTTCCCGAGTGTCGCCTGCCAGGTGCAGGACAGGCTCGGCCTGCGGAACGCCGGTGCCATCGACATTCAGGCGACGTGCGCGGGATTCGCGTACGGCCTGCATATCGCCAACGGCCTCATCTCCGCCGGCATCCACGATCACGTGCTGGTCGTCGCGGGCGAGACCCTCAGCAAGGTCACCGACTACACCGACCGCGCCACATGCATCCTCTTCGGCGATGGTGCGGGCGCCGCGGTCGTGGAAGCGGCCACCCCCGGAAACATTCGCGCGTCGATCGTGGGAGCGAACGGTGAAGGCGGTCCACACCTGTATCGCACCGGCCTGTCGCGCCGCATCGCGAGCGCCAGCGGCGCTGCGGGCGCCGAGCTCCCGCCGGGTCTCATCCGGCAAAACGGGCGCGAGGTCTATCGCTGGGCCGTCGAAACCGTTTCGGCCGGCGTGTCACGCCTGATGCACGACGCCGGCCTCTCCGGCGAGGACATCGACTGGTTCATCCCGCACAGCGCGAACATCAGAATCACGGAAGCGGTCTGCGAACGCACCGGCATCCCCGTGAGCCGCACGCTGTCGAGTATCGAATGCTACGGCAACACGTCCGCCGCGACGATACCGCTGGCGCTCGCCCCCGCGATCGCCGCGAACCAGATCCGCCGCGGCGACACGCTGATCCTCTATGGCTTCGGCGGTGGGCTGGTCCACGCGGGCCTGCTGCTGGACTGGTAGCAGGGCTGGTAGAAGGGCGGGTAGCACGGCTCTTATAGTCTCAATCGCCCCTGATGCCAGAGAGCCGGCCACGCTCGTCCGTGACCGGCTCTCTGCATTCCGTCCTGCCCCTCTGCCGCAATTACGGGCAGTACGGGGTGCCTTCGTTCTCGGTCGCGGTCGTCTCCGCTGCACCAAGCGCAACGTGACAGCCGGCGATCGACGCGCCCACCAGACCCGTGTGCGTCGCGGTCGCCGACCAGCCGGTCCCGGTCGCGCTCGACACGGAGTACGTCACACCGGCCGACGGATTGAACTGCGTCGTGGTCAACGTCCCGGTGTAGGTCGTGAAGTTCGAGAAGTACGCCTCTTCCGCGGTCACCAGGTTACGCAGGTCTTCCTTCAAGGTCGCCAGATACGCCTGCTGCTTGGTGTTCGCGAACTTCGGAATCGCAATCGCGGCCAGAATGCCGATGATCACGACCACGATGAGCAACTCGATCAGGGTGAAACCCTTCCGCATGCGCTGCATACTGGTATGCCCTCGGTGTTAGGTCGGCAACCGTCAGCGGTTGCCGGCGGGCCGTACAGGTTTGGGTCCCTCACTTCGACACAATGGGGTAAGGCAAGGCCCAGACCGGTCTCTGCCGTACTATTTGAGACGACTTAACACGCTGGCATATAATCACTTACAATAGTGTCTATTTCGTGCTGGTCCCGTTTGGGTACAGCAGTTCGCATGACCGATTGCAGTTCGCGGCAACGCCGGCCCCATTGTATGGTTGGCAATACATTCCTATCCACCCGCCCCCGCCCATGGAACAGCCCACGCTCTCGGGTTTCCACGTCCGCCTGGAGCCGCTCTCGCTGGACCACCTGCCGGCGCTCTGCGAGGTTGGGCTCGACCCCGAGCTCTGGCGGTGGACGCCGGTGACTGTCGATACCCCCGCCGCGATGCGCGCCTTCGTTACAGAAGGCCTGGCCGAACGCGACGCGGGCCGCGCGATCCCCTTCGCACAGGTCGAAGCCGCCACCGGCCGCGTGGTCGGCACGACTCGCCTCGCCAACATCGACCACACGAACCGCCGCGCCGAAATCGGATGGACGTGGATCGGCCGCCCCTGGCAACGCACGGCCATCGACACCGAGGCCAAGCTCCTCCTCCTCACCCACGCCTTCGACGTCATGGGCTGTAAACGCGTGGAGATCAAGACGGACGCCCTCAACGCGCAATCCCGCCGCGCCATCGCCCGGCTCGGCGCAGTCGAGGAAGGCACCTTCCGCCGCCACATGATCACCGCATCCGGCCGGTGGCGCGATACGGTCTACTTCAGCGTGATCGATGAGGAATGGCCCGCAATCCGCGACGGGATGAGAGACCGCCTGAAAAACAGCCTGCATCTCGGCGGGCAAGAACCCGCGCGCCCACATGCCCGCTGACCCCGCCCCGCTCACTCACGTCCTCACCGCCGCCGGCATCGAACAGCTGCAGAGCCGGCACGCGCTCTCACCCTGGGCCGAATCGGCCTACGCGGAGCTCGTCGCCAAGGTCGCGGATCCCGCGTTCCCCTGCACGTTCGGCACGGTCGCACTCCGCAAAGGCGACATCCTCACCGCCTTCGTCGAAACGCAGGACCCAGCAGCGCTCCGCCTGGGGCTCTACCAGGGATTCGCCGAGTACACGGACCGCATGCGCACGCTCGATCCTGTCGCCGCATTGCTCCACCCGCTCGCGATCTTCCTGCCGCCACCACCTGGCGTCCACACGATCGCCGAGTACTTCGCGTTCGGATGGTCGCTGCTGCAATGGCTGCACGAGCACGACCCCGCGCCCTGGCCGGACCGCATCCCGCGCGATCCCGATGACCCGGCATGGTCCTACTGCTTCGGCGGCATTCCGCTCTTCGTGAATTTCAAGACGCCGGCTGACTCGCGCCGGCGCAGCCCGCGGATGGCAAGCGCGTATCTCCTGCTCGTCCAGACTCGCGATGGCTTCGACGTGGTGGCGGGTGACACCCCGCAGGGCCGCCGCGCCCGAAGCCTCATCCGCCAGAAGCTTGCCGCCTACGATCCGGTCCCGCCCTACCCGGAGCTCGCCCACTTCGGCACGACCACCAACCGCGAATGGAAACAGTACTTCGTGCCCGACGACAACGGCCCGTCTGCGGATCAATGCCCCTTCACCAACCGCGGAAGGTAAGACTGCGATAACTATTTCTTCAGCTCTTCGACAACCGGCAGATCGAGCGTCACATCCCAGGACAGAACCAGGGCCTCCTTCCGCTCGTTCACGTCTTTGAACGTGCCCTTGCTCACCAGGTGCAGGTGGGTTCCGTCGAAATGGAAATTCGCGAAGCTCCTCGATAGCTCGTCCGCGCTGGACGCGACCGTGCGTGCCACTGTGGTACCGGGCACCACATAGGTCAGGTTCACTTGCCCGATCTTGCGGTCCTTGTCGAGAAAGAGAAGCATCACGGCGCAGTCGCCTTTCATCCCCCGGGCATTGTTGGTCAGTATGTCGGCGCGGTCGGCATCCGTCAGCGGCCGCGGGTATAGCCTGATCGTCACTCCCTCCGTTCCGAAGGGCGGTTGCTTGTCGTTGTGGGTCGCGAATGCGCTGGCCGTGACGACCCTGGAGTGGCCCACCGGGATGTATCCTGCCTGCTGATTCGTCAGCTCGAATACGCCCGCCGCTGCGCCAGGCGGATCAGCCCCCGCAACGCGATTCCCTCTACCCGCCCCCACGACGCCGGCCATCAGGACAACAACGGCGAACGACCTCACGCGGCCTTCGATCATCGCGCACCTCTCCATGATTCGAGCCATCGAGTCGTCATCGGCCACCACCCTTCACACCGCTCGCGCCACCTACTCGAACTCTTTCCGCACCGCCGGCTGATCCGCCCCCACGACTCCGATCGCAATGTCCGCGGTCGCATAGTTCTCACCCCGGATCGGCGCACCGCCAAGCCGCCGCAGCATCGCCAGTTGGCCGGTATGCGTGAGCGCGTCCGCGATCGGCCCCTGAAAGAGCTGCTCGGCCGGACACTCGAGTGGCGCACCCGACGCGAGATGCGCGTCGAATTGCTGCAAGGTCGTGAAAAATCGCTGCGCTTCCTGATCCCACGGCAACGGCGTGGCGTCCCGCCATTTGCTCTTCCCTTTCGCCATCCACAACGCCCACTCGAACAGATCACCCATGTGCGCGAGGATCTGCACGGGCGTCCGCCCGCCCTCGCTCACCCGGAATGCCGCAAAGGACGACGGCGCGTCCCGGACGCATTTCGACGCGCGATACGCGACGGTCGCGAGGGTGTGACGCAGAAACGCCCGCGTCGCCTCGCTACCCGATGGCGTTGAACCGGTTGCGGCGTAATCTCCGGAGCGCTGGATCATGGTGGTGGGCGACCGTCGGAGGTGGGAAGGCGAGTGTACAGCCGGCCCGCCATCTGGCTCGGCCATGTGGCCTTGCCAAGGGGGCCCTGCCAGTGGGCTCTCCTGGAGCCGCACAGTATGCGCGCTCCGAGACGCCCCGACAAGGCACCACGCGCCGCCGCCAAACCATCCAGCGAGATCCGGCATCTAACGAGATAATACCCACGTCTGGGAGGCTTTGATGCGCGCTCGCGTTCAAATGATGTTCGGATTGGCGGTCCTGCTGTCAGTGGCCGCGCCATTGGCCGCGCTCCACGCACAGCCGGCCGCCACGGACGATGCCGAGTGGCTCCGCGACTGCCAGCGCGACAACTGGGATCGCTCGGACCGCGCGCATGTCTGCGAGATCCGTGTCCAGCGCCTCGCCCTCCCCCATGCCACGACGCTCACAGTCGACGGCGGCGAGAATGGCGCCGTCGAGATCGTGGGCTGGGATGGCGATAGCGTCATGATGCACGCCCTGGTACGCGCCAACGGTGATTCGCCGGACGAGGCGCACGACATGGCCAGCCACGTGACGGTCGCCTTCAGCAGCGGGCGGATCCACGCCGATGGCCCCGCATCCGGCCGCCACAAATGGTGGTTCGTGAGCTACCGCATCTTCGTCCCCCGGCACACCGACCTCGCCATCGAAACGCTCAACGGGCCGATGTCGATCGACAACGTCACCGGCCACATGACCATGAAAGCGGTCAATGGCCCGCTGTCTCTCCGTCATGTCGGCGGTGATGTGCACGCCCGCGCCGAAAATGGGCCGATCGATGTCGCACTCACTGGCGCCCGATGGGACGGCGCAGGCCTCGATGCCGAATCCGAAAACGGGCCGGTCGAGCTCACGCTGCCCACGCACTACGCGGCACACCTGGAGACCGGCACCGAAAACGGCCCGATGGATATCCACTTCCCCATCACCCTCCAGGGCGACCTCGATACTCGCCACCTCTCGCTCGATATCGGCGGCGGCGGCCCGCCAATCCGCGTCATCACCACCAACGGCCCCGTCACGCTCCGTCACACATCGGAATAGCCGAAAGGCTCCCCCCTGTCCCCGGAAAAAGGCCGCCAGGTGCGGCCTTTTCTGCTCTCCATTGGCCTTTGCGTTTACATGCCGGTACCCGCACGCCATCTCCCCGCTCTACCGGGGAGACCGGCTCCCCCGCGCGACGGCGGGCATAGGCGCATACGGCCGTAACCCGCCTGTCACCAGGCCGTCTATAGGTCATGGATGATCAGGCGGGCAACGGAGAGCACCCCCATCCGAATGGGCGGCCACAGGCCGCTCAGTTGCCACCTGCGCCACCCGATGATTCCGCCCCACCCGCCCCAACCGGCCCAAGGGCCCAGTTAGCCGCCCCACAGCTCCGGCAGGCGCTCGGCACCGGCCCCCACCCGCCCGGCGATCCCGCCCTCGATGGCACGCTCGCGATGTACCTCGAGCGCGTCGCCAACCGCGCCGCCGCTGCGTTCGGCGCGTCCGCCGCGGTCATCGCCCTCATCGGCGACGACCGGCGCTGCTTCATCGGCGGCTCCACGCCGCCGCCATGGCTCACCCGCGACCCCGGCGCCCTGATCCGATCCCGTGCGTGCACCGGTGTCCTCGAAAGCGGAGAGTTGACCGCGGTCGAAAACGCGAGCGCGCCAGCCAGCGGCACGGCCGCCATGTCGGGCGTACCCGCGTACATGATCGCGCCCCTCCCCCGCGCCGCCTCTGGCCGGCCAGCCGGTGTCTTCTGCGTGTTCGCTGGATCTCCACGCCAATGGTCCGCCGAAGAGATCGCGCTCCTCGGTGAGCACGCCGCCGCCACGGCGCCAGCCCTCGCTCTCCGGCGGCGGCCGGAAAACCAGGAACGCGATCCGGCCCGCAATCGCCGTGAATGGCTGCAGGATCCGCTGACGGGCCTCCCCAACCGCGTGCTGTTCATGGAACGGCTCACGCAGGCGATCGCCCGCAACCGCCGCGAGTCCGCGCCCTTCGCGGTCATCCTCCTCGACCTCGATCACTTTCGCACGATCAACGAAAGCCTGGGCCACACAGCCGGCGACTCGCTCCTGGTCTCGGTCGGCCAACGGCTCGTCGACTGCTCGCGCGCGGGCGACACGGTCGCGCGGCTGGGCGCCGACGAGTTCGCGCTCCTCATCCACCGCGTCACACACGCCGCCGATGCGGCACGGCTGGCTGAGCGCGTGCAGGCCGCCCTCGCCTCGCCGATCGATGTCCAGGGATACGAGGTGTTCACGTCCGCGAGCTTCGGCATCGCGCTCGAATCCGGCAGCGCCGGCGAGCCCGAACACCTCCTGCGCAGCGCCGATCTTGCGCTCGGCAGCGCCAAACGCGCCGGACGGTCGCGGTTCGTGGTCTTCGACCGGGTCATGCACTCGGAAGCGCTCGCCCGGCTGCAGCTCGAGACGGAGCTGCGCCGCGCGGCCGAGCGCGAGTCGTTCGTGCTGCACTACCAGCCGATCATCTCGCTCACCACCGGCCACATCGTGTCGGTCGAAGCGCTCGTCCGCTGGGACCACGAGGAGCGCGGGCTCGTCTCCCCGGCAACGTTCATCGCCGCCGCGGAAGCGACCGGCGTCATCGTCCCTGTCGGCCGCTGGGTCCTCAACGAGGCCTGTCGCCAGTTGAGCGCCTGGCACACGGCCTTTCCACAATGGGCGTCGCTGTCGGTCGCGGTCAATGTGTCGGTGCGCCAGCTCCTCCGCCCGGATTTCGCCGACACGGTGAGCCGCGCGCTGCGCGAAGCCAATCTCGGACCGCAGTTCCTCACGATCGAGTTGACGGAAAGTGTCGTGATCGAACGCCCCGAGGTCGTGCTGGCCACGCTCACGGCCGTGCGCCAGCTCGGCGTCAAGGTCCACCTCGATGACTTCGGGACGGGGTACTCGTCTCTCGGAGTCCTCGACCGATTCCCCCTCGATGGCGTCAAGATCGACCGCACGTTCGTGCAGACGCTCGGCCGCGAGACCCGCGCGGTGCAGTTCGTCCAGGCCATGGTCACGCTCGCACAAAGCCTCCAGCTCGAGACGGTCGGCGAAGGCGTGGATTCGGATGACCAGCTCCGCGAGCTCCGGGCGATCGGCTGCACGTTCGGCCAGGGATTTCTCTTCGCCCGCGCCGTAGACGGCCCGGCGCTCGAGAAGCTGCTGCGCGACGATCCGGCCTGGTAGCCACCGGCCACCCGCACGACCAGGATGGACCAAGGGCCGGTTGCATTGCTGCAACCGGCCCTCGCTCGTTCAACTCTCCGTCAGCGCGACCCGATCCGGTCTACTTCTTCCTCGGTGCCGGCGGTGGTGCCGCATGCGCCGCAGGTGGAGGAGCGCTACGCGTAACCGCGCGTGGCGCCGCCGGCCGCGGCGGTGGCATTGTCGCCCTGCCCGCCGCGGCAGCCTGATGGTACTGCGCGTCGAGATTGTTGTGCTCCGTCTGCTGCCGCTCGGCTAGCGCGTCCGGCGTCACTCCCGCCGGCGGTTTCGCGAATTGCTGCACGTGACGGTCTTCCATCTGCGTCCGCTGAGCGACGTACGCTGCGTTGAGCGATGGCGACGCCGCACGAACCGGCGGGCGCGCGGCCGGCGGCCGCGATTCCATCGCCGGTGAAGCCGGCACGCGCGTAGCCGTCGGCTCTCTTGGTGCCGGTGCCGGAGCGGCCGGCGGCGCTGCTGGCTGTGGTGAGGCTGGCCGCGGTGGTGCCGGCTGCGGTGCCGTCGTCTCCTGCGGCCGCGCCGACATCTGCGCACTGGGTGGCTGAACCATCGCCGGACGCGATCCGGCCAATGGCGGCGGGGTCATCGCCCGCGAAACGACACCAGTCTGAAACACCGGATGCGCCGCGGGCAGCCCCGCCCGCGCCGGCTTGAGCGTGGCGCCATGCGCCGGCTGTGTCGCCGCCGAACGAACGAGCGTCGTGCGCGACGGCTGCCCGTTGGGCGTCGGCGTCGTGCGCCGCAATGTCGCCAGTTGCGCCGGCGCGAGCGGCGGGCCGCCCGTCGACGCGAGCGCACGCTCCTGCACCGCGAATGGCACGGGCCGCGGCGGCGGCGCGTGCACCGCCACGACCTGGCGGCGCGCGACGTCCACCGGCGGACGCGTGAGTGACCGCCCGCCCCCGTTCGCCAGCAGGCTCTCATGCGTCGGAGCAACCTGTGGCGCGGCGCCGATGATGGTCGCCGACCGCATCTGTTCCTCCGGCAGGCGAACCGACGCACGCGCCACCGGCGCCGCCGAGACGAACGACTGCCGCGGCACCGCCATGAACGCGTTGCCCACGTCCCGGTTCCGATAGGTCACGTTCGTCGTGTTGTTGTTGACGATGGTGATGTTCGTAATGTTCGTGACGTTGGTGATGTTCACACGCCGCTCGTAAGCGGGACTCACCCGGTACGCCGGCCGGTACACTTCCTCCGGCCCGAGCGGGAACCACCCGACGCCGCCCCCCGGCCCGAACGCCGCTGATCCGCCCCACCCCGCACCACCGACGAATACCACGAGCCCCGGCGCGTACACCGCCGGCGCAATCACCCGGCCCGGACACCATCCCCACCGTTCGTGCACGTACGCCCACCGCCCATAGTGGAACGGCGCCCACCCCCACGGCGCATCGTCCACCCACGTCCAGCCCCACGGTCCGATCCACGCCCAATGCCCGGTGTGGTACGGCGCCCACCCCGCTTCGACGACGGTGGGATACCACACTGGCCCGTATTCCGCGTCGTTGTCCCACGACCCGTTGTCGTCCAGATCCTCGACGCCCGGCATATCACTCGGCACGTAGCGCCGCGGCGCCCGGTCCGCGACTTCGTCACGCGCACTCACCCACTGATCGAAGTCGTCCGAAGGCCCTTCCTCCGCGACGTTGTACGTCGGCGCACTGTCCCCCTGAATCGTCGCGAGTTGGTGCGCGACGAGCGCGAACAATGATCCGGCGGATGTCACCTCGGCCGATCCCGACCGGACGGTGACAGTAGTCGTCGCTCCATCCGGCGACACGTCCACACGATACTCACCCGTCGCACCGATCGTGACCGCGGCGTTCGGCGCATCGATCTCCGCCGTCTCGCCATCCGTGAATGTGCTCAGCCGGACGGTGACGGTCCCCTGCGGGATCCGGAGCTGCAGCGAGTTGTCGTCGAGCCGCGTGACGTCGACCTCCGTCTCATGCCACACACGAGCCGCGGCGGTCCCCATCTCGATCTCGGCACGCCCGGCGGTGTCCGACCAGATCCGGTCACCTGTCGTCACCGGACGATTCGCCTCCGCCGCCCCCCACTCGGTGTCGCTCGCCGGCTCGAATGACACAGCCCCCTGCAGCGCGGTCAGCCGCCCCACCCGCGCGGGCGGATCGGCTACGGGTTCCGCACTCGCCCGATCCTCGGGTGGCACCGGTACACTCTGGGCAAACACCGATGATGCGAACGCAAGCCCGCTCACCACGACGGCGAGCGCAGCGATTCGCGCGAAGGTGGCCTGATGGCGATAAGTCGGTAATGGCATTGTCGGATACGAATGAGGTTTGAGCGACGCAGCGCTCCGCTCAATCAATGTGGCGGCCGCAGACGCCCCCTGCCAGCCAGACGGGGCATTTCACGTGCCCGGGCCCCCCGGGTATTTCACGTACCCAGCCCCCCGGGTATTTCACATGCCCCGGCCCCCGGTTAGCACGGGACGTGACCCGAAAATGCCCCGTTGCGCACCGCTCCGTCCGCCGAAGTCGCTCCACGATTGCCAGTCGTCGAGGGCAGTAGGCGCGCTTCGAGAAGCGCGCATGTGTCGTTGCCGTAGGGCCATTGCCCTAGGGCCATTGCCGATAGACAGGGCGAGGCGCCTGCCCCCTCGCCCGTGGATCGTTACCGCGAAAATTCAGCGGAAACTCATGCACGCTGGGCGCTGCCGCAGGCGGAAACCGCCAGGTGTTCACTTTGCTGCGAATGCAGTTTTCCACATCCGCCCACCCGTCGCCAGACCACGAGTGCTGCACGATCCCCGCGTACCCGACCGACCCGTCCTGCGCGAGTGCCACACGTACGGTAGCCGTACCAGTCAGCCCGGGATGCGAGCGCAGTCCGTACTCGGTATAGCAATACAGGAGTTCCGGCTGCCATTGATGCACGAGGTTCTGGACAGCGACATCATCCACGCCAGCCGGGCCCGGGCCGGTGTTCACGGGTGTGCTCGTCGCCGATACGACAACCGGCTTCATTCCGCGGGTCGTGGATTTCGCGCTCACGGCCGTCACGCTGCGCGCGGCCGCCGGCGGCGACTGGGCAGCCATCTGCACCGCAGGCTGTGCGGCTGCCGCCTGGGCTGCTGCCTGCGCCTCAGCCACCGCCGCGACATGAAGGGTCCGTGCCGTCCGCGCGGCGTCATGCAGCGCCGCGGCTGCGGCAGGCGCCCCATCGGCAAACAGCATGGCGATCTGCCCGTCCTGGCGGTTTGCGCCAATGTTCACGCGCAGCGCCATGCCATCCTGATCCGACGTGGTCTCGAGTATGATGTCGCCAGCGCCAAGTATCATGTGCGCGGTATCGGGTGCGGGCGGCGGAGACGACGATGACTCCGCCGGTGCGGCCCCCGACAGAACGACCAGCCGCTGCGCGAACTCTGCCCACCGGTCGGCGTCCTCCGAGCTCACGGAGATCGGATGCGCGAACGGATTGCGAAATCCCGGTGACGCGAACACCAGCACGCTGTCGGCAGCCGTCGCACGGAACCACACGACGGTCGCTCCCCAGCGCATCATCGCGGTTTCTTTGGCTTCCTTCTGGCGCGATGCCGCACCACTGCTGGATGCCCCTTGAGCGTACGCCACCGCGAGCGGCGCCGCGATTGGCACCGCCAGCGCACCAACGAAAACGGCCGCTGCACACGCGATCGCTGATCCGGTTGCGAACGCGCCGTTGAGCGGCCGAAGTAAACCACGCATGCAGATGCCCCCAAGGTCCGTTCGGCAGCCGGACTGGCGTGGCGGACCGGACGGACCGGCCCACGGTAGCCTCCAGAGCTTTGCGTCGCCGGCTTTCGCCGGGTATGCCGTTCTCGCGGGCCCCCTTTCAAGCGGGCACCGCCAACCCCCTAATCCCTAATCCCTAATCCCTAATCCCCAATCCCCATCCCCAATCCCCAATCCCCAATCCCCAATCCCCCTACGAATGTAGGAACGCCCGGATGGCGAGCAATGGACAATACGTCCGAGCCGTCCCTCGCATTGTTGCCCCTATGCCGGACCTGTACAACCCGAAGCTGCAAGGCCGGACTTCACGTCTTGGCCGTCCCGGATGCCGCTGCTGCTGCCCCCGGCCCCGCTGTGTGATCGATGACGATGAACGAGACCCGGTCCTTTGACAGCGTCCGCAGCCACGCGATGAGATCCCCGATACGCTCTTTGGGCAGCACGCCCTCCGCTCCGCTCAGACGATGTACGATGACCAGATCCCGCCCGTTTTGCCTGTACTCGGATTCGTAGTGCCCGAATGCGCTCGCCGCCGTCACGCTGGCCGGAAGATGGGCATGCCAGCCTTCCGGCAACGTGATGCGCATCTCGTCCACGACCGCCGTGGGCCCGACGACTTGCGCGGCATCGATCGGCATCTTGCGCGGACCGTGCGCTTCCAGTTGATCGGCGACCTGCCCCCAGTGCGCGGCGGCCGACCGCAGGGTCAGGATATCCGTTTCGCCCGACTGTTGCGTCGCATCACCGTCCCGCACCACGAATGCGATCCGCGCGGTCGCATGGAAGTCCTTCCCGTCGAATGTCACGAGGCTGTCGCCGCGCGCGTTCGGAAAGATCGCCGCCGCCATCCGGCGCTGGAGATCCGCACGTTGGGCGGAATCCATCGGGGTCCGCATCATCGACCGCAGTCCGAGTTCGGAAATGCCCGTCCCGACGATCTCCACCCGGCCGTTGAACTTCCCTTCGGTGGACAGGGTGCCGGTAAGCAGTGAGCTGGTCTTGTTCTCGGCGGGCTTGTCCCGCGGTGTCGTCACTTCCTCGGTGGTGCCGTCCGGATGCACGATCAGCGCAAACTCGTCTTCGTCTCCATACGGCAGCGTGCCGAACCGCGACAGCTCGGAGGTGAGATCGACGAACTGATATCCGTTCGGCCGCTTGATCGCCGCGATTTCATGATCGAACGCTCCAATGGTCGGAACGGCTCGGTCAGGCCGCCCGCCGGCGTTCAGGAGCACGGGATACGCCTGCACGCCAATGTCGCTCAGCGCGGCGATGAACAGCGTCGCCTTGTCTTTGCAATCGCCGAATCCGGTCGCCAGCACGGTCGCCGGTGAACGCGGCTGATAGCCGCCAATGCCGAGTGACACGGACACGTACCGGACGTCCTGCGCGACCCACCAATGGATCGCGCGGATCGAATCCTCGAGTGTCGCCGCATGCGCGGTGATGCGGCGCACGGAATCCTGGATCTGCGACCCGGATGTCAGTGGCGTGTGCGCCAAGCCCGCATACCACTTGCCGATGTCCGACCACGAGCCGGGTGCGGAAACGGAGAGCCACATGCTCACGTTGTTCGAGTCGGCCCCCGGCTCGAACATCTCGGGCCTGTTCCAGGCGACGTCCTTGGTCGCCCACTCGTACACTTTGCGATTCCCGGCAATGGTCTCCCGCCGCTGGAAGTTCAGATTGCGCTCGTCGATCCGCAGCGCCATGTCCTTCGGCACGTCGATCAGAAGCCGCGAGCGCCGGACGGTGGTGTTCGCGTTGACGGACCAGGACTGGAAGAAATCCCCAGGCCGGTACGGTGACCGCTCTTCGATGGTATAGCTGATGTCCACCAGGGTGCCGGCGGCCACGCCGCTCAGCGATGCGTGCAGCACTTTGCAATGCACGTACACCGGATTCGCCATCGCCGCCGGCACGTCGGACAGTTGGGTCTGCGCCGGCTTGGCGCTGATCACCTGGCCGGTCCGCGACAGGACGCGGATCCAGTTGATCGTGAGTTGCTGGTGATCCGGATCGTAACCGAACTGCCGCTCTTCGAACCCCCGCACCGCACGCTCCTGCAACACTTGCGTGACTTGCCGGAAGGTCTCCGTCCCATGCCCGTCGGCATCCATGCGGAGCACGCCGTCGTCCAGCAGCAATACGGTCGCCTGTTCAGGATACGCCGCGCTATCCACCGCCAGTTTGTAGATCGTATCGTCGGCAATCGACGGATCGCCGTGCTCGGTGATGTGCGGGGCCTGCGCGCGGGCGCGCTCGCTCGCTGAGCCCATGAGGCCGATCATCGCGCAGAGAATCAGGATCCGGCGGCCGATCCGCATTGAGGTATCCGTTGTCAGACGTGTGTAGGCGCGTACGCGGGGTGCATTCGTAGGTTAACCGCCGCGTCAGGCCATCGAACAAGCTGTCGCCGGCAGTTCCACAGTCTCTGAATCCACCCCAGAGACGACTAAACCCGCCGCAAGCGCACAGCCCCATCCCGATGTCGGCTGCCCTCTGTTATACGCAGGCACCACGACCTTTGTCGGCCCCCCCAGCCCCAACCCCCAATCCCCAATCCCAATCCCCACCAATCAGTCCCCGATCTGCATCACGGCGTCAATCAACCGGTCCACGTCATCCGGCGTCGTATAACACGCACACCCGGCACGCACGAGGCCACGCTCGGCGACCCCAAGCCGCTCGATCACAGTCGAGGCGTAAAAGTCGCCATGTGATACGAATACCGCCGCCCGAGCGAGCTGCTCGGCCACCGCGCGCGCTGGGAGATCACGCACCGTGAACACCACGGTCGGCGTCCGCGGCCGCCCCGGTTGCGGGCCGTACAGCTTGACCAATGGAATCGCCGCGAGCCCGTCCCACAGCCGCGTGACCAGCGCCTCTCCCTCCCGGTGCAGCATTCCGAACGTGGACTCGAGACGCGCTCTCCGTGTCCCCTTGCCACGCTTCACCGGCGCCAGCGACGCCAGGAAGTCCACCGCCGCACCGGCCCCCGCAATGCCTTCATGATTCTGCGTCCCGGTCTCGATCCGCTCCGGTGGCTCGTCGGGTGCAGGGTCGACTTTCGGGACGTCCAGCGCAGCGAGCAGGATCACGCCGGCCGTACAGGACACCAATGTGCGGCCCGTAGAGTTTGTACGCGGAGCACACGGCGAGATCACAACCCCATGCACGCACATCCATCAGACCGTGGGCCGCGTAGTGAACGGCGTCCACGAACGCCAGCGCCCCGGCAGCGTGCGCCATCCCGGTGATCTGCGGAATGTCGTTGATCGTCCCCAATGCGTTGGACGCTGCGCCGATCGCCACGAGTCTGGTGCGCGGTGTGATGCTCCGCGCCAGTTCCTCCATATCGAGCTCGCCCGTCCCGGGATCGAAATGCACGAGCTGAATCGTGATTCCGCGCTCCCGGGCGAGCGCCCGCCACGGCGCCACGTTCGGCTTGATGGTCGAGTTGTGTCACCACGACTTCATCCCCGGGGCCCCAGCCTCGCCCGAGCGCCCGCGCGACATGGAAGGTCAGCGTCGTCATGTTCAACCCGAAGACGATCTCCTCCGCCAATGCACTCCCGAACAGATCCGCGAACGCCGATCGCGCTCCGGCAATGATCCCGTCCGTCTCGATGCTCGTCGGATACGCCCAGTCGGTATTGGCGTTGTGGTTCAGGAGGTAGTCGCTCATCGCCTCCACCACGGAGGCCGGGACCTGTGTGCCGCCCGGTCCATCGAAGTACGCGACCGGCAGGCCCAGGTAGCCACGCGCAAGCGCCGGGAATTGAGCCCGGATTGTATCAGGAGGCATTGATCGTCCTCGCGAACCATTTCACGATCTGCTCGAGCCCCTCGGCATCACGTGGCCCAAACGCCCCCGGACTCTCGGCATCAATGTCCAGCACGCCGAGTAATGCGCCACGCGAGTCGGTAACCGGTACCACGATTTCCGAGCGCGCGCGTGCATCGCAGGTGATGTGCCCGGGAAACAGGTTCACATCCGCGACGATGACGGTGCGGCGCTCCGCCGCCGCGGTTCCGCACACACCGCTGCCGAACGCAATCTCCAGACAGCCGAGCATGCCCTGATACGGGCCCACTCGCAGCAGCCGCCCAGGTTCGGCCACCCGGTAGAAACCGGTCCACAAATACCCGAACGCGTGATGAACCAGCGCGCTGATCGTCGCCATGCCTGCGATCGGGTCATTGATGCCGTCGAGGACAACGTCCACGTGCTCGGCAAGTTCCCGATAGGCTTCGCCCTTCGGGCGCGTACGTAAATCGAGGGTGATTTCAGCCATACGAATAACATACAAAGATCGAAGGCGGTTCGGCGTCACGCAGGCCCTTGTTTCCGTGGCCAGCAACATCCCCGAGATCAATCGGCGATCGGCGGCGCCTCAGCCTACCGATTTCGTCACGGCCCGAAGCGACACAGATTAGGGCCATGCAGTTGAACTCGCGTTCGAAGCCACGTTCGCCGCTTTTCGTGCTCGCCGTCGCGCTCCTCGGCATTTCCGTCGCGGCGCCGAATGATCCGCCTGTCGCACGATCCGCCACTCGCGATTGCCGTCTGGAGGCTCGGATTCTCCCTGCTCCTCATCCTGCCGTTTCTCATTGGTTCTCGTGGGTGGCGGCAGTGGGCGGCGCTTACCCATCACGATCTCCTGATCGCGGCCGCAGCCGGTGTGCTGCTCGCACTCCATTTCTGGTCCTGGAATGCATCGATCTTCTATACGAGCGTCGCGGCGTCGGTGGTCCTCGTCAACACGCAGCCGATCATCGTCGCGTTGCTGTCCGCCATATGGCTCGCCGAAAAACCAACGCCGCGGCAATGGTCCGGGATCACGCTCGCCGTCGCCGGGGCATGTATCGTCGGATGGGGTGACTTCAGCCGCGTGCCAGGTCCTGCCACCGCCGGAAATCACGCGCTACTCGGCGACGGCCTCGCACTGTTCGGCGGGATCGCAGCCGCCATCTACTATGTGGCAGGACGGCGTCTCCGAGGGACGCTCGATCTCTGGCCCTATGTGGCCCTTGTCTACGGTGTCTGCTTTGTCACTCTCGTTGCGATCGCTCTCGCGACGGCGACGCCCCTCCTGCCGCAACTCCCACGCGAGTTGGCAATTTTTGCGGGCCTCGCCATTGGCCCAATGCTCCTCGGACACACGGGCCTCAACTGGGCTCTCAAATACCTCCCTGCCTACCTGGTGATTCTCACCGTGCTCGGTGAGCCCATTGGTGCAACGCTGCTCGCCGCCGTTCTTCCCGGTATCCGCGAAACGCCGTCCATATCGACGTTTGTGGGCGGGTTCGTGCTTCTGGTTGGCATAGCCATAGCCGCCATGTCCCGGCGGCCATCAGCCCCACCCATCACTCCGAATTCCCAGCTCCCGTGACCCTCTGACGCCCGGGGCGTCTACCCCCCGGCGATGCCGGTCCCGCAGGTCCAGCCACCAGCTAGTGTGGTCGCTCGGGTACGGCAGGCAGGTGCTCGCAACGAGGGCTCACGACAGGTCCGGGCCGGGCGCAATCCCGCGTCGGCAACTCCTGATAATCCGAGAGCAATACACCAGGGAGCGTGCATGAAGAAGTTCGTCATACTCGGCATGGCCATTTTCATCGCGGCCTGCAGCAGCAGCTCAGCCCCAAAGAAGATCTACAGCGGCACATGGAAGGGATTGGTGCAGGTGGACAGCAACAGTATCTCCATCACCACCACGACATCCCAGTCTGGAAGTGCGATCAACGGAACATGCACTGCTGTTTCAACCTCAGGGTCGAGCTCGAATAATTTCACCTGTACGCTCGCCGGGACGTCTAACGCCCCAGCAGTTGGCTTCACGATGGACTTCAATGATTCTGAAGTCATCATTTTTAGCGGCCAATACATTTCCGCGGACAGCGTCGCCGGCATTCTCACTGAGAATGGCGATACGATTTCGGGGTTCGGCTTCAAGAAGCAATAAGGCAACTGCCAGAGTACGACGATATCAAAACCCCCTGGTACCGAGCTGGCACCAGGGGGTTTGTCGTTTGCTGAACAGACGTCTTTCGGTCAGGAATGCATCGTGTGGCGGACGGGATCGAAGATCTCCACTCGTAGTCTGGACACGCGGTTGTCAGTCTTGCCTTGCAGTTCTTTCTCGATCGGTATGAATCCGGCGCGTTCCAGCATCTGAAGCGTAAATGCTGTCGCGGTGACACAGGTCAGCGTGTCATCGACGAGGTCGAACGCCGCGAGATCCTCGACATATACGGCATGAGTAGACGGATACTGTGCTGCTGCTCTGGAACGTACTGCGCTCCAGAGTTCCGCTGCATCTGTTGAAACTGCAGCCGTCCGCGATGCATCGAGCAACGGCACTCGCGGAAGTGGAGGAGCGAGCGCAATGTCACCCAGGAGTCGAGGCTTGGTTGACATGGATTCCGTAGCACTGTGATGTTCATCGTCGCCCGGTACTGGCCTTGAGGACGTGCTTCCCGGCCAGCTCACTACCCCCCGGCGCCGACGAGCAAGCCATTGCTGGTATCTGACGTCACCCAGAAAATTGGCGTCGCCATCGACCAGTTTGAGTAGGTAAGCAGACCAGCTCCGTTTTACACGCGTATGATCGATATCGCGCACGTAGAGCAGGTACTGCAAAGCTTCGTGGACTCGGCTCGGCCGCTCAGCAAGCATCCTGTCCGCATTCTCGCGCGTCACGCCGAAATGCCGTAATAGCATGCGCTGGGTCCGCAATTCGCGCACATCGAGCGCACCAACACCCCGAAGTAATGCTGCCATTCGGAGTTGCGCGCCTGGAACGAACGTAAGCATGTATCGGCCACGGCTTACTTTCTCGCACTGTATACTCGAAAGGACTTCGGAATTCACCAGTTCCGCAGCAGCTTCCTCGACCGACGCGCGTATTGCCGCTGGTCGGCGGGATATCCCCGCCATTCCACACCGGGATTGAAGGTTGCTGAGCTCCACAATCCATGGAGCAGCAACCCCACGGGCTGACTCACCAGCAAAGAGCTGATAGAGTCGTTTGGCAATCGGGCTACGGAGCGCTACGTATCGCTCGACATTGATCCACGCAGCCCAGCCTCCCGCGAGTTCCCGTAACCATACAGGATTGATCTGCAGATGGGCTATCCAGTCCTCCCCTTCTTCTCGTCTGTCGTAGGTGCGCTTGACCGCATACTCGAGAACATGAATTACACCAATGGTATCAGCTCCCTTTCTCGGCCGCGGTACAGGTGGGCCATCAGGTTCGCTCGGCTGCAGAACTGGCTTCACACTATCAGAAACCCGGTCGGCAGTACAGTTCCTGGCGCCTTGGCTACTCAACAGCGCTAGCCCGACATCGGCAGCTTGCTGATTCACATGCATTTCAATCCTGACATGTGAAAGCCGATGTAACGCTTCACGAATGCGACGGCTGGTATCACCATTCATCGGCCGACCCATCGCTCGTGCAATCATCCCGACAGTGGGATCACGGAATTCTCCTGTCGAGAAGAGTGCTACACGATCACCATCTGGCATCTCATCAGCAATCTTGAATAGCGCAAAGAAGATGTCACCATCTGCACCGTACGGCAGACCATGATGATCGTCTCCCTTAACGAGAACCCTGTATTGCGACCCGTCGGCTCGCCGGCCATTCAACTCTGCTGTATATGCACAAACTGGTAGCCGTCGACTGCCCTCATCTAAGGCCTCGAGTTTTTGCACAGCCCTGATAATCGGCAGATCAACCAACTGCAATGCTACAGGATAAACACCGCTATCCCGACGCTCACCAAGTAGCAAATCTTCCCAGGGGACTTCAGCTACAGCTGCCACTTTGCTCATCTGCATAGGGTGCACAACTTATCCAGTCCTTCCGATCTCTGTTAGCCCACCCAGCTCGAGATCCTCTCGCTCCGTTGTTATCACCAAATCCATCAGAGGATCCACCAGAGCTCTTCGCTACGAGATTCTGCCCTCGATATGGTTTGGTTGTTCTCTTTTACTTACGTTAAGAGACTTTCGAACTAACGAACAGACCCTGGCGTTCAGCTATCACCCTTCGCGACATAACTGGCCGTCGAGTTGAGACTTATCGGTCAGCTGGGGTAAGGAACCTTACTGATCGGCACTCAGGTCTAGGTTCTCCAACCCTCAGGCGTTCTTTATGTTCTGCCTCAGAGGTAGGCCGATTAGTTGGATATGTACGCCAGCCCTCATGGCACTGGTGCTTGGACTAGGCTGGAATGGTTGTTATGGGACTAACTGAGTACGTGAATGGCATGGTGTAATGTTCGAGCACTCCAAGCTGGTTGGTTGATAGCGGACTTGAGTGATTGTCTATTATCTGATCGATAGACGTTGTTAACTGTATGCTATATAACGAGTTATGCTGCAGAGTAACGCACTGGGTTGCGTATGAGCTTGGCGATGCAGTGGTTCGGGCAGTTCTGATTGTGCTTGTGTGACGGTTGGCGTACGTTGGTTGGTCCTCGTTTGGGCATCTAACGTGAGCTCGAGGTATGACTGTCGGTGAACGTTTCTCTGACTGATAGCGGGTCATATAGTAGGCCGCTTGCTGATATCGATACTCTGCCACAGGGAATCTCGAGATGACCTCGTGGTGCAAGCTGTCGGAGCAACATTTGCTCGGACTCCACTTGGAGTGGATGAGCTTCGGGATATCCGGCTCGTTGCATTTTTGGCGGATGTCTTGGGACGTACATCCGACCGGCAGTTGGCTCAGCAGTTAGGTGAGCCCTCGCGCATCGTGGTGGTGGATGACCGGCTGAGATCTGTTACTGGTCTTTCGGTGGGAAGGATGCAGCGGTCTCTCTCCCGGCTGGTGGATGCACGAGTCTTGGAACAAGTCGCCGATGATCCGCCAGGATGGTTCAGATTGGCTCCGAGAGCGATGGGGCCTATGGGGCTCGATCAGTATGTGAGTTGGGGCGCCGTAGCTGGGAAAATTGCTGGTCGCATACCAGCAATCCTGCTTCTCCGAGCTGTCCTCGATTTAGTGGTGGTTCCGTGGGATTGGACTCGCTTGACGTATGAGCAGTTGGCTGCTCGTGCTTCATACTCGTTAGGGATGGCGCAACGTGGCGTGACGCAATTGCTTGAGTCAGGTGTCTTGGAACGCGCAAGTCATTCAGGCCGCGGCCACGATTATCGGCTCAGCTCCTGGGCACTTGGCCATGGAGCAATTCCGGAATCCGCTCAGGTACCTCAAGCTGTAGTACCTGAAACTGTTTCTCGTGGACTAGTCCAGCCAAATGCTTCAGCTCCTGGACCTGTAGTCGTGAAGCTTGGTGCAACGAGCACGATGGCCGTGGAAATCGGTGGCTTATTGCTTCGTGTTCCAGTTGGCACTGAGATTCGAATGACTGTCGGCGCGGATGGCGAGATGCACTACGAGGTTGGATCCGACCTGAAAATCATACGCCGTGACTAGATCTCCTTCTTACCAGTCCGGCTTCGTAGGGTACTCTGCAGCCGGAGTATGACAGACACTGCGAAGATTGCATCGAGCCCGACTGCTAGAAGCAATCCTCCGGGCAGAAAGCCTTTGCCGCTGTGTGATCCGCCGGTCAAGACAAGGCCTGTCGAGCTAGTCGCACTGTGTGGTCCGAGTACGATGATCGCTGTAATCCAGGCAATCGTTACGGCTGCATAGACTCCGTCGTCGACGAACAGCTTGAAAACCGCCCGCACCACGGATGTAATAGGCCGTATCACGCTAGTCATAGCGTTGCCTTTCGAAGCAGAAAGCGCTTCGCGGTTAGTGCGATACCGAGCGCTGAGCAGAAATACAGAGCTGCCAGCCAGATGACGGAAAGGTCATCACCAGGCCACGGATAGCCAGCGCCTTCACCTATCCAGAAGGTGCCAAACGCGCTCAGCAAAACACCCACCGCGAGCTTGAGGGAATTTTCAGGCACCCGGGTAAGTGGTGCGCGGAGGAACATCCCAGCCGTGAGAACCATCGCACCAGCAGCCATCGCGCCGATCGCGGCGGGCACGAGCAGATGAGCCGCGGCGCCTGTGGCGATGACGATGAATACCACTTCGATGCCTTCGACGAGTACTCCGTTGAATGCGGTGACGGCAGCCACCGCATCGATCCCGGAGCTGCGAACAGCGCCACTGCGGAGTGAAGCCGTTTCTGATGTGTACACGGCTGATTCATCGTGAAGGCCGATGATCCCAGCGGCGCGGAGCGTCGACTTCCGCAGCCACCGCATGCCGAAGAGCAGGAGCAGTACTCCGACTACGAGCCGTAAATCGGCCAGCGGAAATCGTGCGAGCAGAGAGCCACCTGCCACGACTATCAGGACAAGTGCTGCGAGCCCAGCCGTTACACCAGTTAGGGCTCCTCGCCAACCCCGCACAGTCCCTGCCGCCAGCACGATCGTGAACGCCTCGACGAATTCAACCAACGAGGCGAGAAATGCTGCAAGAATCGTCGGTCCTGCATGAACCCAGTTAATCATTCACTCGGCATCTACGTCGGGCTTCATCTCTGTTTTCTGCCCTTTCGAATGTGATCGGCCAACTGAATATCCGGACCTGCTCCATGCGACGCCAGGATGTGTTTGCCCGTGATAATTACCACTGTGTCTACTGCGGCAATGTCTTTGATGCTGCGGAGCTCACCGTCGATCACGTGCAGCCGCAGGTACGAAGCGGCGATCGGTCTGGTGGCAACCTCGTCACGGCGTGCAGGAGTTGTAACACGCGTAAAGGCGCCCAGCGTCTATCCGTGTTTCTGGCGGCTGATCCGGTCGCACTCCGGAATTTTTTTCAATACTCAGGTTCCGTTTGGCCACGTCACCTCCGAACGGTCGAGGCAGAGCTTCGGCAGATGGGTCTGAGGCCCTTGCATCATGACGTGGAGCCGGGGATCATTGCGCCACCCACTCCACGCAACTGACATCGCTAACAATGCTCATCGAGGTTCTTGTGCGCCTGCGCTCGATACTGCCCGCCTGCTTTCGGTACCGAAAGCTGGGACTCATTTCTGGCGCGGCTGGCGTCGCTCTGGTACTCGTTTCGCCCCTCCAGTCAGCGGCTCAGAAGGCAGGCCTGCCTCCGAATTTCGATGCATACGTCACACATGCGCTCAAGGAGTTCGATACACCGGGTCTGGCCATCGCCATTGTGAAGGACGGTCAGGTCGTCCTCGCCAAAGGCTATGGTGTCAAGCGGCTCGGCGATGCCGCACCGGTCGACGCGCACACGCTTTTCCAGATCGCCTCGAATACCAAAGCATTTACCGCCGCAGGCCTCGCGATCCTGATGGACCAGGGAAAGCTGCAGTGGGACGATCGCGTGACGCAGTTCATCCCTGATTTTGCGCTTTCGGATCCGTATGTCACGCGCGAATTCACGGTCCGCGACATGCTGACACACCGCAGCGGCCTCGGTCTCGGTGCCGGTGACTTGCTCTGGTTTCACTCGAACTATTCGCGTCACGAGGTCGTACGCCGCATTCGCGCCGCCAAGTTCGTCTCGGGGTTTCGTGCCGCGTACGCCTATGACAATGTGATGTACATCGCCGCCGGTGAGATCTTCCCCGCAGTCACAGGCCAGAGTTGGGAAGACTTTATCCAGCATCAGATTCTCGACCCGCTCGGTATGACCGAGGCAAAAACCGGTGTTGAAGCCGTGCCCGTCGGTGCGAACGCCGCTACCCCACACGGCCGGGCTCCCGATGGACGCGTTGAGATCGTGCCGGTTGATTCCGTCGATGCCACGGCTCCGGCCGGCGGCATCAACGCAAATGTCACGGATCTCGCGAAGTGGATGATGGTCCAACTCGACTCGGGCCGGCTCGGTACCCGCCATCTCTGGTCCACCGAACGCACACGGGAGATGTGGGCAGGCCAGACGATTCTGCCGATCACGCCGCTGCCAGGTGTGCTCAATGGCCTGACGCCGAATTTCGCCATGTACGGGCTTGGCTGGGACCTCCGCGACTACCGCGGCCATAAGATCGTATCCCATAGCGGCGGCCTCGCGGGGATGACGTCGCATACTGAGCTCGTGCCAAGCGAGAAACTCGGCATCGTGGTTCTCACGAACATGGAGTCTGGTCTCGCGGATGCACTTTGCCAGCGAGTCGTCGATGCCTACCTGGGCGCCCCACCCACCGACTGGGCCGCGGCGCGCGCCGCCTTCGAACGCCATCTCGGATTCCCTGGGACACGCGGCGGAGCGCGCACAGAGCGCTGCCCGCGCGGCGGACTCGAAACCGTCACTGCCGCTGGAGAAGTACGCCGGCCGGTACACCGACGCGATGTACGGCGATGCGACCATCGCCAACGAAGGTGGCCACCTGGTACTCCGCTTCAGTCACTCTCCCGCGTTCACCGGCGACCTCGATCACTGGCAGTACGACACGTTCGTCGCTCACTGGCGCGCAAAACATGTCGAGGACGCGTTCGTCACGTTCGCGCTCACACCGCAAGGCACCGTGGAAAGCATGAAAATGGCCGCGGTCTCTCCCTTGGCCGATTTCAGCTTCGACTTTCAGGATCTGTTCTTCGTACCCACTGTTGCGAGTACACCAGTAGCCGCCGGGTCGCAATGACGGACCCGGCGCGCTGACGGCAGGAGTCCATCCGCATGGTCGCGGGACCCGGCGAAACAGGACGCCCGCTCACACGAGGCGAGCGGATCTGGCTCATGGTCCTGTACTGGGGTCTCGTGGCGGCCTGTGTTCTGTTCACCGTCGTCGGCTGGCGGCTGGTCAGTGCCCAGGAGCTCCCGCTGCGGAATGCGCACACGGTGCCCGCGACGATCATCCGGGTCGATGTGATCGCGCACAAGGACGCCCAGGGCCACACCGTGCAGCAGCCGATCGTGATGTATGCGTACGAGGTGGGCGGCGTCCGCTACAGCACCGACCGGGTCACACTCCGTGAGGCATCCCGACCTGGACGCTGGGCCACGGATGTCGCATCGCGATTCCACGCCGGAGATACCGTGACCGCGTACTACGACCCGGCTACCCCAGGCTCAGCGTTCCTCATCACCGAACGCAGTTGGATCATCTACGCCGCATTCATTGTCCCACTGGTGGTCGCGATACTGCTGTGCCTCCTGTGGCCCCGCGTCCTTGGCCAAGCCAGAGCTGGCTAGCCCCGAACTGTTTAGCTTGCGGCCATGCCCGTCGACTGGCACGTGCCGTTGCACCTGCACCACCTGATCGCGCAGTACGGCTACATGGTCGTCGCGCTGTTCGTCGGTGGAGAAAGCGTCGGCATCCCGCTTCCGGGTGAAACGGTGTTGCTGACGGCCGCCGCGTTCGCGGGACGCGGACATCTTTCGATCGTCGGTGTAATCATCGCGTCGATAGCCGGTATCATCTGCGGCGGTTCGGGCGGCTACTGGGTCGGTCACACTGCCGGGCAGAAGGTCGTCGTCCGCTATGGCCGATGGGCCGGGATCACACCAGAGCGCCTTGACCACACCCGCCAGTTCTTCGCGCGCTATGGCGCCCGCGCCGTCATGGTGGGACGCTTCATCCCGATTGTGCGCATCCTCGCCAGCATCGTCGCCGGGATCTCCGACATGCCGTTCGCCAGATTCTCGGCCTACAACGCGATCGCGGGTATTGTCTGGTCGGTTTTCTTCGGTCTCCTCGGCTTCGAGTTCGCTCGCGATCTCCCCCACCTCGAGAACCGCATCGGCGAGGCCGGAATCATCGCCCTGATCGTCGTCGGCGTCGCCCTCGCAGGCTTCCTGATCTGGCGCCACTTCCGCCGCAACAAGATCCTGGAAGGCTTCACACCGCCCTCACCGCCCGCAGGTCCCAGCTAGAGCGACGGGGCTCGTGAGGCGCACGAATCGTCCGGTCGTCCTGGTTGTCCCTGGTTGTCCCTGGTTGTCCCTGGTTGTCTCTGGTAGGGGCGGGTCGTGACCCGCCCGCGGTTGTCGTCCCACGGCAGCCCTGTCGTCGAGGGCAGTGGGGCGGTTCGAGACCAGAAGGGCGCCTGTTGGGGCGAACCGCCCCCGACGGATGCCGCGGCCATGGTGCCCAGAACCTCGACACTCCCCCCCACCGCCCCACCGTCGATGCACTTCTCCCCAAGCCGATGCATCTTACGACAGGGGTCACCTGCAGGGAGTGCACATGGTCGGGCGTCGGAACGCACACGGTTCGCAGTCTCGCTGCGGCACCTGGATCGCCTGCGCCTGCGCGTCTCTTTGCTGGATCTCGCCGAACCTGGCCGCCCAGACGCGCAGCGTGACTCCCGCGCCCGCCGTCGCACCGGCACAAGCACCACCGGTCTGCGCCGCACCCACCGCCGCTGATCATGTCACCCCCGGCCGTGTGATCGCCTCACCTGGGGATATTGCCGGCAGATCCGCCAACAAACCCGGTACGAATGCTGGCGCAAACGCTGGTGCGAATGCTGCGGCCAACGCCCGCCAATGGACGGTGCAGGTGGCGTCCTTCGAGAGCCTGCTGGATGCGCAGTCGATGCAGCAGTCACTGTGCGGGCACGGATACGAAGCGCGCATCGTCGGCGCGGCCAGACCCTATGTCGTCCGCGTCGGGCGGTTCCCCACGTCCCAGGACGCACTCGTGACCGCACGCCGCCTGTCTGCGCCGAAGCTCACCGTGTTCGTGACGCAAGCAGAGCGCTGATAGGCGGTCGAGAACCCGTGGCACCCGGCGGCGTTGACCCGCCCGCGGCCTGTTGGTAGGATTGCGAAGTGTGATTTCGGGTGATGGAGCTCACCCAAACCGCCGCCCCGGTCACGAACGGGGGTAAGGCTGATGGCTCCTACGCGAGGCCGAGCGTGGGAGCTTTTTTGTTGCCCGCAATCGGTAATGATCCAGTCACGTCGCCGGCCAGACGGCGATTGCTCTCGGGCGATTTCTCTCGGAGGATCAAAGCGTGAAAATGTTCTGGGCCGTAGCGATCGGTGCGGCAGCCGGCGGCGTATGCCGGTACTACCTGGGCGCGTTCGTGCAGCAGCAGACGGGAGCCACGTTCCCGTACGGGACACTCGTCATCAACGTCACCGGCAGCCTGGTCCTCGGATTCCTCCTCCGCTACGCGCTCACGACGCAAACGTGGAGTATCGAAGTCCGTGCACTCCTGACGACGGGCTTCTGCGGCGGCTATACGACGTTCTCGACGTACAGCTACGAAACGGCAATGCTCCTGGAGGATGGCGAATACCAGCGCGCGACTGTCTACGCACTCGGCAGCGTCCTCGCCGCACTCGCGTTCACGTTTGTGGGTTTCATCCTCGCGCGCGAGTTCATCGCGTGGCGTGAACATTTCTGACATCGTCGTGTTCTGATACGCCGTCAGCCCCTCCAGGGAGGAGTCATGCAGGGTTTCACGGGTGAACGCGTCCTGATGCGCATCCACATAGGCGAGCGCGACAAGTGGAAAGGCAAGCCGCTGTACCAGGCTATTACGCAGTTGCTGCGCGCAAAACACTACGCGGGCTGCACGGTGGTTCGCGCGATCATGGGCTTCGGAGCCAGCTCCAAGGTGCATTCCGACCGGATCGAGGTCCTGTCACTCGACTTGCCGATCGTGATCGAATGCGTGGAAACGGAGGAGAAGATCGATGCGATTCTCCCCGAGCTGGATCAAATGATCGGAGGCGGTCTCACTACCCTCGAACGCGTCCGCGTGATCATGTACCGTCCCGGCGAGCCCCGCGACGCCGCCACGCTGCCACACAGTTAGGCTCCTCAATCCTCCGCAGCAATCCGTCCGTGGCAGTCGTGTCACCGTGGCCAGTCGTCGAGGGCAGTAGGCGCGCTTCGAGAAGCGCGCATTTGTCGTTGCCGCCACGCCGATTGACCGCGCGCCCGGAAAGGCGTTACGCCTTTCCGGGCGTCGCCATGGCGCGATGCCGCGCGATCCGGAACAGGGAAAGATCGGCGCCCGTGCTTCCCGTCATCGCCAGATCGGCTAGCAGTTCGCCGATCACACTCGCGAACTTGAACCCGTGCCCCGAACACGGGCTGGCGACGATGACGGACTGGCTCCGCGGATGGGTGTCGATGAGAAACTGCCCGTCCGGGGTGTCGGTGTAGAAGCACACCGCCGACGCGACTGGCGATGGATGGGCGTCCGGCACCATCTCCCGCACGCGTGCGCTGACACGCTCGATGTCACGCGCGGAAATGCTGCGGTCGACGGCATCGGGATCGGATTTCGGCCCGTCGTGATGGATCCCCGCCTTGAATCCCTCGCCCATATCCGGCACCGCGTACCAGATGTGGCCCGGCTCGTACTCCCACATGAAACACGCGATCCGGTCGGGTCCGATCCCCGCTGTTCCCGCCTTCGGCCGAAACCAGTGCATCACCTGCCGCTCGGCTGCGAGCGCGACGTCAAGGTCAGGCACGAGCTTCCCCATCCACGCACCAAGTGTCAGCACGAGCCGGTCCGCACGATACGTCCCACGCGGCGTGGTCACGGCGATGCCCTCACCATCGGCGTCCCACCGGATGAGCGGCTCCTCGGTATGGATGTCGGCCCCGCCCCGCTTCGCGAGTTTCAGAAATGTCGCCACCGCCAGCTCGGGCAGCAGCACGCCTGCATGCGGCTCCCAAATGGCCACCGTTTCGGCCGGCGCACGCAGTCCGGGCGCGCGCGCCGCGAGCGCCGCGCCGGATATCTCCTCGTGGGGGATACCGTTGAGCCGCACGCTGTCCCGCGCACCGCTCACCAGCTTGCTGTCGCGCGCACCGAGATAGAGTTGGCCCGTCGGGGAGTACAACCGCTCGCCACTCGCTTCTTCGAGTGCATGCCACGACTCGTGCGCGCGCCCGACGAGCGGCACGTACGAGGGATCATCCCAATACGCCGTCCGGATGATTCGCGAATGTCCGTGGGTCGAGCCCATCGCATGCGGCGGATCGAACCGGTCGAGCCCCAGCACCCGCTGCCCGCGCCGGGCGAGCTGGTAGACGGTGGAGCTGCCCATCGCGCCGAGTCCGGCGACGATCACGTCGTAGGTACGGGATGACGGCATGGTCGCGACGGAATATGGTGGTGGCGATGCGCTGCGGTACCCGGATGCCGGATCTCAGTTTGTGGGCCTGAGCGCCGGATCTGAACCCGTGCTAGGGCCTCAGGTGCAGCGTGATCTGGTGCGACCACTCGAACAGCGTGTTTTTCCACCGGACCAGCAATGGGTCGCTCAGGATGGTGGGCGCGCCACGAACGACGTTACCGGGCGAGATGACTCCGACGTCCAGCTCTCCGTCCGTGTCGAAGCGATCGCCCTCCGCGTTGCGCGCATTGATGCGCGGGCCAAGACCGGTCACGTCGTAGCGCTCGCTCAGTTGCCCGGCGGTCGTGAGATCGGCCAACACCGTATCTCGCTCACGGTCGACATCCGCCTCGATGTGATGGGTCGGGACCGGCGCGCGATGACTCACGCCGGCGCGAAGGTCGTACGCCGCATCGCCGACCCAGACGGGCCGCCCCTGGTCGGTCACCCCCGCGGCGAGCCACAGCCGCACGTGATGCCGCCTGCCGGCGCTCCGCCCCACTTCGCGCTCGTACGCGATGTCCTGTCGGCGCCCATAGAGGAAGAGCGAGCTGACCGGCGCCGTGGAGTCTGGACGGCGCAGGAAGACGCTCTTGGCGATCGCGAAATCGCTCGCGCGGCTCAACGAGTCCGCGCGCGACCATCCAGCCTTGGCAAACGCCGTGGCGATTTCCTGCGCTGTCCCGACTAACGCGACATTGACCGGGTCACCCTCGAACCCGCGACGGGTACGCGTGCGCGTGGGAACGGTCCTGAGTGCCGGATTGTGCTCGTAGTGGGTGAGCACCAGCGGTGCGACGACGTGTGTCATCATCACGACGCTGCCTTCGACCAGGATGAAGGCCCCAGCGGCGGTCGCGAGTGCAATGAGGATATGTCGCCGGACGGTGCGTCGGTCCATGTAATGGAGCGGACCGGGTTGGAATGCTGGCGTCGGCCCCCGGCCGAATCCTAGCCGATCGGCGACCGCATCGGGTCGGTGGGACCGGGGATCGCGGGGGTCCCATCCGGACCGGCTGGCGAGACCGCGGTGCCAAGGAATTGGCGCACGGCCTGCAGCACGCGCACTTCGTTCGCCGGATATCCGGTCGCATAGGTCGCCCAGGCGCGATGCGTGCCGTCGCGCATCACGAACGCCGCACGATAGACGTTCCGCCCGTCACCAGCCGGCTCCAGCTCGAGCACGGCGTCGGCGATGTCCGGCAGCCGGTAGACGAACGCCGCGGTCCCTAGCAGCGCACGGATCCGGACCCGCACCAGCCCAGCCGCCCGGTCGAACATCACGATCCGGGTCCCCGCTGCCCTGAACACCGCGATGCCGGCGATCGCCAGCAACACCGCGAGCCAGGCGGCATGCGCATCACCCGGGATGGAGGGGGCCGTCGGCAGATAGACGGCCGCCGCGCCCATGGCCACCAGCGCCACCCCCGCGAGCCTCGGGCCCACACTCAAGTCCTCGGCGATCAGGACATCCGGATTCAGTTGGCGGACTCGCATGGGCTCTACAGCCCAAGACGGCCCTCCCGCCCCAGGCGTCACTGGCCGCCCCTGCCCGCCGCTTCAGGGCGATGACACCGCTCGCACCTGCTCCGCCGTGAGCCCATAAATCGGCGGCGTCGCAATGTCGCGCATGGCCAGCATCAGGTAGAGCTGTCCCCGATGATGGGCCTCATGCTCCAGATGCGCGCGGAGCCACTTCCAGACCGTGATCGGCGTCCCGGCCGGCGTCGTGCACTTCTCATTCAGACGGTCGTCCGACAGGGCCGCGAACGCGGCGCGCGCCTCGGCGTGTAACCGATCGTAGTACGCGAGGACTGCTTCGTACCCATCCGCCAACTCCCGGCCGTGCCCCGGATAACGCGATGGGCGGCCGCTCACGGTCTCCGCGTACATCCACCGCTCGATACCCGCGAGATGGCGGACCAGCCCCCCGAAGCTGAACCACCCCGGTTTGGGCGACCACTCCACCGCCTCGCGCGGAATGAGCACGACGATCCGCCGGGTGCGATCGTGTACGCGGTCCAGGTACTCAATGAACTCAGTCGCTCTCGGCACCATCGGTTACCAGATCTGCGCCCGCGCCGAATCCGGCCGCACCAGGGCGGCCGTCGCCGGGCAATGAAATGCCTGCGCGAACTCCGGCATGTTGGAAATCGGCGTCTCCACGCGCCACTGCGGCGAGGAATGCACGTCGGTCTGTACGAGAGTCCTCGCATACGCGGGCCGGTCGACTTCACTCCACTCCTGGGCGTACGCGAGGAAGAACCGCTGCTCGGGCGTGAACCCGTCGATCAGCGGCCGCGGACGCCCCTGGAGCGCGCGCTCCATCGCGGTGTAGGCGAGTTTGAGGCCACCGATATCCGCGATGTTCTCGCCGAGGGTCTGCTGGCCGTTGAGATGCAGCGTGTCGATCACGAGGTCGTGGTTGTACTGATCGACCACGATCGCCGCCCGCTTGTTGTATTCGCTGGCGTCGGCCGGTGTCCACCAGTCGCGCAGGTTTCCCTGTGCGTCG
The DNA here is from genome assembly GCA_963706505.1 of uncultured Gemmatimonadales bacterium. GTDB lineage: Bacteria > Gemmatimonadota > Gemmatimonadetes > Gemmatimonadales > Gemmatimonadaceae > Palsa-1248. Next base: position 697,750 of record CAVPLX010000002.1, read on the forward strand.
AACTGCCGGCCCTGATCGTCGAAGCCGTGCGTCATCTCGTGGCCGATGATGCTCCCGATCGCGCCGTAGTTCGAGGCGTCGTCTGCCTCGGGATCGAAAAACGGCGGCTGGAGTATGCCGGCTGGAAACGTGATGTCGTTGAGGAACGGGGTGTATTGCGCATTGACGGTCGGAGGTGTCATCGGCCATTCCGTGCGGTCGGTCGGGTGCCCGATCTTCAGAAGCTGGCGATTCGTTTCGAACTCCGCCGCCGCGATCGCGTTGTTCCAGAAGGTGGCGTCCTTGACGGACAGCGCCGTGTAGTCCCGCCAGTGGTCCGGATATGCGATTTTGTTGACGAAGGCGTCGAGCTTGATCTGTGCCTGCTTGCGCGTGGCCTCGCTCATCCACGAGAGGGTCGAGAGATCGTCGTGCAGGACGGCCTCGAGGTTCTGCACCAGCGTGAGAGCCTTGGCCTTCGCCTCGGGGGAGAACGTTCGTGCCACGTACACTTTGCCGAGGGCTTCGCCAAGCCACCCGTCGGTCTGCGACAGACACATCTTCCATCGTGGGCGAATCTCGGTCGTGCCATCGAGCACGCTGCTCATGCTGAAGTTCTCTTTCACGAACGCGGTGCTCAGCAACGGCGCGGCCGCGGCGGCGTACTGCCAGCGGAGATAACTCTTCCAGTCGGCGATCGGCGTCGTCTGGACCAGATGGGCGAATGCCGTGAAGAACTTCGGCTGATGGACGTTGATCGTCGTGATGCCCGGCCGCCCGTAATCACGGAAATACGCCGCCCATGACCAGCCAGGCGTGATGGCCGCCAGTTGGGCGGCGGTCATCTTGTGATAGATCGCGTTGGGATCCCGCTGCTCGACGATGGTCATCGACGCCTTCGCCAGCGCGGTCTCGAGCGCCATGATCCGCTGCGCCTCTCTGCCGGCCGTGGCCGCGGGAACGCCAGTCAGCACAAGTGTCCGCCCAATGTGTTCCACGTACTGATGCCGCGTACGCTCGGCGACCGTATCGGCCCGGAAGTAATAGTCCCGGTCGGGGAGGCCGAGCCCACCCTGCGCCAGGTTCGCAATCTCGTCGTTGGAATGCTTGGCGTCGGGTGACGCGAAGAAATTGAATGCCGATCCGATCCCCATCCGGTGCAACCGGGCGATCTCGGCGAGCAGTCCAGGCATGCCGGCGATGCTGTCGATGCGCGCGAGCTCGGGCTTGATCGGCGCGGACCCGTCACTCTCCGCGCGCGCGGAATCCATGCAGCTCGCATAGAAGTGCTCGACCTTCCACTCCGGTGTGCCGGGGGCCGGATTCGACCGCGGCAGCGAATCGACCGTGGCACGCAGGGCGGCCAGGCTGCGCTCGTAGATCTCCGTAAATGCGCCCCACTCGGGATACTCCGGCGGGATCGTCACGGTCTTGAGCCAACTGCCGTTGGCGTACCGGTAGAACTGATTGCACGCCGCGCACGTGGTGTCGAAGTAGGCGGGATTGATTCCATGAGGCGCCTGCCCGCTTCCCTGCGCATTTGCGCCCCCCGGCAACCCAAGCAGGCCAGCGCCAAGACCGGCCAGCGCAACCAGAAGCCGGCGAAACCACGCTGACGGTCTATGAATCAAGCGCATGTATCAGCTCCAATTGTATTGTACTTTAGCGCCACTAACGCGGCAGTAAACAGCCATTTTCAAGCCATAACATTCAAGTATCACATCACCCGCCCAGTAAGACTATAAGCGCCGCCCCGAGTGCCCCGAGGGGGTCCCCAAACCAAGGCACCCCAGCCGGTCGTTCATGCCTGTCCACGACATTCGACACCGCAACCCACCCGCTCCGTTCGCAGGACTCACCCGCGGCGCGGTTCTCCTCCCTGGCTCTTCCCCAACCCGCCGCGAAACACTGGCCCCGTCCCCGTCGTACTACCCCGTACAACCTCCCTCGACGAGAGGCACCTTCTGCACATCTGGTCCGTCCTGATCGTGCTGGTCGCGCAGGGCGGTACCCCCGGCCCCGGCGCCGGATCTCCGCAAGCTTCTCCCCGTCCGGATACGCAGCCAGCCGCCGCAACCGACAGTGCGGCCCGCAATGACTCGGTCCGCGCAGCCCGCCGGGCACGACACGAAACGCTGCGCGCCGAACGCACCATCCCGCTCACCCCCGCCCTCCTCGCCTCTGCCTACGACGGCGAACGGGTCCGATCCCTTATCGATCTCGCCCGCACGGCACGATCGGCCGACGATTCGTCGCTCCGCCGCTACGACGCAACGTCGCTCGAGCAGCTCACGGTAAGAATGTCGATCGGAAGTCTCGGGCGCGATCGTCTCCTCCTCCGCCAGCAGCACGCTGAGCACGTCCAATGGCAGCGCGGACTCGGCGCCATCGTCGAGGTCACCGGCGCGCGCAACGCAATGCCAATGCTCCCCGCGGACGCGAGCGACATCGAGGACAATGAAGCCATCGCACTTCCCTACGTCCCCGGACGCCGAACGCTGTCGATGGGCGGTGAACGCAACGACACTACCTCGTACACCGACATCGACGATGTCATCGACCCGCTCGCGCCAGGCGCCGAAGCGTACTACCGATACTCACTCGGCGATTCCGAAACGATTCGCACCCCGGCGCGCGGCGGCGGACAACTCACCATCCACCTGCGCGAGGTCCAACTCCACGCACGCCACCCACTCTGGAACATCGGCACCGGATCCCTCTGGCTCAATGCGACGACCGGACATCTCGTGCGCGCCGTATATCGGTTCTCCGCGCCAATGGACATCGTCGCCATCGCCAAAGACGCCGACCCGCACACGTTCAATGACGTGCCATTCTGGGTGAAGCCGCTCATCATGCCGATGACGGCCAACATCTCGGTGATCACTCTCGACTACCGGCTGCTCGACGGGAAATACTGGCTCCCCGTGTCGAGATACGCCGACGGCGAAGGCCGCGCGAGCGCATTCCGGGTACCCGTGCGATGGGAAGTGCACTACCGCTACACCGCGATCAACGGACCCGATACACTCCCCCGCCTGCCCGAGCTGACCGACACCACCACTCCCGGTGCGCACGACACGGCGCACCTGGCTGTGTCCCCGATCCCCACCCCCAACCCCCAATCCCCAACCCCCAGTCCCCAACCCCCAACCCCCAACTCCCAAGGCCACGCCGAACTCGCAATGCGCTCCGGAATGACCCGCCCCGACGATTCCGACTCCACTCGCCGCAGCTCGCGCGAAACCCAATGCGCACACCAAGCCACATGGCAACGCGTCGAAATCCACAATGGCGGCGCCGCCAGGGTCCTCGTCAGTACTCCCTGTGATACCGCCGCGCTCGCCCGATCGCCGGACCTGCCGGGCTCCGTGTACGACGATGCGGGTGAAGCGATGAGTCACGCCGACTTACTTAAAGCGTTACGTGGCAACGCAGTACCTGATTGGTCCCCTCGGCCCGTCGTGCTCCAGTGGGGCCCTCGAGACGGACTCATCCGTTATAATAGAATAGAAGGCCTCTCCGCCGGTCTCGCGGTTACAGACGAGCTCGGTTTGGGGCTGTCCGCGCGTGCCGAAGCCCGCATCGGAGTCGCGGACCTCCAGCCAAACGGCGCCCTGAGCCTCACTCGCACGAGCCCCTGGGGGACGGTCACTCTTGGAGCGTATCGGCGGCTGAACTCCGCCAACGATTGGGGCGACCCGCTCAGCTTCGGAAGCTCCATCTGGAACTTCCTCGTCGGCGACGACGAGGGGGTCTACTACCGCTCATGGGGCGCGGAACTCTCAGGCACCGAGTCGGAAGGCCCACTGCCCTTCTCCTGGCGGCTCTTCACCGAGCACGACTGGGGCGCGAGCCCAGGTACCCACTTCGACGTCACCGGCGTGTTCGGGGGCGCCGCGATGCCGCTCCGAAACATCGGCACCCCCTCCGGGACAATCACCGGCCTGGCCTTCCGTGCCCGCCCCACCTGGGGCCTCGATCCGGATGGCTTCCAGCTCGCCACCGACATGCGCGGCGAAGGCGCGGGCGGCACCTACACCTACATCCGCGGCGCCGCGGATATCACCCTCTCGCACCCCGTCGCCCCATTTCTCGAGGGCGCCATCACCGCCAGCGGTGGCACGTCAGCCGGCGAAGTCCCCCCGCAACGCGAGTGGTACCTGGGCGGCCTCCGCACAATCCGCGGCCTCGCCCCCGGCACCGCATCCGGCGACGCATACTCGATGACCCACCTCGAAGTCACCACCCGCTCAATGTTCGTGCGGCCAATCGTGTTCTACGATCTGGGTTAGGCCAGGCGACCGAAACAACTGGACCCACGAAGGCCGCCTCCTGAACGGCGCCGGAATCGGCGCGTCGATGATGGACGGCCTCTTCCGGATCGACGTGGGCAAAGGCATCTGGCCAACCCACAGCGTCCGAGTCAACGCCTACCTCCAGGGCACATTCTGATCGTTTTCAACAGTTGAAGATGGACTATGGCCGGTACAGGAGCTTCCCTGAATCCTGTCCCGTTGTGTGCCCCCAACCCCCAATCCCCAATCCCCAATCCCTTTTCCCCTAACCCCTTTCAACGGTTGAACCGGCCCGCCATCGCCGACCGCCACGCAATGCCGCACCGGCGTTTCAACGGTTGAACTCTTCTCTCTCGTTTGTGCTACTATTCGCCGCGCATTTACGGTGAGGGTTTTTCTTGGCGCGATGGATCGCGATCGGCATGCAGAAGGGCGGGGTAGGGAAGACGACGCTCGCCACGAACCTCGCCGCGGCGTTGGCCGGCGGCCTCGGTCTCCGTGTCCTGGTGCTCGATTTCGATGGCCAACGCAATGCGACGGTAGGCCTCCTCGGCATCGCGCCGGACCAAGGCCCCACGATCGAGTCGGTGCTGCGTGAATCGGTTCCGCTCTCCGACGCCATGATTCACACGGGGCATGCCCCGCGCGCGGAGCTGTATGTGGTCCCAGGTACCCGCGGGCTCACAAGTTGGGAGCCGGAGATCCGCGACTGGAATAGCGCCGCGCTGCGCTTTCGCGAGGTGCTGCGCAGTGGGCTCCGCTGGGACGACGGCGCAAATGAACACGCGTTCGACGTGGTCCTCATCGACACGCCACCCGCCGGGGGCCTCTGGTTGCAAACGGCGCTGACGATCGCGGATGGATACATCGTGGTCGCACAGTGTGAGCGATATAGCGCCGAAGGGGTGCAGATGATCCAGGAGACGGCGCGGCGGATCCGCGAGGATGCACGCCTCAATCCGGATCTCGTTCTCGACGGGTTCGTGGTCAACGCGATGAAGGCGCGCCGGGCGAATCCGCACGCGTTCCTGGAGGCCTATCGCGCGGCGTTTCCGGATGCGTTTCTCGAGCCGCCGATTCCCGATTTCTCCGGTATCAGCGATGCGGCGACGAATGGGGTGCCGGTCGAATTCGCCGCCCGGTGGAGTAAGGAAGCACGGATTTTCCGGCAGCTTGCGGACGCGCTCAATGATCGCCTCGCGCTCGGTGGTGTGAATACGACTGACCATGTGCCGGCCGCCGTGCCGGGAGGGAAGCTCTGATGGCCAAGCCCAAGTCACGCGTTCAAAGCGCCGCGATTGCGGGGATGCTGGGTGTCACGTCACCTGCATCCGCTCCAGCCGGTGATGCCGATGGCTGGAGCGCGGGACGCGGGGAAGGGATGCACCCGGTGCGCGATCACTACGAGTCCGGCGTCGCACGCGCCGACAATGCGCTGGTCCTCGACGCGCGTCGGGTGGTGCGCCGCGGCCGCTATGTCCGGCCGTTTACCGAGGATCACCACTTCCAGGAGCTGGTGTCGGCTATCGAGGAGGCCGGCCGCACGATCCATGTCCCGATCCTCGTGCGCGTCGAAGGACCGCCCGGTGAGGTCGAGTATGTCCTGGTGGATGGCACGCACCGGCTCGAGGCCGCGCTCAGGCTCTCCATCCCGGTCCCCGCCATCAATCTCGGTCGCGTCTCCCCCGACCGCGCGCTCGCCATCCAGGCCATGGCCAATGAGGTCCGCGCGTCAATGCATGTCATCGACCAGGTCTCCTATGTCATCGCGCTCCTGGGGCAGGGCCTCACCCGCGACTCGGTCCAGCGCACGACGGGCTTCAGCGCGGGCCGCGTCTCCGAGCTCGTCGGCATCGGGATGCTGCTCGCCGGCCTGAACGAAGGCGAGCGCGAACGCGCCCGCCTGTCGGAACGGGTCACGCACCGCGCGCTCCGCTCGCTCAAGAGTGCCACCACAGACGCGGAGGCGTTCCGCCGCGGGGTCATGATGCTCGCGGCCTCGCCCGTCACGGGTGATGATTTAGGAGCACTCGGCGACGAAATAAATGTGACGCCATCCATAGGGCAAACGCCGAAAGACGGCACTGCCTCTGATGGTGATAAAGGTGCCGATGGCTACCAATTCGCCGGCCACCCGCCAGCTCCCGCCCGTCGGCGCGGCCGCACGCCCACTGAACCCGGCGCCGTCACGTTCGTCCCCGGCCGCAACGCACGCGGTACGTCGGTCACCTACCGCGTCGCCTGGCGCGCGCGCGCGGTCCGCCAGGATCCCGAGGCGTTCCTCGAACACGTCCGCGCGCTCATCCAGGTCATCGCGGCCGACGCCACCGCGGACTACGCGGCCGCCATCGCCCGCGCGTCCACACGCCGCCGCCGGCGGGGCGGGGGAGTCACGCCCGCTGCCACTGACTCATGGCGCGAAACGATCGCCCGTGAAGAAGCGGAGCTCGCCGCCCGCGCCCGCGTGGCCGATCTCCCTGTGAATCTCCCCGGCCGCCAGCGCGATGAATCCATCCCCGATCACCAGAATCCAATGCCGGTCCCGCCCAGCCAGCGCCGCCCCGGAGACTCCCCCCCACCCATCAACCCTCGCCTCCTCGCTGGTCTGTCGATCCCCATGCTCGCCGAACGTATGAAACGCCAGGCCCGCGGAGTTCGGCGAGCTCGAAACGCACGTCAGTGATGTCGAGCGCCAAGCCGAAGACGCCCGGCGCCGCGTGCGCGACCTCGTCGATGCGGAGGAAGCAGCCCGCCGCACCGCCCCAGGCAAACCCTGACCAATCCCAGTCCCCAGTCCCCGGTCCCCAGCTCTACCGCCCCGGCTGCCTGTTGAAAATGTCGGCGCCAAACACCGCGAGACCCGGCTCCGCTGCATATCCCAGGTGCGCGAGCCCGAACCGATCCTCCACCCACCGCAACATCGCGTAGTGGTTGTACGGCCGGTCGCTCACCGTCCCGCCATGCACGAACGGCGACAGGATCACCGCACCCACACGCCCGCCGCCCGGACCGTCGCCACCCGGCGGATGCGTCTCGCCCGGCAATCCCTGCTCGCCGCAACACGCCGATGAATCCTGGCCCGGCGGTCCCAATGCCTCATCGAAGGTGATGATCAATACGCCGTCCGCGACGAATGCCGGCGACTCCGTGATCGCCGGAACCCACTCGTGCAGAAACCGGTCGATCTGAATCAGCCCGCCCGGCGCATGATCGATGCACGGCGCGTCATGTCCGTCGTTGCACAGGTTGGGCGTGATGAAGACGTAGTTCGGCGTCGTCGCCGCGCTCGCGAGATCGGCCTTGAGTTCCCGCAGATTCACCACGTGCGAGTTGCACCGCGCGGTGTCGTCGATCACCGAGTGGAAATACATGAACGGGTTGTGCTTCGTCCCGTACTGATCCCCAGGCTCGCGAACCGTCGTGCTGTCGGTGAATCCGATGGGAGGATGCCCGCACGCCGGACGCTCTTTCTTGGGATCGTCGCCCATGTCCTCCATGTACCCGCGCCACGTCTTGCCCGATGCCTCCAGCTGGTTGGCAATGGTCTTCACCATCACCGGGTACACACACCCGTACCCAGCGCCTGCCCATGCGCGTCGAGCGCGGTCTGCGCCAGCGTGAACTCGCTGAAAATCGGGCAGTCGCGCTGCGTTGCCACATTGGGCGCCTGCCCGCTGATCATCGCGATGTAATTGTCGAGGCTGTTGTGGCCGATCCCGTAATACTGGGTCAGCAACGCGCCCTGATGCGCCAGCGTGTTCGCCAGATACGGCGCCCTCGACCCCGGCCCAAATGACCGGTCGAACGACTCGTTCTCGAGCACGAGTGTGAAAACATGCCCCACCACCGGCGGCTTGCTCACCGTGGGCGCACACGCAGCCGAGAGAGCCACAGCCCCCGCCAGCCCCGCCATTGTCAGTCTCGCTGTCGCTCGTGCTCTCATGTGCTGTCCCCGTTGCAGGATCACTCGCTCGCAAAGTACCCGCTGACTCCGCGTGGCGACATGCATGAAGAAGATGTCATGCTCTCTTCACGCTCCCGTCACGTCACTATCGCCAACATCACACGTGTTGCAGCACGATCGCAACGCTGTATTCGCCGCACACACCTCGTTGCCTCGTTTTCCCTCTGTCGAATGGTGCCGCGTACCATGAGCCCTGTCAGTGAACTCTCGGCACGAGTTCCCAGTCACACCGACCCGGCCCTCCAGACTCTGGCCTGGGAAGCTCGCCACCTGAGCGGTCCCCACGGACCAGGCGCCGTGTCCAGTTCTCTCGCTTTTCATAGTTCCTCGAACGGCATCGAACGCGTCTACGCCGAGCCGGCCAATGTCTGGTGGAAGGTGACCGAACACCTGCAGGACGGATGCTGGTCGCTGGTATTCATGTCCCCCGCTGCGATCCGGCGCGTCCGGACCTATCCGCCGGACTGGTGGCAGCTCAGCAACGCCGACCTGGCCGCCCTGAGTTGGGCGCGCTGACCAGGGCGACCTGACCACCGGCCTCGCGCTGCTATCCCACGAGGCTGGTCGTTCGCGGCCTTGACAGGGTTCCAACCGCCGCCGAATACGGTTGACGGCGCTCCAGCCAAATCCTAAGATCTCCCCAATCGCCAATCTCGTCTCGCGCGAGTAGCCGCTTCAGGAGGCCCGCATGGTCATCGCTCCCGCGCATGCTCCGGCCACAAACCCCGAATCACTCGGCGCCTCGCTCGCGTCCGCCGGCCGCTCCGCTCCCATCTGGCTCCTCGCCACGCTCTGGTTCACGGGAACGGTCGTCACCGCAGCCCTCCTGATCGGAGCCCGCCACCACTGGGTGCTCTCGCTCCCGTTCTTTCTCGTGGCCGCATTCGGCGCGTGGGGACTCACCGAGCAGGGAAGGGACGCCGTCAATCGCATGCAATCCCTCAATGCAATGGACCGCTACTTCCTGAACGGCATCCTGCAGGTCACCGGCGTGCTCATCGTCACCGCCGGTGCCATCGTGTCCACGATCTTCGTGTTCGCCGTGACGTTCTACCTCGCGGGCGCCGCGCCCGTCCTGTAGCGCCGCCGCAGGCCGCTCTCTTACGCGCTACTGCGTCACACTGCCGGTCGTGAGCCCCCCGGCCGGCAAATGCTCGGTGAGATACCGCGTCAGCAGCGAATAGAGAATGCACGGTCGTCCCCGGTCCCTCCCGAATGGCATGGGTCCGGTTCGGATACACCATCAGATCGAACGGCTTCCCGAGCGCCACCAGCTTGTTCACGAGACGCTCCGTGCCCTGATAGTGCACGTTGTCGTCACCCGACCCGTGCACGATCAGCAAATCGCCGCGCAACCCGTCGGCGAAGTTGATCGGCGACCCGCGCCGGTACCCGTCCACGTTGTCCTGCGGTAATCCCATGTACCGCTCTTCATAGATCGTGTCGTACAGCCGCTCGTCGGGTACCGGCGCAACCGCCATCCCGACCGAGAACACGTCCGGATACCGGAACATGCAGTTGAGGGTGTTCGACCCGCCGCCACTCCATCCCCAGATCCCGACCCGCGTCGAATCCAGATACGTACGCGTGCGCGTGAGCGTCCGCACCGCCGCCGCCTGATCCGCCGACGACATCTCGCCAACGGCACCATACACGATCTTCCGCCACGCCCGCCCCTTCGGCGCAGGCGTCCCGCGGTTGTCCATGCTCACCACGACGTAGCCATGGTCCGCGAGCCACCGGAACCAGAGCTGCTGCCGGTCACCCCACCGGTCGACGACGGTCTGCCCCGCGACTTCACCATACACGAACACCAGCATCGGATACCGCTTCGCCGCATCGAAATCGCGCGGCTTGATCATGTACCCATCGAGGTTCACACCATTGCCAATGTCCACTTTGAAGAACTCCGTCGGGCGGCCCGCCACGAGCGGTGCCACTGCCGTCTGAAGCGCGGCGTTGGTCTCTGTCGTCCGCACGACGGCATGGCTGGGCAATTTCACGATGTCGAATGTCCACGGCTTGTCGATCGCGGAATACCCGTGCTGCGCCCACTGCCCATCGCTCAAGATCGTGTACGTGTTCGTCCCGGACTCATTGGCCGGTGTCACACGCTCCGCCGCGCCCTTCCCATCGAGCCGCACCCGGTACAACTCCCGCCGCGTCGCATTGTCCGGCGACGCGGTGAAGTACACCCACCCGCTCCCTGATTTCGCCGGGCTCTCCACGACCTGCTCGGATGCCAAGGATGTCGTACGCCCCCGGCGTGATGAGAGTGACATGGCTCCCGTCCCGCGACACCCGATACAGATGCCGCCACCCATCACGCTCGCTCACCCAGAGAAACTCCGTCCCACCATGCAGCCACGTGAGATCGTTCACGACATCCACCCACGCGCTATCGTGTTCGCTCAACACGGTGCGCGCTACGCCGGTCTGCGCATCGGCGATCATCACCGCGTCGGTGTCCTGCAGCCGGTTGAGCCGCTGCAACACCAGCTCGGACGAGTTGTCCGCCCAGTCCAGCCGCGCCAGATAGTTGTTGCGCGGATCGCCCGCCAGTTGGATCCACGTCGTCGGCCCGCCAGTGCTCGCGACAATGCCGCCACGCACCGCGGAGTTGGTCGTTCCCGCCTTCGGATACTGCACCGGCACCACGAATGAGTAGAGAGAGTCGGTGTCGTCGATGAGATCGAAGTCGCGCACGCCGGAGACGTCGAACTGCCAATACGCGATCTTCTTGCCGTCGGGCGACCACCGGAAGCAGTCGCGGATGTGCAGCTCTTCCTCGTACACCCAGTCCGATGTCCCGTTGATGGTCGTGTGTGAGCCATCGGTGGTGAGCCGGACCGGCGGAACAGGGTGGCCGCTCGCCAGCGCGGCGGCGTCCTCCACGTACAGGTCGTTATCGCGGACGTACGCGATACGCCCGCCATCAGGTGAGAACTTCGCGAACATGAGCGTCGACGGCGCCGCGTTCGGGCCGCCGAGCTTGGCGAGCGTGCTGGAGGCCCGGTCGAACACCCAGTAGTCACCACGGGTGTTGTCCCGCCATACTCTGGCGGTGTTGGTGAAGATCAGGAGTCGTTTTCCGTCCGCGGACCAGGCGTAGTCCGCGACGCTCAGTGCCTTGGACGCGCCTGATGGCGTGAGCTGCTTCGCGGTCACCAGCACCGATCGCGCACCCGACGCCGCATCGTACCGCACGATGTCCGTTCCGGATGAATCACCGGACGGCTCGAGCGCGCTATACGCCGCCGCCCCCGGAGTCTCGAGCCACCGCAGATCTCCCGGGAAATGCGTCCGGAACTGCGCGCCGGTCATGATGTCACTGACCGTGAATGCCGGACCCGCGCCGCTGCCAGCCGCCTGCGCCGCGGCAGATGGCGCACCAGGCACCAGCCACGACATGCCGGCAATCGCGCAAGCCGCGAGAGAGGGAAGCACCGAAGCCACGCGCACTATCCGTGCTGCGCCAGCCGCCGCGGAACGAGTCCACTCCATGGTCATCTCCAGTCGAGTCCCAGTGCAACGAGATCCACAAACCTGGGCGTGGTCGAAAATCCCAGGATGTGAAACATGCGACACGACTCGGACACCGTGAAGAAGCGGGAGGTTGCGACCCGCCAGGCAATGGCCAGCCTCCGACCGCCCCGCGGAACCGAACGATTCCATCCCTGGCAAGGGTCGGTCGCGACCGGCCCGCGGTAATGCCCGGCCTGCCCGCCGCCGTCGGCACCGAGGAATTCGTTCCTGGTAGGGGCGGGTCATGACCCGCCCGCCGTCACCGGCCGCCCCCACCGCACCGCCGGATGACTGGACGCGGTCAGGAGAGCGCTTCAGAATGGCTGCTGTGGAACTACTCAAGCATCTCGAAGCGTCTGCGATGCTGTAGTTGCAGTCTCGCTCGACAGCGGTGCCGCAATACTCTCCAGCGACCGCCGCTCCGCCGCGATGCCCAGCACCAGTTCCGCCACCGCCGCCCCCACCATCAACACCGCGCCCAGCAAATACCCCCACACTACCTGCCGCCGCTCCCCGCTCGCGATCAGATGGCCAAACAACCACGGCGCCGCGACCCCGCCCAGCAACGTCCCGCCGGCATAGAACAACGCGATGGCAATCGCCCGCACTTCGAGCGGGAACGACTCACTGATGGTGAGATACGCGGCACTCGCCGCCGCCGACGCGAAGAAGAAGATCACCGACCACGCCACCGTCTGCGTCGTCGCGTCGAGCAGCCCCGCCCCGAACATCGCCGCCACGCCGGCCAGCAGCACGCCCGAGAGTGCGTACGTGCCCGCGATCATCGGCCGCCGCCCGATCGTGTCGAACCATCGCCCCAGCAACAGCGGCCCGGTGAAGTTGCCCAGCGCAAAAGGCAGCAGATACCAGCCGACGCTCCCCGCCTCGATGCCGTAGAATTGCCGCAGGACCAGCGCGTATGTGAAGAAGATCGCGTTATAGAAGAACGCCTGCGATGCGATCAGCACGATGCCAAGCAGGGTGCGCTGCGGATAACGCTTGATCAGGGTCCGCGCGACTTCGCGCAGTGAGGTGTGTCCGCGCGCGATCAGCCGCAGGGTGCCCTGCACGGGAGCCAACGCCTGCCCGGTAGACGATGCTATGCCCGCCTCGATCTCGTCCAGGATACGCGTCGCTTCTCCAATCCGCCCATGCACCATCAGCCACCGCGGGCTCTCCGGCACATGCCGCCGGAGCACGAGGATCCCGAGCCCCAGCACCGCCCCGAGCCCGAACGCCAGACGCCACCCCACATCGGGTGGAAGCCGCCCGGGATGTAGCAGCACGAGTGTCGTCGCGGCCGCCATCGCCGCACCCACCCAGAAGCTGCCGTTGATGGCGAGATCGGTCCGGCCCCGATACCGCGCCGGCATCAGCTCCTGGATGGCTGAGTTGATCGCCGTCCCCTCACCACCAATCCCGGCGCCCGTCAGCATCCGGAACGCGGCGTAGCTCCAGAAGCTCCACGAGCACGCGGTCGCCGCCGTGGCTATGAGATAGAGCCCGAGCGTGATCGTAAACAACCGCTTCCGTCCCCAACGGTCGGTCAGCCACCCGAATCCGATCGCGCCACCGACGACGCCAAGCAGATACGCGCTCGCCGCCGCCCCGATCTGCGGCGCGCTCAAATGCAGGACCGGACTCTCTTGCAGCGCCCCCGACACCGAGCCCGCCAGCGTGACTTCGAGCCCATCGAGGATCCACGTGATGCCCAGCGCCACCACGATGAGCGAGTGAAACCCGCTCCACGGCAATCGGTCCAACCGCGCTGGTATATCCGTCTCAGCGGCCTCCACGCCCCGAAGCTACCACCGCGCCTGCTCACGGGTGCCCCCAATTTCCAATCCCCCAATCCCCCAATCCCCAATCCCCAATCCCCAATCCCTCCCGCGGCCGCGCGGCCTACTGGCTCAGTCCGCCCGCACCGCACTCAACGGATCGACGCCCGCCGCCCGCCGCGCCGGGACACACGTCGCAGCGACCGCGATGATGCCGACGAGCACCGGCACCGCGGCAAATGTCATCGCGTCGGTCGTCCGCACCTGGAACAACAGCGACGCCATGAATCGCGCCAGCACCGCCGCCCCAGCCAGCCCGATCACGATGCCCGGCACGACGGCGCGCGCACCCTCACGCGCCACGAGCGCGACGACGGATCTCGCGGTCGCGCCCAGCGCGCGCCGTATCCCGATCTCCGGCGTCCGCTGCTCGACCGAGTAGCTCACCACGCCGTACAACCCTACCGCCGCAATCGCTGCCGCCGCCGCGGCAATCGCCGCCACGACGATGAAACTCACCCGGCGAGCCGCCACCGCATCGCTCAATACATCATCCATCGATCGCACACTCGCCAGCGGCAGGTTCGGGTCGAGCGCCCGCATCGTCCGGCGGAGATCCGAGGCAACCAGCCCGGGATCGCGCGTGCACCGCAAGACGAGGTACATGTCGCGCACCGCCCCACCCCCGGCTGCCCACTGCGCATGCGGCAGATACAGCTCGGGACGCGGATCCGCGTCCAGTCCCCGATGGCGCACGTTGGCCACGACGCCGACAACCGTGCGCCACGTCGTGTCCATCCCCCCCAACCGGATCCGGTGCCCGATCGGCGATCCGCTAGGCCATGCCCGGCTCACCAGTGCTTCGTTCACGAGCACCGCACCCGGCGCACGCGCATCGTCGGTCTCGCTCAACGGCCGCCCGCCCATGAGATGCACCCGCATGACGCGCAAATAGTCCGGCGATACGACCTGCCAGTCGCCCGCTCCATCACTTTTCCCGGGCACCACCGGCCGCCCCTCGACACGAAACCCCCAGTCCCCCATCACGCTGGTCATCGGTAGCACGCGGACGACCGCCGACGACGAGACACCCGGTAACGCACGGGTCCGCTCGACGACGTCATGGTAGAACGCGCGAACCGATTCGTTCGTCGGATATTTCGCCGCGGATAGCGAGACATGCGCCGTGAGCACACGCGATGGGTCGAACCCCGGATCGACGGACAGCAGTCGTGCGAAGCTCCGCGTCAGCAGTCCCGCCCCCACCAGCAGCATCACCGACAGCGCGACTTCCGCGACGATCAGGCTTCGCCGGACTCGCTCGCCCCGGCGGTTGGCCGCCGCACCACGTAGGGTCTCCTTGAGCGCGGCATGGAGATCGGGTCGCGCCGCATGCACGGCCGGCAGGATTCCGCACACGAACCCCGTCGCGATCGTGACGAAGAGCGCGAAGAACAACATCGGCAGGTCCACGCCAATGCCCGCTATCCTCGGAACGGTCCGGGGTGCATCGGCGGCCACGAGGTGCACGCCGATCACCGCGAGCACGATGCCGGCAGCCCCGCTGAGGCCAGCCAGGACTCCCGCCTCCGTGAGCAACTGCGACATGATCTGCCAGCGGCTCGCGCCCAGGGACGCACGCACCGCCATCTCCCGCTGCCGCGCATACGCCCGCGCGAGCAGGAGGTTCGCGACGTTGGCGCACGCGATCAGCAGCACGAAGCCCACCGCCGCCGACAACACCAGCACGGTCGGCCGCACATCACCCAGCACCTGGCTCGACACGCTCCGCGTGAACGCCCCGAAGTTCGGCGGATAGCCACTCGGATACTCGGCCAGCATGTGCCGCGCCATCGCCTGCACGCCCTGGTCCGCCGCGAGCGGCGTGACACCCGGACGGAGCCGCGCGACGAGGTTGAGGTAGTGGCCCCCACGGACGGTACGGTCCACGTTGCCGAGTGCAAGCGGCACCCAGAATGTCGACGGGATCGCCGCTGAACTCGAGCGGCAGATGAAACGAAGCCGGCATCACGCCGATGACGGTCGTGCTGCTGTCGTCGAGCATCAGTTGCTTGCCGAGAATGTGCGGGTCGCTGTTGAATCGCCGCCGCCAGAGCGCATCACTGATCACCGCTACCTTCGGCCCCCCCGCCCGATCTTCATCCTCCACATACACTCGGCCCAACACCGGCGCGACACCGAGCGCCCGAAAGACACCGGCAGATGCCAACCCGGTATGCACGCGGTCGGGGGTCTGGCCGCCAGTCAGGTTGCGGCTCTCGTCAGCGAACCCGCCCACGGCGGCGAACAGTTGCGCGTTGTCCTGGTAGTCGAGCAGCTCGGGGTCCGACACCCACGTCGCCGGCCAACCCGTCCAGTGATCCCAGATCATCACGAGCCGCAAGGGATCGGGGTAGGGCAGGGGCCGCAACAGTACGCCATCCGCGACGCTGAACACGGTCGTCGCCGTGCCAATGCCAAGCGCCATCGTGACGATCGCAACACTGCTCACTACCGGCGTCGCCACCAGCCTGCGCCACGCATACCGCACTCCCTGCATCAGGACCTCGGCCATGGGGTCCCGATTCGACATTCCAATCTGCCCGCAGGTTTGAGAGCCTACCCGGAAGACCGCGGCGCTCGGCGATTATTTGCCAAGCGTGATCGTCGCCGCCTTAGGCGGCCCGATCATGAGGTGCGCCCACGGCTTGCCCGGATACATGAGCCACGGCCCGCCATCATCGAGCGGCTGCGCAGGAAACCCCGTCGTGGCGGTTGTCGCAAATGGCATGTAGACGATGTACAGATAACTGGCGCCGTGAATCACGCCGGCCGCAGCATCGACACTGTCCCGTTCCGCGACATACTGGTAGAGCGCCGTCGGATGCCGCGGCATCGCCAGCGTGCCGCCACGGATCTCGCGGGCGCGAATACTGTCGGTCTCATCGTCCGATACGTGCTGGGCGCGCAGTGCCCGCCCACGCGCCATGAACGGCTCCAGCTCACGATCGTAGCACGCGACGTGAAACGACTTCCCGCGAGGATTGTCGGCGAGGCAGATGAGAAGCCCCTTGCCCTCTCGCACCGTCACCAGCGTGCCGGTACTGTCATAGTCCATCACCGTCGCCCCCGATCGCATCCCGGCGGGCGCAGGACTCACGGCGGCCGCGATCCGGAGCGCTGGCGACATCGCATGCTGCGACGGCTGAGCAAACCCTGCACGTGCCACACACACGAACACGAGACAGAAAGCGATGCGACTCATTGGCCACCCGGTCGTGGATTGTGTAAGAATCAGACCCGGATTCTCGTCGTTCGGTTTGCCCTTATCCCGTCTTCAGCGTATAAACGAAATACTGCTCATCCCGCACCCATCCCAGCGACTCGTACAACGCCTGCGCCGGCCGGTTGTTGCGCGCCGTCTGCAGCTTGAGCCTGAACGCCCCGGTCTCGGACGCATACTCCTGCGCACGCTCCATGAGCCGCTTGGCGACGCCTCGCCGCCGGGCCCCACTCGACACATACAGATCGTACAGCACGTAGTACGGCTTGGCGGCAACTGAGCAGAACGCCGGATACAGTTGCGTGAACCCCAGCGCCTCGGTCGCTGCGCTGGG
>CAVPLX010000003.1:0-461399 GCA_963706505.1 uncultured Gemmatimonadales bacterium
CAGCAGCATTCACGCCGCATCAATGCGGCGCCGCGCTGTGCACGCGGATGGTTAATGTTCCCGACTTGTTCTTCACGGCTCACCTCGCTACCATCCCCCAATGCCGCCCCACCTCCCCGGCCACGAACTGTCCGAGGCGGAAATCGCCGCCGTCCTCCATGACAGCCTCGCCGGGGCCGGGGATATACCCGACCGGTTGATCTCCAGTTCGCCACCTCTCCGCCGGGCCCCTGACCTCCAGACAGCCTGCGGCTCGCCGGGCGCGTGGTGATCCGCTCCGATCCGCTGGGTCTCACCGACTGAATGCCGGAACTGCCCTATACGGCTGCCGACGCCCGCGACGCCCATTGGGGACCTAAAAATACATGGCGGCTCATCCTGCGGTGCGGACGATGCAACAGAAAGGTGGTGTTGGCCCTCACCGACCTCGCCGAGAATGCGAGACGGCTGCCGGTCTGGCCGGTCATCGACCGGTTGCGCTGCCGCCGGCAACGGGACCGCGCACCTTGCGGCAGCCTGCCGGACGTTGGTCCTGATGGAGTTTGAGGCCTACGGGAAGTCTACCCGAATCGCACGGCAGGTAGTGGCGCGGGGCGGGTAGGCAACGAAACTCCTGCCCCGGCATTTCCTCGGTGGACGAGGGTCCGGACGCCGTGAAAATCGCCACCTTCAACATCAACAACGTCAACCGCCGCCTGCCGAACCTTCTGGCTTGGCTGGAGGCCGAGAAACCGGACGTCGTCTGCCTGCAGGAACTAAAGGCGGAGGACCGGCAGTTTCCCGCTACGGCGCTCCGGGAAGCCGGTTATCACGCCGTCTGGCAGGGCGAGCGACGCTGGAACGGGGTCGCGATCCTCGCCCGCGGCAAGGAGCCGATCCTGATCGCGCCGCAGCCTGCCGGGCGACGCCGGCGACAAGCAGGCCCGTTATATCGAAGCCGCGGTCAATGGCGTGCTGATCGCCTGCATCTATCTGCCGAACGGCAATCCCCAGCCCGGCCCGAAGTTCGATTACAAGCTGGCATGGTTCGAGCGGCTGATCGCGCACGCCGCCACGCTGTTCGACACCGATGCGCCGGTCATTCTGGCCGGCGACTACAACGTCGTGCCGACCGACTTCGACATCTACAACACGCGGTCATGGAAGAAGAACGCGCTGCTCCAGCCCGCGCCACGAGCCTGCTACCGGCGATTACTGGAACAGGGATGGACCGACGCGCTGCGAACGCTGCACCCGGACGAGCCCATGTTCACGTTCTGGGAGTATTTCCGGGAGTCGTGGCCGCGCGACGCCGGGCTGCGGCTGGATCATCTGTTGCTGAATCCGCCAGCGGCGAAACTACTCACCGCGGCGGGCGTGGATCGGGATGTGCGCGGCCAGGAGGGTGCCAGCGACCATGCGCCAGCGTGGATAAGGCTGGGAACGCCACGAAAACGAGGCCGCCGGAATGCATGATCCTATCGTATCCCGCTCGACGCCTTGGAAAACCGTCATTCTCACCTGCGGCAAGTGTGCCCGGAAGATGAACGGCGGCTACGGCCCGAAGGCATCCGCCGCATCGGTCGCGCACGTAGTGCAGGCACAATGGCGCCACCCGCTCGGGCGACGGACGCAGCAGGTCGATGAGAACGCCCCGCGCAAATCGCCCGCCACGCACCGACGTGGCGAGAATCTTCGCGCGGTCTCCCGGCGCGACACGCGGGATGAAGATCACGCGATTGTCCACACGCGCGACGCCGTCACCGCCCGCGGCGATCGACTGGACCTCGACGTCGCACTCGGCTGACGTCGCCGGCATATCGCTCTCGGCGTCGGGCGCCGAGCCATCGTGGGTGACGCTCGCGCTGTCAGATCCCGGCGCGAGCCCGTGCGGACGGCGATCACCGAGATCCGGCCGCTGCCGGTGCCTGCCCGCCCGTCGCGAGGTCATTCGCGAAGCGCCTCACGGCGGGCCACTGCAGCCCATGACGCGCGCGGGGACTCCGTAGGGCGCGCCGTAGGGTCGCCACCGGACGGCGCGCTCGGCGAGCCGGCACCGCCACCCGTCGCCCCGGAACCGACGGGATGGGATCCGCCATCTTCGCGGGCGAGGAACGCGCTCGCGACCGCCGCCGCCCTCGTCACCGCCTCCGCGGGCCGCGCCTCCAGCAATGACGACACCCGCCGTTCGAGCCAGTGAATGTCGATCGCGCCGCGGCGAAACTCCGCGTCCTCGAAAATGCGCAGATGCAGTTCCCGCGAGGTCTCGACGCCGGTGATCACCAACTCGTTCAGTGCGCGATGCATCCGGGCAACCGCGGTATCGCGGGTCGGGGCCCACACGATCAGCTTGGCGAGCAGCGGGTCGTAGAAGAGACCGACGTCGGTTCCGGGTTCGATGCCGCCGTCCCAGCGAACGCCGGGACCCGACGGGATGCGGGTATACTTGACGCGGCCGGTCGAGGGCAGGAATCCGTTGGCGGCGTCCTCGCTCGTGATCCGGCACTCGATTGCCCAGCCGTTGGGCGCGATGTCGTCCTGCGCGAACGGGAGCCGCTCGCCCGCCGCGATCCGGAGCTGCCACTCGCACGAGGTCGAGGCCCGTCACCAGCTCGGTCACCGGATGCTCGACCTGGATCCGGGTGTTCATCTCCAGGAAGTAGAACTCGCCGTCGGCTCGAGGAGAAACTCGCAGGTGCCCGCGTTGACGTAGCCTGCCGCCCGCGCCGCGCGAACGGCCGTCTCGCCCATCCGCCGGCGCAGCTCGGGCGACACCGCCACGCTCGGCGCCTCCTCGATCATCTTCTGATGGCGGCGCTGGATCGAGCACTCACGCTCGCCGAGCGACAGGATCGTGCCGTGCGCGTCGGCCAGCACCTGGATCTCGACGTGGCGCGGACCGTCAATGAACTTCTCGAGATACACCGCATCGTCGCCGAACGCGTTGTTCGCTTCGCGCCGCGCCGCGTCGAGCGCGGCCGCCAGGTCGGCGGGACGCTCGCACGACGCGCATCCCCTTCCCGCCCCCGCCGGCCGCGGCCTTGAGCAGCACCGGATACCCGAACTGGCTGGCCGCGGCCGCCGCGGCATCCGCATCGCGCAAGCGGTTCGGTCGTACCCGGCACGACCGGCACTCCGGCCCCCACGGCCGAGTTGGCGAGCGGCCGTCTTGCTCCCGATCGCCTCGATCGCCTCGGCCGGCGGACCGATCAAGACCAGCCCCGCCGCACGGACCGCATGCGCAAACGCGGCGCGTTCCGAGAGAAAGCCGTAGCCCGGGTGGATCGCTTCGGCGCCGGTGCGCTGCGCCGCGCTCGATCAGCGCGTCGATGCGCAGGTAGCTCTCGCTCGCGCGGCTGCGCCGATGTGCACCGCCTCGTCTGCCGCACGCACGTGCGGCGCGGTCGCGTCGGCGTCGCAGTAGACGGCGACGACTCCGAACGCCCAGCTCGCGGCACGCGCGGATCACGCGGAGCGCGATCTCGCCGCGATTGGCGATGAGGATCTTGGTGAACACGAGAGGCGGTGGCGGTTAACCGGTGAGGGAATGGGCAGTGGGGCCTGGCCGGACCCGTGGCCATTCCCTACAGCGGGATGTTCCCGTGCTTCTTGGGCGGGTTGCGGTCCCGCTTGCTCCGCAGCGTGTCGCAGCGCGTCGATGAGCCGCGGCCGCGTCTCGCGCGGGTCGATGATGTCGTCCAGTAGCCGCGGCCGGCGGCGATGTACGGGTTCGCGAACTTCTCGCGATACTCGGCGATCTTCGCGTCGGCGGCGCGCTGCGGATCGGCGCTGTCCGGCGATCTCGCGGCGGAACAGAATCTCGACCGCGCCCTTGGGGCCCATCACCGCGATCTCGGCGGTCGGCCAGGCGACGTTGAAGTCGCCGCGGATGTGCTTGGACGCTCATCACGTCGTACGCGCCGCCGTACGCCTTGCGGGTGATCACGGTCAGCTTCGGCACGGTCGCCTCGCAGTAGGCGTACAGCAGCTTGGCGCCGTGCTGGATGATGCCGCCGTGCTCCTGCGCGACGCCGGGCAGGAAGCCGGGCACGTCCTCGAAGGTCACGATCGGGATGTTGAAGGCGTCGCAGAAGCGGATGAAGCGCGCCGCCTTGACGCGAGGCGTCGATGTCGAGCACGCCCGCGAGCACCGCCGGCTGGTTGGCGACGATGCCGACGCTGTAGCCGCCCAGGTGCGCGAAGCCGCACGAGGATGTTGCCGCGCGTAGTCGCGGTGCACCTCGTACGAACTCGCCGTCGTCCACGACGCGGCGGATCACGTCGTGCATGTCGTACGGCTTCGTCTCGGATCGTCGGGCACCACGTCGAGCAGCGCCTCGTCGCGCGGTCGCGCGGATCGCGTGCCCGGTCCGCGCGGCGGATCGTCCACGTTGTTCTGCGGGATGAACTCGAAGAGCTCGCGGATCGCGCGTCAGGCACGCGACTTCGTCGTCGAACGTGAAGTGCGACACGCCGGACTTGGCCGCGTGCGTGTCGGCGCCGCCCAGCTCCTCCATCGTCACGTCTTCGTGCGTGACCGTCTTCACCACGTTGGGGCCGGTGACGAACATGTAGCTCGTGCCGCGCACCATGAAGATGAAGTCGGTGATCGCCGGGCGAGTAGACCGCGCCGCCCGCGCAGGGGCCGAGGATCGGCCGAGATCTGCGGCACGACGCCCGACGCGAGCGTGTTGCGCAGGAAGATGTCGGCGTAGCCGCCGAGCGAGACGACGCCCTCCTGGATGCGCGCGCCGCCGGAGTCGTTCAGCCCGATCACCGGCGCGCCGTTCTTCACCGCCAGGTCCATGATCTTGCAGATCTTCTCGGCGTGCGCCTCGGACAGCGAGCCGCCGAAGACGGTGAAGTCCTGGCGAGAAGACGTAGACCAGGCGGCCGTCGATGCGGCCGTAGCCGGTCACGACGCCGTCGCCGTAGATAGCTGCTCTTCGAGCCCGAAGTCGGTGGAGCGGTGCGTGACGAAGCGGTCGAGCTCGACGAAGCTGCCCTCGTCGAGCAGCACGTCGAGCCGCTCGCGCGCGGAGAGCTTGCCCTTGCTCGTGCTGCGCCTCGAGGCGCGTCGCGCCGCCGCCCTGCTCCGCCTCCGCGCGCCGGGCCTCCAAGAGGAGGAGCTTCTCCCGCATGGACATAGACGCGCTCGAAGCTACGGTGACGGCGTGCATCTCCCGGCGGCGCAGCGTACCTGCTCCTCGAGCCTCCGGAATTCGCGACGCATCAGATCGCCGTCGGTCTCGCGAGTCCATCGGGAGCACCTTCGACGGGCGTCTCCGGGCGGCGGCGGCTGCTCCTCCGGGATGTTCGTCACCGCCAGCACGATGCGGCGGTGGATCGGATCGACCTCGAGGACGCGCATGTCGAGGTATCATCCCCTCGTACACGACGTCGGCCGGGCTGGCGACCGGCTTGCCCTTGTTCAGCTGCGAGATCGGCACGAAGCCCTCGATGTCGTTGCCGATGTCGACGACGACGCCCTTGTCCATCAGGCGCACGACCGTGCCCGCGCATCTCCGTGCCGACCGGATAGGTCTCGCCGATGCGGAGCCACGGATCCTCCTCGGCCTGCTTGAGGCCGAGCGAGATGCGCTTGTTCTCGGCGTCGATGTTGAGGATCACGACGTCGACCGCGTCGCCCTTCTTGACGACTTCCGACGGGTGCTGGACGCGCTTGGTCCAGCTCATGTCGGAGATGTGGATCAGGCCGTCGATGCCCGGCTCGATCTCGACGAACGCGCCGAAGCTCGTCAGGTTGCGCACCTTGCCGTTGATGCGCGTGCCCACCGGGTACTTGAGCGGCAGCACGACCCACGGATCCTGCTCCGTCTGCTTCATGCCGAGCGAGATCTTCTCCTCGTTCGGATCGACCTTGAGCACCACCGCCTCGATCGCCTCGCCGATGCGACACGAGCTTCGACGGGTGACGGACGTTGCGCGTCCAGCTCATCTCGCTGATGTGCACCAGGCCTTCGATGCCCGGCTCGAGCTCGATGAACGCGCCGTAGTTCGTGATCGACGACGACCTTGCCCTGGACGCGCGTGCCGACCGGATACTTCTCGGCGACGTCCTTCCACGGGTAGCTCTGGAGCTGCTTGAGGCCGAGCGAGATGCGCTCGCGCTCCCAATCGATGTCGAGAACCTTGACCTCGAGCTCCTGCGCCGATCTGCACCAGCTCGGACGGATGCGAGATGCGGCCCCACGACATGTCGGTGATGTGCAGCAGGCCGTCGACGCCGCCGAGATCGATGAACGCGCCGAAGTCGGTGATGTTCTTGACGACGCCCTTCCGCACCTGATCCTTCTGCGAGCTCCTTCATCAGCTTCTCGCGCTTGCCCGCGCGCTCGTTCTCGAGGATCACGCGGCGCGAGACGACGATGTTGCGGCGGCGCTTGTTGAGCTTGATGATCTTGAACTCGTACTTCTGGCCGAGCAGCTCGTCGATGTTCGGCACGCGGCGCAGCGCGATCTGCGAGCCGGGGAGGAACGCGTCGACGCCCATGAGGTCGACGACCACGCCGCCCTTGATCTTCTTGACGAGCGTGCCTTCGACCGGCTGGTCGTTCTCGTAGGCGACGCGGATGCGCTCCCACACGCGCATGAAGTCGGCCTTCTTCTTCGAGAGGACGACCGAGCCTTCCTGGTCCTCGAGGTGCTCGAGCAGGACCTCGACCTCGTCGCCGATCTTGAGGTCGGGATGATCCTTGAACTCTTCGAGCGGAACGGTGCCCTCGGACTTGAAGCCGATGTCGAGCACGACCATGTTGTCGCGGATCTCCAGGACCGTGGCCTTGACGATCTCGCCTTCTTCGATCGAGGCCATCGTGCCCTCGTACATCTCCATCATCTGGTCGAATTCAGCTTCATCGGGCAGATCGTCCTCGTCGTACAGCTCGGGGCGGCGGTTGGCGAGCGGGCGCAGCTGCGCCTTCTGCATGTCGCGCTTCTCGCGCGGCGTCAGGAGCGATCCGGCGGCAGTGCCGTTACCGGATTCGGCGTCGGAAGCGAGGGAGGTCGTGTCGGGGGTTTCGAGCTCAGGCATATCGGTCAACGAATCTCCTGATAACACGCGGCTGGATCGCTCGCCGCGCCGAGGCGAAGGGTGGGCCGCCGAATCAAACGGGGCCGCCCACTGTGGCGGCCCACACGAATTCGCCGGGAGCACGAAATGGGACTGCGCCCGCCGGGCAATGTGTCGAGAACCGCAGAAGCTAGCCCCAGCCCTGCAAGCCGTCAATGGCGACTGACCGAGAAGTGACGGTGGCGCCGGGACTTCCGTCCCCCAGACTGGCCGGTCCGGGTGCGGCCACGCGCGGCGTCCAGCGAGCGCGACGATGCGCTCCACCTGTTCGTCCTGCGTGAGATACGTGGTGTCGATCAGGATCGCGTCCTTGGCCTGCACGGTCTGCGTCGCGTCCTGCGCGTCGCGCTGCACCAGCCGGTCGGTCTCCTCCGCGATCTCGGCCTCCGTCGGCTGCGCGATCGAGCCGCTCGATCGAGCCGACGCCGCGCACGCTCCCACGGATCGGCGACGAGAAAGATCTTGAGCGCCGCATCCGGAAAGACCACCGTGCCGATGTCGCGGCCGTCCACCACGATCTCGTGCTGCGCGCGCCAGCGCGCGGACCTGCGCGTTCACCCACTCGCGCACCCCGGGCATCTGCGCCACGAGCGACACGTGCCGCGTCACCTCCGGCCCGCGGATCTCCTCCTCGACGTCGCCGTCCGACGATCGGTCGGCGAAGTCCGTGCGGCATGCGCCTCGAGCGCGACCACGCGCGCCGCGATCGAGCACGAGCCGGCTCGGTCCACCGCGGCACGTCGCGGCTGAACGCGGAGCGCCGCCGCGGTCGCCGCACGATAGAGCGCGCCCGAATCGACGTGGCGGAAGCCGAGCCCGCGTCGCGACCCACTGGGCCGTCGACGACTTGCCCGATGCGGCCGGACCGTCGATCGCGACGACGAGGCGATTCTCCGCGCCCGCATCACTCGGCTTCGCGCCGGGCGCCATCACGCGCCGGTCACACGCGCCAGATCCGCCAGAAGTCGGGGTACGAGACCGCCACGCAGGCCCGATCATCGATCGCGATCTCGCTCGCCGGTCAGCGGCGCCGAGGACCCCGAACGCCATCGCGATGCGGTGGTCGCCGTGCGTCACGATCCGCCCCCGGCACGGCCCGCGTCCGCCCGTGATCCGCATGCCGTCCGGCAGCTCCTCCGCCTCGACGCCGAGCCGCCCGGAGGTTCGATACGACGAGCGGCGATCCGGTCGCTCTCCTTCACCCGCAGCTCCGCCGCGCCAGTGATCACGGTCTCTCCCTCCGCGCGCGCGGCGACACACGCGAGCAGCGGCAGCTCGTCGATCATCGCCGGAATCGTCGTCGGCACCGATCGTCACGCCGCGGAGTCCGCCCGGCGCGACCGTATAGGTGACCGTGGCTTCGCCGATACCCGTCGGAGCGCCGGACTCCTGGGTGATCGATGCCCCCATGGTCTCGAGCGTCCGCATGAACGCGATCACGCGTTGGATTCGCGCAGCACATCGGGAAGCCGGATCGTGCCCTCGGCGGCCATCGCCGCCAAGGCGGCGAAAAAGGAGGCGGACGACGGGTCGCCCGGTACCGTCGAGCTCGAACGGCCGGAGGCTGTCCGGTGGCGTCAGGGACACCGCCGCCCGGCGTCACGCGCACCTCGGCGCCCAGCGCGGACAGAACATCGCTCGGTGTGGTCGCGCGAGACACGCTCCGACTCGACGCTGACGGGAACTCCGGCGACACGAGCGCCGCAAGCAGCACCGCGCTCTTCACCTGCGCGCTGCTCGCGTCGTCCTGCCACCGCATCGTGCGCAGCGGCCCGCCGGTGACGGTCATTGGCAGCCCATCGCCATCGTCGAACGTCGACACGCGCGCCCATCGCGCGCGAGCGGCCGCGCCACTCGCGCCATCGGCCGGCGGCTCAGGCTCGCATCGCCGACGAAGCGGCTCGAAAACGCGTACGCCGCGCACACACCGGCGAGCAGCCGCGTCGTGGTACCGCTGTTGCCGCACTGGAGTGCCCGCGCCGGCGCTTTCAATCCGTGCAGGCCGACGCCGGCGATACGCATGGCGCCGTCCGCGCTGTCACGGCGCGATCGCGGCGGAATCGGCGGCATCGCAACACCCAGCGCGCGCAGCACGCCCTCGGTCGCCTGCACATCCGCCGAATCCAGTACGCCGCGCAACACGGACGGACCGTCCGCGAGCGCGGCGAAGATCAGCGCACGGTGCGACACCGACTTGTCCCCGGGGACGCGAATCTCGCCGTGTACGCGGACCGGCGTGGATGCCGCCATCCCCGCGCCTATCGGAGCCACGCCTCGAGTGCGGTGGCCGCGTCGGTCCGGTCGTCCCGATACTTGACCACGAGCGGGGTATGCACCGCGAGCCCCTGCGACGCACCCCAGCCGGTCGCGATCGGCCGGGTGCCCGGGACAACGACCGCCCCCGATGGGATCTCGAGCGGTCCGGTCGCGGTGGCGCGATACACGGCCTGCCGCACCAGGTCGTACACCGGCGTCCCGCGAGTGAGGATCACGCCGGCGCCGAGGACCGCACGGGTCCGGACGATCGTTCCCTCGTACACGCCGCAGTTCCCGCCCACGACCACGTCGCTCTCGATAATGACCGGGGCCGCGTTGATCGGCTCCAGGACGCCGCCGATCTGTACCCCCGCACTCAGGTGCACCCGCTCACCGATCTGTGCACACGATCCGACCAGGACGTGGGAGTCGATCATCGTTCCCGTCTCGATGTACGCCCCGACGTTGACGTACGAGGGCGGCATGCATACGACGCTGTTCGCGAGGTACGCACCACGCCGGATCGTCGTGCCGCCGGGCACGACGCGCACGTTGTCGGTCACCACGAAGTTGCGCGGGACCAGCGTGTCTTTGTCGAAGAACGAGAACGGCCCGCTCGTCCGTCCCTTGGCATCGCGCGGGGATTGGTCGGCCAGCGTGCCGAGCCGAAAAGCCTGCAGGATCCCGCGCTTCACCCACGGGATCGCGTGCCAGGTGCCATCGGCCGCCCGGCCCGCCGCTCGCACGGTCCCCGCCTCGAGTGCGTCCATCAATGCTTCAATGGTGACGCGCACGGCCGGGTCATCGGCCGCGGCCTGCGCCGTGCCGCCCGCCTTGGCCAGGGTATCGATCCGGATGCGCAGCTCGGCTGCGGCGGCGGACTCCGTCAGTCCCGTCACGAGGTCGTCCTCATTCGTTGAGTGCGCCGGCAGCCACGAGGGCCGCACGAACGGCGCCCCGGTGCCGCTCCGCCAGCGGCACGAGCGGCAGCCGATGCGTCGGTCCCATCAGGCCGAGCAGGTGGAGCGCCGCCTTCGCCGGAAGCGGATTCGACTCCACGAACGCGGCCCGCATCCACGGCGTGAGCGCGGAATGGGTGCTCCGCGCCGCCGCCAGGTCTCCCGACCGGGCGGCACGCACGAGCGCCGCCATCCGGCGCGGCGTCGCATTCGACGTGACGGAGATCACGCCGTCCCCGCCGGCCGCGACGACGGCGAGCGTCAGAGCGTCGTCTCCCGACAGCACCGAGAAATGTGCGGGACGCGCCCGCAGGATCTCCGTGATCTGCGCGAGATCACCCGACGCCTCCTTGATGCCGGCGATGCCCGGCACCTCCGCCAGCTCCAGCGTCGTCGCGGCATCCATGTTCACACCGGTGCGTCCCGGCACGTTGTACAGAATGACCGGAAGCCGCGCCTCGCCGGCAATCGCGCGAAAGTGCGCGGCCAGTCCGCGTTGTGGCGGCTTGTTGTACATCGGGACCACGTGCAGCAGATGGGTGGCGCCGGCGGCTTCCATCTCCCGCGATTGGGCGATCGCGCGGCGCGTGTCGTTGGAGCCCGCCCCCGCGACGACCGGCACCCGCCCCGCCGCCTGCTCCGCCGTGATCTCGACGACGCGCCGGTGTTCACCCGCTGTCATCGTCACCGCTTCGCCGGTCGTCCCGCACGGCACCAGAAAGTCGATCCCCTCGGTGATCTGCCATTCGACGAATCGCCGCAGTGCCGGCTCATCGAGGGCGCCGTCGGCGTCGAACGGGGTCAGCAGTGCCGTCCCGCAACCCGCCAGACGCTCCGTCACGTGGGCCGTCCCCCAGGCGCCTCGCGCCCGCTCCCTGATCCGTCGCGAATCACATCGTCCATCGTGAACACACCGCTGCGCCCGGCCAGCCAGCGCGCGGCGGCCAATGCCCCATCCGCGAACACGCGCCGGTCACGGACGACGTGGTGCACCCGCAGTTGCTCGAATGGCCCGTCGAAAATCATCTCGTGCTCTCCCGGTACGTGGCCGACCCGAATGCTCGTCACCGGAACGACACACCCCATGGCCTCCCCCACCGCGGCGGCGACGCCCCGCGCGGTGCCCGATGGCGCGTCGATCTTGGCCGCGTGATGGGTCTCCACCGAGATGCGGATCGAAACTACGGCTCGCACGGAGCGCACGCGCCGCCGCTGCTGCCGCGACGCCCATCGCCAATGCCCCGACCGAGAAGTTCGGAGCCCAGAGCATGGCGCCTCCCGACTGTTCGATTTCCGCGCGAAGCGCCGGTAACGCATCGTACCACCCGGTCGTACCCACGACCACCGCGCACCCCGCGGCCACGCACGCCCGTACATGCGCTGCCGCTGTAGTCCCCGTCGTGAACTCTATCGCAACGATCGCGCCGGCGAGCGACGCTCGCGTGATCGGCTGCCCGCGCCCAATGCGAGCCCTGACCGGCCACCCGTGACTGGTCGCCAGAGCGTCCACGGCCTGCCCCATGCGCCCGAGCCCCACGATGGCCAATGCGGGCTTGGCTGTTTCGGGCGCCGGCGCATCCGTCATTGGAGCTCCTGTGCGCCGGGGACTGCCGGCATGCTCGGCGCGAGCCGGGCATCCGTGAAGAACGCCGCGTGCAGCCGCCGAATGGCGGGGGTGACCTGGTCGGCGTCCACGATGATGGTCAGGTTGATGCCGGTCGCGCTGAGCGACAGCATGTGCACGGGAATCCCCCGGATGGCCGCGAGCGCACGGGCCATCGCGTCGCTGTCGTCCGCGAGTCCCGCGCCGACGATCGCCACGACGCCCCGCGCGCGCTCGACTGATGTGTCGCCCAATGCCGCAAGCTCCGTCAGGATCGCATCCAGCCGGTGGGTCTGATCGAGTGTGACTGAGACCGACACTTCCGACGTCGCCACCACATCGACGGACGTCCGGTGCCGTTCGAAGGTCTCGAACACCCGGCGCAAGAAGCCCGGGGTGAACAACATCCGCGACGACCGGACTTTGACCACGGTGATCGGGGTCTTGCCCGCGATCGCGCTCACCGCCCGGCGCGGCGCGTCGAACGTGATCCGCGTCCCGGTCCCCGACGGGTTGTGGGTATTGTACACGTACACGGGGATTCCGACCCGGACAGCCGGTGCGATCGTATTCGGATGCAGGACTTTCGCGCCGAACGATGCGAGTTCCGCCGCTTCGTCGAAGCGAATGGACTCGATCACGCGCGCGCCGTCCACGACGCGGGGGTCGGCCGTCAGCATCCCATCGACATCGGTCCAGATCTCGATCGCCTCGGCACCGAGCGCGGCGCCCAGCAGCGAGGCGGAGTAGTCCGACCCGCCCCGTCCCAGGGTGGTCGTGATCCCCTCGTTGGTCGCGCCGACGAATCCCCCGATCACCGGGATCCGGCCGGCGCGCACGCGGGGAATGATGTGCTCGCGGACGGCGGTGGCGATCGCATCAGGCCGCGGCTCGGCCTTGGTGAACGTTGCGTCCGTCAGCATGACCTGCTGCGCGTCCACTCCTTCCGCCGGCAACCCCGCCGCTCCGTACGCCGCGACGACCAGAAGACTCGACAACATCTCACCCGTCGCCGCGATCGCGTCGAGCGATCTGGGAGTCGAGATGTCCGAGGATCGACAGCGCCTCGGCCAGACGCGCAAGATCGTCGAGCAGCGGGCTCATTTCCGTGCACACATCCTCCGACGCCGCGCCTGGCCCCAGCAAGGCCTCCGCCTCGGCGAAATGGCGTGATCGCAATCCCTCCACGGCCTGCAGCGCGAGAATCAGCCGCCCCGCCGCCGCCTGGTCGGCCATCGAGAGCAGGACGTTGGTGACGCCCGAGAGCGCCGACACCACGACGACCGGCCCGCGAGACACCCGCCCGCGGACGATCTCCGCCGTTGACCGGATCGCCGCCGCTGTGCCGACTGACGTACCGCCGAATTTGACGACGATCATGGCGCGCTCAACGTGCGGTCGCTAAAGCGATGTCGCGGATCACAGACTCGAGAACTCGCCGCGCGCAGCCAGCACTTCGGCGTTGAGGACAGATCCGCCAGCCGCGCCGCGAATCACGTTGTGCGACAACGCGACCAGACGCAGATCGAGAATCGGATCGGGACGCACACGCCCGACCGTCACGGTCATCCCGTTGCCGGCGAGTGCATCGCGCCGGGGCTGTGGTCGCGCGTCAGCCATCGTCACGACCAGCGGTTGCTCCGGCGCGGTTGGCAGCCCCTTCACCGACGGATCGCCTCGCCACGCGGCGAGCACCTCCTGCGCCTCCGCGGGAGTGACACGCCGGCCGAGCTTGACCGAGAGACAGGCCGTGTGGCCATGCTCGACGGGCACGCGATTGGTGTGCGCACTCACCGCGAACGCAGCCGGCCGGAACGCCACACCATCCCACGCGCCCAGCAACTTCGGCAACTCGCGCTCGACTTTCTCCTCTTCCTCACCGATGAAGGGGATCACGTTGCCGAGGATGTCCAGCGATGGCACTCCTGGATAGCCCGCGCCTGACACGGCCTGCATCGTCGTGATGAAGACTTGCTCGATGCCGAATGCCGCCTGGAGCGGCGCGAGCGCCACCGCCGCGCCGGTCGCCGCGCAATTAGCGTTGGTGATGAGCGCCCCGCGCCAGCCGCGGCGTGTCCGCTGAACCGGGAGCGCCGCCAGAATGCGACGCGTTGACCTCGGGAATGACCAGCGGGACGTCGTCCTCCATCCGGAAATTCTTGGCGTTGCTCAGCACCACGCGCCCCGCGCGCGCGAACGCAGCCTCGACATCGCCCGCAACTCCCGCATCGAGTGCCGAGAAGACGATTGGGGCCTGGACCAGCGCGGGGTCGCAGCGCCCGACCGTCAATCCCGCCACGCGCGCCGGAAGATCGGACTCCAGCCAATGGGTCGCATCCCGGTAGCTCTTGCCTGCCGAGCGATCGGACGCCGCCACCTCGGCGATCTCGAACCACGGATGGTTCGCGAGCAGGCGGATGAACGACTGTCCCACTGCTCCAGTCGCACCCAGGATCGCGACCGGCCATTTGCGACTCGGTGTCGCCGGATGGAGCGAGCGGGCGGAGCTCATGCGGCCAGCAGCGTGCGGACGAGCCGCTCGTACGCGTCCACGCTCGCGCGCAGCTCCGGCAAGTCGATGTGTTCGTCCGGCGTATGCGCGACGTGGATGGAGCCCGGACCGAAGAGCAGCGGCGTACCCCACCGGCCGAGGAGGGGAATGTCGGAGGTGTAGGCGACCGGGGCGGCTGCGAAGCCCGGCACGGTGTGAAACCGCTGGGGCGGGATGTACGACCCGTATTCGATCTCCGCGGTGCCGCCGACGCACGCCTCGATGGCACCCTTCACGGTCGCCACGTCACCAACAAGCCGGAACATCAGCTCCGCTTCGGCGTGACCCGGGATGATGTTGGCCGCGGTGCCCCCGCGAATGACGCCAATGTTCACAGTCGCCGCTCCCAGAACCGGGTCGGTGGGGAGACTGAGCGCCTGGATTCGCGGAAGCAATTCCAGCATAGGATCGATCGCCGACACTCCGAGTGCGGGATAGGCGGAATGCGCTTCCCGGCCACGAGTCCGCAGCGTGACCCGCAATGAGCCCTTGGCGCCGGTGGCCAGGTGACTCTCCGTCGGCTCCCCATTGATCAGGAACCGGCTGGTCGCCGGCAGCCGGTTGGCGGCACGCGCCCCGTCGGAGCCTTGCTCTTCGCCCACCACGAACAACAGGCCGACCCGCTCCTCACCGCTGGCCACCAGACGGGCGGCCGCCGCCATCATCGCCGCGGCGATCCCTTTCGCATCGCAGGCCCCCCGGCCATACAGCCGGTCACCGTCGCGCCGCGGGGGTACGTGTGGGGTCACCGTGTCCAGATGCGTGGAGAGGGTGATGCCCGGCCGCCCTGACGCCAATGCCCGCGTCGCCCACACGTTGCCGCGGCCCGGCGTCACTTCCTGGATCGTAATGTTCCAGTCCCGGGCGACGAGCCAGCGCGAGACGAACTCGACGACCGCACCCTCCTCCCCGTTTGGAGACGGGATCGATAACAGCTCGGCTGCCAGGCCCGCCGCGTCAATCGTCTGGTCGTCGGTCATTGGCGCAATATTAGTCGGACTGCGCCACCGGGAAAATCCGCCCGGCGGGATCGGCCGTCTCTCGCCCCTGGCCCCGGACCGTTAGCTTTGGAGCAATGCGCAAATCGATTCAGCTCTTGTTGACCGTCAGCGTCGAGGGCGAGGACGAGCAGGCACACGACTTCGCCCGCCGGGCCATCGCCGCGGTCCGCGACGCCGTCAAGGTCGGACGGTCGCGCCATCCCGACCTCACGATCACCGTGCACAAAGCGATCGAGGACCCCGAGTCGGCGTCGTCCTGAGGCCCCGCGGGCGATGCCCGGCGGCGTGTCGCGACGCGCCCCGTTCCCGGCTTCCAGCGCGATCTGAGCGCGGCCCGCGCGATCGAAGCGCTACCTAAATGATACGAGCGCCGAACGCGCTCACGATCAGATCGACGGCCAGTTCGGCCGTGCGGTTCCGCTGGTCGAGCACTGGATTGATCTCCACCAGGTCCATGGCCAGCAAACGGCCCGAATCCGCCGCCATCTCGAGCGCGAGGTGCGCCTCGCGGAACGTCGCCCCGCCACGGACCGGCGTCCCGACGCCCGGGGCATCGGATGGGTCGACCCAGTCCGGATCGCAGGACACATGGATGCCGCCGGTTCCCGCCGACGCGATCGCGATCGCGTCCGACATCACGGCCTGAAGCCCCCGCTCGTCGATGTCGCGCATCGTGAACGCCGTGATGCCCAGCTCGCGGATGTGCTTGCGCTCGGGCGGATCGAGGTCGCGCAGTCCCACCATCACGCACTGCTCCGGACGCAGCGCGGGATGCGGTGTGGCGATCATCGACAGCCGGCGGTCGCCAAGGCCCAGCAGGTGCGCGACAGGCATGCCGTGAAGGTTGCCGCTGGTACTCGATTCCGGCGTGTTGATGTCCCCGTGTGCATCCAGCCAGATCAATCCCACACGCTCGCCACGCTCGGCGAGCGCCGTCGCTACCCCGGCGACGGACCCCATCGCCAGCGAGTGGTCGCCGCCCAGAACCAGCGGCGTGACACCCTCACGAACCGCGGCCGCCGTCTCCGCCGCCAGCGTCCGGCAGACCTCGGCCATCGCGACGACGGTCTCGCCCGCGCTGTCCGCCAGGTGCTCTCGCTGCGACACGATCAGATTCCCGCGGTCTTCGACCCGGTGGCCGAGTCGCCGCAGCCGTTCCGCCAACTGGGCGATCCGGAGCGCCGAGGGGCCCATATCTACACCGCGACGGGCGGCGCCGAGGTCGAGAGGTACACCGATGATGCGAATGGCGCGGGCGGTCACGGGACGTACCTCGTGGCCTGCGCCCGAAGCCGCCGCGGTTGGGCGCCCTGAGTGAGACGGTTGTGTGTGCGGCACGCGCGGAAGCTACCGGCGGCCCGGATGCGTACAAGGGCGATGGCCCTCGGCGCGTCCGGATATCACGACGATTCCACGACCGCGTCCGCTGGAGTCGCCGTGAGGATCCCGCGCTCGATGTAGATCGGCCGGATGAGGCGGCGGATGGTCGGGAGTTGCGCCGCGAACCAGATCGCACCCGCAATGCACGCCAGACCGCCGAGGCGAATCGTGCCAGGCGCGCCGATCCGGTCGGCGATCACACCGCTGATGAGGCTTCCGATGGGTGCGGTGCCCAGGAACGCCATCGCGAAGAACGCCATCACGCGGCCGCGAAGCCGATCATCAACGACCGTCTGGATGATGGTGTTGGTGGACGCGAGGCTGACCATGAATCCCCCGCCCACGAATGGGAGAATGGCGAGCGAGAGCCATAGGACACGCGAAAATGAGAATGCCACCAGCCCGATACCGAACAGCGCGCAGGCGATGGGAATGACGCGGCCAAGACCGAGAACCGACCGGCGCGAAGCCAGGTACAGTGCGCCGGTTACCGCACCCAAACCGGAGGCCGTCATGAGAAAACCCAGGGTGTGAGCGCCGCCATGGAGCACGCGCGCCGCCACCGCCGGCATCAGGACCGTGTACGGCATACCCATGATGCTGAGCAACGCGAGGAGCAGGAGCGCCGTGCGAACCGGCTGGAAGCCCGACACGTACGCGAACCCCGCCTTGAGTTCATCGATCATGCGGGCGCCGCTGTGGTCGCCCGACGGCCGCCAGTCCCGCATGGCGAGCAGCGATCCGATGACCGCGAGATACGAAATGGCGTCGATCGCGAAGCACCATCCCTCGCCCGCCGCCGCGATGATCAACCCGCTGATCGTGGGGCCGAGGATGCGGCTGCCGTTGACCATGGTCGAGTTGAGGGCGATTGCGTTGGCGAGATCCGCCGGTTCGGCAACC
This sequence comes from uncultured Gemmatimonadales bacterium, assembly GCA_963706505.1. GTDB lineage: Bacteria > Gemmatimonadota > Gemmatimonadetes > Gemmatimonadales > Gemmatimonadaceae > Palsa-1248. The sequence continues at coordinate 17,726 of CAVPLX010000003.1, forward strand.
ATCTGCACGACGAACGCTTGCCTGGCCGGCGTGTCGAAGGCATTGATGACGCCCTGCGCGCATTGCAGGATGAGAATGTCCGTGACCGAGATCGTCCCGGCGAACGTGAGCCACGCCAGCGCCGCCGACTGCAGCATCGACAGCGCCTGCGTGATGACCAGCATGCGGTGCCGGTCCCAGCGGTCCACGAGGACTCCCGCAAATGGCGCGAGCAGGAGAGTGGGGATCTGGCTGAAGAAGCCCACGATGCCCAGGAGAAGCAGCGATCCGGTGAGCCGGTAGACCAGCCAGCTCGTGGCGACCCGAGTGATCCAGGTCCCGACAAGGGAGAGGCTCTGCCCGCCGAAGTAGAGGCGGAAGTTGCGCGACCGGAGCGCGCGCAGCACACCTCCCGGCGACTCGGCGGCGCGGCGCGGTCCAACAGGCCGGATGGCGGCCGGTACGTCAGGCATGCCGGAATATCGCGTGCCCGCGCTCCGGCGCGCCCGCGACCGCGCGTGCCGCCGCGCGCTGTCTACCTCACGCCGTAGTACGCCTCGATCGCCCAGGTGATGACGCTGTTGACGAGCCGGCGCGTGTCGGGATCCAGCGGGAACTGGGCGTCGCGATACGCCGCGCGGACGACCTGCTTCACCTCGATGACGACGCGCTCCGGCGGGTCGCCGCGCCGCTTGAGGTACTGCACGAGGACCGAGACGGCCTCGGAAAGCTTGCCGACAGCGGGGGTCACCGCACCCGCGTTTTCCCGCAGGATGTGTTCGAGACGCGCGCGGCCGTCAGGGCGGCGGTGCACCGCGGTGGGCGACACCGTGGGCGACGCAGTGGGCGGCGCAGTGGGCGGCGCGCTCTGACCGGTCGAATCGGAAGTCGGCAGGGGCGTGGTCGGCTGGCGGTGGACCGGTCCGGCGCCTGAGTACCGGCGGCGCGGGAAGCGAGCAGGGTCCACTCTTGCCTTCAGAGCGGGCGAAGTCAATGGGATTCGCCCCGCGAATGCCGTGTTGGTACCGCCGCCCGGGTTGTGCCGTCGTCCGAGACCGCCCGGTCAGGGCACGACCGCGTCCACCCCGATGCCGAACGTGAACGAGTTCACCGCGAGCGCGGAGTTGAACTGCCATCCAATCGTCCCACTGGATGCGCCCGGGGGGATGATCCCGCTGTACTTGAAGTACTGCTGGCCGGTCGTGGTGAACGTACCGGTCCCCGTCGCATTGCCGACCGTCACGAGGCCGACCCCCGACAGCGTGCTGGGACCCGAGCTGAAAAACACCCGCGTGCCGTTCGCGGCCGGCGTGACTCCGTCACTCGTGCCGATAGGCATCGCCAGCATGTTGGTCACGGACGTCCACGCCGTCAGTGTGCGGACCAGCGTCAGGAAATTGGTGGTGATCTGGACGGAGTCGAATCGGATGGTGATGTCCGCTCCCTGATTCTCGAGGATCGAATCCGCGGCGGAAACAGTGTGGTTGCCACCGGTGGCCGCACCGCCCGCGACGCCCACCGCCGTGCGGCCATTGGGGCGGCACACGATTGACCCGCTGCTGCCAGCGGAGACGCCGGGTGACGCGGCCGTCGTGGTGGCCGAACGCGGCGTCATCTGGACCTCGCACGTGAGTTGTGCGGCGACGCCGCCGGAGGGCCCGCGGAGCGTGTGCGGCCCCGGGCCGGTCGACGGATCGGCGCATGCGGCACTCACTGTGACCGCCGCGAGCAGGAGGCTGAGATGCAGTCGGTTGTCGATCATGATGCTGTCCCCGTGGCTGACCTGGGAGGTTTGTGCACGCGCCGTTCACTGTGCCGAACACCGTGCCGTGCCACCCGCTGCCCCGCCGTGCCGCCAGCCCGTGACTGGCTCCTCCACGACGGGCGTACACATCACCGACGCGGCAGCACGCGTCAGGGAACTGCACAACAACGAGGCACTTGGCCTGCGGCCGGCACGCGGGTTAGCACGCTCTCAGACTCTGCGGGAGACCTGCCGTTGGGACGCGCCACACGCAGCCGGCACCCGTGGCACGGAGTTGTTCCGGCCAAGCGTAGATAACAGAAATCTCAGACTGTGATCGCAGTCACGAGCGCATCGGATGCGGATGGGACGCGTTTCGTGCACGCCGGCAGCCCACCGGGTACTCGGCGAACCGTTGGTCGGAGCAGCAGGCGTCAGAGGCGCGCGCCTGGTCGTGGCGCGAAGCGGGCTGCCCTACGGGGTGATGGCGTCCACGCCGACCTGGAAGTTGAACTTGCTGGCATCTATGATGGCAAAGCTCCACTGGACCGCGGTGCTGGCAGAATCCGGCTTGATGATGCCGGGGTACTCGAAGTACATCTGCCCCGCCGCCGTAAATGTGCCGGTCCCGCTGCTGTTGTTCACCGTGACCGACGGCACGAGACAGAGGCCGCTACAGGTGAGGACGGTCGGTCCAGACATGATGAACACGCGCGTACCGTTGGGTGCCGGATGCACGCCATCGCTCGTCCCGAGCGGTTTTGCGATGTGATTGATGACGCTGATCTTCACGGTCATGCTGCCGACGCCGGCAACGACGGACCAGGCCGGCGTCTGATAGGTGAATCCGATATCGGCGAAGCGTTGGAGTATGGTGTCGGATGCGAACACACCCGCGCCCTCTCCGGCGCTGCTCCGGTCTGGCGACGGTGAGCATTCAATAGTCGGCACCGTGGCCGCCTCCGCACCGGTCGCTGGAGCGAAGCCGCTCTCGATCGTGACTTCACAGACCATCATGCCCGTGACCGCGTGAGCGATCACCGCCGGCGCATGCGGCGACAGAGCCGGTTGCGCCGGCGCCGATGGATCACTGCACGCGGTCACGGCGACTGCCGCTGCGGCCATCACGAGCGAACGACATCGACAACAGTGGATGCCCATCCCGGCTGCCCCCGGCCGATACGTCGGCCTCCGCAGACTGGGCGACGCCGCTGATTCAACCGCCGGCAACCTCCGGGATTTGCACGGCGCGCCCAATCCCCTGACGCGGCTGGCACTGCCCCGTTTCGTGAGACACGAGCCCGGCGCCGGATTTGAGCGGATACACCGAATACTCTCGGGTTAGAAGCGTCTCATGTGCGCTGCTGCACCGACTGTGCAGACACCGGGGGCGAGGGCGTCTCCAACCGTCTACGTCCCGCGTTTGCGCGGAACCTTGGCGCCTTTCTTCCGCGCCTCGGAGAGGCCGATCGCGATCGCCTGCTTGCGGCTCTTCACCGTGCCGCCCTTCCCGCCGCGCCCGGACTTCAACGTTCCCTTCTTGCGCCGCTTCATCGCGCTCTCGACTCGCTTGGACGCGGCACGTCCGTACCGTCTCGATCCAGCTTTGCGCCGGGCTCGCTTCTTTGTTGCCATCGTTCTCTCCTCGGCTTGTGGTTGCGTGCCAGATATCATCCGAAAACGCAATTCTGATTCCACCACGTCGCGGGATGCACGATCCCGGATCATCGGGATGCCGCCGTCAGGAGCCTCCGCGCGCCCGACGGTCCACCCGATCGCTCGCCGTCCGGACACGCTGGTAGTGACGGCGCCCTTTCTCGCGGTTGCCACAATCGGCCATGCTGCACCAGACCCGCCGCCGCCCGCGCGACCGATCGAGGAACAACCACCCGCACCGCTCGCCCCGGCACTCACGCACCTGGTGATAGGAACCCGATGCCAGCAGATCAGCCGCGCTCGACAGGACGGGCCCCAGCACTCGGGCCGGATCGTTCGCCGGGCCGGTCCAGACCCACGCGACACCGCCCGCATCGCTACTGAGTTGGCGCTTCGCCCCGACGGCAGCGAGTCTGGCGTTGAGCGGAGCGAGCACGGCGGCCGACGGCGCACCGCCACCTGCCAGCCAATGGAACAGGTGGTGCAACTCCTCACGGACTGCTCGCACGCGCGCGATCTGCCGGCGGGTCACCCGCATCTCGGACCCTTCGGCCAATATGCCGGCGCGCCGCGCCCATTCATTCAGGTCTGCGGCGTCCCTCAGATATTCGAGGCGATCGCCCAACCGGTAGCCAACCGTGTTGATGAAGTCGAGCGCGAGATTGCCGGCAATGAAGTCCACTCTACCCGACTCCCGCGCTCACGCCCGCCCTGCCGTAGCGCGACGCGAATCCCAGCAGGCGGCGCATCAGCAGCACAAAGAGCATGGTCGCAAACGGGACGAAGGCGTATTGGGTGCGGGACACACCGACGCCAAACGGGAACCAGAATGCCGGGAATGTGGAGCGCGCTGAGTTCCTGCGCGAACAGTCCCACCGCAAGAAACACCACCGTGGGCACCACGAACCAACCCTCCTGGCTATCCCGCCGGACCCCGAGAAATACCATGAGCGCCCACAGGAAGACGAACCCGAGCCGCACGACCGTGGACACGGCGTGGCTCGCGACAGTGATCGGATGCGGTATGAGGCCAGGCCACCACGGGCGGGTGAGCAGTTGCATCGCCATGTACAGCCCTGTCAGAACGGCGATGGCTTTCCCAAGCCACTCTGGCGCGGCCGTCCGGAACCATGCGCGCCACGCCATCGTCCACGCCCCGAGCGTGAGCGGTATCAGCAGCACGCTCTGAACAATGTCGGCGGTCTGCTCGCTCTCGTCGGCGGTCCAGTAGAAAAACGCGTGGTTCGCGCGATTGGCGCCAAGGACCACGAGTGCGACGGCCGTCCACCAATAGGCGGTGTCGCCCGGCTCCAGTGCCCTCAGGCTACACGCCATCACGGCCAGCAGGAGAAACACCATCGGCTCTGCCGCATCGGCCACGTAGCCGAGGAATTTCGCGAGCCATTCGTGCTCGTAGTGAGCCTCGATACTGCTCGATTCGCCGATCGCCGGGGCGATGCGCATCCCTCCGTCACCAGGTGCCGCGCTGGCGGCCCCGTGCGGCATCCAGACGCGGACCGCAATCTCGATCGCCCGGCCGCCCCGCTCACGTGCCGCACCTGACGCGGCCGGCGGGATGGGGTACACCGAGGGGCGGGTGTTGTAGGCCACAGGAATCGCACCGGAGAAATCACCGGACGCCCCCGCGAGCCGGCCATCGATGTACAGCTCGTACGCGTCGTTCACCTCGAGCGGCCCGCTGAGCGCGAGCGTGTCGCCGGGCAGCGCATCGGCCACGACGCGCATGCGGTACCACGCGAATCCCCAATACCCGGCGTGGCCGCGTTTGCCCCACCCGTCGACATAGCCGGTCAACCCGACATCAGGATCGTGGGCGCCGGCAGGCGCGGTCAGGTCGACGATCTCCCACGCCGCATCGTCGAACGCCGGAGCGGCCCATCTCGATGTCGTCGCCCGTCTGGAACCGCCAAGGGCCGTTGAGCGGGATGACCGGCCGCCGGATGGACACCACCTCCGGCGCAGCACTCGCGGCGGCGGCTTGGCTCTGCAATGGCACGGCGTGCACCGCGAGCAGCAGCGCCATGATCACAGGCGCAACCACCCCGCCGGCTGGATGTCCCCCTCGATTCACGCGAGTCTGTGTCACGGCCTGTCTCCGGCGCCCGAGGCCCATAACCTGTTAAAGTGGCTTTAACAGGTTTGAAGATTGCCGGCGTCCCAGGCACCGTCAACCGGGTGGGGCGCCCGGCCGTGAAACGTGATGGGGCCGTTGACCGAAATCACACGCGGATCGCACCCGCGGCGGCGCGTGCCGCCACGAGGATCAGTTGGTGTCGGCGACGGGCGGCAGAACTCGCACTTCGACGCCCTCACGGATGTCGTCCGTGGGATTCACGATGAGCTTTGCGTCGCCGTCCAGCCCGCCCACCACCTCGACCCGGTCACCGTAATCGCGTCCCAATTCGATCTTCTGATAGTGGACGGTGTTGTTCGGCCGGACGAGCGCCACCTGGGGGCCGTCCGTTCGGATCACGAGCGTGTTGGCGGGAATGATCAGCGGCGGGTTGCTGTCGGTGACGGCGAATCGCACTTCCACGTACATCCCGGGCAGCAGTACGCCCTTGGGGTTGGGGATCTGCACCTCGGTGAGCAGTGTCCTGGACGCCGCGTCGAGCGCGCGCGCATTTCTCGCGACGATCCCGCGGAACGCGCTCCCGGGCAGCTCGCGCACCAGAATGTCCGCGGCCGCGCCGTGCTGCACCAGGTTGATCGCGCTCTGCGGTACGTTGACGTAGACCCGCACGGTGTCCGTCCCCGCCACCGTGAACAGAGGCCGGCCCGACGCGCTCCCGGTGCCGCCCAGCGTCGCACCCGCGTTCACGAGGTTCCCAACGTCCACGCTCCGCGACGTGACGACTCCCGCGAACGGCGCGGTCACGCGTTCGAAGCTCTGGAGCTGCTCGAGACGTTTGTAGTTCGCTTCGCCGGACGCGAGGTTGGCCACGGCGGCGTCGTACGCCGCCTGCTTCTCATCCACTTCCTGGGGTGTCACGACGGAATCGTGAGCCAGGAGCGCCCACCGGTCCACGGTGCGCTTCGCGAGATTGAGATTCGCGCGGAGCTGCCCGAGATCCGCCTTCGCCTGCTCCGACTGTTGATCGATTTCGGGCGACTGGATCTGCGCCAGCAGTTGGCCCGCCGAAACGCGCGCACCGATGTCCGTGGTCCACCGCTCGACATAGCCGGCGGTCCTCGCATAGATCGGGGATTCGTGCAGCGATTCGATCGATCCCGGGAGTACGAGAGCCGACGTCGGGGCCGCGCGCTTGGCCGGGACGACGGTCACTTCGAGCGTGCCGTGTACCGACGCGGACTCCGCCTTGAGTTCGCGCGCATCGCGCACCCGCGGGACGATCCCCACGGCGATCAGGACCAGAAACACGAGAGCGATGACTCCGCCGGCGAGCTTCATGACAGTTCCGCCGCCGCGGGCCCGGCGACGATGGGGCCGGCGCCCGCGGGCACCCCGCCCAGCGTTCCGTCTGCCTTTGCCCCCCGGCCCCGGATGACGCTGTATACGACGGGCACGACGAAGAGCGTGAATACCGTCGCGACCATGAGTCCGCCGATGACCGCGCGCCCGAGCGGCGCGTTCTGCTCACCGCCCTCGCCCAGACCGAGTGCCATCGGCAGCATCCCGATGATCATGGCCAGCGCCGTCATGACGACCGGCCGGAGGCGCGTGAAGCCCGCGTCCGCGGCGGCCTCCACGGGCGTCCTGCCGACCGCGCGCCGGTCATTGGCGAAGGTCACGAGCAGGATGCTGTTCGCCGTCGCGACGCCCATGGCCATGATCGCACCCATGAGCGACGGCACGCTGAATGTCGTGTGGGTCGCAAACAGCGCCCACAGGATGCCCGCCAGTGCGCCCGGCAGGGCCATGATGATGATGAACGGATCCGACCACGACTGGAAATTCACGACCATGAGGAGATACACGAGAAGAATCGCGAACGTGAGCCCGGCGCCCAGGCCGGCGAACGAGTTCCGCATGCTCAGCACTTGTCCCCGCATGACGATGTGAGTTCCCCGCGGGAGGTTGCGCCGCGCGTTGTCCAGGACGCGGTCGATGTCGGCCGCGACGCCGCCAAGATCTCGGTCCTGGGCCGCCGCGAAGATGTCGTACACCGGCTGCACGTTGTAGTGGCTCACTTCGAGCGGGATCGTGCTCCGCCGCATGGAGGCGACGTTGCCGAGCACCTCGGGAGGCGGCGCCGACGCGAGCGGGACATCGCGCGACGCATCGGTGGCGTCGCCCGTCACTCTCGCCGTCGGTGACCCCACCAATGTCGCGTTGACTTGGTCGAGTGACGTCACCCGGAGCGGCGGGGTCTGCACTACCAGGTTGTACACGATGCCGTTCTTGGGACTCAGCCAGAAGTTCGGCGCGGCCTGGACGGTCGACGACAATGAGGTGAGCACGCTGGTCGCCACGTTCTGCTGCGTGAGACCCAGCAGTGCCGCACGCGTCCGGTTGACGTCGAAGCTGAGCTCCGGAGCCGCTACGACCTGCTGCAGGCGAACGTCCACCGCCCCCGCGACCCCTCGCATGTCGCTCGCGAGCCGCTGGGCGATCGCGTAGTTGCCCGGGTCACGCCCCACGACCTGCACGTCGATCGGCGCCGGAATCCCGAAGTTCAGGATCTGGCTCACGATGTCCGCCGAGCCGAATGAGAATGTCCCCTGCGGGAAATCGGCCCGCAGCCGGCGGCGCAGGGTCTTGATGTAGTCCCACGTCGCGACACGGTGGCCCGGTACGAGCGAGATCAACACCTCGGCGTCCGCCGCGCTGATGGTCGGCGTGTCGCTGGTCGACAGGTTGATCTGGCTGTTCGGGAGGCCAATGTTGTCGAGGATGTCGCCCAGCTCGTTGGGCGGGATGACCACGCGCACCAGCCGGTCCACCGACGCCACGAACTGTTCGGTCTCCTCGATCCGCGTGCCCGCCGGCGCCCGGACGTGCAGCCGGATCTCGCCCGCATCGACGCGCGGGAAGAAGTCGCGTCCGATGAACGGCAGCAGCACCGCCGATCCGGCGCAGAACACCACGGCCGCAACGGCGACCAGGCGGCGATGGCGGAGCGAGGTCTCGAGGGCCGCGTGATACCGGTCCCGGATCCGCTCGAACCGCGTGTTGAACCCATTGTAGACACGCCAGACGATGCCGGTCCCCCCCGTCGCGTGGCCTTCCTCACCCCCGGCCGCGTACATCGATGCCTCCTGCTTGAGCAGAAACTGCACCATGGTCGGCACGATGGTACGCGACAGGAGGTACGACGCCAGCATCGCGAAGATCACCGCCATCGCCAGTGGCGCGAACAGCGAGCCGACGATGCCGCCGAGGAAGAACACGGGCACGAACACGATGCAGATCGCGAGCGTCGAGACGAACGCCGGCACCGCGATCTGCGACGCGCCGTCGAGGATCGCCTGGGTCAGCTCCTTCTTCTGCCCGAGATTCCGATGGATGTTCTCGATCTCGACGGTGGCATCGTCCACGAGGATGCCGACCGCCAGCGCGAGGCCGCCCATCGTCATCACGTTGAGAGTCTGGCCGAGGGCAGCCAGCGTGATGATCGAGCACAGGATCGACAGCGGGATCGACGTCGCCACGATGAGCGTGCTCCGCCAGCTCCCGAGGAAGAGCAGGATCATGAGCGCCGTGAGGCAGGCCGCGATCGACGCCTCCCGCAGCACGCCTTGCAGCGCGGCGCGTACGAAGATCGACTGGTCGATCACGTAGCGGATCTCGAGGGAGCTCGGGAAGGCCGGCCGCGACCCTCGGCAGCTCCTCGTGCACCCGGCGCACGACGTCCAGCGTCGAGTTGCCGACGGCTTTGAGAATGCTCTGCAGCGCGCCGCGCGAGCCGTTCTCGCGCACGACGTTGGTCTGGACCGCGAAGCCGTCGTGCACGTGGGCGACGTCACGGATGTAGACCATCGCGCCGTTGACCTGGCGTATCGGCAGGTTGTTGAGCTCCTCCGCCACGTCCGGCGTGTTGTTCAGCCGCACCTGGTATTCGCGCTCGCCCATCTTCACGGTGCCGGACGGCAGCGTGAGATTCTGCGCGTTGATCGCCAGGCTCACGTCACTGGGGCTGATCCCCTTCGCCACCAGCGCGCTGGGGTCGAGATCCACCATGATCTGCCGGACCTTGCCGCCGTAGAGACCCGGCCACTGCGATCCCTGCACGGTCGCCAGCTCGACGCGCAGGAAGTTCGACGCGTAGTCGTTGATCTGCTGCTCGGACAGGGTCTTGCTCGCGATCCCGAGCTGGAGGATCGGCACGTTGGTCGCGTTGAACTGGATGATCAGCGGCGGCGTCGTACCCGGCGGGAAGGCGCGGAGGGCGGTCTGGCAGAACGCCGTGACCTGGGCGTTCGCGGCGCCGATGTCCACGCCGGGGTGGAAGTAGATCTTGATCACGCCGACGCCGAACAGCGAGTTGGACTCGATGTGCTCGATGGCGTTGACGACGGTCGTGGCGAAGCGCTCCGACGGGGCGACGATCCGCTGCTCCATGTCGCGCGGGCTCATCCCCGGATAGACCCACACGACGTTGATGACCGGACTGTTGATCTCCGGAAAGACGTCAGCCGGGGTCCGGATGATCGCCAGGATCCCGAAGATGATGACCAGAAGCGCCCCCACGACGAACGTGTAGGGGCGCCGGAGCGCAAGACGGACTATCCACATGGTGCAAATTTACGCGCGCCCGATCGTGAACGCTGAATTCCACGCCGGCCGCGCGCGCGCGTCGGGCCTGCATCGCCGCATTCTGGCCGTTCGTGCACGGTGTTCGCAATTTGTGGGACGTCCGGCGGCCACGTCGCGCTCGCCGCCGTTCACGCGATCACCCGGCCGGCTGCGCCTGCGCCTGCGCGTGCGCCTGGATGGCGCGTGCGCCTGGATCGGCGCGGGCTCCTCCTCGGCGGTCAGGGGTAGCTACTGGATGTAGCGACTGGGTGGTCGCAGAAGGAGTGAGTGAGATCAGGACCGGGCATGGTGCGCACGCCACCCGGTGATTCCCCCAGCTCGGGAGAGCTATGCACCCCTGTGGATGTCCGCGAGCCCGCACCACGATCCTGGCGATGGCAGCGGCACTCGCCTGCGCCGCATGCAGCACCGGTCCGCTCAACGCGCCCACGACGGCCACGTATTCGGGCACGTTCACCTTCGTCTTCACGGCGTCCGACACGGCCGCCCCGAAAATCCACGCCCTCTCGGTGATCGGCTCGATGATCCTGACGCTCGAGGGCACGGACGGTGTCCTCGACGGGAAATACGCCTACAGCAACTTCCCGGCCGGCAGCGGATCCATTGGTGGGAGTCTCAGCCCGGGCGGTGCCATCGTCATCACCCAGTTCGGTGACCCCGGGAGTGCCCTCGGCGCCACAATGCAATTCCTGCATAACAACTGGCCGAATTGCGATTTCACACAGGCCGAGGCGGCGCCGTACACCGGGTCCCTGGCCAACACCAACATCCGTCTGACAGGCAGCCTCACCGTTCCCTGCGCGTACACGATCAACGCCCAGCAAGTGACGCTGCAGACGAAAGTGGCGGAGACGGTGGCGCTATCGCCGGCGCAGGTCGGAGGTGGACCGCTCTGAGTGCGTCACCAGGATGCTCGCGCGTTGGCCTCCCAGGGCCCGAACGTCCCGCTCTCCAGTTTGCCGAATAGCTGATCTGCGCCAAGGCTGCGATACCGAGGCGAACGATGCCCGGCGGGCATGCCAGCCAGGGACGCGTGACCTTCGCGCTGGCTCAAGCAGCACCTGAGATATGCTTCGCTAGTGTGTTGATTTCTTGCCACTTACAGCCAAGGCCGAAACCAGCGGCCCGTGATCCGGTATCAGCCCGATTCTCGCGAACCTCGGCATTTCCCTCCGACACTGGCCGCCTGGCCGTGTGCGAAACGCATGTCGGGCGCGCCGGACTGACATGACCCGCGCGTCCGATGCGCCGCGAACAGTGCGTCGTCTTCATACGGCGGCCGCGTCATCACGGCGACGCACCACCAGTTCCAATCCACACCGGCGCGACGTGAGATTCGCCGAGCCGCTCACACCGCGGAGATCCCCGATGCCCGATGTACCGGACAAGACGCCAACGAAGAAGTCCGATGACGCCGATGACGCATGGCCTCACACGATGAGGCATTACAAGTGGGAGAAAAAAGAACCCGAAGCCGGTGAGTCGATACCCGGCAGCGACGCGCCGCCAACGGCGCCGCGGCAAGCTCGGATGGGCGACGCCGGATAGTCGTCGGTGCTGTATCCGATGACGTTATGATCGCGGCGTTGACTCTGCGCGCCGGTTACTGACACCATAAAATCGCTGCCAAGCTCCGCCGCTGCGCAGTCCCGCTCGCCCCGTGGCCACCGGGTTGGCTATCGTACCCGCGCGGCCGATCGCTGCGCCCGATCGCGTCCGTGAAGCCCAGACGCCATCACCGGAGCGGCCATGTTCACTGCGTACAACACGCTCAAGTTCCTTCATGTCGCCGCGGTCATCGCGTGGGTGGGCGGCGGCTTCGCCCTCGGCATCCTCAACGCCCGAGTGGGCCTCACCGGGGATCGCGCCGCGATCGAGGTGATGAGCCGCCAGACGATGTTTTTCCTCAACAGAATCGCCGGACCCTTGGCCGGCGTGGTGCTGCTCGCCGGCATCGCGATGGCCGCGATGGGGCACATTCCACCCCTGTCGCTCTGGCTCTGGTGGGGCGTCGCCGGAATCGTGGGATTCATTGTGATGGGCGGCGTTCTGTCGGGTCGCGCAGTGAGAGAGTTGGCGACGCTCATGCCCACGACAACGGAAGAAGACCCCCGCGTCCGTGCGCTTCGGCGCAGGCTCCGCCTGCTGGGCATGTCGATCGGGCTCCTCATGTTGTCCGTGGTCTGGGCGATGGTGTTTAAACCGACGCTCTGACCGAAGGGCCCGCGCGCCGGGCACTGCGCAGGGCCGTAGCGAGGACCGCTGGCACCAGCCAGCTACCAATGCCTGCCCTATCTGGCGCCCGAACCCTCGCCCGCGACGCGCACCCGGATCCGTGTCCCCCATGGATCGTGCGTGACGAGTTCGGACCCGTTCGACGCATCGCGTTCAGCCGCGTAGCCAGCGCGCCCGAGGCTCTCCTCGAGCAGCGCGAGACTGGCGTGATCCGGTAGCTCGATCGTCCATTCGAGCAATCGCGCGTCGCCTGGGGCTGAGGGCACGGCGTCGGCGCCCGCCCAGGTGTTGGTGCCGAGGTGATGGTGGTATCCGCCGGCCGCGAGGAACAGCGCGCCGGGGTACCGCCATACCATGCGGTCGAATCCCAGCGCCTCCGAGAAGAACGCGGAGCTCGCAGCGAGATCCCCGACGTGCAGGTGGACGTGGCCGATCGTGGTGCCAGCTGGCATACCTGTCCATGGGACGTCCCCCGCCGCCTGGATGAGTCCCGCGGCATCGATCGGGTCCGTGGCCATCATCAACTCGCGACCCGTGCGCTGCCACATGTGCCGCGGACGGTCCGCATACACCTCGATGCCGAGGTTGTCCGGGTCCTGCAGGTAGAGCGCCTCGCTCACCAGGTGATCGGAGGAGCCCGCACGGGCACCGATCTCTCCCAGATGCCGCAGGAATCTGCCGAGCGACGGACGGTCCGGCAGCAGGATGGCGAAGTGGTAGAGGCCGAGCTGTCCGCGGCGGGCGGCGGGACGCGCCTCGGCGCGTTCGTGCAGTGCTACCAGCGGTGTGTCGTCGCCCTGGGCAGCGAAGACTGCGTGCTGCGCGTCGCGGCGGACCACACGCAATCCGAGCGTGTCCTGATAGAAAGCGAGCGACCGCTCCAGATCCGCAACCTGCAGCCGGACGACGCCCAGTCGCGTCGCGTGATGCAACCTGTAGGCGCTGGGTGCGTCACCGTAGGTGCCGGAGAGCGCTGCTTCTGCGTTTGTCATGCGGCCCCGTGTCGTTGCGCCAGCGATGCCAGCCTGCTCAATGCAAACCCGGTCGCGCTCAGTTCTGTTCCCGCGGCGTGATCCCGTAGATCACCCAGCCACCCCAGAGCAGCGCGAAGAACGCGGCGACGGTTCTTGGAAACCAGAACGCCGCCACGATGCACACGGGGTAGACGAAGAAGGCCATCCTGCTCTGCCTCTGCGCATCCCGGACGGCTGCGAGACACCCCCGGCTGGTCGCCAGAGGCTCGCGGCCCAGGGCTGCTGCTTCCATCAAGAGCCAGCCGACATTTTGCGCCCAATTCACCAGAGCGTACAAGACGACGGCAGGAGTTGCGGCATCCGTCCACCCAAATTGAGCCAGCAACGCCGTGGGAAACGGGAAGAGTGCGATCGAAAGAAGGAGAAATCCGTTGGCGTAGATAAATGCGGGTGTCGCCGGCCTCTCGATCGCCCTCATGAATGCGTGATGATTCACCCAGGTAATGAAGATGATGCCGAAGCTCAGGAGGAATGCCATGAGCGATGGAGCCATCCGGACGAACGCATGCCAGAGATCACCCGCGTTTCGGATAGACTCGGCCTCCGGCGGTTTGACATCCAGCACCAGCAGTGTCAAGGCAATGGCAAACACCCCGTCACAGAACGTCTCCAGGCGCGCGTTGTGAGTTTCTGCAGGCATGTCGGAAACGGAAAGTAAGGATGTCGGGGAAACCCGGTCAGGCCATGGGAGGGGCTGGCGATGCTCCCACACACCGCGCGACGGCGGCCGTGACTCTGGGCGCGCCAAGCTTACGTCAGTCCACTCGCCCTCGGATAGGGGCGACCGGCGCGGAAGGTACGAAGCGCCATATTCCGCGTTCGGGTCACGCGGAACCGACGCGGAGTTCGTGCACTAAGTCTTGCGGGCCCATTCACGGGATCGGGCAGGGGGCATCCTTCACGAGGTCGCGGATGTTCAAAGTGGCAATGGTGGCACTGGTGGGCGCTGCGTTTTTTCTGTCATGGTATGCCAATGATGTCCGGCGCCTGATCCGTGACTATGGGTGCACGGCGCCGTTCGACGGGACGCTCGCGGAAGTGCTCGTACGATTCGCGCTCGAGGAGTACCAGGCCCACTGTTCGATCGGTGCCAACGCCGATGGGCTCTACATCGCACCCTCTGCCGAGACTTTGAGGCGGCGACACTGGTGGAAGCCTTGGCATTACGTGATCGGGGCTCCCCTCTTCATTCCGTGGACTGCGCTCCAATATCATGCGCTCGATACGCCGTTCGGCGCATACGTCCGATTCGATGTGCCGTCGCTGCGAGTCGGCAGGTCACCGGTCTGTTTCTTCATCCGGCGCAAGGATGCGGAGCCGCTGCTGGCGAGCGTCGGACGGCAGGTGCCACCTGGCTAGCGGAGTCGCCCTGAATCCCCGGCAGTTGCGGTGGTCCCAAGGGCCGCCCCCGGGCATGGCAGAGCTCGGTATGCCGGTTTCCGAACGCCCGCGTTCAATTGCCAACGCCGCGCGGAGCGGTGATGCCAGCCGCGGAGATCCAGCCGCGCACACACGCTGATCTGGCGGCATGCGGGCGACGCGGGCTGGCCCTGCACCTACACCGACAGTATTTCATACCCGTCTTCGCAGGGACGCCAGCGCACCATGAATTCTGATCTGACCGGTAGGCTGCAAAAGGCACTCGAAGGGGCCTACCTCGTCGACCGGGAGATAGGCGCCGGCGGCATGGCGACGGTGTATCTCGCCCGCGACCGCAAACATGACCGATCCGTTGCCGTCAAAGTCGTGCACCCGGAACTCGCCGCGGTACTGGGGCCCGAGAGATTCCTGCGCGAGATCGCCATCACCGCGCAACTCAATCATCCGCACATTCTGCCGCTCTTTGACTCCGGGCGGTCCGACGGGCTGCTCTACTATGTGATGCCGTACGTCACCGGCGAGTCACTCCGCGGCCGGCTCGAACGCGAACGGCAGTTGTCGGTCGAAGAAGCTCTTCGTATCACCGAAGGGGTCGCGTCAGCCCTCGATTACGCGCACCGGCACGGCGTCGTGCACAGGGACATCAAACCGGAAAACATCCTGCTGGCCGATGGTGCGGTGCTCGTCGCCGATTTTGGTGTCGCACTGGCGATCACGAACTCGACCGACCGGCGGATGACCGAGACCGGCCTGTCGCTCGGCACCCCGCAATACATGTCCCCCGAACAATCGATGGGAGAACGCACCATCGACGGGCGCAGCGACATCTATTCGTTGTCATGCGTGCTCTACGAGATGTTGGCCGGCGAGCCGCCGTTCACGGGGCCGAGCTCTCAGGCCATCGTGGCCAAGATCCTGACCGAGGCGCCTCCACCTGTAACTGCGCAAAGACCGGCGACTCCCCCGTCAGTCGCGGAGGCCATCCGCCGTGGACTCGAGAAGATTCCGGCCGATCGGTTCGCCACGGCGAGCGACTTCGCTTCGGCACTCCGGGCGACCACAGCGCTTCGGTCCGATACGCGCGACGTGACCCTCGGCCCAGCGGGCGCAATATCGGCCAGGCGAGTCGGACGTTGGCGAGCTCTTGCCATTTCCAGCGTGATCGTCGCGCTGGCGGCAATCGGTGTCGCAACCGCCGTATTTGTCGCGCGCGGTACCGGCCCTGAAACCACCTTCCAACTCGCGCGCCAGCTCACCTTCGACGGAACCGTGGCCCAGATCGCGATCTCCGACGACGGACGTTGGATCGCATACACGACGAACCAATGCAACGCGGACCATACCAGCTGCACCGGCGCGTTGCAGGTCCGGGAGGTCGATGGCACGCAGTCTGTCCGTATTCTGTCGTGGCCGTCGCTCGGCGAGCATGTGGCCTGGTCGCCCGACGGAGGGACGGTCCTGTTTACCGGGTCGCCCGACACCGGCCCGATTGGCCTGTACGCGACGAGCCGACTGGGCGGGTCGGTTCGACGCATCACATCCGGCGACAATCCAATGGCATACGCACCGGATGGTCAAACCGTCGCGGTGGCCGAGTCCCGGCCCCACGGCCAGTTGATGGTTCGATTCGACCTGCACACGTTCGCTCCGGTCGACAGCGTCGCTCTTCCAGGCGCCTACCGTATCGTCGGCCTCGCTCTGTCGCCACACCAGGATCTCATTGCAGCGGTTGGCTATCCACACGTCAAGTTTTCTACGGTCCTCCTGCTCTCGCATGATGGGAAGGTCCTCGACACCGCGGCCCTGCACTACGATGCGTTCCAGGGGGCACGTGCGCCGATTCGATGGGAGCCGTCGGGGTCTGGAGTCGTGTTCTTCACTGTGCGGCCCGGCGTCGCAGACGATTTGATGCGACTCTCGGTCCGCGGCTCACGATTCGAATCGCATCGCGGCCAGATCGTATTGGGCCAGGTTCCGACGGGATACCAGGGAGAGTTCGACTTGTCGCGAAGCGGGCGCCTTGCGATCGTTGTCGTCCCGACGATCCATACCCTGTCGAGCCGGCCGCTTGATAACAGCAGCACGACATGGACATCCGTTATGTCCCGGACCGGCTACCTGGCGTGGCCAGCCATCGCGCCCGATGGCAAGCGCATCGCGCTGACGGCCACCGACAACCTCGGCGACAACATTTACCTGGTGCCCGCGCGCGGAGGCGAGCCACAGGCGATGACAGCCTCCCGCGGCACACGGGAGGACTTGCACTGGTCACCCGATGGTCATCGCATGTCCTACTATGACGACGTCTCAGGGAGAGTTGGGATGGTCTCCATCAGCGACGCGGCCGAGCATCTCTCGCCACTGTTTGGAGAGTTCAACTGCTGGCTTGGGAATGATGTTTTGACGGTAGCCGAGACGCCGACGATGTTCGTGCTGCTCGACACGCTCGAGCGCCGGGTCGACAGCATTCGGGTTGCGGACTCCGTCGCCGTGGGGTCGCTGATGGAAGCCAATCCGTCGAACGGACAGATCGCGTATTGGTCTGATGCTGCCCACGGCACGGTCTGGATCGACAGCCACACGGGACGCACGATCGCAATCGTTCACTCGCCGCAGCGCGCCGACGTCATCGGATGGGACGGCGATGCGTCGGTGATCTCGGCGACCATGGCAACAAGAAGCTGGAATGTGAGCTCCCCGGCCGAGAGATTCGAGGGCCCCCAAAGGGCCATCGCTCGCGTGTCGCGCGATGGGGCGGTGACTCAACTCGCCGCCACGCCCCCCACATGTCAGGCAGAAATCAGCGCGAGCGCCCCCGCCCATCTCGTCGTATGCACCGGCGCAGAGTCTCGGCCGGATGTCTGGCTTGCTGACGCACCGGGCAAGTCGGGATGGTAATGATGCTGGTGCAATACCGGTTGGAACGGTTAGTGTTTGCTCGCTCGCTCACGCCATCCCGGCTCTCGCTTCCTGATGGCTGGGAACTACCCTGCGGAGGTACCTCGCCATGATGCGCTCAATCTCCCTGCTGTCGATTGCCGCCTTGCTCGGCGCGGCCCCTGCGAATCCCAGTGCCCCCACCCCCACATTGGCGGTGGCGGCGGACCGGCAGATCTGGGCACAAGTCATTGGTTACGTCACAGCGGCGGCCGAGCAAATGCCTGATTCGAGCTACGCGTACCACCCCGTGCCGTCGGTACGTACCTTCGGCCAGCTCATCGCGCACATCGCCGGATCGCAGCACATGTTCTGCGCCGCTGCCCTCGGGGACAAGACGACCGCCGAGGACGACATCGAGAAAACCACGACGGCGAAGGCCGCACTGGTGACGGCACTCAAGGCCTCCACGGAGTACTGTCAGAAAGCGTACCTGATGACCGACGCCGAGGCGCTGAAGCGGGAGACCAAGCTGTTCGGCAGAGAGCAGACAGCCATTCTGGGCACTGCTCGCGAACACGTCGCACGACGATGAGCACTACGGCAACATCGTCACCTACATGCGCACCCTCGGCATGGTGCCGCCGTCGAGCCAGCCGCAGGGACGTTAGCGGCGCGCTTACACCAATTCGACGCGCGCGCGATGCCCGGGTGACGCCGCAAGGCGCCGGTCGCGCGTCAGGAGCGGCGCGTCCAGCGCTTCTGCGAGCGCGACGTACATCGCGTCATACGCGGTGAGGTTGCTCCGCAATTCCCAGACTCGCGGGAGCAGGACTCGATGGGGATATCGGCGCACGGGAAAGTCGGCGAGATCGGCGAGCGCTGCGCGTCCGCGCGCCTGTCCTATCTCGCCGGCCGCCGCATAGCGGCGAATGACCTGAGCGACCTCGACGTCGAGCAAATGGGGCGCGTGCAGGGTTTCTCGAGCATCGAATAACCACCGTTCGACGGATTCCGCCGCCGGGGTCCCCAGCAGCGCCTCGATCAGCGCCGACGCGTCGACAACGATCACAGGCGGTCACGCTCGGCACGAACAGCCCGGGCCGGGGCAACCGACGGCCTCACCTTCGGCCGGCTGTGCAATCGAGTCCGCAACTCCTCGAGCGTCGGCCGCTCGGCTACCTCCCGGATCTCGTTCAACAGGTAGTCGGACAGTGACGTGCCTGCCAGCGCTGCCAGCGACTTGAGCCGCCGGTGTACGGGATCGGGGACATTTCGGATCTGGATCATGATTGACATGTGATAAACATGCTAACATGTGCTCCGCATGTCAACGATTATATGGGGAGAAACCCCGGCGTTTCAGCGCAACCTGAAGGGTCCACAGGTTTGGACCGGCCCGTCGTTGACGGGCACCCGAATGGACGGTAGGATCACCGCCGTGACGGTGATGTCTGGTTCGGCCACGAGTCGTGTCTTCATGACCGCAAGCGCCGCCATCCTCGGCGTTGCCGCGCTCGCGCTGATCTTCGCAGCGGACGCTGTCCTCTCGGCGGCCGGCGCCCCGGTGACGGCGATTTCCGTCGTGATCGCCCAGCTCTATGGCGCCGCGCTCGCGGGACTCGCCACCGTCACCTGGGTGAGCCGCACCGCCCTCCTCGGCGGCATCTTCGGACGAGCCGTCGTCGCCGGCGGCGCGACGCACGGCATGATCGGCGCGCTCACGCTCGCTCGCGAAATATTTGTCCGGCACGCGCTGCCGGTCACGCCGGTTGTGTGCGTCGCGTTGGGAGCCTATGCGCTTCTCGCCTGCGGCTTCGGAGCACTGATGTTCGGACCTACGCCGTCCGCGCCGTAGCAGGGGCGAAACCAGCCCGACGCGCGACGCTCCGCGCCCCACGGCGCCGGCATGACCGCGACCGTGGGGCGATGGCCACGCGTCAGTTCCCGACCGCTTTGCGCTGACGCTCGTCTGCCGGGGGCGGCGCAAAGTACTTGTCATACCACTGCATACTGCGGGTGAGCTTGTCCACCTGATGGCCCGTCCCGCGGATGCCGTGGCCTTCATTCGGATAGAGCACCAATTCGGTTTGGTCGCCGGCCTCCTTCAGGGCGATATAGAATTCCTCCGCCTCTACCCACGGCACGTCGTTGTCGTTCGCGCCGTGGATGATCAGCATCGGCGTCGTCACCTTGTTGGCAAAACGAACCGCTGAATGATTCCAGAGGATGTCCTTGCGCTCTGGCGAATTGAAGCGCCCCTTGTACTCGGACGGCAGGTAGTCGTGGTAGTAGGAGACATAGGTTTGCGTCACCAGGTTGGAGACGCCGGCAGTGGGAATGGCCGCCTTGAAGCGCGTCGTCATGGTGGGGACGAAGTCGGCCACCTGTCCACCGTAGCTGGTGCCCTCGACGCCAAGCCGGTTGGGATCGAGCCACGAATACTTGGCCAGTGCCGCATCGACCCCCTCGATCACGTCGCGCATCTCGCCGCCATCCTGGTCGTTCAGGATCTTGTCCTCGAACGCCTGGCCGTAGCCAGTCGAACCGCGGTAGTTGACCATCAGCGTGGCAAAACCGTGGCCCGCATAGATCTGGTTCGTGGAGTTGAACTCTGGTCCTTGCTCGCCGTGCGGACCCCCGTGGGCGTTGACCACCAAGGGAACAGAATGGGCAGCGGGCGAGGCGCCCGCGGTCGCTGGACGCGTGAGGAACGCTTCCACCGAGAGGCCGTCCTTGGTCTTGAACTCCAACCGCTCGACCGGCGCGATCTGCTTGCCACCGAGTACGTCCTGGTCGAGATGCGTGAGTTGCTGCGGCGAACCGGTTCCGCTCGCCACGTAGAGCTGCGGCGGCGACGTGGGCGTGCTGTACGCGTAGGCCACGGCGCCCGTCTTCGCCAGAGACCATCCGCTGTATCCCAGCGAGCCCTCGCCTCCGACCACCACCTCGGGTGCACCGCCGGCGGCGGGCTCGCGCTCGAGCCTCACCTGCCCGTGGTCCTGCAAGGTGAAGTAGATCTGCGAACCGTCCGCCGACCACTGCGGCATCCCGTAGCGCAGATCCGCCTGCCCCGTGACCAGGTGCGCGTCCGATCCATCGGCGTTCATGATGTAGAGGTGATCGTCCTCCGCCGTCGTTTCCATCGAGGTGATCGGGCGGACGGTGTGGGTGTAGGCAATCTTCGACCCATCCGGCGACCAGACAGCGCCGTACTTGGGACCCACCTGATGGGTGAGCCGGTGAATCGCGCCATCGCTCGCGCCGGCAGTCAGAATGTCGTAGTTGAAGTTCTCGTCCGCGTTCTCTTCCATGTTCGACTCGAACAGAATCCGGTCACCAGAGGGCGCCCACGCGATGGAATGTTCGTAGCGGTCGCCGCTGGTGAGCTGGTGCACCTGCTTGGACGCGACGTCGGCGATGAACACGTGCAACCGCTTGTTGTCCTGGAAGGGATGGACGCCTTCCGAGGCGTCCGGCTTATAGAGGTACCGGGTAAAGACGTGCGGATCGCCCTCGGCAGCCGCCGTCTCCGGGCCCGGGGTGGAGGAGACGAAGGCGATCTGTTTGCCGTCGGGCGACCAACTAATGGCGTTGCCCGCCCCCGGCACGGGCGCGTCGGTTCCGTCCATCGGCGCGATGAAGGTGGCGCCCGAGCCGTTCGCCTGGGCCACCCACAGGCCTGACTGATCATTGGCGCTGCCTTCATAGGCGATCGATTTGCTGTCCGGCGACCAGTGCGGCGAGCTGCCGCTCGATTGCGCCGGCCCGACAGCAGCAGGCTGCCCGCTGGGCAGCTCGATCACCATCAAGCTCGGCGTCGTCCGCTGGGGTGAGTCGTGATGACTCACGGCGTACGCCACGCGCTTGCCATCCGGAGAGATGGCGACGGACGACACGGACTCCAGATGGTAGAGATCGGCCGGTTGCAGCGCCGGGCCGGACGACACCGGCGCGGGAACGAAGGCCGGCGCGGCGTCAGCCGGCGAAGGCTCGGTCTTGGGACTACAGGCCGCCAGGCCGGCGGTGACGAGTGCAGCGGCGGCAAGTGTATTCGCCGCGCCGATGGGCAAGGAGCATACAATACGCTGGAACGGGTGCACGCGCGCCTCCGCTAGGTGCCAATGACTGCGCAAGATCGTGAAAGATTCTTGCCACGTGAGACCACATTGCACCCAAGATCCTCGCCTTTCAAGTAATGCGGGCCTGTGTCCCACAATTTGCGCATTGATCCGCAGTCTCATATATCGCGCAATGGCCTCCAATCCAGAAGCCGCACCCGCCATCCCTGGCGGTCGCGAGCTAGCGCGGCCCGGATGCACGCTGTAGCGCCGTGTGCAAAGCGACGCCCAACGAAGTTGGCGGCGGGATCGCGCGCCAGATACCGGGTCACGTTGACGACATTCGCTCGCGCGATGGCCATCGTCCCGGCTGACGGATAGCCCCACGCAGCGCGCCGATGAGCACCGCTGGCACCCCTCAGGTGGTGGCCCGCCGTTCGTCGGCTACTGCACCGCTCCTGCGGAGGTTATGCGGCGACACCACTCACGCTAGCTGGATCGTTCCGCGCGCAAGCCAACCACAACTACGCGAGCGGCAAGCACAATTCCGAGGCTCGCTGCAAGCGCCATTACATAGGCCGTCGCCCCATAGTCGCGATGCTCGATCAGCAGGGCGTAGAGTTGAGCCCCCAGGATGATGGCGTTCAGCAGGATCGCCAGGATGCCGCGCCGGACCTTTTCTCTCGGCGACTGCCTTGGCCATTTCTCATCCCCACGTGCGGCTCTCGTCCTCGCTCGATACAGCTCCAGCCCCCAGACCAGAGCGAGCAGCGCGAACGGCGTCACTATGATCCATGAGTACTTAGCCATTTCGCCTCCGATGGGGCAACGTGCCAGGGGCGGGTCTCGAACCCGCACGGGGTTGCCCCCAAGGGATTTTAAGTCCCTCGCGTCTACCAGTTTCGCCACCCCGGCCAATCACGCCAACGACGACCCGCACGCCGCCTGGTCCCACGCGCAACTCGGTCGCTCTCCCGGGAACCTACATGCCCCGACCGCCGGGCGTCGAGAGCGCCCCGGGCGTCCTGGCGGCACACCGGCAGTCCGCGAACCGTCTCACCTACCGGGACAGTTCGATCGCCCTCCGCCGGCGACGCCCCGGGCAGCGGCGCGCCAACAGGCCTCGGTGCCCAGCCGCCACTTGCTCGCCGCCCCAGGAATCATCACACTTCGCCCCGGACGGCAGGTCAATCGCCACGCGTCTCTCTCTCAGTGATGCATCACGACTCCGCATCAGACACCGAGACATCGGCGGCGCACTCGGTCGAAGGGAGGCCATTGATGTTCCGGACGGTCAGGATTTTTGCGCTCGCCGCCATCGCCGCTGTACCCGCGCTCGCGGCGCAACCGCCTCGCGCGCTGCTGGACTCGGCGGGTCGCGAGCAACGCTACAAGACCGAAAAGGAGCTCGAGTCGCTTGCCGTCATCGACCGGCGCGTCATGGTGCCGATGCGCGACGGGACTCGCCTCATGACCGACATCTACCGCCCGAAGAACGCGGCCGGCAAGGTGCCCACGATCTTCGTCCGCACGCCGTACAACTTCAATTTCTGGGATGTGCGCAACCGGGTGCCGGCCGACATGACCAACGTCCTCACGGCCATCAAGCACGGCTACGCGTTCGTCGAGCAGAATGAGCGCGGCCAGTTCTTCTCCGAAGGTGTCTACGACATCCTCGGGCCGCCACGCACCGACGGCTACGACATGATCAAGTGGCTCCACGACCAGGAATGGTCGAGTGGCAAGGTCGGGCTCATTGGCTGCTCATCGACCGCGGAATGGCAGTTGGCCGTCGCGGCGACCGCGCCGCCGGGACTGTCGACGATCATCCCCGAGGGATTCGGCGCGGGCATCGGTCGCGTGAAACCCTTTCAGGAGCAGGGGAACTGGTATCGGGGCGGCGCCGTGCAGATGCTGTTCATCTACTGGCTCTCGGACTACGTGCAGTACGCCGTGCGTCCGACGTTCCCGCCCGGCACGTCCCAGGCGAATCTGGAAATCGCGTCGCGCTACTACGATCTCGCGGCGGCCGCACCGATCGGGCATTGGCCGGAAGCGTTCAGCCACCTGCCAGAGCAGGACATGCTCAGTTCAATCGGGGGCGAGCCCGGCATCTTCGCGGACTCCGAACCGAACGTCACCGGGGGGCGCATGATCCAGCGGACGCCCGGCAGCCCGGCGTGGAGCCTGGGCGGACTCTATCGGGACGACATGGTCATCGACGTGCCAGGGCTCTACATGGTGAGCTGGTACGATGTCTCGGTCGGACCCAACATCGCGCTGTTCAACCACGTCCGGCAGACCGCATCGCCGGAGGTCGCGAAGCAGCAGTATCTGATGATCGCGCCGACATTGCACTGCGGCTACACGCGCGCGACTGAGCACACCGTGGTCGGCGAACGGGACGAAGGCGACGCGCGATGGGACTATCCCGCGCTCACCTATGGATGGTTCGATCATTTCCTCAAGGGTGAGGACAACCATTTGCTCGACACGTTGCCACACGTGCGGTACTACGAGATGGGACTCAACAAGTGGAAGTCGTCCGACAGTTGGCCGCCCAAAGGCGCCGAACCGCTCACGTTCTATCTGTCGAGCGGAGGCCACGCGAATACCGGGCTGGGGGACGGGGTGCTGGCCACCAAGGCGCCGGGCGGTGACAAGCCGGACGCGTTCACGTACGACCCGATGGCGCCGGTCCCGACCTACGGCGGCGGCTTTTGCTGCATGCCGGGCATCCCCGACGGCTCACAGGACCAGCGCACGATGGAGACGCGGCCGGATATCCTGGTCTATACGTCCCCCGCACTCAAGGAGGGGACGGAGGTGAGCGGCCCCATCACGGCGACGCTCTACGTCTCATCGGACCGCAAGGACACGGATCTCACGATCCGCCTCGAAGACGTCTATCCCGACGGCCGCGCGTACAACCTGGACGAGACGATCCAGCGCGTCCGGTACCGCGAGGGATATGACAACCCGGTGTGGATGGAAGGGGGGAAGGTGTACAAGGTGACGATGTCCCCGATGACCACCAGCAACTACTTCGAGGCGGGGCACCGGATCCGCGTGGAAGTGTCGAGCAGCAACTTCCCGCGCTTCGACCGCAATCTCAACACCGGCGGGAACAACTACGACGAAGCCACCGGCCTCGTCGCCCACAACGCGGTGCACCACTCGCGCCAGTATCCGTCGTCCGTTACGATCACGGTCGTCCCCGACAAGACTGGCGGGACCGCCGCTGGCGGGAAGTAGCGGTATCCACACGCCCCGTTACCCCCCCGCGTTCGGCCAATCGACCACTTCCTTGATCGCCTCCGCTTCAGCGTGGCTCACCACCTCGCTGAAGCGATCCGGCGGGTAGTGTGAGATCAAACGGCAGAGGTGCCCGGGCCACCGAAGCTCCGCCCGGGCCAGGTCGTCGACCGCCATCTGAAAATGTCCGGCGGACGCGTTCACACTGCCCAGCATCACCTGGTTGCCCAGGACGAGGTGCCGCACGAGTTCCGCGCCCGGAATCTGGAGCGGCCGGTCTCCTGTCGGTATGCCGGTGAGCACGTACACGCCGTTGAGCGCGAGCGCGTCCAGCAGGTTGAACTCGAGCACCGCCACCCCCGTCGCCTCCACAATGACCTCCATCGGACCCACTTCCCTTTCGACTCGTTTCGCGGGCACCCGCCGGCCGTCGATGTACTCTCCACCCAGGCCGCGCAGCCACGCCGGGCGCGCCGTCGCCGCATCCATGACGTCGAGCCCGTAGACACGGGCGCCACGCAGCGACAGCACCATCGCCGCCAGCAAGCCCACAGGCCCGAGCCCCGCCACCAGACACGGGCGCCCCACAATCCAGTCCGGCATCGTCGCCGCGTCAGGACGCCGCGCGTCTTGCAACCGAAGCGCTTCGCCGATCGCCTTCTCGACGATCGACAATGGCTCGACCAGCACGCCCACCGATGCGAGTCCCGCTGGAACACGGATGACGTACCGCTCGCAATCGGCCACGTATTCGGTTTGATACCCATCCAACCCGCGGATCCCACGCTCACGATATTCGCCGGTCTCACACATGTCGGAGCGGCCCATCCCGCACGACGCGCACCGCCCACACCCCCGCCGAACAGTGAGCACCGCGTGATCCCCGACCGCCACCCGGGTGACCGCGTTGCCCACCCGCACGACCTGGCCCAGCATCTCGTGGCCGATCACCAGCTCATGCTGCCCGTCCGGCGCTGTGGCCCGTCCGCCTGAGACCTCGTCCCGGTCCGTACCGCAGATCCCAACCGACACCACTCGCATCATCACTCCGTCCGGCGCCGTCACCGCCGGGTCGGGCCGGTCCACCATGATGGCGCCCGGGGTCCCCGGGACGACCGCGATGGCCTTCACGACTGCCCTCTGATCGGGGGCATGTACGCCAGCTCGGGCCGCGGACCGGGCGTCGCACCGTCCAGCGCCATCTTCACGACCTGCGCGATGTGCAGAGCCTGGCGATCGGTCGTCTGCGCGATCTGCTCGCGGCAACTGAATCCGTTGCCCACGATCACCGTGTCCAGCGCGGCCTCCCGAACTCTCGGTAACAACACGCGCTCGCCGCACGTGATGGACACGTCGTAATGCTCCCCCTTCTCGAAACCAAACGCTCCCGCCATCCCACAGCACCCGGAATCCACGATCGTGTAGTCGGCTCCGAGCTTCTTCAGAAGCGCCTCCTCATCGCTGAATCCGAGGACGGCCTTTTGATGACAGTGACCGTGCACCAATAGCTTGGCGTGCAGCGGCGGCACCACGAAATCCGGCGCCTGCTTCGCGAGGAACTCACTCAGGAGATAGGTTTGCTTGCTCAGCCGCTGCGCATTTTCGTCGTCGTGCAGCAGGTTCACGAGTTCGTCGCGGAACACCGACACGCAACTCGGCTCCAGGCCGACCACGCTGACGCCGGAGAGGATCTGGGGCGCCAGGCCATCGAGCACCCGGTGCAGCATCCGCTTGGCGAGGCCGAGCATCCCGTAGTCGTATAGAGGTCGCCCGCAACACAGAGACATCTGCGGGATGATCACCCGGAAGCCCGCCGCCTCCAGCACCTCCACCGCCGCTTGCAGCGTCGCCGGATGGAAGTGGTTGTTCCACGTGTCCGGCCACAACAGGACCGGAGGCTTGTCCGGATTCCGGGCGGGCCTCTTCGCGAACCACGCCCTGAATGTTTGGCGCGCAAAGACGGGGATCCGGCGCTGCGGCGCCACCGTCGCCAGGGCCTTCGCGATGCGGCGCAGCCCCGGCGTTTGCGTGAGGAAGTTCGTGATCCGGGGAATTCGCGCCGCGGCCCGCGCCCACCAGTACATGAGGCCGAACGCGTAGGCGGCGGCGGGCCGGAGATGGCCCTCGAAGTAATGCGACAGGAACTCCGCCTTGTACGTCGCCATGTCCACGCTGACCGGGCATTCGCCCCGGCACCCCTTGCAAGCCAGGCACAGGTCGAGCGCCTGCTTCACCGACTCGTCCCGCCACCCCTTCCCGAGCGGGTTGCCCTCGAGCATCTCGAAGAGAAGCCGCGCACGGCCCCGCGTCGAATGCCGCTCCTCACGTGTCGCCATGTAGCTCGGGCACATCGTCCCGGTATCATGCTTCCGGCATTTCCCCGTTCCCACGCACCGGTTCGCGGCATACGCGAAGCTCCCGCGATCGTCGGGAAAAGCGAAATGCGTCGCGGGCTCCCACGGGTGATAGTGGGTCCCCCAGCGCAGATTCTCGTCCACCGGATAGGCATCGATCACCTTTCCCGGGTTCATCTTGCCCTGCGGATCCCAGATGGACTTGAATTCGCGGAACGCCTCCATGATCTCGTCGCCGAACATGATCGGCAGCAGTGACCCGCGAGCCTGCCCGTCACCATGCTCGCCCGACAACGAACCACCGTACGACGTGACGAGGTGCGCGGCCTCGTTCAGAAATAGTTTCCACCGGCCGATCCCCTCAGCGGTGTACAGATCGAAGTCGATGCTGCAATGGATGCAGCCCTGCCCGAAGTGCCCGTAAAGGGACGCGGTGTATCCGTACTTGTCGAATAGTCCCTGGAGGTCGCGCAAATACCGGCCGACCGCGTCGGGCGGTACCGCGGAATCCTCCCAGCCAGGGTAGAAGTCCGGCAGGTTCGGGATCTTGGACGTCGAACCCAACCCGGATTCGCGAATGTCCCAGAGCGCCCTCTCCTCAACAGGGTTGTCGAAGAGTTTCATCGTCGGGGGATGCGGCTGCCGGCCGAAATCCCCCATCAGCCCGCGCGCCTGCTCGTCGGCCTCCGCCTTCGACTCCGCCCCGAACTCCACGACCAGCCACGCGTTGCCCGCCGGCAGCATGTTCCGGCCCGATGTCGACATCCCCTTGTCGTGCATGTACGTGAACATGCTGCTGTCGATCCCTTCGAGCGCGATCGGCCGGTGCGCGTTGCAGAACGGCACGTGGTCGCCGGCCGTGAAGATGTCGGCGAACCCGAACACCGCTAGCGTCCGGCTCGGAGGACTGTGCACGAGGCGCAGTTTGGCCTGGAGTACCGTGACGCACGTGTTCTCGGTCCCGACGAGCGCTCGGGCGACGTTGAACCCGTGCTCGGGCAGCAGCTCGTGCAGCGGA
Source organism: uncultured Gemmatimonadales bacterium (assembly GCA_963706505.1). Taxonomy (GTDB): domain Bacteria; phylum Gemmatimonadota; class Gemmatimonadetes; order Gemmatimonadales; family Gemmatimonadaceae; genus Palsa-1248. Next base: position 46,058 of record CAVPLX010000003.1, read on the forward strand.
TAGCCCGAGACGAGCCGCGGAATGTGCGGGAACTTCTTCCGGATCTGAACCGCATACCGGTCGCGGATGCTCCTGAGCCGCGAATAGATCTCGCCCCGCCGGCCGCCGGCGGCGATGATCGCCGCCAGCTCCTCGTCGCTCGTGGCGCCGACCCACATCCGAAGCCCGTCGTAGGTGACGATCTCGAGGGCCTCGGTATTCTCCTCGACCTTGCCGGCCATCTGCGCGTGCATCCCACAGGAGTTGTTCCCGATCATCCCGCCGAGCGTGTTGCGGCTGTGAGTGGCAGGGTCCGGGCCGAAGGTGAGATGCCGCGCCTCCGCCCGATGCCGCAGGTCATCCAGCACGGTACCCGGCTCGACACGCGCCCACCGCCCCTCCCAATCGATTTCCAGCACGTGGTTCATGTACTTGCTCATGTCGAGCACCACGGCGGCATTGCAGGTCGACCCCGCCAGATCGGTCGCGCCCCCGCGCGCGACGATGGGAGCGCCGGACTCACGGCAGACGCCGATCGCGGCCACGACGTCGTCGGCGTCCCGCGGAATCACCACGCCGATCGGGATCTGCCTGTAGTTGGAGGCGTCGGTCGAATACAGCGCCCGGTCCCCAGCCGTAAACCGAACCTCGCCCCGGACGGTCTTCCGGAGCGCCGCGGCCAGACGATCCATGTCGGCTCCGGTCTGGGCCGGCGCCACGGCGTCCGGGCGTGGCAGCACGGGAAGCGGAGCGCGCGTCCCGCGCGCGGAACCGCGTTCCGCCGGCGCCGGGGCCCCGGTCATTGTCATCGCTGGTTCACCACCTCGGAAAGGCTCATATCGCGAATCGGGCGGCATCGGCCCGCTTGAAGTCCAGGCCAATGCCAGGCCGCGTGAGGTCGGGCCGGAGTTCTCCGGCCACGGGCGTGAGCACGCCATCGAACAGCATGTGCTCGATCCGGACGTGATCGTGGAAATACTCGATGTGCCGCACCCGCTTCGCCGCACAGGCGGGATGGGCGTGAAGCGACGGCGCACAATGTGTGGAGAGCGCAACGCCCTTCGCCTCGCACAGGCCATCCACCACCAGCAGCCCAGTGATCCCCTCACAGCGCGACGCGTCCGCCTGCAGAACGTCCACCGCACCCGCATCCAGTATCCGTGAAAAATCCGCGGGCTCGTATCCGTACTCGCCCACGGAGATCTCCATGGACACAGGCGCCCGGTCGCGACAGAGCCGCAATCCCTCGAGATCCTGGTGGTACACCGGCTCCTCGTACCACGTTACCCGTGACTCCGCGAAACGCGCGGCTTGCGCCAGCGCCTGCTTCCGGGTGTAAGCGCCATTCGCGTCGACGAACAACTCGGCGGCATCACCGATGGCGGACCGTGCAGCCGCGATGCGCTCGATATCGGCAACGGGATCCCGGCCGATCTTCATCTTGACACGGGCGATTCCGGACTCGACCCACGCCGCGAGTTGCGCCTGTAGCTGCCGGATCGAATACGACGTGAATCCGCCACTGCCATAGACCGGCACCGCATCCCGGGCGGCGCCAAGCAGCGTCACGAGTGGCACGCCGATCAGCCGGGCCCTGAGGTCCCATACAGCCACATCGACGGCCGCGATCGCCATCGCCGCGATGCCGGGCCGTCCGAGATTGCGAATTTGAGCCACGAGGCTGGCCCAGATCCGCGCGCTCGCCATCACGTCCTGCCCGTGGACGACGCCGGCCAACGTGTCCCGGATCAGACACGCGGTTGCAGTGTCGGCGTAGGTGTAGCCGAGGCCTGTCATACCGCCGGCATGCATCTCGACGACGACGAGCGTGGTCGCCGCCCACTCCAGCGTACCGTCCGACTCGGCCGGCGCATCCGTCGGGATCCGATACGCAGACACCGCGACGCGGTCGACCGGCACGCGACTGGTCCCGAGCACGGATACGCTCCTACCGCCCGTTCCTAGCCTCGGCTCCCCCGCCCCGAGAAGATGCCGGCCATGACGCCCTTCACGGACTCGATGAGGACCCCCTTCTCATCCGGATCTCCTTTGACCATGGCTGCCACGAAATTCTTCGCTTGCTCGAAGGTGATGTGCGGCGGAAGAATCGAGACGTTGGGGTCGGTATACGCCTCGTACACCACCGGGCGCGTTGCGGACAAGGCTACATCCCACGCCGGCCCCACCTGCTCCGGACTGTCGACCCGGATCCCCGTGAAGCCGAGTAACTCCGCATAGCGCGCATACGGGAAATCCGGGAGATCCTGCGAGGCGTCGAATTTCGGATCTCCACTCTCGATGCGCATCTCCCACGACACTTGATTGAGGTCGCGGTTGTTGAGCACGAGGAAAATGATGCGAGGGTCTCGCCACTGCCTCCAGTACTTGGCGACGGTAATCAGCTCGTTCAGGCCATTCATTTGCATCGCCCCGTCGCCGGTCATGGCGATCGCGACGCGACCCGGAAACGCGAACTTCGCGGCAATCGCGTACGGGACCGCCGGCCCCATCGTGGCGAGGCTCCCCGAGAGGGAGAACTTCATCCCGCGGCGCATGACGAGATACCGCGCAAGCCAGTTCGTCGCGGTGCCGGCGTCGCCGCTGAGGATGCAGTCATCCGGCAGCCGCCGCGACAGCTCCGCGAAGACGAGCGCCGGATTGAGCGGGTTCGCCTCGACTCTCGCCCGGCTGGCATCGACGCGCTGCTGCTCGTCACGGTTGGCGGCGATGGTATCCCGCCACGCGCGGTCAGGATGTGCCCTCAGAAGAGGCAGCAGCGCGCGAAGCGTTTCCGCCGCATCGCCCGTCAGGTTCACTTCCATCGGGTACCGCAGGCTGAGCATCGCCCCGTTGATGTCGATCTGTACGCCACGAGCCTGGCCCTCCTTGGGCAGAAACTCCCCGTAAGGAAAGGTCGAGCCGATCATGAGCAGTGTGTCGCAATCCCGCATCATGTCGTGGCTGGGGCGGGTGCCAAGGAGACCGATCGTTCCGGTCACCCACGGTAGATCATCAGGCAACACGGCCTTACCGAGCAACGCCTTCGCGCAGCCAGCGCCGAGACGGTCGGCCACTGCGATGACCTCATCGACCGCGCCTATGGCGCCCGCGCCCACCAGCATCGCGACACGCTTCCCGGCGTTGAGCACCTCCGCCGCACGGTGAAGATCTGCGTCTGTCGGGAGGATCCGTGGACGGCTGAATCCGATGCCCGTATGCACCGAGTTGTGGATGTGCGGGGGAACCGCGACCGCGTCCATCTCGGCCACATCCTTCGGCACGATGATGCACGTGACCGATCGCGTCGCCATCGCGATGCGGAGTGCGCGGTCGACGACGTGCCGGACCGCCGTTGGGTTCGAGATCGTGAAGCAATATTCGCTCGCGACGTCCTTGAATAGGGCGTTGAGATCGACCTCCTGCTGATAGTTTCCCCCGATTGCCATGGTCGATGTCTGACCCACGATTGCGACGACCGGCTGGTGATCGTTCTTCGCATCGTAAAGTCCGTTCAGCAGGTGGATGGCGCCCGGCCCAGACGTCGCGAGGCAAACACCCACCTCACCCGTGTATTTGGCATGCGCGCATGCCATGAAAGCGGCTTGCTCTTCATGCCGCACCTGGATGAAACCAATTGCTCCGTCGGCCCGGGCGATCGCGGCCACGAGCCCGTTGATGCCGTCGCCCGGATAGCCGAAGATTCGCCGCACGCCCCATTCGGTGAGGCGCTTCATGAGGAAGTCCGCCGCTGTGCTGCTCATCGTCAAATGCCTGCTCTCGTGGAAGAATCCGGCCACGCCGGCTGGATCCAACGAAGCGCATGAGGTGTGCCGTGATCAGCACTTGCAGTGTGCAAGCGTGACTCGATTCGCTGGCGCGACAAACCGGACACGACCGGAGTCATCGGGGCGCGTACAGATACGCGGCAATGTCGCGAGCCGACCGGTCGTCGACGCCAAGGTCGGGCATGGCCGACCCCGGCTCAATGGCCTGCGGAGTCCGAATCCACGCGACCAGACTGTCGGCTGTGTTCGGAATTTCACCCGCAATCGTCACCCGGCGGCTGAACGCCGTAAGCGGTGGCCCGACGTTGCCGGCAGCGTCCGTCATGCCCGGGATGACATGGCATGCGCCACAACCATATCGCGCAATGGCTGCTCGGCCGCGTGCGGCGTCGCCGCCCTGGACCACCCGCAGCGGCGCGCCGCCGCATGCCGCAGCGAGCATCCCGGCTGCCGCCAGCGCGACAGCTCGCCTGGCCGGCGATCTCATGAGAGCATCGCCCCTCCCGATCATCGAAGGGTATACAGGTATGTGGCAATGTCGCGCGCATCGGCTGCCCGAACGCCCAGGTTGGGCATGAGCGTCCGCGGTTTGATTGCCCGGGGGTCCATGATCCACGCCATGAGTTGATCCGGCGTGTTGGCGGCCTCGCCTGCAATGGTGATACGTGTTCCGAAGGATTCGAGCGGAGGGGCGGCCGTCCCGGTCGCATCGTGGACGCCGGGAATCACGTGACAATAGCCGCAGCCGTAGGTGCCGATCGCCTGCGCTCCGCGCGCCGCATCGCCGCCGGCCACCGTGACGCCGGAACGTCGTCCCTGGCCCGTGCACGCGATGGCCAACAATGCGGCGGCCGCCGCCCATCCGCTACGGAACCGCGGAGGATGCCACATAGGCTGCTTCCCGCGAGTGTCGGGTGCGTTCGATCGTGCGCGTGGGCGGTGCGGTGCCGTCGGCCTCCAGCCAACGGGCAAAACACAACCCCACGGCCGCCAGGTAGACGACGCCGCCGGGAATCCACATGATGAGTCCCGCGAGCTGCTGATCCTCGAGCGCCGTCAGGCCCGCCCCCCATGCCGGAACGGCTTGCGCGACGTACCACGGCGTCCGCGCGAATGTCAGCAGGGCGGCATAGACGCCCATCACGGCCGCAAACGTGGCGACATAGACGATCGCCGCGCCATACCCCAATCGGCGCCGGCCGGTTGGCTGCAGCACGACCCACCAGAAGAGACATCCGGTGACGAGAAAGCTGGCATGCTCGGCCGCATGCACCGGCTCGTATCGCAACGCCCACGCATACGCCACGGGAATGTGCCAGAATCCCAACGCTGCAGCGTGAGCGATCCACACAACGCTCGGCGCCGTCATGGCGGCGAGGCCCACACGCACTGCCGGAACGCCGGCCCACCACCGCCCGCCGCGCCTCCGCCATGACGGTGGAAGCGTCCAGATCGCCGGCAGCAGTGGGCGGCCCAGTACGAGAAGGGGGGCCGCGACCAGGATCAGCACCAGATGCTGGGTCATATGGGCCGCAAATGACCTCTCGGCAGCCGCATCGAGCGGCGACAAAAGCGCGAAGGCGATGGCGAGCAATCCCCCGCCGAACAGCCACGCGTGACCCCGTCCGAATGCTGTGACCCGGGCCCGCCCGCAACCAGAGGCGGCGCAGACCGGCGCCATACCAGAATGGCCAATACAGCGACGCCGAGCACAACGGTTGGCTCCCACGTCCACCGGCCCAACAGGTGCGACATCACCAGCAGACCGGAGTGAGAAAGAGCGCGATCGCGCTGAGCGCCACCGCGCCGGTGAACAACACGCTCATCATGATTCCCGAGTGAGCCATGAACCGCGCTCGCTCCCGCGCGCCATCGACGTGGCCCGCACTCTGCTGGGGTGCCTCGCGAAGCGCACGCGAGGCTGCCATTGCAGTCAAGAGCGCGGCAATGGATCCCGCCAGGGCGACAACGATGATGATGCAGACCGCGCCCCAGACGGCCGGCGCGCTCGATCCCAGCAACGGCTGCCGTCGCGGAAAGCATGCGTGAGCAGCGACCGCGTAAGTGGCGATGAGCTGCACGCTCCAGAATCCCGGTGCCCCGAACAGCCCAAACCAGAGTGAGCCCAGGCCGGCAACCGGATCGCCGCTCATCGCCGCGCCTGAACGCGCGCCACCGCCGTGACGCATCACCCAAACCTCGGAAGGAGATAGAGCGCCGTGAACACGGCAATCCAGACGACGTCGACGAAGTGCCAGTACAATGCGGCGTTCGAGAGCAGCCCGTGACGCTCGGCGGACAAAAAGCCGCGCCATGCCCACACCTGCACCACGGCGTTCATCAGTAATCCAGCCACGACGTGCGCGCCGTGAAAGCCGGTCACGATGAAATAGAGCGAGCCGTACGCGTTCGTCCGTGGCGTAAAGCTCTTGTGCGACCATTCCAGCGCCTGCAGCCCGATGAAGATCGCGCCAAGGACGAACGTGATGAGCAGACCGCTCCGAAGCTGGCCCTGCGAGCCGCGCTCGATCGACCGCTCCGCCCACCAGAGGGTCACACTGCTGAGAAGGAGAATGACCGTGTCGGGCCCGGCGATCGTGAGTGAAGGCGGTCCGCCAGGCGGCCACGCCGCCGCCATCGACCCGAGATAGAAGTAGCTGAACAACAAATACGCGAAGAACGATGCTTCGGTAGCGATCAGAAGGCGCATCGCCCACCTGCCCGATGCGTCTGCGGCGTAGGCGCTTGGCGGAAGGGACACCACGGCCGTTGCCATGCTCAGCCCCCTCGGACGGTTTGGCCAGCCCGCGACGGCGAGATCCAACCGACGAGACACGCGAATACGAAAAGCAACCCGAGGCCGGCCCAGACCCAGGACACCGCGAGCAGCGCGTAGAACACGATCGTGAGCGCAAGCGCCAGCAACAGCGGCCACGGCGAATCGGCCGGCATGTGCAGTATCGCCACTGGCTCCGCATCGAGCGGCAATGTGCCGATCGTCTCGCGGCCATCGTCGAGTGCCGGCCCGCGGTCCACGATGCTGCTCGCCGCCATGCGAAGCCGCGACTCCCACAACGGATAGCGGCTCCGGACGGTCGGGAGCACCGCGAAGTTGTACGGCGGCGGCGGCGACGGCGTCGCCCACTCAAGTGTTGGCGCATCCCAGGGGTTGTCGCCCGCGGCCGGTCCGCTGCGAACGCTCAGGACGACGTCGATCAGGAACAGCACCACGCCAGCCGCGAACACCACCGCACCGATCGTCGTGACGAGGTTCGCCAGATCCCAGCCCATGCCTGCCGGGTAGGTATAGATCCGCCGCGGCATTCCCATCATGCCGGTGATGTGCATGGGAAAGAAGGCGGCGTTCATGCCCGCGAACATGAGCCAGAACACCCAGCGGCCGATCCGCTCGCTCAGCATGCGGCCGGTCATCTTCGGCAACCAGTAGTACAGGGCACCGAATACGGGGAATACGTTGATGCCGAGCAGCACGTAGTGCAAATGGGCAACGACGAAGTAGGTATCCGTGAGCTGCCAATCGAAGGGCACCGGCGCGGTCATCACGCCGTTGACGCCCCCTGCGACGAACAGGACGATGAAGCCGGCCATGAACAGAAGCGGGACGTTGAAGACAGGCCGCCCATACCAGATCGTCGCCAGCCACGCCGCGATCGAAACACCGCTTGGGATCGCGATCGTCATGCTCGCCCCACTGAAGAACGACATCGCGAGAGGCGGGAGGCCAGTGGCGAACATGTGATGCAGCCACACGCCGGAGCCCACGACGCCGGTTGCGACGGTCGCCAACGCGACGTAGGTGTAGCCGGCCAGCGGGCGCCGGCAGAATGTCGGAATCATGTCCGACGCCAGCCCCATGGCTGGCAGGACGACGACGTAGACCCACGGATGGCCGAAGATCCAGAACAGATGCTGCCATAGGAGCGGATGGCCGCCGTGTGCCGGATCGAAGAAGTGCGTCCCAATGTTGCGGTCCAGATAGAGGAAGATGGACGCAACCGTCAGAGCCGGCACGAAGAACACAATGAGAAACGAGACCGTCAGTGTCCCCCACAAGATGATCGGAACACGGTCGACCGACATTCCCGGCGCCCGCATCGTGAAGAACGTCGCGATGAAATTGACCGCGCCGATCGTGGTGGAGATCCCGAGGTAGATCAGCCCGAGGGTGTAGAAGTCGATGTTCACACCCGGAGAGTACGCTCGCGCGGTCATCGGCACGTACGCAAACCATCCCCCGTCGGGTGCCTGGCCGACGAGGAAGCTGGAGTAGAGGAACACGCCGGACAGCAGGAACGTCCAGTAACTCAGGGCGTTCACCCGGGGGAACGCCATGTCGCGCGCCCCGATCATCAACGGCCACAGATAGTTACTGAAGCCGGACAACACGGGCGACGCGAACAGGAAGATCATCGTGACGCCGTGCATCGTGAATAACTGGTCGTATAGCTCGGGCGAGACCAGACGCAGATCCGAGTGCACCAGCTGTGCGCGCATCACCATGGCTTCGAGGCCGCCGATCGCGAAGAAGACGAATGCCGTCACGAGGTATCGCTTGCCGATCGTCTTGTGATCCACGCTCGTCAACGTCCCGAGAAGACCGCGAGGGGTCGCCCACGACCGTGTCAGCCTCGCGCGCGAGGACTCGGAGGAAACGGCCGTGGCCATCACGCGTCCGCTACGCGAGTCCAGGCCACGCCAGACGGCGTGCGCGGCCGGTGGACCAATCGGGCGCCGCACATTCGCGGATCATCGCAGTGTCTCCAGATATGCGATGAGCGATTGGAGATCGCGGCCGCTCAACAGGATGTCCGGCATCCCGCTGCCCGGCTTGAGTCTTTGTGCGTTCACGACCCAGCCGGCCAGATTACCGCGTGTGTTGAGCAGCGTGCCGGCAGCGAGCGCGCGCCGGCTGGCGAGGTGACTCAGGTCCGGGCCCAGGTGCGCGTCCATGCCTGTACCGCGAATCGCATGGCAGCGTACGCACGCCGACCGGTGGAAGACCGCCAGGCCGGACGCGCCGGCCGGATCCGACGGCGCGGGAGCCGAGACTCGCTGGCGGGCAAGCCACACGGCATAATCGGCAGGCTCGTCCGCGACGACCACGAAGCCCATGTGCGCGTGCTGGATCCCGCAATACTCCGCGCACTCACCCACATATGTTCCGGGATGGTCCGCCTCGATCCACATCGAATTGTCCTGGCCCGGTATGACATCAGTCTTGCCCGCCAGGGCCGGCACCGAGAAACTGTGGATCACATCGTTTGAGACGAGGTCGATCCGTACCGCGCGGCCCACGGGTACGTGCAACTCGTTCGCGGTGATGACGGCCTGATCGGGATCCGCGGCGGCGTACCGCATTTCCCACCACCAGCGGTGCGCGGTCACCTGAACGGTCACAGCCACCGGGCTCGCCGGCCGGGCGATCGCGGATTGCGTCAGAACTGTGCAGACGAAGCACACCATCAGAATGACCGCCGGAAGCGCCACACCGCCAACCACGATCCACCGGGCTGCAGCCTTCTGGTCACCGTCCGGCTGCACCACCGCCATCCGACCGGACCGAGGCCAATGTAGTGCGGCAACCAGGACCCCGGCGACGATCAGCGTCACGGCCACGGCAACGACAGTGAAAAGCCATCCTAACCGCGCGATGGCCGCTGCATTCGGGCCGGCTGTGCGAAAGATCGAGGGCGAACTGGCGTGACGCGCTGCCCCGTGTAACACCGCCACCGCGAATCCCGCCGACCTGCCGCGTTCGAACGTCACGGGCACCATGCGCAAGCGTGGGCTCCCAGGCGACACGGGCGCTCGCGTTACCGGGTCATACATCGCCGCCCCGTGCACGCGGCTCATCGCTACTTGTGCCTTGCGGCCTGCTGGCTGCGGGATCCACTCGTGCGGGACTCCGTTCCGTCCGGGGTGTGTAACTGACCGACGAAGGACGGTGGAGGATCGGTGAGCGCCGATGTGATGGCACCCGACGTAATGGCACCCATGGATCCGATGCGACGGCGGGCAAGTTGTATGCCGCCTGCTGCTCGCCGGAATCGCCACGATCCGCCAGGTGCCTGGGCTATCGCGAATGGCTCGCAGGCACCGCCCGTTTGCGGTACGTCTGTCAGCCGCGACACATGGTACGCGATCTGCGGATCATTGCCGCATCTCCGGCGGACTTTCGCGAATACTCATGGCAAGCAACGCGGCGGACGGTCACGCCACCTCATCGGCCCGCGGAGCGCCAGCCCCGCGATTGCCGCACGACGGTGCGCCCAGGCCGCGAGTCATGCGGTCCACACAGGCCGCAACCGCGGCCGCGTCCCGTATCACCCGCATTCGCGACGCCCTCGGCCGCGCCGATCTCGCGGCGATCGTCTGTACGCTTCCGAGCAACGTGCTGCTCGTGTCAGGGTACTGGCCGGTGGTCGGCCCGGCGTGCGCGGTCGTCTGGCAAACCGGCCCCACGCTGCTCATGGTCCCCCTCGACGAGCGAGCCGCCGCAAGGCGCGGATGGGCCGATGAGGTACGCATCCTGACGGAATCCTCCGACGCAGACACCGGATCGCGTACGCTCGTATCGTGGCTCGCAGCCGAGGCCCGGCAGTGGGGCGGACGCCGGATCGGCGTGGAGCATGGACCGGCCTGCGAGCCGGCGTCGTATGCCGGGATGTGTCTGTATGGTTCGAGGCTGTGGGAGGCCGTTCGCGCGGCGTGGCCCGATGCGGATCTCGTACCCGTAGACCCGATGCTCGCCGATCTCCGGGCCACCAAGACTGGAGCCGAGATCGCTCGCATCAGGACGGCATGCCGCATCGCGGAAGTTGGATTCGCGGCCGGCGCCAGAGCGCTCCGTCCGGGGCGCACGGAGCGGCAGATCGCGGCGCAGGTCCGGACCCGGTTCAGCACCAGCGCCGGACGGGCCGTGGGTCGCGCCAATGGCTTCGCGTTTTGTATGTCGGGGAAGAACGCCGCCGAGGCGTATCGCGCGTACGCCCGGTCGACCGCCAAGCGGATCGCCCCCGGTGAGTTGGTCCTCGTTCACGCGAATTCGTACGTGGATGGCTATTGGACCGACATCACGCGGACGTATTGCATGGGATGGCCGGATCATCGGCAACGCGCGTTGTACGATGCGATCTTCGAAGCCCGGCGTGCGGCGCTCGATGCGATCAAACCTGGTGTAGCCGGGCAGGCCGTGGACGCCGCCGCGCGGCAAATGCTCGAATCACGCGGACTCGGCGCGGCCTTCAGGCACTCGGCCGGCCACGGGGTCGGGTTCTCGGCAATCAGTCACGATGCGCGTCCTCGTCTTGCGCGGAACTCGACGGGATGTGCTCCAGGCGGGAATGGTGTGCAACGTCGAGCCGGCCATTTATCTCGACGGCTATGGGGGCATTCGGCATTGTGACGTTGTCGAAGTCACCGGCACTGGCGCTCGCGTCCTCACGCCATTTCACGCGACGCTCGAGGAGTTGGCGGTGACATGAGCAATGCCGCGACGCCGCGACGGCGCTTTCTCGCGTGGCTCTCCGCGGGGCTGGGTGCGGCAGCCGCCGCCGCGGTCGGCGTACCCATTGTCGGATTTTTCTTCGCACCGCTGATGCGACGGCCTGTCGAAGCGTGGCGATCGCTGGGCCCCGTTGACCAATTCCGGATTGGCGAGACCGTCGAAGTACGGATCCCATCCGCGGCACCGGTCCCATGGGCCGGAGAAGCGGCCGAGATCGCGGCGTGGCTCCGCCGCATGGGTCCGACCGAGTTTGTGGCCTTCTCGGTGAACTGCACACATCTCGGCTGTCCCGTCCGGTGGATGCCGAACGCCCGGATTTTTCTCTGTCCCTGTCACGGCGGCGTCTACTATGAGGACGGCGCGGTCGCCGGCGGCCCGCCCCCTCGCGCCCTTGCCCAATACCCGGTGCGCATCGACAACGGCAACGTCCTGCTCAGAACCAGTGCCCTCCCGCTTGGCTGAGCCGATCCGCGCCCTGGGACGGTGGCTCGAAGACCGGACCGGTCTCTGGGCAGTGGTGCGGCGGCTCGCCGAGCATCCCGTGCCGCCGGGCACGGATTGGCGCTATGTGCTCGGCAGCGCCACCCTCGTGGCTTTTCTGCTGCAGGTCGCCACCGGAGTCGCTCTGTCCACCGTCTACGTGCCATCGACGGGCTCCGCCTATCAGAGCCTGCAGTTCATTACGCACGATGCACCATTCGGGCGCGTGCTGCGGGGAATGCACTACTTCGGGGCGAGTGCGATGGTCATACTCATCGGCGCCCACATGGCGCGGGTGTTCCTGACCGGCTCCTACAAGTTTCCGCGCGAGATGAATTGGCTCTCCGGCGCCGCGTTGTTGCTGCTGACACTCGTGATGGCGTTCACCGGCCAGTTACTGCGGTGGGATCAGGACGGCGTGTGGTCGGCGGTGGTCGCGTCGGAACAGGCGGCCCGCGTGCCGGCCATCGGCCATTGGCTCGCACACCTCATACTGGGCGGTGCGACCGTGAGCGGCCCGACGCTCTCCCGCTCCTTCACGGTGCACGTCTTTCTGATTCCTGCTCTCATCTTTGGGGGCGTAGGCCTGCACCTCTATCTGATCCTGCGCAATGGGATATCGGAACCCGCGAGCATCGGACCGCCCACGGTGAATCCCGCCACCTACCGTGCCTGGTATCGAAAGCTGCTGGATCGCGAGGGCCGCCCGTTCTGGCCCGACGCCGCGTGGCGCGACGCGGTCATGGCGATCCTTGTCGTCGGCGCCGTACTCGCGCTCGCACTGACGCTTGGCCCCAAGGCGCTCGGCAAGCCACCTGATCCGACCGCGATCAACGCGTCGCCTCGCCCCGACTGGTACTTCCTCTGGTATTTCGCAGTGCTGGCGCTCATTCCGAGAGCGATCGAGCCGTCCGTCATCGTGGTCGCGCCACTCGCCTTCGGGCTCATCCTCGTCCTGCTCCCGCTCGTCGCGAATCGGGGCAGCCGAAAGATTCGTCACCGCCCCTGGGCCGTCGCTGTCGTTGCTGTCGCCGTCGGGACGATTGCGTGGTTCTCGCAAGTGGGGGCACGTTCACCCTGGTCACCGGATTTTGACGCCCAGCCCCTGGCTCCCCGCGCGATCGCCAGTAGCGATCCGGACGTGGTAGCGGGAGCCGCACTCTTTCACAGCCGCGGTTGCGAGTATTGTCATGCGGTCGGCGACCAGGGAGGCAGCCGTGGCCCCGACCTGACGAGTGTTGCCCTGCGGCTCACCCATCCCCAGCTCGAAGCGCGTATTCTGGGCGGCGGCGCCACCATGCCGGCATACATGGGGAAGCTGTCGGCCGGGGAGCTCGCCCAACTGGTGGCCTTTCTTGAATCCCGCCGGGGTCCCCGGCGATGACCAGCGGCCTGACCTCCGATCACCGGTCACGCCGCGGTGCCTCGCCTCCAGCCAACCACCCGCCCTGGAATCCGGCGCGGCGGAGCCCCGTCACAACGTAGGGACATCGCCGCATCAACCGCCACATTAGGCCGGACCGATAATTCTCGAGCATGAGGACTACGGGACCTTGATTGATCGCGTAGTGCGCCGGCGAGCGCCACCCGCGCGTGGCTATCGGGCCGGATGCGGGCGTCGCACGTCCCGTGACGCCGAAAGACGGATTGAGGCTCGCCGTGTAGCCGTAGTCGTGCTTTCCGGCAGGGTACTCGGAGTCGAGGATCTCCATCGAGGGCAGCACGATCTCTGGTGCAAACGGGAGCGACGCCACGACCGCCCACGGCGAGACAGTCCCGTCGTCGGGACCAAACGGCGCACCGCGAGCATGGTAGCCGTAGAACATTCGCTTCTTCCCCGCCCAGTCCTGGGTCGCTGGACCCGGCCCGTCGCTCGCTGTGATGCCCCAGCACGACGCCGAATACCCTGCCCATTTTCGCGGATTCCGTTTGGCGTATTCCTGATGGACGTACGCCGCCCGGCGGCTGTTCTCGAAGTAGTCGATGCCGTGCCGCCGCATGAACGCGTCCTGGATACCCCGGCAATCGATCCAGCATTGGCTCAGATGATGGATGAACAAGGGGCCGGAATAGAGCATTCTCGTATCCGTAGATGCGGGCCCACCGATACGTCTCCGTCCAGGCGGAGTAGCTCTCGGCCGGCAGCGGATGCGTTGGGGAGCCGAGGCCTAGAACGTACAGGATCAACGCTTCCGCATATCCCCGCCACCCGCGTCGAGAGAAACCCAATTCGGGACACCACCCGAGCGATACGGCCGGCGAGCCGCCCATCGACCACGGCCAGTCCACTCGCCGATAGATCGCGTCGGCAAGCTCTCGGACACGTCGCTCGGCGGCGGTGTCGCGGTCAAAGTACACGCCGGCCGTGAGCACGCCCGCCAAGGCGATCGTCGTGTCGATCGTCGAAAGCTCGCATTCCCACACTCGACGGCCCGTGTCGGGCGTCATGAAATGGTAGAAGAAGCCTCGATCCGGCGTTCGCGGCTCGCCGCCGTGCGGTGCATCCCACAGGAACTGCAGCGCAGCCCGGACACGTTCCGTGGCGTCCGCCCGGGAGATATATCCGCGCTCCGCCCCCACGACGTAACACGAGAACGCGAATCCTGAACCCGCAATGGTCGCGGGGGACGTCGGGCGCGTGTTGTCGCGAATCAGGCCCGTTTGGGCGTTTGCTTCGTGCAGGAAATACGAGAACGCCCGCCGCTCGAGCTGGTCGAGGGCGGCATCATCGATCCGGGTTTTCGGGAGTGATGCGGACAGACCGCCCCCGAACGGCATCATCATGCGCGTCCCACCTGCGGCTCCGCGGCATCGACGAATTGCATCATCCAACCGGCTCAACCACAGGTTGCACCAGCACCATCTGGAGAGGCCGGTGGTAGCGCGTAGTCCGCGGTCACCGCGACGACGGCGTGAGGCGGAATGACGAGGTCGACCCGCAGCGATCCATTCTCGTACGCCGGCGTGATGCGCTCCGGGGCCACGCGTGACGCGTCGTGGAGCTCTGCCACCTGCGCGGCTGACAGATACGGCGGCCTTCCGAGTGCCAGCCACCGTGTCTTCGCATTGGCGTGGTCCGCGTCGATACGCCGGGCCGTGACGGCGCCGCAGGAAGGCATGCCATCGAGCTGCAGATGGACACACTGCGCTTCGATCGGGTGCCGCGGCAGTGCATGGTTCGTGATCACGGTGGTCGCGCCATGTCCATTGGCGCTGCGAACGACCCATGCGTCGACCGTGGCGTGCCGGTCCTCAAAGGCAAAGATCAGGTCAGTGCCGAGCCGGTGGAGAAGCTCGAAAGCGCGATAGGAGGGCTTGGCGATACCGTAGAGATTGAGCAGGCCAAACCCGCCGTGAAACGGCTCCGACGGAAAGAAGTTTTCGTCGAAAATGTCGGAGAACGCCCACCAGCTATAGCCATCCACCAACCCGCGCGCTTCGAGCATCGTCTTGACGACCACCGCCGCCGCATACGGATCGTCGTGGAGCGGGTCTCGCGAATTCGAGGACGTACTCCATTCCGTGTAGTAGAGTGGCAGATCACCGACGAGCTGCCGCGTCGCGCGCGCTTTGTCACGCAGCACACTACGCGTGCTCGCGGCAAGCTGCGCCTCCGTGTCATCCCCCGGACGCCCGAAGGCATCGGTTGGATAGTGATGGGTACTGACGAAATCGATCGGCACGTGGCCGGATGCGCAATATTCGACGAATGGTGCGATCCACCCGTTGTCGGCGGTTGCTGGGCCGCCAACGCGAAGACGATCTGAGACACTCTTCAGCGCAAGCGCCGTCTCGCGGTACAACCTGAAGTACTCGGCCTGGGTGCCCGTCCAGAACGCCGGGAGATTCGGCTCGTTCCACACCTCGAAGAACCACTGCGATACTTCGTCAATGCCGTAGCGCTCGATGGCATGCGCCGCGAGCCGGCGGATCAAGGCCGTCCATGCGGTCACGTCGCGCGGCGGCGTGATGTTGCCTCGGTATTGAAAGACCGTTGCGGTCCCGGAATGCCAGGGCAGAGGGCATGAAGCTGAGTTCGACGAATGGCCGCACGCCTGCCGACAGAAGGGCATCCCAGATCGTGTCGGCATTGAAGAAGGAGTAGAGCAGTGTGTTCCGCTCGCACACCAGAGTGCCGAGGTCATCGGACAGAACTGCGTGGAAACGCACGTACTTCACACCCAGTTCGTCGTGGCAACGGCCTAACTGGGCCTGATAGTCGGCGCGAAGGGCCAACACCGCGTGACCACTCCCGACGCAACGCTCCCATGCATGCGCCAATGGCGTACCCTGTCGCCGCAGGTCGCACGATACGTCAACTGTGCTCAACCGCCACCACCATCCATTCAAACCCACACTGATGATTGCCCACACCGTGACCCGGCCGTCCGCGCTCTGCGAAGGCTTGGAATCCGGATGAGCTTCAGGTTTGCAAAGTCCAAGCCCCTTCGTTTTGTCAGAAGCAGAAATTGGATGCGCGTCCCGGTTGAGTTCGTCGGTCGGCCTCGTAAAGGCCCCCCGTTTTCGGTTCGACAATTGCGTTACGCGGCTGTGAACAGATCGGCGGAGGGGACAAATGAACCGCGCGGCTCTCGTGTCCCCACGCAAGGTCTATCCTCAGAGCTCGGGCGCGTGCCTCGGGCCAGCCGCGTGTCACGGGACGGTGTCTTCCCCATGCCCCCTAACACAGCCGGCACCCCGGCCACCGCCGACGGTCCCGACACCTTTGAGTTCCTCGCCGAGGGGTTCTTCCCGACCCACGCGCCCCGGCCCACCGGCGGCGCACCGGCGCCCAAGCTTCAGGCCGCGGTCGGCCAGGCTTGCACCGCCACCGCCGACGGCCACCCCGCGGCGCTCCTGGCTCAACCACCCATCGAGCGAGATTGGGCCGCGATTCGAACACCGTCGCATTCCGCGGCCGGGCTCCCCGCAATCGCGAACACCTTTCGCGTTGCCCTGCCCCGGCTCGGGCTGCGCGACACGCTCCGCGTGTTCACCACGGTCAACCAGAAGAACGGGTTTGACTGCCAGAGCTGTGCGTGGCCCGCGCCGGACGGCAAGCGGCACACGTTCGAGTTCTGCGAGAATGGCGCCAAGGCGATGGCCAACGAAGGATCACGCCGCCGCATCGGCGCGGAGTTCTTCAGGAAGTGGCCCATCGATGCGCTCGCCGCACAGCCGGACTGGTGGCTCAACCAGCAAGGGCGTCTCACGCAGCCCATGGTCCGCCGCGAAGGCGCGCGTATTACGAGCCGATCGAATGGGATGAGGCGTTCGCGCTGATCGCGCGCGAGCTCACGCGCCTCGAATCGCCGGACCACGCCACGTTCTATACATCGGGCCGGGCCAGCAATGAGGCGGCTTTTCTCTACCAGCTGTTCGCGCGGCGGTTCGGGACCAACAACCTCCCCGACTGCTCCAACATGTGCCACGAGTCGTCCGGCACCGCACTCGTCGAGAGCCTCGGCATCGGCAAAGGCACGGTCACGCTCGAAGACTTCGAGCAGACTGACCTGATAGTCATCATCGGCCACAACCCCGGCACGAACCATCCGCGGATGCTCACGTCGCTGGAGCACGCGAAGAAGCACGGCGCAAAGATCATTGCGATCAATCCGCTGCCCGAGCCCGGGCTCATGCGATTCACGGATCCGAATCCGCAGGAGTACCCGAACCCGGTGAGCTTCGCCGCCCATCTCCTGGGCACCGGTACCGCGCTCGCCGACCTGCACCTTCCCGTCCGCATCAACGGCGACATTGCGCTCGCCAAGGGCCTCATGAAGGTGATGCTGGCCGAGGAGGCCGAACACGGCGGCGTCATCGATCACGAGTTCATCCGGGAGTACACCGACGGCTTCGATGCGCTGGTGGCCGATCTCGACTCCACCTCGTGGCAGGCGATCGTCGATGGCTCGCAAATCCCGCGTGAAGACATCGAGCGCGCCGGACGCGTGATGGCCGGCGCCAAGCGCATGATCTGCTGCTGGGCCATGGGCATGACGCAGCACCGGGACGCCGTCGCCGGCATTCAGATCATGGTCGACCTCCTGCTGCTCGGCGGACACATCGGACGCCCAGGCGCCGGAACGTGCTGCGTCCGCGGGCATTCGAATGTCCAGGGCGATCGCACCGTCGGAATCTGGGAGCGACCGACCGGCCCATTCCTCGATGCCCTCGCCCGCGAGTTTCAGTTCGAGCCGCCGCGCCACGCGGGCAAGGACACGGTCGACACGATCGGCGCGATGCACGACGGCTCAATCGAGGTCTTCGTGGGACTCGGCGGCAATTTCCTCTCCGCGACACCGGATACCGCCTGCACAGCGGAGGCAATGCGGCGGTGTGCGCTGACGGCCCAGATCGCGACGACACTCAATCGAGGCCACCTCATCACCGGCAGGCAGGCTCTGCTCCTTCCCTGCCTGGGCCGCTCCGAGCGCGATCCCAGCGGTTTCGTGACCGTCGAGGATGCGTTCGGAATCATCAGTTCCTCGCGCGGGAGTCTCCAACCTGCCTCCCCGGACCTGCGGAGTGAATCCGCCATTATCGGCGGCATCGCCCACGCCACGCTCGGCTCGGACGAGGGGATCGCCTGGCAGAGTCTCAGCGCCGACTACAGCCGCATCCGGGACCACATCAGCCGCGTTGTTCCGGGCTTCGAGCGGTACAATGAACGGATCGAAGAGGGGCCGTTCTATCTGCCCAACCCGGCGCGCGACCGCCGATTCGTGACGGCCACCAAGCGCGCGCGCTTCACCGTGGCCCCGATCTCGGAACACCACCTCGAGCCGGATCAATACCTGATGACGACCATCCGGAGCCACGATCAGTTCAATACCACGGTCTACGGATTGCACGACCGCTATCGCGGCGTACATGGCGGCCGGCGGGTCCTCTTCATGAACCGGGACGATGCGGCCGAGCGGGGATGGACGGGCGGCATTCGCGTTGACATCACCAGTCACTTCGGCGACGAACGCCGCGTGGCCAGATCGTTTCAGGTCGTGCCCTTCCCCATCCCGCGCCGCTGTGTGGCGGCATATTTCCCGGAGGCCAACGTGCTGGTCCCCGTCGGCAGCGTGGCCGAGCGAAGCAACACACCCACATCCAAGTCGATTCACGTCTCGCTGGCACCCGCCGCCTAGCCGTCCGGCACATTGGCGCGAGTCACCGATACGCCGCCGCCTGGATTCCATAGAGCTCGGCGTACTGTCCGCCTTTGGCCATGAGCGCCTCATGGCTTCCCGATTGGGTGACCCGCGCCCCATCGAGCACCACGATCATGTCCGCCATCCGCGCGGTGCTGAACCGGTGCGACACGAGCACGGTGACGCGGCCGTTTCCGGTGGACCGCCCCACAGCGGAGGCCGTTTCGCGGGCCGCCGCCGCGAACCGCTCGAACAACGCGTGCTCGGTCTCCGCGTCGAGCGCCGCCGTCGGTTCATCGAGCACGAGCACGAGCGGCTGTTCACGCATGAATCCGCGCGCCAACGCTAGTTTCTGCCACTGGCCGAAGCTGAGATCAGCACCCTCGGGCCACGTCGGACCGAGTTGGGTCTCGAGGCCTGAGCTGGCCCGCTCGACGACGTCGTCCGCTCCGGCGCGTTGGACCGCCGCCGTGACGGCAGGCACATCGTCGAGACGAGGAACGTCGCCTAGCCCCACGGTGTGCTGCATCCGGAACTCGAACTTGCAGAAATCCTGGAAGGCACCCGCCAGCCGCTCCCGCCACGCCGCCGCGGGCATCCGCGACAGTGGCACGCCGTCCACCAGAATCCGACCGCTGGTAGGCTGATACATCCGGCACAGAAGCTTCACGAGCGTGGACTTCCCCGCGCCGTTCTCGCCGACGATCGCAACGACCGACCCGGGAGAGATGTGCAGATTCACATCGTCGAGCACGAGCCGGCCGGTCCCGGGATACGCGAAGGACACGTGCTCGAATTGAATCCCGGTGTTGAGGCGCGCGGGCACCGTCGCGTCTTCACCCTGCGCCCTTGACGCGGCATAGTCCTCGAGCCACGCCAGCCGGCGCGAGCCGTCGAGCCAGATCCCGCGCATGAAGCCGATCTCCCCGACCGTCGCACCGATGTAGGCGGAGAGACGCGACCCCGCCGTCAGCACCAGCACGACATCGCCCAGTGATGCGCGCAGTGTGACGGACACGAAGGCGACGGCCGCGACGTATGCCGCACCGAAAAGCGCCCACCCGGCCGCGAGCCACAGCGCGCTACGCGTCCGCGCGGCACCCACCGGCCCGTACCACCGTTCCCACGCCACGCGCCGCTCGGCGAGCAGTCGCGGTCCGATGCCCGTCACCCGCACTTCCTTGCCCGGCGCCGCCGTCGTGGCGAGGTCGAAGAGATGGCGCGCGAGCCGGTTCGCCGCCGCACCACGCTCTTCGGCGGTCCGCTCGACACCGGGGCGCCACGTCGATGCCACTACGGTCGGCAATGCGAAGACCGCCAGGAGCGCGAGTGCTGGATGGATCGCCATGAGAAGCGCGAGTGTCACGCCGAGACGCAGGATCCAGCCACATGTCGAGAAGATCGACATGTACATGTGGTCGAGGACGAACACCTGGTTGCGGAGCACCGCGAGGCGATCGAGGTACTCGGGCCGTTCATGATGCTCGATCGTCGCCACCGAGGCCTGGAGCTTCGCCACGTGCGACTCCAGCGCGACCGTCAGCCGGTCCCGGAACCGCCGCTGCACGCGGTCGCTCATCACCCGAAGGAACCACGTCGCGACGGCCGACACCCCGAGCCCCATCAGCGATGCCATGACGACGCCGCCCCTCCGCGCAGCCAACGCATCGGCCAGGATCTTGAACCAGAGCGCCAGCAGCGCGTCCGGAAGCGCCGCGAGCAGTACCAGCCAGAACGAAACGCTCAGCAGCAGCGGCTCGGCCTCATAGCCGCGCTTGAGCGCCCGCCACATGGCGGGAATCGCCGGCGGCAGGTCGTCAGTCGAGGACATCGAGCGCCGCCTCGGCCGCGTTGTCATCAAACCGCGCCGCTTGCAGGTCGAACATCGTCCGGTAGCGGCCGCCGGCCGCTATGAGCTCGTCGTGGGTCCCGAGTTCCACGACCGCGCCATTTTCGAGCACGCAGATACGGTCGGCGTGGCGCACGGTGGAAAAGCGATGGGAGATCAGGATCGTCGTGGCGAGCCGGGTGGCGGACAACACCCGGTCGAAAATCTCGGCCTCGCCCCGCACATCGAGCTGCGCGGTCGGTTCATCCAGCAGCACGACGCGGGCGCCCCGCTCCACTGCGCACAGTGCCCGCGCCAATGCGATGCGCTGCCACTGGCCGCCGGACAGGTCGGTGCCGCCGGGATAGGCGCGTGACAATATCGTATCCAGTCCGGCCAGCCCGGACGCGCCCGCGGCGGCGAGCGCCGGCAGGATCATCGCATCCGGTGCCCCGCCGGGAGCAACGTTGTCGCGAAGCGGCAGCTCGAAGCGGATGAAGTCCTGGAAGACAGCGGTCAGCCCGCTGCGCCACTGATCGATGTCCAGGCTGCGGAGATCCACGCCGTCGATCTCGATGGATCCTTCCTGCGGGTCGTACAGGCGGCAAAGGAGTTTCGCGATCGTGGTCTTGCCCGCGCCATTGACGCCGACAATCGCGAGCGAGGAGCCGGCGGGGACGACGAGATCGAATCGCGAGAGAACGGGAGCGGTGGATGAGGGATATGCGAACGTGACCCCCCGGAACCGGATTTCGCGGGCGGGGAGACCTGTCGCCGGTCCACTTCCACGGACGAGAGCACCGGTGGGCGCCATCGCGGCTTCGAGGCGCAGCACCGCTCCAACGGGTGCGTCGGCGCCCTGAAGGGCCCATGAAAGCCCCCCGAAAGCGATCGTGCTGGTCGCGATCGCCGCACTGGCAAATGTGACCAGCCGGCCCAATGTCAGGTGTCCGTCGAGGGCGGCATCGCCGAGTGACCAGAAAACGAGGACGTTCGCCGCGATCACGAGCAGGAGGCTCCACAGGACCGGCTGCTCGCGCAGCCGGGTCGCGTGCCATTGCAGATCTTGCAAGCGTTTGCGTCGCGTACGAAAACGGTCCACGACCCAATCGGCGAGCCCGAACAGCCGAAGCTCCTTGGCGGCTGGCGCATCGACCGCGAGCCGATAGGCGTACTCCGCGTGCCGCTGCGCCTCGCGTACCTCGGTCGTATTGCGATCGTGCCAGACGCCGCTCTCGCGCAAGAGCCAATGCGTTCCGAGCCAGGCGCCAGCCAGCACGAGGGGCGCCCACCAGGCGTACGCGATGAGGACCGCGGCTGCCGCTAGGCCGCCGACCATCATCACGAGGCCGCTCGAGATGAAATCCATTGCAATGAACAGCGGTGGTCCCGTGATCCCCAGGTCGAAGTCGCGCGCGACCGTGAGATCCTGGCTGAGCGCCGGATTCTCCAGGTGACCCATTCCAGGAGGCTCGATGCAGGCCCGGGTCAACTGGTCGTACAGCCACGCCGCGGTCCGGCTCCCCAGATTGGTGCCCGTCGCGTAGTGGATCGGCGGAAGCACTTGCATGAGCACGAACACGACGCCGACGGCCGCGAGCGGCGTGGCCAGCGAGGCGCGCTCCTGCAAGGCGGCAACCAGCCCGCCCATGACGATCGCGAACACCGCCGGGAGTACGCCTCGCAACACGAGAAGCAACGACCACGCGGTGGCGAGCGGGCGATCGGCCTTCACGAGTGCACTCGCAAACTTCCACTCATCGCGCGCGCGAAAGCGCTCCCACCGGCTGCCGATCATGCGGGTAAACTGTATGGGGGCCTCGGTTCCTCCAAGTGAAGGTCCGCCAACTCATTCCCCTGCCGATCCCGGCGGTCTCCGCTCGGGCCCTTCCATCCAGAGCACGTGAACAGCATCCGCACCCTCATCAAAGCCCCTGGCTTCACGGTAGCGGCGCTCCTGTCGCTCACGATCGGCATCGGAGCCTCTAGCGCCATATTCGGCGTGGCGAATGGGCTCCTGCTCCGCCCACTCCCGTATCCGCACGCCGAGCGGCTCGCGATGCTGTGGCAGCGGTCGCCTGGCCTCAATGTCCCGCGTGATTGGCTGTCGCTCGGCCAATACCTCGATATCAAGACCGAGAATACGGTCTTCGACCGCGTGGCGGCCGCGATAGGGGCCAGCTTCAACATGACGGGGAACGGCACGCCGGAGCGTGTCGATGGCGTCCGCATGTCGGCCGCGCTCCTGCCCATGCTCGGCGCGCGCGCGATGGTGGGCCACCTGTTCACGGCTGAGGACGACGAGCCGGGCCGGCCGCTCGGGGTCGTCCTGACACACGGATTCTGGCAACGGCGCTTCGGGGGCGACCCCGGGGCGATCGGCAAGACGCTGACGCTGAACGGCAACAGCGTCCCGATCGTGGGCGTCTTATCGCCGGATTTTGCGTTCGACAAGGACGTGATGCCAGCGGTCAACGGCGTGCAGCGGATAGACCTCATTCTTCCGCTTCCGATGCCCCCGAGCGCGCGCGCCGACCGCGATGGCGAAGACTACAACATCTTCGCGTCGCTCAAGGCCGGCGTGTCCCAGGCGTCGGCACAGGCCGAGATGAAGACGATCGCGACACGGATGCAACAGGAGTATCCGGCTTTCTACCCGGCGACCAGCGGCCTCACGATCAGCGTCGTACCCCTGATTGACCAGGTCGTCGGCGACACGCGCCTGGCGCTGTACGTACTGTTGGGCGCCGTGGCTCTGTTGCTCGCGATCGCGTGCAGTAACGTCGGCGGCCTCCTCATCTCGCGCTCCGTCGTGCGGGAGAAGGAGCTCGCCATACGGGCGGCGATCGGCGCGGACCGGCGGCACCTCATTCGCCAGCTCGCCACCGAGAATCTCACCCTCGCGCTCGCGGCCGGCGTGCTGGGATTCGGGGTCGCGCTCGCGAGCGTCTGGTTCCTGCGCCACGCCGGCCCCGCCGGCATCCCGCGCCTCGACGCGATCCGCATCGATCTCAGGGTGCTGGCGTTCACGGTCGCGATCTCCGTGTTCAGCACACTCCTGTTCGGCCTCGCGCCTGCGCTCCGCGCCTCGGAGGTGGACGCGAGGAGCGTCCTCAAGGAAGGCACCCGCGGGTCGACGATCGACCGGTCGCGCACACGGAGTACGCTGATCACGGCGGAAGTCGCGCTGTCGCTCGTTATGCTCATCGGCGCCGGGCTTCTGGTCCGGAGCTACGCGCGCGTGCTGCGCGCCGGCCCCGGGTTCGACCCGCGGAACACGTTGTCGCTCCGGCTGTCGCTGCCCGCGTCGCGATACAACACACCGGAATCGGTGACGAACTTCTACCGGGCGCTGGACCAGAAGCTGACATCACTCCCCGGCGTCGAATTCGTCGGCAGCAATTACCAGCTCCCGTTGAGCTCCGTGTCCCTCGCGTGGGAAGATGTCAGGATCGAAGGGTACGTGCCGAGGGGCGCCGGCGGCGACATCATTATCACGAGCAGCGGGTACGTCAGCCCCGATTATTTTCGCGCGATGGGGATGCCGCTCGTCCAGGGGCGGTCTTTCGATGCACACGACAACCAGCAGTCGCCGCCGGTTGTCATCGTCGACGAGGCGTTGGCGGCGCGATTCTGGCCGGACGGCGCGATCGGCAAACGCTTGCGCCAACGGGCCGATGGACCATGGCGCACCGTCGTCGGCGTCGTGCGCGACAAGCGCGAGTACCAGGCCGACGTCGCGCCGCCGATCACGGCCTATTTCCCGGTGGAGCAGTACACGATCGGGAGCCGCTTCGTCGTCGTACGAACGCACACCGCGCTCGCGGATGTGTCGCGGCTCACGAGCGCTGTGATGGGAGAGGTTCACGCGCTGGATCAGGAGCTGCCGGCGTATGACGTGAGCACCATGGAGCAGCGGCTCAGCGACTCGTTCGCCCGGCGGCGCCTCTCGATGCTGCTCCTCGCCACATTCGCGGCCGCCGCCCTCATCCTCGCCGCCGTCGGCGTGTATGGCACGATCGCGTATTGGGTAGGCCAGCGCCGCCGCGAGATCGGCATCAGAATGGCGCTCGGCGCCGGCCGGGCGAGCATCCTCCGGCTCGTCGCCCACGAGTTCGGCCTTACCGTGGGCGCCGGCGTCGTGGCCGGCCTGGCCGGCGCGTTCGCGCTGACGCGCCTGATGTCGGGGCTCCTGTACGGCGTGAGCGCGACGGACAGCGTCACGTTTACCGTGATCCCGATTCTCATGGCGGCGATCGCCGCCGCGGCCGTCTACATACCCACACGAAGTGCGATCCGCGCGGCGCCGAATGACGCACTGCGCGCGGAGTGATCAGCATGGCGCACCTCCGCGGAGAGATTGATCGTTGACCCGGCTCCACGACCACCGCCTTGACCCTCGCCCACCCCGTCTCCTCGCCCTGCTATAGTTTGAGTAGCATTGCCCGTCTCCTCGGTCGCTCCGCGCATAGTGGGTACAGAGTATTGACCTTATGTTCTGCGGAGAGGCCGCGTCCGTACAACAGGTGCCCATCTTAAGCCGATTCGGGAGCTCCTTGACGATATTCTTCCGATGGCTACGTGCCATTGCCGTGGCTACTGCCATGGCAGGTGTCCCGGCTCACGCACAAACCGCCGCCGACACCGCCCCGCTGGTACAGCTCGAGCACGACATCGGCGACGCCAATATTCGGCGCGACCGGGCATTCTTTGAGCGCGTCGAGGCCGATGAGTTTCTGTTTACGGGGTCCGACGGGTCGCTCACGACGAAGCGCGAAGACGTCGGCAGTCTGGACCAGATCCCAATGGTCACCTTGACCACGTGGGTAGTAGACTCGATGCGCGTGAAACGCTACGGCTCGACAGCCATCGTATGGGGGCTGATCACGACGGGCGGACGCCGAAGAGACGACACCGCGTTTTCGCACCGCTCACGGTTCACCGACGTGTTCGTGTTTCGCGATGAACGCTGGCAACTTGTGGCCGGCCATTCATCGGGGGTGGCAAACTCGCACTAGGTGAGCAGTGGAGAACTCGCCCGAATAGTCCTGAGACACGCACGGGCCGGCACCGCCGACAACGCATCGCTCCCTAGGCATCAGGTCGCCGCGTCCCGCGCCGTGCCTCCTATTGTGCCACTTGCACGGGGCGGCACCGGTCCACGATGCAAAAACCGCTAATCCCGTTGGATTAGCGGTCTACCCGAGAGCGGGAAACGGGACTCGAACCCGCGACCCCAACCTTGGCAAGGTTGTGCTCTACCAACTGAGCTATTCCCGCATTGCACTGCTCTACTAACGGGGTAAAGTATACCCCGGGCCAACCGGCCCTACAAGCGCCGCCAACAGCCGAAAACCCTGCCTAACCGCCGCTTACCGCCCCCACGCCGAGCGCATGCACGGCGTACCACACACTGTACGCGAGAAGACCCGACAACGACGCATCGCCACCGTTCCCGATCGCCGCGCCAGCCGCATCGAGCGTCTCAGCGGCAACACCGTTGTCCAGCGGCGCCTCCCGCAGCCACTCCAGCGCCGAGGATGCGTCCGGACCCACGAGCCGGGCGCACCACTGTACCAGCGACAGGGTCTCACGATTCGCCGCCGACGCCTTGACGGTCCGCCGGTACACGCTCTCCTGCCGGTCCAGCGTCTCGTACAGCGGCAACCAGAGCACCGATGCAACCGGATCATCGTGCCGGTCCACGCTGCCGCGAAGAT
Organism: uncultured Gemmatimonadales bacterium; assembly: GCA_963706505.1. Taxonomy (GTDB): domain Bacteria; phylum Gemmatimonadota; class Gemmatimonadetes; order Gemmatimonadales; family Gemmatimonadaceae; genus Palsa-1248. The sequence goes on from CAVPLX010000003.1 coordinate 72,523, forward strand.
CGGCGGCCGCCGCCAGCACGGACTTTCCGTCCGCATCCGTCGTGAAATGCCGCAGGATCGCGGCCCGCACCGCACTCGGATCCTGCACTTCCTTCGCCGTCTCGGCGTCCAGCGTCCGCCTGAACACATCGAGGGCCAGCGCCGCGACGGCGTTGCCATGTAAGGTGTATGGATACGGAACCGGCGCGCCCGATGGATAGACCTCGCTTCCGTACAGCGGAATCTCCGGGTGCCGCCGCGCCGCGAGGTCGTCGGCGCTCGCGTAGAGCGTGTCGGCGAGCACCGGCTCCTCCACGATCTGGTCGTCGCCGGTCTCACGGATGTAGCGCTCCGTCGCCCACGCGAACGCCGCCACGCCCTCCAGCGAAAAGCCCGGCTCGAACAGGGCCCCGTCCATGTAGTGGATACCACTTCCCGGCGCCGCGCCATGGACCTCGCACGCGCGAAGGATGAGCTCCCGTGCGAGCCCCGCATCGGCGAGTTGCACCGCGGGTACCGTCCACGTGAGTGCATCCCAGTCACGCACGGTGACTCCGCGGCCATTCCAGGGCGCGCGCGTGCGGACCAGATAGAACCGCGCATCATCGACGGCCCGGCCCACGGCGTAGAAATACGCGAACAGGAGATTGCGATTCACGACGCGGTCGAGCGCGGCGTTGCCCGTGGACTGCTCCAGCGACCGCAATGCCTCGACGGTCGACGCGAGCAGGGGCCGCCACCCGCGCCGCCGCATCGCCTGCACGGTCGCCGCGGCACCGTCCCGCTCTGGCGCCGCCGCGACATAGAACGCGGCCTCGAATGTCGCGCCCGCCGCGACGTCGCCGGCGCACCGGAGCGCGAACTGCGGAGCCGGGCCATCGGTGTCGCACTCCACGACCGGCACGCCATCGGCACCCACGGCGAGCGCGGCCGGCCCGGCACCGCCGATCCATCCAGCAGCACCGTGTCGCCCGCCCCCGCCGCCACGCGATGCGCGTCGGCAAACGCGCTCGGCGTCCGCACACGCTGCTGCCGGTGGCCCAGGGTCCCATGCACGGAAAGCTCCACCCGTGCCGCTGCACGCGTCTGATTCGCGATGCTGAGCACGTAGATCACGCCCGGCACATCGGCATCGCGGCCTGCCGGCGCGAAAATCGTCCCTCGCACCGCGAACATGCCGTCACGCACGGTCGTCGAGAACGACGGCACCCACTCCACACTCTGGTCCCACGCGAGCGGCTCACTGCCCACCGCGAACGGCTCGCCATCGATGCGCACCGCGGGACGCAGGAGCGCCGGGCCGCCCCCGGCGATGAACTCCGGGCCGCCAGCAAACTCGATCGCCGCCCGCGCCCCCCGATGCAACATGCCAAGGGCGTGGATCGAACCGTCCGCCGGGTGGATACAGGGCACCGCGAGCCAATGATTGCCGGTTAATCGCCACGCCACTGCGGGGATCGGGAGGACCGGGCCGGGGTACTGTGTCACGCGTTCGCCTGTGCCCCGGCGCCCGAGGTCATGCGTCGCGTTTGGTGTTGTGTTAGCATTGTCGCGGAAGATCGCTTCCCACGATTTGTTTATCTACTCCGCTCCCCTCCCCTCGCCCGCGCCGCCACGTCCTCGCGCGCGCCGCCGCGGACGCCGGCCCGGGATCTTCCGTATCCCTCCGCGCGTCACCGCAGCCGCACGCATCGTGTGTGCGGTGTGCCTGGCGGTGTGTCTGGCGGTGCCCCCGGCACTGCTGTCCGCCGCGCTTGCGCTCGCCGCCAGCGCAGCGCCCGCCAGGGCGCAGGCCGTGGACGCGGTCGCGGATGAGGCGCTGACGCTGCCGCCAGGCGTTGTGCGACTGAGTGTCAGCGAGTCGGATACCCGATACAGCGACCGCTACGGCACCGGCGGTCTCCAGCCCCTCGGCTACGGCCTCTCCGTCGATTCTCTCGGCGTCAGCCAGTTGCCGATCCTCGCACCCCTGCAGTCCTCCCTCCGGGCCCTGACGCAAGACCCGGCGTTCAACCTCACGCTCGGCACCATGCAGGTACAGTCGAGCGTCCGCGTGCAGATGACGCCGATCGGACTGGACATCGGGGTCGCCCGCCGCCTCACGCTCCGCGCCATCGTGCCGATCGTGCAGACGCACAACGAGATCTTTTTCAACCCCAACCCGGGCGGCAAGACCGGGAACGTCGGCTTCAACCCCGCACTCGCGTTCAAGAACGCCCTCGCGATCGACACGGGACTCTACGGGCAGTTCACCAATGCGAGTGCCAGCCTCGCGGCCGCCGTGGCGGCGTGCCGCGCCAATCCCGGCCATGCGGCGTACTGCCCCGCGCTGAATGCGCAGAGCGCGACCGCGAACGCCCTCATCTCACAATCGTCCAGCTACGCCTCGCAGCTCGCAAATGTGTACGGCGGCCACGGTCACAAGACTGGCATCATCGTTCCCGTGGACAGCAGTGCGCCATGGACCGCGATCACTCGGCGATTCCATTCGCTCTCCGCCGCGTTCGCGCACTTCGACTCGTTGACCGGCGGACCAGGCATTGGGACCCAGGGCCCGGTCGGCGCTCCTCCGATCGGCCTCGGTGACGCCCAGGCCTTGCTCACGTCCAGCGCCCTTGGCCTCGGCTTCGACTCGCTGCATTCGGTGGATTACGTCCACGTCGGCGATATCGAGCTGGGCGCCACGGTGCTGCTGCTCGACTCCTTTCACGGCAGCGACAGCGCACGATTCCATCCGTCAGGCTTCAACTATCGCCTCTCTGCGTCCGGCTTTTATCGCCTGGGCACCGGCGGGACCTTGCCGGCCGACGCGCTCGTCGGCGCCGCGACCGGCACGGGCGCCAGTGCCATCGAAATTCACGCGGCGAGCGACCTGCTCTTCGGCCGCCATTTCTGGACGTCGGTCATGGTCAAGGGAACCATGCCTATCGCCGACCACATCTCGGCGCGCATCCCGCTCGGACTCGGCGAGGCCTACACACCGGACTTCGCGGACCAGTTCGTGGGGCGGACCCTGGGACGGACGATCGTCGTCGAAGTGGCTCCCCGCTACACGTTCAACGATTATTTCGGTCTCTCGACGGACTACCAGTTCATCCAGCACAGCGCGGATCAGTACTCGGGCGTCGTCAAACTCGATTCCGCGGTCACCGGATTCGGTCCGGTTACGCTCGACGCCAACACCCTCGGCGCAGGCACCGGGTCCACCGAACAGCGCTGGGGCGTCGGGCTGACATTCTCGACGCTCGCGGGCTCCGCACGCCATCCGTCGCGGATTCCCTTCGAGCTGACCTACCTCCACTACCAGACCATCACCGGCTCCGCCGGCATCGGGGGCTTTCTGCCGAAGCTCGCGACCGACATGGTTCAGATCCGCCTCTATACGCGCATTTTCGGAAGTGGCGGGGCCTTCGGCAAGCGGCCAAAGCCGCAATAGCCAAGCACGCAGTAGCGGAGGTGGCGTAGTGCTGACGGCGCGCCGCTATCTGCTCCGCTGCCGCGGCTCCTCTGTCCGCTCCGCCTTCTCCTTCCTGCCTTCTCCACGAAGGAGCTCGCGGGCATGCGCCCTCGCGACTTCGCGGTCCGGGTCGCCCAGCATCCGGGCGACTTCGAGCACGCGGGCCTCGCCGTCGAGCACCCGCACGTCGGCAGTCGTGACGCCGCCGCGCGCGCCCTTGCTGACGACGATGTGGTGGTGCGCGCGCGCCGCGATCTGCGGCAGGTGCGTGATCGCGAACACCTGATGGTGCGCGGCGACGCGCCGCAGCGTCTCACCGACCTGCAGCCCGACCCGACCGCCGATGCCGGCGTCCACTTCGTCGAACACGAGCGTCGGCACGCGATCGAGCCGCGCGAGGATCGTCTTGAGCGCGAGCATGACGCGCGACAGCTCGCCGCCCGACGCGACGCGCGCCAAGCGGCCGCGCCTCGTGGCCGACGTTGAGCGCGACGCGAAACTCCACATCCTCGGCGCCCGCGGCGCCGGTCTCGTCGCGGCGGTCCAGCGCGACCGCGAGGTGCCCGTCGGGCATGCCGAGCTCGGGCAGCACTTCGTCGACGGCGCGCGCCAGCCGCTCCGCCGCGCTCACGCCGCGCCACCGTGAGCGCCGGCCGCCTCGTCGAGCTTCGCGCGAGCCTCGCGCCTCGCGCGCTCCGAGCTGGCGGAGGTCGAGCCCCGCCGAGTCGACGAGATCGAGCTCGCGCGCGACTGCGCGCCCGGTCTCGATGACGTCGTCGAGCGTCGGCCCGTATTTCTTGGTCGAGCCGGAAGAGCAGGTCGCGCCGCCGCTGGACCTCCTCGAGCCGCGCCGGATCGAGATCGACCGCGCTGGCGTACTCCTCGCAGCTCGCGCGCGAGCTCCTCGAGCGCGTAGTAGGCGGTGTCGTACAGCTCCTGCAGGCGGGCGAGCGACGGATCGATGCGCTGAATCGCCGCCAGCGCGCGCGTGCACCGCCGCGAGTTGCTCGAGCACCGCGGCCTCCTCCTCGCCATCGAGCGCGGCCGCGATCGCTCGGGCCAGCGTCGCGCAGCTCCTCGGCGTGCTCGAGCCGGCGCGCTTCGTCCTCGAGGCGCACATCCTCGCCGTGCTTCGAGCCTCGCGCGTCTCGATCTCGCTCGCCGACGTGCCGCAGATAGTCCGCGCGCCGCTCCGCCTCGGCACGGCGCGGCGGTGAGGTCGGCGATCTCGCGGCGGATGCTGGCCAGCGTCGTCGTACGCGCTCGCGCACGCGCGGCGGCCGACTCGGTCGCGCCGGCGAACGCATCGAGGATGCGGCGCTGCGCCTCGGCGTCGAGCAGCGTCTGCGCCTCGTGCTGTCCGTGCAGGTTCACGAGCAGGCGGCCGACCTCGGCGAGGACGGCCGCGGTGACGGTCGTGCCGTTGATCCACGCGCGCGCGCGGCCGGTCGGCCGACCTCGCGCTTGAGCACGACCAGTCGCGTCGTCGACGTCGATGCCGCGCTCGTCGAGCAGGGCGATGACCTCCGGCCGTCCCGCTGACGTCGAACACGCCTTCGACCGTCGCCCGGTCGGCGCCGGTGCGGATGAGGTCGGCGCTCGCGCGCTCGCCGAGCAGCAGGCCGAGCGCGCCGACGATGATCGACTTGCCCGCGCCCGTCTCGCCCGAGAGCACGTTGAAGCCGGGCGCGAGCGGCAGCGTGAGCGATTCGATGATCGCGAAGTTCCTGATGCGCAGCTCGGTCAGCATCCGGTGTCGGCTCGTCGCGCTCGCGGCAAGCCACCCCAGCCGAGCTTCTGCCGCAGCGTCGCGAAGAAGCGTCGCGCCCGGAAAGCGCACGATGAGCACCGGCCGTCCGGCGCGCCGCACCGTCGAGCGTCTCGCCGGCGGCGAACGTCGTGCCGACCTGGCCGTCGACCGTCACCAGAAGCTCCTCGGGCCCATCTTCCGCCTGCACCGTCACCTCGCCGTCGGCGGCAGCACCAGCGGCCGGATCGCCAGCGTGTGCGGCGAGACCGGCGTGAGGAGGATCGTCTCGAGCGTCGGCACGACGACCGGTCCGCCCGCCGACAGGCTGTACGCCGTCGATCCGGTCGGCGTCGAGATCACGACGCCGTCCGCCGCGTAGGTCGCCACCGCCTCGCCGTTCGACTCGACACGCGCAGCGCGCACGACGCGCGCGAAGCCGCCCTTGTGCAGCACGACGTCGTTGAGCGCGCGCCACCGGCGCCGCTCGGTCGCCGTCGCGGTCGAGCACGCGCGCCTCGAGCGCCATGCGCGCCTCGGCGACGATAGTCGCCGCCGCGCGAACCGCCGCAGCGCCTCCTCCAGCTCGTGACCGCCGGCAGCAGGTGAGGAAGCCGAGCCGCCCGAGATTGACGCCGAGGATCGGCACCTGGCGCCCGGCGAGGAGGCGCGCGCCGCGCAGCAGCGTGCCGTCGCCGCCGAGCGTGAGCAAGCGCATCGATGCTCGGCGCCGGCATCTTCGAGCCGGCATCGTCCGATGTCGGCCGCGCGACGTCGAACCGCAGCTCGTCGCTCGAACACGAGCAGCAGTCCGAGCTCGAGCGCGGGGCGCCAGAGCGGTCGTCAGCGTCCGCAGCACGCCGGCGACAGCCCGCCGGATAGCCGAGGTGCCGACGACGCCGAGTCGGATCACCCGGCGATCGCCTCGCTCTCGTGCAGCGCGCGCACGCGCTCGGCGATGCCGGCCGCGTCGAGCCCGCACGTGCGCGAGCTGCCGGACGCGCGACGCCGCGTCGATGATGCGATCGGGCACGCCGTGCACGGCGACGCGCACCGCCGGATCGCATCGCGCCGATGACGGGCGACATGAACGCGCCGAAGCCGTTGACCACCGTGCCCTCTTCGACGACGAGGACATGCCGGTGGTCGGCGAGGATCGCGGCGAGCGTGACCTCGTCGTACGGCTTGAGGTAGCGGCAGTTGACGACCGTGACGTCGAGCCCCTCGGCCGCCAGCGTCGTCGGCGGCGGCGAGCGCCGGGAGCACCATCGTGCCGACGGCGAGGATCGCGACCTCGGCGCCGCTGGCGCAGCACTTCCCACGTCGCCGTAACGGGACGGCCGCGATCGTCGCTGATCGGCGGCGCGACGTCGGGCGCGACGTCGCGCGGATAGCGCAGGCAGAACGGACCGGCCGTGTGCTCGACGCCGGCGCGCAGGAGCGCCGAGCATCTCGGTCGCAGTCCTTCGGCGCGGTGACCGTCATGCCGGGCACGGCGAGCATGTACGCGATGTCGTAGAGCCCCATGTGCGTCTCGCCGTCCTCGCCGACGAGGCCCGCGCGGTCCATGCAGAACACGACCGGCAGCGACTGGATCGCGACGTCGTGGATGATGTTGTCGTAGGCGCGCTGCAGGAACGTCGAGTAGATCGCGCACGACCGGGCGGACGCCGCGCGTCGCCAGGCCGGCGGCGAAGGTCACCGCGTGTCCCTCGGCGATGCCGACGTCGAAGAAGCGCGTCGGGATGTGCCTTGGCGAACGCGCCCGTGCCCGTGCCGCTCGGCATCGCCGCGGTGATCGCGACGAGCGTCGGTGCGCTCGGCGCCGAGCTCGGCGAGTCCCGTGCCGAAGACCGCGGTGTAGGCCGGGTTGCCGGTCGACGCCGCTGCGCTGCTTGCCGGTGGCCGGATCGTGACCGGGCGGAAGCGCGTGCCACTTCTCGCGCGTGCTCGCCCGCCGGGAAGCCCTTCCCCTTCTGCGTGATGACGTGCACGAGCCGCGGGCCCTTCATGTCGCGCACCGCGCGCGAACGTGTCGAGCAGCGCATCGATGTCGTGGCCGTCGATCGGGCCGAAGTAGCGGAAGCCGAGCTCCTCGAACAGCACGCCCGGCGTGAGGAACGTCTTGACGCTCTCCTCCCACTTCCGCACGAGCGTGCCGACGCCCGACAGCGGCCCGGCGCGTCGTCGACGAGCTCGCCGATCGCCGAGCGCACGCGGTTGTAGAGCGGGTTGCGCTGAATCGACGTCAGATACTTGCGACATCGCGCCGACGTTCGGCGCGATCGACATCTCGTTGTCGTTCAGCACGACGACGATGTCGCGGTCCGATGGCCCGGCGTTGTTGAGTCCCTCGTACGCCAGGCCGGACGTGAGCGCGCCATCGCCGAGGATGGCGACGACCTTGAAGTCCTCGTCGCTTGAGGTCGCGCGCGGCGGCCATGCCGAGCGCCGCGGAGATCGCGGTGGCGGCGTGGCCGGCGCCGAACGCGTCGTACTCGCTCTCGCTGCGCTTGAGGAAGCCCGGAGACGCCGTCCTCCTGGCGCAGCGTCTCGAAGCCGGTCGTTGCGCCCGGTGAGCAGCTTGTGCGGGATAGCCCTGATGTCCGACGTCCCAGACGAGCTGGTCGCGCGGCGTGTCGAAGACGTAGTGCAGCGCGATCGTCAGCTCGACGACGCCGAGGCCGGCGCCGATGTGGCCGCCGGTGCGCGAGCAGACGTCGATGAGCCGCGCACGCATGTCCGCGGCCAGCGTCGCGGAGCTCGTCGCGCGTCAGCGACTTGAGATCGGCGGGCGACTGGACGCGATCGAGAAGAGACATACGCGAAGGGTGGCAGTGTGAATGCCGAAAGCTAGTCGTTTGCCGGGCTCGGCCTCATGGCCGCGGAATCCGGCGCTCAGCTACTGCGACTCACAGCGAAGCGGGCCAGATGCTCCAGCGCGGGCGTCAGCAGGCCCGCGCCCTCGAGGGCGCGCGCACCCCTCGTCCACCAGCGCGCTCGCGCGCGCCCGCGCCCCCTCGACACCGAGCAGCGCCGGATAGGTGCTCTTGCGCAGCGCGAGATCGCGTCCGGCGGTCTTGCCGAGCTGGTCGGTGGTCGCCGTGACATCGAGCACGTCGTCGGCGATCTGGAAGGCCAGGCCGATCGCGTCGCCGTACGCGGCCGAGCGCCGTCGAGCACCGCGTCGTCCGCGCCCGCGGCGATCCCGCCGAGCCGCACCGACGCCGCGATCAGCGCGCCCGTCTTCGCGCGGTGGATGCGCTCCAGCTCCGCGAGCGACGAGCGGCCGCCCCTCGCCCTCGAGATCGAGCAGCTGGCCGCCGATCATGCCGCCGGCGCCGGACGCGCGCATCAGCTCTCGAACGAATGGCGCCGCGCCGCGTCCGCCGGCAACCCGAGCGCGCGCCGCCGTCGCGCGCGCAGCGCGCCGCGAGCGGCACCATCGCCACGCCGGCCGCCGTCGCGGTCGCGACGCCGTAGCACGCGATGCACCGTCGGCCGTCCGCGGCGCATGTCGTCGTCGTCCATGCACGGCAGATCGTCGTGGACGAGCGAGTACGCGTGCACGACCTCGACGGCCGCGGCGAGCGCCGACGCGTCGCCCGCACCGCCCGCCGCCCGGTAGGCCGCCAGCAGGAGAACGGCCGCGCAGCCGCTTGCCCTCCCCCAGCAGCGTGTATCGCATCGCTTCACCCGCGAGAGCCGGCGTCGCGGCGAGGTAGCGCGCGCAGAACCTGCCGAGAGCCGCCTGAACGGCCGCCCGGTCCGCGGCGAAGGTGGCGTCGATCGCTTCCACGCCCGCCGGCACTACGGGCGGCTCCCGCGCCCGCTCCTGCTCCCGCCTTCGACGGAGCCCTCGCCGCGATCGCGCATCGGCCGCAGCTCGAAGACGCCTTCGGCCTGCTCCACGAGGAGCGCCACCTGGGCCTCGACTCGTACCAGCTCCGCGGACGCGCGCCGGAGTCGCGCCACGCCCTCCTCGAACAGCGCCAGCGCGCGATCGAGCGCCACGCCATCGCCGCCCAGCTCGGCCGCGATCTCCTCGAGACGCGCCACGTCTTCCTCGAACGTCATGCGGCGCCCCCGGGGCGTCCGGCGCCACGGATGTCGCGATCGCTCCAACTCTGCCGTCACGGAGCGTGAGATCGAATGGCATGCCGGCGGCGAAGTCGGCAGTCGCCGTCAGGGCGTGCCCGTCCGCGCCGCGGGCGACCGCGTAGCCGCGCGCGAGGGTGGCGAGGGGGCTCAGCGCGTCCAGCCGGCCGGCAGCCGCGTCGAGCCGCGAGCGGCGTCGCTCCGTGGCTCGCGTCGCACCGCGAAGGGTCATCTCGCGAACCCGGCCGAGCCGTGACGCCGCCGTCTGGACGCAGCGCGCCGCCGCACTGGCCAGTTGGACGGCCGCGAGCCGCAACCGCTGCTCCTCGTCCGCCCAGAGCGGGACAGCCGCTTCGGCCGCCGCCGACGGCGTCGGCGCGCGGACGATCGGCGACGAGGTCACAGATCGTGATATCGACCTCGTGGCCGACGGCCGAGATGGTGGGTACGAGGCAGGCGGCGACCGCGCGCGCGACCCGCTCGTCGTTGAACGCCCAGAGGTCTTCGCGGCCCCGCCACCGCGTCCGACGATGACGACGTCCGCCTCGCCCCACCGGGCGACGCCGTCGAGCGCCGAGCACAGCTCCTCGGGCGCTCCGTCGCCCTGCACTTCGCAGGCGACCACCACGATGCGCAGCGACGGGAGCGCCGGCGACGGGCCACCGCGATGATGTCGTGCAGCGCCGCGCCGTCGGGGCTCGTGACGACCGCGAGGCAGCGCGGGAACCGCGGCAGCGGCCGCTTGCGCTCCGGGGCGAGCAGGCCGTCGCGACGCAGACGTTCGCGCGTGCGTTCGAGCGCCTTGCGCCAGCAGCCCGTCGCCGTCGGCTCGATCGCGGTCACCGCGAACTGCATCTCGCCGCGCGCGGCGTACACGGTCAGCTGGCCGTAGACCACCACCTGCATGCCGTCTTCGGCGGCGCCGGAATTCGCCGCTGATCGTCGCGACCACACGACGCAGCGCAGCTGCGCGGCCCGGTCGCGCAGGCAGAAGTACCAGTGGCCGTTGCGATGCGCCTTGAAGTCGCTGATCTCGCCGCGCACCCAGAGCGGCAGGAACGCGCCCTCGATGATATGCCTCGCCGACTGCGCGAGCGTCGAGACGGCGACCGCGGTCTCGGTGCTGCCGCCGGGAAGTCGCTCCGCGTCCGAACAAAGACAGCCGCGGCCGCAGCGCCGGCTGCGCCGGTGATCGGGTCGTCCGACGCTCGGACGCCGCGCCCGCGCGTCATCGCAGCTCTGCGCGGCGCGCACGGTGTTCTTGCAGCAGCATGGCGATCGTCATCGGCCCGACGCCGCCCGGCACCGGCGTGATCAGGCGACGCCACTTCGCGCGCACTCGCGAAGTCCACGTCGCCCACGAGACGTATGCCGCTTTTCGCGCGACGCGTCATCCACGCGATTGATGCCGACGTCGATCACGACCGCACCCGGCTTCACCATGTCGCCGGTCACGATCTGCGGCCGGCCCGCCGCGACGATGAGGATGTCGGCGCGCCGCGTGTGCGCCGCGAGATCGCGCGGTCGCGGCTGTGGCAGACCGTGACCGTCGCGTTGGCGCCGGGACGGTCCTGCATCATCAGCGCCGCCATCGGCTTGCCGACGATGTTGCTGCGGCCGACGATCACGCACTCGGCCCCTTGGTCTCGACGCCGGATCGCACGAGCAGCTCCTGCACGCCCGCCGGCGTGCACGGCGCGAAGCCGTCGCGCTCGCCGATCAGCAGCTTGCCGACGTTCACCGGATGAAATCCGTCCACGTCCTTCTCGGGACGGATGCGGCGAATCACGACCTCGGCGGATCGATGTGCTTCGGCAGCGGCATCTGGACGAGAATGCCGTGGATCGCCGGATCGGCGTTGAGCCGATCCACGTGCGCGAGCAGCTCGGCCTCGCTGGCGGTCGGCCGGCAGGCGGATCGTGACGCTGTGCATCCCCGCCTCTTCGCGACGCCTTGCCCTTTGCCGCGCACGTAGACCGCGCTCGCCGGATCGTCGCCGACGAGCACGACCGCGAGCCCGGGCCGCACCCCGCGCGCGACGAGACTGGCCGCGACTTCGCGCGCCACTCCCGCCGCGAACGGCTCCGCGCGATCGCGTTGCGCCATCGATCAGCTCAGCGGGCAAAGTCCACCGCCCGCGTCTCGCGGATCAGCACGACCTTGATCTGACCCGGATACTGCAGCTCCGCCTCGATGCGGCGCGCGATCTCCTCGGAGAGCGACGCCATGCGCGCATCGTCGACGTCGTCCGGGTGTCACGATCACGCGGATCTCGCGCCCCGCCTGAATCGCGAACACCTTCTCGACGCCCGGTAGCTCGCCGCGATCCGCTCGAGCCCCTCGAGGCGCTTCACGTACGTCTCGAACGCCTCGCGGCGCGCGCCGGGACGCGAGCCCGAGATCGCGTCGGCGGCCTGCACCAGCACCGAGACCTCGCTCTCGTGCGGCACGTCGTCGTGGTGCGCGGCGATGCAGTTCACGACGAGCGGGTTCTCGCCGTACCGGGTCGCCACCTCGACGCCGAGCTGGACGTGTGTCCCTTCGTGCTCGTGCGTCAGCACCTTGCCGACGTCGTGCAGCAGCGCGCCCGCGCTTGGCCATCGCGACGTCGAGCCCCAGCTCGGCGGCCATGATCCCGGCGAGCCAGGCGACTTCCTTCGAGTGCTGCAGGATGTTCTGGCCATAGCTCGTGCGCCACCGCATGCGGCCGATCAGCTTCACCAGCTCGGCGATGCAGGCCGTGCACGCCGGTCTCGTACGCCGCCTGCTCGCCGGTCTCGACGATCGGCGACGTCGACTTCCTTCCGCGACTTGTTGACGACTTCCTCGATGCGGCCCGGATGGATGCGGCCGTCGGCGACGAGCTTCTCGAGCGCCAGCCGCGCGATCTCGCGCCGGACCGGGTCGAAGCAGGAGACGACGACGGTGTCGGGCGTGTCGTCGATGATGACGTCGACACCGGTTGCCAGCTCGAAGGCGCGAATGTTTCGCCCCTCGCGACCGATGATGCGGCCCTTCATCTCGTCGTTCGGGCAGCGCCACCGCGGATACCGTGGTCTCGGCGGTGTGCTCGGCCGCGATACGCTGGATCGCGAGCGCGACGATCTTCTTCGCCTCCCGCTCCGCCGTACGGCGCGCGGTCTCGCGAATCTCGCGCACCCGGTTGGCCGCGTCGGCCTGCGCCTCCTCTTCCATGCGGCTGATCAGCTCGGCCTTCGCGTCCCCCGCGGAGAGCCCGGCGAGCTGCTCCAGCCGCCGCTGCTCTTCGGCGTGCATCCGGCCGGCTTCCTGCTCCCGCTCGCTCACTTGCTTCTCGCGCCGGCTGATTTCTCCCGACTGGCGAGTGGTCTCCTTCTCCCGCTGGTCGATGATCTCGAATTTGCGGTCGAGGATCGTGTCGCGCTCCTTGAGGCGCTTCTCCTCGCGCTCGACCTCGGACCGGCGCTCGCGCACTTCTTCGTCCCAGGATTCCCGGAGCTTCATGAGCTCCTCCTTCCCCGCGAGCACCCCGGACTTCCGCAGAGTGTCGGCCTCGCGTTCGGCTTCGGCGACGACGCGCCGGCTCAACTCTTCGGCGGACTGTCCGGCGGCCGTCTGGCGTTCATGTTCCGCGGCCTGGCCAGCTCGCCGGCCCATGATGAACGCGACCACCCCGGCAATGAGGCCGCACAGCACACAGGCCGCGGCAAGGGCGACCACTGACGACATACGATCTATACTCCAGCGCGGCACTGGCCGCGGCGTTGGTCGTGAATCGGGCGTTCGATACCTACACTACCGTGACATCGCCTCGCTTTGCGGGCGGCAGCCAGCGGCGGACTTCACTGCCCAGCGTCCGCATGGCTCCGGTGAGCTCCTCCGAAGCCTGCTGGGCCTGGAACAACTGATCCGTAATCTGAAGCGCGGCCAGGATCGCCGCCTTGCGTGTCTCGACCGCGCCCCCTGCACTCATTACCCGCCGGATCGCCGCATCGACATACTCCGCGACCGCACGCGTATGCTCCGGCGTCGAGTCGCTCCGGATCGAGTACTCCTCACCGACTATCGTGACGCGAACGACCTGCTTGGACCCCTTGTCGGTCATCGCTCACCACCCGCGCTACCCGCGACGGCCGCCTGCTCCTGCTGCTGGCGGAGGAACCGGACCCGGTCGAGCATCGATTGCGCTTGGCCCGCCGCTGCTTCCAGACGCCCCCGGAGCACGGCATTCTCGGCCTCCAGCGCCGCCACCCGCGAGGCGTCCGCTACCGGACCCCCACGCACGTCGAACGCACGTAACTGTGTCTCGGCCTGAAGCGCCCGGCGGCGAAAGCTAGCGAGTTCATCTCCGAGGTGACGGATGAGAACTTCCAGCTCCCGGAACGCGATGCGATCATGCCGTTCGTTGTCGGACACCAAGATGAGTCTCCAAGGCGCGCAATAGCTTATCTCGTCGAGCCTCAACCTCTTTCTCGCGAAGAGTGCGCTCCGGATGCCTGAACGTCAACCGCCAGGTAAGGCTGCGGTGTCCCGCGGGCACGTTGTCGCCGTGGAATTGGCTCAGCAGGTCGATCCGCTCGAGGATCGGCTCCTTCGCGCCATGCAACACGGTCTCGACTGCACCGGCTGAGACCGCCGCTGGCACCAGCAGCGTGATGTCGATCCGAACGGCCGGAAACGACGGCGGCCGCCGGTACCGAGGCACCGGATCCCGCGCCACACCGTCGGACGCCGCCGCGGGTGCATGGCGCCCAGGAGGGGCGACGTCGGTCACGTCCATCGCCTCCATCAGGATCTCCACGCCATAGGCCGTGGCAGCCCACGGGGGCGCATCGAGCGTCACCACGGCGGCCCGCCCAGCGTCGATCTCGCCAGCGCGAACTCGCCACAGCGTCCCCGCACCACCACCCGGCTCCATCATGATGGCCGCACCGGGATGGGCGGCGCCCGCCACCGCCTCGGCCAGCGCCCTGACATCCCATTCGTCCCACGCCGGCGGTGACGGCTCCGTGAAATGCGGCGGCCGCCGGGCCCCCATGCATAGCATCCCGACCCGAACGTCCTCGGCGGGCCGTCCTGGGCTCCCGGCCTGTGTGCGGAACACGGTGCCGATCTCGAACAGGCGCAGATCGCCCTCCATCCGCGCGAGGTTGAACTCCGCACGCCGGGCGAGCGATGTGAGGAGATCGGAGCGCAGGTACGACTCGTTGCCCGCGAGCGGGTTTGTCACCCGGACCGATGTACCGGCGGGATCGGGGGCCGACACGAACGGCATCGGACGCACTTCAATGAAGCCCATACCCACGAGCAACTCACGGAGACGCGCACTGCGCGCGACCAGCGGATCATCCGGCACGGTCCCGATCCGGTACGCACGCAGCTCCGTCGGGAAGCTTCCGTAACCCCGGAGGCGCGCCACCTCCTCGACCAGGTCGATCTCCGCGGTCACGTCCGTCCGCCAGAGCGGCGCCACGACATCGAGCGCACGCTCCGCCGGGCCCACGCCAAATCCGACGCTCGCGAGGAGCATGGCGCATTCGGCGGCCGGCACCGCCACACCCAGCACCTGCGCGACGCGCTGCGTCCGGAGGCGGATTCGTGACCGGCGTTCCGGAGCCTCCAGTGCAGGTCCGATGAGCACGGGCGCAGCGGCGCACTGTCCGCCAGCGACGGCAGCCATCAGCCGTACGACGATGGGATACACCTCCGCCGGCGATGCCGGAGGGACCAGCCGCTCGAAGCGGAAGGACGCCTCGGTCGACACGCCGAGCGCCCGCCGGGCGCCACGGACCCGGCGCGGATCGAACGAGGCGATCTCGAGGAAGATGTCCGTGGTCTCGCCGGAGACCTCGCTTCCCTTCCCGCCGATCACTCCCGCGACTCCCTGCGCGTGCTGCGCATCGGCGATCACCAGCATGTTCGCCTCGAGGACCCGGTCCACGCCGTCCAGCGTCGTCAGGCGCTCGCCCGGATGCGCCCGTCGCACGTGAATCGCCGCGTTGGCGCCGCCGATCCGCGCCAGATCGAACGCGTGCATCGGCTGGCCGTAGCCATGGAGCATGTAGTTGGTGACGTCCACGACATTGCTGACCGAACGCACACCCACCGCTGCCAATCGCGCCACGAGCCACGGAGGGCTCGCTCCGACGCGGACGCCGCGTATCACCACGCCGAGATACGCGGGGCACTCGGTACTGTCATCGACGGTCACCCGGACGCCGTCGGTGGTCCCGGTACGCTCGGCGCGAACCGGTAGGGGCACGGCGGCCACCATGCCGCTCCCCACGCCATCCGGAATCGCGGGCTCTCGCAGCGGCTTTCCGGTCGCCGCGGCGATTTCCCTGGCAACACCCTGGTGCGACAGCAGGTCTGGGCGGTTCGGCAGGACATCGATGACGAGACGCGTATCGCCGATCGGCATCGCGTCCAGTAGCGGCGTGCCGGGAGCGGCTGTGGTGGCCAGGGCGAGAATCCCGTCGTGTTCCTCGCCGAGCCCCAACTCACGGGCGGAGCACAGCATGCCGTTCGAGACCTGACCACGAATCTTCCGCCGCTCGATCTTCAGGCCGTTCGGCATGGTCGTGCCGGCCGGCGCGAATGGATAGGCCGTGCCGACGGTGACATTGGGCGCGCCACACACGACGTCGAGCAACTCTGGGCCGCCCGCGTCCACGCGCGTCACCCACAGGTGATCGCTGTCCGGGTGCCGGGCCGCGTCGATCACGCGGCCCACCACCAGCGCCGCGAGGTCGGCCCGCACGGGCTCGATCGCGTCGACCGTGGCAGCCCGTTCCGTGATCAGGTCGCGAAGCTCACGCGGCGAGAGGCCGCTGTCGACGAATGCCGACAGCCACTCGGCGGACGCGTTCATTCGCCGAGGGCGCCGAGGACGCGCACATCACCGTCGTACAGCTCGCGAAGAAGCGGAATGTCGTATCGCTGCTGGGCAATCCGGCCAGGACCCATGCCGAAGGCCCAGCCGGTATAGCGCTCGGAATCCACCCCTGCCGATTCCAGCACGGATGGATGGACCATGCCGCAACCGAGGATTTCGACCCAGCCGAGCATCTTGCACGTGGCACAGCCCGCACCATGACAGATCTGGCACTCGACGTCCATCTCCGCCGACGGCTCGGTAAACGGAAAGAAGCTCGGGCGGAAGCGTGTGGTCGTCGCGCCGAAGAATCGCCGGGCGAAATGCGTCAGTGTCGCCTTGAGATCCACGAAGCTCACTCCCTCGTCCACCGCCAGCCCTTCGATCTGCGCGAACATCGGCGCATGCGATGCATCGAAGACGTCGCGGCGGTAGACATTGCCCGGGACGAGCACGCGGATCGGCGGCGGGTAGCGCTGGAGGGTACGGATCTGAACGGGTGACGTGTGTGTGCGCAGCAGGCCGCCGCCCTCGAGATACAGCGTGTCGTGCATGTCGAGCGCGGGATGCTCCGGCGGGAAATTCAGCGCGGTGAAATTGTACCACTCTGATTCCGCCTCCGGCCCCAGCGCGATGGTGAAGCCGATCTCCCGGAAGATGTCCGCGATCTCGTCGATCACGATCGTCACGGGATGCCGGGCGCCGCGCCACACCGCCCGCCCCGGCATCGTGAGGTCGATCCCTGGAGCCGACGCGGCCGCGGTGGACTCGACACGAGCGGCCACTGTCGCGAGTTGCTCCTGCAGCCGCGCGTGTGCGGCGTTGAAGGCCTGGCCAGCCGCGGGCCTGTCCGTGACGCTCATGCGCGCGACCATGCCGCTCAGCGCCGAGAGCCGCCCGGACTTGCGGCCGACATACCGCACCCGCAGCGCCTCCACGTCGTCCGCCGTTCGGGCCGCACCGATCTCCGGCACGGCATCACGCTCGATGGCCGACAGCTCGTCGAGAAACTGCGTCAGCGAAGATATGGACTCAGTCATCGGATCAGGGTCGAAAACGGAGGCGGCGGCAGCGGCGACCGGAAGGTCGCGCTGCCGCCGCCAGAAACTGCCGACCTGCGGGTGGTAGTGCTAGGCGGCGGCCAGCGCGTCCCGCGCCCGGTCGGCGAGCAGCGTAAACGCCTGTGGATCGCGCACGGCGAGATCCGCCAGCAGTTTCCGGTCGACGTCGATGCCGGCCTTCTTCAGGCCGTTCATCAGCACGCTGTACGTCATCGCGTGCTGGTGGGCGGCCGCGTTGATGCGCGTGATCCAGAGGCGCCGGAAATCGCGCTTCTTGTTCTTGCGATCGCGGTAGGCATAGCGCCAGCCGCGCTCGACAGTCTCCTTGGCGGCTTTCCACAGCTTGCGACCGGCCGCCGTACGCACCACGGGCGGCCTTCATGATCTGCTTCTTGCGCTTCAGGCGCGCGACGTTCGATCTTGACGCGTGGCATTGGTCGCTCCTACGCCTGGATCAGGCGCTTGATGTTCCGGGCTTCGCCAGGCGTCTTGATCGATCGTCGGACGCCGGAGATTCCGCTTCCGCTTCGCGGACTTCTTGGTGAGGATGTGGCTCTTGAAGGCCTTCATGCGGCGCACCTTGCCGCTCGCGGTGATGGAAAACCGCTTCTTCGCCCCTTGTGGGTCTTCATCTTCGGCATGCTGATATCCGTCCCGTCATGCGGCACCGGCATCTCGGCGTTCGCCGTAGTTGGTTCATTTCCGAGGCGGCCGGTAGGCCGCACCCGCACACATTGCGCTGCGTGATCCCGCTCGGCCCGCCCGAACTTCGGGGGTGAGGATCATGATCATCGACTTGCCTTCCAGCTTCGTCGGGCTTTCGATCTTCGCCACATCCGCCAGCGTCGTTGCGACCCGGTCGACCACTTCACGCCCCAGCTCCGGGTGCGCGATCTGCCGGCCGCGAAACATCATCGTGACTTTGACCTTGTTGCCATCCTGCAGGAATTCACGCGCGTGGCGGGTCTTCGTCTCGAAGTCGTGGTCCTCGATCCCCGGCCGGTACTTCACTTCCTTCAGGTGAATCACGTGCTGCTTCTTCTTGGCCTGGCGCGCCATCTTCGCCTGCTCGAACTTGAACTTCCCGTAGTCCATGATGCGGACCACGGGAGGGCGTCGCCATCGGCGCGACTTCGACCAGATCGAGCCCCTGGTCCATCGGCCGCCGCCAACGCTGCTTCCACATCCATGATCCCCATCTGACTCCCGTCGGCAGCGATCACCCGCAAAGGACTGATGCGGATCTGCCTGTTGACGCGCACTCGCTTCGTGGTGTCCTGGATAGCGCCTGCCTCCCCCTGAGTGAACAGCCCGAATACGCCTCGCCGCCAAACAACAAAAAACGCGGACCCAATAGGAGCCCGCGCTTGCGACCGCAGCCCTAGCCGGCGGCGCTCGCATTCGACGTGAACTCCTGCAGCACACCGGTCGAATACCCGACGCGGCGGCTAGAGGGTGAGCCCCTGCAGGGCTACTTAGCGTATTGTCTCACACCAACTTATGCCCCTTGCCGCCGTGCGTCAAGATGACGCGTCCTGCAGGCGGATACCTACTTCGTCGAGCAGGTCGTCGACCAGGTCGTCGACCAGGTCGTCACCCGGATCGTGATCAGCCCGATCGGCCGGATGGCGTACTGACCACCCCGTAGCTCTTGCCGTCGTAGCCGAGCTCGGCCCACGACACGGTCGGGTCATGTCCGAAAAAGAGTCGCCACTCCTCGGCCAGGGCACGTGCCAGGATCCGCCGCTTCGTTTCCAGGGTCACCAGTGGCTCCACGTCGTACCCCATGATCCACGGGAGCGGCAGATGCGCCGCCGTCGGCACCAGATCGCCCAGCACGATCGCCCGGGCGCCGTCACTCTCCAGTAGCACACTCTGGTGAAACGGCGTGTGACCCGGTGTCGGAATGGCCGTGATCCCGGGAACGATCTGCCGCTCACCCTCCACGAAGTCGAATCGTCCCGCCTCGAACACGGGAACGAAATTGCGGGCGAAATAGCTCGCCGCGGTCCGCTCGTTCGTGTGGGTCGCATAGTGGTATTCCCCACCCTGCACCACGTATCGCGCCCTCGGAAACGAGAGCCGCACCTCGCCACGATCATCGCGGTACGTGTTGCCGCCGGCGTGATCGAAGTGGAGGTGCGTGTCGATCACGATCGCGATGTCGTCCGGCGTGTACCCCGCCGCGCGCAGCCCATCCTCGAGCATCGTCCGGCCGTTCTCACCCTCGTTCTCGATCCCGTAGATGTCCTGGAACTTGCGGTCTTCCTTGTTGCCCGATCCCGTCTCGATGAGGATCAGCCCGGCGTCGTGCTCGATCACGAGGCACCGCATCCCGAGCGAGATGCGATTCCTCGGGATCGGCCGGCATGCGCCGCTCCCACAGCACCTTGGGCACCACGCCGAACATGGCGCCGCCGTCGAGATGCTGGGCCCCCGACTGGATCACGTGAACGGTCCAGCCGCCGAATTGCTGGCGCTCGTGCAGTGGCCCGATCGTCATGCGCCCAGCTCCCAGAGGCCGCCAGTCGGCAGCGCCGATGGCCGGCGGCGGCGCTGGCCGGCGGGTCGAGAGATGCCGCCGGAGGTCGGCCCACGTGTCGAGGCCGAGCGCGCCGATCTCCTCCAGCATCCGGATGAAACACTGCGCGGTCGCCTTGGCGTCGCCCATCGCCCGATGGCGGTCACCGACCGGCACGCCGTAATAGTGCGCTACATGATCCAGCGACCGGCGGCGCAGGTGCGGCAGCAGCCGCCGCGCCAGCTTCACCGTGCACAGGGTCCGGGCCGCGGGCATCTGCTGCCCGGCGCGCTCGATTTCGGCCTGCACGAACCGCCGGTCGAACGCGACGTTGTGCCCGACGAACACGTGGTCCCGCAGGAGATCGAGCACCCGCGGGCACACCTCGCCGAAGACCGGCTTGTCCTGCACCATGGCTGGCGTGATGTGCGTCAGTCGCGTGACGAAAATCGGAATCGGCCGCTGCGGGTTCACGAGCGTGTCGTAGGTCTCGGCGATCCGGCCATCCCGCACCACGACCGCCGCGATCTCCGTGACCCGGTCCCCGAACCATGGCGAGCCACCCGTCGTCTCGACGTCCACCACGACGTAGGACAGCGCTGCCAGGCGGTCCGACGGCAAGCCGCGATCCGGAAGCGCCGGGCGGGTGAACCGTGATCGCCCCACGAGCATCGCCGCGGTCAGTTCCACACGTCGTCCCGCGTCACCGGACACGTCATGCACCGGGGTCCGCCGCCACCCCGCACCAGCTCGCTGCCCTCGACCGCGATCACCGCGCGATCGTCCTCGCCCACCCGCGTCGCACCGCTCAGGAAATCGGCACCCGCGATCACACGGAATCCCGCCGCCTCCATCTCCCGGAGGGTCGCCTCGTTGCGGGCGTATGACACCACGAGCCCGGGCCGCAATGCCAGACAGTTGCACCCCGACGCCCACTGCTCGCGATCCTGCACGACCCGCCTCGACCCGCCGCACAACACCGCCTCCATCGGGATGCCGCATGCGGACAACGCCGCGAAGATGCTCGGCATCTGCTCGAGTTCTGCCTTGCCCTTGCGCCACAACAGGATCGGCAGCCGCTCGGGACCGATGAAGTGCGGCGGGTACAGCACGCACAACTCGCGATCGAGATGGCAGAAAATCATGTCCAGGTGGATCGCAGTCTGCTCGGCTGGCATCACCACGACGATCACATTCTCGATCGCGGTGTGCCCAAACAACTGCTCGACCAGCGAATCGATCGCCGCTGGGCTCGACCGTTCGCTGAAGCCGATCGCCAACGTGTCGCGCCGCAACGGGTGCACGTCGCCACCCTCCAGGGTGAAGTCGTGCCGGCGCTCGAGGACCCGTCGTAGAGAACGCCACAGTTGGCGAGGACCGGGTGGTGCGAGAAGAGGATCTTCATGATCAGCTCCTCGGTCCACCGCGCCCCGTACCGCATCGCACCCACCATCACGTGGTCGTTGATCGCCATCGCCGCGTCGCGCGTGAAGAACAGGTTCGGGAGGGGGGGCAAGGCGTATCCACGCTCGTTGAGCGCCGCGGCCAGCGGTCCCGGCTGGTCTTCCCGCCCCTCGATCAGTGTCCGAACCAGGGCGTCCGGTGCCAGATCAGCCAATTCCCGGGCCAACGGCGCCGACGGGACCACGTTGGTGGTCTCGTGAATCAGCAGATCGCGAACGTCGGGAGTCGCCGCGACGTCCGCCAGCAGGTCGCGCACCTGGTGGACGGTGGCGAACCGCTCCAGGATCGCCACGAACCGGCGGTGCTCCCGCTGCGCCGTGTCGAAGTCGATGATGTCGTCGTAGAGAAAGTGCTCGCGCGTCCGGGGCGTCACGGCGAGCAACTCGGGGCCCGGGGCGTGTACCAATACGGCGCGCAGGCGGCCGATCTCGCTGCTGACGTGGACGGGCACGCTCCAACTTAATTAATTCCCCAACGTGACACCGCACCGAGCCGCATGAACCCGTGACCCCCGCCCATCCCAATCCGCCCGCGCACGCCGCTCCGCCGCTCCGGCGGATCGCCCAGCCGACGGTCCGGCGCCTCTCGCTCTATCTCCGATTTCTCGAGGAGGTCCACGAGCGCGGACTCGCGACGGTCTCCAGCCAGGAGCTGGCCCGGCTCGGCGGCACGTCACCCGCACAGGTCCGCAAGGATCTGTCGGTGTTCGGATCGTTCGGCAAACGCGGGCTCGGGTATACGGTCGCCGAGTTGATCACGGCGCTGCGTTCGATTCTGGGCCTGGGCCGCGAGTGGCGCGTCGTCATCGTCGGTGCCGGCAAGATCGGCACGGCGCTGGCCCAGTACGCCGGATTCCGCCAGCGCGGCTTCAATGTGGTCGCCGTCTACGACAACGACGCGGCCAAGATCGGCGGGCAGTGGGCCGGCGCACACGGTCCGCGATGTCGCGCGCCTCGAATCCGACGCCGCACGTGAGCACCCGGACATCGCGGTGCTCGCCGTCCCCGCGGAGCGTGCACAGGGCACGGTGGATCGCATCGTCCGCGCCGGGATCGGTGGCATCCTCAGTTTCGCCCCCGTGCAGCTCCGCGTCCCCGCAGGGGTGGCGCTCCAAACCGTCAACATGGCTGCCGAGTTGGAGATTCTGTCGTACGCACTCGCCAATCGCGACCCTGAGGACGGCAGGTCACAGCCTCCCGACGTGCAGCCTGCGCGGCCGGACAAACCGGCGAGCCGCACCACGCGGCACTCCGGCTGATCCGCTCTGGGATTCAGCCGCCCAGCGCTCTCCACAGGTTCGCGAACTCGGCGGCCCCCAGTACCTCGGGCCGCACGTCGGGCGCGATGCCCGCCGCGTCGAGCGCCCGTTCGGCGGCAGCGGGGGTGAGGCCGCGCATCGTCCGCAACACCCGGCGCATCTGCTTCCGCCGCATGCCGAACGCTGCGATCACGAACGCCGCGAAGCCGCCCTGCTCCGCATCCGTCACCACCGGATCGGAACGCGGCTCGACCCGGATCAGCGCCGAGGCGACTTTGGGAGCCGGTGTGAACGCGCCAGCCGGGACGCCACGCACCAGGGTAGCCGTCGCGAGTGCCTGCACATTGGCCGAGAGCGCGCCGTACGCGTCCGACCCTGGAGCGGCGACCACGCGATCGGCGACTTCGCGCTGTACCAGGAATACGGAACGGCGCGCGCGCGGCGGCCGGAGCGCGTGGAAGAGTATCGGGGTCGTGATGTAGTACGGCACGTTGCCGGCGACGAGGAAATCATCCGTCCCCGCGAACTCGGACAGTGGTGCGTCGAGGACGTCGCGCTCGTGCACCGTGATCCGGGGATCGTCCGCGTAAGCTGCGCGGAGCCTGGCGGCGAGTGTCGTGTCGAGTTCCACCGCCGCGACGCGCCCCGCCCGGCCGGCGAGCAGTTCGGTCAGCGAACCCCGTCCCGGTCCGATCTCCACGACCGTGTCGCCGCGCTCGGGAGCCAGGGCATCGGCGATGTCGCCGAGGATCTGCGGATCGTTGAGGAAATGCTGGCCAAGGCGCTTCCGCGGACGCGGCCACGGCTCATCACCGCGGCGGCGGACCGGACGCGGCACCGCGCGCCGCTCAGCTCCGCAACACGACCAGCGTCAGATCGTCGCGCGGCGGCACGTCTCCCATGTGTTGGCTCAGCATGGAGAAAACTCGCTCGACGATCTCCGTGGTCGGTTGCGCACGGTGGGCGGTGACCGTATCGAGCACCGCCTGCTCGCCGAGCCGGGTGCCGGCACGGTTGCGGGCGTCGCTGACGCCGTCGGTGAACAGCAGGAGCAGATCACGGTTCGCCGCCCAGGGACGCGACGATCCGTGCGGAGCACTCGTGACCATGCCCAGTGGCGGATCGAGTGCCGGAAGCCGCTGGATCTCCCCACCGGCACCGATCACGAACGCGTGCGGATGTCCGGTGTTGGCGTAGCGCAGCTCTCCGTTGCGCCGGTCCACGACTCCGTAGAATGCGGAGATGAACATCTCGGTCGTCGCCAGTTCGTCCCGGAGCGACGTCTGCAACGCGGCGAGCGTTTCGGCGGGATCCATCGTGGACTGCGCGTGGATCGCCGACGCGCTCATGGCGAGCGCCATGATCAGCGCCGCCTGGTAGCCGTGGCTGGAGACGTCGCCGATCATCGCGCCCGTCGCGCCGGGCGACAACCGGAAGAGATTGTAGAAATCGCCGCCGACGCTGTCGGCCGGAATGACGCGCGCCGACACATCCGCGTCGGGCGCCACCACGGCGCCCGTCGGCAGCAGTTTCATCTGCAGATCGTGCGCGAGCTGCATCTCCTGCACGAGGCGCTGCTGGGCGAGCGATGCCCGCACGAGCCGGGTATTCTGGATCGCGGTGCCGATCTGCGTCGCGATAGCCGCTACGAGCTTCTGGTCCCCCGCGCTGAACGGCTGGCCGGAGCGGCGATCCGACAGGTTGACGACGCCGAGCGGCTCGCCACCATCGGGCGACGTCCACATGATCGGCACGGAGAGCATCGCCCCGTGGCGATAGAGCGCTTCCGCCGCGCATTCCATCTCGTGGTGGTCCACGATGGACGCACGGCGCGTCCGAAACACTTTGGCCGAGACGCTGCAGGCATCATCGAGGGCGATCGGTGGCGCATCGTCGGGCCGGATGCCGAGAGCCGCCACGACTTGCAGCGTATCGGTCACGCGGTCGTGCACGAGGATGGATGCTTTCCGTGCGCCGACGGTCTCGGAGATCTCCTTCAGGATCGTCGCCGCCGCCTCCTCGAGGCGGACGGTGCGGCCGAGGATCTCGCTGATCGTGTAGAGCAGGTTGATCTCTTCATACCGCTCCGCCAGCTCGGTCGCGGCATGCTCGACCTCGAGCGCGTTCTGCAACATCTGCGAGATGACGGGCGCGAGGAAGCGGTAGAGATTCGCCAGCGGGAGCCCGGCCGGATCGTCCGGCCCGATCGCCAGCCAGGCACGCTTCGCTGGCGGGACGCGGCCGATCATCTGGCGCCCGGCGGGCCCCCCGACGGTCGTCGCCTCGGGGCCGAGGGGTAGTGAGCCCGTTTCGGGAGGAACCGGCGCCGGCTCGCTGGGCGCCGCCCCCAGCAGAGTCAGTGGCTGCCCGGCATCCTTCTGAACCCAGACCGCGGCCGCACAGTGCGTGGCATCGTAGAACGCGGCGAGCACACCGGTGAGCGCCTGCTCTCTCACGGCGCGCGGCCCCCGGATATCACGAGCCGTCCGCGGATGGCGGGCGCTTGATGGTCAGCCGGACGACGTTCCGCGCGAGGCCGTGCGCCTCCGTGTACCGCTCGACGCGATCGGTCAGGCGCTGCATCAGGAACAATCCCCGGCCGTCCTCGCGGACGACGTTCGCGGGGGTGGTCGCGTCCTGGGTACATGCCTCGAGATCGAAGCCGCGCCCCTCATCGGTGATCTCGATGACCAGACAGGCGGGCTCCACTATCACGCGTATGCGCACCCGTTTTGACGGGTCTTCCTTGTTGCCGCGCAGCATCGCGTTGGACAACGCCTCGCTGAGCGCCACGGGCACGTTGAGGGAACAGATCGCGGCGGGCAATTCCAGCTCCCGCGCCTGCCGGCTGACGAGTTGCACGATCCGGCCGATCAGGCGCACGTCGGTCGGCACTTCGAGCTGCAGCGCCAGACGGACCGCATCCGGGCCGGCCGGATCTCCCGTGCCGCCGGCGGCCGACGGCCACCGCTCGCGTACCGGTGGCATCAGGGGTGCCTCACCAGGACCCGTTCATCGAGGGCCCGCCCGCCGGGGCCAGACGCACAGCCCCCCACGACCGCCGCCGCGCTGCCAGCGGGCGTACCGGCATCACGGAATCAGAAGCTCTCGAGCCCGCGGTCGCGGTTGTCGGCGATCTGAAACAACGTGTCGAGTTTCGTCAACTCGAAGAGCGTCTTGAGATCGTCGTTGAGATCGGCGAGACGCAGCTCACCCGCCTGCTCGCGGATCTTCTTCGACAACGACACCAGCACACCCAGCCCGGAGCTGTCGATATACCCGGTGCGGGCGAAATCGATCAGGAATTTCCGTTCTCCTTTTTCCAGCTCATCGAGCACTTTCTGCTTGAGTTCCTGCCGATTGCCGACGATCAACTGGCCGTCGACATCGACCACCACCACGCTTCCGTGCTTCGTCATGGTAAAGCTCATCGACCAGATCTCCCCGGCGTTAAGTGGGCGGCGCCACCTGTAAGGCAGTCACCGCCGCAGCATTGATGATGTCATCCGGACCGGCCCCACGCGAGAGATCCGCACAGGGACGCGCGAGCCCCTGAAGAATCGGACCGATCGCGACGGCGCCGCCGAGACGTTCGACCAGCTTGTACGCAATGTTGCCCGCGTCGAGCGATGGGAACACGAGCACGTTGGCATGCCCGGCAACCGCGCCCGACGATCCTTTCCGCTCGGCGACCGCGGCGACGATCGCCGCATCACCCTGCAATTCCCCGTCCATCAGCACCTCGGGCGCCCGTTCGCGTGCCAACGCCAACGCCTCCCGGACCCGCGCCACCGGAGGCGCGTCCAAACCCGCCGCTGCCGTGGGTGCTATATGAGAGAAATGCAACCCGCGGCTCATCGCCGACGACGCGATGACGGTCCCGGGCCGCCGCGATGGCGATGTCCGCCAGTGCGTCGGGCCCTGGCTCCGGAATCACCGCACAGTCGGTGAATGTAAACACGTCTTCAACTCCCCCACTGCCGGGCCGCGCGATCACCATGTAGAACGCGCTCGAAATCAGGCGCACGCCCGGCGCCTTCCCCACTCGCTTGATGGCCGCCCGAAGCACCGCCGCCGTGGTGTGCGCCGCTCCCGCCACGCACGCGTCAGCCTCACCCGACCGCGTGAGATCCATCGCCGTCGCCAGCGCGCCGTCCGGACCCGCCGGCACGACGGTGAGGTCCAGCGACTCCGCCAAGGCGCGGACCGCGCCATGCGTCGCGGGCCGGTCCGGATCGAGCACCAGCACGGGAGACACGACGCCCCCGGCGACCATGCCCCGGACCGCATCGAGGGTCCGCGAATCCCCGGTCTCGGGCAGCACGACTCGCCTGAGAGTGCGCCCCGCACGGGCCCGCAGTTCAGCCACCATGCGGCTGGGCGGTCGCAGCCGGACAGCACCCGCACTCGTCACCGGCACGCCATGGCCAGTCACGACGGGATCACAGGCCCGTACCAGCCCATCACGCCGTCCTGAACTTGGCTCGCAACGCCTCGGCGACATCCGGATGCACCAAGCCGCTCAGGTCCCCACCGAAACGCGCCACCTCGCGCACGATGCTCGAGCTGATGTAGGTCGTGTCGAGTGAGGGGCTCATGAATACGGTCTCGAGACTGCCGGAGAGATGACGGTTCATCAACGCCATCTGGAATTCGTACTCGAAGTCACTGACCGCGCGCAGTCCGCGGATGATGAGCCGGGCGCCCACGTCGGCCGCGAAATCGACGAGCAGCCCCGTGAACGATCGCACGTCGATACGCGTCTCGTCCGGTGCCGTCGCCCGGATCAGCGCCATACGCTCCTCGACGCTGAACAGCGGCTGCTTCGCCGAGTTGATCGCGACCGCCACCACGAGCCGGTCCACGAATTCGAGGCTGCGGTGGATGACGTCTTCGTGCCCTTTGGTCACGGGATCGAAGCTGCCAGCGTACACCGCGATCCGCGTCTTCGGCGTGTGACCACTCCCCTCCGGCACCCGCTCGCGTCCCTCTGTGCTCATGATGTGATCTCCCGGTCACTGGGCTGCACGCCAGCGGAATAGATGGTCACGGCGGTGGAGCCGTACCGGCGCGTCGACCCACCGTCCGGCACGGGGTCCGCGGCGGCATGCTCGACGCCAAGGATGGCAGCGAATGGCAGCGCGAGCCAGTGCTCGGCCACCGCAGCGGCCAGGCCATGCTCCGTAGGGAGGGTCCGCGAACGCCACGTCGTACTCGCCAGCGGTGAGCCGCTCCGCGACACGAAGCGCATCATCGCGGTCCACGGTCACCCGGTCCCCGGCACCGAGCGCCGCGATGTTCGCGCGCAGGGCGCGCAGACTCGGTGCCGCGCGCTCGACGAAACGCGCATGCCGCGCCCCGCGTGACAGCGCCTCGAGTCCGAGCGCGCCGGATCCGGCGAACAGATCGATCACGCGCGCCCCCGGAAGCCACGGGTGCACGATGCTCATCCACGCCTCGCGGACGCGATCCGCCGTCGGCCGCACGAGACGACCGCCCGGGCACCACGATCGTCCGCCCGCGCCACATGCCAGCCACGATGCGCATTGCCTGCCCGTCGGCGGTGACCCGCTCACACGCGGAAGTCGGTGACCTTGGCCTGCACCCGCTGCTCGCCCTGCCACTCATCACGTTCCACGCGGAAGACGACGTCCACTGGACCGCCCGCATCGAACTCCGGCAGGCGGTGTGCGGCTCCCCACGCGACGGCGTCGAGCGGGCCCCCGGCGCGGCCAAGCCGCATTTTGAGACCATCGTGCGAAAGCGCGCGCGGCGGAGACGACAGGTGGACGCCGCGGGCGAGGAGCGCGGGCGACGGGTTCCCCGCTCCGAAGGGCTCGAAATGGCGAAGCAGTCCCTCGAGTTCCGGCGTCACGTCGTCGATTGATACCTCGAGATCGACTCTCACCTCGGACATCAGGTCTTCCGGCCGCAGGCGCTCGCGTGCGACGGCGTTGAAGCGAGCCGCGAACTCGCCCAGCCGGTCGCGTGCAACCGTGACGCCGGCGGCCGCCCGATGCCCACCGTACCGCAGGAGCACATCGCGGCACGCCGTCAGTCCGCCGTGGAGATCGAACGCCGAGATCGACCGTCCCGACCCGCGTCCTTCCGCTCCCGAAAGTGCGACCATCACGACCGGCCGCGCGACTTCTTCGACGAGACGCGAGGCAACGATCCCGATGACGCCCGGATGCCACCCCTCGTCGGCGAGGACGATGCCGTAGGTCGCGTCGAGATCGAGCCGGGCAACCAGCTCCCGCGCCTGCGCGAGAATCGCGCGATCGAGATCCTGCCGGCTGCCGGTTCAATTCCTCGAGATCCCGCGCGATCCGCCCCGCGTCCGCCTCGCTCGCCGTCGTCAGCAGCTCGACCCCGCGCATGGCGTTGCCGATCCGGCCGACGGCGTTCAGTCGCGGCGCCAGGATGAAGCCATGCCGGCCGGCCGTGAGCGGTCTTGCCCTGCCAGTCCCGACGCCTGCACCATCGCCCGCAACCCCGGGTTGGCCGACTCGGCCAGCAGCCGCAGTCCGTACCGTACGAACACCCGATTCTCGCCGCGCAGCGGCGCCACATCGGCCACCGTCGCCAACGCCACGAGATCGAGTAGCCCGAAGACCGACCCCTCGCTGCCGCCCAGGCGGCGCGTCACCTCCAGCGCCAGCTTGAACACCACCCCCGCCGCCGCGAGATCCTTGTCGGGATACGCGCAATCGGGTTGGCGCGGATTGAGCACCGCAAGACACTCCGGGACCGGTCCCCCCGGCAGATGGTGATCACTGATGATCACATCGATGCCGGCCGCCGACAGCGAGCGGACGGCGGCGTGCGCCGTCGTGCCGCAGTCGGCGGTCACCACGACTGCCGCACCGGCCGCGATCGCCGCCTGTACGCCTGCCTCGGACAGATCGTAGCCATCCTCGAGGCGTCGCGGGACGAAGGGGACGACCCGGCCGCCGAGCGCGCGGAACGCCCGCGTCAGCAGTGCCGTGGACGTCATGCCGTCCACGTCGTAGTCCCCGTGGACGAGGATCACTTCCCCGCGCTCGATCGCCTGCACGAGACGCCCAGCCGCGGCGTCGAGGCCACGCATCAGTTCGGGATCGTGCAACTGGTTGAATCTCGGCCGCAGGAACCGTATGGCCGCGCCGGGCTCCGTGTAGCCCCGGGCATGGAGCAGCCGGCACACCGCGACCGGCAAGTGCAGCGTGCCAGCGAGTGCCGCGACCGCCGCGTCGTCCGGAGCCGCTGGCAGGATCCAGCGGCTGGGCGCCCGCGCCCGGGGTGGTGCCGAGGTCTCCGGCGCGGTCACGCGCTCACGTGGCGGCGTACATCAGGACGCCGCACGTCTCGCAAACCTCGATCGTGCCCTTGGCCGCCATCACGTTGCGGCGCTGCATTGGCACGCTCGTATCGCAGTGCCCGCACGACGGCCCGCGAAGCGGGAAGATCGCCCCGTCGCGCCGCACCGTGCGGATGCGATCGTATTTCTGGAGGAGCACCCGGTCGACCTTCGCGGCCGATCCCGCGCGCGTCGTCCGCCGGGACGCGAGTTGTTCGTCCACCTCCGCACGCGCCTCACCGATCGTCTCACGCTCGGCACGGTGCTGGCCCTCGAGTTCCGCCAGTGTGTGCTCGTGCGTCTCGACGGCACCGCGCAGCTCCGTCAGCCGCCGCGAGATCCCCTGAAGCGCCCCCTCCTCTTCAGCCAGAATGCGCCGCGCCTGTTCGACCTGCGACATGGCGGCGGTGGCCTCTTTCATCCGGCGCACGGAGTCGAGTTGCGCGATGTTGCGCTCGTGCAACTGCTTGTGTTGCGCGATACGCGTCTGCAGCTCGCGATGCCCACCCTCCTCGGCCTCGACGGCACGCTTGGCCCGGTCGAGCGCCTCCACAGCCGCTGCATGCGCGACATCCATCTCTCGCAAGCGGGGCTCGAGCGCGGCCAGCCGCGCTTCCATTTCGCCGATCGCCTGATCCTCGATCTGCAGCGCTAACAACGACTCGACATCCGAATGCACCGTCAACCTCCCCTCGCCGTGCGCGGCGATCGACGAAATGTTTTGTACTCGCGTCCGTTCAACTTCCGCCTGCTCTCTGAGTTTTCCATTTTTTCCCGCATCAGCAACATTTTTTCTTCCGGCGACGCCAACTCCATCAGCCGGTCGATCTCCTGCGATCGTTCGGACAACTCGCGTACCTGCAACATGGCGATGCTGGCCTCGATCTCGGCCCCGGGATCGGCCCCCGTCGGGCCACCGGCCGTGAGCGTCTCGACCAACCGCACCGCATCGGGCTCGAGCTCCGCCGCCATCTCGGGCGCCGTCGCATCCGGTCCCAGCTCCGTGAGCACCGCGAATATCGCACTCAACTGCGGGTCGCGGATCTGCGACGCCGTCACCCGGTCGCCCACCCGCTCCCGTTCGGATCGGGCGAGCAGCAGCCACCGCACCAGCTCCCGCTCAGCAGAATACGCAGCCCCGGCGGGACGGTTTCGCCCCGCGACCGATGCAGCACGTGACGGCATGGAACGAGGGGCAGGAGTGACCGGCCCGGCAGCGGGCACGCCACCCGCCGCAGCCACCGCATCGCCCGCCTCGCGCCACAGGAGTCCGCGAGGCACACCGGCGACTTCACTCGCTCGCGTCACGTACATGTCGCGGAGGATCGGGTCCGAGGTCGCCCGGATGGTCGGAAGTAGCCGGTCGATCGCCTGGCGCTTCCGCGCGAGATCCGAGAACCAGCCACTGCGCTCCAGGAGTTGCACCTTGCGCTCGAACACGTCGAGAGCGCTCCGGAGATAACTCTCGAGCTGTTCCCCGCCGTGCGACCCGACGAACGTGTCCGGGTCTTCACCGTCGGGCAGCGTGACGACCCGCACGGAGACGCCGCGGCGCAGCAGTTCGTCGCCGGAGCGGAACGTGGCACGAAGCCCGGCCCGGTCGCTGTCGTAGATCAGATAGGCCACCTTGGTGTAACGCGCGACCAGCTCCGCCTGTTCAGCCGTGAGCGCCGTCCCCAACGGAGCAACGACCGATTCGATGCCGGCCGCCATGCAGCCGCACGACGTCGAAATAGCCCTCCACCAGGATCACCCGCTCGTCGCGCCGGATCGCGAATTTCGACCAGTTCAGCCCGTACAGCAGCCGCCGCTTCGCGAAGATCGACGACTCCGGCGAGTTCACGTATTTGACATCGCCGGGCCCGATCAGGCGCCCGCCGAACCCCACGGTGTGCCCCACGGAGTCGAAGATCGGGAAGATCAGACGCCCGCGAAAACGAGGACGCGGCTCGCGCCCCTCTTCCGGCTGGGTCAGCACACCAGCCGCGATCTGCCGGGCGTCATCGAATCCCAGGGTCTGCAAATGGCTCCGCATGAAGCCGATGGCCGAAGGCGCGAACCCGATTCCGAAGCGGTCCGCGGTCGCCCGGTCAATTCCGCGCGATGCCAGATACTCGCGGGCCGGGATGCCGCCCTCATCATCCCATAGCATCCGGCGGAAGTATTCGGCCGCCGTCGCCGTAACCTCCCACAGCGGCTCGCGAGGATCGGGCCCGGACCGCTGGGATTCGACTTCCCGGATCTCGATACCGGACCGGCTGGCGACCAGGCGGACCGCACTCGGCCAGTCGAGCCCCAGCCGCTTCGTCAGGAAGGTGAAGACGTCGCCGCCCTCCTTGCACACGAAGCAGTAGTACATGTGCTTCTTCGGCGAGACGGAGAAGTTGGGATGCGTGCCCTGGTGGAACGGACACGGACCGCGATAGTCCGTCCCCGTCCGCTTGAGGGTCACGTGCTCGCCGATGATCTGCACGATGTCCGCCTCCTCGCGGACCCGTTCAACCACGTCGTCGGGTATCATCGCGAGCCTCCGCGGCTGAGCCACCCGCCGCTGTATCTCACGCGAAGCCCACGATGGTGACGCCGGCACCACCCTCGTTCCAGGCCCCGAGCCGTACGCTCGTCACTCGCGTGTCCTTGCGCAGCATCTCCGCGACACGCTCCCGGAGCGCGCCCGTCCCCTTGCCGTGGATGATGCGGAGCTCCGGCAGATCACCCCGGACCGCGGCGTCGATCGCGTAGAGCACGACGTCGTCCACCTCCGCGACACGCATCCCGCGCACATCGATCTCGCGCGCGGCGGGCGCCTCGGCGATCGCCCCGGCGTTGATGGCCACGGGCTCCGCGGGCGCGGCCCGTGAGGACGGCCGGACGGAGCCCGCCGGCACGCGCATCTTGAGCGCCCCGACCGCGACCACCGCGTCGCCGTCACGCATGTCCAGCAGCCGGCCGGTCCGTCCCCCGAACGCGGGCATCTCGACGGCATCGCCGATTCGCAACGTCCCGGGAGTGGCTGGCGTCGGCTGGGGCACCGCGTCCGTCTCGGCGTCGTCGAGCGCTGCCAGCGCTTGCCCCTGCTCCGCCACCAGCTCCTCGACCCGCTGGCGCGCTCGTCGCGCCTGCTCAGCTCCCTCCGCGCCAGCGGCGGCGGTTGATTCGCGCAACTCGCGCACCGTCTGCTCGACCTGCGCGCGCGCGTGCAGGAGATACCGGCGGGCGTCATGACGCGATCGCCGCTCGAACTCGCGGTCGCGCTCCCGGAGATCCCGTTCGCGCTCCTCCAGCCGCGCCGTCCGGTACGCCACGTCCGCCGTACCGTCGGCAGCCGCCCGCTCACGGTCCGCGAGTTCGGCATCCCGGCGTTCGAGATCAGCCAGCAGCGCCTCCGCATCGCGCTGCACCTGCGGCACACGCGCCTCCGCGCGCTCGAGTACGGGCTCCGGCAGTTTCAGCCGCCGCGCGATGCTCAGCCCGTAGGAACGGCCCGGCACTCCCTTGATCAGCCGATAGGTGGGCGCCAGTTGTACCGCGTCGAACTGCAGCGACGCGTTCACGACCCCGGGCACCTCCGTCGCCAGCTCCTTGAGCGCGCCGAGATGCGTCGTCGCGAGTGTGAGCGTCCCTCGTGCGGTCAGGTGTTCGAGCACGGCACCGCCGAGAGCCGCCCCTTCGAGCGGATCGGTGCCGGAGCCCAGCTCGTCGATCAGCACCAGTGACGCGGGCGTCGCGCCAGCCAGGATGTCGCCGAGGTTCTTGACGTGGGCGCTGAACGTAGAGAGGCTGGCCTGGATCGATTGCTCATCACCGACATCCGCAAACACATCATCGAAGATAGCGAGCCGGCTCGCGGGACCTACCGGCGCCGGTACGCCGCACTGTGCGAGAACTGAGCAGAGCGCGACCGACTTCAGCAGGACTGTCTTGCCGCCCGTATTCGGCCCGGATACGAGGAGCGTTCGCTCACCCGGCTCCATCGTGAGGTCGAACGGTACCACGGACTTGCCCTGTGCGATCAGCAACGGGTGCCGCCCCTCGCGAATCACGAATCCATCCGCCGGCGAGCCGAGTTCCACGGGCGCACAGCCGAATTCATCCGCATACCGCGCCCGCGCGTAGAGTGTATCGAATTCGACCAGCGCGGAATGGCCGGCGACGAGTCCGGCGCGAATGGGACGCAGCGCGTCGGTCAGCTCGCGAAGGATGCGGTCGGTCTCGCGTCGTTCCTCCGCTTCCACCTCCCGGATCCGGTTGCCCGCTTCGACGGCCGCCGGCGGTTCGACAAAGAGCGTCGCTCCCGTCGCCGAGGCATCCTGAACGATGCCGGCCACTGCCCGCTTGGCCTCGCGGCGGATCGGAATGACGAATCGTCCGTTGCGCACGGTCACCGACATGTCCGGAACCTGCTGGTGCGCTTCCAGTCCCCCCATGATCCGCTCGAGAAGCGCGATCAGCTCGCCTTCGGCGCTCCGCAACTCACGGCGAAGCCGCCTGAGGAGCGGAGACGCCTGGTCTCGGACTTCGCCGTCGTCGGCGATCGCGTGCTCGATGGCCGTCTCGCGGTCGCGCGCGTCCGGCATTGCATCGGCAATCGCGGCGAGGATCGCACGAGGGACGGTGGGGCGCCGTGGATCACGGAGCAGCTCTCGCGTGCGCCGGGCGGACGCCAGCAGAACCGCACCGCCCCGGAGCTCGGTGCCCGTCCAGACCGTGCCCTCGACCCCGAGTCGCTCCAGGGCTGGCATGATGTCGGGGATCTGGCCGGATTCCCACGCGGGCTCCGAGGCAACCAGCGATCGCATGGCCTCGACCCGCGACAACTCCCGTTCAATGGCCGCGACGGTCCGGCGTGGGCTCCAGCCTGCGCACCGCGGCCGCGCCAAGGGCAGAGGCCGCGCGGTCTGCGACCAACCCGAGCACCCGAGAAAGCTCCAGGACCGCAAGTGCGTGCGCGTTCATGGCCGCGGGGCGCGCACCATCACTTTCGTGCGCTGAGCTCCTCGCGCGCGATCGCGCTCACTGTGCCGCCGTCGGTTTGCCCTTTGAACTGCGGGAGGACTTTACCCATCACGGCGCCGATGTTGGTGGCGCCCCCGGCGATCACCGCGCGGACCGCGGCCCGTATCGTCTCTGGGTCGATGGCCGCGGGAAGGTATTTCTCCAGCGCCGCCACTTCGCTGCGCTCCTTGTCAGCCAGATCGGCGCGAGCACCGCGGTCGAACGCTTCGATCGATTCACGACGGCGCTTGATCCCCTTCCGCAGGACCTCGATCACATCATCGTCGGTCGGATCGCGCATGAGTTCGATCCGGCGGTTCTTGATGTCGGCCAGAATCGTCCCGAGGAGCAGCGTCGCCGGCTTGTCCTGCGCCTTGCGCGCGATCACGAGGTCCCCCTGCAACCGCGTGAGCAACGCCGTCATCTAGGCGTGCCGGCTCCGGCGGTTCTTGCGCATCGCGGCGTTCATCTTCCGCTTCCGCCGCTCACTGGGCTTCTCGTAATGCCGATGCTTGCGCAGATCGGAGAGAATGCCCGCCTTCTCGCATTTCTTCTTGAACCGTTTGAGCGCGCGCTCGAAGTTCTCGTCGTCGTGAATGATGACTTCGGACAATCGTGAAACTCCCCGCAATTGGGGCGGCCGCGAAGCGGGCGCCGTAAGTGGTGTAAGCCTTGAAAAATACGGCGCTTAGCCGGTACGTGTCAAGCACATGGTCGTCTATATTCCGATATGGCTGCAGATCCGGCAACCACCCTCACCCGGCGCCAGTTCCTGGCCGCCGGAGTGGGCGTTGCGGCGATGTCCTTCTACGGCGCGTCGTCCAACACCCTCGACATCACGCACGAGCGCCTCGACCCGCCCGCCGCCCAGACCCATTTCATCCGCGTGGCGCTCGTGACGGACATGCATGGCCCACATAACTGGATCGGCCATCAGGAGTTAGTCGACCAGGCCAACCGCTTCCGGCCCGATCTGCTGTGCATCGCCGGCGACGCCATTGACGACCGGGGAGACGAGCCGCTCGTATCGCGATACGAAGGAATCCAGGCCCGCCTCGGCAAGTTTGCCACGCTCGGGAATTGGGAATACCAGGGCGAGTGCAACCTCCGCCGCCTGCGCCAGGAATACGAGCGGGCCGGCGTCCGCCTGCTCGTCAACGACCGGGTGCGCCTCGATGACGCCCGAGGCCCCGTGGACTTGCTGGGACTCGACGACTGGCGCGCCGGCGCGCCGGACTACTCCCAGGTCACCGCGATGGATGCCGCCGCGCCGGGCGCTCCGCGTGCCATCATCATGTCGCACTGTCCGGTCGCGTTCGATGCGATCACGCAGATCGCGCACCGGCCCACTGCCGTCCTCGCCGGACACACGCATGGCGGCCAGATCGCACCACTCGGATTGGCGATCGTACTCCCCGAAGGCAGCGGCCGCTATGTCCACGGACAATATCAGAGCGCCGACAACCGGCACACGCTCTACGTGAGCCGTGGGCTCGGCAACTCCGGCCCGCCCTTTCGCATCGGGGCGCGGCCGGAGCTCGCGCTGCTGGAGATCTAGCACCGCCGCTCGCCCAGCCTCTGGCTCCGCCTCACCCCGGGGGCCAGGTCATCTTCCGCCCCGCGAGCAGATGCATGTGCAGATGAAACACGGTCTGGCCGCCATCCGCATTGGTGTTGATTGCGGTCCGATAGCCGGCCGCCGCGAAACCGTCGCGCTCCGCTAACTCGGCCGCGGCAATCGCGAGACGCCCCACGAGTCCAGGGTCGCGGGTGTCATTGAGCGTCGCAACGTGCTCGCGCGGAATGATCACCACGTGATACGGCGCCTGCGGTGCGATGTCCCGGAACGCGACGACGTGCGGGGTCTCGTAGACGATCTGTGCCGGGATCTCGCCGAGCAGGATCCGGCAGAACAGACAGGAATCGGTCGCCATCATGTCGCCCTCAACGGTGCCCGCCCGCGGGACCGGCGCCGGCCGCGATCGCGGCCTGGACCGCGCCGAGCGCCGCCACGCCGGCGGTCTCGAATCGGAGAATAGCCGGTCCGAGGGATGCCCGCACGAATCCCAATGTGGCGAGCGCCGCAACCTCGGGCTCTTCGACGCCGCCTTCCGGACCCACCGCAATCGTCACGGGCGCCACGAGTGGGAGCGGCAGGGCTTGCAGGAGCGGGATCCCCGCCGGATCGAGGAAGATGCGAATGCCCTGCGGCGCCGACGAGAGGGCGCCGGCAAGCGATGATTCGGCGAACTGCTCGGGGAGCCACGCGCCGCGCGACTGCGTGAGCGCCGCCATCATGCGCGCGCGCACTTTGTCGCGGAACGCTTCGCCCGCCCCGCGCGGTACGACGCTCACCGACCGGCGCCACTCCACCGGACGCCAGCTCGCGGCCCCCAGCTCCGTGCACTTCTCCGCCATCCACAGCATCCGGTCCCGGTCCGCCACCGGCACAATCATGTGAACCGCCGGCGGCCGATCCACGGTCCAGATCTGATCGATCGCCACCATCGCATCGCGCCGCCCCAGCCGGACCAGCGTGCCGGCACCGGCATTTCCGGCGCCGTCCACGACGCCGATGCGCGCGCCGAAATCCAGCCGCAGCACGTTCATGTGGTGTGCCGCCTCCGGCCCGAGCGTCACTTCGCTCCCCAGCCCGAATGCCGACGGCGCGACGAACTGCGCGTCTATCGGGCGACGATCGTGCTCCACCACTCTCCCTCCGCGTCTTCCCGCCCGACGCGCCATCCGCTCTCGTGCAGCACCGCGAGCATCGCATCCCGCTCATCGCGCAGGATGCCGCTCAGGATCGCCTGGCCGCCATCCGCCAGCGCGTTCATGATCGCGGGAAGCAGCTCGATCACCACGGACGAGATGATGTTGGCGGTCACCACACGCACGGGTGCCACGAGCGGAAGCAGCACTTGCGCGAACCCTTCGATCACCCGGACCCGATCCGCGACGCCGTTGCGTATCACGTTGGCCTCGGCGTTGCCGATGGCATCGGGATCCATCTCGATGGCCGCCACGCGCGCCGCGCCCAGTTTGGCCGCCGCGATTGCCAGCACCGCGCTGCCGGCGCCCAGATCGGCAACGACATCGCCGGGCCGCACCACGTGCGCCAGCAGGCGCAACGCGCCCCGCGTCGTCTCGTGTTCGCCCGTCCCGAATGCCATCGCGGGATCGATCACGATCGTCCTCGCGGGATCGCACCCGGCCGCAAGCCAGGGGGGCGCCACCGTCAGCGAGCCCACGACGTGCGACCCGACTCGCGCCGGCCACTGGCGCACCCACGCCTGGCCGTCCACGAATCCCAGCTCGACGCGGGCCGCGTCGTCGGCGTCCGCGACGCGCCGGAGGAGCGTGTGGTCGTCCACACCGTCCGCCGGGAAGAACGTCACCAGGACGTCGCCATCTTCTTGGACGCCGGTAGATCCGAGCGCGAACAGCGCGGCGACAATCGTCTCACGACCGCTCTCCCCAGGCGCCGAGGGCCACACGCGCACCGACCGCCAGCGGTCGCTCGCAGAGTCGCTCGCAGACGTCGGCGCTCACAGGGTCGCTCACAGGGTCGACCTCGGCGGGGAGCGGCATCGCCGCGCCCGTTCACGCGCGTAGCGCTTCCTTCATCTTGCGCCAGAATCCCTTGCCGCGCGTTTGCGACGGCTTGGACTCGACCTCCGCCAGTTGCTGGAGCAGTGACTCTTCCCGCGGCGTCATCTCTTCGGGCGTCCAAAGCTGGATCCGCACGTGCAGATCACCCGCGCCCGAATGCATTGACTCGCGGCAACCCGCGGCCGCGTACATCGAAGACCTGCCCGCTCTGGGTGCCGGCGGCGACACGCAGGTTCACCGGAGGACCGCCGACCGCCGGGACCTGCAGCTCGGCGCCGAAGACGAGTTGGGTGTACGACACGAACACTTCGGTGTAGAGATCCTCACCGTCGCGCTCGAATCGCTGATCTTCCGCCACTTGGAAGACGACGATGACGTCGCCGCGCCCCGCGCCGCGAGATCCCACATTGCCCTGCGCGCGCAGTGTCATGTACTGGCCGGTCGCGACGCCCGGCGGGATGCGCACCGTTACGGTCCGCTCGACGCGGACGCGGCCGTCGCCCCGGCATTTCTTGCATGGCGACGAGACGACGGTTCCCTCGCCCGCGCACGTCGGGCATGCGCTCACACTCACGAATTGCCCGAAGAACGACCGCTGCGCGCGCCGCACCTCGCCGGTCCCCTGGCACGTCGGGCACTTGTGCGGCTTGGTGCCCGGTTCGGCTCCCGATCCGCCGCATGCGTCGCACGTGTCGAGCAGCTTGACCGTGAATGTCTTCTCGACGCCCTGCGCCACGTCGGTGAGCGTCAGGTCCGCCGCCAGCTTGATGTCGGCACCCGTCCGCGTCGCGGGCCCGCCGCGCCCGCCGAATAGATCGCCGAGACCGCCGAACCCGCCGAAATCGCGCATGAAGATGTTGAGCGCGTCCGTGAGATCGACGTGCGGCATGCCCCCGCCCGACGCGCCACGCAACCCCGCCTCACCGTACCGGTCGAACAGTGCGCGCTTATCCGGATCGCGCAGGACGTCGTACGCCTCGGTGATCGTCTTGAATTGCTCTTCGGCTTCCTTCGACCCGTTGTTGCGATCGGGGTGGCACTGCATGGCCAGCTTTCGGTACGACTTCTTGATCTCGTCGTCCGACGCGCCGCGCGAAACGCCTAGTACGGCGTAGTAGTCTGCCATGAGTCGCGAAATGGGTATGCGAGGGGATTCGTGCGGTTCAATTTAAGCCGGCGAACGGCTCAGCCCGCGCCGCCGAACTGGCGCGTGTGAGTTGTCCCAGCCCTTGTATCGCTGAGATCGTTAGCCGAGTAGGTCGGTGACCAGGCGCGAAGTGTGCCCCACGAGCGAGATCACTTTCTCGTACGGCATCCGCGTCGGCCCGATCACGCCGATCACTCCACTCAGCGGGCCCGCCCGATACTCGGCGGTCACGATCGTCAGGTTGCCAAGACGCGGATCCGCGTGCTCGTTGCCAATCGTGATCGAGATCCCCGGCTTGGTGCTGCGCTGGCGCAACAGCTCGGCGAGATGCTGCCGGGTCTCCGTCAGCTCGATCAGCCGCCGCAGACTGTCGCCCGATGCGAACTCCGGCTGCTCCGCCAACACCGACGCCTGCCCGAGCACGACGCCATCGTCGCCAGGCGCGATCGGCACGTCGAACACCGTCTCCGCCTTCCTGCACGAAGATGTTCAGCAGCTCCCGCGCCGCGGCCGGCCGCCCGGCACACCGTCGCGCAGCCGGTCCGCCGACGTCGCCCGGATCTCCCCGAGCCGCAGCCCGGCGAGCCGCTCGTTCAGCACGACGGTGACTTCGGCGATCGCGTCGTCCGCCAGCGAACCCGGCGCCTCCACGAAGATCGTGCGCATGGCGCCGCCTCGCAGCGTGAGGACCATGAGCAGCCGCTCCGCGGACAGCCGCACCAGGTCCAGACGGTCCAGCACG
Organism: uncultured Gemmatimonadales bacterium; assembly: GCA_963706505.1. Classification (GTDB taxonomy): domain Bacteria; phylum Gemmatimonadota; class Gemmatimonadetes; order Gemmatimonadales; family Gemmatimonadaceae; genus Palsa-1248. Next base: position 112,796 of record CAVPLX010000003.1, read on the forward strand.
ATCTCATCGAGACGTGGTCCGAGCGCGACGCCCAGCTCCTGAGTCAGCACGCCCACACTCTGCGCCGCGCATCGCAACACGGTCTCGATGGCCGAGCCGCCAGCCAGTATCCGCTCCACCAGCCGGTCCCGCTCCTGCGCCGCGAGCGGTGCGAGTTCGACGAGCGAGTCCACGTACATCCGATACGCGCGGTCGGTCGGAATGCGCCCGGCGGATGTGTGAGGATGGAAGAGATAGCCCTTCTCTTCGAGGTCGCTCAGGGTGTTTCGGATGGTCGCCGGGGATACGCCCAATCCGAATCGGCGAGCCAGTGTACGGGATCCGGCAGGCTCCGCCGTCTCCACATAGCTCTGGATCACCGCTTCCAGAATTCGCCGTTCCCGCTCAGTCAGGTCCGATAGCGCCATAAGTTCAAATCTAGAAGCGACTTCCGGGATTCGCCAACATCGGGACCAGCTCGTCGAGCCTGAGCCACCCTTCCACGGTTAGCGAAAGGCGTGCCCCCCCGCCGTCCAGCCTCGCCCAGCCAGCCTCCACCCATGGCCGCACCAGCCGCTGGGCCCACCCCTCAGGTGCCGTATCCAGGACCGTTCCGGCCGCGGTTCGCAACTCGAGATAGAGCCGCTCGGAGACCCGGTTGTCCTCGGTCAGGGCCTCACGGTCGGCGACCGGGTCCTCTCCCCTCAGCGCGCGCTGTGCCCACGCCGTGTACGCGCCAATGTTCCACCGGCGAACGTCCCCGTCGAACTCGTGAGCGCCGGGCCCCAGTCCAGCGTATGCAGCCCCGGACCAGTAGCCGCTGTTGTGTCGCGACCGGGCGCCGGGTCTGGCAAAACTCGACACTTCGTAGTGCTCGAAGCCCGCCGCCGAGAGCGCGGCGTGCGCCGCCAGGTAGTCGTCCGCATACCGGTCATCGGTCGCCGCGGCGACCAGTCCTCGCGCCACCCACCGTCCAAGCGGCGTTGACCGCTCGACGGTGAGCCCGTACAGCGACAGGTGGTCGGGACGCAGTGCGAGCGCGGCCTCCAGGTCGGCGGACCATGAGCGGGGCACGCTCTCGGGCAACGCGAAGATGAGATCGAGTGACAGGCTCGTGACTCCGCCACTCCGCGCGATGCCCACCGCCTCCGCGATCTGCCCGGCCGTGTGGGTGCGGTGCATCCACTCGAGAGCACCCGGTTCGAACGATTGTGCGCCGAGCGAGAGTCGCGTCACGCCCGCCGCACGCCACGCCGCGATCGCCGCCGGCGTCACGTCGTCGGGGTTGGCCTCGATCGTGACTTCGGCGTCCGGCGTGAGTGTGATCCGCGCGCGCAGCACATCCATGAGGCGCCCGATCCCATCTGCACCGAGCCGCGACGGTGTGCCGCCGCCTAGATACAGCGTGTCCACTTGCCACTCGTCGCCGCCAGGGAAGCGCGTGCCAAGTTCTCCGGCGAGCGCGGCGACGTACTCGGCGACGGGCGCCTCCCGCCGCACAGCGATCGCGAAATCGCAGTACGAGCACCGGCGCCCGCAGAACGGAACGTGCACGTACACATGGCGGGGCCGCGGCCTCGTAGCAGCGGCCGCACCGTGCGTGGTCTCGCCGGGCCCCGATGTCAGATGCGTTGTACCTCTCCCGTCAGGAGACACGTTACCGCACCCGCCATCTCGAGCGTGGTGATCGCCGCCAGGCACCGCGTCGTGGGCAAGTGTGAGCGGATCGCAATCGTGTCCACGGCCACCGCTCCAGCCGCCAGCGCATCCCAGACTTTGGCCTCGTCATCCGTGAACTCCGCGCGCGGCGGAGTGACTTCGATGCGCGGGCCGATGAGTTCGAGCACATCCTCCACCGCGACGATCGCCCGCGCACCCTCGCGCTGCAACAATCGGTTCGATCCCAGGCACCACTCGCGGTCGATCGGCCCGGGTACCACCGCCAGTTCACGTCCCAGATCGATCGCGAATTGCGCGGTGTGCAACGCGCCGCTACCGGGCCCCGCTTCGACCACCACGACTGCCCGGCACATCGCGGCGATGAGACGATTCCGGTGCGGGAACATCCACGGCGCGGGCGCCCGATGCGGTTCCCATTCGGACAGCAGGAGTCCGCGCGCCGCGATGCGCGCCTTGAGTTGTTGGTTCGACGCCGGCGCGCCGGACTCGATGCCGCCCCCGAGTATCGCGCACGTCCGGCCATCCGCCACGTCCAGCGCGCCCGCGTGCGCGGCGGCGTCGATCCCCAGCGCCAGTCCGCTGACCACGCACGCACCCGCCTGCGCCAGCACGCGGCCGATCCGCCACGCGGCGGAGAGTCCCGCTTCCGTCGCCCGGCGTGCACCGACGACCGCAATGGCGACGCGATCCGCCACGGCCCGCGTACCACGCGCGAACAACCTGGCCGGCGGATTGGGCGCATCGTCCAGGGCCGCGGGATACTGGCCGTCACCCCGCACCCAGACCTCGATGGCCGCGCCCACGATCAGGGGAGCGGCGCCTGCGCGACCTGCTGGCCAGCCGCCTTGCGGAGCGCGAGCAGCTCGTCCCACCACGCGGCGAGCAGTTGGTCGAGCCCCTGGCGCGCGGGCGCGCTGATCGCGAACACCCCGAACGCGTCAGGCGCCTCGATCGGCGGCGGATCCATGTCGCCGAGGAGATCCATCTTCGTGAACACGACGCAGTGCGGCTTGACCAGCAGCCCCGGCGAATACGCGCCGATCTCACTCCGCAACTGATCGTACTCCGCTTGCCAGTCGGTGGAATCGACGGGGATCAGGAGCGCCATCAACCGCGTGCGCTCGATATGCCGGAGGAACTGCAGCCCCAGCCCGCGTCCGTCGTGCGCGCCTTCGATGATCCCCGGAAGATCGGCCACCACGAATGTCCGGTGATCGCTGAGCGGTACGACGCCGAGGTTGGGAGAGAGAGTCGTGAACGGATAGTCCGCGATCTTCGGCCGAGCCGCGGAGATCACCGACAGGAGCGTGGACTTGCCGGCGTTGGGCGGCCCAACGAGCCCGACATCGGCGATGAGTTTGAGTTCGAGCGTCAGCGTGTGGCGCTCGCCCTCCTCGCCCGGTTGCCATTCCCGCGGCGACTGATGTGTCGCGGTCGCGAAGAACGCGTTTCCCTTCCCGCCCCGCCCGCCGTGCGCGATCAGTACGCTGTCGCCGTCCTCCAGCACTTCGCCCAGCCGCTCCCCGGTGCCGGTGTCGGACGCCAGGGTGCCCGGCGGGACAGGCAGGACGACATCGTCACCGGACCGCCCGGTCATGTTCGACCCCATGCCATGCTCGCCGCGGCCGGCGATCCACGAATCCCGGTACGTGTAGTCCAGCAGCGTCGCGAGATTCGCGTCCGCACGCATGTACACGTCCCCGCCGCGGCCGCCGTCGCCGCCGTCGGGACCGCCGAGGGGAACGCGCCACTCGCGCCGGAACGATGTGCACCCCGACCCACCCGTCCCGGCCTCGATCCGCACGACGACACGATCAACGAACACGGCGCAGCCCCCCGTCGCAGACCCGCCGCCAAAGACTACGGTGCGCAGGCATCCACGCGGCATCGGGATGCCCCGAGCGGTACGATCGAACGCCGCCACGTGGCGCTGGACGCGGAGCGTGGTACGCCGCGAACGGGCGCACTCAGTTCACCGTGCGGATTTCGCCGACGATCTCGTTCCGGGTGTTGCGGACTGGCTTGCGGAGATACTCCTCGAGGCGCGGCGTCAGGCGGTCGCCGAGTACGCCGAGGTGCTGCAGCAGACGGATGACGGCCGGATACTGCGCGCGCTGCGCACCGTCTTCGACTTTGACCGCCAGTCCGATCCCCAGATCCGGTACCGCCACCGAATGCACCCCCTCGGCGCCGACTTTGGCCACAACCCGGCCGCCCGTATCCTCGATCATCACGGAGTCGAACCGGTCGGTCCCGCCGACGAGGAACGGCCGGGCCGTCATCGAGTGGATCACGCGGCCAGCCACTTCCTCGCCGCGCGCGGCCGCCGCGCCGAGCCGTGCATACGCGCGCGCCATGCGCTCGAGCGGGAGCGCCACCACCGGCACACCACAGCCATCGATCCCGACGATGAGCGCACCCTCGGGCACCGAGGCCCACTCCGCCACCGCTTTCATCGCGCTCTGCTGCACGGGATGGCCGGGCTGTTCGTAGCCGGCCGTCGCCCACCCCGCCGTGTGGGCGCGCGCCAGCATCGCCGCGTGCTTCCCCGAGCAGTTGTTGTGGAGGCGAGAGAACCGCGTCCCGGTCTCGCGGGCCAGGCGGATGCCACGAGGCGAGAGCGGCTCGTGCGCGCCGCAGGCCAGATCGCCCTCCTCGAGCCCAATGTCGCCGAGCATCGATGCCGCGATCGCGACGTGCTCCGGCTCGCCCCCGTGGGACGCACACGCCAGCGCCAGCTCGTCATCACCCCACGCGAGGTCGTCGATCGCGCCCGCGGCCACGAACGGCATGACGAGGAATGGCTTCGACCCTGATCGCCAGAACGACACGACGTTCGGGTCCCCTGCACCGCCGATCAGCGCGTCCTTCGGCCCCACCACCGCCGCATGCACGCGATGGCGCGATTCAACCGCCCCGCCACGGGTCACGACGACGTCCAGATTGTACGCATCCATAGACCCACAATCTAAAACACTCGCACGAGCCCCCGCGTGTATCGCCGCGGATTCTGCCGGACATCGGCCAGCACGGCGTTGAGGGTCGCGACTGCTTTCGTGAGCTGATCGTAGAGTTGGCGGTCACGCAGGAGTCTCGAAGCTGTGCCCTGCCCGTCGTTGAGCTGGTGCATCACGGAGTCGGCGCTGCCGGCGACGCCGACCAGGTGCGAATACAGCGTGTCATCGTACAACAGCTTGCCCAGCGTGCCCTGGCGGTTGTTGACCTGCGCCAGCGCAGTGTCGAGCCCTGCCACGGCCACGGTCAGATTGTTGTAGAGCGCGGGGTCGTCGATCAGGCGGCCGACTGTGCCATGCGGGTTGTCCAGACGGGTGAGCAGCCCGTCCATGCGCGTCAGCGTGCCGGTGAGCCGGTCATACAGTGACCGGTTGGTCACGAGCTGCCCCATCGTTCCATCGCCGCGGACAATCCCGCCGCTGATGATCTTGAGGTCACGGGTCAGCTCGACAGCATCCTGCACGACGACCGAAGCCTGGCCGATCACGTCGTCCACATCGATCGTGGGCGTCACCCGCAGCGTGTCGTTCGGCTGCAGCACGCCATAGCGCGGTGTGCCGGAGCTGATGTCGAGCTCTTTGTCCCCGAGCACTCCCATCGATTTCACAGAAGCCCGGCTGTCGGCGCGCACCTGGTCCTGCAGGCGCTGGTCGATCGACAGCTCGACTTTCAGGTTGCGGGTGGTATCGGTCCCGACCGGCAGGAAGGTGATGTCGGTCACGGTCCCCGCGACCACGCCGTTGATCGTCACCGACCCGCCGCGCGTGATGCCGCGTGCATTCGACAAAAAAACGTAGAGCGTGTAGCGCTTGGTGAAGAGATTCGCCGCCTCGCCCAGCTTGTAGACCGATACGACGAGGAGCGCGGCCGCGAACAGCACGACCACGCCCACACGCAGTTGCTCCCAGGTCACCCCGGTCGGTCGTTTCATACGCTCCTCGGTAACGAGGTCCGGCGGGCCACCGCTCGCTGCGGCTTACAGGCCACCGAGAAAATCCTGGATGTAGCGGTCTTCACTGGCTGCCATCTCTTCCGGCGTTCCGAAGAACACGATGCGCCGCTCGGCCAGCACGGCGATGTAGCTCGCCATCCGGAACGCGGACCGGATGTCGTGCGAGACGACGACGCTGGTCACGTCGAGCTCGCGCTGCAGCTTCATGATCAGCCGGGTGATGGTGCCCGTGGTCAACGGATCGAGGCCCGATGTCGGCTCGTCGTACAGCATGATCTCCGGGTTGTTGGCCATCCCGCGCGCGATGCCGACGCGCTTCTTCATGCCGCCCGACAGCTCCGACGGCAACAGTTTCATCACGTGGTCCGGATCGAGATCGACGAACTCGAGCTTCTCGCGCACCCGCGCCTCGATCTCGTCCTCGGTCATCGAGGTGTGCTCGCGCAGCGGATACGCGACGTTCTCGAACACCGACATCGAGTCGAACAGCGCGGCGCCCTGAAACACCATCCCCATCTGCTGCCGCACCACCAGCGCTTCGTCGAACGTCAGCGTGACGATGTCTCGCCCCTCGATCAGCACCCGGCCCGTGTCGGGCACGAGCAGCCGCAGGATCAGCTTGAGGATCGTGGACTTGCCTGTACCCGATTCTCCGACGATGACGATCGTCTCGCCGGGGTCGATCTCGAGAGACACGTCCTCGAGAACGGGCTGCTCGAACGCGAGCGAGACGTGCTCGAGCTCGATCACCGGGGTCGCGTTGACCGGCGTCGAGCTCCGGCGCGCCGAGCAGGTCATGCCGGTCGGCGTCTGCCGCTGGACCCGCGGAGGCGGCGCGGCCGGGGGCTTCCCCAAGAGCGCCTTGTCGGCCGCCAGCTCGTCGCGAATGGCACGGCGGACGCGCCCCGCGAACGCCTGCTCCGCCGCCGACGGCTCGTCGTCGTCGGTCATTGGAGGTTCAGCGCGCCGATGAAGAGCTGCGTGAGGAAGTAGTCGACGACGAGAATCGAGATGCTCGCCGTCACGACCGTCCGCGTCGTGCTCTGTCCCACACCCTCGGTGCCGCCGGTGGTATTCAGTCCCGATAGCAGGCCGTGATCGCAATGATCCCGCCGAACACGAACGGCTTGACGAGCCCCTGGATGAAGTCGTTCGGGAGATAGCGCAGGTGAAGCCGTCGATGGCGATCTGCTCCACACGGTGCGCCAGTAGACCGCGCTCGAGACCCGGACGAAGAGGGTGGCGATGAGGTTGCCGCCGATGATGCCGACCAAGTCGTTGATGATCGTGAGCACCGGCAGCATGACGAGCAGCGCGAGCAGCCGCGGCGTGACCAGCTTCTTGATCGGGTCCGTGCCGAGCGTGTTGAGCGCGTCGATCTGCTCGGTGACGCGCATCGACCCGATCTGCGCGGCGATCCCCGACCCGACGCGGCCGGCGACCATGAGCCCGGCGAGGACCGGGCCGAGCTCGCGGATCATGGACGCCGTGACGAGCCGCCCGATGTCATCGCGGCGCCGAACTTGCGCCAGGCTCGCCTGGACTGGAGCGCCAGCACCATCCCGGTGAAGAACCCGGTCAGGAGCACGATGCCGAGCGACTCGACGCCGATCGCGTCCATCTGCTGGATCACGTCCCCCGCGTAGAACGGCCGGGCGAAGATGAAGCGGATGGCGTTCCAGGCCAGCACCGCGCGCTCCTGGACCGCGAAGACGGCGAGCTTGGCCTGGGTGTTCAGTCGTTCGAACAGCAGTGTTACCAAAATTGACCGGGCTGGAGGGTTCCCGTACCTTAGCAATGGGCATGCCTTCGTCAATTACGCGCGCGCGCCTCGATGCGCTCCTCACGGCCGCGGCCGGGACGCGGGTCGCCGTCATCGGCGACGCGATGCTCGACGTGTACCTTCGCGGCGACGTCGAGCGCATCTCGCCCGAAGCCCCCGTCCCGGTGGTCCGCGTCCGCGAGCGCACCCATGCCCTCGGCGGCGCCGCCAACGTCGCGCAGAACGTCGCCGCTGTCGGCGCACATTGCGAGCTGGTCGCTGCGCTCGGCGACGACGCCGCCGGCCGCACGGTGCGGGACATGCTCGTGCGCCTCGGCGCCAGCCACCAATCGCTCGTCACGGTCTCCCGGCCGACGACCACCAAGACGCGCATCGTCGCCCGCGCGCAGCAGGTCGTCCGGGTCGATGAGGAGGACGATGCAGACCTCACCGGGAACGAGGTCGCCCAGTTGCTCGCGGCGGCCGAGCGGGCCGTCGCCGCCGCCGATGCGGTCGTGCTCGAGGACTACAACAAGGGCGTGCTGGTCCCCGCCGTGATCGAAGCCGCCACACGGGCCGCGGCCGCGCGCGGAATTCCGGTCGTCGTCGATCCCAAGTACCGGAATTTCTTCCCGTACCGCGGCGCGACGATCTTCAAGCCGAACCGGCGCGAGCTCGAGGCGGCGCTGGGCGCCGCCGTCGATCTGGACTCCCCGCGCGCCCTCCCCGACGCGGTCGAGCGACTCGGCGTCGGCCATCTCCTGCTCACGCTCGGCGAGCACGGGATGGCGCTGGTGGGCCCTGACGGTGCCACGCATCGGGTACCGACGACGGCGCGCGAGGTGTACGACGTGGTGGGCGCCGGCGACACGGTCACCGCGTATCTCGCGGTGATGCTGGCTGCGCGCGCGACACCGCTCGAGGCCGCGGTCATCGCCAACTTTGCGGCCGGCGTGGAGGTCGGGAAATCGGGCGCCGCCACGGTGACGCCCAGCGAGGTGCTCGAGGCGTTCGACGCGCACGCCGCCGAGGGACCGGCACCGGACGGCCCGGCACCGGAACGGATCGCGACGGCGAACACGTGAGGAGAGGCGGAGACGTGAGGCAGCACGGAGATGGGCAGCCGCTCGGATTGCTGTGGCGCGTCGGCATGCCCGTCGCGCTCGCGTGCAGCGTCGTCGCGATGCGAACGGGAAGCGCACAGCAGACACTGCATCAGGACGCCTATGCGGCGACGATCGAGGGCGCCCACATCTCTGTGAGCGCGTCGACCGACCCGGGGATCCAGATCAGCGCCGGCAAGCGCCCAGGATACGTTCTGGTCGCGGCGGTCCTCCCCGAAGCCGCGACGGCTTGGGTGGACAGCGCCCGCGCCGTACTCGACGCCCCAGCCCCGCCGGTCGCGCCCGGCGCCATGGCGACGTTGTCGAGCGGACTGCTCAAGGACGGCTCCTTCAACTCGGTGTCGCTCGACCGCGTGTTCTCGACGGGGGCGCCGCGATGCACGCTGTACTTCAGCGATGGCGCGAACGTCAATCACGTGGATGTCGATCTGCCCTGCGACGCCGCCCGGCAGTTCGTCGCAGGCGTGAGCAAGGCCGCGCTGGTACAGGGAGCCTACGACCACTCCGACAGCACGTCGCCGGCCGCGCAAATGGCTGGGGGCATGCGTGCCGCGAAGCACACGCGGGACTCCACCATGGCCGTCGCCGCGGCAGCCGCCGCACAGCGGGACTCGGCGGCGCGCCTCGCGGCGGCGCGCGCCGCGGCTGCTCGTGATTCGATCAAGATGGACTCGGCGAATCACGCCGCGGCCAAGCCCAGCCACCCCTGACGGTACCGAGGCGCTAGTGGCCACGCACGCAACGGGGACGTTCAACGTGCAGATGACCCCACAGGCCACCGACGACAAGACCGCCGGGTCCACGCTGGGACGTCTCGCACTCGCCAAACAGTTTCACGGTGACCTCGAGGGCGACAGCAAGGGCGAGATGCTGACCGCCATGACGTCGGTCCAGGGATCGGCAGGCTACGTCGCGATCGAACGCGTCACCGGCCTGCTGCACGGCAAGGCCGGCACCTTCGTCCTGCTCCACCGGGGCCTGATGCAGGCGGGCAGTTTCGATCTGACGATCAGCGTCGTCCCCGACTCCGGCGACGGCGACCTGGCTGGACTCGGCGGCACGCTCGCGATCACCGTCGTGGACGGGGAGCACTCGTACGATCTGGAGTACACGCTGCCCGACGCCCGCTGAATCCCCGGGCAATTCGAGTGGCGGCGGCGATGCGCGAGGCGTCGCTGCCGGATCACGGTACGACGCCGTCGGAGCTGCTGACCGCGGCCGATCGCGCCCTGCTCCGTGCTAAGCATGAGGGGCGCGGCCGCGTCGTCGTGGCGGAGCCCGGCAGCCACCGGCTCGATGGCGGCCCTCAGCAGGCCCCGACCGCCTGACACGGCCGCTAGTACTGGAGTTAGTACTGGAGATTGAAGTTGAGCAGGTGCCAGTGGATCAGGAACCACGCGAGTCCGAGGCATGACACGGTGAGCATCCCGTCCCACACGCGAGCCCACACCCACCGGGTCCGATCCCTCCACGACATCCGGACGGTGTAGGCGACAGCGAGCGCGCCAAGAACACACAGGACCCCGAGCACCTGCAGCGTGTGCACCTCGGTGTCGCCGCGTGCGCCCAACCCACTGAGACCGTTGAGTTTGTTCACGAGCACGACCAGCACCACCGCGAACAACGCGATCGCGACGCAGACCACACGTCCGATGAGCCGGTGGCGGCGCGCGTTCGGATCGAGTACGAGCGGACGCCCGAAATGTTTCCGGATCATCGCGCCGGCGGGCCATCCAATCAGTGTCAGCGCGATGATGGCGACGCAGATGCTGAGCAGCGCCTCGTTGAACGTCCTACGATTGAGCCGGCGATCGACCTGCTGGTAGATCTCGAACGGGTACGTCGTGTACGCGATGCGTCGTCCCGTCGGGTCAGTCGTGAACGCCAGCTCCTCGTGTCCGTCGACGGCGGCGAATCGCATCGGGCCAACCTCGCGGTAGTGAACCGGCTGGCCGTTGAGTCCCCTCTCCTCCGCCGAGAGGAGCGTGCTGTCCTTCGGATCGAAAGACAGGGTGACCTCCGACAACATCGTGAGCGCGGACAGGATGTTCGTCTCGGAGCGGCGGCTCGCTTCGTAGACCCCTGCGACCGCCCGTGCATCGGCCGCGGCCGTCCCGAGAGCCGGGGCGTGCGGCCCCGGCGCCGGAAAGTACCGGTCCATGAACGCATCGAAAACCGTGGTGCGAGGACTGACGTCATCGCGGCCGATGCTGTTGTAGGACACGAAGAAACCGACATTCGCATCGAGGATGAGGTGCAGATCGCTGTGAAAGACCTGCGTGTCGCCGCCATGACCGATGATGCGGTGGCCGTTCTGGGACTCTTCGTAGAACCCGAGCGCGAATGCATGCATGGCGTCGGGCCACCCGGCCTGGCGAGTGTGCATGGCGGTGAGCGTCCCAGGCTGTAGGATGTGCCCCGCCCCGTACGAGCCATCGCCCAATTGTGCGATCATGAAATGCGTGATGTCGTCCGCGGAGGTGCTCATCGAACCCGCGGGTGCTACTTCGACCAGTTCGAATGGCTGTGAGTCCCCGGAAGCGAGGTCGTACCCTTTGGACATGAGTGGTGCGAGCGCTGGCGGCAATGGCTGGCGGAAGGTGCTGTGCACCATCTGGAGCGGTCCGAGGATGTGCTGGACGACGTAGTCATCGAATGGTTGTCCCGATACGCGCTCCACGATGTACGCGGCGAGGGTTGCCCCGTAGTTCGAGTAGGCCGGGACCGTTCCCGGAGCGAAGATCTGCGGTGGTATGTGCGTCCGCAGGTACTGGCCGATCGGGCGAAGCTCACTCGCCGTGTCCACCGCGAGATCCTTCACCGTCTCCTCGAACCCCGGGCGGTGCGTCATGAGGTCGCGCAGCGTGATCGGCTTCCCGAACGATGCCGGGATCCTGAAGTCGAGGTAGCCGTTGACGTCGCGATCGAGGTCGAGCTTGCCGAGCTCGGCCTGCTGCATCACGGCCGTCCACGTGAAGAGCTTGGAGATCGACCCCGGCCGGAACAGCGTGCTCTCGGGCACCACCGGCCGCTTGGCAGCCATGTCGGCATAGCCGTAGCCTTTCTCGAACAGCACGTGCCCGTCCTTGACGACTGCGATGACCGCCCCGGCGATATCTGCGCGGCCGATCTGAAGCGGCATGAACCCGTCCAGGAACGTTTCCAGATCCTCGGCGGTCAGCGCGTGGGTGCCCGCCGCCATGGCCGGTGCTGCGGAAGCCGCCACGGGAGGTGCGGCAGGCCCATGACGTTGCGCGCCAGCGGTGCCGGCATGCGCAGTGAGGGCAACGGCAACGGCACAGAGCTGGTGAACGACACCGCGCCCACGCGTCCAGGAAGCCATCGAACAATCCTCTCGTCGGAAGTGAGGGCCAGTATGCTCATCCATCCGCCGCCGCGCAATCACGCACGGCCGTGCCGTCCGCCGGCACGCCCACCTCCTTGCGTGACACGGCAAAGGGTTTGTATATCAGCGATCCATGCATCCCAGACTCTTACTCTGCGCCCTCTGCCTGACGAGCGTCGCGTGCGCCCCGCGGGACACCAGCGCACCGGCTGGGGGCGACTACGACGTCGTGCTGTCCAACGGCCATGTCATTGATGGCACCGGCAACCCCTGGTTTGCGGGCGATGTCGCGATCAAGGGCGACCGAATCGCCCGTGTCATGCCCGCCGGGGGATTGGCGAAAGCACGCGCCACCCGGCGCATTGATGCGACCGGGTTGGTCATCGCGCCCGGTTTCATCGACATTCAGGGACAGTCCTACAGCGCCTTCCTCGCCGGCGATGGACGCAACGTCAGCAAGGTCACCCAGGGCATCACGACCGAGATACTCGGCGAAGGTGGCACACCGGCGCCGGCGAACGCCCGGACACTGGCGCTCGACGCGGCCGACACGGTTGTGGCGCGTCTCGATTCCACCTTTCAGGGTGCGCACGGCTTCGGCCATTTTCTGACCGCCATGGGCCGGCACGGGATCTCCGAGAACGTCGGATCCTTTGTCGGAGCGGCCACGATCCGCTCGTACGGCAAGGGTGCCGACACGGGTGCCGCCACGCCGGCGCAACTCGATACGATGCGCGCCGCGACGCGCCGCGCGATGCAGGACGGCGCATTTGGCCTCGGGAGCGCTTTGATCTATCCGCCGGGCAGCTACGCCTCGACCGACGAGTTGATTGCTGAAGCGCGCGAGACGGCACCGTTCCATGGGGTGTACATCACCCACATGCGGTCCGAGGGCGACCACCTCCTCGATGCGGTCGCCGAGGCGATGCGCATCGGGCGGGAGGGCGGCGTGCCGGTCGAGATCTACCATCTCAAGGCAGCAGGTCCGCGCAATTGGGCCACCATGGCGACCGTCATCGCGCGAATCGATTCGGCGCGAGCGGCTGGCCAGGACGTCGGCGCCGATATGTATCCGTATGAGGCCGGCTCGACTGCCCTCGATGCGTGTCTCCCGCCGTGGAGCGCCGCGGGTGACAGCACGCTGATCAACATCGCCAATCCGGCGACGCGCGCCCGGATCACCGCCGACTTGATGGCTCCTCGCACATCATGGGAAAGCCTGTGCCAGCTCTCCACTCCTCAGGGCGTGATGGTGGTCGGCCTCACAGCCTCTGAAGACAAGCCGTATGAGGGGCTGCGCCTGAGCGAGATCGCGGCCCGCGAGCACAAATCGTGGACCGATGCCCTCATGGACATCACGACGCGTGAAAAGGGACAGGCAGCGGCGGAGTTCTTCATTGCCAGCGAGCCGAACATTGAGATGCAGATGCAGCAGCCGTGGATCAAGTTCGGGACCGACGCCGACGGCGAGGATCCCGATTCGATGAAGGGCATGACCCATCCGCGCGCGTTTGGAGATTATCCGCGCATCCTCGGCCACTATGTACGCGAGCGCCATGTGCTTCGCCTCGAGGATGCGGTGCGCAAGATGACATTCTGCCGTGGCCGAGCGGCTATCGATTGCCGATCGGGGGGTGCTGCGCGAGGGCGCCTACGCGGATGTCGTGGTGTTCGACCCGGCGACGGTCATCGATCACGCGACGTACGAGAAGCCGGCCCAGTTGTCGTCGGGAATCCGCGAGGTGTTCGTCAACGGCGTCGAAGTCGTCCGCGACGAGAAACACACCGGCGCGAAGCCCGGCCGAGTCGTGCGCGGACCCGGCTACGAACCCGCGGCGCCCTGAGCGAGAAGCACCGCCTCGCCAACCGTCTCCCGCTCCATGCCACATTGAACGGACTGCCAGTTCGTGGGCGCGGCACGTCAGGGGCCGGTGTGGGCTCCCGTTTATCGAAGGCGCCAGCGATCTTAGAGGGATGCCCGACCGGCGATATACGGACGCGGAGAGCACGACCATTTTCCAGTTGGCGGCGGAAGGGTCATCGGCGCTTCCGGATCACGCATTGCACAGCGACGGATTGACCCTGGCCGATCTCAAGAGTATCGGCCTCGAAGTGGGTATCTCTCCTGATGCCGTAGCGCACGCCGCTCTAACACTCGACGTGCGCCAAGGCGCGGTATCCCGCACGCTTGTCGGCCTGCCGATTGGTGTCGAGCGCCGGGTGACACTTCGCCACCGACTTACAGATGAGGAGTGGAGGCGTCTGGTCGTACAGTTCCGTGACGTGTTTAAGGCGCGGGGGCGAACTGAGTCTGACGGCTCGCTGCGTCAGTGGACGAACGGCAATCTCTACGTGCTCGTTGAGCCGACTGCAACAGGCGATCGCCTTCGTCTGGGCTCAGTCAATGGCCGCGCGACCGCGGCACTTCGGCTCGGCCTTGTGAGTCTAGGCGGCGCGGCTGTCGTCGCGATCGCCGACCTGCTTGGTGGTCACTTCACCGACGTGGGCACTATCGCGGGGCTGGTGGCCGGCAGCGTCGTCATGCTGGCCATGGGCGCGCTACCGCTGCGCGCTTGGGCGCGCCTTCGCGAACGCCAAATGGAAGATTTCGCTGCACAACTTGCGCTCCCACCTGCCGCAGCGCTGCCAGGATCAGAGGCGGTGTAGCGCCTGGCGGCGCGAAGCCTGGACGAGTCGTACGGGGCGTGAGCTACCAGCCAGCGCCGCTCTGAATCACGGCCGTCATCACGAGGGTCGGTGGCGCCGAGGACGGCTGTGTGAGAATCGCATGCCCGATACGACGCCCGCACCCATGCGGGCTTCAGCACCACTCGGGGGCGTCATCGCCTGCCGCTCCCAACTCGAGCACCCTGCTTCACCAGGTGTCTCAAAAACACGTGTGACAGGATGGCATTTACATTATCGTCGCGGGTAGACACCACCAGCGTCCGACCAAAGGCCGCGACCGCGCCGGCAGTATCGTTCACGGCCAGCAACCCTTCGCCCAGACTCTCCTCCGCGTTCGATGACTTCGGGTAGCGACGGACATTCTCCCGAAAGAGGCGATTCGCGAGTTCTGGCTGCTTCGCCAGCGTGCAGTAGTAGGCCAGCAGATTGGTCGCATACTCCGGGAACGTCGCGTCCGGAACACCGAGCGAGGCGGCTCCGGAGTGGAATCGGGACTCGAGACCATGCCACGCCGCCAGGATCTGGCCAGTGTCTTTGGGCTGGCCCGCTGACAAAGACGCGAAGACCGAGTCGGCCGGACGCGCATTGGGGCGTAGGCCCAACGGAGCCCATCGATCACCGTGGATAGTGGTGTCATGGAGTGGTCGGTCGCCTCATACCGCTGCCGCCGGAATGCAAGGTGCGACGCACTCGAATCGTGAACCAACGATGTCAGTGCCGTTGCGAACTGCGTCACGGACTGGTCGAGTCCCCCCTCAACGTCGCCGCTCGTAACGAAGATCGATCGCCCGTGGACCGAATCCGCCGCGAGCCGCGCGGCGATGTCCGCGCCGATTGCGCCGCCGTCCGGGTACAGCGAAGGACTCGCCGCAATGACAACGCGAAATGCCCCCGGTCGCATTGCCGCGGTGTACAGAACGAACAGTCCACCGAAGGAATGGCCGACGAGAAGTCGTGTCGGCAACGTTGGGTACCGCCCGTCCGCCCAGGGCAGCAGCTCATCAACGATGAATCGGCCCATCGCATCCGCACCGCCAGCTATTTCCTCAGCCTGTTGCATTTGCGGCAGCACGTGCTTGATCATTGGCGTCATGTCATGGTCGCGGGACGCGCCGAGTGGCACGCCGAGGACCAGCATCGGAGGGATGACCTTGCGATCGATGAGAAAGCGCACATTCGCGAGGAGCGAGCGAAAATTGTTCTGATCTTGCGCGTCGATCATCACGAGCACCGGATAGCGCGACGCGGGACCGGCGTCGGCATCCGGCAACCACACGAAGACGTCGCGCCTCTGGCCGAGCGCAGCCGATTGGACGTGCTCGCGTGTGACGGCGATGAGCGTCTCGCGTCTGGGAGCCGGCTGCGCGACACTCACGACGCAGCAGACGAATGTGCTGAGGATACTGACTGGCATGGCGTATGACATGGGACCGAGGCGAATGTGTCGCATACGCGAGTCCACCACATGGCCTCCGTTACGGTGTCGCGTCTTCACGATGGAGTCGGTCTGCGCCGGCGCTGCTAGAGCGAGCGCGGCTATCACACTACACGGTGGCCATTTCATACGCGCGAATTAAATAGACCCGAACCGCAGTGAACAATGGCGCGCGGATGAGTGGTCCCGTGAATGGGGGTGAGTGGTCCCGTTAGCGTGACGAATACAACGCCGGACATTGCTGGTCACTCTTGGCAAGGAATTCCAGATTAGCGACAAGGGATCTCATCGCTCACCTCGGTCGATACCGGGCTGCTGAGCCGCAGGCCACGTTGTCCCGAGTTGCGGCCGGACTGACGACTGCGATAACATGGGACTGTTTGCAGTGGCCGCTTATGGGCCGCAATGGGCCGCAATGGGCCGCAATGGGCCGCAATGGGCCGCAATGGCCGCTAATTAGTGCCTTACCGTCGCAACCAGTTGGGTGACATTGAATCGCCAATCGGTTACATCACGCATTGCGACGCGAACGGGTTGTTGAAGCGTATCGATCGGTCGCACGAACCAGTCCTGGTTGCTTACACATGCAATAGTAGTTCTGGTAGTTCGGGGCCCTTAGCTCAGCTGGTTAGAGCAGCGGACTCATAATCCGACGGTCGCAGGTTCAAGTCCTGCAGGGCCCACTCCGAAAATCCAACAGCAGGCCGGCGCTAGAAGCAGGCCTGCCACCGAGCCGGCCTTCCCGATTCAGGTCAGCGCCAGATATTCGTGCGTGAGCCGCACCACCATCGATCCCTCGCCCACGGCTGACGCCACCCGGTTCATCGCGCCGGCGCGAAGGTCGCCGGCGGCGAACACTCCCGGGCACGCTGGTCTCGAGCGGCAGCGGTTCGCGCTGCTCCTTCCAGATCCGCGCGTACGCGTCGGCCGCCATCAGGTCCCGGCCGGTGAGGACGAATCCTTTGGCGTCGCGCAGCACCGTCGGGCGGCAGCCAGTCGCTTCGCGGACGGGTGCCGATAAACACAAACAGCGCGTCGGCTTCCTCCACTTGCTGCGATCCATCGTCGAGCGAGCGTCAGCGCGACCCGTTCCACGTGGCCCTCACCCTCGACTCGTTCGACTTCCGTCCGAACGCGCAGCCGGATGTTCGGCGTCTTCTCGATCTGATCGATCAGGTACTGCGACATCGTATCGCGCAATCTGTCGCGGCGCACCACGATCTGCACCTCTTTCGCGTAGCGCGCCAGATACATGGCGCCCTGGCCCGCCGAGTTCCCGCCGCCGACGACGAGCACGCGCCGGCCGGTGAACGCCGGCGCTTCCGTGGTCGCGGCGCCGTAGTACACTCCCGCACCCGTGTGCTCCGCCACGCCCGGCGCCGGATGCTCGCGATACGATCATGCCGGTGGCGGCCAGCATCGCTCGCGTGACGATCTCACGACCGTCCGGCGAGCGTGAGCCGCTTGTATCCCGCATCGATCGAGACCCCGGTCACTTCGAGCGGCGCAAGAAACTCCGCGCCAAGCCGCTGCGCCTGCGTCAGGGCACGCCGTGTCAGCTCGCTGCCGCTGACGCCGGCCGGAAACCCGAGATAGTTCTCGATCCGGGAACTGGTGCCCGCCTGCCCGCCGGGCGCGTGCCGGTCGAGCAACAGCGTCCGCAGCCCTTCCGATGCGCCGTACACCGCCGCCGCAAGACCCGCCGGACCGGCGCCGACGATCACGAGGTCGTACACATCGAAGGCGGCCGAGAGCGATCGGCCGAGGCGCTCGGCCACCTGGCGCGGCTCCGGATTGCGCAGCACGGAGCCGTCTTCGAAGAACAGCGCCGGAAGTTCGTCGGTGCCAACCCCGGCCGCATCCAGCAGCGCGCGCGCGTCCGGGTCCCGCGTCGACGTCGAGCCAGCGATAGGGAATCAGATTGCTCGCCAGGAAATCCTTGATCGCGTGCGATCGCGGCGACCACTGATGTCCGACCAGCCTCAGTCCCTTCGCCTCGGGCAGATACTCGGCCTGCCAGGCATCGAGGAGATCGTCGATCACCGGGAAGAGGCGTTCCTCGGGCGGATCCCACGGCTTCGACAGATAGTGATCGAGATGCGCCTCGTTGATCGCCTTGACGGCCGCTTCGATGTCCGAGTAGGCGGTGAGCAGGACGCGTCGCGCCAGCGGATACACCTCGCGCGATTTGGCGAGCACTTCGCCGCCCAGCATGCCGGGCATGCGCTGATCGCTGATGATCATTGCCAGCGAATCCCCGCGGCTCTTCAGTTCGCGGGCGGTCGCCAGCGCCTCCTGTCCCGATGCCGCGCTCATGATGGTGTAGTGCTCCCGGTACCGGGAGCGAAGGTCGCGGCGCACGGCGGCCAGCACCTGCGGATCGTCGTCCACGACGAGCAGGACGGGCTTGTTCAAGCCGTGCCTCCGGCGCCGTCGGTCTCGGCGAGCGGCAGGACGACCCGAAACTCCGTTCGGCCCGGCTGCGACTCGACGGCGATTTCGCCGTCGTTGTGGCGGACGAGGCGCCGGACGATGTCGAGACCCAGGCCGGTGCCCTGCCCCACCGGCTTGGTGGTGAAGAACGGGTCGAAGATCCGCTCCCGGATCTTCGCCGGGATGCCGGTCCCGTTGTCGATGACACGCACCACCACGCGCTGCCGCTCGCGGCTTGCCAGCACCTCGATCGCGGCCAGACTCGGGAACGGCGTCGAGCGCGTTGTCGATCAGATTCTGCCCAGATCTGGTTGAGTTCGCCGCACGAAGCCGCGGACGCGCGGAAGTCCAGGCTCCACGTTCACGACCACTGCGACCGCTTTCGCCCGCGCCTTCGACTTGAGGACGGCGACGGTGTTGCTCAGACCCTGGACCAGGTCCACCGGCTCGGCAACCACTGCCTGATCCATGTGCGTGAAGCCCTTGATCGCCGCGACCAGGCCCGAGATCCGCGTCGCCGCGTCCTGAATCTCCGATGCGAGACCGCGGACCGAACATGCCGGCCGCCGCCCATCGCAGCACGGCGTTCAGTGCCGGTCCGTCGACGGCCCCCGCCAACGTGTCGAGCGCCTCGACCGTCACCGCCGTTTCGGCAAGCGGCTTCGGCACTGGCGTCGTCGAGGCCGTGATCGGCCAGCCAGTCGGCGATGGCCTCTTCGCGTTCGGCCTGCTCGATGGGCGACCGTACGCCGTGCTCGCGCGTGGCCATGCAGGCATCGGCGCACTGACGCCGACGGCGGCGAGTTGCGCGTCGGTCAGCCTCGCCGCGCCGAGGGCGCGCGCAGGCACGCTCGGAATCCTCCAGCCGGGTCTCGAAGCAGCGCCGCGCTGCGTTCGATGGCGGACGCCGGGTTGTTCAGCTCGTGCGCCAGTCCCGCGGACAATTTCCCGAGCGAGACCATCTTCTCGTCGTGCAGATCGCTCGACGTGAAAGCCGCGAGCGCGATCGACCATGGTGTGGACCAGAATCGACGTGATCTCATGACACTCGCGGGTCATCGCGACGAGATGGTCGCGATGCACGGCCAGGATCGTCGTCGGTTCCTGCGCGACCGAATCACCCGGCGGAGCTGACCAGGCGCGAGTACGGCAGCATGCCCGTGACGTCGCCTTCGCCGCCATTCCATGATCTTGTGCGGCCCGGCGCCGCGGTCGACGAACATCGCGATGCGCCCCGACAGCACGACGAACATGCCTTCGACCTGCGCGCCCTTCGCGGTCAGCACGTCGCCGGTCTGCAGTTCGCGGAGGGACCCGTGCGAGGCCAGCCACGCCAGTTCCTCGGGAGGCGCCGAGCCGAGCGTCTTGTGCCCCGCCAGCCGGGCGGCAACATCCATTGCGGTCATCTGCGGTATGTACCTTTCCGAGGGCCAGTACTCAATAGGCCGCATCTCTCGCGACCCGCATCGCTCGTTCACCAATGACGCTCGTCCATCCCTGGCTGCTCGAACGTCTCGCCTGCCCGTACGACGGCGCGCCGATTCGAGCCAATGTAGCGACTCTGGCGTGCACCGTCTGCGACCGCCAGTTCGCGGTGGTCGAAGGGGTCCCTGTCATGCTGCGCGACGACGTGCCGCAGACTCACGACGCGGCCACCGAGTCGCTCGCCCAGGTCCAACCAATGGTCGCCGTCGCCGCGGCCGGCCCCACGCCCTCGCTGCCGGTGGACAGCGGCCCGCCACCGGCCACCGCATTCCGTAACGACCTCGCGCCGGAGATCGATGACTACGTGCAGGAGGCGGTGAGCGCGACGTGCGGCTTAATGTACGTGTCGCTCGTCGGGCACCTCGACAGCTATCCGATCCCGGAGATGCGCGTCCCCCCGGGTCCGGGCAACGGCCGCATGCTCATCGACGCCGGATGCAACTGGGGCCGCTGGTCCTTCGCCGCTGCACGAGCCGGCTATATCCCGATCGGCGTCGATCCGACGCTGGGCGCCGTCCGCGCGGCAAGCCGCGTTGCCAAACAGCTCGGCCTGACGGCGCACTTCGTCGCGGGCGACGCACGCTACCTGCCGTTTCGCGACCACGCCGCCGACGTCGCCTTCTCCTACAGCGTCCTCCAGCACCTGGCCAAGCACGACGTCCGGCGCGCACTTCGTGAAATGCGCCGAGTGCTCACCCCCGGCGGATCGGCGGTCGTGCAAATGCCCAACGCATTCGGCATCCGCTCGTTGATGGTGCAAGCCAAACGGCGATTCCGCCGCGCATCAGGCTTCGAGGTGCGCTACTGGACGATCCGTGAGCTGCGTTCGGCATTCGAACGAATCATCGGCCGCACCACGGTCTCCGTCGATGGCTATTTCTCACTCAACCCGCAGACGGTCGACCTCTCGCTGCTGCCACTCCGCTACCAGGCGATCGTCCGCACCTCCGACCGCCTGCGAGACGCCTCGGAGCGCCACCCCTGGTTGGTATCCCTCGCCGACAGCCTGTACTTGTCGGCACGGACCCCTGCCGCCACCTGATGCCGGCATCCTGAATCATTCCCGGTCAGCCTCACCCCGCCGGTAACAACAAGTGGTGCCACACCCGGGACGGTGGGTAGCGCAGTGCGGGCCGTTCGGGAACGGCCCCCGCACGGATCTGGCCGGGCGCTTTCCTGTTATCTGGCGATCCCAAGCCGTGGGCAGCCGGTCCGGACTATCTCGGCCGCTGCACCAGAAGCATCGTCACGCCGAGGATGAGGGCTGCAAGCGCCAGACACAACACGGCTGCCAGCACTCGAGGATTCTGCCCCTGGCGCCGGTACGCTGCAAATGCGACTTCGTCGAGATAGTAGCGCCCGCCGCCGGGAGCTTCGCGTATCACACCGGCGGACTGAAACCGGTCGAGAAACCGCGACCCCTCCAACCCGAGCTGATTGAGCGTCTGGGCACGTCCCGCCGCCGTCGCGTCCGAGACGCGAAAACGCTCGAGCAGATCGGCCTGGGCCCGCCTCGCGTTCGCCGCCGCGATCACCGCAACCGTCGCGCCCATCGGCCTCCTCCAGATTGTGGTGTACGACCGCCTGACAATTCCTACGCGATCAACGGCAACGTGAGTTGTTCGCGATCCGGCTCGGGCATTGGTGCCGCACTGCGCGACGGCGCGCGACGCACTCGCGCTCGCACCGCCGCCGCCGGGCCCATCACCGTCATCCCATCCCACTCCGGTGACCGGTCCCACTCGCGCTCAATGAATGCATCCACGTCGGCCGTCCGGGCCGTCCGCTCGAGACGCCGCGCCTCGGCGTCCAACCGGCGGATCGCCGACAGCCTGTCGTCCTGGCCCAGCTTCGCCCGCGACACCGCCTGCGTCAGCACCCGAATGGTCTCGTCATACACTCGGCGCGGAACCGGATACGGATGCCCGTCCTTGCCGCCGTGCGCCAGCGAGAACCGCGCGGGATCCCTGAATCGGGCGGGCGCCCCATGCACGACCTCGCCCGCTAGTGCGAGCGCAAAGACCGTCCGCGCACCAACACCGGGCGTCAGGAGCAACTCAGCAAAATCGATCGGCCCCCGCGCATGCGCCGCCGCGATCGCGGCGTGCAACCGTCGCCCCATCACATCCTCGGCGCGCACCTCATGATGGAACGGAAGACTCAGGCTCTCCGCGCGCGCCGCGACCCACGGCGATCCACGGCTCCGCAGCGCGCGGACGACCGCATCGGGACCCTCTCGCACGAGGGCGACTTGTGCATCTCGCGCCGGCGCCGCCCGGGCATCCGTCAGATTGACGATCGGCTCCGGATTGGGCACGCCGTCGATCGCCGCATGCGGCGCATTCACGAAACTCTCGAGCCCTTCGCCCAGCCAGTGGTAGCGCCGAGCCGTGCGGGCCGTCTCGTTCATGCCCTGCTGGACGACCACCCACGACCCGTCATCGGCCACAATGAATCCGTGCAGATAGAGGGCGTAGCCGTCCTGAACCGCGGACCCGTCCACTTTGGCAACCAGCCGGCTGACGCTCGCGAGCGATGCCCCGTCGAATGCCGAGCCGCTCGCCGAGTACCTGCAATTCACCGGGCGTCTTGCGCGACTCACGCCCGCGGCCGCCGCATACGTGCACACCCAGCTCCCATTCCACCGGAGCGAGCCCGCGTTTGAGCGCGCCAAGAACCGACGTGGTGATGCCGGAGGAATGCCAATCCATCCCCATCACCGCGCCGAACGCCTGAAACCACCCGGGATGCGCCAGCCGCCGGAAGTACTCGTCGCGGCCGTATTCCAGCACGATGGCTTCCGTGAGCACGCGGCCCAGGCTCGCCATCCGCGACGACAGCCACGGTGGCACACGCCCATAGTGCAGCGGCAGCTCGGCGCTCCCACTCCTGCCCATCCCGGATGTTAGCCGCCGATAATCCTCTTTTCTACGCTCTTCGTCGCTACTTGAACAGCTTGAGCGCGTTCAACACGACCTTCCACACGCCCCACGCCAGGGGAATTCCGACGATCGCCCAGGCCGCCACGAGCTTGAGGCCGATCATCGGGTCCTTTGGGCCGCCGTCTGCGGGTCGTGGCTGCACGCCGGGGTCGTTCGGGCTCATGATGCCCCCCGCGATGAAGCACCTTTGCTACTACCTGGCTGATCCCCTGTTGACCCGGTGTAGTAGTGTCGCGATTCCACGGGCCGCAGCATCAGGTTGCAAGCGAATCCGATGAGCAGCAGCCCGGCCATCAGGTACATGGTCACGGTATATGCTCCTGCCTTGGGGACGCCGTGCCTTGATCTCGTATTGCCGAATCCCATTCACGAGAAATGGACCGAGGAATGCCGGCGACGGACCATGCGGTGAGCAGCCGGCCGTGGATCGCGCCCACCTGCATCGTGCCGAACATGTCGCGCAGATACGCGGGGATCGTGGCGAATCCGCCGCCGTACATGCTGATGATCACGAAACAGCAGACGACGAAGAGCGCGACACGCTGCCGCTCGCTCCGGCGTGCGGGATCGTCGCGTACAGCACCGGCCCAAGGAGGAAGAACGTCGCGTAGGTCGCCCGCCGGCCAATGCGGTCCGACAGCGACGACCAGGCGAACCGGCCGACCATGTTGAAGAGGCTGAGCAGTCCGACGAATCCCCCGGCCGCCGCGGCGGTGACCAGGCCGGGGAACATCTCCTGGATCATCGGCGAGGCCTGCTCCAGGATGCCGATCCCCGCGGTGACGTTGACGCAGAGCATCGATCCAGAGGAGCCAGAATTGCGGCGTCGTGGACGCCTCGCCGACGTCGACATTGCCGGTGGTGATCAGCTTGTCCGTCCGCGGCCTTCGGCACGAATCCCGCCGGCGCCCAGCCCGGCGCGGGCAGCCGCACGGTGAAGACGCCGAACATCATGAAGATGAAGTAGATGATCCCCATCGCCACGAACGTCGTGCGCGACGCCCATCGATGTGGCGGTCTTGAAGTGCGCCATGAGGGCGACCGACAGTGGCGAGCGCGATCATTGCGCCGCCGCCGAATCCCATGATCGCGAGTCCGGTCGCCATGCCCGGGCGGTCCGGGAACCACTTGATCAGCGTCGAGACCGGCGAGATGTAGCCGAGCCCGAGACCGATGCCGCCGAGGACGCCGTAGCCGAGAATGACCAGCCAGAACCAGTGCTCGACGACGCCGACGGCCGAGACCAGAAACCCGCCGCCGAAAGCAGACGGCCGCGGTGAACATGGCGCGGCGCGGTCCGACCCGCTCGAGCCACGCACCGAACAGTGCGGCCGAAATGCCGAGGAACGCGATCGCGACCTGGAACATGTGCGCGATGGTGGCCTGGTCCCAGTCACCCGGCGCGGGCGCCGTGATGCCGATCAGCGTGGTCATCGGGATCTTGAACACGCTGTAGGCGTAGGCCTGGCCGATCGACAGGTGGATCGCCAGGGCGGCTGGCGGGACGAGCCAGCGGCTGAAACCAGGGCCAGCTATCGAGCGATCCCGATCGAGGAACGAGAGCACCGCCATCGCCGTGGACCTCCGGTTGATTCCGATGTCCATATAACGCGACTCCGGGAAGGCGCACAAGAGAGCCGAAGCCCTGTAACGGCGGCTTGTTACAGTCGGGCCGGCCGGATCCGCGGTGCCGCAACCCCTGACCAGCGCGCTATCTACGCCGTCCCGCAGCGATTACGTTTCTTCCCTTCGGGTCGCGTAGCTCAGCTGGTTAGAGCGCTGGTCTCACATACCAGAGGTCCGGGGTTCGAGTCCCTGCGCGACCACTCGTAGCATCCGATTGGATGACAACTGATCCACGCCAAACGGCCACCTGTTGCGGTGGCCGTTTGCCATCAGAGTCCCGCCACCACCCGCTCCCCCGCCCGCCCATCCCACCCCTCCGGCCGCGGTGGATCCACTCGCCGCCGCGCCGCTCGCACGCCGGTTGGAATCTCGGACGGATTCCGCACAATGACATTCGTGCCCTCGCGCACCGTCACCGGCCGCTCCGTCGTCGCACGCACCGTGAAACACGGCACCCCCAGCACCGTCGTCTCCTCCTGCAACCCGCCGGAATCCGTGATCACCGCATGCGCCCCATCCACCAGCGCCAGCATCTCCAGATAGCCCAGCGGCGGGATCACCGTCACGCCCGGCATCGACACGCCACCCGCCCGCAACCGCTCCTGCGTCCGCGGATGCGCCGGAAACACCACCTGCCTCTCTGCCGACACCGCAACCAGCGCCTCCGCCAACGCCGCCAGCCGCCGCGGATCATCGACGTTCGATGGACGGTGCAAGGTCACCACCACCGGCCGGTCCGGCCCCCGCCACCGCGGCTCCAGCACCCGCGCCCTCGGCAACGCGTGCAGCACGCTGTCGATCATCACGTTGCCCGCGAAGACGATCTTGTCCTCGGGCTCCCCCTCCCGCCGCAGGATCTCGTCCGCGTCGCGCGACGGCGTGAACAGCCGCGATGCCAGCCGGTCGGCAATGATCCGGTTGATCTCCTCCGGCATCCCCCGGTCCCCGCTCCGCAGCCCCGCCTCCACGTGCGCGCTCGGCACACACAGCTTCGCCGCCACCAGCACCGCGGCCAATGTCGAGTTCACATCCCCGTACACCACCACCCAGTCCGGATGCTCGGCGATCACGATCGGCTCGAGCCGCTCCAGGATGCGCGCCGTCTGCACGGCATGCGTGTGCGATCCCACATCAAGATTGATGTCGGGCGGCGGCAGCTCGAGGTCGCGGAAGAACGACGCCGACAACGCGTCGTCGTAGTGCTGGCCCGTATGAACCACGATCTGTTCTGCACCCCGCGCGGCCGCGGCCCGGTACACGGGTGCCAGCTTCGGGATATTGGGCCGCGCGCCGACTACATGGAGGAGTCGCATGCGTACGCGGCCGGAGTCGCGATCAGCGCGTCCGCAGACAGTCGACGACGCGCACGGCGGCCATCCCGTCCCACCCTTCGGGCCGCGGCGGCTGCGAGAGCCGGCGAACCGACGCCACGGCCGCGGGCAGCCCCACCGGATCGAAGACGAGCCGGTTCGCGCCGCACGTGACCGTCTCCGGCCACTCCGTCGTGTCCCGCACCGTCAGACACGGCACGCCGAGCGCCGCACTCTCCACCTGCAATCCGCCGGAATCCGTCACGACGGCGTGCGCCGCATCCATGAGGTCGAGCATCTCGAGATACCCCACCGGCTCCATCAGCTTGACCTTCCCCACGTCGAGACCCGCCGCATCGAGGCGCGTCCGCGTCCGCGGATGCACAGGAAACAGGACGGGGCGATCGGCCGCCACTTCCCGCAGCGCCCGCATGATCCCCTCGAGCCGGACAAGATTGTCCACGTTTGCCGGCCGGTGCAGGGTCACCACGACCGCCTCACCGTTCTCCACGCCGGCACGTGTGCGCGCGCCCGTCACCCGGGCACGCTCCACCGCGAACAACAGTGCATCCACCATCACGTTCCCCACGAACGCGATCTCCGACGCCGGCTCACCCTCGGCACGCAATGTCGCGTCCGCCGTACGTGACGGCGTGAGCAGCAGGTCGGCGAGCCGGTCCACCACTATACGGTTGATCTCCTCGGGCATCGACCGGTCATTGCTGCGGACCCCCGCCTCGACGTGCGCGACACGCTGGCCGATCTTGACCGCCACCAGCGCCGCCGCCGCCGTCGAGTTGACGTCACCGTACACGACCACCCAGTCCGGTTGATGCTTCACGAGCTCGGGCTCGATCCGCTCCATGAGGCGCGCAGTCTGCTGGCCGTGCGTCCCCGATCCGACGCCGAGATTGACATCAGGTGCGCGGATGCCGAGGTCGCGGAAGAATCCATCAGACATCGCGTCGTCGTAGTGCTGGCCCGTGTGCATCACGATCTGGTCCAGCCCCGCCGCCTTTGCCGCCCGGTAAACGGGAGCGAGCTTCGGGAAGTTCGGTCGAGCCCCAACGACATGGAGAATCTTCATGCGGACGGCACCCCCGCGGCCGCAACTGGATGATTACGAGACGCACCCGCGGATTCGTCCGCATCGGCATCCGCGGTGGTCGCTTTCTCCGTCGCCACAGACGCTATCTCGCCCGTCTGAGGCGCGGTCCGCGCCGACGTGGTGAACATGCTGGGCCACGCCCGCTCGATGACTCGGGCAAACGCGGCACAGTTGGGTCCGCGCTGGTACCGCGCCGTATACGCGACCAATCCGCGTGCACCCGCCGCCCGTGCTGCTTCGGGATTCGCGCGCCACGCACGAATCGCGGCCGCCACCCGGCTCGCCGGATCGCCGATGGCGGGATCGACGATCTCACCGCAGTCCGCCGAGCGGATCGTGTCGGCGGTCTCGCAGGCCGCCGGGCCGACGAACAGCGCCGGCCGGCCGCCGCCATGATGCCGTACAGCTTCCCGGGTACGGAGATGCCCGCGAAGGCACTCCGGAGCGAGATGAGAATGGACATCCGCCGCGGCGAGCATCCCAGCGAGGTCTTCCCGCGGCACATAATCGATGTATGTGAAGTTCCTGAGCGCATGGTCGCGAGCGTACGCCTCGATCTCGGCGCGCCGCGGACCCCCGCCAGCGAAGACGAAATGGACGTCGCGCTCGTCGCGCATGAGCCGCATCGCTTCCAGAATGGGCCCGAACTCGTGCACGATCCCCGCGTTCCCCGAATACATCACCACGGTGGCCGCCTCGAGTCCGAGGCGCGTGTGAAGCGCCTCGCCCGTCGTGACCGTGCCGGCGCTTGCCTCTGGCGCCGCACCCCACACGGGGACCGTGGTCACCCGGCCGGCGCTGACACCCTTCGACAGGATCCGCTGTCGCATGTAGGGACCGAGATCGACGATGAAGTCGGCGTGCCGGTACCCGCGATCGTTGAGCCAGTTGAGCACCCGCGATGTCACACTGCCGCGTTGCAGCATCCCCGCGGCGACTTCGGCGTCGGGATGTAGATCCATCGACCAGATCCCATACCGCCGCCCTCGGCCGCCTTGCCGATCCAGCCGATCACACCCAGCAGCGGCGGCGTCGTCAGGTAGACCGTGCCATCCACGGCGTCGCCCGCCCACGACGTCCACGCCACCTGGCCGTAGAACACCAGGTAGTCGAAGATGCGCCCGGCACGCGACCGCCGGCCAAGTCCGGCCGTGCGGTATCGGCGGACTCGCACGCCGGCTCGCACTTCGCTGGCGGGCGCGTCGAGCGCGCCGCCGGCGTAATGCGCTCGGCCCGTCACCACCTCGACCGGCACCCCAGCCGCCGACAGAAACTCGGCGAGATCCGTGAGATGCTGGCCCGTCGAGGCGACGTCGGGCGCGTAGTGCTGGTTAACGAAGCGGAGCAACGGCCGGTGCGCGCGATGGAGCGGGCGCCGCCGCGGAGCGGGCCGCGAGTTGGGCGGCAATCCACTCGTACGTCCGCCGAAGGCCGTCTTCGAGCGACACGGCCGGCTCCCAGCCCAGGACCTCGCGCAGCTGCGTGTTGTCGCGAGTTCCGCCCGCGCACGCCCTGCGGCGCCGTGAGGTTGTACCGCTTCCTCACCGTCTTCCCGGCGCATCGACGCGACCAGATCGACCAGCTCGTTGATCGAGATCAGGCGGTCCGTGCCCAGGTTGAGCGGCTCGCGGTGATTCGACTGCATCAGGCGGTAGATCCCTTCGACGCAGTCGTCGATGTAGCAGTAGCTGCGCGTCTGCTCGCCGTCGCCCCACACCTCGATCTCGCCGCCATCGCGCGACGAGCGCCACCTTGCGGCAGATCGCCGCCGGGACTCTTCTCCCGCCCGCCGTCGTACGTGCCTAACGGCCCGAAGATGTTGTGGAAGCGCACGACCCGCGTCTCGAGGCCGTAGTCCTCGGTGTAGTGCCGGCACTGCCGCTCGCTGAACAGCTTCTCCCAGCCGTAGCCGTCCTCGGGATCGGCCGGATAGGCGTCCGCTTCCTTGAGCGGCGTGACGTCGGCGCTCGTCTGCTGGTAGCCCGGGTAGATGCAGGCGGAGCTCGTGTAGAGGTAGCGCTGAATCCCGTTCAGCCGCGCCGCCTCGAGCATGTGAATGTTGATCAGCACGTTGTCGTGCATGATCACGGCTTTGTTCTGCTCGATGAACCCGATGCCGCCCATGTTCGCGGCGAGGTTGTAGACCTGGTCGACGCCGCGCGTCGCCTGGAGACAGTTGCCCCAGCGGCGCAGGTCGAGCAGCTCGAACTCGTCGGCGACTGTGGTCTCGTACTCGGGATATTTGAGGTCGACGCCGCGCACCCAGTAGCCGTCGGCCTTCAGGGCGCTGACCAGGTGATGGCCGATGAATCCACCGGCTCCCGTCACGATCGCGCGCTGGACAGACATCAGCTAAATGAGGGCCGCCATCCGGCGGCTGGCAAGGCGATGCGCCCAAGCACGGTGCGGCACGCGGCGACCACGGTATCGGCGGAAATGAGATCGAGACATTGGCGGTGGGAACATTCGCGAAGGAGACACCCATGACATACAGGATCGGTCCGCAGCACGATCTCCCGGGGACGGTCGAGCCCCCAGCGCCACGGCTCGTCGAGAGAGCTCATGACCGTGACCTGCGGGCGGCCAAGCGCCCCCGCGATGTGTCGCGGGCCGGAATCCGTACCAATGAAGAGGGCCGCGCGGGCGAGTAGCGACCCGAGTTGGCCAAGGTCGGTATCCCCAGGCAAAGCCGTGGACGGCATCTGCATTGCTTGTTGGACCGTTCTAACCATTGCCGCGTCACGCGCCGTCCCCACGAAGACGGGGTGAAGTCCGTCCTCCCGGGCCAGCCGGTCCGCCACGGCCGCCCACCGGTCGGGGAACCACGTCTTGGACTGCCAGTTGGAAGCCGGATGGATCACCACGAGCGGTCGGGCCGCACCGACACCTTCGCGCCCCAGCAGGGCGGCCGCCCCTGACGTATCCCGGTCGTCGAACCAGAACTCTTCAGCGCCATCCGCCGGGCTCGCGCCGACGGCACGCGCGACCGCCAGGTTCGCGGCCAGCACGCTCACTTTGTCCGGGACCGCCAGGCGCCGCGAAAACAGGAACCCGAAGGCCCCGGTGTCGAACCCGATCCGATGGCGCGCCCGGGTCGCGACCGAGGGGAGGATGTACGGGAGTGATACCTGGTTGACGCACGAGATCACGCAGTCGTAGCGCACGCGGCGCACGTCGTGTAGCACCCGCCGCCACGCGGCGAAGGTACGCATCCGCTGGCCTGGTCCGGCGGTGTCCCAACGCACGACGTGATGGGTCCGGATGTGGGGCGACCGGCGATGGACGGCGTATCCCGCGGACGCCGACAACATATCGATCGCGACGTCAGGGTATCGCCTGCGGATTGCACGAAGGACCGGCGACATCATGAGACTGTCCCCCACCTGCTGGAGCTGCAGGACGAGGATCTCGCCCTCCGGGGGAATCACGATCGGAGGCGAGCTGTCCGCGCCGTCGCCGGGCCGGATCCCGCGATATGCCGCCCCCATCGCCCGGATTGCGCGGCGCACGCCAGGCCAACCCCCGCCCAGAGCGCCCGATGCACTCATCCCCGCGTCTCCGCCGCCACCGGGACGACACCCTGCTCGGCAGGATGCCGCCGCACGACGGTGGAGTTGAGGACGATGACGTCCATCCGCGTCCGCAGAAAGCAGTCGAGGGCCTGCTGCGGGGTGTCCACGATCGGCTCGTTTTCGTTGAAGCTCGTGTTGAGCACGACCGGTACTCCGGTGAGCGCCGCGAACTCCTGGATGAGGCGGTGAAACACCGGGTTGGTGGTCTCGCTCACACTCTGCAGCCGGCCGCTCCCGTCCGCGTGCGTCACCGCCGGGATGATCGCCCGCTTCTCCGCCCGCACGGGATACACCTGGATCATGAACGGGTCCGGGACGGCGTCCTCGAAGTAGTCCGCCAGCGCCTCGACCGCGACTGCCGGCGCAAAGGGCCTGAACTTCTCGCGGAATTTGATCTTGGTATTGATCAGATCCCGGACGTCAGCACGCCGCGGATCGGCCAGAATGCTGCGGTTGCCAAGCGCGCGCGCCCCCCACTCCATCCGCCCCTGATACCAGCCGACAATGCACCCCTCGGCGATCAGCCGCGCGGCCTCTCGGGCGGCCGACTCCGGCGAATCCAGCCGATCAACCGTATAGGTCCAATCGGGATCGTCCCGCGATGCCAGCCCATCGAGCACGGCATCTTCCGGATGCGCTGGCCCCCAGTAGCCGTGCTCCATGACGAATCCGCGATTCCCGTGGAGTGCCTCGTGCCACACGTGGTACGCCGCACCGAGCGCCGTCCCGTTATCGCCGGCGGCAGGCTGGATGTACACCTCGCGAAACGGCGTCTGCGCCCGGATCTTCCCGTTGGCGACGCTGTTCATGGCGCACCCGCCGGCCAGACACAGTCGCGGATTGTGCGTGCGCTCCCAGAGTCCGCGGAGGACGTGCATGGCGCACTCTTCGTACACCGCCTGCAACGACCTGGCAATGTCTTCGTGGCGGCGTGTCAGCGGCTCGTCGGGCCGGCGCGGCGGGCCGAGTATCTCGTCGAGCGCGGCCGAGTACACCGGCCCCAATGTCGGGTAGCCGTCCTCCCATTCCATGGCGACGCCGTCGGACCAGTGACGGAAGTACCGAAGGTCCAACTCGAACTTTCCGCCCGGACGCAACGTCACGAGCCGGCGAAGCTCGGCGACCATCGTTGGCTGCCCGTAGGGCGCGAGCCCCATGACTTTGAACTCGTCGCCGAACGACGGGAAACCCAGATGCTGGGTCACCGCCGTGTACAGGATCCCGAGCGAATGCGGAAAGAAGACGTGATCGAGCACGTCGATGTGTGTGCCAGCGCCAGCCGCGAACGACGTGCTCACGAAGTCGCCGAAGCCGTCGATGGCGCAGCAGGCAGCGTCGGCGAATGGCGAAACGAAGAAGGCGCTCGCGAGATGCGCGGGATGGTGCTCGACGTGATGCACGGGCGGTAGTGCGTCCCCGGAGACCCGGAGCGCGGCGGCCAGTGGGCCGCGCAGATCGCCCACCCGCCGCCGGTTCCGCAACCGGTCCCGCACGAGCGCGATGTCCGGGCGCCGGCTGATCGTGTACCACGCCTTCCGCAGCAGATGCGCACGCGGATCCCGGCTCACGGCGACATGATCCACCGCGGCGCCCGTGATCCCGCCCTGTTGCAGTACGGATTGGATCGCCAGCGTGGGGAACCCCGCGCAGTGTTTGATGCGCCGGAACCGCTCCTCCTCCACTGCCGCCACGAGCACCCCGTCGCGCACGAGGACCGCCGACACGTCCCCGTGGTACGCGTTGATGCCAAGGATGTGGACCGGCCGCGGTGTGCTCACGCGGGCACCCGCTCCGTTCGCCGGTCGTGGGCGAGCGCGGCGTCGTACATCGCGCGGAGGGCGGGCGCGATGGTGCGGGGGGCGAAATCCGCGTCTACGAGAGCCGCACCACACCGGGCCACCCGTTCGCGCAGGGCCGCGTCGCCGAGCGCCTCCCCCACCGCGTCAGCGATCGCGGAAGCCGTGCGCTCCGCGATGAGCCCGGCCTCCCGCCGCGCGACCCACGGGGCGAGTTGGACTCCGGGGGTGACGACGATCGGCACCCCCGCGGCGACCGAATCGAGCACCGAGATCCCGAAGTTTTCATGCAAGGACGGCAGCACGCACACGCTGGCCGCGGCGAGCGACGCCATCTTCTCCGCTCCTCGCACGAATCCCGGGAACTCGACCGACGACGCATCGGCTCCGAGTGCCGCCGCCCGCGACCGAAGCTCGGCTTCGTAGTAGGACGTGCCCTGCCCCGCGACGATCAATCGCGCGCCGGGATGCTTGGCGCGAACCGCTGGCCACGCGTCAAGGAGAATGTCCACTCCCTTGACCGGGTGCAATCGCCCCAGAAAGAGCACGGTCGGCGCGCCGCTCGCTGAGCGGGCTCCCGCAGGCTGCACGTCGCGATACGGCGGCGGGACGACGTGCGCCCGGGTCCCGAAGTCGATCCCGTGCCAGCGCGCTTCGTCGCGCTCGGCGGCGGTCGTGAAATGCAGTCCGGCCGCGCGGCGGAGGTTGGGAGCATCGACCGCGCGAAAGTACATCCGCTTCGCGATCGTGCGGCGATGGGCGAACGTGTAGCGTGACATCGTGCCGAATGGGCCGATGACAACCGGCACGCCGCCTGCGAGCGCCGCCTTCGCGGCGCCCGAGCTGATCGGGTTGAGAAGCCCATGCACGTGAACGATGTCGGCGCCCCCTGCTTTGAGCCGCTCAGCCGCGCACGCCACGACGGCTCCGCCTGAGCGCCACAGGCCACCCGCCAGCGGCCCGGCCTGCGTGACGTCGGTCTCCCCCGCGGCGTGCTGGAGCCAGCGCGCGTCATCAGCCGATGTCTGCGGGCCCACGATCTCCGAGCTGATACCTGCCAGTTGGCCAGCCACCACGTACCCGATCAGCGCCTCCACCGGTCCCCCGTACGCGCGGGCCAGGCTCGGCATCACGTGCAGCACCTTCACGCGGCGGCTGCCCTGTGGAACAGCCGGCGCAGATGCCATTGTCGCAGCACGGCCCACGCCGGAACGACCGACATGAAGGCCACCATGACCAGCGCCGACTTGACGACGTGGTTGACGGCCTCGCCGATGCCGTTCTCCGCTTGCATCGTGTAGAGCATCACGTACGGAGCCCACGCCCACCACAACGGGTTCTCGAGGGCCCACCGCGCGAAGACCCGGTATGCGAGCCCCAGCAGGATTCCGAATCCGAAGACGCCAACCAGGCCGCCTTCCCTCCCGAAATTGGCGTACATCTCCCCGGCCACGCTCAGGTTCATGCTCGTCTGCCGCATCGATAGGCCGGTGAACCGCTGGAAGTACCAGTATCCGCCGGCCATGTACTTGTTCGGATCGAGGATGCGCGGCAGCACCGCGGCACGGATCGCCGTCATGAGTGTCTCCCCGTGCGCAAACGGCTCGCGCGCCGGCACCCAGTTGAGCGTGCGGGAGATGATCCAGCCCTGGTTGATGCGTGCGACGGTGTGAGACAGACCCAGGTCGTGAAACGCCGACGTTGGTTGATGGAACTGATCCGCCATGGCGTCGCCGAGGATGGTGGCGCGTTCGGTCATTCCCATGTCGGCGTTTTCCCCGATCTCGATCCGGTACGCGATCTTCAACTCGTTGAGCATGCCCATCGCGATCAGTGCGGCGGTCGCCAACACCGCGAGCGTCCGCACGCGCCAGCGATAGACGAAGCCGAGCAATGTGCCGGTGTACGCGATCCAGAGCAGGAGATCGTGAAACATGCCGTCGCTCGACGTCAGGACCGCCCGCAACGCCAGTACGGCCGCGAGGCGCCATCCCCAGCCGGGCGCGCGTGCGAGGAGTAGTCCGAACGCCCCGACGAACCCCAGATAGCCGACGAGGAGCATCAGGTATTGCATGGACACCGGGAGCGGCGTGTTCTGAATGATGCTGGCGCCGATCCCGACGACGACCATGATGTCGCACGTGTGCACGAAATCGACGGGCATCGAGGGTGCAGTGCGCTGCACTGGCCGCCTGCCAATCCGCCAGAGCGGGAGATACACACCCAACGCGAGCAGCAGCGTCGCCGGCACGGCGTAGCTGAAGTAGTCCGGTGCTTGCACCGCCATCGCGAATGTCGGGAGGAGCGGGGCCACGTGATACCCGGCCCATGGTCCCAGTATCCACTGCAGCGCGGCGACCAGAATGATCAGGCCCGGAATCCACGGAACGGCTGATACCGCGAACGCCGTGTGGAGACCGATCAATACGGTCAGCGCGATTCCAGCTCCGATCCAGAGCGAATCGTGTTCGTACCCGCTGTACGTCGCACAGGGCACGATCGCCGCGACCATGACGATGAGCAGCCACCGGGACTCGGGGACGAAGTACCACTGCCCCGGAACGATCGGGACGCCCGTCGCGCGCGGCAGCTCGATCGTGTTTGCGGCGGACGGCTGCCCGGCGGCCGCACCGGCCGGTTCGGCGGCGGCTACGACGGCCAAGGTGCTCTCCCGGCTGCCGCTTCGGCCGCCGACAACACGCCCGCCGCCGCCGCTGAGGGAGAATATGCGGCGACGTGCGCGGCCGCCGCCTGCCCCATGCGGGCCGTCTCACCGGGATGATCGACCAGGTAGGTCAGGATCCGCCGCAGGTCCTCGGTATCCCCCTCGGCAAATGAGTATCCCGTCTCACCATCACGGATGAGATCGGGCACACACCCCGCTG
This sequence comes from uncultured Gemmatimonadales bacterium, assembly GCA_963706505.1. Lineage (GTDB taxonomy): Bacteria > Gemmatimonadota > Gemmatimonadetes > Gemmatimonadales > Gemmatimonadaceae > Palsa-1248. The sequence goes on from CAVPLX010000003.1 coordinate 147,934, forward strand.
AGTCCGAAACCACCGCCGGCAGGCCGCTGGCCATCGCTTCATTGACGACCAGGCCCCACGTCTCGTGCCGTCCGGACGGCAGCACGAGGACGTCGGCGGACGCGTAGGCGTCGGTGATCGCCGTCTGGTTGAGGAATCCCGTGAACGTCGACGGCACGCTGAACCGGGCCGCCTGGCGCCGGCATTCGCCCCTCAGCTCACCGTCGCCGACGACGACGAGATGGATGCCAAGGAGGCCCCGCACCGCGCGAATGAGGTCGAGCGGGCGTTTGCGGGGAATCAGCTTGCCCGCGAACAGCACGACCATTGACGTCCGGTTGATGCCCCACCGGTGGCGTGTGGTGTCGCGGCGCGCACGGGCGACGATCGCCCGTTCGGCGAACGCGGCGTTGTCAATGAAGTGCGGGGCCGGGATGATCCGCCGGGCCCCGTAGTACCGGAAATACTCCGCGCTCCGCTCACCCACGCTCAGACACGCCTCGAACCGCCGTAGCAGCCGCGGATACATGAGACGCTTGAGCATGCGTTTGCCAACGGAGTCGTCGCGGAGTTGAGAATCGCCGCGCACGATCATCGGCGTGCCGGCTGCCTCACACGCGCGCATCGCCTGCCAGTCGGACCGCGTCCGCCAGCCGGTGAGCATGAATACGTCGAAACGGTCCCGCGCGATGCGCGTCGCGATCTCCGGCGTGTCGTAGTCGCGCGGCCGGTCGCGGAATGCGGCACCGGATTCGGTGCGACGTGCATCTGCTTCGTTGTGGAGCCAGACGTGGCGGTACCCATCGGTCAGGTCGAGATCCCAGGCGAACGGTACGCCGTACCCGATGCCCTGCTCCACGCTCGTCGGCTTGTGCGCGAAGTACACGGTCAGGTCCACGCCCGACGTCGATCCCAGGGTGCGGTAGAGTGGCGCGTGGTACTGGATGGGATGCGTCGCCAGGACCCCGATCCGGATCGGGCTGCGCACGACGAGCGACGTCACCGGCGAACGCCGGCACCGGCAGCCCGCCGTCCGGCGCGCGAACCTGGTCAGGCGGTTGGGTAGTCACGGCCGGCTCCCGCGGCGGATTCCATCGTGGACGGCCCCGCGACCGCCCGGCCACCGGCGGCCACGCGGTCGAGTACCGCCGCGAGTGCCTCGGTCATGCGCGCCGCCGTACGCGACTCGAGTGCCGCATCGGTCGTGAAATCTGCCGTCATCGCTGGAAGCGTACCCTGTATGAGTTCGTTGAGGGCCGACGCGATGTCCCGCACCGCCGTTCCAGGTGACGGAGTGTCCGCCGTGCCGTAACAAACTAAGCCGCGGCAGCCGAGGCGGCGCAATAGTGCGGCGGGCTCCGTCGCGGCGTGTACGAGGGCGAGTACGGGCCGCCGCGCCGCCAGCACCGGCATGAGCTTCGACGCCGCGTAATACGCGGTGGTGTCGCCGAGAACGAGATTCGCGCCGGCATCATCAGCGAGCGCCAACGCGCGCACGTACGGCACTCGCGCCGGATGCTCGGACACTTGCGACTCCAGTCCCCGCTCGGCGACGAGCGCCGTCGTCCGCGCGACTGCCACCGCGGGCGCCGCATACGTGGTTCCGTAACACTCGATCCGGAGCCGCGCGGCGATCGCCGGCCGTTCGCTCCGCAGTAACACGACGGCATCGAGTAGTGCCGCGAGCACCGGCAGCTGCGCATCCGACAGCGCTCCGATATACACCAGGCGGCACACGCCGCCGCCCACGCGGCCGGGATCGGTCTGGCCGTCGCCCGGAGACGCCGCCACAGTCGCCTGTTGATCCTTCAAGAGGAGCGTGCGGTCGGCCTCCTCGTACCCGTACGGCGCCGCACCCGCGGGCATCGCACTCGTCCACGGGAAACGCGCGCGGACGTCGGCGATGATCGCGTCGGAGACGGCGAACAATCCGTCCACGGCGCGCAGGCATCTCCCTTCGGTACGCGCCGCCATCCACGCGGCCAGCCGGCTCTTCACCGTCCCGGTCGCCGCAATGCGCCACGGATCGACGTAATCGACCACGACGAGGGCCCCGGTACTCTGCCGCAACAGCGGCGCGAACCAGAGCGCGTACCACGGGGGCACCACCAGCAGGACGACAGGCTCCGGCGTCTCACGAGCGACCCGGATGGTGCGGGCCGCAAGCGACCGGAATGACCGGAGTACGAGATCGCCGACGCCGGCGAGCCGCGTGATGTTCGCCGGGAGCGCCCGGACGAGTTCCACGCGCACACCCGGCGGGACCGTCGCCAGCAATTCGGGCTCGGCCGGCTCCTCGCGGTCGCGCGGATCGACGGTCACGACAACCGGCGTCCATCCGCAGGTCTCCAGATGCCGGACGAACAGGCGCGCCCGATGCGCCGGCGGCAACCCGGATGGCGGAAAGTGCGGCGCGACGATGATGCAGCGGCGTCCGGCCATCAGGAGTGTGCGGCGGCCGAGGCGGCGGGTGTCGTTCGCCGCGTCGCCGCAAGGGTGCCGGCGAGCGCGCCGGCAACTGTGTCGAGGAACTGCGGCTTCTCATGTTCCCACACGTACGTCGTGCGGCCGGCGATCCACGACGCACGCTGCGCCGCCGCCAGCGCCGCCGGCTTGGCCAATGTCTCCAGCACGGCCGCCAGCGACCTCACATCCCCCGGCTGGTACATGCCGCCGAATCCGGCCCCTGAAGGAAAGACGGAACGGTGACCCGGCGTATCGGTGGCAACGCAGGCGAGTCCGGCCTGGAGGTACAGGAAAAACTTGTTGCTGACCGTCAAGCTGCGGTTGAGGGTCTCGGCGCCATCGAGCGACAACCCAATCTGATGGTGCGCGAGCGCGGCGAGGATTGCGTCGGCTGGCTGCAACGGATGTAGCACAACCGCGGACCGTTCCCGGACTGGCGCCAGTTGCTTTTCAAGCCACTCGCTCTGGCCAGGCGGCACCGCGCCGTATAAATGAAGCGCGACCCGTCCACCCAGCCTCGGCACCGCCGCAAAGATGTCCTCGAGCCCTCGGCCTGGCCCCACGGTCGCCGAGATCCAGGCGAGTTCCACCGGGCCAGCAGGCGGGGACCGGTCCGCAGGTCCGCGTAGCGCGGCTGCGTCTGCCGCTGGAAAGCAGTTGTGCCAGACACGCGTGGAGCGAAGGCCGTAGCGGCCAGCCAGATACTCGGCCATGGGTACCGACGTCGCGGAGACATATGCCGCCCGCGGGAGACACCGGCGCTCGATGTGGCTGATCATCGGCCGCCGCCACGCCGCACGCCCGCCGTCCGCCGCTTCCTCCACAAGCAGATCCTCGCAGTCGAACCCGAACGGGACCCCGCGCGCGATGGCTACCCTGGCGGCAACCGACAGCACCGGCTGAGTGTGCGCGATGTAGAGCGCCGCATTCTGCGCGGCCGCCCACCGCGCGAGTACGCCGTCGCCCCGGCAGTATGCCGCCTGCTCGGCATGCGCGCTTCGCAGGCCTGCTCGCACGATCCACTCAGCGATGCGCTGCCGGACCGCCGCTCGCATCCATGCGAATGGCTGCCGGTCGCGGGCGACGTCGACGCGATGCCAGCGCCAGGGTTTGTCCTTGAGAATCGCATCATCGCGATCCGTGGGACCGTCCGCGCGGTATCCGGCGACGACATCGTATCCAGCCTCGTGCAACGCGTCCGCCTCCTTCACCAGCCGCGGATTGACCCACACTGGTGCCGGAGACAGGAGACAAATGCGCGCGGTCATCCGCGATAGCCTTCGGCGGCCGCCCTTCGCAGGCAGTCCGCCATGCGCTCCGCCATCAGCCGGTGCTCGAACTGCGCGATGAACGGTTCGTTGGCTTCCACGAGCCGCCGCGGATCGGGGGCCGCGATCACGCGCGCGAGGACCTCCGCCACCGCGTCGCTGTCGTCCGGGTCCGCCAGCAACCCGAGCCCGGACTCCGACACGAGGTCGCGCATGGCGCCATCAGTGAGCAACGCGAGGATCGGGACGCCGGCCGCGAAGTATTCGTACAGTTTGCCGGCGATGCTGTAGTCGCGGCCACCCAGCACCTTGGCAGATGTCAGCAACAAGGCGTCGGCCTGCCGCTCGAGCCGCAGGGCCTCGGCGTGCGGCACCGGTCCCGGAGTGGACACCACATCCGCGGTTTCGGTCTCGGCCAGCATCGGCGGTAGCCAGGGTGGCACTCGGCCCACGAACGTCACACGTAGCCGGCGCGCCAGCTCTGGGTGCAATACCCGCAGGCGCTGGATCCCCCGGAGAAAAAAGTAGGGCGACCGGTACAGCCAGTCCTCGCGGCGCAGCCGGTAGTGCAGCCAGTGCTGCGGAGACCGTCGCCAGATCGGACGGAAGGTGGCGGCCCGCGCCTCCGGCGTATAGTAGAAACTGCCCGCGTACACCACGTGGCGGAGATCGGCCTCCGGGGAGCCCTCGGGTATGCTACGCCGCGCCGCGAATGCCGGTACCAGCGCCGCGTCATACCCGTTGTAGATCGTCACCATCCGGGCGGGCGAAAGCGATGGCATGTCCGCGAGCCATTGGCCACGAGTCACGTGCGACGTCGCCACCGCGACGTTCGCGCTCTCGAGGACCGCGCGCTCATGCGTCCGCGCGTACAGATAGTGCGCGATCGTGGGATACGGCGCGACACACCAGCGCGCCCAGGCATCCCGCATGTCGGCCACCCACGGCAGACGATAGCGCCGGGCGGCGATCCGGCCCAGCACCGCGACGCCGAACGGCGGCGCCGTCGCCAGCAGCACGTCCGGACGCCGCGCCGCCACCAGCGCGTCGAGTTGTTCGAGCAGCGGCCGCCGCCAGAAGAACGAGACGGGATCGCCCCAGTGGGAGTACTGGGCCACACGAAATCCCGCGCGCCCCCGGGTCATCGACCAGTACCACGGGGGGAAGCCGCTCGGGATCCGGTGCACCCGCACGCTATCCGGAAGTGCCCTGAGAAGCGTGGCGTCCACGGGAGCGCCCGACCAGAGGGCCAGATCCTCCGCCCGCACCGTCACCACGTCGAGATCGATCCCACACGCCGGCAGTCCTCGCGCCAGTCCCATCACCCGCTGCACCCCCCCGGCGCCCAGTGGTGCAAACTCGAACGCGATGAGGAGCACACGCAGGGGTGTGACCGGTGCCGGGCTCTCGCACACGGGCAGGCTCATGCCGCCAGCAGGGCGAAGAGATCGAGCGTGAACTTCGCGGCGTGTGTCGGATAGCCGAACGGGTCGTACTCGCCCCACGGGGGCGACGACCCGGGGATGGCGCCGGAAATCTCGGGCCACGCCTCGACGAGTCGAACGCGGCGCTGCAAGGACGCGGCGATGGACTCTGCCGCCTTCCGGTAACCCACGTCGCCCGTCATTCTCGCGAGCAGGCACCACGAGAATGGCTACCTGCGCCTCGCCGGTCAGACAGCGCCACCGCGCACGCGGCCGCCAGTCGTCGGATAGCCGCCCCGGAAGCCGCCCGCGAAGCCCGAAGATATGGAGCAGGGGGCGCGCGGCCCGGTCCGCTGCGCTCGTGTACCGCGTCTCGCCCAGCAGGCCGGCCTGCAACAACCCCTCGAGGACATAACCAATGGTGTGTGTGGTCGGCGCCTCGGTAGCCGTGAAACCCGTCGACCGGAACCAGCCCGAGGGCTGCTGCTGCGCGAGAATCCAGTCGAGTGCCCGCCGCGCGGCAGCGGCGTACCGATCGTCGCCGGACAATTCCGCCAGCCGCACGAGCGGCGCTGCGACACGCGCGTAATACGTGTGCGGAATGCCGTTGAACGCATTCCGGATCCAGATACCGCTGGTATCCTGCTCCTGGAGCAGCCAGTCCCCGGACTCCCGCGCCAGCTCGGTCCACGCAGCGGCGTCCGCGGCATCCGTGCCCGGTGCCCGTGCGAGCGCACACCACCCTTCTACGACCTGCGCGGTGTTGAACACGCTCGGCGTCGCATTGCCCGGATACCATTGCTTCCGGCAAATCGCGCCGCCCGCGATCCGCGTGCGCGCCAGCCAATCCCCGGCGCGCGCCGCGGCGTCAGCAAGTGCAGGGTCGTTCCACGCAGCGGCGTAGTGCAGCAGCGTCGAGATGAGATAGCCGGTGATCTCGGGATACGCGCCCGCCCAACCGCCCGTGACGTGGTAGCGTGCCGAGGCACCCTCGCCACCGCCCCCGTCGATCGCGCGTTGTACCCACGCCATGATCGCCCGGGAACACGCGTCTCGGTCACCAAGGGCGGTACCTGATGACAGATAGGTGGCCAATTGTCCCCGGCGGGCCAGAACGCCCAACACGTCGGCCGCCGCGAACGTCCGGTTGCTCGCGCTTCCCATCCGCCGGCGCACCCGGCCCGCCGCGGACGCAGACGGGATGCCCGCGGGCGTATCCCAATGCCGGTCATCTGAGATCTCGTCGATCCTGTTCGCGAACGCGCGACCACGCGCGGGCCATGCGAAATCCCGGCATGCCCGCTCGGCGCCCCGTCGCCCCATCTCGCCGCGCCGCGATGGGTCCCGAAGGAGATCGCGCATGGCGCGCGATAGCTCCGCCGAGTCGCGCGTGTCCACGAGTATGCCCGTCTCGCCGTCGGCAATCGCTTCCGCCACGCCGCCGTTCGCACCGCCAATGACCGCCTTGCCATACGATCCCGCTTCCAGATACACGATGCCGAAGCCCTCGACATCATGTGCCTCGGCCCGCGTCGGCAACATGAACAACTCGCACTCGGCAAACAGGGCCGCCTTCGTCGGCTCGTCGATCGCACCAGTGAACACGACACGGTCGGCGACGCCGGCTGAACGGGCCAGCGCGGCGAGTGCGTCACGCTCCGGGCCGGCGCCCGCGGCGACGTAGCGGAGCGCGGGGAACTCCGCGGCTACGGTGGCGAACGACTCGATAGCGAGGTCGATCCCCTTTCGGTGCCGGAGGTGGCAGAGCGACAACACGAATGGGTGATCATCCAGGCCGAGGCGCTCACGAACGCCATGCCGCCGCTGCGCATCCGCATCCGCCGGTCGTGGCATGACGACACCCGGCAGCAGCAAGCTCTGACGCGACTCGGACACCCCCAACGCCGCCAGCTTCGACGACGTGTCGTGGCTGATGACGAACCAGTGCTTGGCCGCTTCGACCATGTCCACACGCCGTCTGGCCCACGCCGGCGCGAGCGCTTCGACCAGTTCGAGGCCGTACGCAATGGCCGTAAAATCGAGGCCGAGATCGAGGCACGCGACGTACCAGGGATGCGTCACGGGGCTCATCCGCCCCAGCACGTAGGCGGAGTTGGGTTGCTCGGCGTGAATGCCGGCGAGCAACCGGCGCACTCGCCGCCGGCGGCCGAGATGCCACGCCAGCGTGTTCATCCGCCGTGTGGGCATGAACCCATCGCCCCGCCGGTGCGCCTGGCGGAACCAACCCACCTCACGATAGCGAAACGACAGGCCGGGGTTGAGAGCCTCCGCTCCGGGGACGCTCGTCACCACCAGGACGTCGTGCGTCTCGGATGTCGCGAGCGCCAGTTGATGCAGGTATTCGGCGATCCCGCCCAATGCCGGCTTTGAATCCTCGGTGAGGATGACGATCCGCCGGCGCCCCGCTCGGGAGGTCACGCGGCCGCCAGGGCGGGCAGTCATCACCCGGCCCTGGCCTGCGCCCTGGCCTGAACGGGATACCACGCGCCCAGCCGCTCGAGTTGCTGGCGGATCGGGGGCCGGGCATCGCTCGGGATGAGAGACCGGTCCACGGCCGTGGCGCCGGTTGCCTCGGTAACCGTGAGATGCGGCGCGTACAGGTCGCGAAACGCGCAGAGCAACTCGTACTTCGTCACCACCGGGGTGCCCGGCTGTATCAACGACGGCACGGGCTCGCCGCGCGCGCGGGCCGCCGCGCATTCGAGCGCGATGGCTGCCCAGTCCAGCGTCGTGATGCCGTTCCACCGGTGGTTGGTGTAGCCGGCTACCGGCCGGTCCGGTGTCTGCCGCAGAAACCACGCGAGCAGCCCATGACCATCGCCGCGATCGGGTCCGATCACCGAGACGCGCAGCACAGTCGCGTTGGGCCATCGGCTGATGCTTTCGCCAAGCGACTTCGAAAAGCCGTACGCGTCTGCCGCGTCCAGCGGATCATCGATGCGATACCCTCCGCGCACGCCGGCGAAAACACAGTCGGAGCTGGCGTGCACGATGTATTGCGACGTATCCAGTTGCGTCGCGAGGTGAACCGGGAACAGCGCGTTGGCAAGGTAGAGCGCCGCCGGGTCATCACTCCGCTGCTTCGTGAGTCCAAGGCAGTTGATGACGACGGCGGCTCCCGAGTCGCGCACGGCGGCGATGAGACGATCCGCCGGCTCCCCCTCGTAGCGCACGTCCGACGTGACCACCTCGTACCCCGCCGCCGCGGCGTATCGCGCCACCACGTGGCCAAGCATGCCGCGGTGGCCGAGTACGAACAGCCGTCGCTGGACGTCGCTCACGGTGTGCGCGACGCCCGCCGGGTCCGGCACACCCGGGCGGAGGAGCGAACGCCGGCTGCTGCGTGAGTCATCGGCGCCTAGATGTAGTACTCGACGAGCCCCACGCGGTCGAGAAGTGCCCCGATCTCCTTGGAGCTGGTGAGACGCCGCGTATTCGCCGACGTGTACTCCGTGCCGACCGCGTAGTGCGCCGTACTGGCCGGGATGCGGTATTCCGGGTGGATCGTGAAGTAGTCCTCGGTCTCTTCGGCACGCTGCAGCTCGTACTCGTTGACCAGCACCTCGTCGATCTTCTCGCCGGGCCTGATCCCGACAGTGCGGATCGGAACGTCCGCGCCGCCTCCGTACTTCGCGATGAGTGCCTTCGCGAGGTCGGCGATCGTCGCCGCTGGAGCCTTCCGGACGAAGATCTCGCCACCGGCCGCGTGGCTCATCGCATGGACCACCAGATCGACCGACTCGTCGAGTGTCATGAGGAATCGCGTCATGTGGCCGACGGTCATCGTGATCGGCCCGCCCGCCTCGATCTGCTTCCGGAACAACGGGATGACCGACCCGCGGCTCCCCATCACGTTGCCGTACCGGACGCAGCAGAACCGGGTGTCCAGCGGGACCTGGTTCCGCGAGCAGACGATCTTCTCCATCATCGCCTTGGACATGCCCATGGCATTGACGGGCTTGACCGCCTTGTCGGTGCTGAGCGCGACGACCGTCCGCACGCCCGCACGCAACGCCGCTTCACACACGTTGTGTGAGCCGACCGTGTTCGTCTGGAACGCCTCGTAGGGATAGGCTTCGCACGAAGGGACCTGCTTGAGTGCGGCCGCATGAAAGACGAGGTCGACGCCCCGTAACGCGGTGCGGAGCCGCTCCGGGTCACGCACGTCCCCGATGATGTACTCGAAATCCGGCAGGCGCTGCTGCATCTCCCACTGCTTCTTCTCGTCACGGCTGAAGATGCGGATCCGCCGCGGGCCCAGCGCGCTGAGGTGCGATGCGACGCGGTTACCGAACGACCCCGTCCCGCCGGTGATGAGCACTGTCTGCCCGGCGATCCCCGACGCGCTGGCGGTCTCGCGCGCGACCGCTTGGCCCGGCTGTCGCTTTCCTGGCGATGGCGTCATGCGACCACCTGCTCGAGCCGTGCTGACGACGCCACCGCAATCGCGCCCGGCGTGAGCGCCGTCCTTCGGTCGAGCCGCCTCCGGGCACGCAGTGCCGCACCAAGCCGCGGCATGGCGGCCACCAGCCCGCGCACCGTCGCGCGATCGCCGCGCAGCGCGCTCGTGACGAGCCTCAAGGGCGCCAGCGCCAGAAAGCCCGCGAGAAAGCCCCACCCGCCGATGTTCTTCATCGTGAACAGTATGTGGTTTCGAGCCAGAAGCGTCTGAAACTGTGCTTCCCGAGTCACGTCGCGCATCGTCGCCGCCTCTCGATGGTAGATGACGCTCGCCGGCTCGAAGACCGTCCGCCAGCCCCGCATCCACGCCCGGTACGACAGGTCGACATCCTCATAGTATGCCGGGCGGTACAGCGGGTCGAATCCGCCCAGGCTGACGAACCGGTCCCGCCGGAACGCCGCGCATCCCCCCCCGGCATCGAGCGTGTAGACCGGTTCGGTGACCGTGAGATCCCACCACTTGTAAAACCACCACCGGCGGAGCGCCATCCGGCGCTGCCCCGTCGTGCGGCGCACGCCGTCCCAGTCGAACACGTTCGCCGTCGCCGCGAATACCGACGGGTCGTTGAAATGACGGACGAGCGGCGCCACGAACCCCGCGTCGACCCGCATGTCGTTGTTCAAGATAATGACGACCGGCTCCGGGCAGCTCGCCACAATGGGATTGAGCGAGAAGAGAAAATCATTGCTTGCGGCAACGACGACCTCCATCTCCGGGAACTCGCTCCGCACAGTGTCGGCATCGGGTTCTGTGCTGCGGTTGTCCACCACCACGACTCGCATGACCCCCGGATACTGGGCGGCGGCCGCGCGGAGCGAGGGGAGAAGCAGCCGGAGATGCGCGATGCCATTCCAGTTGAGCACGAGCACCGCACACGCGGGCGGCCAGGACGACGACGTCATGCGCCGGCTATCGTCCGGCCGGCCAGCGATTCGACGGCCTGGATCACGGGCTCGAATGTCTGCGTGAAATCGGAGATGGCGGGCATAGTACTCGCGGACCGCTTCGGCATACCGGTCGTAGTCCGCGCAGATGGTCCGGGCTGCGTCGGGGATTTCATCCGTGGTGCGCACCCGCACCCCGCATCCCTCGCGCTCCACCCAGTCGAAACACGCAAGCCGGGTAGTAATGACGGGAAGCGCGTTCTTCATATAGAGGCACAGCTTCCCTGAGGCGGTTCCCATCAGCCGGTCGTTGGCCTTGCGATCGTCGTACAGCGCGAGGCCGATGTGGGCGGAGGAGATCGCGTAGTCGAGGAGACTCGCCGGAAGGGTCGCGGGACTGAACCATACCGCGCCCCGTGATTCACGCGTCCGCATCTGCGTGGGAAGCCGTCCCTGAAACACGACCGCCGGCATGGTGTCGTCCCACGATGCCGCCGCCGTCGCCAGTGCCTCGGCCGGCTGCCACCCCATGCCGCCCGCATGCACGATCACGGACCGGTTTGGAGCGATGCCGAGCAGTTCCTGGTAGAAATGTGATTGGTGCCGCTCGGCAGGTCCGGGCGAGCTGTTTGGGACGATGTGGATCGGATGGTCCCCCGGCAGCCGGTTCAACCCACGGAGGAAGTCCGCGCGATCCCCCGACAGAGCGATCGAAAACGCGCACCGCTGGTGGTCGCGCCGTTCGCGCATCTTCCATCGGCGCTGCGCCGAAGTCGTCAGTTCGCTGTCGATAATGAGTTCATCCGAGATGTAGCCAACCGGCGCGCCCGAGACGCTGGCTGCCGTGACGGCCCAGTGGAGGCCCCACTGGGGAGCCGCCAGTACCGCCGCGTACCGTGGCCGGTGCATCGCCAGACGGGCGCCAAGGGCGACCGCACCCGGGTAGGTGATGTCGATGGGTATCACCCGGATCCGGGGATTCGCAAATGCCGGGGCCGGGTGCGTCGCCGTCAGACGCGTGTACACGTCCACGTGAGCGCCCCGCGCCGCGAACGCCTTGATGGGCTCGCGAAAACACGCCAGCGCATCGACGTACGCGTGCTCGATGACGAACGCGATGTGCAACGGGCCGCGCACGGTCACGAGACGGCGGCGGTGACCAGCGAGGCAGTGGCCGGATGGATGTCCCAGGAGCACGCCAGCCGCACCGGGCCCGCGCCTGCCGGCGGCTCGAAATGCTCACCCGTGTCGGACCTGATGGGCTGCACATCGAAGAAGCCGGCCTGCGGCAGGAAATCGAGGATGCGCGCCCCGGACAACACCGCACACGATACCGCATAGCGCCCCGGGTTGAGCACAGGGTTGGGCACGCAGAGGTCGACGGTGTACGTGTGGTCGCGGCCGGCGGCCATCGTCACGCCCGCCTCGTCGCTGCTGAATGTCGCGATGCGGTTGCCGTACAGGTCATCGATGCCGACGCCGATCGCCGCATCATGGATGCTGGTGAGTGCCGCGAATGTGAGACGCAGCCGGAGATCCTCGCCGAAGCAAAACCCCGACTTCGCTTCCGAGGCTGGCCGCACTTCCACCACCGTCAATCTCGCCAGTTCACCGTATTCGTCGAGACGCCGCGGCAGCCCAGCCGTCTCCCAGCGGAGCGCGTCGGGCCGCTGCTCGTCCCCCAGATAGCGTGTGACGGCTTCGAGTGTCGAACCATCGAACGCGAGACGCCCGTGGCGCAGCAACAGCCCTCGCGAGCACAGGCGAGAGATGGCGGCCATGTTGTGGCTGACGAACAGGACGGTCCGGCCGCCGCGCCCGACATCCTGCATCTTGCCCAGACACTTCTGCTGAAACGCCGCGTCTCCAACGGCGAGGATCTCGTCCACGATCAGGATCTCGGGCTCGAGGTGCGCGGCGACCGCGAAAGCCAGCCGGACGTACATCCCGGATGAGTATCGCTTGACCGGTGTATCGAGGAAGGTCTCGACCTCCGAGAACGCCACGATCTCGTCGAACTTCCTCGTGATCTCGGAACGCCGCATGCCCAGGAGCGATCCGTTGAGATAGACGTTCTCGCGCCCCGTCAGCTCGGGATGGAATCCGGTCCCCACCTCGAGCAGGCTGGCGACGCGCCCGCGAATAGCGATCGTCCCCGAGGTAGGCTCGGTGATCCGGCTGAGGGCGCGAAGCAGGGTGCTCTTCCCCGCGCCGTTCCGGCCCACAATGCCCACCACGGTCCCCGCGGCGATCGAGAACGAGACGTCGTCCAGCGCGCGAAACGGCGGGCTCTGGACTTCCGATCCGCCCCGCGCCAGGCGCCGCGCCCGTCGCAACGGGGCACTCACCGCCGTCACCGCCGCCTCGCGCAGGGTCGTATAGCCGCGCACCCGCGTGCCGAGCACGTACTCCTTGGTCAGGTGCTCGACGACGATGACTGGGTCCGTGACGCTAGACGACATCGACGAACCGCCTCTCGACACGCTGGAAATAAGCGATGCCGGCGACCAGTGAGACGCACACCGCGACCGCGGAAATCAGGACCAGATCCCACGCCGGTGGCCGCCCGAGCATCGATCCGCGAAAGCCGTCCGTCATCCCCGTCATCGGGTTGATCGCGAAGGGGATGCGCCACCGCTCCGGTACCGAACTTGCCGCGTACACGACCGGTGTGGCGTACATCCAGAGCTGCACGGCGAAGGGTACGATGTAGCGGAAGTCGCGGTAGGTCACGGTAAGGGCCGCCAGCAGCGCTCCGATTCCAGTCGCTGCCAGCATCACGCCCAGCATGAACACCGGCGCCAGGAGGATCAGGGGCGTCAGCGGCACATGATACCACGCGAGCAGCCCCGCCATGAGCACCGACGCCACGGCGAGATCCACGAGTCCCACGCCGACCGCGGCCAGCGGCACGATCATGCGGGGGAAGTAGATCTTCGTGATCAGGTTGGCGCTGTTGACGAGACTCGTCGACGACATGGTGACGGCGGTCGCGAAGAATGTCCACGGCAACAGCCCCGCATACACGAACACCGGATACGGAACGCCGTCACTCGGTAGATGCGCCAGCCGGCCGAAGATCAGCGTGAACACGACCATGAACAGCGCGGGCTGCAGGACCGCCCAGAGGGCTCCCAGAACCGTCTGCTTGTAGCGGACTTTGACGTCGCGCCAGACGAGGAAGTACAGCAGCTCGCGGAACTCCCACAGCTCGCGCAGATCGAGCATCCGCCAGCCACTGTGGCGGCGATACACCCGCAGCGCGGACCCGGACTCCGGCGGCACCGCCCTGGCGATCGGAGCGGGCCCGACGGCGACCGGCACTTAGGCGATGGGGACCGCGGGGCCGGACCCCGTCGGCACACGGTCGCGGCCGCGCGCCCGATCCCCGGCTGAAGCCACGTTCGCGACCGGAGGGGCGGTCGCCACGCTGGCGGCGGGCACCTGGCGGCGGCCGGCCCCGATCGGCCAGAGCGTGAGCAGCTTGGCCTCGATCTGTCCCCGCAAATCTCCGGAGATCGCGTGAAAATGGGGGAATGGCGACCCCGCCCCTACGCCATCCGCCCACAGAACCATCGAGCCGAAGCGCCGCCCATCGTGGTCGAGGAACGGCAAGGTGACGTGCCACCAGGACGGCTGAAGCTGCGCCGCGTCGGGCGCGTTCCACGTCCACACGGCGACGTCGTCTTCGTCGGTTGCATCCGGACGATGCGGTCCCAGCCCGCCGACGGACCCGCGGCGCCCATCCAGAAACGCCGCCCGCAAACGCACTTCCGCCCGGGGACATCCGTCCTCGGCCAGCGTCTCGCCGAGTGCGACGAAGACCGCGGCGAGGTCGTCGAGCGTACCCATGCGTGCGCTCGCTTCGCGCACCCGCACGCCGCGCTCGATCGTGTGCCGCTGCCGCACGCCCCGCCGCAGCAGACGTCCGACTTCCTCGAACTCGTAGATGCGAAGCCGCTGCACCATGAACCCGACGCCGATCCCGATGGTCACGAGCACCAGCGCGACGACGTGGCCGCCGTTGTTGACCAGGAGCATGCCGGCCAGCGCCAGCAGCGCGCACACCCCGTAGAGCGCCAGCACCACCCCGCGCGGCGAGTAGCCCCGCCCCAGCAACCGGTGATGGATGTGCCCGCGATCCGCCGCGAAGATCGGCTGCCGGCGGAGGAACCGGCGCGACACGGCGATCAGGGTGTCGAGCACCGGAAGCCCGAGCGATACCACCGGGATCGCGACCGCGATCACCGTCGGCGACTTCTGCGCGCTCAACGCCCCGACGCCCGCGAGCATGAATCCGACGAACAGGCTACCGGAGTCACCCAGGAAGATCGTGGCCGGGTGAAAGTTGAAGTAGAGAAAGCCGAGCATCGCGCCAGCCAGAATCAGCGTCACCAGCGCGGCGCCAAAGCGCGCGTTCGCGATCGCCACTACGAACATCGTCGTCAGCGCGAACAGCGCAGCGCCGGATGCCAGCCCGTCGAGACCGTCGATGAGGTTGAACGCGTTGGTGATACCGACGAACCACAGGACGGTGAACACCAGCCCGGCGACCGCACCCAGCTCGATGACGCCAATGAACGGCAAGGACAGGGTCGTCATACGGACACCGGCCGCGAACACCAGCACTGCGATCAGGATCTGGGCGAGAAACTTCCAGCGCGCATGCAACTGCCGCAGGTCGTCGTACAGCCCCACGCCGTGGATCGCCAGCCCGCCCGCGAACACCACGAGCAGCCCGCGGCCACTGCCCGCAAACACGCTGCCGCCGAATAACAGGAACAGCGCGATCGACGTGACGGCAACCGCCAGCACGATGCCGACGCCGCCGACTCTCGGGATCTGCGTGCCGTGCAGCTTGCGCGCGTCGCTGAGATCGAACAATCCGGCACGCCGCGCCTTCTGGCGAACGACAAAGGTCGCGAGCATCAATGTCGCCGCGGCCGCCACGAACGCGAGCGCGTACACCCGCACACTCGGCCGCCCCGCAAGGCTCCCCAGCATTCCGTCGAACGCGGTGCCGGCTGCTGTGCGCAGCGCACTGCCAAACCCGCTGGTCGCGGCTCCGGTCATCGCGGCCGCCATGCTAATCACGCTCGACCCCCGCACTCACCGTCGCTCCCGCCCGGCGCAACCGGCCTGCCATCGCATCATCCATCCTCGCGCGCACGACGAGGGCCGAACCCTCGCTGCCCACGTTCAGGACTTCGGCATCCCGATAGAGATCGGCCAGCAGCTTGCCGGAATCCGCCGGCAGGCGCACGACGGACAGCGGACGCATCACCCGGACCGCGGCCGCCAGCTCCCGGCGCAGCGAGTCGAGCCCGCCGTCCGCAACGGCCGATGCGAAGATTGAATCCGGCAGCAAGTTGCTCACACGATCCCTCAGCGCCGAGGCGTTGGGTCCGTCGAGTTGATCCATCTTGTTGAAGACGTGCCGGATCGGCGTCCGGCTCGCCCCCAGGTCAGCGAGGACGTCCTCCACGACCGCGCGCTGGTCTTCCCACGCGGGATGGCTGGCGTCGATGACATGAAGCAACAGATCGGTCTCCGTGACTTCTTCGAGCGTCGCCCGGAACGATGCGACGAGGTGATGCGGCAACTTCCGGATGAAGCCCACGGTGTCCGTCATGAGAACCCGTGCCCCACCCCCCACATCGACGTCCCGGGTCAGCGGGTCGAGCGTCGCAAAGAGCCGGTCTTCGACCACGACGTCCGATGCCCCTGTCATACCCTTGAGAATGGACGACTTGCCCGCATTTGTGTATCCGACGAGCGCCACCCGGAAGGCCCCCTGGCGCGCCTGGCGCTGCACCGACCGCGTGCGCTCCACGTCTTCCAGGCGCTCGCGAAGGAGCTTGATCCGGTGGCCGATCATCCGCCGGTCGGTTTCGAGCTGGGTCTCGCCAGGACCCCGCATTCCGATACCGCCCCGGACCCGCTCCAGGTGAGCCCACATGCGCGTCAGGCGCGGCAGCATGTACTCGAGTTGTGCCAGCTCGACCTGCAGCTTCGCTTCACTCGTGCGCGCCCGCGTCGCGAAAATGTCGAGGATCAGTTCGGCGCGGTCGATCACCCGCCGGCCGGTCGCCACTTCGATGTTCTTGCCCTGCGCCGGCGTCAGCTCATCGTCGAAGATCACGACCGTTGCCTGCAACTCCTCGATCCGCACCCGCAGCTCGTCGATCTTGCCGGTGCCGAGATAGGTCGCGGGGTGGGGCCGGTCGAGCCGCTGGACGACCTCTCCCACCACGACTGCCCCGGCCGTGTCGGCAAGCTGCGCCAACTCCCCCAGGTGATCGTCCACGACGTGGCGATCGCCTGAGCGCTTGAGCGGAGCCCCAACGAGCAGGGCGCGCTCGATGGGTGGCGCGAGCGAGATCAGCTCGCGCGAATGCGAACTCCGGCATCTTGGGTCTATCCATCCGTTTGGTCCCTCGTCGGCGCCGCCCCGGCGTCCGGCTCGGACACCGCCTTGCGCTCGGCCCTCGCACGCAGATCCGCCCACCACGCCAGCCGCTTCGCAATCTCCTTCTCGAAGCCGAATGGGCCAGGCTCGTATAGCGTGCTGCCAGCCGCCGCATCCGGCAGGTAGTCCTGTGGAATGTATGCCTCTGGCACGCTGTGCGCATATTGGTAGCCCCGCCCGTAACCCAGTTCCTTCATGAGCTTTGTGGGGGCGTTCCGGATGTGGAGCGGGACCCCCTCCGCCGGGGTCCGCCGGGCCAGATCCAGCGCCGCCCCCCATGCCCGGTAGACCGAATTCGACTTCGGAGCGGTCGCCAGGTAGACCGCCGCCTCCGCCAGGGCCAGTTCCCCCTCAGGAGAGCCAAGGAAGTGGTAGGTGTCCCGCGCGTCGAGCGCGACCCGCAACGCGGTCGGATCCGCCAACCCAATGTCTTCGGCCGCAAACCGGACCGTGCGGCGCGCAATGTACATCGGATCTTCCCCGCCCTCGATCATTCGCGCCAGCCAATACAGCGCTCCCTGCGGATCGCTGCCCCGGAGCGCCTTGTGGTAGGCCGAGATGAGGTTGTAATGCTCCTCACCCGACTTGTCGTACCGGGCGACACGCGCCTGCATCGCGTCGCGCACGGCGGCAGCGGTAATCACGCCACCGCTGGCCCCGCCGCGCTGGCGCGCGACGAATGAGGCGGCGGCTTCGAGCGAGGTGAGCGCCCGCCGCGCATCGCCGTCCGCCTGCGTCGTAATCGTTTCGAGCGCCGCGTCCTCGATCGTCGAATGCATCGCGCCGAGTCCCCGCTCCGCGTCGGACAGGGCGGCCCGCACCATCGCCGCCAGATCGGGTATGGCCAATGGCGCGAGAACGAACACGCGGAGCCGCGACAACAGCGCGCCGTTGATCTCGAATGATGGGTTTTCAGTCGTCGCGCCGATCAGCGTCAGCGTGCCGTTCTCGACGTACTGGAGGAACGCGTCCTGTTGCGCGCGGTTGAACCGGTGGATCTCATCCACGAACAGCACCGTGCCCCGCCCTTCCGCCCGCCGCGCCTCGGCCTCGCCGACGATGACCCGCACCCGGGGCACGCCTTCGGTGACAGCAGAGAACGGGACGAACTCGCGGTCGGTGTACTGTGCGACGAGCCGGCCCAATGTCGTCTTCCCCGAGCCCGGCGGCCCCCAGAACAGCATCGACCCCACGGTCCCGCTTTCGATCTCCGTTCGTAGCGGCGTGCCGGGGCCAAGGAGCTGCTCGTGCCCCAGAAACTCATCGAGCGTCCGCGGCCGCATCCGCGCCGCGAGCGGTTCCGGTAGCAGCGCCGACCCGGGATTCTTCGCACGCGGGGGCATCAATGGCTGCGGCGTCATACGCCCACCAGCGACCGCAACGCGAGGTAGATCGCACTGCCAGTGACGCACGCGAGCACCGGCCGCCACCCGGGCTCGCGCTGCAATTCCGGCACGAGGTTCGACGCGGCGACGTAGAGGGTCACGCCCGCCGAGAGCGCGAGTCCGTTGGCCGCCAGGAGCGGCGTGACGCCGGTCGCGAGCACGCCGAGCAGAGTCGAGATCCCGAGGATGACGGCGGCACCGAGTGCGCTGGCCCGGCTGCCTCCGGCCGCGAGCACGAGGCTCGACGCCGCAATGCCCTCGGGAATCTTGTGCAAGCCGATCGCGACGACGACCAGGACACCCAGCGCCGCGCTCACCGAAAACCCGCTGGAGATCGCGACGCCATCGAAAAAGGTATGCAGCACCAGCCCGGCGATCGCCGATCGCGATACGGTGTTGCTCACATGGCCCGGCTGCTCACTGAAATGAATGTGGCCAGGCAATGCATGCTGCATGACGTACACCAGCAGATACGCGCCGAGTGCGACGGCGGCCGCGCTGTCTCCACCCCGGCGGATCGCATCGGGCAGCAGGTCGGAGAGCGACACGCCGAGCATGAAGCCCGCCGCCAACGCCACCAGAAGCGCGAGAACCGACGAGCTCCACCGCGCACGGATGGTGACCATCGCCGCGCCGGCCACGTTCGCGAGCGCGGCCACGCCGCCCGCCGCGAGCGCGGGCGAGTTCACGAGGACCCTGTCGTACGGTGGCTCACGCGGGCGCGAGTCCCAGCCGCGCCACCGTGGCGTCGAGCGCTTCGGTCAGTTCCGGCGCGGGTTCGTAGTCGTGGCGGCTGAGTTTCCAGCTACGCGTGGCCACGACGCGCCGCTCCTCGAGGCCGAGTCCCACGAGGAGATACAGCCACCGGTCGCTGCGCCCGTAAATGAACAACTCAAGATGCGGGTTGATCGTGAGCTGGTCCTCAGTCGTGTAGATCGCGATCTCGGCGCCACCCGCCGCCGCGAGCGGAGCCTTGATCCGTCCGATCGCATCCTGCACGTCGGGGAGCGCGACCGCAGTGGCCGCCCAGCTCCGCTGGCGGCGGCGATCGTCGATGGTCACGTCCACCGCCGGGGGGAAATGCTCCAGCAGTACGTGGAACAGATCGACCCCACGCTCGGCGTTCGTCACCACGTGAGCAGCGTAGTAGTCGGCCTCGTGGACGAAGGTGAATCCGTCGAGGCCCGACCGGAATCGCCGCCACACCGATGTCTCGGGCTGTCGTCCACGAAAGAAAGCCACGCGGAATGTCCTCGGTTCGCGGTTCGCCGGCGGAGCCGTTCGCGGGAGGCCCGCTCGCCCTTTGCAAGGCCAGCGCCACCAGTTGCGCACGCGTATTCTGCGACGGATCCGCCAACACCACGGTGAGCAGATCGCGCAGGATCTCCCCGAGTTGCCGTCCGGGGGCGATCCCCGCGCCGATCAAGTCATCGCCGTCTACCGCAAGGTCCGCGAGATCGACCGCATCGTGAAACGCGCTGCGCACCGCACGCCGGTAGAGTGCGCGAACGGCGGCCGGTGCCGGTGCGGGCATACCCGTTGCGCGCTGCGCACTCCAGCGAGCGGCCGCGATACGCAGCAGCAATGCGATGCGCGTCCGGCCAGCCGCCGCCACCCACCGGCGGATCACCTCGTCCGGCACGGGTCCGCCACCACAGAGCGCGCGCTCCATGCCGGGACCGATGAGCTGCCACGCCGCCGCCAGGCCGGCAATCCACTCGGCATCCGCGTTCGAGAATCGAAGTGCCTTGAGCGCGTTGCGGGCCGCGTCCGGCGTCATCGCCAGGAACATCGCCGCGAGCCGGGCGAGACGCCGTGCATCTGCCCTCGCGACCGACCGCCCCGCGGCCGGTGTATCGCCGCCGATCGGGCGCCCCGGCTGCGCCAGACAGTCGAGCGATGCCACCGTGATCGCATCGAGGTCTGCCAGTCCCGGGACCAGGACCGAGAGCGCCCCGCTCTCGCGCCACATCCGGAGCGCGGAGCTGGGTTTCGCCACTTGCGTCATGGTCTTGGCCAGCTCTTCCTTGACTCGCTCGGCTGACAACTGCGTCAGGAACCGCGCGCTCGCCACGATCGCCGCCCAGGTCGCGGGCTCGATCTCGAAGCCGAAGCGCGCGGCGAATCGCAACGCGCGGAGCGCGCGCAGCCGGTCCTCGCGCATCCGGTCGGCAGCCGTCCCCACGGCACGAAGCACGTGCCGCTCCAGATCCCCACGCCCGTCGAACGGATCATGCAGGATCCGGCGGCTGGGCGAGTATGCGATGGCGTTGATCGTGAAATCGCGCCGCGCCAGATCCTCGTCGAGCGACGCCCCGAATTCGACGTCGGCATGGCGGCCGTCCGTCCGCACGTCGCGCCGAAAGGTCGTCACCTCGTGCATGGCGCCCGCGGCGTCGAGCACGCCGACGGTCCCATGCGCCACCCCAACCGGGATCGTGCGCCGGCGGAACAGTTGCATCACCTGGTCCGGCGTGGCCGCGGTTGCGAGATCCCAGTCGCTGTTCCGGTGCCCGACGAGCGCATCGCGCACCGCCCCGCCGACGCACCAGGTCTCGTAGCCCGCACGCTCGAGGCGCGCCGCGATGTCGAGCACCGGTCCGGGGGGATCGAAGCTGGCGGGGAGGTTCTCCTCGTCCTGCATATCCAGATCGCGCCCGGTATCGTCCATCGCCACCTCAGCGTTCGAACACCGCGGCCAGATCGGTGCCGCTGAGGCCAGCGCCGAGCGCCAGCATGAGATCGATGCGCGCCTGCTGCGGGCGGAGTGCGCCGGCGAAGATCGCGCCGGCCTCGTGGAGGGATCGGCCGCCCCCGGGAAATCCGTACGTCGGCCCAACGCGCCCGCGATGGATGCGTGACGTGATCACGACGGGCAGGCCGATCGCCAGCCAGCGCTCCACCGCCGCGAAGATCGGAGGATTGGTGTTGCCGCGTCCCAGGGCCGCGAGCACGACGCCCACGCCCCCCTCGCGCGCGGCGTCGAGCAGATGCCCATCCCCGCCTGCGTAGGCGTACACGATGTCCACCGGCGACGCCGGGTGGTCCGGTGCCAGCACCGGCACGGGATTGGCCAGGCTGCGGTAGAAGACAACGGACTCGCCATCCACGATTCCCAGCGGGCCCAGTCCCGGGCTGCCGAATGCCTCGAGCAGGTGCGTGTGCACTTTGGTCACGTCGGCGGCGCTGAAGATCTGTCCGGCGAACACAACGAGCACACCGTGCCCCCGTGCGTGCGGGCTGGCCGCGACGCGCACCGCAGCGAGCAGGTTCGCCGGCCCATCCCAGCTCAAGTCATCGGACGTCCGCATCGCCCCCGTGAAGACGATGGGCTTGGGCGTCGCGACTGACCGCGCGGTCAGGTAGGCCGACTCCTCGATGGTGTCCGTACCCTGTGCCACGATCACCGCTTCGACGTCCGGTCTCGCCACATGGTGGGCGATCCGCTTGCGGAGAGCCCACATCTGATCGACGGTGAAATGCGCACCGGGCATCGT
Organism: uncultured Gemmatimonadales bacterium; assembly: GCA_963706505.1. Lineage (GTDB taxonomy): Bacteria > Gemmatimonadota > Gemmatimonadetes > Gemmatimonadales > Gemmatimonadaceae > Palsa-1248. Next base: position 169,789 of record CAVPLX010000003.1, read on the forward strand.
CGCCCACTCGTCCACCTCGAGCGCGCCCGCACGCTCAATGCCGGGGACGGCGGCGAGCAGTTGCGCGCCACGCAACGCCGGCACGGGGGCGCCGCCGGCCGCCAGATCGGCTTTCATCGAGATCGTGCCGCCCGTGAACATGAAGACGATCACCGGGTTCCGCCTCCGCCCGCGATCGGCGGCATCAGCCGCGCCGTCCGCGCATCAGCTCGCGCAGCCGGGCCAGCAGCCCGCGCCCGACGCGGACGGGCGGTACCGGCAACACTCCGAGATTCGACAATACGCGCCGCGGGTTGATCTCGGTCAACAGCGTGGCGTGCTCCGCCGCCCCCTGTTCGCCGAGCCACGTGCGCACGGCACCGAGCGAGCGCCGGTCGCCGTGGTTGTCGCTCGCCAGGCAGTCGACGAGCCCCTCTTCCAGCATCGCCAGCGCGAGCTGCCCCATCCGGCCGCCCGCGAGCAATGCCACGGCATCCACCTGGATCACGGTGCCGGACTGGCGCCACGACCTCACGAGCTCCGGTGTGCAGCCCCAGTAGCGCTCCGGATGGGCGAGCACCGGAACCAGCCCCGCCATCTTCAGGCGGAACAACTCGTCGCCGGCGCGAGCGGGCACTCCCGTTCGCGGGAACTCGACCAGCACCGCCGACGATGTCCCCAGCGTGAGTCCGGGCGCCGTGAGGTCCATGCCGGGCACGTCGAGCATGATCTCCCATCCCCGCTGCAAGGCCGGGCGGACCGGGCACCGCGGCCATGAGCGTCTCGAAGATCGCCGCATACGCCGCGTGCGGTGCCTCGGCCGCCTTCGACGCACGCAGATGCGGGGTGCAGACCACCATCTCGACGCCTTCACCCGCGAACCGGGCGAGCACCTCGACGGATATGGCGACCGACGGCGATCCGTCATCGACTCCCGGCAGCAGATGCGAGTGAATGTCGATCACGCGCGGGTACGGACGGCCGGTGCGGCCGCGGCCGCCATGCGGTCGCTGATGGTCATGGAGTGCTCGCCAGCGCCGCGAGCCGCGCGATGGCCTGCTGCGCGCGCGCTCCGATCCGCGAGGGTTCGTTTGCCGCCAGCTCGAACGCGTAGGTCACGAGCGCGTCTGCGGCGAGAAGGTCGAGCGCGCAATCGCGGGAGCTGCAATCGCCGCTCAGCAAATGCGTGAGGAGCCGCTCGCCCGCCGCGAGATACGACTCGGGCGTCTCGGCGGGTGCCGCACCCGCGGAGCAATGGTAGCTGGCGAGTGCGTCCTGCATCCGGCGCGCGAGCGCCGGAGGGGGCAGCTCTCCGGGGCCGGTAACGGGCCGCACACCGGACGACACGGCGCTCACGTCAGCGATGCGACGGCGGACACCGGCCGGGGTCCGGTCAGGAGCCCGGCCGGCCAGGTTCCAGCACGCGCCGGACAGCCGGCATCACGGCGTCGAGCGCCGCTCCGATTCGCGATGCGTCCGGCAATCCCGCCTGCGCCATGTGCGGCTTGCCGCCGCCCTTTCCGCCGGCCACCGCCGCCAGCTCACGGATGATGACGTCGGCCCGCACGTCACGCGCGCGCAGGTCGTCGGTGACGACAACCAGCAACGTGTGCTTCCCATCGTCGAAGGACGCCGCGAGGACGCCGATGCCGGACCCCAGCCGCTCTCGGAGCGCATCGCCAAGCGCCTGCAGCGACTTCACGTCGGCCGCCTGCACGCGCTCCGCGACGACCCGCGTCCCGTCGACCGCCTGCGCGCGCTGCACGAGATCCCCCGCCTGGTCGCCGGTCGCACTCCCCGGCGCGCCCGTTCTCGCCGCTTCCGTGACTCGCTTCTCGAGCGTGCGGCGCTCGGCCACCGAGATGCTCCACGCGCTGCGCGATGGCCACCGGGTCGGCGGGCGCCCGCAGCGACGCGGCGATGCGCTCGATCGCGCCGTCGTACACGCGCGTGCGGGCATACGCGCCGCGCCCCGTCACCGCCTCGATCCGGCGGGTCCCGCCCCCGACGCCCGTCTCGCTCACGATCTTGAATTGCAGGATCTCGCTGGTGTTGCGCACGTGCGTCCCGCCGCACAGCTCCGCGGAGAATCCCGGCACCGTGACGACTCGCACGATGTCGCCGTACTTCTCGCCGAACAGCGCCATCGCCCCGTCGGCCACCGCGACGGCGTAGGGCTTCTCGGTCCAGGTCACCGGCACCGCGCGCGCGATCTCGCGGTTCACGAGTCCCTCGACGGCCGCCACCGCCGTCGCGTCGAGCGGAGACGGATGGCTGAAGTCGAACCGGAGCCGGTCCGGCGCGACGAGGGATCCGCGCTGATGCACGTGCTCACCCAGTACCTGGCGCAGCGCAGCGTGCAGCAGGTGGGTCGCCGTGTGATTGCGCTCCGTGTCCTGGCGCGTGTCGCGCGGCACCCGCGCGGTCACCGGCCCCCACTGGAACTCGCCCTCCAGCCGCCCGATCATGGCGACGCGGCCGTCGGCCTTGCGGACTTCTTCCACGTCGACCCGCCAACCCGGACCGACGATCTCGCCACGGTCCGAGATCTGTCCGCCGGATTCGACATAGAACGGACGGTCGTTCAGGATGAGCGCGGCCCGCCCGTCCCCGATGTCCCGCTTCGCGGCGACCTGCGTCTGTGTTTCGAGCGTGTCGTACCCGACGAAGCGGTACCGATCGGACGGCGCCGTGCGTGCCTGATCGTCCGCGTATTCCCACGGCACCTGATCGCCCGCCACTTCACCCGGAACGGCGAGGCGCCGGCTCCGGCGCTCCTCCTTGGACTGCGCCCGCTGCGCGTCGAGCGCCCGCTCGAACCCTGGCGTGTCCACCGCGTAGCCGCGCTCGCGCGCCATGAGTTCCGTGAGATCGATCGGAAATCCGAACGTGTCGTACAGGCGGAACGCATCCTCTCCGCTGATGGTGCCACGCATCGCGAGCGAGCCGTGCGTCGTCTGGGCGGCCGGCGCGAGCTGCTCGAAACGCGACATCCCACCCTCGATCGTTTCGAGAAACCGCTCCTCCTCCGCGCGCGTCGTGTCCACGAGGTGCTTCGCCCGCAGGCGCAGCTCCGGATAGGCATCACCCATCGTGTCGATGACGGTCTGCACCACCCGCACCAGCGTCGGCTCGCGGCGGCCAAGGAGCCACGCGTGCCGGACGGCACGCCGGAGAATGCGCCGCAGCACATAGCCGCGGCCCTCGTTGGACGGGAAGACGCCATCCGCCAGGAGAAACGAGACCGCGCGCGCATGGTCGGCAAGCACGCGGAAGGCCGCCGGATCCGCATGGCCGTCCACCGCCCTGCTGGACGAGCCCGGGAGCGGGAAATCGGTGTAGCGCTGGCCGACCGTATCCTCGACGGTCTTGAGCAGCGGCAGGAAAAGATCGATGTGAAAGTTGTTCGTCACACCCTGCAGCACGGCGGACAACCGTTCGAGACCCGCACCGGTGTCGACCGACGGCTTGGGCAGGGGCCGCAACTCACCGTCTGGCTGCCGGTCGAACTGCATGAACACCAGGTTCCAGAACTCCAGGAACCGGCCCGCCTCCGCGCCGTAGACGAACGCCTCTTCCGAGAACTCGGTGCGATCCAGTTCGGTCCACTCGCCGGTCGCGCCCGGCGGGAACCGCCAGTCGCGTGCGAGGTGCGCGAGATCGACGTAGATCTCCGAGCACGGCCCGCACGGGCCCGTGTCCGCCATCTGCCAGAAGTTGTCCGCCTCGCCCAGCCCATAGATACGCGAATCCGGCAGCCCCGCGATCTCCCGCCAGAGCGCTCGCGCTTCGTCATCGCTGCGATAGACGGACACCCGCAGATGCTCCCTGGGGATCTGCAATTCCTCCGTGACGAACTCCCACGCGAAGCGGATGGCATCGCGCTTGAAGTAGTCACCAAAGGAGAAGTTGCCGAGCATTTCGAAAAACGTCTGGTGGCGCGCGGTATGCCCGACCTGTTCGAGGTCGTTGTGCTTGCCGCCCGCCCGTACGCATTTCTGCGAGGTCGTCGCCCGCCGCCCGAACTCGGGCTGTTCCAGTCCGAGGAACACCCGCTTGAACTGCACCATCCCCGCGTTGACGAACAGCAGCGTCGGATCATCCGAGGGCACCAGCGAGGCACTCGGCCGAATCGCATGGCCTTGGCGCTCGAAGTACCGGAGAAACCGGCTACGGATGTCGTTCGCGGTCAATGCGGATGGCACGACGGGTGGCATGAATCGAATATAAAGCGATTGGCGATCAGCGGTTAGCGATCACCGGCTCGCGTGAGCCACGCGCCCGCACCGGCGCACGCGCGCAACCAGTAGGCGTCAGTCGCCCAGCGCTGCCTTGACGGCGCGCCGGATGTCATTGGCGTCGTACCCGCGCCTGGCGAGATACGCATACAGCCGGCGGCGCTGCGTCGCGCGGTCGAATCGGGCCAGCGTGATCGCGCGCCGGCAGGCCAGTTGTTCGGCCATGTGCGATTCGTCCACCGCTTCGTCGGCCATGACCTCGGCGATCGCGGCATCTGCAACGGGACGCCCCACGCCACGGGCCGCGAGCTCTCGCCGTACGCGTCGCGACGCGGCCCCCCCATCCAGCAGCTTCGATCGGGTGAGCTGGCGGGCATACGCCGCGTCGTCGAGCAACCCGGCCGCGGTCAGCCGGCCGACGACCGCCTCGATGTCGGCCGCGGCAAAGCCGCTGCGCGTCAGGCGGCGGCGCAGGTCGGCGGTCGCATAACCCCGCGCGGCCAGCAACGTGAGGGCACGGTCGTACGCCCGTTGGTGTTCGGGTTGTTCAGTCATTGCCGGTAAATAGTGAAGCCGGGCGGCCGCAACACGCGCGGGATGGGGATCCGGGCCCCACCCAACGCATGCCGATTCCGCCCGGCCCCGCCCTCACACCCGCTGTCCTCCGCGGGTGCGACGTTACGAGTTGTCCGCCCCCGTCTCCGCGACCTCGTCCGCGCCGGCATCACCCCGGACGCCTAGCACGACTTTCACCTTCTCTTCGACTTCCGCCATCAGCGCCGGATTGTCCTTGAGAAACATCTTCGCGTTCTCGCGGCCCTGTCCGATCCGCTGCGCCCCGTAGCTGTACCACGCGCCCGACTTCTCGATGATGCCCGCTCTCGGAGCCGATGTCGACGCAGCAGCGACGTGTGGCTGATGCCTTCCGCGTACATGATGTCGAACTCGGCCTGCTTGAACGGCGGCGCGACCTTGTTCTTCACGACCTTCACGCGCACGTGCGAGCCGATCACGTCCTCCTTCTCCTTCACCGGCCCAATGCGCCGGATGTCGAGGCGAACGGACGCGTAGAACTTGAGCGCCTTGCCGCCGGTCGTCGTCTCGGGGTTGCCGAACATGACGCCGATCTTCTCACGCAGCTGATTGATGAAGACCACCGCGGTCTTCGAGCGCGCGATCGCGCCGGTCAGCTTGCGCAGCGCCTGGCTCATGAGACGGGCCTGGAGTCCGACGTGGGAGTCGCCCATGTCGCCCTCGATCTCGGCCTTGGGCACGAGCGCCGCGACGGAATCGATCACGACGACGTCGACCGCCCCGGACCGTACCAGGATCTCGCAGATCTCGAGCGCCTGCTCGCCGGTGTCGGGCTGCGAGATCAGCAGGTTCTCGATGTCGACGCCCAGCTTCTTGGCGTATTCCGTGTCGAGCGCGTGCTCGGCATCGATGTAGGCGGCAACGCCACCGCCACGCTGCGCGTTCGCCACGACATGGAGACAGAGCGTCGTCTTGCCGCTCGACTCGGGACCGTAGATCTCGGTGACGCGCCCGCGGGGGATCCCGCCCACCCCGATCGCGGCATCGAGATTGATGGCGCCCGTCGAGATCGACTCGACTCGAACCCGCGGCGCGTCGGGGCCCATTTTCATGATGGAGCCCTTGCCACAGCTCTTCTCGATCTGCGCGATCGCGAGATTCAGAGCCTTCTTGCGATCGTCCTGCGTGGTTGCAGACGCCATCGACAGCCCCTCAGTTGAGCGTAAGAGTATAATACCCGAACAAAATACGAAGCCCCGCCCGAGAAATCAACGAGCGTGTTCCACCGTGAACGCGTTTTCGAGATGGGCAATGCGGATGAGTCCGCCAGACGCCAGGACCCCGACGACGTCGAACCGATACTCGAGATCCGGCGCCCCGTACCGGTCGATCCAGATCATCGCAGCTCGCCACAGATGACGGCGCTTCGCGCGGCCCACCGCACACATGGGTCCGCCAAACTGGGGAGAGTACCGCGCCTTCACTTCGACGAACGCGACGACCTGATCCCGCCGGACGATGAGGTCGATATCGCGGTGCCCAACCCGATAGCGACGGGCCAGCACGTGCCACCCCCGCCCCACGAGCCAGCGCTCGGCCACGCGTTCACCCAGCGCCCCCAACGCCCCGGCCGCGATCCCCACGGCGCGACGATATGCGCCCGCCGGGGAGCCGCCGCATCAATCCACAGCGCACGTCACGGAGCAACGCGCGGGTCCAACTTCCACACCACGCCGTCCGAATCCCGGGCAACCACCCGGAGGGGCAGCACGGCTTCCAGCTTGGCCGGCGTCGATGCCCGCGGGAGTAGGTCCGCGGCGACGAAACTGGCGGCCGTCCCACCCGTGAACCACACCAGGACTCCCGGCCGCGCCCGCAATGCACCCTCCAGGGACCGGACGGTATTGGCGTCCAGGATCCACGGCAGACTCCGGGAATCCCGCTGCAGGTGGAAGAAAATCTTCGCCGGCTCGTTGGTGTAGATCGCCTCGCCCGCGGCATGCGACCGGAGCCACCCGATCGTTGGCCCCCGCCGCTCATTGACGTTCGCATGATCCAGCCCCACCGTAGTGGCGAGCCGAAGGAGTTGATCGGTCGTCACCGCGGCGCCGGCTAGCCACACCAGACCGAGTCCCGCCAGTGCCAGGCGCACCGGCGACCGCACGGTGTCCCACCACGACGCGATCAGCGCGACCACAGTTACCGCCAGCAGGTAGTGGACTGGCGCAAGCACCCGGTCGTAGAACGCGACGTCGGAGTACAGGAGGCGCGCGGCAAGCAAGGCCAGCAAGTGACACACCGCGAGCAGGGTGCTCGCGGCCAGCAGCCGGGCGGCAGGTCCCACAAAGAGTTCGGCACCCCCACTGCCCGCCCTAAGCGGGGGGTCTGCCCCCGGTCGGCGCGTCACGCGCCACGCTCGAACCTCGGCGACGATCGCCGCGACGATCGCCGCGCCAAGGATCACCTTGAAGACCACCTGCGCACCGTGGGGCATTGCTCGCGAAGTCGTGCCCGGATCCCAGGGCGCGAGCCACGCGGCCGTGGCGCCCACGAGTTGGCGTAGCGCGGCCGCCGCCTGGTGGTCCGCATGCAGCGGCCGTTCCCCTCCCCCGGCCGACCGGACGTACGCGCTCCATAGCGCGCGCACGACCAGTCCCGGGACGATGGCGATCGCCACGCGCCGCGCGCGCTCGCGGCGCGGGCCCGGCTGGAGCCCCGCCCACACGCCGGCTCCCGCAATCGCCGCCAGGCCGAGGTACCGCACGAGCACCGCAGCCCCCGCCGCGATGCCGTACGTGAGCGGCCGGTTGGGACGCCACACCATCGACCAGACCAGGACCGCGAGACAGAGTAGGTAGAGCGGCTCGCTGACGATGTTCAGGTGCACGGCGACGATCGCCGGCGTGACGAGTAGCGCGACCGCCACGGCCGCCCCCCACACCGGAGCGGTTGCGGTCGCGACCATGGTCGCCGTCAACGCGATCGTGCACGCCCCCACCGCCGCCTGTACGATCCGTACGGCGGCCATCGGCCCGGCACCGGCCCACAGAGGTACGCTGAGCAGGATCGGAAAGCCCGGGGGCCACTGGGCCAGCACGCTCGTGCTGTCAGCGCTGTTGTAGGCCGCGAACGGCACCCGCAAGCCATCGTGGTGGACCAGGGCTTGGGCGGCGCCGAGGTAGCCGGCACCGTCGCCATAAAGTCCTGGGCCCGGATGCTGGGTACCCTCCCACACGAGAGCGATCGCCGCGGCGGCACCGGCCAACGCGAGCGTCGCGAGGAGACGCCGGGACGCTCGTACCGCTTTCACTCGCCCGCCACCCGGGCATTGAGGGCCGGCGCGGAAATCACGTCCGGCCGGAATCCCTCCGCCGCCGCTATCCATTCCGGCAGATACGCGGAAGCTCGTCGAGTCCGACCAGCACGTCGCGCGGCTTCGACCCATCCTGCGGCCCGAGCACGCCGGCCGCCTGCAGTTGGTCGATGATCCGCGCCGCCCGCCCGTAGCCGACTTTGAGACGCCGTTGCAACAGCGACGTCGAGCCCTGCTGATGATGGATCACCACCTCGGCGGCTTCGCGAAACAGCAGATCCCGGTCGCCCGATCGCGCATTGTCGCTGTGGCCACCACCATCCGCATGCTCCGCTTCATAGCGGCGCATGGTCTCGAGGATGTCATCCTCGGGGGCCGGCTCGCCCGCGGCCTCCGCGACGCGCGTCTTCCGCCACGCTTCGCGCTTGCCGCTGTACCAGTTGATCAGCCGCTCCGTCTCCTCGCCGGTGATGTACGCCCCTTGGAGCCGCGAGGGCTCGGACTTGCCCGGCGGAATGAACAGCATGTCGCCGTTGCCGAGGAGCGCCTCCGCTCCCACACCGTCGAGAATCGTCCGGCTGTCGACCTGCGATGCGACCCGGAACGCGATCCGGCTCGGGAAATTCGCCTTGATCAGTCCCGTGATGACGTTCACACTCGGGCGCTGCGTCGCCAGAATGAGGTGAATCCCGATGGCGCGCGCCTTCTGCGCGAGGAGCGCCAGCGGTGTTTCGATCTCGCCCTGCACGGTCATCATGAGATCGGCCAGTTCGTCGATCACGACGACGATGTAGGGCAGCACGCCGCGCCGGTACGTCCGCTCCTCGAACGCGACGTCGGGCCGCTGCGGCGTGAGCAGTGTCGCCCCTTCCCGCAGGCGGTGGTTGAACTCCTGCACGTTGCGGCAGCCGTTGGCGGCGAGCAGTTCGTACCGTTCCTGCATCTCGATCAGCGCCCACTTCAGCACCGACGCGGCGTCGCGATTGTCGGTGATGACTTTGTGACGCAGATGCGGCAGCGCATTGTAGACCGATAGCTCGACCATCTTGGGGTCGATCATCAGGAAGCGCAGCGTCTCCGGCGTATGACGGTAGATGAGGCTCGTGATCAGCGTGTTGACGCAGACCGATTTTCCGGACCCGGTGGCGCCCGCGATGAGCAGGTGGGGCATCTTCGCGAGATCCGCGATCGTACACCGTCCTTCGAGATCCTTGCCCAATCCGATCGGGAGCGCCGCGCGCGCGGTCTGGAACTCGCGCGATTCCACCAGCTCGCGGAACGTCACCACCTCGGGCGATGGATTCGGCACCTCGATGCCTACCGCGCCCTTCCCTGGTATCGGCGCCACCACGCGGATGCTCTGCGCACGCATCGCGAGCGCCAGATCGTCCGCGAGCGACGCGAACTGCCGGACTTTCACTCCCGCGGCGGGCACCACTTCGAACTGCGTGACCACCGGCCCCGTCGTCCGCCCGACCAGTTCACCATCCACGCGGAACGTACGAAGCGCCTCGAGCAGCTTCGCGCCCATCGCATCCAGCTCGCGCTTGTCCACATCCGCGTTTCGAACGGGCGGCGGCGTCATGAGTTCGAGTGGCGGCAGCTCCGATGCCGGACCCGTGGCACTCGTGTCCTCTTCCTCCGTCCCTGCGGCCAAGGCCTCGTCTACCACTGCACCGCGGCCCTTCGCCAATCCGCGCTTCTTCCGGCCGCCCGCTTCCTGCAGCGACCCCGGATCGATCGCCGGCATCTCCGCCGCCGGAGGATCCAGCGCGACGGCGGCCGGCAGCGGTGCGGACGCCCCGTTGCGCGACGCGGCCGTGCCGCCCAGTGAAGCCGCCGCCGCGTCGCCCGCCGCCCGCCGCGGTCCCGGCCCGATCACCAGCCGCAACGGGTTCCAGGCCAGCGTCGCGGCTGTCAGCGCGCTCGCGGCGAGCGCGAAGAAGATCCACGCCCCCGCCACGCCGAAGCCGCGCACGAGATAGAACGCGGAAAACGCGCCCCACAGCCCGCTCGCCGAAGTGAGGGTCCGGTGGGCACCGGTGCTCAATGCGATGCCCATCGGCAGCAGCACGACCAGGCCACCCAGAAAAACGAGCCACGAGCGATCCGCCGATTCGCGCAACCGCCCGAACACCCGAAGCGCGTGCACCAGGGGCACGATCGCGAGCAGCCACGCGGCCGGCACGCCGAGCATCCAGACCAGCAGGGCGTTCAGGCACCCGCCGGCGGGACCGAAGATCGCCCCGGCCGAGCTGCATCCTTCGCCGGCCACCGGATGGCGCAGCGCGCCGACGGTGAGGGCGCCGAGCAGGAATACCGAGAACAGCAGAAGCGCGGTCCCGGCCACTTCCCGTTTGACGTTTGCCGACAGCGAGACTTTCGACAGGTAACCGGCCACGCCTACCGCTCCCGGTCAGGTCCGATCTTCGTAATCTGGCGGTCCTGGAACACCGGCACCACCGGATACGCGTCGAGCGCGGCGCACATGTCCAGATCGGCGGCGAACCCCGCCTCGCGGAGCGCCTGGCCATGCTCGGCATCGATGAACAGTCGCGTGAGGTCGTCCGAGTACCGGCGTTCGAGCACCGCCGCGCTGCGGGCGGCGTCGTTGTACGTGAGCGCCGGATAGTGCTTGGCCATGAACCGCACGTACCGGCCCGCGCACGCGGCATCCTCGAGCGAGTACTGCCGGTCGCGTCCGGCGCAGACGAGGGTCACGTCCGCACCGCCGCGGAGGGCGGCGCGCAGCAGAACGGAGATCGCCGAGAAGTTGACGAAGGCGCCGACCACGACTTCTCGCGCGCCCTGCATCGCCAGCAGGGCGGCCGTGCCGTTCGTCGTCGCCAGCAAGACGGTCTTCCCGTCGAGCGCGTCGCGAGTGAACTCGGACGGTGAGTTTCCGAGATCCATCCCCGGCACCGCCAGCATCTTGCGCTCCGCCGCGAGCCGGACTTCCGACCGCTCGAACGACTTCGAGCGCAGCACCACGTCTTCGGCGCTCGCGAGGGGGATCACGGCCCGCGCGCCATTGGCCAGCGCCACGGCGATCGTCGTCGATGCGCGGAGCACATCGATCACCACCACGACGCGCCCGGCCACGTCGGCAGGCACCGCTTCGGCCGCTCCGAACAACACGTCTGCGCGCACTACGCTCGTCGCCCCCGGTCCCGCATCACCCGCTCAGGACGCGCCGGCGGATGCCGGCTCCTTCATCAACTCGCTTTCCCGTTCCAGGAATTTCGTGTCCACGTCGCCCGCGATGAATCGCGGATTGGTCATCACGCGAGCGAGAAACGGAATCGTCGTCGGCACACCCTCGATGATGAAGCTCTCGAGCGCGATCTGCATGCGCCGGATGGCTTCCGGACGCGTCCGCGCCTCGCAAATCAGCTTGGCGAGCAGCGAGTCGTAGTAGGGCGGGACGGTGTACCCCGCATAGACGTGGGTGTCGAGGCGCACGCCGGGTCCGCCCGGGGGGTGAAACACCGCGATCTTGCCCGGCGCCGGCTGGAAGTTGCGCGACGGATCCTCGGCGTTCACCCGGCACTCGATGACATGGCCGCGGAGGGACGGCGCCCCATGGACTGACAGGGGCTCGCCGCCGGCGACCCGGATCTGCTCCTGCACGAGATCGACGCCGGTCAGCATCTCGGTCACCGGATGCTCGACCTGGATCCGCGTGTTCATCTCCATGAAGTAGTACGACCCGTCGGTGTCGAGCAGCATCTCCACCGTTCCGGCGCCGACATAGCCGATCGCCGCCGCGCCATGCACGGCCGCCTCTCCCATACGGGTGCGAAGGTCCGGCGTCATCGCCGGGCTCGGGGCTTCCTCGATCAGCTTCTGATGCCGCCGCTGTACCGAGCAATCGCGCTCACCGAGGTGGATGACCGAGCCGTGGGTGTCGCCCAGCACCTGGAACTCGACGTGCCGCGGGCGCGCGAGGTACTTCTCGACGTAGACGTCGCCGTTGCCGAACGCCGACAGGGCCTCCGACCGCGCGAGCTGGAACGAGCGGCCGAAATCATCGGGGTCGCGAGCGACGCGCATCCCCTTTCCGCCGCCGCCGGCCGCCGCCTTGATGATGACGGGGAATCCGATCTCGCGCGCGAAGACGAGCGCCTCGTCGGCGTCGTCGATGGGGCCCGGCGTGCCCGGAATGATCGGCACGCCGGCCGCCGCCATCGCGTTCCGGGCTGCGGCCTTGTCCCCCATGACCCGGATCTGCTCGGGCGTCGGCCCGATGAATGTCGATGTTGGACGCCGCACATGTCTCGGCGAACTCGGCGTTCTCGGCGAGGAAGCCGTAGCCCGGATGAATCGCGTCAGCCCCGGTGATCTCGGCGGCCGCGATGAGGCGCGGGATGTTGAGGTAGGAGTCGCGCGACGGCGCCGGGCCGATGCACACGTCGTCGTCGGCGAACCGCACGTGCAGCGACTCGCGGTCAGCCTCCGAGTACACGGCCACCGTCTGAAGGCCGAGTTCCCGGCAGGCCCGGATGACGCGCAGCGCGATCTCGCCCCGATTGGCGATCAGGACTTTGTTGAACACCGGGGGAAGTTAAGGCCCGGGGTCCGTCGCGGCAGGGACCCGGGCCTCGAAACCCCGCGGCGATCGGCCCTCGGGAGCTGAACCCGCCTCGATGGCAGGCGCCCGGCTGCGGGCCCCTGCGCCGCGAGTCCTAGGAGTTTGCGTCCGCCTGGAACGCGTCCCAACTCGTATCGCTCGAACTGGCGACGCCCTGGATCCGCAGCGCGAACTCGCTCGGGTTCGTCGCATAGAACACCGCGTTCTCGTACGAGATGATGCCCTTGCGTGTACCACATCATCAGCGACTGGTCGAAGCTCTGCATCCCGTACTGGACCGTCCCTTCCTTGATCAGGTCCGGGATGTTGAGCGATCTTCGTCATGTCGCGGATGTTGTCCCGGACGGCCGCCGTGTTGATCAGCACCTCGCACGCCGGCACCCGGCCCGGCTTGTCCTCGCGCGGCACCAGGCGCAGCGAGATGACCGCCTGCGAGCGCGCTCGAGAGCGAGAAGCGCACCTCGGCCTGCTGGTGCGGCGGATAGAACGACAGCACGCGGTTGATGGTCTGCGTCGCGTCGGTCGTGTGCAGCGTCGAGAACACCAGGTGGCCGGTGTCGGCCGCCTTGAGCGCGGTGTCGAGCGTATCGAGGTCGCGGATCTCACCGATGAGGATGACGTCCGGGTCCTGCCGCAGCACGCGGCGCAGCGCCTGCGCGAAACTCGCCGTGTCGGTGCCGACTTCGCGCTGGTTGATGTGGCAGTTGATGTCGCGGTGCAGGAACTCGATCGGATCTTCGATCGTGATGACGTTGGCGCGGCGCATTCTCGTTGATGTGCTGGATCATCGCCGCCAGCGCCGTGGACTTGCCCGAACCGGTGATGCCGGTCACGAGCACCAGGCCGCGCGGCCTCATCGCGATCTCGTCGAGCACCGTCGGGAGATTGAGCTCGCTCGACGGTGCGCGCCTGATACGGAATGGCGCGCATCGCGTAGCACGATCGTGCCGCGCTGCTGGTAGACGTTGACGCGGAACCGCCCGATGCCGGGCACGCCGATCGCGAAGTCCGCTTCCTTGTTCTCGGCGAACTCCTTGACCTGCCGCGGCGTCATCACCTGCTCCGCCAGCGATCTTGAGGTCCTCGGGCCGCATCGGCGCATGGACCAGCGGCGCGAGCTCGCCCTGAACGCGGAGCGTCGGCGGCCGGCCGACCTTGAGATGCAGGTCGGACGCGTTGCTGCCGGATCATCTCCTGCAGGATCGCCTTGAAGTTGAACGGGCCCGCCGCGGCCGTAGTCCCGCCCGGCGATCCGGCGGCCGCAGGCGCGGACGACGTGGGCTGTGCTGTTCCGCCACTCGGTGGTACCACTGACGCGCCGCTTGCCATTGTCGATCGGCCCCCGCCCGCCTGGGGCGGAGCTTCACCCGTTGGGATCGATCCGGAAAAGCACTTGTCCGTATTCGACTGGGTGCGCGTCCTGCACCAGTACCTCACGCACGATGCCAGCGAACTCCGACTCGATCTCGTTCATGATCTTCATCGCCTCGATGATGCAGACGATTTGCCCCTTTGCGATCCGCGTCCCCTCGGTCACGTACGGCTTTGCCACCGGGCTCCGGAGCCGCATAGTACGTCCCCACCATCGGGGATTTCACTTCGAGGAGCTTGGGTTTCGCCTCGGCTTTCGCGTCGGCCGTCCCCTGACCCCCGGATCCCACCCCATCCGCATACGCCGTCATGCCTTCGCCCGGTGTCATCCGGGGCCCGGCAGCCGGCAGCGAGGGCCGGCATCGGGACCGGCGTCGCCACCTGCACCGTCCCACGCTGGGACGGCGACTTCGACAGGCGGATCTTCATCCCCTTGTCGGTCGAGATCTCGATCGAGTCAACGGTCGACCCATCGAGGATCTCGATCAGTTTCTTGACGTAACGGAGATCGATCATAAAGATGGAGAAGGGTGCCCTCGCGTCACACGAGACTCGGTCCAGGTGTTCCGGCAGGCCCGCGACCCAGGCTAGCCCACGACCAGCAGTTCCCGCGTAAAGTGGGTGAGCACATCCGCCGCACCCGTGCTCAAATGGACGTCATCCTCGATCCGCACCCCGCCCCAGCCCGGCCGGTAGATCCCCGGCTCGATCGTAACGACCGTCCCGACCGCCAGGACGGCATCAGCCGTTCGCGACAGCCGCGGAGCCTCGTGCACCTCCAACCCGAGCCCATGGCCCAGGCTGTGGCCGAAGGCATCCCCATAACCGCGGCGATCAATGTAGTCACGCGCGACCGCGTCGGCATCCCTGCCCCGCATCCCCGGACGGACCGTACCCGCCGCCACCTCGTTGGCCGCCCGGACCACCCCATAGACATCCCGCTGCTCGTCGCTGGGTGGCCCCACTACTACAGTCCGCGTGATATCCGCGCAATATCCAGCGACCGACGCGCCGAAATCGAGCAGGAGGAAATCGCCGCGCTGAAGCGTCCGCGATGACGTGGCGGCATGGGGCAGCGCGGACCGGGGGCCGGACGCGACGATCGACGCAAATGGGAACGTCTCGGATCCCTCCGACCGGAGCGCGTGTTCCAGCACCCCGGCGACCTCCAACTCCGTCAGGCCGGCCTGCACCTGCGGCAGCGTGCGGCCCAATGCTCGCGTCGCAACGGCTGCCGCCGCCGTGATATGCGCCAGCTCGTCGGCGTCCTTCCGCTCCCGGAGCCCCTCGACCAGATCGACCGTCGGCCGCCACTGCCACCGCGCGCCCGCCTCGAGGAGCCGCTGGAAATCGCGATGCACCAGATGCGCCGACTCGAAGCCCGCCACTTCGACGGACGCCAGCGACGGAATGTGCTGCCAGAGACCCGTCCACAAGCTCTGTCCCTCGACCACCACCCGGGCCAGGTCGCCGATCTCTTCGGCCGCCTGCGTCTTGTATCTGAAGTCCGTCACGAGCAGCAGCTCGCCCCGCGCGGTCGCGAATACCAGTGCGCTCGATCCGGAAAAGCCGGTCAGGTACCGAATGTTCGGCGCACTGGTGAGCAGGACACCGTCGAGCCCCAATGCCCCGAGCGCATCAGCCAGGGCGGCCACCCGCTGCGGGCGACGATCAGCCACGGCGGCGCCGCTGCTTTTTCTCCGGCACACCCGGCGGCGCAGCGCGCGGCGCGGTGCGCGGCGCAATGCGCGTCCCCGACTTCGCCAGAGCCGTCGCTCCCAGTAGCTCGGCTAACCCCCGCAACGCCAGCTCGTAGCCGGCCGGGCCGAACCCGCACAGCACCGCGCGCGCCGCCGGCGCCAGCATCGAATGGCGGCGCTCCGGTTCCCGGGCATACACGTTGGTCACGTGCACTTCGACGAAGGGCAGCCCGGCCCCCGCCAACGCGTCACGGATCGCAAGACTCGTATGGCTGTACGCGCCCGCGTTCAGGATCACGCCGTCGGCACGGCCGCGAAGGGCGTGGATCGCGTCGATGAGCTGCCCCTCGCCGTTCCGCTGGGTAAACGACAGCGTGACGCCAAGGTCGCGCGCCACCGGCCGCAGACGGCGCGCAATGCCAGCAAGCGTCGTAGAGCCATAGATCGCCGGTTCGCGCGTGCCGAGAAGGTTGAGGTTGGGCCCGTTGAGAACCGCGATCCTCACTTCTTCTTCAGCCCTGAGAGCCAGTTGCTGAATTGCTCCGCGTCCGCGGAACCGACATCGAGCGAATCGCCCAGCAGCGAGTCGGCACCCGACGCACTCCCGGACGCCGACGTGGGCGGCGTCTCGCCGAAGAATTGATCGAATGAGAACGCGCTCGGCTCACGCCGCGGATCGGGCGACGCCGCTGGCGATTCACGGAACACACTGTCGAGCGACAACTCGCTGAGCGCGGGACGCGCGGCCCCGCCGGCCCCGGGCGCGTCGTCCTTGGCGTCGGCGTTGCCTTCCCGTTTGGGCTCGCCCTTCGCCGCGCCCGCCGGCGCGGGGCTCAGTTCCGGCTGGAACGAGGGTCCGCCAAACGCGCTCGACAACGCCGCAGCCGCCGCTTCATCCGGCGCCGAGACCGGGCGTTCAGGGAACAGCACGTTCACCGATCCGGTTTGCATGGCCGCATGCGTGATCGGCTCTGCAGAGGGAGCCGGGGGCTCGGGACGCGCCGGCGCGTCGTCGTCCCCCGTGCCGCTCGCGGCCGCCGCTTCGCCAGCATCCGCCCCTGCCACGGGACCGGGGTGGTCCGGCGCCGGCGCTTCACTACCGGTAACCGGGTCACCATGCGAGGCCGGTACGGTGCTCGCCTCGAACGCCGTAACGTCGAAGTCACTCGATTCGTTCCGCGAGCCGAATCCGAGTAGCGCGAACGGATCGGCCTCGGCGCTCGGACGCACCACGAACGAATCGGCACCCTCGTCCCGCGCTTCGAACAGACCTGGCCCGGCGCGTTCATCCGCAGCGTCGTCGTCCGGTACCGTCAGGCCGCTTGCCCCAAACTCGGCGCTGTAGGTCTCGTGATAGGACGCATCCGAGAAGCCGATATCCAGATCGCGCGGCAATTGCTTCATGTCGTCTGCCGCACCTTCCGCCCCGGTCTCGGCAGCCGCCGGCGACTCGTCCCGAGGCGGCATCGTGTCCGTCCTCGCCTCCGGTGCCACCGCGGCCACCTCGCCGGCATGAGCGACCGCCGCGGGCTCGTCCGCAGCGACAGTGGCGACAGTGACCCGTTCACCGGCGCCGGGCGCGGCCGCGGGTGCCGCTTCCGCTGCCGCCTCGGCCCTCGCTCTCGGCTGGCGGAGCGCCAGCTCGTTGAAGAACTCGCGTACCGACCGGTGGTCCGGCGCTGTGTGGGCAGTCGGCGGCACCTCGAACGCGGTCCCCTGCTGCGCCACGGGCCCGGGCGCTGACGCCGATTCGCGCCGCAATTGCTCCATGCGCTCGGCGAGCTTCGGGTCGCCGGGATGCTGCGTGAGCAACTGGCGATACACCGACAACGCCTGGTCGTAGAAACCCTGCTGGACGTACAGCTCCGCCATCGTCTCGGTGACGAATGTCGGCACAGTCTTGGCCGCCTCGTCCACGTAGCCGGCTCCGTCAGGCGCCGGATACGATGGGGACCGGAACTCGAGCGTCGCCGCGCCCGCCGTGTCTGGCGCGGGAGGCATATCGGCCAGGTTCTCGTCGAATAGCTGGCCCATCGAGCTCGCCGGGCTGGCCGGAGAGCGCGGCGGTACGGTGTTCGCGAATCCCATGTCGCGAGGCACGGCCGCGAGCATGTCCGGCGGCAGCTCCAGCGTCTGTTCGGGATTGATCTCCGTCCACGTCGCGGGCGCATCGGCGGCAGCCGCTTGCTCCGCCTCGACCGAGGTGAGGAGGGCCGCCACCTCGTCGTTCCGAGGATCGGCATCCAGCACGCGCCGATACCATGCGCGCGCATCGTCGGCCTCGCCGTGTTCGCGCGCGATGTCTCCGAGGTGCCGAAGAGCGATCAGGTTCTCAGGGTCGAGGCCGAGCGCCGCCTCGAACACCCCGCGCGCCTCGTCGTGATCGCCGGCCTCGAACAACGCCTGGCCGAAGACGATATGCCCGCTCATGTGCCCCGGCTGCTGGGGTACATACGTGCGGCAAATCGCTATGGCTTGCTGTACGTCGCCCGCCTTGCGGTACTCGTTGGCGAGTGGCGCGAAGTACCGGCGCGGATTCTCGTTGAACTTCTTTTCGAGTTCCTCTATCCGGGCGGAGCTGGCCATCGATTGCCCTCAGGTGCGCCGCCGCGCCGGGCGGCTGCGGCGGGGGGTGAAGATATACTTCCAAGACGACCCGCGTCAATCGACGTGACAGCAGAAGTGCCGCGCTCTCTTGACCTTAGCCGTTAGCGGCCGGTAGTTTGACCACTGCGCTTTTTGCGCGCGGCGCTGCGTCCGAATGCCGAGATGCGGTGCCCTGGTCTTCCAGTACAATAACGCCGAAGGAGTTTCGCGCCGTGCTGAAAACTATGCGGAGCGCTGCCAAATACATCTGGATCTTCGTGGCAGTGCTCTTCATCCTCGGATTTCTCCTGTATCAAACGTCCGGCCTCTCCGGTAACACCGCGAACGCCCGGACGCCGATCGCGTCGGTGAACGGAGAGGACATCACGGTGACGGAGTGGGTCCGCGCCACCGAACAGCACGCCACGCAAGCCTCCCAACGCCTCGGCCGGCCGCTCTCGCTCGACGAACGCAAGCAGGTCGATCAGGAAGCCTTTGATGAGCTCGTCTCCGAGTTACTGCTCCGACAGGAACTCGATCGCCGCGCCATCCGCGTGACCGACGCCGAGGTCATCGATGCGGCTCGCACGAGTCCGCCGCCCGAGTTCATGAATGCCCCGCAGCTCCAGACCGACGGACGGTTCGACCAGGCGAAATACCTGCGGTTCCTGAGCAGTCCGATGGCCAAGGAGCAGGGCGTGCTCGCCGGGCTCGAAGCAATGTACCGCACGCGGATTCCTCAGGAAAAGCTCTTCGAGCAGATCGCGGCAGGCGTGTATGTGACCGACGGACAGCTCTGGAGCCTCTGGCGCGACACGCACGACACCGCGCAGGTCACCGCCGTGCGCCTGGCACCCGACTCGGCAAGCGAAGCCGGGCCGCCGCCCACCGACGCCGAGATGCGCGGCTACTACGACCATCACCACGACGAGCTCACGCGAAAGGGAGAAGCGTCGGTGTCGGTGGTCGCGCTCCGGCGCATCGTCACCGCCGCCGATTCAGCCGCCACGCTCGCCCATCTGATGTCCCTGCGCCACGATATCGAAGGGGGCGCCAAGTTCGACGACGTCGCGAAGCGAGAATCGGCAGACTCGGCGTCGGCCGTCAATGGCGGCTCGCTTGAATGGGGCAAGCGTGGGCGTTTCGTCCCGCAGTTCGAAACCGCCGCATGGGCCCTCAAGCCCGGCGAGATATCCGGGCCGGTCCTGACGGCGTACGGATACCACCTCATCAAGATGGATGCAGCGCAAGGGCGACTCCGCGCTCTTCCGGCACATCCTCCTGCGCATCGTCCAGAGCGATTCGTCGGCCGCCCACGTCAATGCGCGCGCGGATTCGCTCGAGCGACTCGCCGCGCAGTCGGAGTCGCCAGCACAATTCGACCACGCCGCCAAGGTGATGGGCCTGGCGCCCGTCGTCCTCCACGTCACCGAAGGGACCGCCGCGTTTCTGAATGGCCGGCAGGTCCCGAGTGTCAGCGCATGGGCGTTCGGCGGCGCCAAGGTCGGCGAGTCGAGCGATCTCTTCGAGTCGGAGAACGGTTTCTATCTCGCGCGCCTCGACTCGCTCACGCCCGGCGGGCTTCCGCCGTTCGAGGCCGCGAAGCCACAGATCGAACGGGCCCTGGCGCGGCAGCGCGGCGTCGACCATCTCGCCACCAAGGCGAAGGAACTCGCCATCAAGGCCGCCGCATCCTCTCTTGAGCAGGCGGCGAAAGCCGACACCCTCGAGGCCATCAAATCACCGCCCTTCACGCGCACGAGTTTCGTGCCCGAGCTCGGGCAGATGACCGAAGCCGTGGGTGCCGCATTCGCGCTCCCGATCGGTGCCGTGAGTGCGCCGATCAAGACTGACAACGCGGTATTCGTCATGCGGGTGGACCGGCGCATCGCGTCCGACAGCGCAGCGTGGCTCAAGCAGAAGGACACCCAGCGCCAGACCGTGCTGGATACCCTGCGCCGCACACGCTTTGAGCAGTTTCTCGCGGACCTCCGGCAGGTCGCCAAGGTGGTCGACAACCGGAAGTTGCTCGAAGCCGTCAACCGTCGCGCCGCAACCTAGCGCCGAACGGCTGCACCACGGTCGTGCCGATATGCGCGAAGGGCCGGCTCCCGATCGGGAAGCCGGCCCTCTGTTCATCTCTTGTTCATCGCGTGCAGCGATCGCGTTTCGCTCTGGCGTCCCGCTACGCAAATGTCTGCGGGGTACCCTAGCGCAGCAACCGCTTCGGCTCCTGCCCCGCCTCGTCACGGACGACCGGAGGTGCCGCGTCCGCGCGCGCCCGCTCGAGTGGCTGATCCGGCTTCGCCGCATCCACCGCGGGCGCCGCACGATCAGGATCCGACATGCTCTTCTTGAACTCGCGGATGCCCTTCCCCATCGATCCGGCGAGTTCGGGGATCCGCTTGGCGCCGAAGAACAGCAGCACCACGAGCAGGATCAGTAGGATTTTTTCGATGCCGATTTCGCCGAACATGCGTAAACCCTCCCGGGAACCTTCCGCAGCCAGCGGTGATGTCCCGACGTCAGAAGAGTGAGCGGGCGATCAGATAAGCGATGAGGACGCCGAGGAGGCTCAGAAGCGACACGTCGAGCACGACTGGCCCGACCGCGAACTTCAAGATAACCAAATCCACCTGTAACGGCCCGAACGAGGGGGCTACGCCCGTCGTCAGGAACTCCTTGACCGCGCCAGGGGGCAGGAACCGGCGGGCAAACTGGGTCATGAACCCCCCGACGATGAAGCCGCTGGCGAGCACGACGGCATGGAATACTGGGCGGTGCTTCGACGATCCGCGGGGTGCCATCACGCTACCTCTCTTGGCTGGCGTACTCGAGGCGAAGGACTGCTGATCACGGTGTTACGACCGCCGGTCGAGGACGTACGCGATCGCGCGGTGGAGGGCCGCCACGGCAGGGTTTGACGGGATCCCGGCAATGGCCTGCTCCGCCTCCTGAGCGTAGAGAGCGCCCCGGCGTAGCGCGTAGGCGATCCCGCCGTACTCGGCGACCAGCGCAATGACTGCATGAATGTCCCCCTCCGACGGCGCGTCGGCTGCAAACAACGCTTCGACCCGGCTCCGCCCGGCCGCACCCATCTCGCGCATCGCGGCGATGAGCGGCAGGGTCATCTTCCGCTCCCGCAGATCGAGGCCGCCGGGCTTGCCCGTCACCTCCTGGCCGGACGTGTAATCGAGTACGTCATCGATCACCTGGAACGCCATGCCGAGCTGCTCGCCATAGCGTGCCAGCTCCGCCCGGTGCGCTACGGCACCGGACAGGGCGCCGACTTCGCACGCGGCGCCGAACAGCGCAGCCGTCTTGGCTCCGATCAGCGCCTCGTAGTCCCGTTCGCCGAACTCCAGCGGGTCGCCGTAGGTCAACTGGCGGAGTTCCCCCCGTGTCATCTCGACCGAGGCCTCCGTCAGGACCCGCAGCGCCTGCAAATCGCCAAGACGCGACAGCTCCCGCAGCGCGCGAAGATACAGAAAATCGCCAGCGATGACGGAGATCTGATGGCTGAACAGCGCGTTCAGCGTGGGCATCCCCCGGCGCAGGGCGGAATGATCGACCGCGTCGTCATGCACCAGCGTCGCGAGGTGCATCAGTTCCAGGACCGCCGCCAGCGTGTCGGCAGTCGGCTCGGGATGGTCCGCCGCCGCGCTCGAAAGAAGCACCAGCGTCGGCCGGAACAGCTTCCCCTTCATCCCCAGCAGATGGTCGCTGACTCCGGCGATGAGCGGCGAATCATCATCCACGATGCGTCGTAGCTCGGCCTTTACCCGCTCCAGCCCTTCGCGGACCGGCGCCTGCACATCGGCCAACGGCACGGCTGGTGTCGCTCGCGACCGGATGCTACTCGACCGCGGCAGTCCCTCGGCGGGCGTGACCGATGTGCCGGATGCGGGCAGCATCAGCGCGGAGCCCGCTCGAGGCGGGTGAGCCGCTGGCCAGCGTCGCGGAATTGGATATCGACGGCGAACACCCGTTGATAGTAGCCGATTGCCGCCTCCCAGCGCATTAGGGCCTCGGACGCGTACCCCAGGAGGTAGAGAACTCCCACCAGTTGATCATCCGTCACCCCAGGCTCGTTCAGGGCCCGGCTGAGGATGGTCGCCGCCACCTGGAATTGCTGCTTCTCAATGAAGCACTGCCCGAGCGCCTCGTACGTTCGGACCCGGTGCGCGGGACCCCGGAGGGCCTTCTGGAACTCCGAGATCGCCTCGTCCAGCAGTCCCATCTCCTTGTAGGCGACACCGAGGTCGTAGTGACTCTCGTGGTCTTCCTCCGCGACGTTCTGGGCGATCCCGTGCTTGAACTGCCGCAGCATGTCCGCGAAATCCGCCTCGGGATCGCCGGTCTTTTCATCGTCGATCACCATGCGCGTGGATTTCGGCGCTTCGTCGTCGCGCAGCCAGTCCCCGAGATTCACGAACTGGCCAGGCTCCCCCGCCGCGGCGTTCTGGGCGCCGGACTTGGGACCCGAGTTGCGGCGGCGAACGTTGGGCACGGGGGGACGCACGGCGGGAGCCGCCGGCGGCGTCACCTCACGCGGGATGCCGGCGGGCGGCGTGGCAGCGGGTGGCGCATCGGCCGCGGCTGCCACCGGAGCTTCACCGAACGCGCTGAGCGCGGCCTGCGCACGCGCATCGTCCGGCGCCAGCTCCAGCACCCGCTGGTAGACCGCCCGCGCCTTGTCCGCCTGCCCGGAGCGAAAGAGCGCATCGGCCAGCTCGAGATACGCCTCGGGCAGCCGCGCCCGATCGTTCGTCCGGAACGCGTATTCGACTCGCTTCTGATGGTGCCGGACGGAGTTCGGATTGAGGCGAATGATCGTGTCCGCCACGGAGCGCGCGCCTTCGAGATCCTGGGCGCGTTCGAGACCGATCATCAATGCTTCGAGCTCCCGCAATCCCGCCTCGCGATCCCCGTCGTCGAGCAGCGCCTCCGCGAATTGGCGGCGCAATCCCCAGTCCTGGGGATTGGCTTCGACTTTGACCAGCAGTGTATCGACGGAGCGCGCCAGCACCGAGTTCGATCGCCGGCGCTGCGCACCGCCCGACGCCCGGGAAGGCGCACCGCTGGCGTCGGCGTTGTCGCCCGCTTCCGGCGCACTGCCGTTGGCACTCGCCAACGACGCGGCATCGGCGCTCTCGGCGAGAGATTCGGGAGGTGAGTCGTCGAGTTCGGAGCCGGCGTCGCTCTCCTCCACGTCGCCCGCGTCGTCATCCGCTGCCCGAAGCTCGGGCCACACTTCGCGCCGGGCCGCGGAATCGCCCGCCATGAACTCGATCGCCTCGTCCACTTCCGAATCGATCGGATCGGGCGCCTCCCATCCGGGCGTTGTGGCATCCGCCTCGAACGCCTCGGTCTCGCCGCTGGCTGAAAGCGGGGTGTCGAGGTCGGTCATACCGCCAGAAGCGGAAGGCGCATCGGCCGGCTCGGATTCCTCGGCAGCATCGTTCTGGTCCTGGTCCAGCGATTCGTCCCCGAGCGGGATCTCATCCAGCCGACTGTCACCGCCGAGCAGACCGAGTGGCTCGGAGCCGTGCCGCGACGCGCGTGAGCGAGGTTGATCGAGTTCCGGCAGGTCCACGTCGAGCATCGGCAGCGCGATGTCCGGCTCGCGATCATCGCGATGCGTGTGCGACGCGGGAGACCCGGCGCGACCCCGGCCCGGAGGCGCCTTCCCCGAACGACCCGGCGACACCTCCTCCTCGCCGTCCGGCATGATCAGCTCCATCTCGCCGGTGAAGTTCACGGCGGACAGCAGCGCACCACCGAGCGGCGGGAGGTCGCCCGGAAGCGCGAGATCATGCGCGGGCGGCTCGATCACAGGTACGTGGAACGGTGTCGCGAGCCGGAGTGATCCGAATTGCTCGCCGCTCAGCGGCTGAAGGCCCGGCAGCTCGGGCACCGTCTCGCTCGCCGGTCCCGCACGATGGGACGATCCTTCCAATCCCGCTACCAGGGGCGTGTCCAGCGTGTCCCGCGGGATCGAGACCTCGGGTGGCACGAGTCCGGCGACTTTCGGCGCGGGGGCGCGCGGCTCGTCGATCTGGTGCGGCGCGTCCAACGGCGGCAGGTCGACCTCGATCAGCGGCAGGTCGGCCGTCGGCACCCGTGCAGGGGGACGTGCCCCTGGAGCGCGGGCCGGCGGCGCTCCCCGATGTGGTGCGGGAGGCGGCCCCACCGGACGCAGCTTCGGGGCTGGCGGCGGCATCACGGGCGGCGCCACGGGCGGCGCCACGGGCGGCGCGGCGCCTGGCGCCGGCGCAGTGGGAGCAGCCACCGCTCCGCCATCCGAGAGATCGAGGAACACGAGATCCGACGCCTTCGGATTGCGAGGGCCGCTCCCGCTCTTCGGCTCCGCGGCCGGGTCGATCGCCCTCATCCGGTCGACCGTGGCCCGCATGTCGGCGCCGCGTCCTTCTGCTCGAACTTCTCGTACAGGACCTGCAGCTGCTCGATCGCTTCGTTCTTGCGGTCCTTCTTCGAGAGCTGGTCGGCGAGCATCAGCCGGATGTCGTCCTGATCCGGACAGAGATCCGCGAACTCCTTCAGCGCGCGAAACGCCTCGTCGAGCTGTCCGGCCTTCTGCATCCGGTCGGCGTACTCGAGGAAGTTCTGCTTCGCGTCGCTGTTGAAGCCCTTCTGCGCGCTGATCTTCCCGAGCTTGTAGTAGATCGAGTCGCGGCCCGGCGAGTGGCGCAGGATCTTGTTGCAGAGCGCGATCGCGTTGTTGAAGAAGCCGCCCTCGGCGTAGAGATCGACGGCCTTCTCGTAGTAGTCGACGGCGTCGGCGACGTTGCCCTGCCGCAGCAGCAGGTCGCCGACGCGGTTGAACAGCGCGACGTCGAGCTCTCGTCGGCGTGCTCGTCGAAGCCGTCGAGAATCTTGACGTAGACCGCCAGCGCCTTGTCGAACTGCTTCTTCTGCTCGAACTCGGCGGCCTTGTTTCTTCAGCTTGGCGACGTTGGACATCAGCGCGTGGCGGAGCTCCGGGCGCAGGCGCGACGCCAGCGTCGCGCGCGACGCCAGGGGAGCAGCGGGCAGGCCGTGATAAAGTTAGTCCGGTAAGTCACTTGGGTGACAAGGTTTGCCCGCACCCACGTCGCGCGGCAGCGACGGTCGCCGTACCAGTACGGCAGCTCCCGGACGTCGCTCGATGTCGAAGAGCGCGAGGTCGGCCGAGAAGCCCGGCGCGATCTGTCCGGTCTCGGTCGGCCAGGCCGAGCGCCGCCGCGCCGTTCACCGTCGCGGCGACGATCGACTTCGGCGACGCTCATGTCGCAGCTGGCTGACGCCGAGCGTGAGGATGAGCGGCAGGTTCGGCGTCGGCGACGTGCCCGGGTTGAAGTCGGTCGCCAGCGCGACCGGGACGCCGGCCTCGATCAAGCGCGCGCGCCGGTGCCTGCGTCGGTCTTGCCGAGAAAGAGCATCGTGCCCGGGCAGCAGCGTCGCGACGGTCGGCGCGCCGGCGAGCGCCGCGATACCGCCGTCGCGAGACGGCCGCCGAGATGGTCGGCCGACGTCGCGCCGAGCTCGCGCGGCGAGCTCGGCGCCGCCGCACGGGCGTCAGCTCGTCGGCGTGGAGCTTGAGCGCGCAGCCCCGCGTGCGCGCGCCGCGGCGAGGATCGTCGCGGCGTCTCGTCGACGTGTAGACGCCCGGCTCGCAGAAGACGTCGGCGAAGCGCGCGAGCGCTCGCGCGGCGACCGCGCGGAATCATCTCGTTGACGAGCAGATCGACATACGCGCCGCGCGTCGCGCGCCGAGTCGCGATGCTCGAGCGGAATCTCGTGCGCGCCGAGCCACGTCGGCACGATCCGCAGCGGCAGCTCGCCGGCGAGCCGCGCGATCACGCGCAGCGTCTTGAGCTCGTCGTCGAGCGATCAGGCCGTAGCCGGACTTCACCTCGACGGTCGTCGTGCCGTACGACGCGAGCCGCGCGCAGACGCGGCACGCGCGAGCGCGAACGAGCTCGTCCTCGCTCGCGCGCGCGCAGGTCGCGCACCGACGCGTGAATGCCGCCGCCGCGCGCGCGCGATCTCCATGTAGTCCGACGCCCGCGGCGCGCAGCTCCTGCTCCTCGTAGCGCGGCACGGCCGAAGATCGCGTGCGTGTGCGAATCGACGAGGCCCGGCGTGAGCACGCCGCCGCGCGCAGTCGATCGTCCGTCGCGCCCGGGATACGCGCGCTCGCAGCTCGGCCTGCGCGCCGACGGCCGCGATCCGCTCGCCGGTCGACGGCGACGGCGACGTCGCGTGCGAATCGCCGGCGTCGCGCATCTCCGCGCCACGCCGCGCGCGCGCCGGCCCGGCGCAGGTCACGACCTGCGCGCGTTGACGAAGAGGCTCAGCGATGTCCGCCACGCGCGGCGCCGTCACGCCATCACGTCCCGCACGCGCGACGAGCCGCAGCGGCGCCTGCGCCTCGCCGCGGCACGCGTAGTAGCACGCGTTGCAGTCGATCGGCTCGTAGCGCTGGAAGTCGCGCCAGTGAAAATCGGTCGGAAAATCGGGGCAGCGCTTCACGTGGCCCGTCGGGATCGATGTGGATCGTGCGCATGCCCGAGCGGCACGGCTCGCGCATCTCGCCGCGCACGTAGCGCGGAATCTGCTCGAGGTAGTAGTCGGAGTTCGTGATCACGCCGCGCCGGCGCCGCTTGAACGCGAGCAGCTCGCGCGATCGACGTCGTCGAGCTCGCGCGCAGCTCGTCGTCGCGCGACGAGGTGGTCGCGATTGCCGTTCTTCGCATCGGTGTAGACGCTGAAGTTGACGCCGCACCCGAGCTCCGCCGCGCGCTCGCACGATCGGCAGGATCTGGTCGAGATTGTCGTTCTTGATCACGGTGTTGAAGCGGATGTTGTCGATGCCGCGCGCGCGCATCGCCGGCGACCGCGTCGAAGATCTTCGCGCGTGAGGCCGGGAATGCCGCGCGCCACGTCGTGGCGTTCGTCGAGGTAGTCGAGCGAGATGTTGAACTGGTTGATGCCGCGCCTCCCAGAGCGAGCGCGCGCGCTCCGGCGTGAGCATCGCCGCCGTGCGTGATGAGCGTGATGTACTTGAGCCGGATCGCGCGCGTCGACCGCGCGCGACGAGCTCCTCGAGATCGCGGCGCAGCAGCGGCTCGCCACCGGTGAAGGTGACGAGCATCGGATTGAAGAAGCGCGCCGCATCGGCGAAGCTCGTCAGCTCGCGTCGCGCGCGGCATCGGCGTCGGTCTTCCAGTAGTCGCAGAAGCCGCAGCGCGCGTTGCAGCGCAGCGTGACCTCGAAGTGCACGAGCACCGGCCGGCGCGCGCACGTGCAGCCAGGCGTATTTCGCCGAGGAAGAGCGGCGACGTGCCACGGCTTGAAGCGCGCGGTCAGCATGAGTGCGCGCTACTCGCGCGGAGTCGCGCATCGGAAGCGCGATGCCCTGCTCGTCCGCCGTCTCGAGCGCGATCTCGTAGCCCGCGTCGGCATGGCGCGCGACGCCGATCCCCGGATCGTTCGTGAGCACGCGCTCGAGCCGCACGCGCATCTCCGGCGTGCCGTCGGCGACGATCACCTGGCCCGCGTGCAGCGAGTTGCCGATGCCGACGCCGCCGCCGTGATGGAACGACACCCACGACGCGCCGCTCGCCGACGTTGAGCAGCGCGTTGAGGATCGGCCAGTCGGCGATCGCGTCGCTGCCGTCCTTCATCGCCTCGGTCTCGCGGAACGGCGACGCGACGCTGCCCGTGTCGAGATGATCGCGACCGATGACGATCGGCGCCGAGAGCTCGCCGCTCGCCACGAGGTCGTTGAGCGCGACGCCGAACCGCGCGCGCTCGCCCTGGCCGAGCCAGCAGATGCGCGCCGGCAGTCCCTGGAAGTGCACGCGTCTCGCGCGCGAGCGTGATCCAGCGGCGCAGATGCTCGTCGTGCGGGAAAGAGCTCGAGCACGAGCTCGTCGGTGCGCGCAGATGTCCTTCGGATCGCCCGAGAGCGCGACCCAGCGGAACGGCCCCTTCCCCTCGCAGAACAGCGGGCGGACGTACTCCGGCACGAAGCCCGGGAATGTCGAACGCGTCCGCGACGCCGGCGTCGAACGCGACGGTGCGAATGTTGTTGCCGTAGTCGAAGGTGACCGCGCCGCGCTCGCTGCAGCTCGAGCATCGCGCGCACGTGCGCGACGATCGACGCGGTCGCGCGCGCGACGTACGCCGCCGGGATCGCGCGCGCGCAGCGCCGGCCGCCTCGGCGAGCGACATGCCCGCCGGCACGTAGCCGTTGAGCATGTCGTGCGCGCTCGTCTGATCGGTGAGCACGTCCGGCGTCACGCCGCGCCGCACGAGCTCCGGCAGCACCTCGCGCGGCGTTGCCGACGAGGCCGACCGACAGCGCCGCGCCGCGCGCGCCGTCGCCTCGCGCGATCCAGCGCGAGCGCCTCGTCGAGGCTCGCGCGTCTTGCGATCGCAGTAGCCGGTCGCGAGGCGCTTGTCGATGCGCGCCTCGTCGACCTCGACGCCGAGGATCGCGGCGCCGTTGCATCGTCGCGGCGAGCGGCTGCGCGCCGCCCATGCCGCCGAGCCCCGCGCGTGAGCACGAAGCGGCCGGCGAGCGATGCCGCCGAAGTGCGTGCGCGCGACGGCGCCGAACGTCTCGTACGTGCCCTGCAGGATGCCCTGCGAGCCGATGTAGATCCACGAGCCGGCCGTCATCTGGCCGTACATGATCAGGCCCGCGCGCTCGAGCTCGCGGAAGTACTCCCAGGTCGCCCAGCGGCCGACGAGGTTGCTGTTCGCGATGAGCACGCGCGGCGCACCACGCGTGCGTGCGGAACACGCCGACCGGCTTGCCGCTCTGCACGAGCAGCGTCTCGTCGTTCTCGAGCGCGCGCAGCGCGCGCGACGATCGCGTCGAACGCCTCCCAGCTGCGCGCCGCCTTCCCGGTGCCGCCGTAGACGACGAGATCGTCCGGCCGCTCGGCGACGTCGGGATCGAGATTGTTCATCAGCATGCGCAGCGCGGCTTCCTGCTGCCATCCCTTGCAGCGAGAGCGTGCGTGCCGCGCGGCGCGCGGACCGGTCGCGCGCCGCGGCGCGCGTCGAGCGTGCGTCGCGCGTCATGCGATCGTCGCGGTCGAGGTCATCGGCTGATCGCTCGAGTGGTCAGTCGCGAAGCTCGCCGTCGCGCGATCGCGGCGGCGAGGCGCTCGATGTCGCCGCGCAAGCACGCGATCGCGCTCGAGCGGCGGCACGAGCTCGCGCACGCGCGCGTGCGCGCGCGCGACGCCGCGTCGCCGGCTTGAGCGGCGCGCGGAAGTCGATCGCCCTGCGCCGCGCACATCAGCTCGATCGCGAGCACGTAGCGCACGTTGCGCACGACGCGGCGCAGCTTCCACGCCGCGCCCATCGCCATCGGCACGACGTCTTCCTTGCTGCCGTCGGTCGGGATCGTGTCGACGCTCGCCGGGTGCGAGAGCACCTTGCACTCGCTCGCGAGCGACGCCGCGGTCACCTGCGCCATCATGAAGCCGGAGTTGACGCCGGCGTCGCGCGTGAGGAACGGCGGCAGCCCCTGATTGAGATCCGGATGCACGAGCCGATCGATGCGCCGCTCGGCGATCGTCGCGAGATTCGTGAGCGCGATCGCGAGGAAGTCGAGCGCCATCGCGACGGCCTGCCCGTGAAAGTTGCCGCCGCTCAGCAGCGTCGCCGTCGTCGAAGACGAGCGGATTGTCGGTCGCCGCGTTCAGCTCGCGCCCGACGACGGCCGATCGCGAAGTCGATCGCGTCGAGCACCGGACCGTGCACCTGCGGCATGCAGCGCAGCGCGTACGCGTCCTGCACGCGCGGATCGCCGTCGCGATGCGACTCGCGGATCTCGCTGTCGGCGAGCAGCTCGCGCAGCAGCGCCGCCGACGCCGCCTGGCCGAGCTGTCCGCGCGCGTCGCTGGATGCGCGCGTCGAACGCGACCGGCGTGCCGAGCAGCGCCTCGAGCGACATCGCGCCGGCGACGTGCGCGACGCGCCAGAGCCGGTGCGCGTCGACGAGCGCGAGCGCGGCGATCGCCGTGTGCGCCTGCGTGCCGTTGATGAGCGTGAGCCCTTCCTTCGGGCCGAGCGCGACCGGCGCGAGCGCCGCGCTCGCGAGCATCGTCGCGCGCGGGCCCGCGTTCGTCGCCGCGTGCGCGAGCATCGCCCTCGCCGATGAGCGAGAGCGCGAGATGCGCGAGCGGCGCGAGATCGCCGCTCGCGCCGACGCTTCCCTGCTCCGGAATCGGCGGATAGCAGCCCGGCGTTGAGCATCGCCGACGAGCAGCTCGGCGAGCTCCGGCCGCGCGCCCGGAGTATCCCTTGGCGATCACGTTCGCGCGCAGCAGCATCATCGCGCGCACTTCGCGCTCCGGGAGCAGCGGCCCGACGCCGGCCGCGTGGCTGCGCACGAGATTGACCTGCAGCTCGGCCAGCCGGTCGGGCGGGATCGCGATCTCGGAGAGCTTGCCGAAGCCGGTCGTGACGCCGTACACGACGTCGCGGCGCTCGACGATCGCGTCGACGATCGCGCGCGTCCGTGCCATTCTGTCGCGCGCGCCGCCCGAGAGGCTCACGGAGGCGCCATCCGCCACGGCGGCGACATTCGCGATCCGAAGCGATTCCCCGTCGAGCACGATGGTGGCCGGCATCCGCACAATGTCGGCGGCGGACCCCGTAATTTCAAGTGCGATTCGGGCGCGACGGATGCGGCGGCAGATGCAGAAACGCCCGGGAAGGGTCTCCCGGGCGTTTCACCATCGCCTGACCGATCGCGCTCCTGCGCGTTACCGCCGTGCCACCACGGCGCGTTGGAGCGGCTTCGGATTGTGCCGGATGATCGTGGCGCGCGGCGCCAGGGACACGGCGAACGGACCGGCCGACTGCGTCGGGGTGTCGGTCGTCCACTGACTGAGGACGCTCTCGTGCCCATCCAGTGTCACCGTCGTGACGGCGTAGCACCACATCGTGCCGTTGGCGAGCCCCGTCACCACGAACTCCTCGGAAACGGTCGAGCCCTCAACGGCGAAGCCCGGCCCCGGCGTGGCGCAGGTACCGGTCATACCCGTCACCACAGCGGGCTCGGAGTACACCCGGTAGTAGGCGAAGATCGCCGGATTCTGAAGCCGTGCATTCGACGACCAGTGAATCTCGGATGCGGAATCGAAGCCCGCGGCGCTCAGCGAGTCGGGCGGCGGCAGCGGCGGCGTCGTGTCCACGCTGATGGTCGGCGTGCCGCTGCTGATGTCGCCGAACTGATCCTCGGACGCGACGTAATACCGCGGAAATGGCGCGCCAGCCTGGTGGAACGACGTCGACAGCGTTGACCCGATCACACCGAACTGGCTGTCGGACGCGCTGGCAAAGACGACGTAGTTCGTGACGTTGGGATCGGTCGCCGGGGCCCAGCTCAGCAGAATGCCGTTCGGCGCGTCGGGACCACCCGGCAACAAGAGATACGTCAGGCTGTCCGGGTTTCCGAGCGCCTCGGCCGGCGCCGAGATGTTGTTGTTGTTGTTACTGCAGGCAGCGACCGCCCCGGCCACGAGCCCCATCGCCGCCAATGACAAACCCCGTGTCGACATGTCAACCTCGGATGAGGAGAGCCTTCTCCCTATGCACAATACGCACCTGCCGGACCATTTGTTAGCGAAAGTTAAGTCCGTGCATCTCTAGGCCTTACCTTCTCCGCTCAGTGCCGGGTGTCCACTGGCAGGGACACCATTCTCGGACACACGTGTGGCCCTGGGGCGCTAATAGGTCTGGCCCCTGGCCTCGTCCCCGGGTGATCGGAACGTCTGCTTGTCGTAGTTGAACTTGAGCGCCGGCTCGGCCTTGAGAGCCACGAAGAACGTGAACGCGAAGCTGCCCGTCGGCGACTGCGTGAACGAGAAGATGGCGCGCCAGTCGTGCAGGTCGCGCTGCAGCGACACGATCTGGCTGGCGAAGTTGTGGGCCTGGAAATCGTAGGTCGTCTGCCACTGGGCCGCCCACTTGGGCGTGATGTTGAAGCTCGTCGACCCCTGCAACGTGATCTGCGTGGGCACCACCACGAACGGCGCGGCGGCCGTCGTCGCGTTGATGTTCGTGTCGGGTGTCGACGTGCGGCTCGCCTGGACACATTGCGCGTAGTAGATCGGATTGACGTTCTGGTAGGCGGCGCATACGGTGGCCGGGTTGAACTGGATCACGTTGGACAGGTTGCCCACCGGCGGCCGTTGCCGGTACGCGCTGAACGTGAACGAGGTCGTCCATCCCTTGCCCGCGTTCGGGATCTGGTACGGCGCGATGCCGCTCTGCCCCCCAACCACCTGTTGCGCGGCGATCTGTTGCGCCAGGAACGGATCCGTATTGAGCGCGCTGTCCGCGCCCGGCGTCTTCACCGGCGGCGTGAGACCGAGGAGCCGCGCGATTGCGGCGACGAGACCCGAGTTGCGGTTGAGCGAGAAGGACGCCGACACCTGCTGCCAGTACGGGCTGAAGCGCGCAGTGTCGCTGAGGGGATTCCCCTCGAACAGCGAGTACGTCTGGCGGAAATCGAAACCCGGAATCAATTCCGACCGGAAGCTGTACCCCCACGTTCCGGACGTGAACCCGCTCAGGGAGCGGTGCGTCGTCTGCGCGCGGACGAAGTCGTAGCTGAGCGGGTCGAAATTGAGCGACAACACCTTGACCTTCTTCGCCTGCAGCGGATCGGCGTCGGGGGCCTGCTTGAGTTTGGCCTCGATGCTCTGCGACAACGACAGCGAGATGGACTCCTGCCGGAGGCCCGCCAGCGAGCCGACGGGAGATTGGCCCGCCGCGGCGTAGAATTGGTCGCTGATCGCCGACGGCTGCGCGTAGTTGATTGTGATGATTGGCGTGATCGAATGCCGGAACCGCGCGACGTCGCCGAAGCCGGGCAACAGTCCGAAGAACGTTGGCGAGATCTGGAGACCGTACACCAGCCGCTTCGGCTGCGTGACGAAGTCTGCTCCCGTGAACTGCGTGCGGATCATCCACGCCGCGCCGGGGTCCGCGTTCTCGATCGCGATGCTGGGGACGAGGTTCCACTTGCCCTGCGAAATGCTCGGAAGGTCGATACCCGTGTTCCAGTCCAGGCTCGTGTTGTACGTCTGCGAAAACACGCGCTGGGTGGGGACCGCGGAATCCGCACTCACCCGCGTATACACGAGGTCCTGCTCGGGGAAGTTGTTCTGCTGGTCGGAGATCTGGAACGAGTTGCGCCAGTTGAAGCCGAAGATTTTGATCGGCGTGTCGAATGACGCGGTGGTCGCCCGCTGGTTGCGGCGCACCTGCGAGCTGTCGATCGCACCGAGGCTGTCGGCGAAGCGGTAACCGAAGTTGCCGAACTGGTCGACGTTCAGGGTCTCGGAGTTGCTCCCCGTGAAGCTCGGGGTCCATGTGAACCATTTCCCGATGCTCACCGGCTTCGACGACAGGCTGAGCGTTGGGAACACGCGGTCGATCTCGGATCGGCCCGGGTACTGCTTCTGCGTGCCACCCAGGCTGAAGTTGGCCGGCCCGAGAGCCTGCTGATAGTTGAGCTGCGACGAGATCGTCGCCAGCACGGAGTACGGATCGAAATACGTCGTCTGCTGGATCGCCGTGCTCGTCTCGTAGTTGACGTTCATGTTGAGGTGCGACGTCAACGAAAAATCCTGCTGGTGCTGCCACGAGATCGCCGTGTTCGTCGTGTTGTTGCTCAGCGACTGGTATGACACGCCGAAGCTTCCCACCACGAACCGGTCGAGCCAGTTGTACCGGAAGACGGAGCTGTAGCGAGTCCAGCCCGCATCGATCGGGGTGGCGCGCGCGCTGCTTCGCCAATCGAGCCAGGTCGTGAGATCGGTGTAGTCGTTGAGCGCGAAATAATACCCGACGTTCTCGACGTGGCGCCGGTACGATGGGCTGTTGCGAACCAGTTCACTGATGCCGAAATGCGGCGTCAGGAAACCGCTCCGCCGTCCGGTGCGCAGATCCTCCAGCACGAACGGCAGCCACATGACCGGGACGTCGGCGATGTAGAGCACCGCCGGGCGGCCCACGAGGGTGTGCTTGGTGACGAACTTGAGTTCGTTGACCGAGAAATGGTAGTCAGGAAAGCTGTCGTCGCAGGTCGTGATCCCCCCTTCGACGCCGTAAAACGTGTTCGACGGATTGTCGGTCTTGAGCGTATCCCCGGCGTAGGCGCCCGCGATCGCCGACACGATCCACCGGTTGCCGCCGCTCGGAAACACCGTCCGGACCGCCGACGTCACCGCTTCGTGTGTCTTCACGTCGTAGACGACGTGGCCGATGGACACGATGTCGTCCTCGTTGCGCGTGGGATCGCGCACCGTCACGGTGTCGCCGTGCGCCCGCACCACTCGCTCGGAGTCCTGGTAGACGATCGTGTCGCCGACGACCATCGTCTGGTCCTGGTTCACCGCGGCGCGCTCGCCTTTCCGCGGGCCGGTGAGGGTCAGTTGGTGCTGGTCCGATTGGTAGACCGCATGACCACCCTGATACTTGGTGACGCCGTAGCCTTCGCGAAGGAGCAGCGCCTCCGTTACCGAGTCCGGCTCTTCCCAGTGCACGAGTACTTTCCGCGCCGAATCCCGGGCCGCGGAATCTTTCGCGGCAAGAGCGCGGCGCGCCGAGTCCAGGGTGGCGCGCTCGCGCGGGGTGAGCTGGCGCCCGGGCGTCGTCGGCTGCACGACCCCGCCGCCCGACGGATTGGGCGAGCCGGGGAGTTGCTGGGCCACGGCGGGCCGCGCGCCCGCGAGCACCGCCGCGAACGCGAGGCCTGCGAGACGCCACGTCAGAGGCCGCGTGAGGCGAAGGCTCCGGCCCTGAGAGCCGGGCAGACCCGCTACCGGCACGCCGCCTCGCTTTCGCGAGACGCGCTCGAGACGCGCGGGCGCTGGCACGCGGGCGGCACCACGCCGCCCCGCGCCGCCATGATCCTCACGCTGGTGCCCGGTACCCGTCGTCCGGCAGCTCCGTGGCCGCCTGCGACCGTTGGCGGCGCCGGTACATGAATGCCGACAGGAAAATACTGAGCTCGTACAGGAGATAGAGCGGCACCGCCATCGCGATCGTTGTCCAGATCAGATCGCCCGGCGTCAGGAACGCGCCGATGAAGGTGCAGAGCACCGCCGCGTGCCGGCGGTACTTGCGCAGAAATGCCGGGTTGACGAGGCCGAGCGCCGTCAGCACCAGGATGACGATCGGCAGCTCGAAGCACAGCCCGAAGGCAAGCGACATCGAGAAGAGGAAATCGAAGTATTCGAGCCCGCTGATCATCGGCTCCATCGACGCCGTCTGGAACGCGAGCAGCCACTGGAGAGCCAGCGGCATCACGCCGAAGTACGCGACCGACACCCCGCCCGCGAACAGCAGTCCCGCGCCGATGGTCACCGGCGCGACGAGCTGCTTTTCGTG
The DNA here is from genome assembly GCA_963706505.1 of uncultured Gemmatimonadales bacterium. Classification (GTDB taxonomy): domain Bacteria; phylum Gemmatimonadota; class Gemmatimonadetes; order Gemmatimonadales; family Gemmatimonadaceae; genus Palsa-1248. The sequence goes on from CAVPLX010000003.1 coordinate 205,531, forward strand.
CCGGTGCAGCGCCGGCGAGAGAAACGCCCACGCCTGATAGACGATGATGGGGAGTGCGAGGATCACCCCGAGCGTGAGCGACATCGTCATGTAGATCGAGAACGAGTCGGTCGGGTGCGTGAAGATCAGCTTGTGCCCGTGCAGCAACGGGAGAATGGGCCGCGCGAGGATGCCGATCAGATCGATCTGCGTCAGCGCCGCGAATGACAGCGCCACGGTGAACGCCAGCGCGCCGAGCGCCTTGATGAGCCGCCACCGGAGCTCCTCAAGGTGATCGAGAAATGGCATCTCCGCTGCAGGCGGCGTCGGCATCATTCGGGTGGCTCGGACAGCTACGGGTGGCGGGCCCGGACGACGGGCTCGCGTCGCGGCGTGGGGCCTCCGGCGGCAGCGCGACCCCTTGGAGGGCGGTCAGAGCGTGCCGCGGATTCCTATTTCAGGTCCCGGAGCCGGTCCTTCGCGAGCACCGCCTCGTCCGAGCGCGGATACTTTCGAATCACGTCCTGATATGCCTCTCGTGCCGGTTGCGTCTTCCCGGCCGCCGCCAATATCGCCGCATGGCGATACAGCGCGGTCGCCGCGACCGGCAGCGTCGGGTACCGGGCGATCACATCCTGATACCCCGAATCCGCCGCCGCCACGTTTCCCTCGTCGGCATACGTGTTGGCCAGATACAGGTGCGCGTCGGGCGCCACGTCCGAGTTGGGATACTGCCGGAGCAGGTCGGTGAAGCCAGCCCGCGCCGCGCCCGTACTACCCCGCCGGCTTTGATCAAGTGCCAACTGAAACAATTGATTCGGACCCGGCCCCCCGCCCCCTCGCGCGCTGTCGCCGGGCCCAGCGGGACTGGGCGTGACCCCCGCACCCGGCGCCGGCGCGGTCGTGGCATGCTGGGCCTCGAGCGATCCGCGCAGGACGCCAAGCTGCTTCTGGCTCTGGCCGGTCAACTCCTCGATCTGAATGAGCTGCTGCCCAACCGAATAGAGGTTCTCGCTGACGTCACCCTGCCACTTCGCGGTCCGTCCGCTCAGCACCCGGAGGGTATCCTGCGCGCGGCCGAGTTGCTCGATGACGACTTCCAGCGCCGCCCGGTGCGCCGAATCCTCACTCCGCTGCGCGGCCTGCATGCGCGTCAGATCGTCCTGCAGGACACGCACGTCCTCGCGCGTCGCGAAACAGCCGCCGGTCGCCACCAGCGCGAACGGCAGGACGAGGCGCCACCGCGTCGCCAGCCGCGCCACGATCGCCATCCGCATCACTGGCCCGCGACCTTCAAGTTGTCGCCGCCCGCTACGATCGCGAACTCGTCGCGGCGATTCTGCGAGTACGCGTCTTCGGCGTCGCCTTCCGCCACCGGACGCTCGGCGCCGTAACTGATGATGTCGATCCGCGCGGCGTCGATCCCGTGATCGGTGAGATACCGCTTCGCCGCCGCGGCGCGACGCTGGCCAAGCGCGAGGTTGTACTCGTCCGATCCACGCCGGTCGCAATTCCCCTCGACACGGATCCGGATGCCGGTATTGGCATTGAGGATCGGCACCTTCGCGTCCAGAATGGCCTTGCCCTGATCCGTGATGTCGGACTTGTCGTAGTCGAAGAACATCTTCGCCACGAGCGCGCTGCGGGCCGCCGCGACCGCCGCCGCCTGCCGCTCATGCTCGGCCGACACACTGTCCGCCATGCGCTTGGCGTTGGCCAGCGAGTCACGGATCCGGCTGCTATCCACGGTCGGTGCCGCCGCTGGCGCCGGCGCAGGCGCAGGTGCGGGCGGCTTGGCGCACGCCACGACCACGGCACCAGCGAGAATCAACAGCGAGGCAAGGCGGGACCGACGGCTCATGGCTGACTCTCCGAAATGAATAAGAATCCGATTGGCGGGTAGATCAGGGCGACCCCAGCGACCGCGACCACGCGGAGAGCCGTGCCGGGCCACCCAGCGTCAGTTGTCGCGTGCGTCCCGATTCCGAATCCAGTATGAACAGCTGCCGCACGCCGGAACGGTTCGATGTGAATACCAGATGCCGGCTGTCCGGCGCCCACTTCGGGTCTTCGTTGATGCCGTCACTCGTGAGCTGCTTGACGGTCCGGTCACGCAGCGCGATGGTCTCGATCTGAAACCGCCCACTCACGCGCGACTCGAACGCCACCAGCCGCCCGTCCGGCGACCAGTTGGGACTCGCGCGGTAAATGTCATCCCCGAATTGGAACGGTGTCAGCAGGTCGGGCTCCGTGCCATCGACATCGACAATATACACTTCCGGGTGTCCAGAGCGACCCGATGTGAATGCCAGCCGCCGTCCGTCGGGGCTGAATGTCGGCTGCGTGTTGTCGGTGCCATGGCCGACCGTGATGCGGCGCGATGGGTCGCTGCTGAACGCCGGCACGAGATACAGATCGGTGCCGTTCTCATCCCCGTGCGTGTACACGATCGAGTTCCCGTCGGGGGTGAACGCCGGTGTCGAGTTCAACCCCGTCGGCGTCGCGGCCAGCGCCCGGGCACTCCCGGTCGTGAGGTCCAGCACCGCGATCTGCGTCCCGCGCGCGGCGAAGAAGCTGTACGTGAGATACCGCCCGGTCGGGTGCCACTGCGGCGACAGCGGCCCGCCCCCCTTCTGCGTCACGGGCCGCGTGTCGGCACCGTCCGTGTCGGTGATGTAGATCTGCCCATCCCGGATGAAGGCAATCCGGGTCGCCGCAATCCCGTGTGACCCCGTGATCGACTGCTGAATCCAGTCCGACGCGTCGTGCACCGCCATCCGCCAGTCGGCGGTGCCGGGCGTGGCCGGTACCGCGAAGTCCTTGGTGGCCAGCGCCCGCTTCTTGGCGACGTCGTAGACGACGACGTGCAGCGAGGCCGGGGCCAGCGACGCCTGCACCACCGCCGCCGCGCCGAGCTTCTCCACCAGCGGAAAGTTCACCGTCGCATCACCCATCCCCTGGTCGATGCCGGTAATCACGTTCATGGCATCGGCGAAATCGAGATCGCGCTGGATGATCGTGTGGGCGGAGTCCCCGCCCGCGCCGGCGATGGGCAGCACGAGCACGCCCGGCTTCGTCCCTGGTTGATAGTTGAGTCCGATGTGCACGCCGGTCCGAGTCGTGTCCTGCGCCATGGCAGGTGCCGTGAAGGCGGGTGCCGCCAGCGCGATCGCGCTCGCCAGGAATGCGAGTCCTGCCGTCATCCTGATCAGTGGAGTAACCTCGGGTCAAAGCTGAAGACGACCGGCAGTACGTCGTCGTGAAATCCGTCCGGCAGCGGCCCGAACGCCTTGGCCGCTTTCTCGATTGCGCCCTGCGCCTCGAGGTCGAATGAGTAGTCGCCCGACCGGCTCACGAATTTGAATCCGAAAACTGTGCCGTCCCGTCGGATGAGGAACGCCACATCGGCCTTCAGTTGTGCCGATGGATCCGGCGGCGTGAAGTTGAGGGCCACCTGGCGGACGATGTTCTCGAGGTAGCCGGGAAATGGGAAATCGATCCCCTCGATGTGCACGGTCGCGACGTCCGCACCGGCGCCACCGGTCGGACCGCCCCCCGCTTTCGGCATTGGGGTCTGCGGCGCGACGGGCTTCGCTTTCGGCGGCGCCTGCATCGGGGTCGCCTTGGCCGGTGGGGTGACGGCCGGCTGTTTGTGAACCGGTGCCGCCGGCGCCTTGGGCGCGACGTCGTGCGCCGCCGGCGGCGGTGTCGCGACGGGTGGCGCGGGCGCAGCCGGGGTGGGTGCGACGATACCGATCGCGCGCTTGCCGGGCGGCGCCGCCAGGATGTCGACTTTGTAGATCGGCGGGCTCACCACCGCTGCCTTCGTCGTGAGAAGGACCAGCAGGCTCACCACGCCCACGTGCAGGAGCGCCGAAGCGCCGATCGGGCCGGCCAGCCGCGGCGCGTGTGCTGCCACTACTTCGCGGCTCCTGTCGCGATGTCTTCCGGCTCCGCCACCAGACCCACGTTGGGCGTCCCGGTACTTCGCATCACCGCCAGAACCCGCACCACCAGCCCGTAAGGCACGCCCTGGTCGGCCCGGAGGTACACGCCGTCTTTCGCGCGCTTGGACGCCAGCGCGCCAAAGCTCGCCTTGAACTCATTGTATGTGAGTTTGGTCTCATCGACGAAAATGGTCCCCGTGCGGTCGACGGTCACCACCAGCCCGCTCTTCGGCTCGAGTGGCTGCGCCTCCGCCTTGGGCAGCGACACGTCGACGCCGCCCTGCATGATCGGTGCGGTGATCATGAAGATGACCATGAGCAGCATCATCACGTCGATGAGGCTCACGACGTTGATCTCTGCGTTGAGCGGGGTGCGCTCCCCACGCCGGCGCCGCATCCGCTCCTCAGGCCGCCCGGTCGCGCACGATCAACGCGATCACGTAGGAGCCGAAGCCCTCGAGTTCACTGTCGAACCGGTTCAGCCGGTTGGCGAAGATGTTGTACCCGAAGACCGCCGGGATCGCGACCGACAGCGCCGCCGCCGTCGCGATCAGTGCCTCCGCGACGCCCGGTGCGACCGCTCCGATGTTGCCGGAGCCCTTCGTCGCGATCCCCACGAACGCATCGATCACGCCCAGCACGGTTCCGAGCAGTCCGATCAACGGGCTCGCCGACCCGATCGTCGCCAGCGTGGGAATGAATCGCGACAGTTGGTCGCGCTCCGCATTGGTCTCGGAGTCGAGGATGAGGCGCAACGCCTCCACCTGCGATGCGGTCATGTCGGGTGCCGTCCCCCGCCCGGTGCCCGCCCGGGCGTCGCCGCCGAGAAAGTCCGACGCCCGCCGCAGCACGCGCGTGTAGGGGTTTGGTGTCTCCCGCGCCGCGACGCTGAGCGCCTGGTCGAATCGGTCGACGTTCTCGAATTTCGCGAGAAACTTCGCCGAACGGCGGCGCACGCTGCCGAACTCGATCCACTTGCCGAGCATCACCGCCCAGCTGAACACCGAGAGGATCGCCAGCAACCCGACCACGCCCTTGGTGACCGGCGTCGATCCGATGAGCAGGCCCCAGGGAGATGTCGGGACGGCCGTCGATACCTGAAGCAGCATCGCTGCCGTCATGCCGTCACCGTCCAGCGATGGTCCTGCCATTCCATTCCGCGATGCACAGTCCTCCCGTGATGATGCGGCCGCCGGCCGCCGTGATCGTGCGGCCGCTGGCCGCGATATCGCATCAGCGCCCGGTCCCCGGCGCCCGCCGCCCGGCAAACCACGAATAGGTCTCGGCCAACCCCTCCGCCAACCCCGTGCGCGGCTGCCAGCCGAGTACCGACGCCGCCTTGTCGATCGTCACCGACGACCGGAGCTGCTCGCCCGGCCGCGCTGGCGCATGCTCCGCGGCGACGGTCCGGCCAGTCGCCGTCCCGAGCGCCGCCGCCAGGCCGGTCACCGACGTCTCGATCCCGGTGCCGATGTTGAACGCACGCGCATCGAGCCGGCCCGGCGGAGGCAGCGTGGCCCGCGCCGCCGCCACGTTTGCCCGCGCCACATCCTTCACGAACACGTAGTCGCGCGTCTGCTGCCCATCGCCAAAGATGGTCACGGGACGTCCATCCAGCACCCGCCCGCAAAAGATCGCGACCACGCCGGCCTCGCCGTGCGGATCCTGCCGCGGGCCGTACACGTTCGCGTACCGCAGGGCCACGGTGTCGACGCCGTGCAGCCGCGCCTCATAGGTCAGGTAGTACTCCGCGCTCAGCTTCGCGATACCGTAGGGCGACTCGGGGTCCTTGGGCACCGTCTCGGCATTCGGCGGCGTGGCGAAGTCGCCGTACAACGCACCACCGGTCGAAGCGAAGATCAGGCGCGTCTTCGCACCCGACGCCCGGACTGCTTCGACCAGCCGCAGTGTGCCGAGCACGTTGATCGTCGCGTCCGCCACGGGATCGTTCACACTGCGGCGGACATTGATCTGCGCGGCCAGATGCGCGATCACATCGAACCGCCCGTCGCGCACCACCACCGAGGCCGCCTCGGTCGTGACGTCGCCGTTCACGAAGGTCGCCGCCGGCGGGATGTTCTCCTTCCGCCCGCTCGACAGATTGTCGAAGACCGTCACCGCATACCCATTGGCGAGCAGCAGCTCCGCGACGTGCGACCCGATGAACCCCGCGCCGCCCGTGACCAGCGCCCGGCCGCCGCTCACCGTGCCTCCGGCGCACTGCCGTCCGGCGCCGCACCCGCGGGACGCGACGGAGGCCGTGAGGCCTCCGCGGCACTCTCGGCCTGCCGGTCCCCACGGTGGCCAGCAACCGGGTCGGCTGTCTGAGCCGCGGGCGGCGCGTCGTCGAGGCCGAACAGGTAGCGGGCCGTATCGACGACGGCGAGTCCGCGGCCATTGGCCGCCGCGGCACGGAGCCGCACCGAGGGGGCGTGCAGGAACTTGTTCATGAGTGACCGGGAGAAGTGATCGACGATGTCGCGTTGCGCGGGCGTCAGTTCGCCGAGCCGGCGCGCCGCGTGCGCCAGCTCGTCCGCCCGCACACGGTCCATCGCCGCACGAAAGTCCGCCACGACCGGCACCGCGGCCAGCCCCGCCAGCCAATCCCAGTACCGCTCCACTTCGCCGTCGATCAGATCTTCGGCGCTCGGGAGGTGGGATTGCCGCTGCTCGATGTTGGCGGCCACGAGGGCGCGGAGGTCGTCGAGATCGTAGAGGAACACGTTGTCCAGCGACCCGACTTCAGGCTCGACATCCCGCGGCAGCGCGATATCGAGGATGCAGAGCGGGCGATCCCCGCGTCCGGCGACAGCCGCCGCCACGTTCTCGTACGACACGACAGGGTGCGGCGCGGCCGTGGAGCAGATCACGAGATCGATCTCCGCGAGAGCAGGCCAGCAGTCGTCGTATCGCATCGCGGTGGCGCCATACCGCCGCGCGAGGTCGTCGGCTCGCTCGAAGGTGCGGTTCGCCACCAGTGTCGCCCGCACCCCCTCCTGATGCAGGCATTGCAGCGCCAACTCGGCCATCTCCGCCCGCACCGAGGACCATGGCGCGCCGGCCGTTCAGGGTGCCGAAGATTTTCTTGGCGAGTTGCACTGCCGCCGAGCTGACCGACGCCGCGCCGCGTCCGATCGCGGTCTCCGTCCGGATACGCCCCGCGACCGACTGCGCGGTCTGAAAGAGCCGGTTGAGCGCAGGACCCGAATACGGCCGGCAGCCCTCCCATGCATCCCGCACCTGGCCTTTGATCTGCGCCTCGCCAATGACCATCGAGTCGAGCCCCGAGGTCACGCGCATGAGATGACGCACCGCGTCCCGGTCCCGCCGGATATACCCCGACGGCGCGGCGTCGGCGCCCAGCCGTTGCGAGAGGATCTCCCACACCGCGGGCGGTGCATTGGTCTCGCCTTCGATCAGGTAGAACTCCGTCCGGTTGCAGGTCGACAGAAGGACGCCCTCGCGCACACCCGATGCGGCGCGCACGGCCTCGAGGGCCGGTCCCGCCTCCCGGGCCGCGAACGCGCACTTCTCCCGGATCTCGATCGGGGCGGTGCGATGGCTCAAGCCGGCGACTATGAGCCCCACGCGACGCCCTCCATGCGATCCCCGTCCGAGCCCACGGCGTCGTGAGGCCGCCGCGAGCGCCATTGCGTCACGCTCGCGCTGAAGCCGGACCGTTCAACGGTACCGCAGAAATCCTCGCCGATGAGGTCGCGCTTCGCCGCGAACCATCGATCACGGTCTCCCGCGTCCAGCAACTCGCGCCGGAGCGCGGTCAGTGTCGTGAGCGCGGCCGCGTAGCGTCCATCGAAGCGCTCCGCAATGGCGTCCCGCACACGCATCGCCGCATCCGGCACGCCACCGGCCGACACACCGACGACCAGCGGGCCCGCCGCGTGGGCCGCGACGGTGACACACGTGCCGTCCTCGGGGAAGTCGGCGACGTTGACCAGCCGGCCCGCGCGATCGCGTCGGCCGTGACCGCCGCGTTGACCTCGCGCACGTTGGTCGCGGCAATCACCAGCACCGCGTCCCCGATATCCGCGCTGGTGTACGCCCGCTCGGCCAGCTCCAGCCGCGGCCACTGCGCCACCGCATCCCGCACCACGCCCGCGATCTCGGGGGCGACGACCCGCACCGCGGCACCGCACGCCAACAACGCCATCGCCTTCCGGTACGCGACCGGCCCGCCGCCCACGACGAGCGCGCGGACGCGGCTGCCTTCGAGCAACAACGGATATCCGCTCACAGGAAGTGCCCGGGTCGCGCTTCCACGAGGCGCGCGGCCACGTAGGAGGCGACGACGACGGCGAACGCCACGGTCGCCGCCACGGCCGCGCGCCGCGCCCGCCAACCGCCCAGTTGCCGCCCCGCCGCCAGCGCACCCGCGGCCAGCCACGCCACGACGCCCCACACTAGGCGCGGACCATCCAGACCCCCGTAGATGGCGGCATAACTGGCCGCGAGCGCGACGCCGAGCGTGAGCGCCACCCAGGCCGTTACCGCGGCCAGGTGATTGACGTGGTCGAGGGTCTCCAGCGGTGGGAACGACCGGAAGATCGACCCGAATCGCCGCGACTTGAGCTCGCGGCGCTCCACGAGGTACAGCGCACCCGCGGCCGCCGCGGTCGCCAGCGCGGCGATCCCGATGAAGCTGAACGCCACGTGCGACGCCAGCCACGCGCCCTGCGCCCCCTTGGGCTGCCCAAACGGTCTCCACCCGGCGTTGATCGCGATCGCGGTCATGATCGCCGCCATTGGACCGCCGATCAGGCTGAGCGTGACGTCGCGCGCCAGCAGTTCGGTGATGAGCAACGCCACGCCCAGTGCCAACCCCGCGAACGAGAGCGCGGGGCCCAGACCCCAAACGGGAAGTCCGCCGGCGAAATGGGTGGCAGCGGCCATGGCCGCCGCGTGCGCGAGCACGCCGAGCGTCAGCGCGATCACGACTCCCCGAAATGGAGGCCCGACCGGACGCGCGAATGGCGTGAAGGCGAGCGCTGCCGCACCCGCGTAGCACGCCACGGCCAGCAATAAGGCGATCGCGACCATGGAACGGTCAATTTAACCCCGCACGGTGCGAACGGGGCAGCGGGCCCGTAGAAACGATCGTGCCCGGCGCAGCTCGCTGCCCGGGCACGATCTCGAGTGTTCAACGCCGGCCCGATGGCCGGCCGCTAGCGCGGCGCTAGCTGTCTCATGGCGCCGTCCCGATTGTTGCGGGCGTTATTGCGCTCGCGCTGTCACTTTCGCGGCGACACCGGGCTCGATGTCGGGCTGCGTGCTCGCGAGTATCTGGACCGTCGCCGCATACCCGTTGGCGCGGACAATCTGTCCAATCGCGATCTCACTCTCGGGTAGCGTGACGGCCGACTCCGGGACGTGCAGGCGCGGCCGGTACAACGTCACCTGGTCGCCCACGTGGAATCCCTGCTTCTCGGATGCCTCGAGCACGACGTAGTACTGGATCGTGGTCAGGACGTTCTCATCCTCGACCCACAGGACCTTCGTCTTCGCGCCATCATCGACGCGCGACGGCCGCTCCACGGGCATCGGCGTCATGTCGAGCGCCAGCACCGGCTGGCTCTTGTTGACCACGGAAAAGATCGTCGTGAGCCGGGCGATCGTCGCGTCCGTTCCCGTCCCCGGCTGAATCACGGTCAGGATCCCGGTCGGAACCACGACCTGTCCGCGGTCGCCGAACGATGTGCCGAGATGATAGGTGTAGAACCGGTCGCCGACGGCCGCTGTACTACCCGCAGGGATCGTGATGTAAAGGTCCTCGCCGAGATCGAAGTGCGCGCGGTTGGAGGCATCGATCACATTCGACACGGCGATCGTACCCAGCACCGCTCCGGCGCCCTTGGGACCACCTTCGCGGTCCAGATACGGGGCAGCCTGCTTGTCATTCAGGCTCTTGATGGGCGGCACGTTGCGCGATCCGCTGCGATTCGAGGCCAGCGCCATCTCACCACGAGTGTTGCGCGGGAACATTGTCCCCGGGGCAGCGCCGCCATTTGAGGCCCCGGCTGCCGCCGGTGCCGGTGCGGCATTCTGCGGCAGGCGCCTCGGCCACCGATGACGAGTTGTCACCCGCGGCGTTCGCCGGGATGCGCAGGACGGCGTTGGCGTAGATCCAGTGCGGATCCGCGATCACGCTCGTATTGAGCCGGTAGATCTCGGGCCACAGATCGCCGTCGCCAAGATAGAGCTGCGCGATGTCGAAGAGCGTCTCACCAGGCCGCACGGTGTGCATGCGGTACGTCGCAGCGCCTGCGTCGGCCGGTGCGGCGGCTGTCGAAGCGGCAGCCGGAGCGGCAGCCGGAGCGGCAGCCGGCGCGGGATGCGCGGAGGCGGAGTCTTGCGCGCGCGCAGACGGCGCCAGCGAAATCAACGCCACGGCGCAGAACCCTCCGCGCTGGGCGGCGGTGCGGATTGCGTCCAGGACCATTCCCTTCATCGTAAATCCCCCACGGGGCGCGACGGGGGACCGGACGGTCCCGACCGCCGCCAACGAGTGCGGCGTACCCGGGCGAAACCCGGGACGGCTGTCCAGGGGGAGACGACGAAGCCCGCTAGGACGAAACGGGGCCCCGATCGGTCAGTCCGTCCCTTTCCGCCCCGTGGCACTACAACAGCCGCCGTACCGAGCTGTCCGCTGCCTGCCACGCCCGCCCGAGGCGGTTGCTGGCTATGCGCCCAGGACGAGCCGCGTGAAGGGAGCCACGTAGGCCTCGAGGGTCACCAGCACCCCGACCAGCGCCGCCAGCAGGACGCTGTGCAGGAAAACGAACCGCAGGATCTCCCACTCATGTCCGTACCAGCGGGTCGTGGTGCTGGCCACGACGATGCTCTGCATGTCCACCATCTTGCCCATCACACCGCCCGAGCTGTTGGCGGCGGCCATGAGAATCGGGCTGACCCCGACCTGCTGGGCGGTGATGCGCTGCAGGCTGCCGAACAGCACGTTCGAGGCGGTGTCCGACCCGGTGAGCGCAACGCCGAGCCAGCCGAGGAGCGTTCCGAAGAAAGGGTACCACGCGCCCGTCCGCGCGAACGCCAGCCCGAGGATCGCGTCGAGCCCCGAATACCGGGTCAGGAAGCCGATGGCCAGCATCGCGGCGATGGTGAGCAGTGACAGCTTCACGGTGTTCAGCGTTCGGCCGTACGCACGCAGTACCTCGCGGGGCCCATATCCCATCACCGCGGCGGCGATCAGCGCGGCAATGAGTATCCCCGTACCCGTCGCGGAGAGCCAGTTCGCCACGAAGACCGCACTTTCGGGTTTCGCCTGCGCGACAACCGGCGGCATCCGGAGGACGAGATTGTCGAGTCCCGCGACGGCCAATGCGGGCTTCGAGATGCCGTCCAGGAGGGTCTTGACCTGTGGCAGTCCCCAGAGAAATACCACCACGCTGAGAATGAGCCACGGCGTCCAGGCCCGGAGCTCTTCGCGGCTGTCGCTGGCCGTTCGCGATGGGCGGGACTCGCGCGGCGCATCGGCGGGGTGCCACACCCGGAGCAGCATCGTGACCGCGCCGAGCGACACGAGTGCCGCCCCGACATCGACCAGCCACGGCCCGTGATAGTTCGAGATCAGCCACTGCGGTATCGCGAACGCGACACCGGCCACGAGAAGTGCCGGCCACACGGCGAGTGTCCGCTTCACGCCCGCGTAGGCGAACATCAACCAGAACGGGATCAGCACGGAGAAGAACGGGAGTTGCCGTCCGACCATCGCACTGAGCGACGCGAGGGGAAGCCCGGTCACGCCGGCCAACGCGACGACTGGCGTTCCCAGGGCGCCGAACGCGACCGGCGCCGTGTTCGCGATCAACGAGAGACCGGACGCCTCGAGCGCCGAGAAGCCGAGTCCGAGCAGGAGCGCGCCGGTGATCGCGACGGGAGCGCCGAAGCCGGCCGCACCCTCGAAGAATGATCCGAAGCAGAACGCCACGAGCACGAGTTGCAGACGCCGGTCGCCGGTCACTCGCCGGAGGCTGTCCTGCAGGACGTGAAACAGCCCCCGGTCGTTCGTGAGTTGATACAGGAAGATCACGTTGAGGATGATCCACCCGATCGGCAGCAGGCCGTACGCCGCGCCCAGTGCCGACGCCCGGAGCGCGAGCGAGACCGGCATGCCCAGCACGCCGATCGCGACGGCCAGGGCCGCCGCGAGCCCGAGCAACGCCGCGTAGTGCGCACGGATGCGCAACACGGCGATGGAGCCCAGGAGCGTGATGACCGGCACAGCCGCCACGAGCGTCGACCACGCCGCGTGGTGCAGCGGATCGTACGTCTGCGGCCATGGCGCCGTCACGCGACGGCGCGCCCCGCGCTACGGCAGCCGCTCACGCGGCCGCCGCTAGAACGGCAAATCGTCGTCCTCTTCGGCGAGCGCCGTCGGGAAATCCTCGAAATCCTCGCCGCCGCCCTGTGCGCCCGTGGCGCCTGCTGGTGCGCCGCTCGGACCGCGGGCCGCCGCGCCGCTGCGTGCCGCCGCCGGCCGGCTGCGTGGCGCGCTCGCCTCACTGTCGCCGCCACCACCGGCACTGCCACGGCTGCCGAGGAGCATCAGTTCCTCGACCTTGATCTCCGTCACGTAGCGGGTCTGTCCTTCCTTGTCCTGGAACTGGCGATACTCGATCCGCCCTTCGACGTAGAGCTTCTCGCCTTTGTGAACGTACTTCTCGACGACATCCGCCAGGCCGCTGCCGCGCTGTGAGTTCCACGCGACGCACTTGTGCCACTCGGTCTTCTCCTGCTTGTCACCGGCGGGACCGTTCCACTGGCGGCTCGTCGCGAGCGAAAACGTCGCCACGCGACTGCCGTTGTTGGTCGTCCGAATCTCGGGGTCCTGCCCGACATTGCCGATGAGCGATGCTTTGTTCAGACTGCGACTCACGTCCCCTCCCGGCCCATGGGCCATGCGGTATCCATCACAAAATCTACACAGCGAGCGGGACGGGGTGTGCTGTTCGAACGCGCCCGGCTCACGAGACGGCGCCCACGAAATGGTGCTCGCTGGACGGCCCCTGGCGACACGGTACTCATGAGGCTGCGCCTCGCCGCTCCTGAGGCGGCCGATACCGCAGCAGCAACGCGTCCTCCGCTGGGTTGCGATAGTACGCTGAACGCCGGCCCACCGCCACGAACCCCCGGCCGCCGTACAGCGCGCGCGCCGCCACGTTCGACTCCCGGACTTCGAGATACAGCGACGTCGCACCCCCGGCCAGCGCCTCGGCCATCGCCGAATCCAGCAGGTAGCGGCCGATCCCCATGCGCCGCCGGTCTGGGGCGACCGCCAGGTTCGCCAGCTCCGCCTCGTCTGCCACGAGCCACATCACGACGTAGCCCACCACGGCATGGCCCACACTCGGCATCGCGCACGTCGGCCAGATCCGCCTCGGCCAGTGCGCACGCCACCGTAAAACGCACACGCCGATCATCCAGCAGCGACGCGAACGATCGCCTTGACCACGGTGGATCGGAGAACGACACGCGCTCGATCATCACGACCGCGTCGAGATCCGCCACGGTCGCGGGCCGAAGCATGAGTCCGGCCGGAGATGCCGCCCCCACGTCCGCCACCCTACCCCTCCGCCCGGGCCGCGGCGACCGCCGCACGCCGTACCTCCGCCTCCGCGAGGCGCCCGTAGTCCGGCTCCCAACTCTCGAGATCGGCATCGCACACGTGGTTCCAGAGCAACAACACCCCGCGCGCGGCCGGCCACGCCTCGGTCGTACATCCGGGACCGATCATCGCCGCGCCGGCCTCACGCGCCCACTCGCTCACGGCGTTCTCGGGAAGACGGCGGGCTTCGCCGGCCAATGTGATACGCACCCCATCCCCCCGACCTGCACCGCCGCCGCGTTCGAGCGTCACCAGCGCCGCGTGACGCTCGCCACGCAGGGCATCGATCGACGCCAGATACGTTCCGTCGGCCAACCGCTCGGCGGCGGCCGCCACAATGAGCGGCAACGACGGAACCGACGCGAGACCCGGGCCCCCTGGCGACGACGCGAGTCCCTTCCCCAGCGCCGCGGCGATGCGAAGACTCGTGAAACTGCCCGGCCCGGCCCCACACACGACCCGCGCGAGCGCGCGCACGCCGATACCCGCCTCGTCCAGCACCGCGGCCACCGCAGGCATGAGATGGTCATGCTCCGCGCGCCCGGTCGCGACCTCACGCTCCGCGATCACGCGGGTCCTGCTGACGAGCGCGACACTCGCCTGGTAGGTCGATGCCTCCAGCACGAGGGTGTATTCGATGTCCGCCGCCGGGGCCTCGCCTGTCTGGTCCGTCATCCCGCGAGGAGCATGCGGCGGGTGTCGTCCCCCGCCACGTACTCGAGATCGATCGGCACGTGCCCCGACGGCAGCCGGTCACCGGCGCGCTCGGGCCACTCCACGAGGATCAGAGCGTGGGAGGCGACGATCTCGTCCCAACCGATCGCCGTCAGATCCGCCGGCCCCGCCAACCGGAACAAGTCGAGATGAAAGACCGGCGACCGTGGCGCACTGTACTCGTGCACGAGTGCAAAGGTCGGACTGGTCACCGGCGCCGTCACCCCGTACCCGCGGCAGACCGCCTGGATCAGCGTGGTCTTGCCCGCACCGAGCGGTCCGGAGACCACAATGATCATCGGAGGGTGCGCGGCCCGTCCGACTCCCTCGCCCCACGCCACCAGCTCGTCGCGCGTCACCACGAGACGTCCGCGCCCCGCGCGCGACGGGATCACATGCTGCCCCACGTGGCTCGACGCCGGGGACGACCCGCCAGGCGAGTCCGAGCCGGTCACGGTCCGGACTAGCTTCGGGGTGCGCCGGACGACACGCGCCGCCTCGGGCCCGCATGGCTTCCGCCGGACGATCCGCCAGTCGATCCACCGGCCGCGCGAATCTCGAACAACGCATCCCGCAGGCGCGCCGCGGTCTCGAAGTCCAGCGCGGCCGCGGCTTCCTGCATCTCCTTCTCGAGACGCGCGACCGTGGCGTCCCGGTCGCCCGCCGCCGCGACCTCGGCCGGCGACCGGCGCGCCGCCCGCGCCGCCTCGTGATCCGTCCGCGCATCCGCGACGCGCGTGATGAACCGCACCTGGTCGGCGCTCTTGATCACGCTGCGCGGCGTGATCCCGTGCTCGAGGTTGTAGGCGCGCTGCATCGTCCGGCGCCGCGCGGTCTCATCGATCGCGCGCTGCATTGACCCCGTTACGCGGTCGGCGTAGAAGATCGCCCGTCCTTCGACATGCCTCGCCGCCCGCCCGACGGTCTGGATCAGCGACCGGTCACTCCGCAGAAATCCTTCCTGATCGGCATCGAGGATCGCGACGAGCGACACCTCGGGTAGATCCAGGCCTTCACGCAGCAGGTTGATCCCGACCAGCACGTCGAACTCGCCGAGCCGCAGGCCGCGCAGGATCTCCATCCGTTCGATGGCGTCGATGTCGGAGTGCATGTACCGCACGCGCACGCCCACTTGCTGCAGGTAGTCGGTCAGGTCTTCAGCCATCCGCTTGGTCAGCGTGGTGACCAGCACACGCTCGCCGGCACGTTCGCGAATCCGGATCTCGTGCAGCAGGTTATCCACCTGCCCGCGGACGGGACGGACTTCGATTTCCGGGTCGATCAGACCGGTGGGACGGATGATCTGCTCCACCACCGCACCTTGCGACAACTCCAGCTCCAGCTCGCCCGGTGTGGCCGAGACGTCGATCGCGCGCGGGGTGAGCGCCAGGAACTCGTCGAATACCAGCGGCCGGTTGTCGAGCGCGCTCGGCAGCCGGAACCCGTACTCCACGAGCGTCAGTTTTCGTGCGCGGTCGCCGTTGTACATGCCCCGGACCTGCGGGAGCGTCACGTGCGACTCGTCGATCACGACGAGGAAATCCTCAGGGAAATAGTCGAATAGACAGGCCGGACGCTCGCCCGCCGCCCGCCCCGACAGATGCCGCGAGTAGTTCTCGATGCCCGCGCATGTCCCGATCTCCAGCATCATCTCGATGTCGAAGTTCGTGCGGGACTCCAGCCGCTGTGCTTCGAGCAGTTTGTTCTCGCGCCGCAATTCGCCGAGCCGGTCCGTGAGCTCCGCCCGGATCAGCGCCACCGCTCGCTCCAGGGTCGGCCGGGTGGTGATGAAATGCTTCGCCGGGTAGATCGCCGTCCGCTCCAGGGTCGTGATCGTCTCGCCGGTCAGCGGATTGATCTTGGAGATGCGCTCGATCTCATCGCCCCACATCTCCACACGCACGCCCTGCTCCTCATAGGCGGGCAGGATCTCCACGGTGTCGCCCCGCACGCGGAATGTCCCGCGTTCGAATGCGACATCGTTCCGCGCGTACTGGATCCGCACGAGAGCGCGCAGGATGTCGTCGCGGGCGATGCGCTGCCCGCGCTCGAGGGTGACCATCGTCTCGCGGTAGCTCACCGGATCGCCGAGGCCGTAGATCGCCGATACGGTGGACACGATGATGACGTCTTCGCGCTCCATCAGGCTCGACGTAGCGCGCAACCGCAGGCGATCGATGTCTTCGTTGATCGACGCGTCTTTCTCGATGTACGTGTCGGTGGTCGGCACGTACGCTTCCGGCTGGTAGTAGTCGTAGTACGAGATGAAGTACTCGACCGCGTTCCGCGGGAAGAAGCTCTTGAACTCGCCGTAGAGCTGCGCCGCGAGTGTCTTGTTGTGGGAGAGGACTAGCGTGGGGCGCCCAAACGCCTGGATCACGTTGGCCACGGTCATCGTCTTGCCCGACCCGGTGACCCCCAGGAGGGTCTGGAACCGGTCGCCATGCTCGATCCCGCGCACGAGCTCCGCGATCGCTTTGGGCTGATCGCCCGCGGGCGCGAATGGGGCTTGAAGGTCGAAGATTGCTTTGGCGGGGGCCGGCACCGCCGAAATATACCGGCCCAGTCCCCGGCTAGTCTTCGGCCGGAACGCGCTCCCGGCGTGCCACCTCGGAGACGCCTTTCACTTTGCGGGCGGACTTCATGATCTTCTCGAGGTGGGAGAGGTTCTCGACCTCGACGAGCGCCGAGCCGGTGACCCGCCCATCGACGGTCTTGAGCTCCATGCTCTTGATGTCGGTCCCGGTCGCGCTCACGGCGGCGGCCAGATCGGCGTAGAGCCCGCGGCGATCGTGGGCTTCGAGCGTCAGCCGCACCGTGAACCGCTCCCCTTCTGCTTCCTGCCAGTCGATCTCCAGCCGCCGCTCGGGCTCGTGCGCCAGGAACAGCAGGTTGGGACAGTCTCCGCGGTGAATGCTGACGCCGCGCCCGCGGGTGACGTAGCCGACCACGGGGTCGCCTGGGACGGGCTGGCAACACTGGGCATACCGGACCATGAGCCCGTCGGCGCCCTGGATGCGCACCCCCTTCGACGAGCGCCGCAGGCGATCCACCAGCCGCTCGACCGCCGACGGCTTGGCGGGATCGGCTTGATCGAGGTCCGGGTGCAGGAGCTTGAGCGCCTGCAGCACCTGGACATCGCCTTGGCCGATGGACGCCAGGAGGTGCGTCGGGTCGGTGAGCCCGAGCGCGGTCGCGACGCGCGCGAGGTCCGCCTCATCCGGCTTCGGCGAGCCGGCGCCGCCTGACCTCGCGGTCGAGGATGTCGCGGCCGATCTTGGTGGACGTGGCATGCTCTTCATGCTTGAGCCACTGCCGGATCTTGTGCCGCGCGCGCCCCGTTCTCACGTGCGCAAGCCAGTCCCGGCTCGGCCGCGCAGTCGGGGCGGTCATGATCTCGACCGTCTCGGAGTTCTTGAGCGCGCGTGAGAGCGGCGCGATGCGGGCATTCACTCGCGCACCCTGGCAGTGGAGCCCCACCTCCGTGTGCACCGCGAACGCGAAGTCGATCGGCGTTGCTCCCTTCGGGAGCTGGATGACATCCCCCGTCGGCGTGAACACGAAAATCTCGTCCTGGTACAGATCCAGCTTGAGGAACTCCAGGAACTCGTCCGGCGTCTTGGCGTCGAGCTGCAATTGCAACACCTGCCGGAACCACGACAAGTGCCGTTCCAGATCATCGGCGTTCTTCGCGCCGTCCTTGTACAGCCAGTGCGCGGCGATACCGAACTCCGCCGTCCGATGCATGTCGCGCGTCCGGATCTGGATCTCGAAGAGTTGGCGCCCGGGGCCGAAGATCGTCGTGTGCAGCGACTGGTACCCGTTCGACTTGGGCTGCGCGATGTAGTCCTTGATCCGCTCCTGCAGCGGCGTCCACCCGTCGTGGATCACACCGAGGGCGTGGTAGCACTCCGGCACGGTGTGCACGAGGACACGAATCGCGAGCAGGTCGTAGATCTCTTCGTACGGCCTCGCCGCGCTTCATCATTTTCTTGTGGATCGACCACAGGTGCTTCGGCCGTCCCGACACTTCGACGTCTCGCAATCCCGGCGAGCCGAAGCTCGCGGAGCAACGGCTCGGTGAGCTGCGCGATGAGCTTCTCGCGTTCACCTCGCTTCTGCGCCACGAGCTTGGCCAGCGCGCGGTACTCCTCCGTCTCGAGGTGCTTGAATGCGAGGTCTTCCAGCTCCCACCGCATCTTCGCCATACCGAAGCGGTGCGCGAGCGGCGCATACAGGTCCCGCGTCTCCTGCGCGATCCGGCGCTGCTTCTCGGGCCGCAGATACTCCAGCGTCCGCATGTTGTGGAGGCGGTCGGCGAGCTTGATCAGGATGACTCGCGCGTCCTTGGCGATCGACAGCAGCAGCTTGCGATAGTTCTCGACCTGCCGCTCCTGGGTCGAGTGCGCGGGAAGTGTCCCGATCTTGGTCAGCCCATCGACGATCGACGCGATCTCGGACCCGAACTCCTGCTCGACTTCCGCGACGGTCGTCGGTGTGTCCTCGACCACATCGTGGATCAACCCGCTCGCCACGGTGATGGAGTCGAGCTGCAGGTCGGCCAGGATCTTGGCCACCTCGACGCAGTGCGAGACGTAGTCCTCCCCCGACAGGCGTTTCTGCCCCAGGTGCGCGCGCTCGCTGAACCGGTACGCCCGCGCGAGCAGCTCCTCATCGAGCCGCTCGGCGACACGCTCGCCAGGGACTGTCCAGTTCGGAATGACTTCCTGTAACGCGACCGCACTCATAGTCTGGAATCCGGGACGGGGATCGTCATCGACTACCGCTGCAACTACAGCAACCGCTGCTCGGCAAGGCTCACGTGACACCCGCGCCCGATGATCACGTGATCGAACACCGGGATGTCCACCACACGCCCCGCCGCCACCATCTCGGCCGTCACCCGCACATCGTCGGACGACGGCGTCGGATCACCGCTCGGATGATTGTGCACCAGCACGATCGCCGCTCCCGCCTCCGCGATCGCCTCGCGGAACACCTCTCGCGCATGCACGGGCGACGAGTTGAGCAGGCCGCGGGATACCACCGCGTCGCGCACCATCCGGTGCTGAGAGTCCAGCACGACCACGTGCAGTTCCTCCACTGACAAATCCGCCAACCGCGGCCCGAGCATCGCGACCACATCGAGCGGGCTCCGCATCGGCCGCCGCGGCGACGACCGCTCATCGGCGCAACGCTTCGCAAGCTCCAGCGCGGCATGTACGACCGCCGCCCGCGCCGGACCCACACCCGGGATCGCCGTCAGCTCCGCAATCGGCCGCGCCGCCAGCGCTCGCAACGAGCCTCGGCCGCGCCGCACAATCTCGTACCCCAGGGCGATCGCCGAGTGACCGACCCCTCCACTGCCCAGCAGAATGGCGAGTAACTCCGCCGTACTGAGTTGGCCGGCGCCCAGTTGCCACATCCGCTCTCGGGGCCGCTCACTCGGCGGCAACTCTCGAATAGCTAACGCGCCAACCTGTCGCTCGCTAGAGGGGACGACGCAGCCAGGCGCACGCCGGCACGGTCGGGATGGCGCCTCGCGGCGAGCTTCGGGCACGGACCGGTACCGGATCTGGGAAGCAGCGCTGCGCCGTTGAGGTATCGCGGCACCGATGCCGCTGGCGCATCGACGCAATCTGCCAGCCGAGGCGCGGCCGGACGTACCCTTTCGTCGCGTGCCCAGCAAATGAACGATTTCTAAGCAAGACCCTGGCGACGTTCGCGGCCGCCAGGCCACGCAGTGCGGGCGGCGCAGTCTCTATGCGCTTCCCGCCCCGTGGCACTTCTTGTACTTCTTGCCGGAACCGCATGGGCACGGATCGTTGCGCCCGACGGTCGGCCAATCCGTGCCGGGTGGCGCGGACGTCGCGCCGAGCGGCTTCGCACGCCCGCCGGGACCCGCCAGCATCGGTGGCCCCGAGGCCAACCCTTTCCCGCCGCCAGGTCCGCCAGAACCGCCGCCTGCATCATCGCCCGCCGTCCCGGCGGGCGCTGCCTGATCGGCCGCCGCCTGCGCTTGAGGGCCGGCTCCTCGGGTTCCACGTCTTCGAGCAGGCCGAGCGCGTTGTACCGCCGGCGAGGGCCCGCCGGAGAGCCCGCCCCGTTCGCGGATGAGCCGCTCGGCACGCCCGAGCCAGAGGGCGGAGCAGGCGGACGCTGCGGCGTACCACCCGGGCCTCCGTACACGAGTTGGGCTCGCAGGAATCGCTCGGTGAACGTCGTGTAGATGTCGTGCATGAGGTCCACGAACATCGTGTAGGCCTCGCCCTTGTACTCCACGAGCGGGTCCTTCTGCCCCCACGCCCGATAGTTGATGCTGTTCCGCAACTGGTCGAGATCGTACAGGTGGTCTTTCCACTTCTCGTCCAGCACGACCAGCATCACGTGGGCGAGGACCGTGCCGGCCACATCGACCGTTTCCCCCTCGGGCCGCACGATGGCCGCGTTGAGGCTCTCGAGCTTCGCCGTGAACGCCGCGCGCGCCGCCGCCAGTCCCGCCTCGACGGCTTCCGCCGCGCTCGCCGGCGCATCTCCGCCTTCCTCGAAGGCGGGCACCATCAGCAGGTACCGCTGGAGCAGCTCCTGGCCCAACAGGCGATAGTCGTAGTCGCCGGCGCTGTCCGCCTCCGCGAGGTTCGTGTCGATGCGCCGCACCACGGCCTTCTCGACCATCTTCGCGGCCTCGCCCTTCAGCTCCTCTCCGCCCTCGAGAGCGAACGACCGCAGCGAGTACACCACCTCGCGCTGCTGATTCATGACGTCGTCGTACTCCAGCAGCCGTTTGCGCTGCTGGAAGTTCTGCAGCTCGACGCGCTTCTGTGCCGTCTCGATCGACCGGGTGATCAGCGGATGCGTGAGCACCTCGCCTTCCTGAGCCCCCATGCGATCCATAAGACGCGCGATCCGCTCGGATCCGAAGAGGCGCATCAGGTCGTCTTCGAGCGACAGGAAGAATTGCGACGCCCCCGGATCACCCTGGCGTCCAGCACGCCCTCGAAGCTGCCGGTCGATCCGCCGGGATTCGTGGCGCTCCGACCCGAGGATGTGCAGACCGCCGCATTCCATGATCTCGACTTCGCGGTTCTCTTCGTCCTTGACCATCGACGGCTTGGTCTCCGTCACCCCTTCGCCCAGCTTGATGTCGGTGCCGCGGCCCGCCATGTTCGTCGCGATCGTCACGCCGCCGCCCTGGCCCGCCGCCGCGACGATCTCGGCCTCGCGCTGGTGATACTTGGCGTTGAGCACGTTGGGCGTCATCCCCGCCCGCTTGAACATGCGGCTCAATGTCTCCGACACATCGACATTGACGGTACCGATCAGCACCGGGTATCCGAGCGCGTGGAGCCGCTGCGTCTCCTCGAGGATCGCCTTGTATTTCTCACGCCGGGTCTTGTAGACCAGATCGTGCCGGTCTTCGCGAATGACCGGCTGGTTCGTGGGAATGACCGCGACTTCGAGTTTGTAGATCTCGAAGAACTCGGTCTCTTCGGTCTCCGCCGTACCGGTCATCCCCGCCAGTTTGCTGTACATCCGGAAATAGTTCTGGATGGTGATCGTGGCCATCGTCTGGGTCTCGCCCTTGACCTGGACCCCCTCCTTGGCCTCGACCGCCTGGTGCAGCCCCTCGGACCACCGCCGCCCGGGCATGGTGCGCCCGGTGAACTCGTCCACGATCAGCACCTGGCCGTCGAGGACGACGTAGTTCACTTCACGCTCGTACAGCGCGTGCGCGCGCAGCAACTGGTGGACAATGTTGAGGACTTCGCTCTTCTTCGCGTAGTCGGACTCGATCTCCCGGCGCGCCGCCAGTTTCTCCGCCGGGGTCATGGTCTCGTCGTGGTCGATCCGGTGGACCGCGCCCGAGATGTCGGGGAGCATGAACGCGTCGTGGTCCCCGGGCGACATGAAGTCCAGGCCCTGATCGGTCAGATGAACGGTGTGGCCCTTCTCGTCGAGCACGTACAGGAGATTGTCTTCAATGTCGCGGAGCGTCTGGCGAGACGCCTGCTGCTTGCGGTCCGCAATGTGATCGAGCTCCATCTTCTGCACGAGGCCCTTGGCCCCCGTCTCCTGCATCACTTTGAGCAGTCGCTTGTTCTTGGGTCCGCCAAGCTGCGCCTTGTACAGCGACATCGCCGCATCCTGGGTGCGCCCCTCGGCGAGCGCGCGCTCACCCTCCCCGACCAACGTGTTCACGAACTCGGTCTGGCGCCGGACGAGCCTCGACACCGCCGCGTTGTGCTCCGCGTATTGCCCGTCGCTCTCGTTGCCCACGGGTCCCGAGATGATCAGCGGCGTCCGCGCTTCATCGATCAGCACGGAATCGACTTCGTCCACGATCGCGAACACGTGGCCGCGCTGGACCCGTTGCTCCAGCGACGACACCATGTTGTCGCGCAGGTAGTCGAAACCGTATTCGTTGTTCGTCCCGTACGTGATGTCGCAGGCGTATACCGCCCGCCGCTCCGGTGTCCCCGGTTCGGTGTCATCGAGGCACCCGACGGTCAAGCCCAGGTATCGGTAGACGTGACCCATCCACTGCGAGTCGCGGCGGGCCAGATACGAGTTCACCGTGACGAGATGCGCGCCCTTGCCCGGCAAGGCGTTGAGGTAAAGCGGCAGGGTCGCCACCAGCGTCTTGCCTTCCCCGGTCGCCATCTCCGCGATCCGGCCGCGATGCAACTGGATGCCGCCGATGAGCTGCACGTCGTACGGCACCATGTTCCACGCCATCTCGTGCCCCGTCACCGTGACGGTCGTGCCGACCAGTCTCCGGCACGCCTCCCGCACGGTCGCGAATGCCTCGGGCAGCAGCTCATCGAGCACGTCGCGGATGGCGTCGCGCAGCTCGCCCTCGACACCCCCGCGGCCGTCGTTACCCTGCAGCTCGGTGTCGATCCGGTCCCGCTCGCCGAGATCCGCCGCACCCCGCTTCGCGGTCTTCAACTCGGCCACCTTGGCCTCGAGCGCGCCGGTCCGTTCCGCGATCGTCGCCCGGAACTTCGCGGTCTGTGCCTGGATCTCGGCGTCCGAGAGCTGCTCGAGGCGCGTCGCATGGTCGCGGATCGTCTTGACCAACGGCTGGATGCGACGCCCTTCGCGCTCGTGCCGCGTCCCGAAGACTCTATTGACCAGTGTATTGAGCATCGCCTTCCTCGAATCCGTTCCCGTTCCGGTACAGACCGCCGCGCTCGATATAGGACTGCACAGCCTCCGGCACGAACCCCCGAATCGGCCGCCCGGCGCTCACTCGCGCCCGGATCTCGGTCGATGTCACGTCCACGCGGCGCGAATCGAGGACGTGATACGCGGGCACGCGCCCCTGATCGTCGCGCGGCATCCACGCGGCGAGCGATGCGGGATCGATGTCGCCCCGCCGGAGAATCACGAGCCCCGCCGTCCTCATGATCTCGAGCGGATCCCGCCACTTGGCGAACGACCGCACCACATCCGCTCCCACGATCACATACCACTCGTGGCCGGGCGAGCGGCGTGTCAGTTCTCGCACCGTCTCAACCGTATAAGATAACCCGGCCCGCTCGATTTCGATGGCGTCGGTCTCCATCCGCGCGTCATCCCCGGCCATCAGGGCCGTCATCGCCAGACGCTGCACCGGCGACGCCACCGCCCTCCCCACTTTGAGTGGCTGGGCGGCCGCCGGGATGAACAGGATCCGGTCGAGCGAGAGGGCGTCCAGTGCATCCGCCGCCGCAATCGAGATGCCCGACGTGAGGGGGATCAAAGGTGCCGCCGAATATCCCGATGCGCACCGGCTCCCCAGTCCTCAGTTCACGACGGCGGCGGCGCCGGCTGGGCGCTGGCCGTCACACCCTCGCATTTCTGGTGGACGAGCGCGTCCTGCGGATACGTCACCACCAGCGTACGGCACACGTCCGCCGCGTCATCCTTGTACCGGATCACCCGATAGGCATCCAGGAGTCGCAGATAGGCGAGCCGGGTCGCGGGCACGTTCGGGTAATTCTTGACCACGTCCTTGAAGTAGATGATCGCGGAGTCGTACGCCTTCCGGTGGTAGTAATGCACACCGTTGTCGTAGTCCTTCTCCGCGAACCACTCCTGGAGATGCGCGACGCGCTGCTCCGCGCGATCCTTGAGCGGAGAGGTCGGATACAGGGCCAGCAACGTCTGGTACTCCGAGAGCGACGACTGCCCGTACTCCGCATCCAGGTCCGGCCGGTGCCACATCCGTTCGTACGCCTGCCCCGCGGCGAACAACGCCGGCGCCGCCAGCGAGTCATCAGGGAACGCTTCGGCCAGCCGCGAGAAGCTCTGGGCCGCCAGCAGCGGCTCGTTCTTGTGCCGGTGAGACTCGCCGAGGTAGTAGTAGGACCGCGCGACCAGCGTGTCGTGCGCGGGGAGGTCCAGGGTCAGCTTTTCGAAGCCCGCTGCCGCGTCTTCCCAGTGGTGTTTCTGAAACGCGTGCAGCGACGCGGCGTACAGCTCGTCCGTCGACCCTTTGAACTTCTTGATGTCGAACTCCGGCCCGCACCCGGCGACGACGAACGCCGCCAGCGCTGCAACACCAATTGAGACGCTACGATTCACGAAGGGTCCGTCTGAAGGGGTCACTCTGTCGTACACGGCCGCGGGTACGGACGTTCACGCGCCGCCAGTACCCGAGACTCCCCCAGGCGCGACCGCCGTCTCGCGGCGCGCCAGCATGGAACGGTAAATCTCGACCCGCCCATCCGGTGGATGCAATCCCGCCGCCCGATCCCACACCCGGGCCGCCCGCCCCAGATCCCCAGTGAAATACGCCGCGAGGCCACGAAGCAGCAGCGCCTCCAGCAGATCCGGACGCGACGCGAGCATGTGATCCAGCTCGTCCGCCGCGGGCGCATACCGCTGGGCATCGAGGAGTGTCCGCGCCAGTGACAGACGGATGTCGCTGTAGCCGGGCCGCAGGTCCAGCGCGCGCCGGTATTGCGCGACGGCCTCATCCCACGCCCCCGCGCTCCGATATTCGTCCCCCAACGCCGCATGCGCGTTCGCGAGCCGGTTGCCCACGACGGCCGCATACCCGGTGTTGTCGGGCCTGCCGAACTCCTCGGCGAGCGTGAACGACGCCTGCGCCTCCTCCGTTCGGCCCAACCCGTTGAGCAGCACACCACGGTTGAGATGGGCCTCCACGTATCGCGGATTCTGCGCCAGTGCCCGGTCGAAAGCCGACAGCGCGTCGAGAGGCCGGTCGACCAGGGCGAGCGACAATCCGAGCAGGTTGTACGCGTCCGCGTAGCCGCACCCGCCCGCGACGGCCTCCTCGAGCAGCAACACCGCGCCATGATAGTCCCGGACCGCGAAACGCTCGCGCGCCCGGTCGGCCGCGTCGGGCGCCAGATCGATCAGCTCACGCAGCGACCGGTCGGGAGTCGCCGTCACGCCGCGCCCCGGTGCGTCACCGGAGCCGGACGCGGGGCCGGCTCCGCGCGCGGCAGCATGCGATCCGATCCCAGCAGCGAACGGAAATACTCCACGGTCCGCGCGACGCCCACCCGGACGTCGACCTTGGGCTCCCATCCCAGCAGCGACCGCGCCCGCGAGATGTCGGGCTGCCGGACTTTGGGATCGTCCACCGGTAGCGGCTTGTATTCGATCTTGGACCGCGTGCCCGTCGCGCCAATCACGATCTCGGCGAGCTGGCGCACCGTGTACTCGTCCGGATTGCCGATGTTGACGGGCTGGTTGTCGCCGCCCATGAAGAGCCGGTAGATGCCGTCGATCTCGTCGTCCACGTAGCAGAAGCTCCGCGTCTGGCTGCCGTCACCGTAGACGGTCAATGGCTCGCCGCACAACGCCTGCACGATGAAGTTCGACACCACGCGCCCGTCACGCGGGCGCATGCGCGGCCCGTACGTGTTGAAGATGCGGACGATCCGCGTGTCCATCCCGTGATAGCGGTGGTACGCCATCGTCATCGCCTCGGCGTACCGCTTCGCCTCGTCGTAAACGCCCCGCGGTCCGATCGGATTGACGTTGCCCCAATACCGCTCGGTCTGCGGATGCACCAGCGGATCGCCGTAGATCTCGGAGGTCGACGCGAGAAAGAACCGCGCCCCCTTCGCCTTGGCCAGGCCAAGCGCATTGTGCGTCCCGAGTGCGCCGACTTTCAGCGTCGGAATCGGGTGTTCGAGATAATCCACCGGGCTGGCCGGCGAAGCGAAATGCAGCACGCCGTCCAGCGGGCCGGCGATGAACGTGTACGTCGACACGTTGTGCCGGATGAACTCGAAGCCTTCCCGCCCGATCAGGTGCGCGATGTTATCGGGGTGGCCCGTGACGAAATTGTCGAGACCCACCACCGCGTGGCCATCGCGGAGAAAGCGGTCGGCCAGGTGCGAGCCGAGAAATCCGGCGGCACCCGTGATCAGGACGCGCACGTGCCGGCGACCTCGCGGTTCAGGCGACCAGCGTGGCGGCGGGCCGCGCGACGGCCCGGCTGACGGGGCGTCCGACGGAATCGTAGTGAAAGCCCAGCTCCACCATCTTCTGCGGATCGTACAGGTTGCGCCCGTCGATCAGAATCGGCCGGCGAAGGGTCTGCTTGATCCGCGCGAAATCCGGATGGCGATATTCGTTCCAGTCGGTGACGATGACCAGCGCATCCGATCCGGCCAGGGCATCGTAGTTGGATTCGGCGAACGCCACACGCTGGCCAAGACGGCGCTGCGCCTCGTGGCTGGCCACCGGATCGTGCGCCCGCACGCGGGCGCCCGCGGCGAGCAACTCCTCGATCAGAACCAGCGCCGGTGATTCGCGCATGTCATCGGTCTGCGGCTTGAACGCCAATCCCCAGATCGCGATCTGCAATCCCTGGACTCCGCCCTCCAGCGCGGCCTCCAGCTTCGCGAACAACCGGTGTTTCTGCCGGTCGTTGGCCTGCTCGACGGCTTCCAGCACCTGGAGCGGTGCCTCGCATTCCTCGGCGGTCCGGATGAGCGCCTTGACGTCCTTGGGAAAACACGATCCGCCGTAGCCCGGGCCCGGAAAGAGGAACGACGCCCCGATCCGGGGATCGCTGCCGATTCCCTTCCGCACGTGATCCACGTTGGCACCCACGCGCTCGCACAGTGATGCGATCTCGTTCATGAACGAGATCCGCGTCGCCAGCATCGCGTTCGCCGCGTACTTGGTCATCTCGGCCGACGGGATGTCCATGAAGATGATCGGCTTGCCCGTGCGCACGAACGGCGAATACAGCTCCCCCATCACCGTGCGCGCATGCTCGGACTCCACCCCGAGCACGACCCGATCGGGCTTGAGGAAATCATCGACCGCCGCGCCCTCTTTGAGGAACTCGGGGTTGCTGCACAGGTGGAACGGATGCCGCGCGTGCCGCGCGACGGCCGCCGCGACCTTGGCCGCGGTGCCGACCGGAACGGTCGACTTGGTCACCACCACCAGCTCCCGGGTCATGTGCCGCCCGATCTGGTCCGCGACGCCAAGCACGTGCCGGAGGTCGGCGGAGCCGTCCTCGTCCGGGGGCGTCCCCACGGCGATGAAGATCACGCTGGCCGATGCGATCGCCGCCGACACGTCGCTCGTGAAGACCAGACGCGAATGCTGCTGGTTGCGTTCGACCAGCGGAGCGAGCCCCGGCTCATAAATCGGGAGCTGGTTTCGCTTCAGCCCCTCGATCTTGGCCCGGTCCACGTCCGCGCACACTACCGTATTGCCCGTCTCGGCCAGACACGCCCCGACCACCAGGCCGACGTAGCCCGTGCCAATCACTGATATGTTCACAGATGCCTCGAAATGATCAGAACTCTAAGTCAGACTTGAAGTTAGTCTAGCGTTTCCGGCCCGGCAAACTCCCGGTCAAAGCTCTCCGCCACCGCCGCATCCTCGTTCCGCCGGCCGTCCCCTCGGGGTCCTCGCCATAGAACTTGTGATAGTAATAGCCGTAACCCCCGTAATAGACGCCGCTACGGAAATCGACGTCATTCAGCACGGCACCGAGCACCCGGCCGTTGACCACCCGCAGTTGGGCCACCCCGCGGCGGACGGCATCCCGCGCCGTCTTGCCGACCCGTACTACAACGACCGTGCCGTCCACGAGCGACGACAGAACCGAGGCATCGGTGACAGCCAGAACCGGAGGCGAATCGATGATGATCATGTCGAACTCGCCTTTGGCCTGTTCGATGATCTCCCGCATCGCCGGCGAGCCGAGGAGCTCCGACGGGTTCGGCGGGAATTGGCCGCTGACCAGGACGGATAGGTTCGGGACGTCCACGGCCCGGATCACGTCGGCCAGCTTGCTCCGCCCAATCAGCACGTCGGAGAGTCCCGGATGGCGCGGCAGCTCGAATGTCTCGTTGACGACCGCCCGCCGGAGATCGGCGTCCACCAGCAGGGTGCGCTGGCCCTGCTGGGCAAATGTCGTCGCCAGGTTGCTGGCGACCGTTGATTTCCCGTCGCCGGGCCCCGGACTGGTGAGCACGATCGTCCGCAGGTCCTGATGGGCGCGCGCGAACGCGAGGTTGGTCCGCAGCGACCGGAATGCCTCGGCCACCAGGGACTGTGGCTCGACGTGGGAAATGAGCCGGAACCGTGAGCTCGGAGATCGCGCGAAGAGCGCTTCGGTCACCCGCGGGATCGAACCCAGAATCGGCAGTTGAAGCCGGTCCCGCACCTCATCGGGGGTCTGCACCGCATCATCGAAGCGGTCCGCGACGACGGCGGCGACGATGCCCAGCAACAAGCCGAGGATCGCCGCAAGGAACACCGCCCGCTTGCGCTGTGGCGAGATCGGCGTGAGCGGGATGGTCGCCGGGTCGATGATGCGGACCCCGCCGGTCTCGGCGCCCTGGCTGATCTGCGCCAGTTGATACTGCGCCAGCAGATTGTCGTAGCCGGTCTCGCGCGTCTTGACGTTGGCGGTGAGCCGCGCCTGCTCCGCCACCATCGGCGGATACTGGCCGCTGGCGCCACGCAGGTCGTCGACACTGCTGTCGATTGATGCGATGCGCGTCGCGAGCCCCTGGAGATAGAGGCGGCTGGCGAACTGCAGGTTGCGCTTGGTGGCCGCGATCGAGCTGTCGAGCGCCTGGACGTCGATGTTGCGGTCGTCGCGCGAGAGGCTGAGACGCTGGCGGGTTCGCGACAGGTCGAACCAGCTCGCATAGAGATCGGCGACGCTCTTATTGTGTTCGACGGCGTCGGTCGCGACGAGCTTACGCAGCTCTTCGTCCGTCGTGTCCGCCTGCGCCAGGCGGCCGACCAGCGCGAGATACACCTGTTGCTCGAGCATCAGCTCCGCCCGGTCATCCTGGAGCTTGTAGATCCGCTTGAACAACTCCGTCTGCTCGTCGGTGACGTCTGAGGTCTTGTTACGCTCCTGGAAATCACGCAACGAATCCTGGCTCCGCTTGAGCGAAAGGGCCTGCTCCTGGAGGCTCTGCGCAATGAACTGGCTTCGTTTCTGCGCCCGGGTCTGTGCGCCCTCGCGCGCATACTCCGCGTAGATCCCCGCGGCGGTGTTCGCCGCCTGGGCGACGCGGACCGGATCGGGGCCGGTCACCGTCACTTCGATGATGTCGGTCTGCGGCAGTACACGGGTGGAGACGTTGGCGCGCAGATCGCGAGCCACGCCACTCAAGGGAGCGATGGAGAGCAGCACCTCTGACGCCCGGATCGCGGGGCGGCGCGGGACGGAAATCGCCAGCGCCCCGAATGTCGAGCGTGTCTCCATACCGCGCGGGCCCATATTGCCGGCTGCCGCTTGCAGCGAGAACCGCGTGGCGTCGAAGCGCAGGGTGAGATCGCCAGGCAGGACTTCGCGCCGCAGCACCGGCATTTGGTCGCCAAGGATGGTGCTGAGGAGAACGTGTTCCGGCCGCACCACGTTGAGCTGCATCCCCGCCGCCTGCGCCGTGCGCTCGGCGACCGTCTGGCTCTTGATCACCTGCTGCTCCGACACCAGCGGATCCACACGGAAGTCGTATTGCTGGCCCGACGACGGGGCGTTGGCGATCGGATTCTCCGAACGCTCGACCCGCACGGTGACGGACGACCCGTAGACGCGCTGCTCGGTCATCGTGCGCCACGTCCCGATGGCGACCGTGATCAGAAAGACAAGACCCACCACCCACTGCCGCCGCGCGACTGCCGCGGCAATGTCTCGCAGCGATTGCTCGCTGGCGAGAATCCCTCCTTCCTGGGGAAGGACGGGCGCGGATGACGGAGAGACGAGGATGTCGCCCACTAGCGGTGCGATACCTGAATGAGCGTGACGACCGACAGCGCGAGCGACGCGAGCGTGGCCGCGAGGGTGATGTTGTCGCGCGAGAACAGGCTGTGCTTGGGTGGCAGGTACACCACGTCGTTCGAGTACAACGTCACCCGGCCCGCGGCACTCCCGGACAGCGCGCTCTCCAGGTCCACGGTGAAGACGTGATTCTCCCGGATCACCTGCGCGCGCTTGAGATTCGCCCGGTCGGTCGGACCCCCGGCGAGCGTCAGCAGTTGGATCAGGCTCACACCCGGCTCCACCGGGTACAGGCTCGGTGCCCGCACCTCACCCAGCACCGACACACGGATGAGCGGCTGGATCGCGATCTCCGGCGCGCGGAATCCGCGCGCGCGAAATGCCTCGACCATCCGCTGGGTGATCTGGGTCGGATCGAGTCCGGCCGCGCGAATCACCCCGACGCCAGGCATCTGCACGTCACCCTGCGCGTCGATCAGATACTGGCCACTCAGCTCGGAATCACGATAGACGCGGATCTTGAGCAAGTCCCCCGAACGCAAAGTGCCCGTTGCCCGGGCATTCGTGTCCGCGTGGACGCTCGTGTCGGTTGGTGTCGCCGTGGGTGTCTGGGCCCGCGCCGGGCCGGAGACGATGGTAACCGCGGCAAGCACGAGCGTCGCGGTCAGCGACCATCGGACGCGCCACGGCGAGCGGGTGCGCGCGGCACCCGCGGTCAGTGATGGCTCAGGGATAGTGCAGTGCATACGTCGCGGTGAGTTGGAGCTGGGCGTAGTTGGCGGCGGGAAGCGGCACGTTGTTGGTGTTCTGGATCCGCCCCAGTTGGACGCTCGCGGTCACGGGGAGCACCGGATTGAGGAATTGCAGCGAGGCGTCACCCAGCTCCGCCGTCTGTGCGGGCTGGCCCGGCCCATTGGTCGGAAACGGCGCGTTCGCATGTCCCGTCGCCATCTGCGCCGGGCGCTCGAAGATCCGCTGCAACCCGCGGCGCCAGAACCCCAGGCCAGCCGCCACGCGAAGCCACGGGCGCGGAAACGCCTCTGCCTCGAGATGGCCGTAGTCGGCATCAGGGCCCAGTCGGGATCCCAGCGGCTGGTCGTAGTTCTCGTACACGGTGGTGTAGAACTGGCGCTCATACGTATAGCTGTCGATGCGCTCGTACTCCAGGCTCACCGTGGCGGGCACGGAAACCGGCAACGGTGATGACAGAGTCAGATCGTAGCCCAGCTGGTCAGGCGTCGTGAGCCGGGAGGCCGCGTCGATCTGGATGTCATCGATCAGCAGCTCCGCCGCGCCGGTTATCGGACCCGCACGCAGCCGGATCGCGGCGAACGCCATCAGGTTGTCGAGCACCTGGTTCCCTGCCTCCCCCGTGTCATGCTGCGCGATCACGTACGGGATGAAGGGATTGATGAGCGAGAGATCCACGGTCTGCGTCCCACGCGACAGCAAGGCGGTCTCTCCCAGCGTGATCTCGGCCACTCTCGACGGCCGCCATGTCAACTCGTGTCCGACGATATACCGATAATAGCGCTGCGGGCCGATCGTGCCGCTGAGACTGTCCTGGGCCGAATCCAGGACGACGTCGTCGAGCGTCCCGAATATGGCGCGCCCTTCGAAGTGCGCCGTGTGGAACTCGGCGGCGATCCGGTCGATGGGTGGCCCGTTCGCCGAGAGGATCGTCGACTCGGTGCCACTGCCCAACCACGCCTCCTCGCCTCGTCCCAACGTCAACGTGAAAACCCCGGCACGCGCGGTCGCGTAGGCCTCCGAGAAATCCACGACGCCCGAGGTGTTACCGCTGCCGGTACGGAAGGGACGCGCCCGCACGGTCGGGTCGTTGCGCACGTTGGTCTCGGCATATCCGTCGCCGACGAGCGCGACGCGATCGCTGTCGCCCCACGCCAGACGCCCGTGCACGAGAGCCACTCCCGCCGGAGCGCCCTGCGCTGCCGGCCGTACGTTCTCCCAGAGCGGGAGAAACACGCCGTTGTGATACGCGGTTCCCTGGACGGTCGCCGCCGCACCGGCGCGTACGCCCGTGCGCGCATCGGCGGGCGCCGGCGCAAACCGCGTCGCCAACGCCTCGAGCAACGGACCCGCGCAATCCGGCTGGGTCCGTGCAGCGGCGAGCGCCGCCCGGATCAGCCGCACGCTGTAGGGGCGGACCACGGACACCCGCGCGGCGGCACAGCCCGCGTGTTCGAGCGCCGCCAGTTGGACGTAGGCGGGATCGTTCAGCGGCAGGGTGATGAGTCCGAACTGCGCATGCGCTACGGCCGGCCCGACCAACATCGACGACCCCATGCAGGCGACGATGGCCAGCCGAACCGCCTGCCCCCGCCAGCTAGGCACCCGCTGGCGGCGATGACAGCGACACGATGCGCGCCTTGGGTCGAACGACGCGAGCCGTGGCATTGCGGGTATCGACGACCACCGACGCGTGGTCCACGATCAGTTGGTAGTCGATGTTGGCGTGATCCGTGATGATCACCACCGAGTCGGACTTGGCCAGTGTCCCGGCGTCGAGCGCCACGCCGGACCGGCGATGCCCATCTTCGGTGAATGACGGGATGTACGGGTCGTGATACGTGACGTCCGCTCCCCGCCCTTCCAGCAGCCGGATGACGTCCAGCGCCGGACTCTCGCGGATGTCGTCGATGTTCTTCTTGTACGCGACGCCCACGACCAGCACGTGGCTCCCCTTGACCGACTTGCACACGTCGTTGAGCGCGTGCGCGACCTTCTCGACGACGAAATCCGGCATCTGGCTGTTGATCTCGCTCGCCACGTCGATGAACCGGGTCCGGTAGTTCAGTGTCCGCATCTTCCACGCGAGGTAATGCGGATCGAGCGGGATGCAGTGGCCGCCGATTCCGGGTCCGGGCGTGAACCGCATGAACCCGAATGGCTTCGTTGCCGCGGCGTCGATCACTTCCCACACGTTTACGCCGAGGCGGTCACACACGATCGCCATCTCGTTCACCAGTCCGATGTTCACGGACCGGAAGGTGTTCTCGAGCAACTTCACGAGTTCGGCCGCTTCCGGCGAGCTCACTGAGACCACGGTATCAATGCATTGCCCGTACAGCGCGCTGGCGACGGCGAGGCAGGCGCGCGTGATACCCCCGACGACTTTCGGGGTGTTCTTCGTGTTGTAGGTCCCGTTGCCCGGATCGACTCGCTCGGGGCTGAAAGCCAGGAAGATGTCCCGGCCGACCGTCAGGCCGCGGCTCTCGAATTTGGGTTGCACCAACTCCCGGGTCGTGCCGGGATATGTCGTGCTCTCGAGCACGACGAGCGTGCCCGGACGGCAATGGGCCGCGAGGGTGTCCGTCGCCTTGTCCACGTAGCTCATGTCCGGGTCGCGCGTCTTGACGAGCGGCGTTGGCACCGCGATCGAGACGGCATCCACCTCGGCGAGGCGCGCGGGATCCGCCGTCGCCACGAACGCGCCGCTCTTCACCAGCGCCGCGACGTCCGCCGACGGCACGTCCTGGATGTGCGAGCGCCCCGACGTCAGCGTGTCGATCACGCGCTTGCTGACATCATAGCCGATCACCTTGAATCCGGCTTTCCCGAACTCGACGGCCAGCGGAAGCCCAACGTACCCCAGGCCGACGACGCCGACGACGGCGCTGCGGTCCTGGATCCGCGCGAGAAGTTTCTGTTGATGGTCCGACGGATGCTGCTCAGTCATGCTCAGTCCTGGAATGTGTCATGCCAACGCCCGGAGGCGAGGCACTATCGGCCGTAGAAGCCCCGCACCGCGGCGATGACTTCGTCCTGTTGCGTGTGGCTCAGCTCCGGATAGACGGGCAGCGACAACACCTCATCAGACGCCCGTTCGGCCTCCGGGAACTGGCCCCGGCGATAGCCGAGATACGCGAAGCAGGGCTGCAGGTGCAGCGGCAACGGATAGTAGATCGCCGTGCCGATACCAAGGTTCTTGAGATGGTTTTGCAGCGCGTCTCGGCGCGCCGCCCGGATGGTGTACTGGTTGTAGATCGACTCGCTCTCCGGACCAACTACCGGCGTCCGGACATTGGGCGCGAGATCCGCCAGCCCGGCCGTGTAGTATGCCGCGTGTTCGCGGCGCTTCGCGCTCCACGCCGCCAGATGCGGCAGCTTCGCCTCGAGCACCGCCGCCTGCAGCGTATCGAGGCGGGAGTTGAATCCCACTTCCTCGTGGAAATAGGTCTTCACGCCGCCGTGGGTGCGCAGCCGGACCAGCCGGCGGGCGATCGCATCGTCCTGCGTGACCATCATCCCGCCGTCGCCGTAACCGCCGAGGTTCTTCGACGGAAAGAAGCTGAACGTCCCGATCGTCGCGGACTCGCCGGCCATTCGCCATTCGCCATCGATCGCGCGGCGCGCTCCGATCGACTGGGCGGCATCCTCGATCATGGGGATCCCGCGGGCGCTGAGCGCCACCTGCTCGAGCGGCGGCCATCTGGCCGAAGAGATCGACGGGGATCACGGCCTTGGTCTTCGGCGTCACCGCCGCCGCGATCTTCGTGGGGTCGATGTTGAACGTCACCGGGTCGATGTCCACGAACACCGGTCTGGCACCGACGTTGTGGATCGCACCCGCCGTCGCGAAGAACGTGAACGGCGTCGTGATCACCTCGTCGCCACGGCCGACGTCGAGCGCCCGCAGCGCGAGCAGGATGGCGTCCGTCCCGTTGGCACATCCGATCGCGTGCTTGACGTGCGACAGGCTCGCGACCGCGGCCTCGAACCGCGACACCGGCTCACCGAGGATGAACGTCTGCGCATCGACGACGCCCATGATCGCGCGGACGACGTCATCTTTGATCGTGGCGTGCTGCGCGCGAAGGTCTAGGAGTGGAATCGGCACTGGGACTGTTCCGGCGCTGAATGTCAGATCTTCGACCGCAGCGGCAACGGAATCTCCCGGCCCGCTTTCGCCGACTCGTAGATCCCGAGGATCAGCTCCAGCGATTTCCGTCCCGCGCGGCCGTCGGTGTCGGCCTTCGCCTCACCACGGAGTACGGCCAGCACGTTGCGATAGTACGCCTCGTGCCCATACCCGTACACGGAGGTGGGATTGGTGTTCACGGACTCCACGAGCTTGTCGTCGTCATCGTACGTGGCGAACGACCAGTGCTCGATCCGGTTGACCGCGGTGCCACCGACTTTCACAGAGCCGGTCTCGCCGAGGATGGTGATCGATCCCTCGAGGTTGCGCGGGTACGTCAGCATCGTGACTTCGATGCAGCCGAGCGCCCCCGACCGGAACTTCAGAATCGCGATCCCGGAATCTTCGGTCTCGATTCGCCGGGCGAGCGTCGCGGTCTGCGCCATGACACTTTCGACCGGCCCGACCAGCCACTGGATCAGATCGACGTAGTGCGACGCCTGGTTCATGAACGCCCCGCCATCGAACTCCCACGTCCCGCGCCACGGGGCCTGGTCGTAGTACTCCTGCGGGCGCGCCCACCGGACGGTGCAGTTGGCCATGTAAATGCGGCCGAAGCGCCCCTTGTCGAGCGCCCGCTTCACCAGTTGGATCGTCCGGTTGAGCCGGTTCTGCTTGACGACGAAAAGATGCACGTTCGCGGCATCGCAGGCGTGGAGCAACTCATCGGCGGCGGACAGCGTGATCGCCATCGGCTTCTCCACGATGACGTGCTTGCCGGCCCGCGCGGCCAGAATCCCCTGCTGCGGGATGTAGTCCCGACGGCGTCGCGATGGTCACGATCTCGCACGGCGCCTGGCTCAGCATCTCTTCGTACGACTTGAACCACGGCACGTGCAGCTCTTCGCCGGCCGCGCGAGCTCGCTCCGCGTCCACATCGCAGACCGCGGCGATCGAGAGGCCATCGACGCGGGCCACGGCTTCCCAATGGTTGCGGCTGATGCGCCCGCACCCCAACATCGCGATACGGAACGAGTCCGGATGTGTCACCTCCGCCCCCCGGTCCGGACGATCCCGTCACCCGAGCGGGCGTAGACCGAGCCGCACGTCTCGCAGGTGCCGTCTCCGGCGTCCGGAAGCCGCACCCCGCAGGAACACACCCAACCGATCCTCCGGGCCGGCACGCCGACGACCAGCGCGTGGGCCGGCACGTCGCGAGTCACCACGGCGCCCGCACCCACGAACGCGTATTCGCCGAGGGTGACGCCGCAAACGACGGTGGCATTGGCTCCGATCGTGGCCCCCCGCTGGACCAGTGTCCGCAGGTATTCATGCTTCCGAGACACATGGCTACGTGGATTGACGACATTGGTAAACACCATCGAGGGGCCGCAGAAGACGTCGTCCTCCAGCTCCACCCCTTCGTAGATCGAGACGTTGTTCTGAACCTTGACGTTCTCGCCAAGACGCGTCCCGCCCATGACGACGACGTTCTGCCCGAGGTTGCATCGCGGGCCGATCACGGCTCCCGGCATCACATGGCAGAAATGCCAGATCCGGGTCCCGGGTCCGACCGTGGCACCTTCATCCACGTACGCCGATTCATGGACCGTAGCGGACGCGGAGAGCCCCGTCGCCGCACCCCGCGCCCGCGTCACGGCGACACCGCCGCCATTGGCCCATCCGGTGGCGTGGACAACAATGACGCCGCCGGCCGGACGGTCGCCGGCCGGTCTGCACCACCCCGCGCCAGGGCCTGCCACTCCTGGAGCGACTTCACCGCGGGACGTCTGGACCGGAGGGCCAGGATCGCATCACAGGCCGCGCTGGCGGCGGACAGGGTGGTCGTATAGGGCACCCGGTGGGCGATCGCCGCCTGGCGGAGGGAATAGTCGTCTCGGTGGGCATGCTTGCCCAACGGGGTGTTGATGAGGAGTTGCACATCCCGATTGACGATCAAGTCGATCGCATGGGGACGTCCATCGTGAACTTTGAACACCCGCTCGGCCGGTATCCCGCGACCCCGGAGATACCGGGCAGTCCCCTCCGTCGCGAAGAGCCGGAAGTCCATCTCGTGGAAGCGGCGGGCGATCGGGACCACGGTGGATTTGTCGCTGTCATTCACCGTAATGAAGATCGCTCCCGCCGTCGGGAGCCCGTTGTCCGCAGCCAGTTGGGCCTTCGCGAAGGCGCTCCCGAACGAGTCCGAGATCCCCATGACTTCGCCCGTCGACCGCATCTCGGGTCCCAGGATCGGATCGAACTCCCGGAACTTGCTGAACGGGAAGACCGCCTCTTTGACGGCGACATAGGGCGGCACGACTTCTTCGGTAAATCCGATCTGCGCCAGCGTCTCTCCCGCCATGACCCGCGCGGCCACCGCAGCCAGCGGCACGCCGATCGCTTTCGACACGAACGGGATGGTCCGGCTGGCCCGCGGGTTGACCTCCAGGACGTAGACCACGCCCCCCTTCACCGCGAACTGCACGTTGATCAGACCGACCACCCCGAGCGCCTTGGCAAGTGCCACGGTCTGTGCCCGCATGACCGCGAGATCTTGTTCACGTATCAAGTAAGGTGGCAACACGCAAGCTGAGTCACCAGAATGGATTCCGGCATCTTCGATGTGCTGCATGACTCCGCCGATCACGACCTGGTGCCCATCGGAGATCGCGTCCACATCAGCCTCGAACGCGTCTTCGAGAAACCGGTCGATCAGCACCGGACGTTCCTCCGAAGCTCGAACAGCTCTCGCGAAATATTCGCGCAACGACGGCTCGTCGTAGACGACCTGCATCGCCCGGCCACCGAGGACGTACGACGGCCGCAGCAGCGCTGGATATCCGACGCGAGTGGCGATCGCCGCCGCCTCGTCCGGCCCCGTCGCAGTGCCGCTGTCCGGCTGATGAAGCCCAAGCCGGTCCGCGATCATCGCGAACCGGCGCCTGTCCTCCGCCGTATCAATTGCATCCGGCGGCGTGCCCAGAATCCGGATGCCGGCAGCCGCCAATCCGCGCGTCAGTTTGAGCGGGGTCTGCCCGCCGAGCTGCACGATGACACCTTCCGGCTTCTCGCGATCCACGACTTCGAGCACGTCCTCCAGGGTCAGCGGCTCGAAGTACAGCTTGTCCGATATGTCGAAATCGGTCGAGACAGTCTCCGGATTGGAGTTGATCATGATCGTCTCGAACCCCTGGTCCCGCAGGGCCAGCGCGGCCCGGACACAGCAGTAGTCGAACTCCACGCCCTGGCCGATCCGGTTCGGGCCACTCCCGAGGATCACGACTGATCGCCGCCCGGTCCGCGGCGCCTCACTCTCCTCGTCGTAGCTGCCGTAGAGGTAGGGCGTGGCTGACGGGAATTCGCCCGCGCAGGTGTCCACCATCTTGTACGCTGGCCGCACGCCGGCCGCCCACCGCCTGGTCCGGACGACCGCGTCGGACTCGCCACGGAGATCGCCCAACTGGCGATCCGAGAAGCCCATCTGCTTCATCGTCCGGATCGTGTCCCCGGCATGGGCCTCATCAACCGGAAGCCCCGCGTACCAGACCTCGGCATCGACCAGTTGCTGCATCTCGGCCAGGAACCACGGGTCCACCGCGGTGATCTCGTTCAGATCGGCGAGGGATATCCCCGCCATGATCGCTCGCTTGATCTGAAAGACCCGCTCCGGGGTCGGCTGGCGCAACGCCCCACGCAACGCCTCGACGGTGTCGTCGGCGAGCCGGTCGTCTGCGGGGGTCGCCCCGATCACCCAGCCGATCCGCCCGGATTCGAGCGCACGAAGTCCCTTCTGGAACGCTTCCTTGAAGGTGCGGCCGATCGCCATCGATTCGCCGACCGATTTCATCTGCGTGGTCAGCCGCGGGTCCGCTCCGGCGAACTTCTCGAACGCGAAGCGCGGCACCTTCACGACGACGTAGTCCAGCACCGGCTCGAATGACGCCGGCGTCGTCCGCGTGATGTCGTTCGCGATCTCGTCGAGACGGTAGCCCACGGCGAGCTTCGCCCCGATCCGCGCGATCGGATACCCGGTCGCCTTGGATGCGAGCGCGGAGGAGCGCGAGACACGCGGATTCATCTCGATGACGAGCATCGTGCCATCGCGCGGATTGACCGCGAACTGAATGTTGCACCCGCCCGCATCCACACCGATCTCGCGAATGACCGCGAGCGCCGCGTCCCGCATGCGCTGGTACTCGCGGTCCGTCAGGGTCATGGCCGGAGCCACCGTGATCGAATCGCCGGTGTGGACGCCCATCGGATCGATGTTCTCGATCGAGCAGACGATCACGACGTTGTCATCGTGGTCGCGCATCACTTCGAGTTCATATTCCTTCCAGCCCAGGACGCTCTGCTCGACCAGGACCTGGTGCGTCGGCGACATGTCCAGCCCGCGGCGCACCACGTCCTCGTACTCGGCGCGGTTGTAGGCGACACCGCCACCAGTGCCGCCCAGCGTGAACGACGGCCGGATGATCGCCGGGAATCCCACGCGGTCGAGCAACGCCTCGGCCTCGTCATACGATGCCGCGATGCCGCCCACCGGAACCGCGAGCCCGATCCGGCGCATCGCGTCGGCGAACAGCGCCCGGTCCTCCGCCACACGGATCGCCCGGGCGTTGGCGCCGATCAGTTCAACGCCGTGCCGGGCCAGCACGCCGCGATCCGCCAGCTCGAGTGCCACGTTGAGCGCCGTCTGCCCGCCCATCGTCGGCAGGAGCGCGTCCGGATGCTCCCGCGCGATCACCATCTCCACGAACTCCGGCGTGACCGGCTCGATGTACGTGCGGTACGCGAACTCCGGGTCCGTCATGATGGTCGCCGGATTCGAGTTCACCAGCACCACCTCGAATCCTTCCTCACGGAGCGCCTTCGCCGCCTGCGTGCCGGAGTAGTCGAACTCGGCCCCCTGCCCGATGACGATGGGGCCCGATCCCAACAGCAGAATGCGATGTAGGTCAGTGCGTCGAGGCATGCGGCCAGTGGGGTCGCGAAGTCACCTGCGTGTCGGTGCGGCGGTCACGAGTGTACGGCGGGCTTGGCGGCCCAGTACTCCACGAGGTCATCGATCAGTGTCCGCAGCGTGCGCGTCGGAGCCCACCCCGTGGCGTCACGCAGGCGGGCATTGTCGCCGACCAGCGCCGGCACGTCCACGGGGCGAGCCAGCGCCGGATCCGTCGCGAGCGGGGCCTTGACCCCGGTCGCGGCGAGCACCTGGACCGCAAGCTCCTTGACCGACACGCCGACTCCGCTGGACACGTTGTAGATCTCCCCCGAGCGGCCACGCGCCGCCAGAGCAATATACGCCGCCGCGACGTCCGCTACGTGCAGAAAATCGCGCACCGACGACGTGTTGCCCAGCGACAACGCGGCGCGGCGCTGGCCTCCGTCCGCGGCGCCGGCCCGCAGCGCCAACGCACGCCGGACGAGCGACGGCAGCAAATACCCGGGCGCCTGCCCCGGCCCGCTGTGATTGAAGCTCCGCGTCGCGACGACGCGCACGCCCTCGCTCCGGAATGCCTCCAGCGCGAGCACTTCCTGCGCAGCTTTGGTCGCGGCGTACACGGTCAGCGGGCGCTGCTCGGCATCCTCGGTCAGCGGCAACTCGCTCTTGTCGTGCCGGCCGTATTGCTCACCGCTCCCGACGATGACCACCGCGGGGTCGAGAACGCCGACGCGGCGGCGAACCCGCACCTCGCCGAGGAGTCGCGCGGCGCCGACGACGTTCACTTCGGTCGCGGCTCCCGGATCGCTGTTCGCCGTAGTCACTGAGCTCACGCCGGCGAGGTGAAATACGACATCCGGAGGCGCGATATCGAGCGCACGACGGACATCGTCGGTGCGACGAACATCGCCCATCAGCCAATCGACGTCGGCCTGCTCATCCGTCGAGAGGAGCGTCGCAGCCTCCGATGGATCGACGGGGGTGAGCCCGGTGACTTGATGCCCGGCCACGAGCAGATCGCGGACGAGCCACTGTCCGACGAATCCCGCCGCGCCAGTGACGAGGGCCCGCACGTCAGGTCGTCCCCGGGCGGGCCATGTCCACCCGCGCTACGCCGCCGCTCGGCGGTGCCGCGTCACGTCGGCCTCGACCATGCGGGCGATCAACTGCTCGAAGGGCACCTGCGGCGCCCACCCCAGGCGCTCCTTGGCCTTGGTCGCATCCGCCACGAGGAGATCCACCTCGGCGGGACGAAGGAAACGAGGGTCCTGCACCACGTATTCCTGATAGTTCAGGCCCACCACGCGGAACGCGATCTCGCAGAGTTGCCTGACCGACCACGTCAGCCCGGTCCCGACCACGTAGTCCTCGGGAGTGTCCGGCTGCAGCATCCTCCACATCGCATCGACGTAGTCGCCGGCATATCCCCAGTCGCGCCGCGCGTCGAGATTGCCGAGCCGCAGCTCGCGCGAGATGCCGAGATGAATGCGGGCGACGCCATCCGTCACTTTTCGCGTGACGAACTCGAGACCGCGCCGCTCGGACTCGTGGTTGAAGAGGATGCCGGACACCGCGTACAGTCCGAAGCTCTCGCGATAATTGACGGTGATCCAGTGCCCGTAGACCTTCGCGACGCCGTACGGGCTCCGCGGATAGAACGAGGTGACCTCGTTTTGCGGGGTCTGCTGCACCTTGCCGAACATCTCGCTGGAGCTGGCCTGGTAGAACCGCGCCTCAGGGGCAGCCTTCCGCATCGCCTCCAGCATCCTGGTGACGCCGAGGGCGGTGAACTCGCCCGTCAGTACCGGCTGGGTCCAGGAGGTTTGGACGAAACTCTGGGCCGCGAGGTTGTAGATCTCGCGCGGTGCGGCATCGCGGATCGCATCGACCAGGGAGTGCTGGTCGAGCAGGTCGGCGGACACCAGGTCGACCTTGTCGACGAGGTGCGCGATCCGTTCGTATGGCGTGGTGGAGCTACGGCGTACGATCCCGACAACGCGGTAGCCTTTGCCGAGGAGCAGTTCGGCCAGGTACGAGCCGTCCTGGCCGGTTATTCCGGTGATGAGTGCGGTAGGCGTCGTTACGCCACCCGCGCCCCGCCTCGAGGCGCCCGCTGTACTTTGCCCGCGTGGAGACAGCGGGTGCACACCTTCACCTTGGTGATCGTGCCGTCCACGACGACCCGCGCGACCTGCAGGTTGGGCTTCCACACCCGCCGCGTGCGGTTGTTCGCGTGCGACACGTTGTTGCCGAAGGCGACGCCGCGATCACACACGAAGCAGCGATTCCGCTTGATCTGCGTGCTCATCCCTTGCTCCCTCCCTTGTCGCCCGCCTTGCGTGTCTGCTTCGTCGCGGGCGCCGGTGCCTTGCCACGTCCTTTCGTGGACCCCGTGGCAGATGGGACGGTTGATTTCGCCCGCGGCGCTGCCGGCGGCTCTTGGGCGCCGGCGCCTTCTTCACCGCCCGCTCGGTTCCATTGGCGCCGCTCACGCCGATCATCTCGATCCGCGCCATCTCCGCGCCGTCGCCTTTGCGGTGGCCGACTTTGAGGATTCTGGTGTAGCCGCCCGTTCGCGTCGCGAACGCGGGCCCGACGCTCTGAAAGAGCGTATCGGCCGCGCGCCGGACGTGCACGTGCCGCGTCGCCAGCCGGCGATCGTGCAACGTGCCCCGCTTCGCCTTGGTGATCAGCCGTTCGACAAAGGGCCGCAGCTCCTTCGCCTTGGCCTCGGTCGTCTCGATCGCGCCATGTTCGATCAGCGAGATCGCGAGGTTACGTAACAAGGCGAGTCGCTGCTCGCTCGTGCGCCGAAGTTGGCGCCCCGCTTTGCGGTGCCGCATGTCGCTCCGTCTCCCTTACTCTTCCTCGTCGTCGGGCGCGTTGGCCGCGGCCCGGCTCGGGGGCGTACCCCAGTCGAGGATCCGCACCCCATCGGGCGACTCCTCGTACCGCATCCCGAAGTTCAGCCCCTTCCGCTCCAGCAGATCGGCGATCTCCTGCAGCGACTTCTTCCCGAAGTTCTTCACCTGCAGGATCTGGCTCTCGGTCTGACGGACCAGATCGCCCAACGAACGAATGTTGGAGTTCTTGAGCGAGTTCACGGACCGGACGGACAGCTCCAGGTCGTCGATCGGCGTCTGTAGCTCGGCCAGCCGCACCGCGTCACCGCCCGTCGCTTCGCCACTCGGGCTCACGGGGGCGGACGTGTGCGATCCGAAGCCGACGAAGTACTGGAAGTGCGTCTGCGCCAGCGCGGCCGCATAGCTCACGGCCTCTTCCGGCGTGATCGTGCCGTTCGTCTCGACCGTCAGCGTCAACCGGTCATAGTCCGTGCGCTGGCCGACGCGGGTCTCGGCCACCGCGAAGTTCGCGCGCCGGACCGGGTTGTAGATCGCGTCGATCCGCACCACGTCGATCGGCATGCCGCGCTCGAGCACGTGCTGGTCGGACTCCGTGTAGCCCCGCCCCTGCTTGGCGTAAAGATCGACATGGATCTCACGGTCATCCTGCAGCGTGAACAGATGGTGGCTGGGGTCGATCACGTGCACACCGGTTCCGAGTACGATATCGGCAGCCGTGACGGCGCCCGGACCGGTCTTCTGAATGCGCAGAAGCGCGTCCTCGAGACCTTCATCGAGGCTCAGCGTCAGCGTCTTCAGATTGCCGATGATCTGGTGCACATCCTCGACGACACCGGCAATCGTCTGGTGCTCGTGAACGACGCCATCGATGCGGAACGCCCACACCGCCGACCCGCGAAGGGACGACAGGAGCATCCGCCGCATGGCGTTGCCCAGCGTGTGCCCA
Source organism: uncultured Gemmatimonadales bacterium (assembly GCA_963706505.1). Classification (GTDB taxonomy): domain Bacteria; phylum Gemmatimonadota; class Gemmatimonadetes; order Gemmatimonadales; family Gemmatimonadaceae; genus Palsa-1248. The sequence continues at coordinate 249,679 of CAVPLX010000003.1, forward strand.
AATCCGCGCTCGAGCGGCTGCAGGCGGAACTCGGCCACGTTCGGATTGTCTTCGCGCTTCGTCGCCTCGACGAGCTGCGGCCGCACGAGGCCCCGGAGATCGATCGTGTGTGCCATTGCTGATTGATCCTTATGTGTTGGTCATGCCGGACACCGTGCCCGGCAACGTTCCACCCCGCCCCTAACGCGCGGTGGCTCCGTACGGGGGTTAGGGCCCCGACCGCGCGGCGCGTCGCGCCACGCCCTACTTCGAATAGAGCTCTACGACGAGCTGTTCCTGCGCCGCGATCGGAATGCTCGCCCGCTGTGGGCGCTCGAGCATGCGGCCGCTGAACGACTCCCGGTCGACCGCCAGCCACGCCAGCGGAGCGCCCCGCGTCGACTGCTCCAGCGCCGACAGAACCGACACCTGCTCGCGTGACTTCATCCGCACGCGAACCTCCTCGCCGGGCCGCACCAGATAGCTGGGCACATCGACCGAGTGACCGTTCACTTCCACGTGGCGGTGCCGGACCAACTGGCGCGCCGCCTTGCGGCTCGCCGCAAATCCCATCCGGTACACCATGTTGTCCAGCCGGCTCTCGAGCGCGGCGAGCAGGTTGTGCCCCGTGATGCCTGGCATCGGGTTCACCCGCTCGAAGACGTTGCGGAACTGCCGCTCACTGAGCCCGTAGATCCGCTTGATCTTCTGCTTCTCACGCAACTGCCGCGAGTACTCCGACGACTTCCGGCGGCGTGCCGTGCTCTGGCCGTGCTGTCCGGGAGCGTATGGGCGCCGCTCCACGGGGCACTTCTCGGTGAAGCACTTCATGCCCTTGAGAAACAGCTTCGTACCTTCACGCCGGCACTGGCGGCAGCTCGGTCCCGTATACCGCACAGGTTAGACCCTCCGCCGCTTGGGCGGCCGGCAACCGTTGTGCGGGATCGGCGTCACGTCCTTGATCGACTTGACCTGCAGGCCGGCCGTCGCAAGCGCCTGAATCGCCGACTCACGGCCGCTGCCCGGACCCTGCACGCGCACGTGCACGCGACGGACACCGAGCGTCATGGCCTCACGGGCGACCTGCTCGGCGGCCACCGTCGCCGCGAACGGCGTCGATTTCTTCGAGCCCTTGAACCCCGCCTTGCCGGCCGATCCCCACGCCACCGTGTTCCCGTGACTGTCGGTGATCGTCACGGTGGTGTTGTTGAACGTGGCACTGACGTGGGCGATGCCTTCCGCCTCAATGACGCGCTTTGTTTTCTTTGCGGTTGCCATGTCGTGATCAGGTATGTGCAGACGGGTGAGCCAGCGCTCGCCCGATTACTTCGTGACCTTTTTCTTGCCTGCGATCGCGCGCCGCGGACCCTTCTTGGTCCGGGCGTTCGTATGCGTGCGCTGCCCGCGGACCGGCAGGCCCTTCCGGTGGCGGATGCCCCGGTAGGACCCGATATCCATCAGGCGCTTGATGTTCATCGCCACTTCGGTCCGCAGCGCACCCTCGACGCGGTAATCCCGCTCGATCGCCTGCCGCAGACGGTTGACATCCGCGTCCGTCAGCTCGCGCACGCGGAGCGCCGCACTCACACCGGTCGTCGCCACGATCTTGCGAGCGGTCGCGCGGCCGATGCCGAAGATGTACGTCAGCCCGACCTCGACTTTCTTGTCCCGAGGCAGATCGATTCCCGCGATACGTGCCATCGGTTAGCCCTGACGCTGCTTGTGCTTCGGGTTGCGCTTGCAAATGATGCGCATTACCCCGTTTCGCTTGATCACTTTACAATGCTCGCAAATGGGCTTCACGCTGCTTCGTACCTTCACGGACAAGCTCCTGATACAGCGACCGCCAGCGGTCCGCCCATGCGGACTGCTTGGCGATCGTCATCAAAATCGGGACAAGCTCAGGAACTTATTGGGTTTAGACACCCAAAGCAAGGCGCCAACCTGCCAGGCCGTGGGTCAAAGGCCCCCTACGGCCACAACCGCGCAGCGGCTCGCCCCGCCTGCGGCTCAGTAGTGGAGGTTCACGCGGATCGTGTAGACGTAGAGCGGGCCTCGGTCCGCGTTGTAGCCGGGATTCTCGATATGTTGGATGGCGGGCGAGATCTGCGCGAAAGCGGCATGCGGGACCTCTATACGGTAGTACATCTCGATGATGTTCTCGGGGGCGTAGCGGCGCAGCGCTCCGTCTCCGAGGAGGAAGCCGGCACCGCCTGCCGCGAGGTAATCGCGGTGGTCCTCCGAGATGCCGTCAACCGCATCCGCGATGCCGAGCCGGTCGCCCGGGCGCGACCAGAACGTCCCGGCGAGTTGCAAGCCGCCGCTCAGATGCCGATCCGCCTCCGTGAACGCGAAGGCTTCCGTCTGGCCATCGCTCCATCCAAGCCGCAGGAACACCCCCGTATTGCCCGAATCCGCGAACGGCTGTTCGAGATTGAATCCGAATCCGTACTTCACGCGGCCACGCCGGTCATCGGCCACGATGCTGGGCGTCGTGTCATGTGCCGCGGCGATGTTGATCGCGTCCCGATAGTTCCCCATCCGGCCGCGGTTTTGGTACGCGAGCAGGCGGAGTACGGTACCCGCCGCGTCGGGAGTCAGCGTAAGCTCGGCATTTAGCCCGTGCGCGTCCGCGATCTCGTTGTCGAGCGTATTGCCGTTGGCAATCACCGGCATCTGCGCCGCCACGACCCGGAGCGCCCACCGCGGGCTCACATATCCCAGGAGCACCCCGTTCGTGTAGCCCCGTGTATTCGCCGCGAAGTCCCACGCCGCGTTGTCCCAGAGTCCCCAGTCCATGAACTGGTAGCGCGTACTGCTCGCATAGCGGTTCTGGTCGAGATCATCGCTTAGGGCCCATTTGCCAGCCTTGATCTCGAACCGCGTCGGCGGATCCGCCCCGGGGACCTGATCCATCGCGCGGGTCGCCGTGTCACGTGCCGTTCCAATGGGAATGAGAAACACGGCGTATGAGCGCGCCAGGTACGGCCCCTGCCCCAGGTTCGCGGCGCCCTCGCGTATCACGTCGCCATCGGTGAGGCCCGCCAATCCCACGGCGCCACCGACCCCCGCGCCGCGCGCATCCTCGAAATCCGCATAGAGTTGGAATCCCATCGTGACTCGCGCGCCGGCGTACACGCCGTAGGTGTGCGTGTTCTGATGGCCACTGTGATTCGTGAGGCTGTTCCGTCCGCTGTACAACGCGTGGAACGGCGGCATGTCCTGCCCGATGTACGTGAACTGGGCTCCCAATAATCGGGGGAACCAGGGGTACCGGTCGTACAGTCCGGTGCCAGCGCCAGTCTGCGCCTGCCCCAGCGTAGAATCCGGCGCGCGGGCAACCGCGCGCGCGCCGCCGGGGGCAGGGTCGTCTCCTTGCGCGCGAGCGGCTTCAGGCGCCGCCACTATCGCAGCGATCAGCATGCACGCAGCCCACTCGGCCCGGACCATGAACGGGTTCGGCATCGGTCCCGTCAGTAGCGTGCCTCTAACCCAACTCCGCGAGTACCCGCCGCATCGCGTCCCGCGCGACCGCTGACGCCGTGACCGTACGCCCCACAATTACGTAGCTCGCACCCGCGGCGACGGCCTCCGCAGGGGTCACCACCCGGAGTTGGTCGTTCGCAGCCGAGCCCGTCAGCCGTACCCCGGGGATCAGCAGCTTCAGCGTGTTGCCGTATTCCACCCGCACCGCCGGCGCCTCAGCACCGCCACATACGATCCCCGACACCCCCGCCCGCCGCGCAATCTCGGCCAGCCGAAGCACTTCATCCTGCACGTGTACGCCAGTCCGGCCCCATGCCTCACTGATTCGCTCACCATCAAGCGAGGTCAGCACCGTCACCGCGAACACCTCGCATTCCCCGCCGTGCCCCGCCTGCGCGGCGCCCTGGCGGGCACCCTCCATCGCTGCCTCCATCATCGCACGGCCGCCCGTCGCGTGGACCGTCAGGAGGCGCGCTCCGATGCGCGCCGCACTTCGCGCCGCGCCACGCGTGGTGTTCGGGATGTCGTGGAACTTGAGATCGAGGAAGACCTGGCACCCATGCTCGGTGAGCGAGCGCACCACCGACGGCCCGGCGCCAGTAAACAACTCACTCCCCACTTTGTAGAACCGGCACAGATCACCCAGCGCCGACACGATCATCAGCGCCGAATCGGCGTTGGGTACATCCAGCGCGACGATCGCCGTCGCCTTCGGCGTGGTCGAAGGTGTCGCCGGAGACGGCGTGCTTCCCGCCTGCGGCACGTTCGGCGTTACAGTCACGCTGGCCACTCCAGACGCCCAACGACGTCCTTAAGGGTTTGGACTCCATGATCGGCACACCACGCGCCCAACGCCCGCACCAGACGCTCCGGGAGCCGCGGATCCTGAAGGGCAGCCGTTCCCACCCCCACGAGTGTGGCACCGGCCAGCACATACTGCACGATGTCGTCCGCGCTGGCGATCCCTCCGACCCCCATGACCGGAACGTTCACCGCGCGCGAGACTTTCCAGGTCGCCAGGACCCCGACCGGTAGAATCGCGGGCCCGCTGACCCCGCCAGTACCGAAGCCGAGGACCGGACGCCTGCGCTCGACGTCGATCAGAAGCCCGGGCACCGTGTTGATGACGGTGATCCCATCGGCACCCGCGTCCACCGCCACTCGCGCGGTCGCAGCGATGTCCGGGAGCGTGGGAGAGAGCTTGACGAACAGCGGGCGGCGCGCCGCGCGGCGGGCCTGCGTCACCAGATCCGCCAACACCAATGGATCCGCTCCGAATTCCATACCGCCATGCCGCACGTTGGGACAGCTCACGTTCAGCTCGAACGCCGAGACACCGGGCGCCCCATCCAGAGCGGAGATCACGGCGATGAAGTCGTCGACCGTGGTGCCGATCACGTTCACCAGCACCCGCGCGCGTTGCACGTGCGCAGCGAGCCACGGCAGGTGCTCTCGCTGCACGACCTCCACACCCGGATTCGCGAGTCCCACGGCGTTGATCATACCGCCGCTGAACTCGGCGACGCGCGGAGCAGGAGCTCCCGCTCGCGGCTCGACACTCACCGCCTTCGTCACGAGGCCGCCGAGGACATCCAGGTCCATCACGCCGGCCAGCTCCCGGCCGTAACCGGCCGTGCCAGACGCGAGGATCACCGGATTCTGGAATTCGATTCCCGCCGCTTCGACACGCAGTGCGGCGGACGACGATGTCACTGCGCCGCGGTCCTCACACGGCGCGCGTATCGCGCCAGGTACTCGGCAGTCGCTCCGGCGATCGCGTTGGCCAGCGTCGCCTGCGACGATGACTGCGAGAGAAACCGGGCCTCGGCCTTGTTCGTGCCGAATCCGATCTCGACGAGCACGGCAGGCATGAACGCCGTCACCAGGACCCGGAATCCCGCCTGCTTCACGCCCCGGTCCGGGCCCGGGTGCACCCCGCCCAGACGCTGCTGGATGATCGCAGCCAGCTCGGACGATTCCCGCAGGTGCTCGTTCTGGTGCATGTCATCGATGATGAAGTTAACCGGATCGGGCTGCGTTGCGTCGGCACCCGTTTCGAACCGGACGGCCTCGTTTTCGATGCGCTCCACCCGGCGGGCATCCTCGGTCTTGGCCTCGGCCAGGAAATAGGTCTCGAATCCGCGCGCGGCCGCGGGATCGTGCCAGTTCGGATTGGCGGCGTTGACGTGGATCGACAAAAAGAGGTCGCCTTTGTGCTCGTTCGCGATGCGCCCGCGGTCGGACAGGGCGATCAGCGTGTCGGTGGTCCGCGTCTGCACGACGTCGATCCCGCGCCGCCGGAGCGCTGCGCCCACCTTGAGCGCAACCGCGAGCGTGACCGATTTCTCGTAGAGCGTGTGTGGGCCGCCGATCGGCCCCACCATTCCATGGTCCGGGCCTCCATGACCGGCATCGACAACGACGAGATACCGCTTCCCGCCGAGCGGATTCTCCCCGGGACCCGCATCGTCCGACGCGCCCACCAGCTCATCACCCGACGCGCTGACCCCGGCGACATCCCGATCATCATCGGCCCCCGCATCGGGTGGCGCCGCGGGTTGGGGGTCCCGTTCCGGGAGCGCCGCCGCTTCGACGACTCCGCCACCCCGCTGGACGCCGCCATCCGGCGACCGGTGGCTCGCCAGGGCGTGGTGCCGGCCCGTCGGTGATACCAGTGGCGTGAACACACGCAGTTCACTCTGCGCCGAATCGTACAGGACGCCGCTGCCCACCCGGGGAAAGACGTCCGCGACGATCGCGAGCGGCAGATACAACGTGCCGTGGTCGACCGTAGCGGGTACAGGCAGCGGCACAATGCCGGCGGCCGATGTCGCGAAGCCGCTCTGATCGGCGATGTCGAGTGTGACGCCCGGAACCGATACGGAATAGTGGCCATTGGCCAGTCGCTTGCTGTTGCCCCCAAGCGCCGTTGCCACCAGGTCGGCGCGCACCATCAGCTGTCCGTCGCCACGGACGACGAACGGTACCCGGACCCCGTGCGCATCGCCCGCCGCCTTCACCGTCAGCGCCGCCGGCTGCCCGGTCCGCGGTACCGACGGAACCACGCCCTGCAGCACGCACGCGATCACCAGCGCCAGCATCACCGGCCGCGCCCGGTCCTGGCCAACGCGCGCGCCATGTCGCGCTGGTCGGAGCGCCTGCGCTCATCGGCCCGCTTGTCGTGCAACTTCTTCCCCCGCCCAAGACCGATCACGACTTTTGCCACTCCGCGCTTGAAGTAGAGGTCGAGAGGAATCAGCGTGAGCCCCTCGCGCTCGACGGCGCCGATGAGCCGGCGGATCTCCCTCTTGTGCAGCAGGAGCTTCCGGGTGCGCGTCGGTTCATGGTTGAACTGATGGCCGGCTTCGTACGGCGCGATATGCAGATTCAGCAGAAAAACCTCGCCCCCGTTGACGGTTCCGAAGGCGTCGGTCAACGTCGCCTTGCCGCTTCGGAGTGCTTTGACCTCGGTGCCGGTCAGCACCAGGCCCGCTTCCCAGGTCTCCAGAATCTGATATTCGTGACGCGCGCGCCGGTTCCGCGCAATCGGCTCAGTCTCCGAATCGCCCGGGGGGCGGGCCATGGCAGCTACTCTTCGTGACGGGGAAACGCGTGGAGTGGCAACAATATCCGTGTGCGTTGACCCCCACGGTGGGCTATCCTATACTACGCCATTCGCCGAAGTGGTGGAACTGGTAGACGCGCTGCGTTCAGGGCGCAGTGGGCGATAGCCCGTGGGGGTTCGAGTCCCCCCTTCGGCACTGATGAGCACACCGTGAAATGAAACGGGGCCGGCTGCAGCATGATGCAGCCGGCCCCGTTTGCGTTTCGCACGCGATCTTACCCGCTGCTCCGCATCTCCGACGGCGCCACATCCTCCGGTAGCGCCGCCTCGCCGAACGACCGGCGCAGGGCCTCCGACGCTTCCGCGAGAAACGCGGTCACGATCGTGCCCGCGGCTTCGAGATCCGTATTGGCCGGATCCAGGCGCCCCGCAAATCCGAGGAGTACGCGCCCGAGCCGGTCGCCCGTTCGCTCGGATGCGCTCTTGTCATCCAGCGCGTCAGCGTACGCCGACAGGCGGAATGTTGAACTGTCTCGCCGCCACGCTCCGCCGGGCAGTCGCCACTTGAGGATCGCGCCGCACCGCCCGCGCGAGGGCTGACGACACCAGTGACGCCGTCCGGTCATCGAGAGCGTCGCGCTGCGCTGCCAGCATCCCCGTGGCCCGGCGGACATAGCGAAGCTCCCACCGCGCGTGGTCGGCGTCGCCGTGCGTTCCGATCTGCGCGAGCTGCTGGACGTCGGATTCCGGCGGATCGACGAGCAACGCACGCACGAAGGCGGATGCTCGCTCGCGCCCCGCCCGCTCGGCCCGCCATCGCCGCCAGAGCCCCATCCGCATGTGGCCTCGTCCGACGGCTGCCCCCAAAGTGCCGGCGCGCGTCGCTGTTGGTCCTACGCCTGCAGGACCGGTAGACCCACGCGCTCGAGACCGACGCGCTCTCGCACCACACTCTCCTCCGCCAGCAGATCGGCCAGGTGCACGCCCTCGAGCACATCGTCGATCTTCTGCTGCAACAGCATCCATACAGGACGGATGCTGCAGTGGTGCGATGCCGAACATCGCTCTTCGTCCACGGGATGCGTCACGCAGTGGAGGTCGAAGGTCCCGAGCTCGGATGCCGCAATGACGTCGCGCACCGACACGCGATCGGCCGGTCGCGCGAGCACGTACCCGCCGTGCGCACCACGCGTGCTGCGGACGACATCGGCGCGACGCAACCGGAGCAGGATCTGCTCCACGTAGTCCGCCGGGAGCCGCTCCCGCGCTGCCAGCTCGCGCCCCGTCAACGGTCCCTCGGCGGCACGCTTCGCCAGATGCAACGCGCATATCAGCCCGTACTCGGCCCACGTCGTTATGCGCATACCTGCAGGTTAGGGGTCCCGGCGGACGAGGGCAAGGGCGCGACGGCGTAGACAGGCCATCGGGCCCCGCACGCCGGTCCCAGCGGTCGCGATCATCCGCCGCCCGGCACGCCGTGCGACCCGCCGGGCACGCCGATGTCGGTCATCTTCCGCAAGTCGAGTACATCCTCGATCTCGTCCGGCGGCAACACGTGCTCGCGCCGCACGAGGTCCCGGATCAGTACGTTCTCCTTCACCGACTGCTTACTCAGGTCCGCCGCCTTGGCGTACCCGATGCGCGGCGCAAGCGCCGTCGCGAGTGCCGCCGATCGCTCCACCCAGTAGGCGCACTGTTCGGCGTTCGCTTCCAGTCCCTGCACACACCGCTCGGCCATCACCTGCATCGCGTTGGTCAGGATCATGCCCGCCAGCAGCACGTTGTACGCGATGACCGGCATCATCACGTTCAGTTCCAACTGTCCGTGCTCGGCCGCCGCCGCGACGCACGCGTCGCACCCGACGACCTGAAAGCACACCTGATTCACCATCTCGGGGATCGAGGGATTGATCTTCCCCGGCATGATCGAGGACCCCGGTTGGACCGCGGGAAGCCGGATCTCGTCGAGACCCGTGCGCGGGCCGCTCGCGAGCAGCCGCAGATCGCTCGCGATCTTGCTCAGATCGAGCGCCAGGACCCTGAGCTGCGCGCTGTACCCTGCGACATCGCCCATGCTCTGCATCAGTTGGATGCGATCGCGTCCCTCCCGGATCTCGAATCCGGTCATGGCGCGAAGGTAGCGTACCATGAGCGCCGGGTATGACGGCTCGACGTTGACCCCCGTGCCGACGGCGCTTCCGCCAATGCCAAGGTCGCGGAGATACCCGGCCGCCTGCGCCACGCGCCGTATCCCGCGCTCCAGCGTTTCGCCGTATGCCCGAAGCTCCTGGCCCAGACGGATCGGCATGGCGTCCTGGAGATGCGTCCTCCCCGCTTTCAGCACGCCGTCGAACTCGTCGCCCTTCGCACGAAATGCGCGGGATAGTGCGGTGGCGGCGCTGACAAGGGGGTCCAGTTGGGCGAGGCACGCGAGCCGAATGGCCGTCGGAATCACATCGTTGGTCGACTGCGCCATGTTGACGTGATCGTTGGGGTGCACGGGGGCGTACGTACCTCGTGCGTGTCCCAGCAGTTCGTTCGCCCGATTGGCCAGCACTTCGTTCGCGTTCATGTTGTGCGACGTGCCGGCCCCAGCCTGATAGACGTCGACCACGAATTGGTCCAGGTGCTGCCCCGCGAGTATCTCGTCAGCCGCCCGGATCACGGCATCCGCACGCTCGGCATCCAGCCGCCCCGTCTCCTTGTGCGTTTCGGCAGCCGCCCTCTTGATCCACACGGTGGCGCGCACGAATACGGGAAGCGCCCGCAGGCCGCTGATCGGGAAGTTCCGGGCGGCACGCTCCGTCTGCACGCCATACAGCGCGTCAAACGGTACGGGGAGCTCGCCGAGAGGATCGCGTTCGCTGCGGGTACGACTGGACATGGAATTCGGGCGTCAGGAGTGGGAGTTTCGCGCGCGCAGGGCCGGCACCGCCAGCATCACGACCGCGGCCGCCGAAATGATCGCGAGCATGTAAACGCCGAGAATCGTGCCGTGCAGACGGCCGAACGCCATGCGCCGGGGATCGTCCGCCGCGAGCGCGCCGACCGGGCCGCCGATCGCGTCCTGGATCGCACGGATCCGAGGCGCCAGCATGAACTGCGAGACTCCGCAGGTTAGGCCCCACGCCACAGCGGCGAGCACCTGCGCACGCCGCCCGGCACTCGGACGCTCCTGAGCGGCGACCGCCGTCAGGACCACGCCGCCGGCAAAGCCCGTGAGAAAAACCGGAGACAAGACCCGGCCGACTAACACACCCGCCACGGCGTGCGACGGGATCGTGGCGAACGCCGCCGGCGCCACCGATGCCATGAGCAGCAGCGCGGCTCCGATCCAGAGCGATGCGATGATGACAGCCGCGAGAGAGCGCGTGACGATCTACCTCGCCCCGCTTCCGATCACTCGCGCCGCTCCGCTCAGGAACGGGTTGTCGCGCAGCTCGCGGCTGATCGTCGTCGCCGGACCGTGTCCAGGGTGCACGATGTGCGGCTCCGGCAGCGTGGCGATCCGCGCGAGCGATTCGCTCATCGCGGCGGGATCGCAATACGGCATGTCGGTACGGCCAATGCTCCCGGCGAACAACACATCGCCGCCGAACACCCGGTCCGGCCCGACGAACGCCACATGCCCCGGAGCGTGCCCGGGCAGGTGCATCACCGTGAAGCCGATGCCGCCGGCGCGCACGATCTGCCCTTCAGCCAGTGGCCCGTCGGGCGGCGGGGGCGCCTCGAAGGGGACGCCGTAGATCGCCGCGCTCTCGCTGCCGCGTGCGTAGACTGGCGCGTCCAGCGGATGCATGAGGATGGGCACGTCGTGGACCCGGCGGATCGCGGCGATACCGCCGATGTGGTCCAGATGCGCGTGTGTGAGCCAGATGGCGTCCAGCGTGGCGCCGGACTGGCGCAGGACGTCGATCAGGCGCTCGCCTTCGTCACCGGGATCGATGTAGACCGCATGGCCGGAGGCCTCGTCGATGACGAGATAGGAGTTCTCCTCGAACGGACCGACGGTCGTCGCGGTAACGATCATCCGCGCCGGGCCGCGAGATATTTCTCGGCCGCAATCGCCGCGGTCGTCCCATCGCCGGCCGCGGTCGTCACCTGGCGGGTCAGTTGCGCGCGCACGTCGCCGGCAGCGAATAATCCGCCGAGCGAGGTCTGCATGTTGATGTCCGTCCGGAGGTACCCCATCTCGTCGTGGTCGACATGCGCCTCGACGATCCCGGTGTTCGGCCGGAAGCCGATGAAGACGAACAGCCCAGTCGCATCCAGGCACCGCTCCGCGCCCGTCTTGACGTTCCGCAGCCGCAACGCGTGCACCAGCCCCTTCTCGTCACCCTCGACCGACGTGACGACCGTATCCCAGATGACTTCGATCTTGGGATTCGCCTTCAGGCGCTGCTGGAGAATGGCGGACGCGCGCAACTCGTCGCGCCGGTGGATCAGATAGACCTTCTCCGCGTATCGCGTGAGGAAGTCGCTCTCTTCCGCCGCCGCATCACCGCCGCCGACGACGGCGATCGTATGGCCTTTGAAGAACGCACCGTCGCAGATCGCACAATACGACACGCCCTTCCCCGCATATTCGATCTCGCCCGGTACGTTGAGCAGGACTGGCGTTCCCCCCGCGGTCACAATCACGGCGGGCGCACGAAAGTGGTCCCCCTCCTCCGTCTCGACGTCGAAGATCCCGCCATCGCCCTTCCGCACTGCCGTGACACGGCCTCCAGTACGGAACTCCGCGCCGAACTTGCGCGCATGGTTCTCGAACCGCTGGGCGAGATCCCACCCCTCGATGTGCTCGAAGCCGGGATAGTCCTCGATCGTCTCGGTGCGCAGCAACTCGCCGCCCGGAACGCCTGCCTCGAGCACGACGGTCCGCAGCATCGAGCGTCCGGCGTACAGCGCCGCCGTCAGGCCGGCCGGCCCCGCGCCGACGATGATCACATCGTAGTCAGCAGTCGTTCCCACGTTCCTCACCTATCGCCAAGACGTTCAACGCACCGTGACAATGTGATACCGTCCCTATGAGGACGTTCGCCGGACCCCGGTTCCCGCCCCGAGCACGATCGCATCGCCGGTGACCGCGGCGGCGGTGTCGAACATGCCGACGCCGTACGCGCGATGCGTGCAATGAAAGATAACCGGACCGGCGAGTGCCCGGCCCGCCGCCCGCTCGCGATCCGCGTACGACTGGACGGCCGCCGGCATGGTCCACCACCGCGTCTCACGCGTCTTGGGGCAGGTCGCCGGTTCGACGCAATTCACGGGACAGATCCACTCGGCAAAACTGGCGTACAGCGTCCCGGCCGGCGCCGCGCGATGCCATGGGACATCCGGCTTCCCGATCAGCGGCTTGGTCGTCACCACCCGGTGTGGCCAGCGCGCGGCCGACCGCGCCAGCAGCCACTCGTACATGAGGTGCGGCATGAGAGGGGACGGGACGATGGCGTCGCGGCTGGTGGCTTCGGGGTCCACACAAGCGGCATCGAGATAACCGCGGAAGAACTCCGTCCACTCCGCCACCACGATCTCGGCTCCCGAAACCGCCGCGTCTCCCCCCGCCCGCGCGGCCGCGACCCGGCACGACGGATCCCGGTCCACCACCACCACGCGGTCCCAGTCCAGCGCGCCAGCCTGCCGGGCCCTCCCGAGCTGGCGGACGTAGTAGCTGCCGTAGCAGCCCCCGCCGACGACGACGATCGTCCCGTACTTGCTCCCGTACTCGGGGTGTCGGAGAGCCGCTGGGTCAGACGCGGACATGGCGTCCGCCGTCCACGACGATCGTCTCGCCGGTGACGTAGTCGGCCTGTAGGAGATACAGCACGGCCCCGACGACATCATCGGGGCTGCCCAGCCGGCGCAGCGGGGTCGTCGCCACGAGGTGCGCCGCCGCGGCCTCATCCCAGGCCTTTGGCAACAGCACCGCGCCCGGCGCGATCGCGTTCACGCGAATCTGCGGCGCCAGCGCGTGCGCGAGCGCCCGCGTCATCTGCACGACTCCCGACTTGCTGATGCCGTGCGGGATGTAGTCTTTCCACGTCTCCAGGCCGGCGAGATCCGGAGATGTTGACGATCGCTCCGCCGCGTGTCCCCATCACTCTGGCCGCCGCCTGCGCGACGAAGAACGGCGCGCGCAAATTGACCGCGAAGATCTCATCCCACTCCGCGGGCGTCACAGCCGCCAGCGGAGTGCGCCGCATGATGCCAGCCGAGTTCACCAGGACGTCCAGGACGCCCCAGTGCGCAGCCACCGAATCCACCAACCGCCCGGCGGCAACAGCGTCACTCAGGTCCGCGCCGATCGCGAACGCATCCCCGCCCTGCGCGCGAATCGACTCCACGACTTCTTGGGCGCCATCAGCCGTTTCGTTGTAGTGCACGGCCACGCGGGCGCCGTTCCGCGCGAGGCCCAGCGCGATCGCACGGCCGACGCGGAGTCCCGCGCCGGTTACGAGCGCGACCCGTTCGCGGAGTTCCACGCGGCACCATCCCCCGAGCGGTACTGGCGCGCCCGTTCGGCCTGAAGAGACGCCCACACGGCCGGCACCTTGAGGGCGCCCAACACCCGTGGGCCATCCGTCGCGCCGTGCCAGTCGGATCCGCCGCTCTGCAGCAACCCGAGATGGGCTGCCAGGGCGCCGAGCCGCGCCACGTCGTCCGCGGAGTGACTGGGATGACGAACCTCGACGCCGTCGAGCCCAGCGGCCTGCAGCGCCTCGAGCCGCGCACGCGTCCCGTCGCGGCCAGGATGCGCCACGACCGCCACGCCGCCGGCGGCGTGCACCATGCCGATCGCTTCGCTCACGGACAGGCGCTGCTTGAGGACATTCGCGGGCCGTCCCGCACCCAGATACCGCTCGAATGCCTCTCGCTGGTCGCGTACCCAGCCACCCGCGATCAGCGCGCGGGCCACATGCGGCCGGCCGACCGCACCGGTCCCAGCCTGCGCGAGCACCGCCTCCAGCGTGACCGGTATTCCCAGGGCGCGCAGCACACCGACGATCGTTTCGGCTCGCCTGCTGCGCGCGACCCGCAGCTCGTCGAGTTTCGCCGCAATCGGCGCGATGTCGGCCAGGTGCAATCCCAGCAGATGCACTTCCTGTTCGCCCTCGCTGGCACTCAGCTCGATGCCCGCGATCACCTCGACCCCGATCTCGGCACCGGCCGCTCGCGCCGCCATGACACCGTCGATCGTGTCGTGGTCGGTGAGGGCGATCGCCACGAGACCGGCCGCCGCCGCGCGCCCGGCGAGTTCCCCGGGAGATGCCGCGCCGTCTGAGGCCGTGGAATGCGTGTGCAGATCGACGGTCGGTGCGGCATCAGGCGGGATCGGCGGCGCCCCGGCGGCGCCGCCAGTCATGGGGCGTAGCCTGCTTCCGGCGAGGTGAAGCTCGGCTGTGACGCGTGGAAGAGGCGAAGCAGATCCGCGTCGGACAGCTCGGCGAACGACAATTCCCGGGACCGCGCCCGCTGCGGCGAATACCGGCTCACCCGCACGACGCGGTCCGTGCCGGTCCCCCGGACGAACACGATACCGAATTCATCGTGATCGTATTGCGTCACGAATCCCGACGGCATTGCATGCCACGTCTCACCCGCGGCAGTGATCGAACGGCCAAGCATCAGTTACTCCTGAATGATGGGCGAGCCGCTACAGCTCGACCTCTTGATAGAGTCGCGCCGGATCGATCAGCGGCTCGGGCGCCCCTGCCAGCGCAGCCGTCAATGCCGCCTGATCCTCCGACTCCGCGAATTCGATGAACGCACCCGGGAGTTCAGCCTCCTCGAACACCCAGTAGCGGCAACGCCGCGCCACGTAGTGCTCGCGGCGCTGGCGCGCGCGTTCGAGGAACCGGTCTCGCTCGCCAGGGGTGACGATCGTCCGCTGCATCACGAGCGACCGCCCGCCTGTCACGACACGTCCTCCGGGAACGTCTCCAGCCGCTTCTTCACGAACGCCAGGAACTCATCAGCCACCGCGCCATCGATGAGCCGGTGGTCGAACGAGATCGAGAAATAGCAGCACGTCCGGATCGCGATCGTGTCCTCGCCGTCGGGGCCGGCGATGACCTTGGGGCGCTTCTCGATCGCGCCGACTCCCATGATCGCCACCTGTGGCTGATTGATGATCGGCGTCCCGAAGAGGGACCCGAACACGCCCGGGTTCGTGATGGTGAACGTGCCGTCCTGGACTTCCTCGGGCTGCAACCGCTTGGTGCGGGCCCGCGACGCCAGGTCGTTGAGCGCGCGAGTCACACCGACCAGCGAGAGATCGTCGGCGTGCTTGATGACCGGCACGATCAGCCCCCAGTCGAGCGCCACCGCGATGCCGATGTTGTACTGCTTGCGATAGATGACGTTGCTGCCGGCGACCGACGCGTTGAGCGCGGGGAACGCCTTGAGTCCGTCC
This sequence comes from uncultured Gemmatimonadales bacterium, assembly GCA_963706505.1. Taxonomy (GTDB): domain Bacteria; phylum Gemmatimonadota; class Gemmatimonadetes; order Gemmatimonadales; family Gemmatimonadaceae; genus Palsa-1248. The sequence goes on from CAVPLX010000003.1 coordinate 265,122, forward strand.
ACGGCCGCGCGGATGATGAACGGCAGATACGACAGCCGTTGCCCGCTCGATGCCGAGAACTCAGCCTGCTTCTTGGACCGGATCCGGGCGACGCGCGTCAGATCGACTTCGAAAACCAATGTCACATGCGCCGACGTGCGGCGCGATACCACCATGTGGTCGCTGATGAGCTGGCGCATCTTGCTCATCGGCTCGACGACATCACCGGGCCACACCTCGGGCAGGGGAAGGGACGGTCCGCCATCCCCGCCGCCACTGTGGACCGGCCGCGGCGCCGCCGGTGCAACCGCGCCCGCAGCGATCCCGGCCGTCCTCGCGCCGGCCGCGACCGTTGCACCCGACTCCAGCAGCGCCTCGATGTCCCGCTTGGTCACCCGGCCAGCCACGCCGCTCCCGGTCAACGCCCCGAGCTCGATCCCGTGCTCCGCCGCAATCTTGCGGACGAGGGGTGACGACTTCGTGCGGAGTCGCTCCTCCAGCGTATGTCCGTTGCCGGATACCGCCGGCGCCGATGGCGGCCGGCCGCTCGCCGCCGGCACCGCCGGAGCCGGACGCACAGGCGCGGGAGGTGACGCGCTCGCGGCCGCACCCGCCGGAACGCCGGACGATGCGGCAACCACCGCCGGGGCATGCGCTGCCGCGGCAGGTGCCGCGGCTGGCGCCGCGACCGCGGCCCCGACTTCGGTCTCGAGACGCGCGACCACGGTCTGGACCGCTACTGTCTGTCCCTCGGTCACGAGAATCTCCGCGAGCGTCCCGGCGCTCGGCGACGGAATCTCGGCGTCGACTTTGTCGGTCGATATCTCGAAGATCGGCTCATCACGCTTGATCACGTCTCCGACTTTTTTCAGCCACTTGGAGACGGTTCCCTCAGCGATCGATTCGCCCATCTGCGGCATGATGACATCTATGCGAGCCACTGCCATTCCCCCGGTCTGAGTTCATTCCGGCGCGCGTCCTGGACGCACCGCCTGCGCGCGATTCTCATCGCGGCCGGCGCCGCAGACGCCACAGCACCATCGCCGGAAGCGTCACCAGCCCGATCGCCCCACCCACCCCAGCCCAACGCTGCCAGTCACATGCGGGCAACTCGGCGTCGTACTGGCAATGCGTCGCCGAACTATAGAACCGCGCGATGAGCACAGCGATCATCGCCCCGCTGAAAAACCCCGCCACGGCCATCAGACACCCGACCGCGAACCGGTTGGCCCCGGGTCCGTCATCGGCTCCCGTTGCACCACCCGTTTCGCGCGACTGCCCGCGGTCGCCCGTGGGGTCGCCTGGCCCCTCGTTCCCTCCCTGCCCCGTTCCCCCTTCCCGCCCCACCCCCTCCGACCCCCCGTCCCCGGCCACCCGTGCTAGTACCGCGCCAGCTGCCGCGCCGCCCGCACAATGTCCGCGGTCTGCGGGAGAACAAAATCCTCGAGCGACGGCGCGTACGGGAGCGGCACGTCGGCCGCCGTGACGCGGAGCACCGGCGCGTCGAGCCACTCGAACGCCTGTTCATTGATCCGCGATGTGATCTCGCCGGCAATCCCGCCGGTGCGGGTATCTTCGTGAACGATCAGCACCCGGTTCGTCTTGCGGACCGTGGCGAGGATCGCGGCATCATCCATCGGCAGCAACGTCCGGAGATCCAGCACCTCCACCGACAGTCCGTCCTCGCGCTCCAGTTGCTCGGCGGCCTCGATCGCCTTCCACACCGTCGCCGCGTACGTAATGATCGAGAGATCGCGGCCCTCGCGGGCCAGTCGCGCCTTGCCGATCGGCACGACGTGATCGCCCGCGGGGAGATCCTCCTTGATCCGGCGATACAGATACTTGTGCTCGAAGAACAGCACGCAATCGTCGTCGCGGATCGCGGCCTTCATGAGCCCTTTGGCATCCGCCACGGTCGAGGGATAGACGATCTTGAGGCCGGGCGTATGCAGAAACGCGGCCTCGGGGTTCTGCGAGTGAAATGGGCCGCCCCGCACGTACCCGCCACTGGGCCCCCGCACCACCATTGGACACGGCAGCATCGCACGGTACCGCGCGGTCGCCACGTAGTTCGTGAGCATGTCGTATGCGCACGAGATGAAGTCGATGAACTGCATCTCGCAGACGGGACGCAGTCCCATGTGCGCCGCGCCGGCCGCCGCGCCGACGATCGCGATCTCGGAGATCGGCGTGTCGATCACGCGCTTCTCGCCGAACCGCTCCTGCAGCCCCTCGGTCACCTTGAACGCCCCACCATACGCGCCAATGTCTTCGCCCAGACAGAAGACGTTGGGGTCGCGCTCCATCTCCTCGAACAGCGCCTGGCGGATCCCCTCCAGATACGTGACTTCAGCCATCGTGCGTCCCCCAGGCGGCCGGCCGCTCGTGCGTCGTCACGGCGGTGTCCACCCCGGACCGGAACCACAGCCCATCGGCGGCGGCGGGATCCGCATACACGCCCACCAGGGCGTCCCGCCCCTCGGGCATCGGTGCCGCCGAGGCGTCATCGGTCGCGGCGTCGATTTCGCCCTGGACACGCGCATCGATCGCCGCCAGGTCGGTCGCACCGACCCCGTCCCGTTCGAGCAGCACGCGCGAGTATCGGTCGAGCGGATCGTTCTCGCGCTCCCAACGCTCGATCTCGCCCGGCGGTACATACGACTGGTTGTCGTGTTCGGCGTGTCCTTTGCGCCGGTATGTCACCAGCTCGACGAGCGTGACACCACCGCCCGCCCGGGCGCGGTCCACCGCCCGCTTGGTCGCCTCGTACGTCGCCACGACATCGTTGCCGTCGGCGCGTTCACCCGCGACCCCGTAGCCCACCGCCTTCACGACGAACGATCGCGCCGCGGTCTGCCGCTCGACCGGCGTCGAGTACGCGTAGCCGTTGTTCTCGACCACCACGACGAGCGGGCACCGCTGGACAGCGGCGAAGTTCAGCCCCTCGTGAAATGCCCCGGTCGATGTCGCGCCGTCGCCAACGTACACGAGCCCGACCCGGTCTTCGCCGCGCATCTTGAATGACAGCGTGACGCCGGCCATCACCGGCACCATGTCGCCCAGGTGAGAGATCTGCCCGACGAACCCCCGGACCAGATCACCGTAGTGGATGTTCAGCTCCCGCCCACGCGTCGGCGAATCGCCCTTGGCCATGTACTGGCGCAGAATCTCCCCGGGGCGCGCCCCCTGTACGAGCATCGATCCCAGGTTGCGGATCAGCGGCGACAGAATGTCGCCCTTCCGCCGGTCCAGCGCGTACGCGCTGCCAACCGCATCGGCTTCCTGGCCCAGTGACCGGAACAGTCCGCCGACCACTTTGGTCTGCCGGTACAGATTCACGAGCCGCTCCTCGAGCGACCGGGTCAGACGCATGAAGTAGTAGAGCTCCAGCCGCTGCTCGCGGCTGAGCGCGGTGGACGCGTCTGCGCCATCGTGGGGGCCCGCCGTCACCCCATTGCCGGGCGTGATCCGCGACACACCCGTCGGAGACGAACTGGACGCCTGTCCTACACCGCCCGAATCGCGCGCGGGCGTGCCGCCTGGCCGGCATCAGTACCCAGCCTCCAGTGCGTGGCGCGGGTCAGCCGTCGTGTGAAGCCGGACGAAGAACTTCTTCACGTTCTTGTCGAGCCGGCTCTCGCCGGGCTGGTCGCTCTCGGCCTGCACGAACGTGTAATGCCCGCCTTCGGCGACGGCGGAAACGCGCAGCGTGCCGAGTGGGCCCGCATAGGTCCGCTCACGCGGCGCATTCCCGGTGGTTGCCAGCCCGAGCGTCGCGAAATAGCCATCGGCCGCGGCAAGCACGGCCGCCGGCGCCAGTTGCGTGCGATGGAACAGCTTCACTTGATGTCGACCTCCCCGGTCGCGGCATTCACCTCCTGCCGCCAATCGAGCTTCTGAATCGGACGCGTCGAATCACGGCGGAATTGGAGTCCCATCGCCCAATCACCCGACGTGATGAAATGCAGCTTGCCGTAGTACGACCCCGCCTGCGGACCCGGTGTCAGCCCATCCCACACGTTCGCCCCATCCTGGCTTGTCGCGTAGATCCGGCCTTCCCCGCCATCGATCGGTTGGCCCGACGACTTGTCGCGTACCACCACCTTGAATATCACGTCCTCGCGGGCGTGCGGCGGCACCGGGTCCGCCGAGACCTGATACGCGATATCGTCGGTCCAGAACCGGGACGGCGGCGGGCCCGGCGGCGGCCCGCAGGCCGCTGCCAGGGCCGCACCCGTTGCCAGGACGGCGAGCCCCGCAATCCACCCCCCCGCTACCCCGCGGGCCGCGACTGCCGGTCCGCGAAGCCCACCCGTCCGCTGGCTCACGACCCCTCCCTTCACGAGTAGTACTCGAGTCCGAGGTGCGTGATCTGCTCCTCGCCCGCGAGATGGCGCAGTGTGTTTTTCAGCTTCGTCTGCTGAATGAACAGGTCGTGCTCCGGCTGGAGTCCGCTGGCTACCATCGGGCTCTTGTAGTAGAAGGACAGCCATTCCTGAATGCCCTTCAACCCGGAGCGATGCGCGAAGTCCGAGAACAGCGCGAGGTCCAGCACCAGCGGCGCCGCGAGGATCGAATCGCGACAGAGGAAGTTCACTTTGATCTGCATCGGATATCCCATCCAGCCGACGATATCAATGTTGTCCCAGCCTTCCTTGTTGTCGCCGCGCGGCTTGTAGTAGTTGATGCGAACGACGTGGGAGAAATCCCCGTACAGAGCCGGGATGCGTCTCGGGCTGCAGGATCGAATGCAGCACGCTGAGCTTCGACTCTTCCTTCGTCTTGAACGACGCCGGATCGTCGAGGACCTCTCCGTCCCGGTTTCCGAGAATGTTCGTCGAGTACCAGCCCGCGAGTCCGAGCATGCGCGCTTTGATGCCGGGCCCGATCACGGTCTTCATCCACGTCTGTCCCGTCTTGAAGTCCTTGCCGGAGACGGGAACCCCGCGATCCTTGGCGAGCTGCACCAGGCATGGCATATCGACGGTCAGATTCGGGGCGCCGTTCGCGAACGGCACGCCCTCCATGAGCGCGGCGTACGCGTAGAGCATCGACGGCGCGATCGCTTCGTCGTTGCGCTCCATCGCTTTTTCGAACTGCTCGAGCGTGGCGTGCGCGGCACCCGCCTTGATGTAGATCTCGGTCGAAGCGCACCACACGACCACGACGCGGTCCACCTTATGCCGGCTCTTGAAGTCGCGGATGTCCTGCCGGATCTGCTCGGCGAGATCGCGCTTGGTCTTCCCGCGCTTGACGTTCGGCCCGTTGATCCGCGTCACGTACTTGTTGTCGAACGCCGCCGGCAACGGCGTGATGCCCTTGAGGAACTCCCCGACCCGCTCGATGTGCGCCCGCTCCAGGACGCCCGCTTTGCACGCGGCCGTATACGCGTCGTCGGGGAACGGATCCCAGGCGCCGAACACGAGGTCGTCGAGGCTGGCCAGTGGCACGAGATCCTTGATCAGCGGCGCGCGGTTCTCCGTGCGCTTGCCAAGCCGGATGGTCGCCATCTGGGTCAGCGACCCTATGGGAAGCGAATACCCGCGGCGGACGCTTTCCACACCTGCCATGAACGTGGTGGCCACGGCCCCGAGTCCCGGAGTCATGACGCCGAGTCGCCCGGTCGCGGGACGAATTGTCGATGATGGAGAGTCAGTCATTTGCTCTTGAGCACGGCCCGCGGTTGGGCAGGCGTCGCGCGTGAAAAGTGCGGCGGCGGCGTGATTGCCACCCCCGACGCAGGTCGTGTCGCACGATACACGGCCACCACCCGCTGTACGGCGGTAGCCCACGACGTGACGGTGAGAAGGACGACGATGGGAGCGAGCACCCATCCATCAAATGCCAGCCCGAAAAATGCCTGCGGTGCCGACAGAAGCACCACTCGCTCCGGCCGCTGCATGAAGCCGACTTTGGCGTTGACGCCGAGCGCCTCGGCCCGCGCCCGGGTGTACGACACGAGGAACCCGCCCACGATGCCCGCGAGACAGACCACGAGCATCGGCTCGCTCGCGTGCCGTGGGCTCGTCGCGTAGAACACCGCGAGCCCCGCAAGAACCGCGGCGTCGGCAATCCGGTCCAGCGTGGAGTCATAAAAGGCGCCAAACACGCTGGACAATCCGGTCCGGCGCGCCACCTCGCCGTCGATCACGTCGAACAACGCGGTCAGGCCGAGAAACCACCCACCGGTCCGGATGTGGCCAGCACCATAAATGATCCCGCCACCGATCGAGCAACAGGTGCCAAGTGTGGTGATGACGTTGGGATGGACGCGGTGCCGGACGAGCAGAGAGGCAATAGGCTCGACGAGCCGCACGTACCCGCGTTTTATCCAGTCCCACAGAGGTATCATGCGTAGCCAAGGCAGCCGTCACCGGCAGCCGTCACCGGCGCGGCCGGGGAATGAAGGAGCCGGAGCGACGCCCCAGCCCTCAAAACTTATCGGGCCGCAGATGGTGGAGAAAGGGGCGCGCCCACTCGGCGGAAGCGCCGTAACCCGCGCCACCGCCACGTCATGGCCGCATCATGGGCCGCACCGTCGGGCGCATCCGGGGCAGCACCCACGAGCACCATCGTGGCCGCGTCAGCGGTAGAGCAGAAACGGTGCGACGCGGTGCATGAACGCCGCCACGGCGGGTCTCGCTGCGTCCATGGTTCCGTCCGGGTCCGCTCCGTGAACGAGTGCATTCCGCGCTGCGGGATCGCCGAACCGCAGGTCGAACGCGGCCGTGTCCAACCGGAGCGAATCGCCATTTGCCTGCGCCACGGCCCACAACAGCGCGGCGCCCAACCGGCCGGTCTCCACGCGCGACCGGTCGGTCACGACGATGCGCACCCCGGGAATCGCGCGGCCGCCGAACTTGCCATCACCGGGCGCGACCGGCGTAAACGTCTCCGTGTCGAACCGGACGCCGCCGAGTCGCCGGCTGGACAACAGCGCCGCAACTCGTTGCGCGTCGAGCCACGGTGATCCCAATCGCTGGAACGCGTCCGGCGTCCCTCGCCCCACCGACAGGTTCGAACCCTCGAAGGCGACGAGAGCCGGATAGAGCAGTGCGCTGGTGAGAGACGGCAGGTTTGGCGACGGCCGGATCCACGGCAGTCCCGTCTCGTCGAACCACTCCCCGCGCCGCCAGCCGCGCGCGGGAATGACGTGCAGGTCCGCACCCACGTGCAGATCCTCGTTGTAGTACCGCGCCAGTTCGCCCATCGTGAGCCCGTGACGCAGTGGGATGGGTGCCAACGCATATGGCCGTGCGGGATGCCCGGGCGTGGATTCGTCGGGATTCGCGAGGCCGCTGTCCAGCATGGGCCCCTCGGTCCTCGTCCCCGTGATCGGGTTCGGACGGTCGAGCACCAGCACCGGCACATGATTTCGGGCCGCCGCGCGCATCGCGTACACGACCGACGCGACATACGTCCACGTGCGGGCGCCCACGTCCTGGAGGTCGATCACGAGCACGTCGAGGCGGCGCAGGATGCTGTCCGGCGGTGCCAGCACCGTCGCGCCGTACAGCGAGTACACGGGGATCCGGGTCGCACTGTCTGTCCCGCCTGGAACGAACTCGCGATCGTCCTGTCCGCGGATGCCGTGCTCCGGCGAAAAAAGGACGGCCACCCGCACCGCGGCCCGCTGCGCGAGCGGTGACCGGGTGAGCAGCGCGATGTCCGATGTACCCGAGCGATCCACGCCGGTCTGATTGGTGAGCAGTCCGACCCGCTTGCCCCGGATCAACCGGACGCTATCCTCAAGCAACACGGTGATGCCGGGAACGACGGGGACGAATGTGCGGCCGCACCGCACGCTCGCCTCCGGGCCGGCGACGGCGTGGTATGCCGCGGGCCCCGCCGCCGCGACTCCCGCCAGCAGGACCACGACCGCAATTGCCGCAACTGCCGCCACTCGGAGGGCGCGCACGGCCGGCCGGTGGCTGATGCTCCGTTTCACGAAGGCCGTACCCTCGTCGTAGTAAGGGATGAAACTAACACCAGTCGACTGGGCCATCGTCGCCAGCTACTTCGCGCTCTCCACCGGTGTGGGCATGTATTTCACCCGGCGAGGCGGTGCGAGCCTGAGCGAGTACTTCCTCTCCGGACGCGACGCGCCCTGGTGGCTGGCCGGTGCGTCGATGGTCGCCACGACGTTCGCGGCGGACACACCACTCGCTCGTCACGGGCCTCGTCGCCACCAAGGGCGTCGCCGGCAACTGGCTGTGGTGGAACTTCGTGATGAGCGGCATGCTCACGGTGTTCTTCTTCGCCCGCCTCTGGCGCCGCGCCAATGTCATGACGGACGTCGAGTTCTCCGAGATCCGCTACAGCGGCAGGCCGGCCGCGTTCCTGCGCGGGTTCCGGGCGCTCTATCTCGCCATACCCATCAATCTCATCATCATCGGGTGGGTCACTCGCGCGATGATCAAGATCCTCACGATCTCGCTCGACGTCTCGCCGGTCGTGGCGGTCGGGATCTGCTTCGTCGTCGACGGTCTGCTACGCCGTGGCGGCGGGGCTGTGGGCAGTGCTCTGGACCGATCTCGTCCAGTTCGTGATCAAGATGAGCGCGGTCATCGTGCTGGCGGTCTTCGCGGTCCGCGCGGTCGGTGGCATCGATGTGATGGCGCCAAGCTCACGGCACACTTCGGATCCGAGACCGCCGCGCTGTCGGTGATGCCCGATTGCCGTCGGCGGCCCACACGGCATCTCGGCTTACGCGTGGATGCCGCTCCTGGCCCTCTGCACGTTTCTGTTCGTGCAGTGGTGGGCGGCCTGGTACCCCGGCGCCGAGCCGGGCGGCGGCGGATACGTCGCGCAGCGCATCTTCGCGGCCCGGTCGGAGCGCGACGGCGTGCTCGCCACGCTGTTGTTTCAGATCGCGCACTACGCACTCCGCCCGTGGCCGTGGATCGTCACCGGCCTGGCGACGGTGATCCTGTACCCCGACGCTCCAGGACAAGGAATCCGGCTACGTCCACGCGTTCGTCGACCTGCTCCCGACGCCGTGGCGCGGATTCATGCTGGCCGGCTTCGCCGCCGCCTACATGTCGACGATCGGCACGCAGCTCAACTGGGGCGCGTCGTACCTCGTCAACGACTTCTACAAGCGATTCCTGCGCCCGCACGAGCCGGAGCGCCACTACGTGCCGTGTCGCGCGCGGCCACGATTCTCCTGTTTCTCCTCTCGCATCATCGTGACCTGGCAGATCTCGTCCATCGAGCAGGCGCTGGAAGTTCCTGATCGCCCTCGGCGCCGGCACCGGCCTGGTCTACATCCTGCGCTGGTACTGGTGGCGCATCAACGCCTGGTCCGAGATCAGTGCGATGATGGTGTCATTCGTCGCGTCGCGATCGTGGCCCTGCAGGTCGTGCCCCACCACTTCGCACCTGGCGATCCCAACTGCGGATGCCGTCGGTCATGCTGGTGACGGTGGGCGTGACCACCGTGGCCTGGCTTACCGTGACGTTCCCGACACCCGCCGAACCAGACGCGTGCTCGACTCGTTCTACCGGCGCGTACGCCCCGGCGGGCCCGGGTGGCGCGCCCATCGCGATGCGGACGGGATTCGGCCCGGAGCCACTCGCCGTCGGCCGGCTCGCCTGGATCAATTGGATCGCCGGCATCGTCGCGGCCTACGCCACTCTGTTCGGCATCGGCAAGCTGATCTTCGGGCCCGTCAGCACCGGTATCGGCATGCTCGCCGTAGCAGGCGTCGCCTTTGCCTGGATTGCGTGGTCGTTCCGGCAGGAAACGCCCCCGGCGGCAGCCCGGGCCACGGGCACCGCCCCCGGCCCCGCCCCGATTGGCGCCGATTGAACCGGGAACTGATTCGGTTGATTGAGACCTAGTTCACGGATAGCTTTCAGCATCCAGGAGGATCGATGGCCACATCGCAGCACCCCGCCACGGAAACCGAGACTACGGAGGCCCAGCCGGACGTGGTCCTTTCCGTGACCCCGAACGCCCGGGTCGAGGTCAAACGGTTCATGGAAGCCGAGGGCGTCTCTCCCGGCACCGGTGGGCTGCGCGTCAGCGTCCAGCCCGGCGGCTGCAGCGGCTTCAAATACGGTCTCCTGATCGAAGACGCGAGCGCCGAGGACGACCTGATCGTCGACCAGGGCGAGTTCCGCGTGTTCGTCGACCCGTTCTCCGCCCAGTACATCCAGGGTGTGACGATCGACTACGTGTCGTCCATGCAAGGCTCAGGGTTCACGTTCAAGAATCCGAGCAGCGACGGGCGGCTGCGGATGCGGCAGCTCATTCTCTGCGTAGCCGCGCTCTGACACCCCTCCGGTTCCCAGAGGGCGATTGAGGCCCGCGATTCTCTCCTGGATCGCGGGCCTTTTCGCATTCGCCGCCCGGTCTCAACCGGCCGCGTCCCAGCCGTGACTCGGTCCATCGGAGCACTCGACCTCGTCGTAGTCGTCGCCTACCTCGCCGGCACCACGATCATGGGCGTCTGGCTCGGCCGCGCCCAGCGGGATTCACGGGACTACTTCGTCGCCAGCCACGCGATTCCGTGGTGGGCCGTCCTCATTTCCGTCGTCGCCACCGAGACGAGCGCGCTCACGTTCATCAGCATCCCCGTCTCTGGCCTACCTCGGCGACTTCACGTTCCTGCAGGTCGCCGCCGGCTACATCCTCGGGCGCATCGTCGTCGCGTTCACCCTCCTGCCTCGCTATTTCCAGGGCGATCTCGTCACCGCCTACGCGCTCCTCGAGCGACGCTTCGGGCTCGCCACCCGCCGCTTCGCGTCGATCGTGTTCATGGTCACCCGCGCGCTCGCCGATTCGGTCCGAGTCTTCGCGACCGCCATCCCGGTGTCGTTGATCCTCGGATCGGTGGTCGCCGCCCCGCTATGTCATGCCGCTCGCGATCGTCGTCCTGGGCGCACTCACCATCGTCTACACGTACCACGGTGGCATGCGGGCCGTGATCTGGACGGACGTGCTCCAGACTGGCGTGTACCTGGTGGGCGGTATTGCGGCGGTCGTCCTCCTCGGCCGGTCGGTCGATGGCGGATGGTCCGCAATCTTCGCGCACGCCGCATCGGCGGGGAAACTGCGGGTGGTCGACCTGTCCCCACGGCTGCGACCGGCCCTACACACTCTGGGGCGGCGTGATCGGCGGCGCCTTCCTGTCCATGGCGTCCCACGGCGCCGACCAGCTCATCGTCCAGCGCCTGCTGGCCGCGTCGTCCCTCCGCGACGCCCGTCGCGCCATCATCGGAAGCGGCATCGCGGTGCTCGCCCAGTTCACCCTCTTTCTGGCCATCGGCACCGGCTTGTTTGCGTTCTACCATGGCCGCGCCTTCTCGACGGCCGATGCCGTGTTCCCGACGTTCATCCTCGAGCGGATGCCTCCGGGCCTCGTCGGGTTGATCCTGGCCGCCATCCTCGCCGCGACCATGAGCACGCACTCCGGCGCGATCAACTCACTGGCCGCCTCGACGACCCACGACCTCTATCTGCCGATCACGCACCGGTCACCGGAGGATCCCGCCGTCCTCCGGGCCGGTAAGCGGTTCACGCTCGCTCTGGGGTGTCGTCCTCACCGGCGGCGCGCTACTGTATCGGCAGCAGGGAACGCCCGTCGTGGCCGTCGCGCTCACCATCGCGTCGTTCACCTACGGCGGCCTCCTCGGCGGCTTCTTCCTGGGACTCTGGTGGCGGCGCGCCGTGCAGCGCGATGCCATTATTGGCATGGCCGTCGGTATCACGGCCATGGCGTTTGTCGTGTTCGCGAAGCAAATCTCGGCGTTGGTTCCTGCGCTGGCGGACGGCCTCGCGCCGTTTGCCACCATCTCCTTCCCCTGGTATGTCTTGATCGGAACGACCATCACGCTCGCTGCGGGCATCGCGAGTTCGTTCACACACCCGGCACCGCCCGCGGGAGCTGCCCAATGACCCGCATCGTCGTCGGCGTCGATGGCGGAGGCTCGCGCACGCGCGTGATCGTGGCCGATGAGCATGGCGCGGAGCTCGCCCGTGCCGATGGCGAGCCGAGCGCGATGCGCCCGGGTGACGCAAGCCAATCGGCGGCGACCGTCGCTACCGTGATCGCGGAGGGGCTTCGGGCAGCCGGTCTGACCGGAACCCGGCCATCCGTCGTGTGCGTCGGCGTCGCGGGCGCGGGACGAGAGCCCGACCGACAGGCACTCCTGCAATCACTCGCCCAGCTCGGGCTTGGCGACGACATCGTGGTGCACGCGGATGCGACGATCGCCCTCGACGACGCCTTCGGCGACGGGCCGGGAATTGTGCTGATCGCCGGCACCGGGTCGGTCGCGTTCGGACGCGGACCGGCTGGCGCGTTCGGCCGATGCGGTGGATGGGGACCCGTTTGCGGCGACGAAGGCGGTGGATCCTGGATCGGGCGGCGCGCCCTCAGCGTCGTCACCGCATCCGCGGATGGCCGCGAGCCTGAGACCGCCCTCCTGGGCGCGCTGGTCACGGCGGCACAAGTCGCGACGGTGCAGGATCTCATTCCCTGGGCCGCGACCGCGGGTCCAGCCGGTCTCGCAGGACTGGTGCCGGCCGTCCTGCACTGCGCGGAAGCTGGCGACCTTCGCGCCAACGCGGTGGTCAGCTTCGCGGCGGAGGAGCTCGTGCTGCACGTCCGGACGCTCGCCCGGCGCCTCTTCACCGACGAACGTGCCACCGCCCCGGTGGCCTTCGCGGGCGGGCTCCTCGACCGGCGGTCGTTGCTGCGCGCCCGCGTCGAGCATCGGATGAAGTCCGCGGTGCCCGGCGCGGTACTCGATCCGCGGGACGTCATACCCGCACGGGGCGCGGTTCGTGGCGCCCTCCGGATGCTCGCCGCTCAGTAGAGGCCCTTCGGCGAGTAGCGAGCGCATCGCCCTCACTCCGCGATCGCGACGATCAGTCCTAGCCGGGATAGTCCAGGATTCGCCTGACGAGACCATCCGCGCCGAACTCAATGACGCGGATCTCATTCCGGGAGAGGGGCACCCACGTCCGTCCCTGAAGGATCTCCATTCGGGTCGCCGTTTCGACAATGGCCACTCGGCGCCCGACCGTGATCCGCGCCGACGACGCCGCGACGCGGCGGATGGACCCGAGATATTGCCGCATCGCCTGTCGCATGGCTTGCTTGCCACGTATCACGGCTCCCACGCTCGGGTCTTCGTAAACCACCGAATCCGAATACATCGAGAGCAGCGAATCGATGGTGGCGATCGTGCCTGTCGATTCCTGCCGGCTCGCCTCCAGGGCCACAATCCGGCCAGCGACCGCGCGCATGTGCGCGTCGGTGGGTTCTGACGGCTGCGCGGACGCCGCGCGGACGACGAGAGCTATGCCGGCGGTAAGGGACGCCAGACCACTCATCAGCCGGCCACGGCCGCTGACGATCGGCATCACGGCGCCGAGCGGCTCACCACGACTCGCCGGATTCGGGAATGACTTCGCCGCGCGCGCGGCGCCGCATCACGGAATGCCGGACGCCGTAGAGCAGGTACACGACGAGGCCAATCACGAGCCACACGTAGAACCGGACCCACGTGACGTGCGGGAGTCCGTTCATCAGAAACAGGCAGACGGCGGCGCCACCCAGCGACACCGCCCACACGAACGGGACGCGGAACGGGCGAACTCGGGTCGGGTCCTTGTACCGCAGAACGAGCACGCCGATGCAGACGAGCACGAAGGCGAAGAGCGTCCCGATGTTGGTCAGGTCGTAGGTCTCGCCTGCATCCCCGATCATCGCCCAGAGCGCAACGGCGACGCCGGTCACGATGGTCGTGGCCCACGGGACCCGGTATTTCGGATGAACGCGCGCCGCCCACCGTGGCAACAGGCCATCCCGCGCCATTGAGAAGAAGATCCGGGGCTGGCCGTATTGAAAGACGAGCAGCACCGCGGTCAGCGCGAAGACGGCACCAAGCGACAGGACAGCCGATGTCTTCTGCAGGCCCGCCATGGTCAAGGCCTTCGCCAGCGGATCCGCCACGCCCAGCTGTGCGGCCGGCACCATCCCGGTGAGCACGATGCCGATCACGATGTAGATGACGGTGCAGATCGCCAACCCGCCCATGATGCCAAGTGGCATGTTGCGCTGCGGGTTCTTGGTCTCCTCCGCGGCCGTCGAGATCGCGTCGAATCCGATGTACGCGAAGAAGATGATGGCCGCACCGTGGTGAATCCCGGGGAACCCGTTCGGTGCGAACGGGTGGTAATTCTCGGGGTGCAGGTGCATGACGCCTACGATCACGAACAATGTCAGGACGACCAGCTTGATGGCCACGAGGACGTTGTTGGTCCGGGAGCTCTCGCGCACCCCGAGCAACAACAGCCATGTGATCAGAGCGACGATCGCGAACGCCGGAACGTTGAGCAGGACCGCGACACCGCCGATATGGGGAGCGGTGGTCAATAACCCATGAATCGCCGGGTCAGGACTCAGCAGCGCCGTTCGGTATCCTGTCGTGAGCCAGACCGGCAACACCACGCCCACGTTGCCGAGCAGCGACTTGAAGTACTCCGCCCAGTTGATCGCGACCGCGACGTTCCCGACCGCGTATTCGAGGATGAGGTCCCAGCCGATGATCCACGCGACGACTTCCCCGAGCGTCGCATACGAATACGCGTAGGCGCTGCCGGCTTGCGGGATCATCGACGCGACCTCGGCGTAGCACAGCCCGGCGAGGGCGCAGGCGACGCCGGCCAGAATGAACGAGAGGACGATCGCGGGACCCGCACCCGTGCGGATGATGTGCCCCGCCGCATCGAACTCGCCCGCGGCCGCCGTACCGATCGAGCCGAAGATGCCGGCGCCGATCACGGCCCCGATCGACAGCATGATCAGGTCGCCGGCCCCGAGCGCTCGCCGGAGGACGCCTTCGCCCTCCGGGGCCATGTGGGCGATGGGCTTCCGTTCGAAACACGAGGTTACGAAGCCCATGGCCCGCTCCGAGTCAGATAAAGAGTGGCGCCAATACCAGGGTGATGGTGCTCAGCAATTTGACGAGCACGTGCAGCGACGGCCCGGCCGTGTCCTTGAATGGATCGCCGACGGTGTCCCCGACGACGCTCGCCTTGTGGGTGTCGGACCGTTTGCCGCCATAGACTCCGGTCTCGATGTATTTCTTGGCGTTGTCCCACGCGCCACCGCCGGTATTGAAGAAGATCGCCATCAGAATGCCCGCGATCGTCGCGACCATCAGGAACGCGGCCACCGCTTCGGCGCCAAGCTTGAAGGTCTTGAACACCAGCCCAACGACGATCGGGAATGCCACGACGAGCACGCCCGGCACGACCATCTCCTTGAGTGCGCCGATCGTCACGATGTCCACGCACCGGCCGTAGTCGGGTACATCCGTCCCCTGCATGATGCCGGGCTTCTCCTTGAACTGCCGGCGGACTTCGTTGATCACCGAGTATGCCGCGCGCCCGACGGCCTTGATCGCCAGCGACGAGAACCAGAACACGAGCATCGCACCGAGCAATCCCGCGACGAACAGCTCCGGCCGCGCAATGTTCACGACGACCCGCTGGCCCGTGTAGTTGAACACTTCATCGAGATACGCCGAGAACAACAGGAACGCTGCCAGCGCCGCCGACCCGATCGCGTATCCCTTCGTCAACGCCTTGGTCGTGTTCCCGACGGCGTCCAGGCGGTCCGTGATCGCCCGGACGGACTCGGGCTGCTGCGACATCTCGATGATGCCGCCGGCGTTGTCCGTGATCGGGCCGAAGGTATCCATCGCCAGCACGTAACCAACCGTGCCGAGCATGCCCATCGTCGCGATGGCCGTTCCGAACAGGCCGCCGATCGGCTGCCCCGCGTCGTCAACCAGCCCGCTGCTGCGGCCAAGGTAGTAGCTCGTGACGATCGCAATGCCGATCGCGAACACCGGCAGCACCGTCGCCTCGAGTCCGACCGCGATGCCCTGAATGATGTTCGTCGCGGGGCCCGTCTGGCTCGCCTCCGCGATCGCCTTCACCGGGCGGTACGCGTACTCGGTGTAGTACTGGGTGATCAGCAGGAACGCCACCGACATGAGCAGCCCGACGATCCCGCACAGGAGGAAATGCCACCACGCATCCGGCGCATCCTGCAGCGGTGAGCCGAGCAGCCACTTGCACGCCACCGTCATTCCCACGAGCGCGAGGAACGCGGTGATGTAGAACCCGCGGTTGAGCGCCTGCATCGGGTCCGCGTCTTCACGCGTCTTGACGGTCATGACGCCGATGATCGACGCGATCAGTCCGAACGCGCCGGCGACCAGCGGGAACAGGATGCCGGGGATGCCGAAGTAGCGATAGAGGAACACCCCGAGGATCATCGCGCCGATGTTTTCGGCGGCCGTGGACTCGAAGAGATCGGCGCCGCGGCCCGCGCAGTCGCCGACGTTGTCCCCAACGAGGTCCGCGATCACCGCCGGATTGCGCGGGTCGTCTTCCGGAATCCCCGCCTCGACTTTCCCCACGAGATCCGCGCCGACGTCGGCGGCCTTCGTGTAGATACCGCCGCCGAGCTGGGCGAACAGCGCGACGAACGACGCGCCGAATCCGTAGCCCACGATCAGAAACGGAATGTGCGGCGCCCAGTCGGCCGGCGTCATGTTCCCCGGGGTGAGCGCTGTCAGGATCGCGAACAGTCCGCCCACGCCAAGCAGCGACATCGCCACCACGAACAGGCCGGCCACTGCCCCGCCACGGAGCGCCACCTGCAACGCGCCGTTCAGCGATGTCATCGCGGCAGCCGCCGTCCGGATGTTCGCCCGGACGGCCGTCCACATGCCGACGAAGCCCGCGATACCCGAGCTGAGTGCGCCCAGCAGAAACGACACGGTCACGTAGAGGGCCAGCATGTGCGGGTCGCTGACCGGGTCGCTCGAGTTCGGGCGCCGGAGAAACGCGTAGCCGACGTAGATCACGAGGGCGACGACGATCGCGAGAACCGAAATCGTCCGGTACTGGCGCGCCAGAAATGCTTCAGCTCCCTGCTGGATCGCGTCGGAGATGCGCTGCATCTCGGGCTTGCCCCGTTCCCGGGACAGCACCCATCGGGCGAGCCACACGGCGAACGCGAGTGCGAAGACGCTGGCGCCGATGATGATCGCGAGGAGCGTGGACTGCGTGGGTAGCATGAGTAGTTGGACCGTCGGAGAAAAAGTCAGTGAGTCAGCGCGAACCGGCGGACGCCGATGCCGGCGTCCGCGGAGCGAGCCCGCGCCACACATAGTAGACCGGAACACCGAGCACCACCAACACGAGCCCCGTCACCGCTTGGGCCCGTGTCTTGTCCGCCATGCAGCAGCCCAATGGCCACCGCCAGCGCCAGCACGATGTACAGTGCCGGCAGGAAAGGATACCCGAGCGCACGATACGGCCGCTCGGCGTCCGGCCGCGTCCGGCGCAGCACGAACAATCCAAACGTCGTCAGCACGTAGAATATCAGCACCGCGAATACGACGTAGTTGAGCAACTGGCCGTAGGTGCCGGTCAGACACAGGATCGTGATCCATATCGCCTGGACCTTGAGCGCGGCGCCCGGCGCCTGCCGGTCGTTGAGCTCTCCCGTGCTCTTGAAGAAGAGGTTGTCTCGCGCCATGGCGTAGTACACCCGCGCACCGCTCAGAATGAGACCATTGTTGCACCCGAAGCACGAGATCAGGATCGCAACCGCCATGATCGCGGCCCCGGCACCTCCGAAGACCGATTCGACGGCCGCCGTGCCGACCCGGTCCTGCGTCGCGTACTGAATTCCGCGAGCCATTACCGTCGCCGCATGCGGATCGCCCGCGAAGGGCAACGTCGTCAGATAGGACACGTTGGTCAACACGTAGAGCAAGGTCACGCCGCCGGTCCCGAGCACCAGCGCCAGCGGCAGGTTCCGCCGTGGGTTCTGGACCTCGGCGGCCGCGAAGGTCACCGTGTTCCAGGCATCAGCGGAAAACAGTGAGCCCACAAGTGCCGCCGCGAACGCGAGCACGAACGCAGGTGTCAGGTCGGTCACCCCGACGAAATGCCCCGCCCCGAAATTGGCCGCGATCGCCTCGGCATGCCGTCCCACCGTCAAACCGAACAGGATGAGCAGTATCAGCACGCTCGTCTTGACCGCGGTCACCGATGTCTGGACCGCTTTCCCTTCGCGCACGCCGCGAAGATTGATCCATGTGAGCACCCAGACGCTCGCGATGGCGACGATGCGCTGCCACGACAGTCCGACGATGACATCACCACCAGTCACCTGGAACGTGAAGCTCGGCAACCATGTGAACACATCCGGGCTGATCGCCGGCACCAGGAGGTTGCAGAATTTCGCGAAGGCCACCGCGACCGCGGCGATCAGTCCGGTCTGAATGATCAGGAACAGGGTCCACCCATACAGAAATCCGGGCAGCGGCCCCAGAGACTCGCGCAGAAAGACGTACTGGCCGCCCGCGCGCGGGTACATCGCCGCCAGCTCACCGTAGGCCAACGCTCCCAGCACCGTCATGATCGCCGTCACCGTCCAGACGACCAGCAACCAGAAGGGCGATCCCACGGTCCGGCCGATGTCCGCCGAGACGATGAACACGCCGGACCCGATCATGGAGCCCGCCACCAACATGGTGGCGTCGGTCAGCGTCAGTGCTCGGATAAATCCCGTACGGTCGCCGGCTTCCGGCGCGGCGGCCTCGAGTACGGGGGCGGCGCTTTCCATTCCACCTCTCTGGCGGTGCGGGTCGGGGCGTGCGCCGGACTGAGCGCGAGCCTCACAGGCGTGCGTTCGTGGCGTGCGCCGGCGGCCGGGCCCGCCATGCATCGGGGGCTCCGCCAGAGCACGCCAAAATTACCCGGCCCGGGACGCGTTGGCTAGGGACTTCATGCCGCGAATTGACGCGTCAACAACCTCGTGCGCCGCGGCGATCCCCGCTATTGCAAGTCGATCGTCACGTCGACCGTATCCCGAACGGGCGTGCCATCCGGCAGCGCCGCCGCGTGAAATCGCGTCTCGGACAACTCATCACGAAGACGCCGGTTGAATCCGCCGTCGTTGGTCTGGGTGAACGACAGTAGCTTCGCCTCCCCGTGCTCGGTCACTTCGAACACGATGTCGAGATGCGACGGCCGGATGTTGCGCGGGGCGTCGAGTCCGGCCGCCGGAAGCTCGATCGGATAGGCTTTGATCTTGGACGCATGCGGCGATCCGCCGGCGCCAGGCCCCACCCCACCCCCGGCTCCGGGTCCCGCACCCGTGCCGACACCGCCCCCGGTGCCCGGCCCAGCGCCCGTCGTGCCAGCAAGCGAGCCCGCACCCGCGGCCGGCGGCGCGAGGGGCTGCACCGGTGCCACCGCGGGCGCCGGCGCCACCACCGGCTGCGGCCGCGGCAACCGCTTCGGCACCACAGGCGGAACGACTTTCACCGGTCGTGGGCGTGGCACCACCGGATCACGCGGCACCGCTGCCGCCTGGACGTATTGCAACCGCTCGGCCGCAGGCGTCCCGGCACTCCGGCCCCCGCCGCCGCCACGGTGATCGCCGGTGGCCCCGAGAGAGCGATCATCGATGTGCAGCACCGGGGGCGGCGCCAGCGGCGTCAGGAGCAGAAGCAGGAAGAGGGCGTGCAGAGCGATTGCAAATGCAACGCCCCGCCACCGCCCTCGCCTGTCATCCGCGCGCGGAAATCCTGCCGGCGGCCGATACCGGCGCCCACCGGCCGGGCTCTCCGGCCCGCCCATGCCGCTTAGGTCTTCGGCGCTTCCGCTTTCGGCGGTACGCCGATCACCTTCACGCCCGCGCCTCGCGCCACGTCCATCGCCCAGATCACGTCCTGGTATTTGACGGTTGAATCACCCTTGATGAAGATGATCTTGTCGGGACGTGGTGCAAAGATCTCCTGCAAACGCTGCCCGAGCTGGGCCTTGGTCACCGGCTGCTTGTTGACCGCGAATTGTGCCCCCGGAAGCACTTCCAGCACGATCTGGTCCGGCGGCTTCTGGTTCGGTTCCGGCTGCTGCGTTGGATCCGGAAGCTGAATATCGATCGCCTTCCGTGACATCGGCACCACGATCATGAAGATGATCAGCAGCACCAGCAGCACGTCGATCATCGGCGTAACGTTTGGCTCGTTGGTCAGCCCGCCACGCTCGTTCCCACCGCCCATAGCCATTATGGAGTTCCTCCGGTCTTGGGCGCACCCGCGGCGGCGGCAGCTTTCTCCTTGTCCGCCGTCAGCGGATTGTCGCCGACCACCGACGACCTCGTGCCCGGCACCTGGTCGGTGATCATGCCGGTCACACGGACGCCATTCTTGGCCGCGATATCGAGCGCGTTCAGCACCTTGCCGTAGTCCAGCTTCTGGTCAGCCTTGAGGTACAGGATCTTGTCCTCGGTCCTGGAATCGTAGATCTGCTTCAGCATGGCCGGCAGATCTTCGTTGTGGATCGGCTTCTTGTTCAGGTAATACTTCCCGTCGACATCGATCCCGAGCACCTGATCGTTCTTCTCCTCAGGGTGCGCCTTGAGATTCATGCCCCTTCGGCGGCGTTGCCTGAAATCCCGCATTCAGTGCGGGCACGACGATCATGAAGATGATCAGCAGCACGAGCATGACGTCGATCATCGGCGTCACGTTCGGTTCGGCTTTTACGCCGCCACCGCTGGTCGTAGAAATTGCCATGGTCTATCCCTCGAAACCCGCTGGCGATAACTGCTGGCGGCACCGGTGCCGGTGGCCGCCGTGCGCGGGGTCACCGGCCTGAGCGCGCCGGTGATCCCGCACGCGAATGGCGCTACTGCGTGATCGGGGTGCTGGAGCTGGTCGCCGCGGTGTTGAACTCGCGGGTGAAGCGGGACCGGCCAAACTCGCCGGAGACACCCTTGATCAGGTAGTCGATCATCTCCTTCGAGGAGTACGTCATTTCAGCGGTCAGGTTGTCGATCTTGGTCTGGAAGTAGTTGTACGCCCACACCGCCGGAATGGCGACCAACAGACCGAACGCCGTCGTGATCAGCGCCTCGGCGACACCGGCCGAGATCGCGGCGATACCGCCCGATCCCGACGCGGCCATACCGGTGAACGCGTTCACGATACCCATCGTCGTTCCGAGAAGTCCGACGAACGGCGCGGTCGCACCGACCGTCGCCAGGACGCCCAGGCCGCGCTTGAGGAGCACGATGTTCATCAGCATCTCGCGCTCGACCGCGCGTTCCGCCGAGTTGATGTCGGCGACCGTGACCGAACCATCCTGAATCAGCGGCTTGATCTCGCCGAGGGCGCCACCGAGGACGCGGGCGACGTGCGACTTCTTGTAGCCTTCGGCCAGACGAATCGCCTCACCGAGGTTGTCCTCTTCGAGGAACTGCGAGAACTCCGGAGCGAACTTGAGGGTCTCGGCCTGGGCTCGCCGCAGCATCCACCACTTCTGGATCATGATCGTCAGCGAGAAGATCGACATGATCAAGAGCACGGCGACGATGCCCTTGGCGAACCAGCCCATCGAGTAGAAGAGGTCGGTCAACGACAGATTCATTGCGGCGTCCTCGGGACTGAGGCGGAGTGATAGTGAGAAATCGGGAACGGAACTGCGCAGGCGAACCGGCGTCCGCCGGTCCGCACCGGTGCGTACCTACTTCTGCAGCTTGAACGTGAACGGAAGCTGGACGAGCTCTTTGACCTTGCGGCCGCCGACTTCCGCCGGATAAAACCGCATCTTGGGCAGCGTGTTCTTGATTTCCTGCGTGAACAGGTCGTTGTCCGACTTGAGCACCTTGAACGTCCCCATGTCGGCGCGGCCCGTCGTGTCGATCACGAACTGCGCGAGAACCTCGCCGGGGATGCCGGCGCTCTGCAACATGTCGGGATACCGCGGCGATGGACTGCCCGGCGCCTGCGCCGCCTGCTTCTCCACCTGGAAGTCGAAGTACGGCTGATCGCCCACGGGACCCGTCCCGCCGGCAGCACCCTTCGAGTTACCGCCCGCCACACCCTTACCGGTGAAGTCCGCTTCGTCCGTCACTTTCTTCGTCAGGTCGACGTTCGGAATCACGTCGGGAATGTTGACGGGAGCGGTCAACACCTGAAATCCCTTCGGCGGCGGCGGCGCCACGATCACGTCCTTCGGCGGCGGCGGCTTCGGCGGCGGAGGCGCCTCCTTCTTCATCTCCGCGAACTGAATCTTCTCGACCTTTTCCTTCTCGTTCTTGATCGCCGCGTGCGCCGTGACGTAGATCGCGCCCGTCAACAGAAAAACGTGTGCGACGACGCTGAAGATCGTACCGCCAAGCGACCGGACTTTCTTGGGCTTGGACTCCAACAGGGTTTGGAACATGACACTCCCGGAATCTGGTTCGGCCGCGCTCGGGTAGGAGCGGTTGACCAAGAAACTATCCGGCGTGCGTGAGCGCGGAATTGGCTGAAGATTACGATTTGCTTAAGATCCCGTCCCCCCTTGGCCTCGGAATCCGCCTGGCACGGATTCAGCGGGGACAGCCGTGCCGTCACCGACCGCGGGCAAATGGACGGTGAAGTGGCTGCCACGGCCGAGCCGCGACGTCGCGGTGATCGATCCGCCGTGCGCTTGCGCGATCCACTGGCTGATTGCAAGCCCCAGGCCGAAGCCCCCGCGCTCCGATGCGCGCGACCGTACACGGTCCGCACGCCAGAACCGCTCGAAGATGTGCGGCAGATCCGTGGCGCCGATCCCCACGCCCGTGTCGCGCACCGAAAACGTGACACCGTCGAGCCGATGGCTGAGCGACACGTCGATGCGCCCGCCGCGCGGTGTGTACTTGACGGCGTTCATCACGAGGTTCATGCACAACTGTCTCAACCGCGGCGCGTCCCCCAGGACCGTTGCGGGCTCGACGACCGGCAGCGACACGGTCAGCCCCGCGTCCTCGCCCAGGATGACCGCGGACTCGAAGACTTCGCGCACGAGCGGCTCGAGCGCGACGGGCTCGCGCACCACATCGAAGCGCCCCTCGTCCGCACGCGCCAGCGTGAGCAGTGAGTCGACGAGATCCGACATCCGCCGCGTCTCCTGCAACGCTTCTTCCAGGGCGACCAACTGCTCGGTCGATTGCGGCGGCGCCGACATCGCACGCTCCACATCCGCCCGGAGCACCGCGAGCGGCGTCTTGAGCTCGTGGCTCGCGTCCGCCGTGAACCGGCGTAATGCCCCGAACGAGGTCTCGAGCCGCGCAATCATCTCGTTCAGGGTCTCGTTCAGCCGCATCAGCTCATCGCCGGCGCCATCCACCGCCAGCCGGCGGTGCAGGCTGCGCCCATCGCTGATCGCCTGCACTTCATTAATGATGACGTCCACTGGCCGGAACGCGCGGCCCGCAATCCCGTACGCCCCCGCGATCGATATGAGCACCACCAGGATCGCCAGCACCAGGCCGCTCGTCCGCGGATCGGTGGGTCCCGGATCGCCGCTCGCGAGATCCACGCCCGCGACGACGCGCGCGACCGCGGTGCCACCCGGAATCTTGGTGTCGGCCGTGATGAGCAGGACACGATCCGACAGACGAATCTGATGCGCCACCTCGCTCGCCGGCATCGTGATCGCGATCCGGCTGAGCTGCACCTGATCGTCGGGATCGAGCTGCCGCACCGCGAAAGAGTTGTAGAGCGTGCGCCCAGCGGAATCGAGGACCAGAACGTAGTCCGGCAGCCCCTCGAGCACGTTACGCAACGCCGGTGTGACGACGTGGATCGCTTCGCTCGACGGACCGAGCAGCGGGTCGGACGTCGCGGTGACCGGCTCGCCGGTAGCGGCCACCCGGGCCACGATGCGGGCCGCGAGATCGGCATCCTCGTTTGCCTGCCGCGCGAGCTGGTGCGCCCGGTCGGTGCGCTGGGCGGCGAACAGCACACCTCCGAGCGCCGTGACCGTCGCGAACATGGTGATCGCGTAGGCCCCTGTGAGGCGCGCCCGGATGCTGGCCATGGGGGTAAGCTACCCCTTCATCACATATCCCACACCCCGCACCGTCGAGATCAGCCGCCGGTCGTGCTTGACGTCGATCTTCTTGCGCAGATGGTTGATCACGACGTCCACGATGTTCGTGCCGGGGTCGAAGTGATATCCCCACGCGTATTCGGTGATCAGGGTCCGGCTCATGACTTTGCCCGCGTGCCGCATCAGGTACTCCAGGACGGCGTATTCCTTGGGCGTGAGCTCGATCGGGGCCCCGTCGCGCCGCACCTCGCGTGCGTCCTGGTCGAGCACCAGATCGCCGACACGGATGGTCGGCGAGACGAGCGCTCGCGGGCGGCGCGACAGCGCTTCGACCCGCGCCAGCAGCTCCTCGAACGCGAACGGCTTGGTCACGTAATCGTCGGCGCCCGCCCGCAGGGTCTGGACTTTCGCATCCACCGCGTCCTGCGCGGTCAGCACCAGGACCGGCCGCTCGAACCCGCGCGCGCGGAGGGTGTGCAGGACCTGGATGCCGGATTTGCCCGGCAGCCGCAGGTCGAGGATCACGAGGTCGTACGCATCGGAGGCGGCCATCCGCTCGCCTTCCTCGCCGTTCGCGACGAGGTCCACGCCCCACCGCTGCTCTTCAAGCCCTCGCTTGACGAACTGCCCGACGGTCGGGTCGTCCTCAATGACCAGGATCTTCATGATCCATCCAATCTACGGCCTTAACCGCTCCGTGGCCTGACGAAGCCATACTCGCGGATCTTTCGGTACAACGTCTTGGACGAGATGCCAAGCTGTGTCGCGGCGCGCCCCTGATGCCAGTTGGAGCGGGCCAGAATCGCCTCGATGTGCCGGCGCTCGAGATCGGCCAGCGTGAGTTGCTGCGACTCGGTCTCCGAGCCGTTTGTATGGGCCGCCTGGTTCGCCACGGGCAGATCGTTGCGGGTGATGACGCCGGATGACGCGAGCAGCACGGCGCGCTCGATCACGTTGCGCAGTTCCCGGACGTTGCCCGGCCACGGATAGCTCTCCAGTGCCGCGATCGCGTCCGCGGTCAGCGCCGGCGGGACCGCGCCGCCGAACACCCGCAGGAAATGGCTCGCCAGCAGTGAGATGTCCACCACGCGCTCGCGGAGCGGCGGCAGCGAGATGCTGATCGTGTTGATCCGGTAATACAGGTCGCTGCGGAACGCCTTGGTGGCGACAGCCGCCGCGAGATCGGTCTTGGTCGCCGCAACGACCCGCGCGTCGACGTCGAGCTTCTGGGTGCCGCCCTGGCGCAGGTAGCTGCCCGTCTCCAGTGCCCGGAGCAGTTTCCCCTGCGACTTGACGTCCAGCGCGCCGACTTCGTCGAGGAACAACGTGCCGCCACTCGCCATCTCGAACGCACCCGGCTTGCGCTTGAGCACTCCGGGTGTCGAGCCCTTCTCATGGCCGAACAACTCGCTCTCCATCTGGCTGTCGCCCAGGGCGGCGCAATCGACGTGCACCATCCCGCCGCCAGCGTCACCCCGCCCGGACAGCCGGTGCAGTTGGCGCGCGATCAGCTCCTTGCCCGTCCCCGCCTCGCCGCTGATGAGAACCGGGGAGTCGCTCTTCGCGACCCGCTCCACCAGCGCCAGGACCGACTCCATCGGTGGATACCGGGTGACCAGCTCCGCCATGGAGTCTGCGCGGTCGAGTCGCGATTGCAGCAGCGCATTCTGGCGGGCGAGCTGCCGCTTCTCCCACGCGCGCCGGACCAACACGTCGATTTCAGCCATCCGGTACGGCTTGGACAGGTAGTCGTAGGCGCCGAGCCGGATCGCGGTGATCGCCGTCTCGATGGTGCCGTTGCCGGTGATGATGATCACCTGTGGCGGCGCCGGCTCGTCCACGACCTGCCGCAGCACTTCGAGACCATCCAGCTCCGGCATCACGATGTCGAGCAGCGCGACGTCGAACGCGTCCCGGCGGAGCGCGTCGAGCGCGGCCCGCCCGTCGCGAACGACGGTGACCGCGTGCCCACGGCTGGTCAGGAATTGCTCCAGAACGGTGCCGAGCATCTCTTCGTCCTCGGCAATCAGCACTTTGATGCGTGCGGGTTCCTTCATGCGCGTCGCCTCATGTCAGTCTGCTTCCCGGTGTGCCTGTTGGCCGGCTTGCCAGCTTGTAGACCAGCTTGTGGACCAGCTTGTGGACCAGCTTGTGGACCAGCTTGTGTATCTGATGCGGCGGCGATCGCCGCCGGGAGGATCACTCTGAACGTGCTGCCTCTGCCGGGCTCACTCTCGACTTCCATACGACCACCGTGATCGGCGACGATGCCGTAGCACACGGACAGACCGAGACCCGTGCCGCGCCCGGGCGGCTTGGTCGTGTAGAACGGCTCGAAGATCTTGCGGAAGCGCCGGCCGGGGAATCCCCGCCCCCCCATCGATTACTTCGGCGATCACGCCCGCCTCGGCGCCACGACCCTTCGCGCGGCGCGTGCGGATGGTGATGCTCCCCGCGTCATCGATCGCGTCAGCCGCGTTGAGGAGCAGCGCCATGAACACCTGCACGAGCTGCTCGGGGTTCGCGCTCACCACGACGCCATGCTCGGCATCGAGGTCCGCGTGCACGGTGACCGATTTGAATCGCTTGTGGTGCTTGAGGAGAAAGAGGGTCTGCTCGACGACGGCATTGATGTCGGCCGCGGCCCGGTCGGCGGGCCTGGCACGGCTGAAGTCGAGCAATCCCTCGACGATGCCTTTGCACCGCCTGACCTCCGCCTCGATCACGCGCAGATACTCCGCATGCTGCCCCGGCACCGCCGCGGCGGCGGCGCCAGCCATGGCCGGCACACCCACGGAAGCCGTGTCGAAATGCAGCGCCATGGTCTCCGCGCACGCCGCGATGGTCGCCAGCGGATTGTTGATCTCGTGCATCACGCCGGCAGCCAACTGGCCGATCGCCGCGAGTTTCTCGGTGTGAGCGAGCCGCGATTCGGCTTCTTTCCACGCGGTGACGTCCTCGCCAACCGTGATGACATGCGTGACGTCGCCGCCGTCGGCTCGCAGCGGAATCTTGGAGATGCGGTAGGTCCGGGGTGCCTGGCCCGCCGGCGATGCCGGCGACTCGGTCTCGTACTGGCGCAGCTCGCCCGACTCGAACACGGCGTCGTACTCCTGCCGGAGCGAGTCCGCGGGTTGCCGGTGCAGGACCTCGAAGATCGTGCGTCCGAGTGCTTCCCCCCGCGCGATACCCTGCAGCCCGGTCTCGCGAGTATGGTTCCACGCCTGCACCCGGTACTCGCGATCGACGACGTACAGCCCGACCGGGAGCGCATCGACGACTTGTTCAATGAAGTGGCGCTGCGCCTTGACCTCGCGGGTGCGGGCGCCGAGTTCACGCTCCAGCTCGCCAAGCGCTGCGCGCACGGCGTCCATGACGCGCGGGGCAGCAGCATCGGGACCGGGCATCCGCTCGAGCTTGGCAGCCAGCGTGGCGAGGGCGCGTCGCGCGTTCGACGCCGCCCCCGTCTGGCTTCCTGTCTCGCGATCCACTCCCGTCTCCCGTCCCGTGCCCCGCACCCTCGGCATTCTCACCCGAGCGCTCATTCATTCCTCCCAACCGCAGGCCCGAGATGCGCGCTCAGCACATACTGTAGAGGACGCCTCTCGGACAACATGACCGAATCGAGAGGACAAAGGTCACATGGCCGGTTGGCCGGTCCGCCCGGCCCCCTCCCGGGAGAGGGCAAGTCCAGTAGGCGCACGCCTCTGGAGGGGTTTCCGGGACGGCTCCCGGGCACGATGTCTGCAACCAGATGAGCGGAGGCTTGTCTCGGTCCACTCCCGAAAGACTTGAGGAGGAGGCATGGAGTTCGGAGCCAGCGTGACCCCCCCTGGCTTTGGCCTGCGGCGCGAGATCGACCGCATCGTCGGCGACGTATTCACCCAAAAGCCCCGCGACCGGCGGCGCCCATCACCGCCGCCTACGATGGAAATGCGGGAGACCGACCGCGAGCTGACGCTGATGCTCGAACTGCCCGACGCGACCGTTGCGGAGATCGAGATCGCTGTCCACGATGGCGTGCTCACGATCTGCGAACGCATGGAGCCGGCGATCAGCGAGCGCGATCAGCCGCATCCCGTCGCCAAACGCCGGAACGGTGCGTTCCAGCAATCGGTGCAGTTGCCGAAGGACGCCGACGCAATGGGGATCGTGTCGCAGCTCGATGGCAGTGTGCTGACGGTGCGGATACCAAAGGTCCGCGACACGACCCTGAGCCCCCATCCCGATCTCCCGGAGCCCGCTGCGCGCTCCGCGTCAATGCCGCCGGTCGCGATGGCCGATTGAATCTGGAGGGTCGTGCCCGCGCCGCCACCCGAGCGGCCGCGTCGGCGAGACGTCAGTTGGCAAGCGGAGATAAGAAAAGAGAGAGGAGAAAGGAGAGGAGAGACGCTGTCGTCTCCATGCTCTTTTCTCCTCTCTCCTCTCTGGCTGTCTTCACCTCTCGGCTTCCCACGCTGATTTCCTACTCGCCCCGGCACACGTACGCACGAGGATCAGGCCGAAGATGTCATCGATGATGCATCGATGGCTCATCGATCATTCATCGTGCGCTCAACATGTGCATGGCGCATTGCACACGTTGTGCGCATCATCCTCGCGCCTCGCACCGCGATGTGCGCGCGACACATGACGAAACCTTCATAAACATTTCTTCATGATGTGATGTGCGGAGTGACTCGAATC
The DNA here is from genome assembly GCA_963706505.1 of uncultured Gemmatimonadales bacterium. Taxonomy (GTDB): domain Bacteria; phylum Gemmatimonadota; class Gemmatimonadetes; order Gemmatimonadales; family Gemmatimonadaceae; genus Palsa-1248. Next base: position 293,701 of record CAVPLX010000003.1, read on the forward strand.
GCACTCTGAAAAACGACTGGGATGAACCCCGGTATCGGTGGGACGAAGTATGAATTGCACGGGCCGTATCCCGTTGTTGATTTCGATCGTCTGATCAATATTGCTTCTCACGAAGCGGACACGTTGGCTTCGCCCATTCACCTCACGACAGACAGGAGTCCGCATGACGCGCATCGGCCGCCTAGCACACGCGTTCATCAGCGATGACCGGGGCGCCGCGATGATCGAATACGCGCTCCTGGCAGTCCTCATCGCTATGGTCGTCGCAATCGCCGCACTCACGTTGGGCCAGGCAATCTCCAACCAGTTCAACAAGGTCTCGAACTGCGTTAGCAGCCCGAGTACGGCGCACTGCTCGCCGGCGTAACCGTGGCGTAATGGCCGCGCCTCGCGCGCGCCGCTCCCCGGAATCGAAGGTGTGGGTCCAATGCCCCGTTCATCAGCAAGATGACGGGGCATTGTGTTGTCCGCCGTTGCACGACTGCCAACCCGCGGAATCCCTTGCCGCCGCCCCCACGGGCTCGTCACTGACGGCAGCACGCGCCGTTCGTGAACGGCGCCGCGTCGCACGGCGTTTCCCATTCCCCGGGAAGCGGTCGGCGACCTCCAGCCAGCCCGCGGCGCGAACACCGCCCCGATGCTTCCCTCCCACGGGCCAGCGCCGGCACATTCATGCCCATGACTATCCATTCGAGACACGCGTCGAGCGGGACGTCGAACGGCACTGCGCGCGGCACTGCGCGCGGCACTGCGCGCGGCACTGCGCGCGGCGCGTTGAGCGCCGCGAGGATCGCGACTGCGCTGGCGATCGCTCTCACCGGATGCGCCGGCTCGCACACCAGACACTTCGCACTCGAAGCGCTCACGCCGGCCTTCTGGCAGTTGATCTCGCACCACGCGGCACTGACCACGGTGGCGACCGGATTTGGATTCACCGAAGGCCCGGTCTGGGATCCGGACAACTTTCTCTACGTGAGCGATGAGACGCAGGACTCGATCTATCGCGTTACGATGGACGGCCACAAGCAAGGCGTGATTCACCTGGGCGATCCGGACGGCAACACGTTCGACCAGGGCCATCGCCTCATCGACGGCGCCAGCGCGCTCCGCGCCGTCATCGCAGTCTCACCCGACGGGCACTACACGACGCTCGTGGATCGCTTCGAGGGCAAACGCTTCAACAGCCCCGATGATGTGATCCCGGGACCGGACGGCGCGCTCTACTTCACCGACCCCACGCTTGATCTCCCCCACGGCCAGCCGCAGGAAATCCCGTTCCAGGGCGTCTACCGTCTCGACGTCGTCGGCAATGTGACACTGCTCACCAAGGAGTTGACGCAGCCGAACGGCCTCGCGTTCTCACCCGATGGCAAGACGTTCTATGTGGACGACAGCGAGCAGCGCAACATCCGGGCGTATGACTTCAACGCCGATGGCACGATCTCCAACGGTCGCATCTTCGGCGTGGAGCCCGGTGCCAAGGACGACGGCGTCCCCGATGGGATGCGCGTCGATGCCGCAGGCAACATCTACGTCACCGGGCCGAAGGGCATCTGGATCTGGGATCCCCAGGGCCACCATGTCGGCACCATCGACATGCCGGAGCAGCCCGCGAATCTCACATGGGGCGATTCGGACTACGGCACGCTCTACATCACCGCGACGACGTCGGTCTACCGCCTTCGCACATCCGTCCACGGTTTTGTGCCCTACATGATCCCGCCGGCCGCCGCCGCACCGTGCGCGGTGACCGGGCCGGTCGCGACGCTCGCACCGCCGCACGTGGCCGGCCACCCGGGACTCTCCCTCGATCCGCATGCCGCAACCTGGTCGCACGCCGCCACGACGCGCATGGACCGCGATTGCTCGCGGCAGACCAGCTATCCGCAGCTCGCAACCGAGATTCACGCCTTCTGGACCGACTCGGATCTGTACCTGCTGTTCGTCGCACCGTACGAGACGCTGAACCTGTGGCTGCCAGCAGCCAATTCCCAACCACGCACCCACCTCTGGGATCGCGACGTGGTCGAGATGTTCCTCGGCGATGACTGGCACAACATCCGGCACTATCGCGAGTTCGAGATCGCGCCGACCGCCGACTGGATCGACATCGCGATCGACCTCGATCACCCCGACACGTCGTTCGCGTGGCGCTCTGGCTGGCAGCGCATGGCGCGCATCGATCAGCGCGCGCACACGTGGTACGCCGCGGCCCGCATTCCACTGAAATCCATCTCGGCAACCACGGTCCAGGCCGGGACGAAATGGCGAATGAATCTCTATCGGATCGCCGGCCAGGGCGCCGACCCACAACGGCATTTTCTCTGTTGGCAGCCCACCTGCGACGTGTACCACGACCCCAACCACGTTCCGGAACACTTCGGCACTCTGGAGTTCGCCCGATGAAGCCAGCCGGATGGATGATCTGCGCCGCGGTCGTCGTCGCGCTACCGGTGCACGCGCAAACGTTCGCCGCCGGACAGACCGCCTTCGCCGTCCGGTGCGCCGGCTGCCACGGCACCGCCGGCAGGGGTGGCGAGATCGGCCCCAATATCACCGACACGGACGCCGACACGCTGATTCCACGCCCCCTCGCCGACATCATCACGCACGGCAACCGCGACGCCGGGATGCCGGAGTTCGCGCTGTCCCGGACCGAGCTCGCGTCACTCGTCATGTACATCACCGCGCTCAGAGCTCCTGCAGCCGCTCACCCCCCCGCCGGCAACGTTCTGGCGGGAGAGCGTTTCTACTTCGGCACCGGTGGGTGTGCGGCGTGCCACATGATTCGCGGCACCGGCGGCACGACGGGACCCGATCTGTCGAACATTGGACGCGAGCGCCGGCTGGAGCGCATCTCGCAGGCGCTCCTGCATCCCGGAGCCGCGGCGCGCCACGGATACCGCGGCGTGTCAGTCACGCTGCGGGATGGCGGAACCCTCCGCGGACTGGTCAAGAACGAAAGCAATTTCGACCTGCAGGTGCAGGATCTGAACGGGACCATGCACTATCTCGCAAGGAACGACGTCGCCCAGGAGCACTACGATTCGGCGTCGCTGATGCCGCCGGTCGCCCAGGACTCCGGTACACTCCGTGATCTGCTCGCATTTCTGAGCCGCCTCACCAGCGACGGCGCGCCCCCACGGATGTGGACGCCGCCTGCGGCCTCGCCGCCCCGCAAGTTCGCGGCTGGTGACTGGCCTACCTACAACGGCGACTGGTCCGGCAATCGCTACAGCACTCTCCGGGAGATCGACACCGCCAACGTACACGGTCTCGCCGCGGCCTGGATTTTCCCGGTCAACAACGCCCGGCATCTCGAGGGAACACCCGTGGTGGTGGACGGCACGATGTTCGTGACGACCGCGAACGAGGCGTATGCCCTCGACGCACGGACCGGCCGGCCCATCTGGCACTATACCCGGCCGCTGACCCACGGCGTGGTCGGAGACGCCGCTGGCGCCATCAACCGCGGTGTGGCCGTGCTGGATGACCGGGTGTTCATGGTCACCGATCATGCACACCTGATCTCGCTGTCCCGCCTCACCGGAAAGCTGCAGTGGGACATCGCAATGGCCGACTATCGGAGTCACTACGGCGCGACGGGCGCTCCGCTCATCGTCGGCAACCTCGTGGTCTCGGGCACCTCTGGCGGTGATGAGGGCGACCGGGGATTCGTCGCCGCGTACAACCCGTCGACCGGAGCGCGCGTCTGGCGATTCTGGACGCTGCCCACGCGCGACGAACCGCTCGCCGCCACGTGGAAGGGGCGCGCCCTCGAACACGGGTGCGGATCGGCGTGGCTCACCGGCACGTACGACTCCGCGGCCAAGGTGCTGTACTGGCCGACCGGCAACCCCTGCCCCGACTACAACGGCGATGAGCGCCTCGGCGACAACCTGTACTCGAGTTCCGTGCTGGCGCTCGACCCCCAGACTGGCACCCTGCGCTGGTACTACCAGTTCACGCCCCACAACCTGCACGACTGGGATGCGACCGAAACGCTCGCGCTCGTCGATGCCGATTTTCACGGCGAGCCCCGCAAGCTGCTGATGCAAGCGAACCGGAACGGTTTCTTCTATGTCTTGGATCGCACCAACGGCAAACTCCTCCTGGCCAAGCAGTACGTACACAACCAGACCTGGTCGAGTGGCATCGGGGCCGACGGCCGGCCCGTCGTGCTGCATGAATCCGACCCCACCGAGCAAGGCACGAGAGCCTGTCCGTCGATCGAAGGCGCCTCGAACTGGATGTCCACGTCGTTCAATCCGGCTACCCACCTCTACTATGTGATGACACTGGAGGCGTGCAGCATCTACACGAAATCCTCAGCCTGGTGGGAGCGCGGCAAATCGTTCTACGGCGGTTCCGCCAATCCGGTCCCCGGCGAGCTGCGCCAGAAGGTGTTGCGGGCAATCGACCCGCAGACCGGCAACATCGTGTGGGAGGTCCCTCAGATCGGCGATGGGTATAGCTGGGGCGGCGTGCTGAGCACGGCCGGCGGATTGGTGTTGTACGCTGATGACGCCGGTGCGTTCGCGGCAGCCAACGCCGTCACCGGCGCCACGCTCTGGCACTTCCATACGAACGAGCTCTGGAAGGCATCGCCGATGACGTACGCGGTGCACGGCAAACAGTACGTGGCCATCGAGGCAGGATCGGAGATCCTGGCGTTCGCCCTCCAGGCGCCGTAGGCTGCTCACCCTCGCTCTATCCGAATGATGGATGACCGGCTACGATGCGGGTCATGAATCATCCGGGAGCCCGCGGAGGTCGCACGACGAGAATCGTGACCCTGCTCCTGATCGCGGGCCTCGCGCGGATCACATGTCCGCCTCTGGCCCACGCACAGGGTGCCGCACCCGGCCATCCCGCCGCCGGCGATCCCGCGCCCGTTATCCCCGACATTGCGAACCTCCCGCGCGCGACGATGACGTTCGACACGAAGCAGCGCGAGCTCGTCCTCGACCTCCCGCCCGCTGACCTGCCAGCGGCCGGGGCCGGCGGCATGGCGATGGTGAGTTCCCCGGTGTATCAGGCCGACGTGCCGGCCAGTTGCACGATTCACAGCTCGCGCGCATTGGTGCTGGACAGCGCGGGCGACGAGTTGCCGAAGGTCTTTCTTCACCACGTGCACCTGTCCGACGCCGGCCACAGGGATCTCTTTCTGGCCGGCACGCTGCATCTCCTCGCGGCCAGTAAGGAGACGCCGTCGGTCGAGGTTCCCGCGCTGATCCTGGGATTGCCGGTCACGCAGGGAGAGCGCCTCATCACGTGGTCGATGCTGAGCAACGACACGCCCGTCGCGCATCACGGCGTTCACGTGCGGATGGAGATCGGATGCCGGCCGGTTTCGCATGGGATTTTCGGGTCGTGGTTTCCCCTGTTTCGCGCCTACCCGTGGGTCATGGATGCGATGTTCCCGGACGGCCGCCGCCCGCGAAGCGACCGGTCCTTCGACCTGCCCCCGGGCCGCACCACACACAGTTGGGAGAGCAGCCCCGCGATTCCCGGCGACATCGTCGGCATTGGCGGCCACGTGCACGACTACGCGGTGAGCCTCGACTTCACCGATGTCACGACCGGCCAGGTGATCTGGCACGTCACGCCGGTCAGGGACTCCGCGGGCCACGTGCTCGATCTCCCCGTTACGCGATTCTACAACTGGCACCGGCTCGGCGTCCACATCGACCCCTCGCACCGATACCGGATCACCGTCACCTACGACAATCCGACGACGCATGTGATCCCCGAGGGCGGGATGGGCTCTGTCGCGGGGCTCTTCATCCCGGACCGCGGCATGCGGTGGCCCGACGTGAACATCGCGGACCCCGTGTATCAGCAGGACATGGTGGAGCTCTTCGGCGCGGACTCCGGCAACGGGATGGCCGGGATGAGCGGGATGAAGCGGTAGCTTCGTCGCTTCCACCGGGCGGCGGCTCGCGCGAGTTTGCAACGCCTACCGTTCGCCCCACGCAGCGCAGTACGTCGTTGAGGCTGCCGCTCCGCCCCCAGAAGATGGACTGGCTCCGGACGGTCCGGCCTGCCGCGGCCGGGGTTGTGCGTCACGAGCACGTCTCATAATGTGGTGCGGAAGCACCCGCCTGCTCGCGCGCGATGCGCCGAATTCGCCACAGGTATCGCACCCGCCGTCCCGCCACGCGGCTCCGAAACCATGCCCACCACGCACGGAAACGCGATCGCTCGCGAATGTCAGGTCGCGCAACACCACTCCTGCGGTGCGCCGACCAGGGCGCGCCACATTGTGCTCGCTGCGTTGGCCGCGGTGGGTCTCGCTTGGGCCCCTCTGCTGCACGCCGCGCCGCCACACCACGGCGACTCATTCTGGCACCCTCGCGGGTGTGCTCGCCGGCAAGGAGGATGGCCAGCCAGTCCCCTACGGTACCGTGCTGCTCGTTGAGACAGGCGAAGAGCGGTTCACCGACGCGGGCGGCGCGTTTCGCTTGGGCGGCATCGTCCCTGGGACGTATACCGTTCGCGCACGGCAGATCGGCTACGCACCGAAGGACACGACGGTCCAGATCGCACCCGGTCCCGCCGTGACGACGGTGACGATCAAACTCGCGCACCTACCGGTGATTCTCAGTGCGGTGCGCGTGCAGGGACACCAGTCGGACAAATGCGTGGCGGCCGGCATTCCGGATTCCACCGTGGATCCGGCGCTCGCCACGCTGTTCACCCAGGTGCGGGAGAATGTCGATCGGTACCGCCTCCTCATGCGCGAGTATCCGTTCCGGTATGCCCGGGAGGAACAACGGTTCAACCGCTACGATCCGCAGGGAACGCGCCGGGACGTGCGTGAGGCGGTCGATACCACGGTATTCGAGTCGCGTGCCCGCCGCCCGTACCACGCCGGCTCGATCCTCTACTACGACAACGATGCCAGTGGCCACCGGCTGCTGTACATGTATCTCCCGACGTTCGGCGAGTTGGGTGATTCCGCATTCCTCGCGTCGCACTGCTTTCGATACGGTGGCGAGGGATCGGGTGCAGGAGGAACCGGTGAGGATCTGGTCCGCGTCGACTTCGCGCCGCTGGCCAGGATCAAGCAGCCCGATGTCTCCGGATCCGTCTATCTCGACGCGCAGAGCCTGACGGTGCGCCGGGCGGTGTTCCAGATGACGAAACCCGACGCCGTGCATCCACCAGTCGTCGGTTTCAAGGTCACGACGTCGTTTCGGGAACTGGTGCCGCTCGTGCCGCTCATGGATTCGGTCGAGACGGAACAGCCCATCGCCGGCGAGGTGTATGTCCGCCTGCCGCGAAACGACGCACCTGAGCGTGGCAACTCGGATGGGGACGCCAGGCGCGTATCGCTCGAGATCATCCAGCGGTACCGCGTCCTCAATGTCGAATTCGAGAATCCAGCGGGGGGGCCGGCGGCGCTCCCCCGATCGCGCCGGCTGACTCAGGGTCGTTACAACATTGCTAGCGCGCGCTGCGCCGCCGCGCGCCCTTCCCGCGCGGCGACATTCCAATGCTGGTTGCCATTCAGCTCGGAGTGACCGAAGGTGACACGGCCCCACGGCTGGCGCAGCAGATCCGCCGGCGTCGGCTTCCCGTTCTTCGGCGTGTAGAACCCCGGCCCCGCGTTGCAGTACGCATGCCCCCACCGGTTCAGCACGATCCCCGCCACATCCCGCTTCGGATCGAACCCCGACGCCCCGAACAACGTCACCATCTGCTTCAGAATCTGCGTCTCGAACTCCCGGTAACTCGTCGCCAGCAACTTCTGCCGCCCCACCTTCCCCTGGTCCACCAGCGACAACCCGTGCTGGTTGAACGGCACGTAGAACGTGAACAGGTTCGGATGATCCGGATCGAGCGGCGGCCGGTAGTCGCCCACGTACATGTTGGGCCGGATGTTCGCCGTGAACCCGAAGCCCCCGCGCCAGGAACACCCGGTGTAGCCCAGGTCATACAGGAAGCGCCAGTTGTCGAGCGCCACGTTGACCGAGAGCATGGGCGAGCGCGGGAAGCTCTCCATCGCCGTCCGGTAGTCCTCGGGCAGCCCCTCCATTGCGTGCTTGGCCGTCCAGCTCGCGGCCGACCAGATGAGGGTCCGGCCCCGCACGGTGTGGAGCGTGCCATCCTTGGCATACGTCACCGCCACCGTCCCCGACGGTCCCTCACCCTGCTGCACCACCCGCACCACGGTCGCCCCCGCGCGCATCCGGCACGGCGTCCCCGGGCGGTCCAGCATGTCGAACTGGATCCGGCCGCCATGAATCGCGGGGAATGTTGCCGGGCCTTCGATCGCCTCGGGGTTGAGCCATTTCACGATGCACCGCTGGATCCCGTCGTTCCCCCCGGGGAATGAGAGTCCCTGCCGGTCGGGCGTGAGCTTGTGCGTGCTCACGAACGCTTCCATCGGCTTGTCGACGCCGAGCCCGACGAAGCCGGGCAGATAGAGCTCATAGGCGGACCACGCGGACAGCACATCGGCGCCGAGGCCAATGCCGGAGGCGTAGATGGGATCGACGTAGCGCGAGACTTCGGGGTGGAGCTTGCGGACGTTGGTGAGATACTGCTCGTAGGTCATCGTGTCGAGCCAGAGCTTCAGGCTCTCGGCATCGCCCTTCCACGGCTCGACGCGCTCGTTGCGCCAGCGCAGGAGATCGCGCTTGACGTCGTCCGGATACGGCGTGCCCTCGAGGTCATGCCCCCACGGGTTCCGTACCCAGTGCGGCGACGGCGTGTCGTAGAAGAAACCGTGATTCTCGAAGTCGTCCGACCACAACTGGTACTGATAGTTGGTGTATGGGAATACCATCTGCCGCCGGTCGGCTTTCAGCTTGCCGAACTCGTACTCCGTCGGAAGCCCAATGTCGAGCCAGATGTCCTTGAGCCACTTCTCATCGGGCACACCGGATTCGTTGGAGCCCTGCGGGCCGATGAGGCGCTGGCCGCGCACGACGAACTCGTTGCGCTTCGCCTCGCCACCGATGATCGGATGGTTGTCGATCAGGAGAACGGATTTCTTCCGGTCGGACGTCTTGAGGACCGTGTACGCGGCGATGGTACCCGAAAATCCGCCGCCCGCGATGATCACGTCATAGACCTCGCCGGTATCCGGCGCCGACGCCATCGCCTTCCCATATGTCCCGTCGCGGATGCCGTGGCCCGCGGACACCACGTCCCAGGTGTTGCCGTTCGAGCGCGCGTAATCCCCGATGCCCGAATATCCGGTGAACGGATGCCACGGCGGCGCCGGATCCACCGGTGCCTGCGCCGCCGCCCTGGGCACGAGCCCCGGAGCCGTCGCGCCCAGGAGCGCCGCCCCTGTCCCGAGCGCGACGGTATTGAGGAAGTCGCGGCGCGTGATGTCGCGATCCATGCCGAGGTCGCGCTCTTCGGCGGTCAGCTCCGGCTCGGGCGTGTGGGATGCATTGGTCATGCGGCGTTCTCCTCATGGCGGCAGGAGTATGGATGCCAACTCGGCCCCGGTACCCGTACGAAACGGGCGCGCAAAGAATGGCGGCGCCAGAGACAATCCGCAACCAAAATGGCCTTGCGTGCCATATTATGAGATACGCAGGAGCGAGCTCGATGGATTGCCTCTTTGTTAGACTGATGCGCTTTTCAGACAAGAGGCGGCAGCATCATGGCAGTCAGCAGGTAGGCGACCGACATTACGGCACCACGAATTGCCATACTGAGGAGACTGTGATGAGCGAGCCGGCCCTTCGCTGCCCACCGGCGGCCAGATCGTGAGGTGTCCCGGCGCGCCGGCGCGCTATCGCATCGCCGCTGCTCTCGTTTTGTTGCCCGCAAGCCTCGCCTGCGGCCACGAGTCAGCCCGGGAAACGACGCGGTCGCGGGAGCCGGCCGCCGCGCACGATTCCGTCCGGCCGGCCGCTCCCGCCGATTCGTTCGCGACAGCCGGGCGGCACACGCACCTCAAGGGAGCTCAGACGGAAGCGATCTGCACCAGCCTCGCCGACGTGCAGCAGTTCTACACGCCGGGCCAGGATCCGACACAGGAGTCGCTATCGTGCTCCATGATCTTCGGGGGCCAGAGCACGGCAGATGTCGCCGTGCTTGGCACTCAGGGCGGCTATGTCCACGTCCGCCTCTACGACAAGTCCGGACATTCGAGCGACGGTTACATGCGCGCTCAGGCGTTGCGCTGACAACGCGGCCTCTGCCTCTCCCCCCGGACCGATCAATTGACGACGCAATCCAGGATTCCCGTTCCGAGCGGCGGCTCGGCATACACGAGCGCAAGGCATCGTTCATCGGTGTAACCATCGCCGAACATCACCGTCTGCCCGCTGGTGTTGACATAGGAGCAGGTCAGCAGGAACTCGTCGTTGATGTTGATCGTCGCCCCGGTAATCGGATGGTACACCTGGCTGGCCGCGGTGTAGTCGCCGTCGTACACCGTCCGGGGACTCGACAACTCGGCCTGCGCCGTGATAGTCGCGTGAGTGCCCAGCGCGTTCATGGTGGGAAGTACCCCGATCACCTGTTGCGGCGCAAAGGCATGAACACATCCCCCCGTGGCCGTGTGCTCCTGGCTGTCAGCCGGAATAGAAATATTGAATGTTCCCACCAGATACCCTTCTGCAGGCGTCAGGATATCTGCCGCAGTAGCCGTCTGGACGAGGACGTTGGTCGTCCCAGTCGTCGCGGGGCCGCTCAGATCGACGATTTGCAACACCAGCCCTATGTAGTCTCCCTTGGTGACGTGGAGACCGATCCCGCTGCTGAACGTGATGTCCTGAGTGCCGGGCCCGGACATGTACACGAGCCGGGTGCCGAGGATCTCTCCCGGACTGCAATCGTGGTCACCCGGTTGCGCCGGCGCGGTGGCCGACTCCGTCACGAACAGCACGTATTGTGCTGGGCCGGCGACCCGGCGCAAACCCTTGATGTACATGTCGGCAGTGGCTTGAAACGACGTGCACTCGTATTTCGATTCTCCCGAATCGACGCTGTACGACCGCCCGATGAACTGGGTGAACGCCGTGTCGGCCGGTGGGGTCCCGCCGGCCGGCGCCGTCGTGTCCTTGCTGCCGCAGGCGGCAACGCCAATCGCCAGAACGACTCCGGCGGTCACCCGCCACCAACCAGCGCCAACGATCTGTGGCTGCATCATGTCGCGAATCTCTCGGTTCCGGTGATCCGTCCGACCCGTGGTCTTCCCTGACAATCGGAATCGAACGGCTGCTCCCGACATGAAGGTGTTCCGTCCTGACCCGGACCACAACGCGGCCAGAGCTCTGGTACAGGCACGCTACCACGACCAACTGCCCATGACCATCAGAACACGCGTCGGTGGGTCGCCGTGCGCTATCGCCCGGCGGATGCGGGACAGGAAGACATATCGGCTTGCGCGCAACGCCGGCCGTGGCCCCGCCAGAGCGAGTACACCGTTTGATTCCCAAGCCCCGGAAACACCTGCGCCTGAACGGTCACGTCGAACGCCGTGTCGCCAACAAACCGGCCCGTCAGCAGCTCGAGTTCCGTGAGTGGCCGGCCGCCCGATCCGGCGCTCACGACCATGCCCCCGGCCCGAAATCCTCCGTCGGCCTCCACCGCACCCTTGTACGAGTGCCTCCCCTCGCACGCGATCGAGAGTGCGCCGTCCTGCTGGACGACGGTCGCGAGACACGACCAATCGGCCATGGTACTGCTGTCGCGTGCATCGATTCGAAAGAGGCCCGACAATGCGCTGCCGCGCCCGGATCCGGGCGGGATAGCGCGGACCTCCGCTGGCAAAATCTCAGGCGGGCGCAGATGCGCAACGACTGTTGGTCCGAGTGTGGGGATCTCGACGGCGGCCACGAGTACCCATACGCCAAATGGAACAAGGCGTGGCCATCGGCCTACGGGCCGGCTCTCGCTGGCGCTCGCGAGGTTCGCGAGGTTCGCGAGGTTCGCGAGGTTCGCGAGGTTCGCGAGGTTCGCGAGGTTCGCGAGGTTCGCAGCGTAAGCCAACACGGCTCCCGCACAGAAACCCGCCACCGCGGAATGCCGCGACATAGACGGCGAGCGCGGATCGCATGAGCATCGGCACGCCGTTGATCGTGCAGGCGGGAAGCACGCCCAATAGTCCGGCCGCAGCTCCGGTGACACCGCCCATCAGCACAGGGTGCGTCCGCCATGGCCCACGTCCACGCGCCGACTCGACCCACAACCCGTGTAGCACTCCGATCACCGCCGCGGGGCGCACGATCCGCGGGATGAGCCAGATCGCGCCCCCAATCACGTGCGGGCCGGTGATGACTTGCAGGGCGACGACCGTGCCGATCACCACCCACGCCGCAAGACCACGCGCGGCGGCGAGTCCCCAACGCACTACGGGACGCCTGTTGGCTCCCTCTTTCGGCTTGCCCAGATCACCCGCCTGTTCTTATGGCCGCAAGGACTTGAACAATGCTCGCATCTCACTGGCGAAGACATCCGGCTGTTCCCACGCCGCGAAGTGTCCGCCTTTCGGTAGCCGGTTGTAATAAATGAGCTTCGGGCAGGCTCGTTCCGTCCAGCTCGTCGGGGTCGTATGGATCTCGTCGGGAAAGGCGCTCACGGCGACTGGTATGGCGACTCCCTTCGGAGCGAAGAAGGGTAGCTTGCTTTCCCAGTTCCTGCGACGGCCACTTCGTCGCTTCGACCCCCCGGCGAAGATCCGCGAGCGCCTCGTCGGACGCGTGAAGCTACCGTTGCCGAAATCGTGTGAGCGGGTGACTGGGCACCGAGCACAACCGCCGGTCGACAGCGAGTGGGCCGTCCCATATATTGGCGCTCCCCAAGCCGGATAACGGGGACCCGGCGCGCACCGTTATGATGTCTCCGCCTCGCCACATCGGAACGGCAGGTACGACGACTCCCGCCCGGCCACGATCCCGGTGCCGTCTGCCGCACTGCCTGCTGCTCCTGGCGTGCGGTGCGTGGACACGGCCAACATCCGCGCAGTCTATCCAGGTGCGCCCGGACGCGCGAATCGAGCTTCTCTCGATCGTATTCCACTTGGCGCGATCGAACGAGTACAACCAGGGCCGCGTGCCGGCATACGTGCGGGACGTTGACACGTGGTTCAAGCTCTTTCGCGACCACCCGGTTGTTCGCCGGGCCCGGCTCCTCGCGGATTCCGCCGGTATCGGCTACAGCGATCCCATGGAGTTCGCGCTGCATTTGACTAATGCGCACGATCTCGATGAGCTCGTGCCCGTCGATGCACCCGATCAGGAACCGGAGTGGGTCTGGCGTCCTGCCGATGCGCGCGCGTTTCTCGGAGATCTGCGCACGTTCGCACGTGATGCGCAAACGGACAAGTTCCTCCGCTCCCACGAGAAGCTGTACGCCACGGCGGCGACTCGCCTTCGGCGACTCGTGGATTCGGCCGGCGATCCCGCCTGGTTCGGACGCTTCTTCGGGCACTCGACTGTCAAACCGTTCGCCCTCGTGCCGGCGCTGCTCAACGGAGGCGCGAACTACGGGCCGCGAATCCGCACGTCTGACGGCGGCGAAGAGTTCTACGCTGTCGTCGGCGTGTATCTGACCGACCGCGATGGGTCGCCGGCCTTCGACGACCAGGAGCTGCCCAACATTGTTCACGAGTTCAGTCACTCGTTCATCAACCCGATCATCTCGCGGCATCTCGATCAGTTCGAAGGCGCGGGACCCGAAGTCTTTGCCGCGGACTCGCAGCAGATGAAGGATCAGGCGTATGACACCTGGCCGACGGTGATCGACGAGTCGTTGGTCCGGGCGACCGTCGTGCGCTATCGGCTCTCTCATGAAGGGCGTGGGGCCGCAGAAGCGGAGATCACTGACCAGAAGGCGCGCGGATTCCTGTGGATTCGCGAACTGTCTGACCTCCTTGGCCAATACGAGACCACCCGCAGCCAATACTCCGACTTCGAGGCCTTTCTCCCTCGCGTCGCGAATTACGTGGCTTCCCTGCCGGCGCGTCTGCCGGCAATGTCCGCGCACTACGACTCGGCACGCCCGCGCGTCGTCAAGATGTCACCGGCCAATGGCGCGACCGGCGTCCGCGCCTCGCTCGACCACATCAGCGTCTGGTTCGACCAGCCCATGGCTGAGGAGATGATGGTCGACCCCGTCCCGGAGGATTCCGCCGCAATCTTTCCGGAAATTACGGGGAAGAGCACTCTCGACGAGACCCGGACAGTCGTGACGCTTCCCGTCCACCTCGCGCCCGCACACACCTACGCACTCGTGTTGGACGCACGATATGGCCGCGGGTTCCGCAGCGAGAAAGGGGTGCCACTGAAGCAGGTGGTGCTGAAGTTTCGCACGAGGGACTGAATGAACACGGCAGTGCCCCGCACATCGACGTGATGGCGGGGCACTGAATTGTCCCTGAATGGACCGGAAGGGGATCGAACCCATGACCTCCTGGTTGCAAACCAGGCGCTCTCCCAACTGAGCTACCGGCCCGCGACGGGTGGACGAACGAACCAGCCGAGTCGTCCACCCCTGCGTGCCGGGAAAGCTATTCGGTCGCGGGCAGCGGTTCCATGGTCCGTGGGTCCACGGGGACCTGGATCTCGTCACGGTACGGCGAGGTCTGGAGCACGATCCGCATCTTCGGGAACGCATCCATGAAGGCGAAGTAGCAGAGGCCCCAGGTGCCGAGGTACAGCAGCATCACACCCAGCTCCGGCACCCCGAACGGCGCCTGGGCCACCCGGCCGTACAGCGCCGGATAGATCTCGCTGTACCGCTGCAGCCAGATCCCGATGACGCTGCTCGCCGCGAAGAAGGTCAGCGCCGGCAGATAGACCTTGGCGGCCCGGCCCAACAGCCCGAAGAACGGGAACAGGAAGATCAACACGACCGCCGCCGTGGTGATCGGCTGCCAGGGGTGAATCAGACGCAGACGGAACCAGTGCGTCTCCTCGCCCATGTTGCCGTACCACATCACGAGATATTGCCCGAACGTGAGGTAGCCCCAGAACGCCGTGAAGGCGAAACAGAGCTTCCCGATGTCGTGGAAATGCCGCTCTTCGATGATGGACTCCGCCCGAAGCGTCTTCCGCCACCACATCGTGAGCAGTGCGAACGCCATCAGGGATCCCAGCCACGCGGTCATGAACGACCACCACCCGTACAACGTGCTCTGGAAGTGCATGTCCAGCGTCATCGACAGGTCGAACGACATGATCTCGCCGAAGTAGCCGAACGCCAGCACCATGAACACCGCGATCACACCCTGCCGGGAATGCGTCGTGTGCAGCTCGCGCCGCTCCTCACCGAACCCCTCGCGCATCCGCGCCCGAATGCCCTTCGCCCAGTTCGCGCCAGCCTCCGCCACGACCCCGACGTCGAGCCGGACGGATAGGTAGATGAACCACAGCGCCAGCCCCGTCGCGATCGCAAACATGATGAGGTCGCGGGGAATCAGGAACGCCGGCGCCAGGTACAACCGCTTCTCCGGTCCCGGCGGCGCCACGTGCGTCCACGGGAAAATGTGCGACCGGCCCACCGTCATGATCAGGAGCAGGAACACGAACGCCACGGGCAGGAACGCCACGTAGCCTTCGAGGAACCGCACCACCTCGCGCGACCAGCGAGCAGTGGTGATCCGCTGCACCGCGGCCACCGTCACGCCCGCCCAGGAGATGAACGCGAAGAACCACCAGTTGAAATGGAATGCGCGCCACGCCCGGTCCGGATCGATGAACAGATACGCGATGAACACCACCGCGCCGATGATCGCCGCGCCGGTCGCGGCTTTCCGCGCCCCGGCAGGCACCGGGCGCGCGGCCAGCGCCGCCAGCTCGGCCCGCGACATCGGCTCACCGCTCCCGTGCGCGCTCACTTCGCGACTCCCGGCACCTGCGCCCGGATCGCGTGGAGCGAATCCAGTGATCCCGGTCCTCGGTAGTACGGCACGGGTCGCGTCGGGGCCGTCATCGTGGCACCCGGCAACGCATCACCCGTCTGTCCCGGATACCCCACCGGACCCGTCGGCACCGGCTGCGGCAGCTTGCCCTGCAGTCCGCGGATGTAGTTCACGACGTCCCACCGGTCCATCTCCTCGATCCGGTTGTAGGTCGGCATCGCGCCCCGCCCGTTCCGGATCATGCCGAAGATGTACCCATCGGTCAGTCCCTTGGCATGATCCGCCGTCAGGTTGATCCCGGTCACGCCATACTTGGTGGCCGCACCATCCCCGAGCCCGGCGACGCCGTGGCACGGCGAGCAGTTGATCTGGAACAGCTTCCGTCCGTTCACCAGCGACGCCTCGTTCGGTGGCGTGGGGTTCTGGATCGCCGACATCGAATCCACGACGCCCGGCAACGGGGCGTACGAGACCTGCAGCCCCGAGACGAAGGTGCCGGTGATCGGCACCGAATACTGCGGATTCCCGCGCGAGGGCAGCAGCGTCTTCCCCGGGAACGTCACGACTTTCCACGGATCGAGCTTGGGCTGCTCCGTGAACGCCGTGAACCACGAGCACCCCTGGGACGCGACGGTCGCGCCCGCGAGAATGACCAGACCGGCGGCCCGGCGCACATCGCGACGGACCAGGTGCGGCAGACTACGGCGCATTTCGCACCTCCACCGCCCCGCTGCGCCGCAGCGTGTCCGAGATGGCCTTCGCCTGTTCGGGCAGGCACTCGACCCACACGCCGTAGTCCCCGTCGCTGAACCGCGCATCATAGCCCACGGTCAGGCGCAGGTCGGGCAGCCGCGCGACGATGAACAGACCGAACACCGTCGACAGACCCCCGATCAGCACCATCAGCTCGAAGCTGATGATGGTATACGGTATCCACGACGGCACCGCTTTGCCTCCCACCACCAGCGGCCACCACTTCGAGATGTAGATCGGGATCCAGTACCCGAATGTCATGCCACACAGCCCGCCGATCAGCGCGAACCGCCGCACGACGCTCACCGGCGCATTGATCGCCTCGGCGATCGCATGATCCGGAGCCGGACTGTACACGGTCACGGCCGACGATGGCTGCCGCTTGAGCGCCCGGATCGCCTCGATCGTCGCGTCCACTTCGCGGAAGGTCCCCAGCACGCCGCGCACTAGTCGTCCCCTCCCCCGCCGCCCGCGGTCCCCAGTGCGGGACGCGCCGCGCCGGGCAAGCCCCCCTGTGGCAAGCCCGCCTGTGGCGAGCGCGCCTGCGGCGGACGCCGCTTCGGCGGCACGATCTCCTTGATCTCGGAAATCGCCATGATCGGGAGCTGCTTCACGAAGAGCAGGAACCACATGAAGAACCACCCGAAGCTGCCACTCAGAATCGCGATGTCCACCCAGGTCGCCTGGTATCCCGCCCACTGCCATGGCTCGAACTCGTGCGAGAGCGACGGCACGATGATGACGAACCGCTCGAACCACATGCCCAGGTTGATGAACAGCGACAGGATGAACAGCCAGGTCGTGTTGCGGCGGAGACTCTGCCAGAAGAGCGACAACGGCAGGACGGCATTGCAGATCAGCATGATCCACGCCGCCCACCACCACTGCCCGAAGACACGGTTCCACCAGTACTCTTTCTCGATCGGGCTCCCCGAGTACCAGCCGACGTAGAACTCCGAGAGGTACGCGAGCCCGACGACCATGGACGTGAACAGGCAGAGCTTCGCGCCGGCGTCCAGGTCGTTCAGCGTCACGTAGCGCTTGAGCCCGAACCACTTGCGGAGCGGGATGATGATGGTGAACACCATCCCCATACCCGAGAAGATCGCCCCGGCCACGAAGTACGGCGGGAAGATCGTCGCGTGCCATCCCGGCGTATTCGCCATCGCGAAGTCGAAGGACACGACCGAGTGCACCGACAGCACCAGCGGCGTCGCCAACGCCGCGAGAAACAGGTAGGCGCGCGCGAAATGGCGCCACTCGCGATCGCTGTTCCGCCACCCGAGTGACAACGCGCCGAAGATCTTCTTCCGGATCGGGTTGCGCTCGTGATCGCGCAGCACCGCGAGATCGGGCAGCAGCCCGACGTAGAGGAACGTCGCCGAGATGGTCAGATAGGTCAGGACCGCGAACACGTCCCACACCAGCGGGCTCTTGAACTGCGGCCAGATCCACCGCCAGTGCGGATACGGGATCAGCCAGAAGAACTTCCACGGCCGCCCGAGGTGCAACACCGGGAACAGACCGGCCGTCATCACGGCGAACACGGTCATGACTTCGGCGGTCCGGTAGATGGTCGTCCGGAAGCCGGCACGGAACAGATAGAGAATGGCCGAAATCAGCGTGCCCGCGTGGCCGATACCGACCCAGAAGACAAAGCTCACGATGTAGACGGCCCACATCACCGGCGGATGGTAGCCCGCCACCCCAAGGCCCTCGTGGATCTGATACATCCACGCCCCTGCACCCAGCAGCATGAACCCGATCGCGATCCCCAGCCCGATAAACCAGGCCAGCGTCGGATGGAGGGTGCCCATGATCTCACGGGTGACCTGCTCGTAATCCTTGACGGCCGGCAGCCGCCGCCCCGCGGACGCGACGTTGGGATGTGGCGCGCCGTCGCCGCCCGTGACGGGATACGGAGGTGCGCTCGTAGCCACGCGCCGCCTCCCTATGTCGTCGCCGGCGCTGTCGGCGCCGGATGAGTGACTCGCTTCAGATACACCACCGCGGTAAACGTGTTGAGCTCTTCGAACACGTGATACGCCCGGCGATCCTCGAGCAGTTTGGTCATCGACCAGCGCTCGATCCGCCGCGTCGCCAAATGTGATCGCCCGCGACGGACACGCCTGCGCACACGCCACCGTGAACTCGTCCGGCTCCAGCTCGCGATGCTCGAGCCGCGCCCGATGCTCGGCCTCCCGGATCCGCTGCAGGCAGAAGGTGCACTTCTCCATGACACCCTTGCCCCGGACGGTCACGTCCGGGTTGAGCTGCCAGTTCAACGGCTCCGGGAACGCATACTGGATCCGGTCGCTCTCGCCATACCCGAACCAGTTGAAGTAGCGCACTTTGTACGGGCAGTTGTTCGAGCAGTACCGCGTCCCGACGCACCGGTTGTACACCTGCACGTTCAGCCCATCGGGCGAATGGTAGGTGGCATACACCGGACACACGGGCTCGCACGGCGCGTTGCCGCATTGCTGGCACAACATGGGGATGAACCGGGTCTCGAAATCCGGATCGAAGCGGCCGTCTTCGTGGTTCGCACCCTCGAAGTACCGCTCCAGACGGATCCACGCCATCTCGCGGCCGCGGAGAATGTTGGCGCCGAAGCCCGTATGGTCGGGCAGCACCTGCGCGCCCTGCCAGGGCGCACCCACGGTCGGGATGTTGTTCTCAGCGTAGCACGCCGTCACGCACGCCGAGCATCCGGTGCAGCGGGCGAGATCGACGGTCATGGCCCAGCGGCGCTTCGCCATCCCGCTCCAGTGGTCGGCGGCGTACATGCCGAGCGACTTGGATGCGGTGTCGCCGTAATCACCCTGCGCGTCGTTCGCGACCGGTGACCGGAGTCCGGGCAGGAACTTGTGCGAGGCGTCACCGGGCATCTCCTCTTCCGCGCTCTCCGCCGTGCCGCCGCCCGCGGGCGCCGCGACTCCCGCCACGGGATTCGTCTCCGGCGGTGGGGCGGCCGCCAGCTCGCTCGCGGTGGTCGCCCGCGCGATCCCGCGGCCATGCTGCCGCGCCGATCCTTCGGTGGAGACGAGGAGCGTGTGGTCCCCGCCCTTGCTCACGCGGGCCTTGGTGCAGTTCAGCGCGAGCGCACCCGCCTGATCCTCGGCCGTTGGGATGAGACCCAGCGGGCTGAGTCCCTGATTGCGCGCATATCGCCCGTACGCCGTGTGGCCCCGGCCCAGCGAGATCGCCACGGTGTCCGGCCGGATCCCCAGGTACACGAACGCCGGCGCCTCGATCGACCCGGTGTCGGTTTCGACTTTCAGATGATCGCCGGCCTCCACGCCGAGCTTCCGTGCGGTCTCCGGATGAATCTCGATGACGGTCTGCCAGACGATCTTGGTCACCGGGTCCGGCAACTCCTGCAGCCACGGCTTGTTCGCACCGCGCCCGTCGCCGAGCGCCGGCGACGGATAGATCACCAGATAGAAATCGCCGTGACTCTGCTCGAGCGCCGCACCGGGGACGGGCGCCACACTCTTGAATGGCTCGGCCTTCGCGGGCTGGCCCTGCGCGGCGCTCCTGGACGGCGCCGCCGCAATGCCCGCGGCCTTGGCTGGCGCGGGTTTCGCCGCAACAGCCGGCTCGCCACTCGTCACGACTCCCGTCGTCAGCGCGTTGGTGAATCCGGTCGCCGCACCCGGGAACCGGCTGATCAACCATGTCCGGTAGTCCGGCCACGGATACTTCGCGGCGAGCGCCGGGTCGCTCTTGGCCAGTGAGATCAGCACGTCCGCCGTCTGCCGGCTGGCGAACACCGGGTCCATTCCCGGTTGCTGCAGCGAGATCGTCCCCGCGACTGGCGCCGCCTCGCCCCAGCTCTCGAGCGCGTGATGGTCCGGAAGGACGAGATCGCAGAGCTCCGCCGTCTCATCCGGATAGCTCGAGAAGCTGACCTTGAACGGCACCTTTTCCATCGCGGCCGCGAAGCCGAGCGCGGGCGGCGTCGAAAACGCCGGATTCGCGCCACGCACCATGAGAAGCGGCACCGCGCCCTTCCGCATCCGGTCCGCCAGGTCGCGCACATCCGCATAAGTCGCGGCATGCTCGAACGCCGTGATCGCCTCGGCCGGCTTGATCGTCTGGCCGACGTTGCCGGCCGCCTGGTTGATCGCGTTCACCGCGTGCGCGAGATCCAGCGTATGGACACCGGCTCCGCCCGCGAGCACGAGACTGGGCTTCGTGTCCGCGAGGACCGACGCCAGCCGCTGCAGCACCGCCACATCGACGCCGCTCGCCGTCGCGGCCTGCGCCATCGTCACGCCGGTCGCATGTCCGAGGCTCGCGAGTACCGCGTTGGCGATGATGGTGCCGCTACCCAGCTTCGCGGGAATCCACTCATCGGCATTGAGTCCGGTCAGCGAGCGTCGCGCACCGATGTAGATCAGCCGCGGCGCATCGCCGAGCTTCGCTCTCGCGTCCGCCCAGCCGAGCTGCTGCGGCACGCTCGCGCCCCAGCCGTCGAGGAAGTCCGCGCCGAACGAGACGATGACACGAGCCGCCGAGAAGTCGAGACCCGGCCAACTGACCCCGTAGCTCTCGCGGTTCGCGGCGAGTGCGGCGGATGGCAGATCGGGATCGTACGACACGTGCGCCGGCATCCCGTACGCCGCGAGCCAGTCGTCGAGAAACCCGGGAAAGGTGCCCGACTCGTGCAGGTTCACGAAGGCCGCGTTGCCGGCCGGTTGCGGCTTCGAACCTCGCCGAGCTTCTGGGCGAACAGGTGCAGGGCGTCGTCCCACGTACGTGGGCACGAGCTTCCCGTCCTTCCGCACCATCGGCTGCGCGGTACCGATCGGGATTGTACAGCCCCTGCGGCGCCGCCTGCCCCCGTGCGCACAGATGCGCCGCGATTCAGCGGGTGCGCCGGATTCCCCTCGAGCTTGATGACCCGTCCGTCACGAGTCTCGACGAGCAGCCCGCACGAAGCGGCGCATTCGCGGCACGTACTCGCGTAGTAGGTCGAAACACCCGGCACCGTCTGGTCCGGCGAGACGAGGTACGGAATGAGGTGCCCGACTCCCTGGCGTGCTGCACCCCGACGCTCGCCGTGACGGCACGTGCCGCGCCCAGGATCTTGAGGAAATCGCGGCGCTTGACGCCACTCGCCGCCGGTGCGGCGTCCGGCTCAGCGGTGGCGCTCACGGTCTCTGCCTCGATAAGGGGATGCGGAAATCACTCGCGTGATGCTGGGTCGCGTGATGCTGGGTCGCGTGATGCTGGGTCGCGTGATGCTGGGTCGCGTGACGTTGGGTCGCATGATGCTCGGCCCCGCGCCGCCCTGCGCCCGGGCAATCCGCGCACCTAGAAATGGCATGTGCTGCAATCGTAGCGCGCGCCGGTGGCGTGCGTCGGTCAGTGGCGGCCCAATGTTGAACCGGACGGCCGCGCCCAGCGCCGGCGCTGCGGCACCGTCCTTCGCCGCAGCCGGTGCGGCGCCCGTGTGGCGGCTGCGAGGTCGCGCCCTTCGGCCCGTAGTCGCGCGCCGATCCGGCTGCCGCATCCCCCTCGGCGCGGGCTGTACCCGTTGACATGGCAGTTGAGGCACCAGCCCATGTTGAGCGACGCGTACTGGTAGACCTGGTACATCTCCTGGATCTGGCCGTGGCACGTCTGGCAGGTCACGCCGACGTTCACGTGCCGCATGTGCGGGAAATGGACGTACTCCGGCAGCTTATGAATGCGTACCCATGGAATCGGCTGCTTCTTGTTCCAGTAGGTGGTCAGCTTGACGATCTCGGGCTTCTTCGCGAGGGCGTACGTCGACAGATGGCATCCCATGCAGGTGCTCGATCGCCGGCAGGCCCGGGTCCATCGACTTGTTCGCGGTGTAGTGGCAATAGACAGCAGTTCATCCCCAGGCCCTTCACGTGCTTCGGGTGGGGGAACTGGATCGGCTGCACGGGACTGGAGCCCTGCTCCGACGACCCGCCGTGATAACCCCACGGGCCGGGCCCGGGGTCGTGCGTGATCACCGTGTCCGGAGCCGCTTTCGCAACTTGCTGGGACGAAGCGCCCTGGTATGCCGCCAGCGCGGCGACCAGACCAGCTACGGCGACACACGTCGGTATCGCCGCCCACGTCCTCCGTCCCAGCATTCAATGCGATCCGTCGTGTCGGCTCACGGTGAACCGATCGACCTTGTGAACTTTTTCACAAGGTCATTCGGTTGGGCGAAATGATGCGCGCACGCTCCAGCGTTCGCAAGACCTCGATCGCCATTGCGCGAATCAATTCGATCTCGCGCGCGGTCGGCGCGGCACGGAAGGCCAGCGATTTCGCCGTCCGCATCACGTGCTCCGGATATCGCGTCTTGAAGAAATCGATCGCCGCCAGTGCCCGCTCCACATCCTCGAAGAGTTGTCCGAATTGCGTCGCCGTCGCCGGAGGCACGTCATGCTTGGGCGGCGCCACCGGACGCGTCGCGTCGCCAGCCGCGAGGTGCAACTCGTACGCCGCGACCATCACCGCCTGAGCCAGGTTGAGCGACCCGTGAGTCGTCGTCGGAATGGTGCACAACCCGTGCGCGCGATCGAGGGCCTCGTTCGGAAGCCCGGCGTCCTCCCGACCGAACAGCATGGCCGCGGGGGCCCGCTCGTCCCCCGAGAGCAGACGCGCCGCCGATTCCCGGGGCGTCAGTACTGTGCGCTTGGCCGCGCGGCGGCGCGCCGTGAACGCGATCACATCGGCACAATCCGCGAGGGCCGAATCCAGATCGTCGAAATGACGGATGCCGGCGACGAGGTCCGTCGTGTCGTGCGCGATCGTCTCGATCTGCTCCGGTGTGTACGCCACCGCGCGAACCAGCCGGAGCGACGACAGTCCCATGTTTCGCATCGCCCGGACCGTCCCGGCAATGTTGACCGGATTCTGGGGCTCGAGCAGCACGACGATGACGCGATCGAGGACCGCCACGATTCTCCGGAAACGGGACCGGGGATGAGTAACCAATTGCGGGCCCGCGTTGAAGCGCCGCATCAACGGCAGTCCTGGACGCACCTCCAGGAGCACCTCGAGGAGCACCTCCATGGCGCGCTCCACCCACACCGCCGGAAGCGCCAAATGGCGCTCCGTACCCCGCCGATGGGTCCCCTAACCCTCCATCCGGTAGCCCTGCTAGCTTCCCCGGGCATGGGAGTCATCCAGCACCTGCTGCACCTGCTGCAATCGCATGACCTGGCCGGTCTCGTCCAATGGGCAGGGTACGGCGGCTTGGCACTCATCATCTTCGTCGAAACCGGTCTCTTCTTCGGCTTCTTCCTGCCGGGCGACTCGGTGCTCGTGACGGCCGGCCTCCTCGCGTCCCAGGGACTGCCGATCAACGTCTACGTCCTCGCCATCCTCCTCAACGTGGCGGCCGTGGCGGGCGACAATACCAATTATTGGGTCGGCCGGCTGCAGCGGGCCCCGGATCTTCCGCCGCGATGAATCGCTCTTTTTCCGGCGGCGTCACGTCGAGCGCGCCCACGCGTTCTACGAGCGCTATGGCGCCAAGACGATCGTCCTCGCGCGCTTCATGCCGATCATCCGGACGTTCGCGCCGCTCGTTGCCGGCGTCGCCCGGATGGACTACCGCAAGTTCCTGACGTTCAGCATCGCCGGCGGCACCGCCTGGATCTGGAGCATGGTGTTCCTCGGCTACTACCTCGGCCAATACGTCCCCGGGGTCGCCAAACACATCGAGTTGGTGATCGTTGGCGTGATCTTTGTATCGATTCTTCCCGGGATCATCGGCTGGTGGCGCGAGCGTCGTGTCCTCGCTGGCGTCGCCGATCTTCCACCCGCATCGCCCTAATACCACCCGAACCACTCTCATCCATGACGACCACCGCTGCCGCAACCCCGGCGTTCACGCTCCCCCCGCTGCCGTACGCGTTCAATGCGCTGGAGCCACACATCGACGCCCAGACGATGCAGATCCATCACGACAAGCATCACGCGGCCTACGTCAACAACCTCAACGCGGCAATCGAAAAAGCTCCCGAGCTTGCCAGGAAGTCCCTCGACGACCTCGTCGCCGGTGTCGGCAAGCGTACCCGAAGCCGTCCGCACTGCCGTCCGCAACAATGGCGGCGGCCACTGGAATCACTCGCTCTTCTGGACCTGGCTCGACCCCGCCAAGAAGGGTGGTGAGCCGTCTGGCGCACTCGGCGACGCCGTAAAGACGTCGTTCGGCGACTTCACCAAGTTCAAGGAGCAGTTCGCCGCCGCTGCCGCCGGCCGCTTCGGTTCGGGCTGGGCGTGGCTCGTACACAAGGACGGGAAGCTGGCGATCACGTCAACGCCCAATCAGGACAACCCGGTGATGGAAGGCACGCGCCCATCACACGTTCTGCTCGGCCTCGACGTCTGGGAGCACGCCTACTACCTCAAGTACCAGAACCGCCGGCCCGACTACATCGCCGCGTTCTGGAGCGTGGTCAACTGGGCGGAAGTCTCCAAGCGCTTCGACAAGGCGAAGGGATAGCGCACTCGCTAAGGCCCCCGAAGGCGGCCGCCCCTCCTACTGGGCGGCTTCGCCTTCCAGGTAGGTATAGCCCTCGAGACCCGCGACGTACTCGGCGATGAACATGTTCCCCTCCTGCCGGGTCAGCGCCGTTGCCGCGGAGACTTTTCGCCGGAACGCCGTGAGAAGCGCGCTCGGTTCGAAGTGCACGTACTCGAGCACCTGCGTCACGGTATCGCCGTGCATGATGTCGGTCACGTCGTAGCCGTCGGCGGTGAGGCGCATGTGCACGGCGTTCGTGTCTCCGAAGAGGTTGTGCAGGTCACCCAGAATCTCCTGGTACGCCCCGGTCAGGAAGATGCCGAGGATATAGTCCTCGCCGTGGTGATACGGGTGGAGGCGGAGGCTGGAGGCCGGACCCCGGCCCCGCCCCGCGAACTGGTCGATCTTCCCGTCGGAATCGCAGGTGATGTCCTGCAGCGTGCCCCGGCGCGTCGGCTCCTCGCCGAGCCGGTGAATCGGCATGATCGGAAAGAGGTGGTTGATCGCCCAACTGTCCGGCAGGGACTGAAAGAGGGAGAAATTGCAGAAGTACCGGTCGACGAGCGTCGCCTCGACGTCCGCGCGAATCTCTTCGTACCGCTCCGGGTCGCGATCCGTCACCCGCGCGACCGCGTTGAGGATCGAGTAGTAGAGTTGCTCCGCGGCTGCCCGGCCGCTCAGCGTCAGGACGCCGCTGCTGAACAACTCCTGCGCGTGCTCCTTGTAGAAGGTCGCATCGTGGTACGCTTCCACGACGCGTCGGGCGCGCACCGCCGGTGAGCTCAACTCACGGCAGTCGGCCACCATGTCGTGCAGGAGGGGATGGTCCTCGGCGCCGACCGCGGGCATCGCCGGCTCGGCCTGCGACTCCACGTCGATGACCTTGAGCAGCAGCAGCGCGTGGTGCGCCGTCAACGCGCGCCCCGATTCGCTGATCACATGCGGCATCGGCAGGTCGCCGTCGCGGCACGACTCGCCCAGCACGTAGATCACGTCGTTGGCGTACTCCTGCAGCGTGTAGTTCACGCTCGCCTCGGACGTGGACGACGTACCGTCGTAGTCCACGCCCAGACCACCGCCCACGTCCACGTGCGTGATATCCACGCCCATCCTGCGGAGCTCCGCATAGAACCGCCCGATCTCCTGAAGACCCGACTTGATGTAGCGGATGTCGGTGATCTGGCTCCCCGAGATGGAAGTGGATCAGCTTGAGAATGTCGAGCCGTCCACGGCTCCGCAGATGCTCGATCGCTTCCACGAGCTGCGCGGCGGTGAGTCCGAACTTCGAACGCTCGCCACCGCTCTGCGCCCATCGCCCGTAGCCGGCGGAACGCAGCTTGATGCGGACCCCCGCCACGGGCACGATCCCGAGATCATCCGCGGCCTGCAACAGCACATCGATCTCGCTCAGTTGCTCGATGACGATGAAGACCTTGTGGCCCAGCCGCTGGCCCATCAGCGCCAGCCGCATGAACTCTTCATCCTTGTAGCCGTTGCACACGATCATGTGGTCCGTCGAGTCCGACAGCGCCAGCACCGCCTGCAGCTCGGGCTTCGAACCGCATTCGAGACCGATGCCGTGGGCTTGCCCGGATCGCACGATCTCCTCGACCACGTGCCGCTGCTGGTTGACCTTGATCGGGTACACCGTGGTGTAGCCGCCCGTGTATCCGAACTCCTGGATCGCCTCCGTGAACCGCGTGCTGATCGCGGTCAGCCGCGCCCGGAGGATGTCCGAAAAGCGCAGCAGCACGGGAAGCGCGACGCCCTGCTCCTCCAGATCGCGCGCCACGTCGAATAGATCTACCTGTCGCTCGGGATGATCGGCGTCCGGGCGCACGACGACGTGCCCCTGCTCATTGATGTCGAAGAAGCCGGCGCCCCATCCGTCGATGTTGTACACACCGCGCGCATCGTCGCACGTCCACGGTGCGCGCAGGACTTCGGCCGCACGCTCCCGCGCCCGGCTGCCGCCTCCGCCGCCGCCGCGGCGGGACCGCCGGGCATCTCCTGCCTCCGCGGCTCGCGCACCAGCCGGATCCGCCACCCGCTCCTCGCTGGCCTGTGTGTCGCTCGCTGGCCCGCTGGCTGTCGTCACGTGTCTCACCCCACTGCGCGGCGCATGAAGCTCCGCAGGCCAAGCGTACAGAACACCGTCATGATCACCAGTTGTGCTCCTGTAACCACCGCGAGACTCATGTGCGGCAGCGCGGGTGTCAGTGCGCCTCGCATCCCCTCCGCCACGTAGACTAGCGGGTTGATCAGCACTGCATACTGTACCGCCGGTACCACGTCGAGACCCCGCCACGGATAGTAGGCGCAGCCGAAGAAAATCATCGGGGCGATGATGATACTGAACATGAGCCCGATCTGCTCGGGCCGGATCACCGAGCCGATCAGGAGGCCGAGCGCCGAGAACGTGCTGGCGCCGACCACCGTGACCAGCACCAGCGCGCCCGCATGCGCCAGCGTCAGCCCCGCGATCGGCCCCATGATCGCACGAGCCACGGGCAACACGACAAGGGCTGCAATCACGCCCTGGAGCACACCCATCACGATCTTCTCGGCGGCGATCAGCGGAATCGGGATCGGTGCCAGCAGACGGTCCTCGATCTCCTTCGACCATCCGAAGTCCTGCACCATCGGCAGCGTGACCGACTGGACGGCGGCCAGCGCCAGGCTGAGCGCGAGTATTCCGGGGAGCAGCGCAGCCGAATACGAACCCTGCACAAAACCCATCTTCGGCAGCAGATACCCGAAGACGACGATGAACATGATCGGCTGCATGACCGTGCGCACGAGGAAATACGGCAACTCGCGCTGGGCGACACGCACATCCCGCCGGAGGAGGGCGATGAAGACGGTCGAAGCCCGCACCGTGCCCGCCATCAGTCGAGTCTCTTGCCGGTTAAGGAGAGGAACAGCGTCTCCAGGCTCGGCGCGGCCAGATTGATGTTGTTCACCGTGCGGCCGCCGCTCTGCACCGTGTCGATGAGCGAGGGAATGATCTGCCCTCCGCGGTCGCTGTAGACACGCAGCACGCCGTCGCGAGCCGACACATCCGTCACGTGCGGGATCGCCTGGACGAGCGCCACCGACGGCGCCGCATCGCCGTCGAGCGTCAGCTCCACGAGGGTGCCGCCCGGCGCGCGCGCCCGAAGGGCCGCCGGGGTGTCGAGTGCCAGCAACCGGCCCTCGTCCACAATGGCCACCCGCTCGCAGAGGCGGTCCGCCTCCTCCATGTAGTGCGTCGTCATCACGATCGTACGCCCCTGCGCATGGAGATCCCGCAGAATGTCCCACAAGCCGACGCCGCGCCTGAGGGTCCAGTCCGACCGTCGGCTCGTCGAGGAAGATCACCCGCGGCTCGTGGATCAGCGCACGCGCGATCATCAGTCGCTGCTGCTGGCCGCCCGACAGCTCGTCCACCTTCGACTCGGCGCGCTGGCCGATGTCGAACTGCTGGAGGAGTGCGTGCGCCTGCGCCACGGCACGACTCCGCGGAATCCCGAAGTACGCCGCGTGAAACACGAGATTCTCCAGCACCGAGAGGCTGCGATCCGGATTCGGCCGCTGCGGCACGACGCCGATCCGCTGGCGGACGGCAACCGCTTCGCTGCCGACATCCGCGCCCGCGACCAGGCCTCGCGCCGGCGGTCGCGCGGACCCGCGTCGTCAGAATGCCGATCGTCGTGGTCTTCCCCGCTCCGTTCGGCCCGAGGAGTCCAAAGAACTCGCCGTCATGGATCTCGAGGTCCAGTCCGGCCAGAGCAACGATTCCGCCGCTGGCACGATCGCTGTTCGCGCCGGGCGCCGGAGGCGGCCGGAACGGCGGCGCCGACGCACCGCCTGGTCCGCGGCCGGCCTGTGATCCGTCACGCCGCCCGCGCGAGCTCGGCGCCGGGTAGACCTTGCGCAGCCCTTGCGTCAGTATCGCGGCGCTCACGCGGGGAAGTTACCGGGAGCGACGCCGCCCAAGCTAGTGGAACCGCAGATGGCGAGCGCGATCACCGGGAGATGTTACGACGGTCGTTACAGCACGTGCGCGGACAGTCGCGACAGCCCGCGCTGCGCCAGCACTACAGCCGCACGACGGCAGCGCTACACCTGAAACCGGTCGACCAATGCCAACAGTTTTGAAACGACCGCCTGCAACGCGCTGAGATCGGACGCCGCGTTGGCGATCACGCCGGCCTGTGCGGCGGTCGATGCCGCCATCTGCGCCGCTGCCGACGCCTGGTTGCCGGAGAGAGCGGCGACGTGAGCCGCCTGGGTCTCGATCCGGCGCACGGCCTCCCGCTGCGCCGTCGCGAGCCCTGCAACGCCTCGCACGATCCCCGCAGCCTCCTCGACCCGAGCCGCCGACTGCCGGATCGCGGTCGCCGTCGCACCGATCACCTGGCGCCCGGCCAGCACTTCTTCGTTCGCACGCGCCAGATCCGCGGCCGTCGCGCGCGTCCCCTGCTGGATGCTGATGATTTCGTTCCGGATCTGTTCCACGAGCCGCGCCGAGCCGCGGGCGAGCTTCCGGACTTCTTCGGCGACCACCGCGAAACCGCGGCCGTTCTCGCCGGCGCGCGCCGCTTCGATCGCCGCGTTGAGCGCAATGAGATTCGTGGTCTGCGCGATGCCTGCGATCCCGGCGGTCGCGCCCGCGATCGACCGGAGCCGCTGCTCCACTTCGGCGAAGCTGCCCCTGGCTTCCGACGCCGCCTGCACGATCCGTTCGATCGCCGTGTCCGCGTCCGCGACGCCCGCCAATCCGGCCTGCGCGGCACGCAGCGTGTCTTCCGTGATCGAGTCCGCCTCGCCGACGCGGGCCAGCATGGCCTCTGCCGCACCACCCGCGGCGATCGCCTCCTCTCGCGTCTTCGCCGCCGCCAACGCCTGCGCGGCCGCATCCGTGGCCACATGTTCCACGGTCATCGTCAATTGAGCGCCCGAGGCGCTCATCTGCTCGGTGGAGGTGCTCAACTCGTCGGTCCGGCGCACCACCTCCTCCGCTGCCGCTCGCAATGAGGCCACTAAATGGGCCAATTCGGCGATGAACCGGTTCACGCTCACCGCCAGGTCGCCGATCTCGTCGCGAGTCCGAACCGCTACCCGCGTGGTCAGATCCCACCGCGACTGCCGCATGAGCTGGTCCAGCGACACGGTGACGGATTCGAGCGGCCGCGTAACGGAGCGCGAGAGGATGTATGCGAGGACCGACGCGACGACGACGGCCGCGAATGTCGCCACGCCGAAGACGGCCCGCGTCTCGTACCACGCCGCACTGGCCCGGTCGAGCGACCATCCGAGCACCACGCGCTGGTTCTCGCGAGTCGGCCGCACCACCCACAGCACGCGCTCCGTGCCTCGCCGCAATCCCGCCAGTGACGCTGCGTTGCGCACTTCGGGAGGCGGCACCACGCGATCATGCTCCGATCGCTGGCTCACCACATGGCCCGCGGAGTCGAGCACGCCCAGATACAGGAGCTGCCCAAGGGACGCCGCGAACGCGTCGTCCACTTCGCCGGGTGTCGGATGGCGGACGAGAATCGCCGCCACCGTGCTGGCGCTTTCCTGCGCCTCCGCGAGCTGCACCGCCCAGAACTTTCGGGGGAGGTAGATCGCGCTCAGAACGAAGAAAACGGGAAGCAGCGACGTGATGACGTACAGAATGATCTTGGTGCGCACCCGCGCACCACGCCGCTCGGCCCCGCTATTGATGTCGAGGAACTCAAGACCTTCCAGGGTCGTGAGCTCGCGATCGCGGGCTGCGGAGCGCCGCGCGCCGTTGCGGCGCACTGCGGCTACCGGAGTGACCGGCTCAGCCGAGGGCTGCGGCGGTGAAGACGAAGGCACATTGATTGACGAGGCGCACCCGCCCCTGTCACCGCCCCGAGCGCCTCAGGTCCCCTCTCCGGCGCGCTCCGGAGAGCGCCTTGGCCGAGGGCGGCTACCGAGCTGGCAGCAGCCGGCTTGGCAGCAGCTGGCTTGGCAGCAACTGGCTTGGCAGCAGCTCGCCTGGCATCAGCTCGCTTGGCATCAGCCGGCTTGGCAGCAGCCGGACTACCACTCCCGCTCGATCCGCATCAGGTTCGGCTCACCCTTGTACTCCTGGTCCGCGAGGCCTGCGCACTTCGCCGGGTCCCGGTACCAGAACAGGACGAGCCAGCCAGGGGGAACCTGTACATCGCGGCAGACATCGGCGGACCGCCCGACCGGCGTCGTCGCCAGCAGCGCGACCACCCCGGGATCGGTCACCGGTCGCACCCATCCGGCCGCCGGCGCGCCTCCCGGGGTCGCCGTACCGGGCGCGGTTGCGGTGGTACCTCCGCTGTCGGGCGATCCCACGACTTGCCGCACCCCACGCGACACCCGGAGGGCCCGGGCCAGCCCACGGAGTTCCAGGGCCGTGGGGTCGCTCGCGGTAATCAGGCGCCATCGCTCCGGCAGCCCGGAGATGCTGTCACGGCGGGTCGTGTCGCCGATGTAGGTCTCCCCCGTGAGGGACACCCGCATCGAGTCCTTGCCGGCCGGCACGACTTCGACCCGGATCTTGGTCAGCCGCTCCAGACTGTACGCGGTCACCGCCCCCAGATCGGCGCTGGTCACGTGATACATGGAGTCCGTCAGGAGCCGCGCCACGCGGCTGCGGACCACCGGCCGCCGGCCAGGCACCACGACTTCGTAGCGCAGCGGCTCCGGGGTCGACCCCGGCGCAAGCCGCGGCGACCCACGCGGAATCGCCGACCCGTTACCGGTCGCGCACGCGAGGACGGCCGGCAAGAAGGCCAGCGACAGCACGGATCGGTGCCGGTGCGCCCACTTCGGGTGCGCCCGCCAGGGCTGTTGCATTGGACGTGTCCTCACGGTCCTGATCGGCGTATAAGTTAACCCACATGCGGCGGCTTGCTTCGTACTTTCTCCGCGGCCTGGCGTTCGGCGCGCCCCTCGCGGTCACGATCTACGTCTGCTTCCGCATCTTCACGGCGATCGATGGCTGGATGGGCCTGCCGATTCCCGGCCTCGGCTTCATCGTCACCATCGCGCTGTTCACCCTCATCGGGTTCCTCGGGTCCACCCTCCTCGCCACGAGCGCCCTCTCGGCGATCGACGGCGCCGTCGAGCGGCTCCCGTTCGTGCGACTCCTCTATTCGGCGACCAAGGACCTCCTCAATGCGTTCGTGGGCGAGCATCGGCGCTTCGATGCACCCGTCATGGTCCCGGCCGACGGCAGTGGGACTGCCAAGGCGCTCGGCTTCATCACGCAGGATTCCTTGGAGCGCCTCGGGCTCGCCGACTACGTGACGGTGTACGTGCCCTTCTCATACAGTCTCTCTGGGCGCCTGCTCCTGTATCCCACGAGCCAGGTGACCAGGTTGCATTCGGTCAGCTCCGATGTGCTGGCTTTCATCATCTCCGGCGGCGTGACCGAGGTACCGACCACCGTCGTTCGCACGAGCAACCCGCAGGCCGGCGCCGACGGGGTCGCACCGGTCGTCGCGCGGGACGCCGATTCCGCGCCGGCCCCCCGGCCCTGACCGCGCTGCGGCAATCACCAGCGGACCGCTATCGCTCCGCCTTGGCGTCCGCGGTGAGCAGATACTTCTCCAGCCAGCCCTGCACTTCGCTCCACCACAGCCGTTGATTCTGCGGCTTTCCGATCCAGTGCCCCTCGTCAGGAAAGACGATGAGTTTGCTGGCCACGCCCTGCCGCTGCAGCGCGGTGAACATCGAGAGACCTTCGGTATAGGGCACCCGATAGTCCAACTCGCCGTTGATCACCAGCGTCGGCGTGACGAAATGGCTCGCGAACAAGTGCGGCGAGAATCGCCGGTATTGCGTCGCCATCGCGGTTGAATCCCAGAATGGGCCGCCGTATTCCCACTCCGGGAACCACAGCTCTTCAGTCGCGCCGTACATGTTTTCGAGATTGAATGGGCCCGCGTGGCTGACAAGTGCCTTGAAGCGGTCTGTGTGCCCCGCAATCCAGTTCACCATGTAGCCACCGTACGAGCCGCCCGCGGCTCCGACCCGCGCGGGATCGATCCACGGCGCGCGAACGAGCGCCGCGTCTACACCATCCATGAGATCGGTGTAGGCCTTGCCGCCCCAATCCTTCGGGACGCCATCCACGAACTTCTGGCCGTAGCCCGTCGATCCGCGAGGGTTGATGACGATCACCGCGAATCCGGGCGCCGCGAAGAGTTGGTAGTTCCAGCGCGAGTGCCAGTTGTCGAGCCACGCCCCCTCCGGGCCACCATGGATCAACAGCACGGCGGGATACCGTTTGCCGGGCTCCCATTGCGGCGGCTTGATGATGAATCCCTGCACGCTGTCGCCACCCGCCCCGTGGAACCAGTAGTCCTCGGCGGGATTCAGACGGAGCTGCGCGAGCAGTGCATCGTTGACGTGCGTGAGCTGCCGGACATTGGAGACCGCCGCGCCCATCACGCTGGCGGCATACACCTCAGCCGGTGCCTCGGCCGCATCGCGCATCCACACCATCACGGCCGGCCCAGGGTTTTTCGCCGGCGCCACGTGCGACTGGCCGGACAAGGATGGCGCGCTGTTGTTGTGGCTCCCCGGGAGCGGTACCGGCCGTCCCACCACCGCACCGTTCGCGATCGAGAGGTGATAGAATTTGTCGCGCGACGCATCCGTGGTGGACAGGATCATGCCGCGTCCATCGGCCGTGAACAAATAGCCGTCGGCATTGCGGTCCCAGTTCGGTAGAATTTCCCTGGACTCATGGCTCCGCCGGTCGTAGAACATGAGTCGCCACCGATCCGATTCGAACCCGGGCCGCGCCTGCGATGCATACGCGATGTAGCGGCCGTCGGGCGAATACACGGGGTTCTGGTCAGCTCCCCGGTTGGAGGCGGTGATGACGACAGGCTGGCCGCCTGCCGCCGGCACGGTATAGAGATTGAGATCGGTGGTCCACGCGTCGGCCGCTTGTTGATCCTTGGCCGTATACGCGATCTCGTCCCCGGCGGGAGCCCACGCATACGCCTCGCTCCCCGCGAACGGCGGCGGCGGGACATTGTACGCCGCCGCCGGGATGAGGTCTGCGGGCGGGCCGCCGCTTGCCGCGATCACGAACAGGTGCGAGCGCGTCCCGGAGTCCCACCGGTTCCAGTGCCGGTACAGCAGATGGTCGGCGACGTGCGCCTTGACGGGATTGAGTTCGTCAGCCTTCGCGCGATCCGCGTTGCACGCATTGTCGCTGCAGCCGGGATAGACGGCGGATGTGAATGCGATGCGGGAGCCGTCCGGTGACCAGACAGGGCCATCCGCGCCCCCATTCATCGTCGTCAGTTGCCGGCGCCCTGACCCATCGGGAGCGGCGACCCACAGTTGGCCATGCGAGACATACGCGACCATTGGCCCCGCCGGCGCCCACCGCGCTTCACTCGCCCGAGTCGTGTCGTCGGGGAATTGCTTCGGGGCCCCACCCGCCACCGGAATGACGTAGGTCACGGTCGTGCGGGCGTTGCCAGCCAGATCCGTCGTGCGGACCGCGTACAGGACTCGCTGTCCGTCAGGCGAGACCTGCGGATCAGACACCGCTCCCATTGCCGAGAAATCCTCGAAGGTGATCGGCCGGCCGCCCGAATGTGCAGGCACGCCACTCTGTGCGAATGCGCTCGTCGCGCTGATGGCACACCAGCCGGCGAGATGTGCGAGTCGCGACAGCGCTGGCCGCAAGCGGCCGTGTCGCGGCGAATGCGGCTGCACGACGCCTGTCACGTCACGGTTCCGGCTGCGCTGACGCATGTCACGCTCCTCTGTCGCCGAGACCCGCCGCGCCGTGCGCGCGAGTCACTGCTGGATGGTTTCACCGTTGGGGCCGCGTGGCTCCACGGGGCCAACGCCAGTCGCCCGGAGGGGCCCCTCGATGGACCGGCGGTCGCCGACTACGACGATCGTGAGTCTTCCGGTGTCGATATAGCGCTGCGCTACGCGCTGCACATTGGCCTGCGTGACAGCGCCCACCCGCAATTGATAGGTGGTATAGAAATCGTCGGGCAGACCGTAGAGCACGAGGGGGACGAGATCTGAGGCAATGTCGCTGGTCGTCTCGAATTCTCCCGGCAGTTGCAGTTGCAGATAACGCTTGGTCTTGTTCAACTCGGCGGCCGGCATCGTGTCGTGGATCGCGCGCAGTTCGTGCATGAACTCGAGGAGCGAGGAATCGGTCTTCGCGGAGACGACTTCCGCCTCGGCCATGAACGGCCCCCCGGCGCGCCGCATGTCGAAGTCCGAGAAGGCGCCGTAGGTGTACCCGTGCGTCTCACGCAGATTCTCATTGAGCCGGCTGGTGAACGCTCCACCCAGTGCCGAGTTGAGCACGGTAAGCGGGAAATAGTCTGGGGTCGATCGCGCGACGCCGATGCTGCCGACGCGAATCGAGGACTGCGCGGCGTCGGGCTTGTTGATGACGTAGATCGTGGTCGGCCCGGACGCGCCCGGGGCAGCGGTGGCCTGCGGAGTGGCGGCCACGGTGGCAGGGGCCCCCTCCGGCGTCCATCCGCCGAACAACGCCCGGGCGCGCCGTTCGACGTCGTCAGGCTTGACGTCGCCGGCGACGATCAGGACGGCATTCCGTGGCTGAAACGCGGCCGCGTACGATGCCCGCAGATCCTGGCGGGTGATCGACGGAATCGATGACTCCGTACCCAGCCCCTGCCGCCCGTACGGCTGGTTCGTCCCGTAAAGAATCGCATCGAACGCCCGCGACGCCACGAACGGCCCGCGATCCGCCAGTTCGATGAGACGGGTCACCCGCTCCTTCTTCGCCCGGTCGACCTCGGCCGCCGCGAAGGCCGGATGCAACGCCAGATCCGCGAACAGCGCCAACGCACTGTCGAGCTGCGCGATGGGCGTGTGCAGCGAGACGGTCGTCTGGTCCCATGTGCTCGCGGCGCGGAGCGTGACGCCGAGCAGTGCCTTTTGTTCCGCGATCGCCGTCGCAGACCGCGTGGTGGTACCGCGGGAGAGCAGGTCCGCCGTGAGACTCGAGACGCCGGGCTTCTCTTGTGGATCGCCCTCCGTACCGGCGCGGACCAGCAAGATGAAATCGGCGACCGGAAGACTGTGACGCTCCACCATCACGATCTGCAGGCCATTCGGCAGTGTCCGCCTCAGGACCGCGGGCATCACCAGCGCCGGAGGCGGACCCAGTTCCGGCGGCTTCGCGCGATCGAACGCCGCGGCCGGGGCCTGGGTGGTCGCGGGAGGGGGCGTGCACCCCGCGGCCGCTCCCGCTGCGGCGAGCATCACCGTGGTCGTGTTGCGCCACGAGCGCCGCAATCCAGGCAGACGCGTCATTGAATCGGCGCTCCCGTGACTTCGAGTTCCTGATGTCCCATCGGCACGACGGTGAGCACCACTTTGTGCGCGCCGAGGTACGAGCGGGCGACACGCTGCAGATCGGCGGCCGTGACGCGATCGAAGCGGGCCGCATCCTGTTCGATGTAGTCGGGAGTTCCCGCAAACCAGTTGTAGTAGTTGAGCAGATCGGCCTGCTGCGACACACTCGCCAGCCGGTCGAGCATTCGCGCATGGTGCACGTTCTTCGCGCGCTGCAGCTCGCGATCCGTCACCCCGCTGTCGGTCACCGCCGGAGCGCCTCGCGCACCAGCGTATCGACTCTCGCCGGCGTGAGATCGGGCTTGGGCGTCACGTCGATCTCGAATTGCCCATCGAGCCGTTGCCGTCCTGGTTCGCGTTCACATCCTGGGCGACCTGATGGTCGTAGACGAGCCGCTTGTAGAGGCGCGACGCCTTGTCGCCGGCCAGCACGTAGGCCAGCAGGTCGAGCGGCGCGTCGTCGGGGTGGAACGCCTTCACCGAGTGCCACGCGTAGAACACGCGCGGCAGCTGCACGTGGTCCTCGAGCACGAGGAAGGTGTCGCGCGGCACCGTGAACGCCGGCACCCTCGGCCGCGGCGGCATCGCGGGCCCGCGCGGGATGCCGCCGAAGTACCGTGCGACCCAGTGCTTCGCGGAGTCCGGGCGAAGTCGCCGGCGATGACCAGCGTGGCGTTGTTCGGCGCGTAGTAGGTGCGGAAGAACTGCTTCACGTCGTCGAGCGAGGCGGCGCTCAGATCGGTCATCGAGCCGATGACCGGCCAGTGAGTACGGATGGTCCGGCGGATAGAGCGCGGCGAGGATCGTCTCGTCGCCACGGCCGTACGGCACGTTGTCGAAGCGCTGCGCGGCGCTCGTTCTTCACGACGTCGCGCTGGAGGTCGAGCTTCGGCCTGATCCATCGTCGGCAGCAGCCAGCCCATGCGATCGGCGTCGAGCCAGAGCGCGAGCGGCAGCGCGTTCGACGGCAGCGACTCGTAGTAGTTCGTGCGGTCCTCGGTGGTGGAGCCGTTGTTGTTGGCACCCGCCGCCTCGAGCCACTTGTCGAACTGTCCCGACCGGCACGTGCTCGCGAGCCCATGAACATGATGTGCTCGAACAGGTGCGCGAAGCCGGTGCGGCCCGGCTTCTCGTCGCCCGATCCCACGTGGTACCAGGTGTTGACGGCGACGATCGGGCGTCGAGTGGTCCTCGTGCAGGATCACCTCGAGCCCGTTCGGCAGCACGTACCGCTCGATCCGCAGCCGCGGGATGTCGCTGGCCTGCGCCCGCATCTCGGAGGCACCCCGAGGAGCGCGCCAGCCGCGAGCGCTGCACTCAATATCCGGTCCGGCCTCATCGATGTCTGGCGGATTGAACTGCGCGTGCTGGCGTCGACCCACGACTTGTGGTACAACGGGTCCTCGATCGCCAGCGCGGCCTTCGCGACTTTCAGCGGCCGGAAGGAGTCCATCATGACCGCCAGCTCGTTGGTGAACTTGGCGCCGATGCTCGCCTCGGCGCGGCCCGGATGCGGGCCCGTGCGGAATGCCGTCCGGATGGTGGGTGATGCTGCCGTACTCGATGCCCTTCCGGCTCATGAATTCGCTCGACGCGTAGATACAGCACCTCATCCGAGTCGACGTTGCTGTGATTGTACGGCGCGGGTACGCGCGTTGGGGTCGAAGTCGAACGGCCGCGGGCAGAACGAGCAGACGACGAACCCGTCGCCCTGAAATGTCTGATGGACCGGCGGTGGCTGGTGGACGCGCCCGACGATCGGCTCGAAGTCATCGATGTTGAATGCCCACGGGTAGAAATACCCGTCCCAGCCCACGACATCGAATGGATGATGGTCGAGGATGATCTCGCTCAATCCGTCGTACTGTTTGGCGAGGATCCGGAAATCTCCCATCTGGTCGACCGGGTGCGAGCGCCACCGGCCGGCGGATGTCCCGCTCCGAGTAGGGCGCACCCTCGATCAGCTGGCCGAACTCGTTCCGATACCGCTTGGGCCACCGGACATGGCCGCGGCTCTCGATGATGAGGAACTGCGAGGGGCCGGCCCTCCTGCGCAAGCCGGAAGCGATGCGTGATGCCGCGATGGATGATCAGGTAGTCGCCCTCCCGGTACGGGAGATCGCCGAACGCCGACTCCAGCACACCGGAGCCCTTGCTGACGTACACGATCTCGTCGGCTTGGGCATTCTTGTAGAAATGGGCGTCCTGCTCATCCGGCGCGACGTAGAGCATGGCGACATCGGCGTTGAACAGGAGCGGCACACGGCCGAGTGTCGGGCTCCCGCCAGGCCGCACGCGCCCGGTCAGAAAATGCCGGTGGCGCAGTGTCCCGTCGCCATCCGCCTGATACGCCATCTCCTGGATCCGGCGCGCCGACTTCACGGTCGTCGGCGGATGCAGGTGGTACAGG
This sequence comes from uncultured Gemmatimonadales bacterium, assembly GCA_963706505.1. Lineage (GTDB taxonomy): Bacteria > Gemmatimonadota > Gemmatimonadetes > Gemmatimonadales > Gemmatimonadaceae > Palsa-1248. Next base: position 332,569 of record CAVPLX010000003.1, read on the forward strand.
AGCGAGGATGTGCCCGTGAAGCCCTCGTGCCCCATCAGCTCCTCGGCATACAGACCGCCATCGGGTTTGCGGAAGACCGTGTGCCGCTTACGCGGGATCTCGCCCAGCGTGTGATATATCGGCATGAGATTGAGTAGTTAGCGGTTCGTGGTTCACGGTCGGTGGATTGCTGATGGCAAAACGCTGGAGTCCGCGGCGCGAGGGCCCGAACCGGTTCCCGCGCGCTGGCCACCAATCACGCACCACGGTTGCTACAGATTCCCCCTGAGGGCCTGCTCGCGCTCGATCGCCTCGAACAGCGCCTTGAAGTTGCCCTTGCCGAAGCTCTTCGCGCCCTGCCGCTGGATGATCTCGAAGAACAGCGTCGGCCGGTCCTCGACCGGCTTGGTGAAGATCTGGAGCAGGTAGCCCTCGTCGTCGCGATCGACCAGGATGCCGAGCTCGCCGAGTGGTCGCGAGGTCCTCGTCGATCGTGCCGACGCGGTCCGGCAGCATGTCGTAGTAGGTCGTCGGGCACCCGCAGGAACGCGACCGTCGGTCGCGCAGCGCCGGCACGGTGCGCGACGATGTCGTCGGTCGCCATCGCGATGTGCTGGACGCCGGGGCCGCCGTAGAACTCGAGGTACTCCTCGATCTGCGACTTCCGCTTGCCCTCGGCCGGCTCGTTGATCGGGAACTTGATCCGCCCGCGGCCGTTCGGACACGACCTTCGACATCAGGGCCGAGTACTCGGTGCTGATGTCCTTGTCGTCGAACGAGATGAGATTGTCGAAACCCGAGCACGCGCTCGTAGAAGCTCACCCAGCGTTCATCGCGCCCAGTTCGACGTTGCCGACGCAGTGGTCGACGTACTTGAGCCCCACCGCCGGCGGGTCACCACGCGACTCGGCCCGCACGAACCCCGGCATGAACGGTCCGCGATAGTTGCGGCGCTCGACGAGCGAGTGAATCGTGTCGCCGTAGGTCTGAATCGCGGCGATCACGACCTCCCCCATGTCGTCGTGCAGCACCGCTGGCTCCTGCACGGCCTGGGCCCCCCGTTCGACCGCCACCTCGAACGCGCGACGGGCATCATCAACCCACAGCGCGAGATCGCGCACACCGTCGCCATGCTTCGCGGAGATGGGCGGCGACCGGACCCGTGGAACGGATCGGAGTGGTCAGCACCAGGCGGACTTTGTCCTGTTCGAGCACATAGCTCGCGCGGTCGCGGGTGCCGGTCTCGGGGCCCCGATAGGCGACGAGCCGGAATCCGAACGCGGTCCGGTAGTAGATGCTCGACTGCTTCGCGTTCCCGACGTAGAACTCGATGTGGTCGGTGCCGTTGATCGGAAACGCGTCGGCCACTGGCGTGGCTACCGGCACGGTTTGCGTCGCCATCATTCTCCTCCCTATGTGGCGGCCACGGAAGCATCGAGGAAACTCTTCACGTCGGCCTCGCTCATCGCCGGCTCGCCCGGTGCGACGTTGTCCAGCTTGCCGGCGCGCATCCACGCTTCGAGTTCGCCGACCAGTTCGAACAGATGCTCGAACGAGTCGATGGAAAACAGCAACGGCTGCTGGTGGTCGATCTGGAAGCTCTGGTTGACGACCCACTCGAGCTGGAACGGGTACCGCTGCACGGACGGCGAGTCCATGGCGTGCGCAATCTCGCCATGGGAGCTCAGCAAGCCGCTGCCGTACACCTTGTGCCCGCGTCCATTCGTTCCCTTCATGAGTCCGAACTCGATGCTGAACCAGAAGAATCGCGCCATCGCCCGGAAGACGCTCGTGATCCGCCGCAGTTGCTCGTCCTCGTCACGAATCCCCGCCACCAGCGACGCCGCCGTATGCGCACAGTCGCCGAACCGGACCAGCGTATCGGCGAACGCCCGGTCGGTGTGCATCGGCACGTGTCCCGCGATGTCGTGAAAAATGTCCGGCTCGGGCAGGTAGTCGAGCGACACGCCGTCGCGAATCGTGATGGTCGTCGGGAACTCGCGATTGCGCAGGCAATCGAAGAACACGAACGCCGGCACGTATCCGCTCACGCCCTTCGCCCTGAAGCCGGTACGCGGGGCGAGGAACTGGTTCACCTCGTCGAGCCGCGGCACCCGGTCCGCCGGCAGGCAGAGCGAGTCGATCCCCTGCAGGAACCGGTCGTTGGCGTACGCCTGCCACCGAGCCGTCATCCGCGAAAACAAATGGCGCCAGGCGTCGTGGTTCGACGCACTGTAGAGCTCGTACGGTTGCTGGATATAGAGCTGTCCAGCCCGCTGAGCCGCTTCGATGAACGGCGACTTGGTCGTCGTCAGTCCCGGCCCGGCACCCACGCCGGACCCCTGTCCGCGATCGATCACCGGAGTAGCCATCCTCTAGGAATCTAGCGACTTGCCGAATTCCTGATACTCGGCCAGGGCCCCGGGATTGGCCAACGCCCCGGCATTGTCCGGGGGGCGGCCGTCGATCGCCTCGCGAACCGCCAGCTCGGCGATCTTGCCACTGACCGTCCGCGGGATGTCCGCCACAGCGTGGATGCGCCGGGGCACGTGATGAGGGCTCGTATGCCGCCGAATGGTATCGCGGAGCCGCCCGCGGAGCGCGTCGTCCAGCTCCACGCCGGGAGCGAGGCGCACGAACAGCACGACTTCCGTGTCATAGCCGCCGTCCGCGCCACGTACTTCCAGCCCCACGGCCACGCTCTCGGCGATCTCCGGGAGCTGCTCGACCTGGCGGTAGATCTCCGCCGTCCCGATGCGGACGCCGCCCGGATTGAGCGTAGCGTCGCTGCGTCCGCAGATGATCACGCCGCCGTCGCCGGAATCTGCGCCCAGTCGCCGTGCCGCCAGACGTTCGGATATTGCGCGAAATACGCCGCCGTGTATTTCTCGCCGTCCGGATCGTTCCAGAACCGGAGTGGCATCGATGGAAACGGCTCGTACACACCAACTCGCCCGTCACGCCGGTGATCGGTCGCCCTGTACCGTCGAACACCTCGACGGCCATCCCGAGTCCCCGTCCCTGAATCTCGCCGCGGCGCACCGGCGTCAGCGGGTTGCCGAGGACGAAGCACGACACGATGTCGGTGCCGCCGGATGCTCGCGAGCTGGATGTGCGCGCCGACGTCGCGACGCACGTAGTCGAAACTGTGCGCGGCAAGCGGACTGCCGGTGGACAGGATCGTGCGCACGCCGCGCAGGTCGTGCGTCGTGCCAGGGCGCAGCCCATGCTTCTCGGCGAGCGCCAGATACTTCGCGCTGGTGCCGAAGACCGTCACACCTTCATCCGCCGCCATGTCCCAGCAGCATGGCCGGCCGTCCGGCGGCAAAGCGGCACCGTCGTACAGCACGGCCGCGGCACCCGCTGCCAGCGCGTTGACGAGCCAGTTCCACATCATCCACCCGCACGTGGTGTGGTAGAACACCCGGTCGTCACGCCGGACATCGACGTGCAACACGTGCTCTTTGAGAAACTGCAGCAGGGTACCGCCGGCGCCGTGCACGATGCACTTCGGGACACCGGTCGTGCCCGAGGAATACAGGATGAACGCCGGATGTCCGAACGGAAGACGTTCGTAGACGGTGGCCGCGCGCTCGCTGACCGGCCAGGAAAACGCGCCATGCGATCCGTGCGGGAGGCGATCCGCGAGCGGCGTGGGGTCGCGCCGCGATCGAAATGCGCCACGATCGACGCAGCGTTCGACCGACGGCAGCGCGGCAACGACGTCCGCGATGCGATCACCAAGGGGGATCCGTTTGCCCGCGTAGTGGTACCCATCGGCGCAGATCAGCACTCGCGGCGCGATCTGCCCGAAACGGTCGGCCACCGCCGCGGCACCGAAATCGGGAGAGCAGCTCGACCACACGGCGCCGATGCTCGTCGCCGCAAGCATCGCGATCACGGTCTCCGGTATGTTGGGCAGAAATCCCGCGACCCGGTCGCCCGGGGCCACCCCTGCACTCCGCAACGCCCCGGCGCACGAGGCCACCGCCTGCCGAAGCTCGGCGAACGTCAGACGGCCCGCTGGCCCGCGTTCGTCCCACGCGGCGAGCGCCAGTGCTGCGTCGTCGCCCGCCAGAAGATTCTCGGCGAAGTTGAGCCGCGCACCGGTGAACCACAGGGGCCCGAGCGTCGCATCCGGCGGCGCCATCCGATCACCGCCCACGAGGACATTGTCCCACGGGGGAAGTCCGTCCCGTTCACCGGCGATCACGCCGCAATACCGCCACACCGCGGCCCAGAACCGATCAGGGTGGGTGATGGACCAGCGATGCAGGCGGGCAAACGCGTCGGGCGCGTCGGGCGCCGGGAGCCCGCTCTCTCCGCCGGCGCGTTGCGCCTCGATGAACGCCGCCATGCGTGTGCGGCGTTTCTCCGCCGCACCGAGTTCCCACAGGATGTCAGCCATTGGTGACCACCGTGGGACGTGTCCGCGTTTCGTGCATGTGGCGTGAAAAGCTATCGGCTAGATTGACCGCGTGCTCGCCTCCGCCGCCCTCAAGTACCGCGACTTTCGATTGCTGTTCGCGGGCGTCGTCGTGTCGAACATCGGCCTCCAGATGCAGACCACGGCGATCGGATGGGAGCTGTACGATCGCACGCATTCGGCATACGCGCTGGGATTCGTCGGCCTGATCGCGCTGATACCACTCCTGGCACTCGGTCTGCCCGCCGGCCATATCGCCGACACGCACGACCGCCGGCGAATCCTCATCCTGTCGCTGGCCATCTTCACCGCCGCCTCCATAGGCCTGGCGATCGTGTCGCAGACGCGCGGTCCGCTCGCCGCACTGTACGCGTGTGTGTTGCTCACGGGTGTGGCACGCGCCTTTCACACGCCCGCCCGAAACGCGCTGCTCCCCGGGCTCGTGCCAGCCGATATCCTCGCGAACGCTGTCACGTGGACCAGCGGGGGCTGGCAGTTGGCATCGGTGGTCGGCCCGGCGGTCGGTGGCGCACTGATCGCGGCCCGCGGCGGCGCGGTCGGCGTCTACGTGTGCGCCGCGATCTGTATGCTGACGTTCCTCTTCCTCGCCGCCGCCATACGCCACCGCTCGACCGAACGGCTCGGCGGCGGGATGACGGTGTCGGCACTCGTGGCCGGTGTCCGTTTCGTCGCCCGCAGCAAGCTCCTCCTGCCGATCATCACACTCGATCTCTTCGCCGTCCTGCTGGGCGGGGCGACGACGCTTCTCCCGATCTACGCCAAGGACATCCTGCACGTCGGCCCTGCGGGCCTCGGCTGGCTCGACGCCGCGCAATCGCTCGGCGCCGTGCTGACCGCGGTGGCGTTGGCGAGCTTCCCGCCGATGCGCCGGGCGGGACGCACACTGCTGTGGGCTGTCTTCGGCTTCGGTGCCGGTACGCTGATCTTCGGCGTGTCGAAGTCGTTCACGCTCTCGATGGCCATGCTCGTCGTTATCGGCGGGCTCGACATGGTGAGCGTCGTGATCCGCAACACGATTGCGCCACTCGTCACGCCGGACCAGATGCGCGGGCGCGTCGGCTCGATTACCGGCCTGTTCATCGGGACCTCCAACCTCCTCGGCGGCTTCGAATCGGGCGCGGTCGCGGGCGCGTTCGGCCCAGTGTTCTCCGTCGTCTCCGGCGCGATCGGCACGATCATCGTGGTGGTGGCAGTCGCTTTTTACTGGCCCACTATCCGGCGCCTTGGCACCCTGGCCAGCGTCGAGCCGGAACCGCTCGTCCTCTAGCTCGCGTCCGCGAGAAGCGCCGGGAGCATCGTCACTTCCCCCTCATTCGATGTTCACGGATTCCTCATGGTCTCGTCACGACCCCCTTGGATTGCGGTCGTACGTTCGTTCGCGAACCGACGACGAGGAATCAATGTTCTCGAGATTGCCCGAATCACTACCGGCTCCACAGCGCCGCCGTCTGACGATTGCCGCAAGCACACTGGTCCACGCGACGATACTCTGGGGCGGCGCACACCTGACGGCGGCCGCGCGGACGGTACCCGTCCGGCGCACCGAGACTATCCCGTATTACATCCCGGTGCATCACCCTGAGCAAACACCGCAGTTCGTTGTGCACCCGCATACCGGCCCTTCCGCGCCCGAATTCCCTGTCCCGGTCATCGATCCGATGCCGGTGGCCCTGCCGTCACCTCTCCCCATTCCCACCGCACCGGACCAGTGGCCCGATCGCCATACTGGCGCTGGACCGGCTGACACGCTCGGGCCTGGCCCAGCCAGCAACGAAGCGAGGGGGACGACCAGCCAGCCGTTTGCGGTCGGCGAGGTAGACCGTGCTGCTGCTCCCAGGCCTGGCGCGCCGGCGCCGGTCTATCCGACTGACCTCCAGACCGCCGGCATCGAAGGCGTCGTGTCGGTGGAGTTCGTCGTCGACTCATCCGGGCGCGCGGATGCTCGGCATATCACCATCGTGTCGAGCGACTACCCGGCGTTCAGCGCGGCGGCGCGAGACGTGATTGTGCGCACCCGCTATTTCCCCGCCGAAGCACACGGGCACCGGGTCGCACAACTCGTCGAGCAGTCGTTCGTGTTTCGGATCACGCGGTAGCCGAATCCTCCCTTGGCGCCCGAGGGAGGGCGTTTCACGCTTGCCCCGATGTAGGGCTCGCGATACAGTACGGTGATGAACGCCCCGGAGTCGCCCTGATCGTGACAAATGGCGGCCGCGCGCACGATGATCGCGGTGCGGTCCTGTTTGATTTTGGCGGCACGCTGGACGCGGACGGGCTACGGTGGAGTGTCCGATTTCACGAGGCGTACGCAGCCGGCGGCGGCCAACTCGGCGCCGACGCCTTCGAGGCCGTGTTTCGCGCGTCGGACCGAGCCCTCGAGACGTCCCCCGGAATCCGGGAGGCCGGATTCCGCGTAATGCTGGAAACACAGGCCGGAATCCTCCGGGCGCTGTTGCCCGATGGCACCTCCATTGATCCAAGCGCGATGGCCGCGCCGTTTCCACCAGCAAGCCCTTCAAATAGTCGCGCGCAACCGGCCCCTGCTCGAAGCCCTTCAGCCTCGCTTCCGGCTCGGTATCATCTCGAACTTTACGGGCAACCTCGGTATTTGCCTGAAGGAGCTTGGCATACGCGACCTGTTCGAGATCGTCACCGACTCCGCGATCCTCGGGTTCGCCAAACCGGACGCCCGCCCGTTCACGCATACGATCGAAGTGCTGGGACTTCCCCCACAGGCGACGTGGATGGTGGGTGACAACTTCGAAGCCGACATCCGGCCGAGCGCAAAGCTCGGCATGCAGACGGTCTGGCTGGCGCCGGCCGAGCGGCCTTTGCCGCCTGGATGCGTGCCGACGGCACGCATCGCATCGCTGACCGAGCTGGCGGGCGTGCTGGCTCCTGCCGCTCTCCCTCCCCGCGATCCGTCCGCATGCACGGCTTGATCCTCGCCGGTGGGGAGGGCACGCGCCTCGCCGCCGATGGCATTGGAGGTCCCAAGGCGACGGTCGCGGTCGCCGGCCAGCCGCAGCTCGTGCGCCTCGTCGGGATGCTGGGGGCCCTCGGCTGCGAGAGCATCACGTGCATGCTCCGCGATGCCGAGTCCGTGGTTGTCCCGTCGTTTGACGACGTGCTCGGCGGCACGGGTCGTGCCCCGCCAGCAGTCCGCGTGGTGACCTGCCACACGCCCTCGTCTCTCCACACGCTGGTCGATGGACTTGCCGCCGTGCCCCGAGGAGATGTCTTTTGCACCATGGTTGACACGGTGATGCGGACCCGGGATTGGCGGGCGGTGTTCGACGGCGCTATTCAGGCGATCTCGGACGGGGCGGACGCAGTACTCGCGGTGACGCCGTACGTCGATGACGAGCGCCCCCTCTGGGTCCACCGTGATGCCGCGGGCATCGCCCGCGCCATAGGCGAGACACGCAGCGACCCGCCGTGTGTCACCGGTGGCGTCTACGCCTTCAACCCGGAGGCCCGCACCGAGGCAGCCACCGCCCGTCGCCAGGGGGCTTCCCGGATGCGGGGATTCCTGGCCCAGCTGGTGGCTGACGGCTATCGTGTAGCCACGGTTGAGGTTCCGCGCATCGTCGACGTGGATCGCCGCCACGATCTCGACTTCGCCAACGCCTGGCTGGGTACGGAGAATGAGTGAGCTGTCCGCCGCGATTCACGCCGGACAGGCGCCCGGTGCGCCTGTGACCGGCCCCGCCCCACGCGTGCTGGCGCTCTACCGCCAGCCGTCGTATTCACCGAACCAGCACCGCGCCAACGATACGGCGATCCTCGACGCCACCGTCGCCCACCTCGCCGCGCGCGGCTGGGAGGTCGCGCGCGCATCGGAGGGCGAGGTGCTCGCCGGCGCACTACCGGCCGCGGACCTCGTGCTCAACATGTGCCAGGGTCCCGACGCGTCGGAAAGACTGCTCCCGCTCGAGAACTCGTCGGTGCCGATCATCAATCGGCCGTCGAGCGTTCTGAGCTGCCACCGGCACCGGCTCGTCACCATTCTCGCCGGGCGGCCGGTCGCCTTCCCCGGACCGCCGTGATTTCGACGACCGGTCGCGCCGCACTGGACGGATTCGGCGTCGACGGACGCCGGGTCTGGGTCAAGCGCGGTAATGTGCACGCCGAGCGCTCCGAGGACGTGGTCACGGTCGGTCGCGACGGCCTCCGGGCTGCCATCAATGCGTTCGGCGCCCGTGGCATCTCCAGGGTCGCTTTGCAGGAGCACGTACCGGGGCCGGTGCTTAAGTTCTACGGGATCGCGGACGGCCGCTTCTTCCGATACTACGGTGCGGAGGCGGGGCCGTCGGGTCCTGTGCCGGAAGTCGATGAGGCGCGCTTGCGCGCCCTCGCCTTCGCAGCGGCGGCCGAGTTGCGACTCGACGTGTTCGGCGGGGACGTCGCGCTGCCTGCGCCGGACCAGCCGACGCTGATTGATCTCAACGACTGGCCAAGCTTCGCCCCATTCCGGGACGACGCCGCGGAGCACATTGCGGCGTACGCACACGACTACTCCACCACCCGTACTTCACCGAGATCTCCGACGTGACGCAGCCTTCGACGGCGCTCGCCGAGCCCCGCCCCGCCACTCCAGCCGACCGCGCAGGCCCCGGGCCCCGCTCCCTCGCCGCCTTCGACGCCGAGGCCGAGTTTCTCGCTCCCGGCACCCAGAGCGTCGCGCTGTTCAGCCGGCTCTGCATCGATCGCGGCGAAGGCGTCATGCTCTACGATCTCGATGGCCGCCGCTACATCGATCTCCTCGCGGGTGTCGGCGTCGCCAGCCTCGGATACGCCCACCCGAAATACGTCGCCGCCATCCAGCGCCAGATCGCCCGGGTCCACGTCGGCAGCTTCACCTCCGAGCACCGCGCAGCTCTCGTCAAGCTGATCGCGGACATCACACCGGGCGATCTCAATCGCACGCAGCTCTACAGCAGCGGCGCCGAGGCCGTCGAGTCGGCCTTCCGCCTCGCCAAGTCGTACACCGGCAAGACCGAGTTCATCGGGTTCTGGGGCGGCTTCCACGGCAAGACCGGCGGCGTGCTGCCGCTCCTCGGCTCGAACTTCAAGCACCAGTCTCGGCCCGCTCATGCCGGGGACCTACAGCACGCCCTACGCCTCGTGCGATCGCTGCGCGTTCGACAAGACGTTCCCGTCGTGCGAATGGCACTGCGTCGAGTTTCTGCGCAAGAAGATCGAGCTCGAGACGACCAACGACGTCGCCGCGATCATCGTCGAGCCGATCCAGGGAACGGCCGGCAACGTCATCCCCCCTCCAGGCTATCTCCGCGTGCTGCGCTCGCTGGCCGACAAGATCGGCGCGCTCCTCATCGCCGACGAGATGCTCACCGGGTTCGGCCGCACGGGCAAAATGTTCGCGATCGAGCACGACGGCGTCCTGCCGGACATCATGACGATCGGCAAGGGCTTCGGCGGCGGGCTTCCCGATGACGGGCGTCATCGCGCGCGAGCAGGTGGCGCTCGCCAAGCCGTGGGCCAATCCGAGCGGCAGCTCCTCGAGCTACGGCGGCAATCCGCTCGCCGCCGCCGCGGCGCGCGCCTCCCTCGAGACGATCATCGAGGAAGGACTGGTCGAGAACAGTCGCGTCGTCGGCGCCCGGATGCTGGCCGAAATGAAGACCTGGCAGCGCGAGATCCCGATCGTCGGAGAGGTGCGCGGCCGCGGGCTCATGATCGGCATGGATCTGGTCGTCCCCGGCACGAAGAAACTGTTGAGCAAGGAGCAGGCGCGCTGGATCTTCGACACGCTCCTGTCCCGCGGCGTCCTGGCAATGATCTACAATCCCGAGGTTCGCATTAATCCGCCGCTGGTCATTCGTGAGGACGAGGCGCTCGAGGCGCTGGCCGTGATGAAGGGCGTCCTCCAGGAAGCCGCGGAGCGCGTCGGGGCGTGAGCTGCGAGACGCTGGATCCGGCGCGGGGCGTCCGGCCCGATCCGCTGGCGGGTACGCAGGGCTCGGCCGCGCAGTCACCTGGTGCGCCCCCGACGGACCCGCTGGCGACCAAAGGCGATGAGGTCGAGGAATGGCTCGACCTGCAGTTCTTCCGCCCGATTGGCGCGCGCATCACGAACGTCCTGTATCCGACGCGCGTCACGCCGGACCAGGTAACGCTGATCAGTGTCGTGATCGGGCTCGTCGCCGGCCATCTGTTCCTCTACACGAGTCCATGGCTCAACGCCGCCGGATTCGCGCTGTTCATCGTCTCCGACCTGTTCGATAGCGCCGACGGGCAGCTCGCGCGCCAGGCGGGGCACGTCCACCCGGCTGGGCCGCGCGCTCGACGGAACGTCCGACGGCCTGCGATTCGTGAACCTCGGCGTCCATCTCGTCGTCCGCCTGGTGCTCTACAGCGGCTGGTCCTGGACGACGGCCATCCTGCTGGCGGTCATCGCGTCGTTCAGCCACACCAGCCAGAGTGCCACGATCGATTTCGTCCGCCACGCCTTCCTCGCGCTGGGCAAGGGCAAGGGCAGCGAGCTCGATGTCGATGAGGTCGAGGTGCCGGCGGGCATCACGTGGTTTCAGCGCCTCACGACGAACATCTACCGGAGCTACGCGAGACTTCAGGCCAGGCTGTTCCCGCAGACGGTCGCGTTGGTGCGCGCCACCCGCGATCATCGCGCCGCGCCCGGCGTCACCGCCGCCTATCGCCAGCGGATGCTGCCCCTCCTCTCCTGGTGTCCGTGGCTCGGCCAGAACCTCCGGTTCATCGTGCTGGGCATTACCGCCGTCGCCGGATGGCCGGCCGGACTGCTCTGGATCACCGCCGTTCCGATGAACATCATCATGGTGGCGATCGTCGGCGAGCAGGAGCGCCGCGCCGGAGCGATCCTCCGCGGCGAGATGGTCGCTGTACCACCGGCTCCCCCCAACCCACCGACACCGCCAGCGGTCCCCATTGGCGGAAGCTGATGGACGAAGGGGCGCGGTCCCGCCTCGTTCCCAGCCCTACCGCGGCGCGCTGATCGGGTTCGGCGGGATCGCACGGAACGCCCACCTGCCTGGCTTCAGGCACGACCGCGCACTGCGAGAGCGCGCGAGCATCGTCGCCGCCGTCGATCCCGCCCCCGCTGCATCGGCCGGTGCGGATATCCCCGTGGTGCCAGACCGTGCCGCGCTCTCGACGATCGGCGCCCTGGACTTCGTCGATGTCTGCACGCCGACTGCGACGCATCTCGAGACGACGCTCTGGGCGCTCACCCGCGGCTATCACGTGCTCTGCGAGAAACCGGTCGCACTCTCGCGGGACGAGGCCGCCCGGCTCACCGTCGCCGCACGCGACGCACGCCGCGTCGTGGTGCCCTGCCACCAGTACCGGTACAATCCGGCGTGGCGCCGAATGCTGGACTGGATTCGAGAGGACGCGATCGGCCGCTGGCACCTGGCCGAGCTCTCGGTCTATCGGCCGGCCGCCGACGCGGGCAGTGACACGCGCCCGCAGCCGTGGAGGACTCTCGCGGCAGAGAGCGCGGGAGGGATCCTGCTCGATCACGGGACGCATCTGCTCTACTCGCTGCTCGATGCCGCTGGAGAGCAGGCGACCGGCGTCCGCGCGTGGACTGGCCGCCTTCGGCACCTCAGCTACGGTGTCGAGGACACCGCGCAGGTCACCTTGGAGTTTCCCGGCCGCCTCGCGACGCTGATGCTGACATGGTCCGCCTCGCATCGCGAGAACCGCGTGCGTTTCATCGGCGATCACGGCACGATCGACTGGCAGGGCGGCATCCTCCGCCTCGAACGGAATGGACAGGCGCCCGAATCACACGACTTCTCGGTGCAGCTCGACAAGCGGTCCTACGCCGGCTGGTTTGCCGCCCTGTTCTCCGCGTTTGCGGACGCGATGGACCAGGGAACCGACGCCGCGGCGCTCGACGATATCACGCGCGTAGCGTGCGTTCTGGAAGCGGCATACACCTCGGCGCGCTCCGGTTCGCGCGTCCCGGTCGGCTGACGAGCGCGTGAGCAAGCGCGTTCGGCTGATCGTGTTCCTGTTCGGGGCCCTCGTATTCGGGGGACTCCTCTATCGCGCCGGCGTCGATGGACTGCTCAGGAATCTCCGCAGCACGGCGTGGGTGCTCGGCCCGATCGTCGCCGTCTGGGGTGTCGTGTATATCAGCAACACGGTCGCCTGGGAGACGCTGCTCCGTGCGGGAGCCCACCACCATGCGAAGGACACCAACCCCAGAATGATCCCGTTCTGGCGCGCGTACGCTATTAGCGTCTCCAGCTTCGCGATCAACTACGTGACACCGTTCGTCGCGCTCGGCGGAGAGCCCTTCCGCGTCGCGGCCGCGAAGGAATGGGTCGGCACGAGCCGCGCAGCCGCGTCGGTCGTGAGCTTCCGTGTGGTCCACACGCTGGGCCAGGTGCTGTTCTGGGTCATCGCCATGCCGGTCGCGTGGGTGCTGATCCCCCGCACGACGCTGACCGACATCGTGCTGGCCGTGACCACGATCGTCCTGCTCGGCATCGCCGGTCTCCTGCTATCGCTCTTCCACCGCGGCTTCCTCGTGCGGGCGCTCAACCTGGTGCCGCGTATCCCGATCCTCCGCCGCTATGAGAAACGCTTCGAGTCGGCGCGCCCCACGATGCAGCATATCGACGACCAGATGGCGGAGCTCACCGACGGGGAGCGCCGCCGGCTGGCGATCAGCATCGTCGCTGAAGTCCTGGGCCGCATGATCGCGATGTTCGAGTTCCTGTTCATCGCGCGAGCCATGGGCCTGCACATCGGTTACGCGACGGCGTTCGTGATCGGCGCGTTCTCACAGCTCGCGACGAATCTCACGGTGTTCATCCCGTTCGAGCTGGGGTCGAAGGAGGGTGGGCTCTACCTCATCTTCGGAATGGTCGGTCTGCCGCCCGCCCTCGGCGTCTACGCATCCGTCATGAGCCGCCTGCGCGAGCTGTCGTGGATCGGGATCGGCCTGACACTGACCTGGGTCTCCGGCCGTCGCGGCCCGCACGCCGGCGCCAAGACCGCCTGAGTCTAGAGCCATCCCGCCGAGCGATACCACTCGGCCGTCGACCGCATCCCATCCGTCAGTCCGATCTGCGGCGCATAACCCAGCTCACGGCGGGCGCGCGAATCGTCGCACATCCATGCCGGCTGCAACATGTCGCGAGCGCGCTCCGGGGTGAGAAGCGCCTTGCTGCCCGTGACGCGGGCAAATTCGCGCGCGACGTACGACACGCTGCGCACCATTGCCGCGGGTAGGGGAACGACGAGGGAGCGGCGTCCGACGGCGAGCCCCATCGCCGTCACGATGTCATCCCAGGGGTAGTTGCCGCCGTTGATGTAGTAGACGCCATTGGCGGTGGCGCTCTGCGCCGCCGCGATCAGTCCTCGCACGACGTCCGCCACGTGCACCATCGCCAGTTGCTGACCGCGCGGCCCGGTCCGGATGGCGAGGCCGCGCGCCGCAAGCCGGAACGCAGCCAGGATGTCGCGCTCGCGTGGCCCGTACACGGCAGACGGCCGAACGACGACCGCAGGCAGCCCGCCGCCCAGCACCACCTGCTCGCCCCGAAGCTTCGACTCGCCATATGGGCCGATCGGAGCAGGCGGATCTGCCTCCGTCAGCGGACGCCCCGCTCGCGCCGGACCACCCGCGGCGAGGCTCGAGCAGAACACCAGCCTGACGGGACGCGCAGCCATCGCATCCACGAGGCGCGCGGCGCCCCCGTAGTTGATGCGGTCGTACTCGGATTCGCGGGCCGTAGTCGTGAGGCCTGCGAGGTGAAACACGACGTCCACCCCGTCCACCGCGTGCCGCAGCGCACCGGCCTCCTCCACCGTGCCGGCCGCGTAGGTGACACCCAGGCTGTCGAGCCACCGGCGATCGCTCTGCGGGCGCACGAGGCAACGGACACGATACCCGCCCGCGACCAGCGCCTCGGCCAGATGTCCGCCGACGAACCCACTGGCGCCCGTGACGAGCGCGAAGCCGGCGCCAGAACCAGTCATCGAGATCTCAGGTCAACTGGCCGCGGATGTCCGGATCGTCTTGTCGTAGAGTCGGTAGGTCTTGTACGGATCGCCGCCGAAGTTCTCGATCGCCTGGCGCATGAGGAGGTTGTCCTCGAGAATCCACGAGGCCTCGCCATGGGTGATGCCACGCGCCGTCGCGTTCTTGTAAAGCGCCATGTAGAGCAGTTCCGCCGCCCCGGTCAACCGGTACTTGGGCAGAACGCCCAGAGTGAGAATCCTCGCCGCGTCGATCTTTCGCCCGTACCACAGGCCGAACGCCCAGCCGAAGGGAAAGAGGCGGCCGTTCATGTGCCGGAGCGCGACGTTGAGATCGGGAAGCGCCAGCGCGAAACCCGCGAGCTCGCCACGGACTTCGGCGAACAGCACCAGTTCCGGAACCACGACCGGCTTCAGTTGCTTGGCCAGATCATCGAACTCGGCGTCGGTCATGGGAATGTTGCCCCAGTTCGCATCCCATGCCGCGTTGTAGAGCATCCGGACGCGCGCGACTTCAGCCTTGAACTGCTTGAGATCGAGCGGACGGATTGTGATCTGGTGCCGCTCGGCCAGCCGGCCGGCGACGCGCTCCAGCCGCTCCGGCACGCCGTTGGCCTCGTGATGGTACGCGATCAGATCCTTCGACTTCGTGAATCCCGCTCCCTCGATCAGGTCGGCGTACCACGGCGGGTTGTAGCGGCATCATCACGACCGGCGACGAATCGAAGCCCTTGACCAGCAATCCGCACTCTTCGTTCACGGAAAAGCTGGCGGGTCCCCGCATGACGCCGAGCCCTCGCGCCGCGAGCCACCCCGACACCGTGGAGAACAGTGCCGCCGCGATTTCAGGCGTGCGTTCGCTCTCGAAGAACCCGAAGAAGCCGGCGCCGTCGTGGTGCTGGGCGAGGTGCGCGTCGTTCTTGACCGCGGCGATCCGCCCGACGACCTGGCCGGCGTCGTTGCGGGCCAGAAACAGCTCCACCTCGGCGTGCTGGTGAAACGGGTGGTGCTTGTCCAGCATGTGCGCCACATCGCGGCGCAGCGGCGGAATCCATAGCGGGTCGTCGCGATACAACCGGTACGGCAGCTCGATGAATGCGCGAAGGTCCGCTCGCCCCCGCACCGGCTTGACGTCGATCAGCCGTGCCTCCGTACGTCGTGCTGTCTCACCCCGGAATTGCTGCTGGACACGGCCATCGTCAGATGACCCCGAGCCCCTTACCCACGCGGGCGAACACTTCGAGCACGAAGTCGAGTTGGTCGGGCGTGTGCGTCGCCGAGTACGACGTGCGAATGCGCGAGGCGTGGGGCGGGACCGCGGGCGCCACGACGGCGTTGGCGAAGACGCCGTTGTCGTAGAGTTGGCGCCAGAACTCGAACGTCAGCAGATCGTCACCGATGACGACGGGCACGATCGGCGTCTCACTCCCCCCGATATCGAACCCGAGCCCCTTGAGTCCCACCTTCATCCGGTCAGCGTTCGCCCACAGGTTGAGCCGCCGCTCCGGTTCCTTCTCGAGGATCTCGATGCTGGCCAGGACGGCGGCGCACGCGGACGGCGGCATCGAGGCGCTGAAGATCAGGCTTCGGGCGTGATGCTTGAGATAGTCGATCACCACCTGGTCAGCCGGCGACGAAGCCGCCGATCGACGCGAACGATTTGCTGAAGGTCCCGATGATCAGGTCCACCTGGTCGGTGAGCCCGAAATGCTCGGCTGTCCCCGCGCCCGTCTTGCCCAGCACCCCGATCGCGTGCGCATCATCGACGGCCAGCCGCGCGTCGTAGCGAGCCCGAAGCTCCGCCAGTCGCGGCAGATCGACGATGTCGCCTTCCATGCTGAACACGCCATCGACCACGATCAGCTTCCCGCCGCCGTTCGATTGGCGAAGCTTGGCTTCGAGGTCGTCGAGATCACCGTGCCGAAACCGCACCGTGTCGCCCGCCGCCAGCCGGCACCCATCGACGACGCTCGCATGATCCAGCTTGTCGATGTAGACGGTGTCGTCGCGTCCCACGAGGGCCGAAATGACGCCAAGGTTCGTCTGGAAGCCCGTGGAAAACACCAGTGCCGCCTCTTTGCCGGTCAGCTTCGCCAGCCGGTCCTCGATGCGCTCGTGCAGTTCCGTGTTGCCATTCAGGAAGCGGCTGCCGGTGCACGCCGTCCCGTAGGTGGCGATCGCTTCCTGCGCCGCCGCCACCACCCGAGGGTCGTGGCTGAACCCCAGATAATTGTTCGACCCGACCATCACACCGCGCTTGCCGTTGATGATGATCTCGGTCGACCCAGAGGCCTGCACGGGAACGAAATACGGATAGAGCCCCATGGCCTGCACTTCGCGGAGGCGCGTGAATTGATGCGCCTTGGCGAAGACGTCGGACGGCTCGGTCACGGCCGCGGTCACCGGCTGTTCGCTCGGCCCGGTCCGCGGATATGCCTGAGCGGGTGCGTGCTGGGCGCTTGATTTCACGGTTTCTGGGCTGTGCGTCGAGTGAGACTGCTGTCGGAGGACGTCCCCGCCTGCGCGCCGGCAGCGGCGGGCGCGGACGTACCGTGCATGTCCGGCATGTCGTGCATGTCGTCCATATCCATGTCCATATCCGCCATGTCGGTCGAGTACGTCTCCTTGACGTCTCGCTGGTATTCGGGCGTCGAGCGATCGACCACCGGCCACGCATCCATGTCGTCTGGATGGAAGACGCCGCCGAACGCACCCATCGCCCCGTCCCGGATCATCGCACCGGTCGGATTGTCATACACCGCGGTCAGCCGGTAGATGTGATCGGGGTGCACGGGGATCCCGAGACGCCACCAATACGTCTTCGTCGGCATTCCGGTAATCTCGCCCGAGGCATCCGTCTCCGGCGCCGATTGCCACAGCACCCGGTGCGACGTCACGTCCTCGAATCGCAGGGCGACGCCGTACTTGTGCATATGGCCGCCCACCGCCAGGATCCGCCCCGCGACGGCCGGGTGTCCCTGCCAACTCTTCAACGAATGGCCGGCCGGCAGATCGTAGGAGTGCCGTCCGGCAGGCGGCATCACGTCGAGGTAGAACGGATAGATCGCGATCGGTCTGGGCCACGTGCCCGAGGTCGCGAATGAGAGGTGCACTCGCACCTTGGCGCCCTCGTATCCCTGGCTGGTCGGATTGTGGACCATGGTCGAGATGAGGAGCGTGTCGCCGCGAGTCACCGGATACCCGATGACTGGATGGCCGAGAATCTCGGGCAGCTCGACGGGCGGTGTTTCCGCACCCGCGGCACCCATGCGCTGCATGATGGTGCTGAACAATTCGCGCCGTTGCGGGACGATCAGATTCAGATGATGAATCAACTGGTTGGGTAGCCGCCGGCCAGCCGAGTCCACCATCTCCCCGCTGTAGCCCTCGATCCACCCGGTCACCGGGATGACCATCGCCCGCGCCACCGCCTGCATGGCGTCATGGTGCGGGGTGTAGGCCGGCAGGTTGAGCGGCGATAGCTCGACAATGATCTCCCGATGAACGGAGTCCGTGGTCACCTGCAGGGTCGGCTCGGTCGCTGCGGTCTGAGCCGCAACTGTGGTGCAGCACACGATGACGGCTGCCAAACCAGCCCGCGCGGCTTGGAACGCCGCGGCACCAAAGATACCCAATTATCTCCCTCTCCCAATCGGGGCAGATACTGCGATGATCCCAGCCTGGCCGCACGCGAACGTCCGGCCCGCCCTCCTGCTACGGTCAAGTAACATAAGGCGCATGGCGCCCGGGGGCTAGCAAGGGGGTCTGTGCCAACTTCCGCAGCCGCAGTGACATACGCTCCAGCCGCGGCTCGGTCCTTGCTCCGCCCTTGCGAACGCCCGCCGTAGGTCCGTCCGTCGGTCGCGACCATGAGCCAATAGCTTAGTACATTGCCATGGCCGCTGACGACCTCTTGCATTGGCGCAGTGAGTTCCCGATCCTCGCCAATACCGTCTACCTCGTAAGCCATTCGCTCGGCGCAATGCCGCGCCGGACGCGCGACCGCCTCGCCGAGTACGCGGACATCTGGGCCACTCGCGGCGTCCGCGCATGGGGCGAAGGATGGTGGGAGTTGCCCCGCACTGTCGGCGATCTGATTGGCCGCATTATTGGCGCCGGACCCGGCGAAGTGGTGATGCACCAGAATCAGAGCATCGCGCAGGCCACCGTGCTGTCGGCAATGGATTGGCGCGGCCCGCGGAACGGCATCGTCACTGAGCGCCTGAATTTTACATCGAATCTCTATCTGTTCCATGCCGTCGAGCGCGATGGCGCTCGGCTCGTCACGGTCGCATCAGATGACGGCCTGACCGTGCCCCTCGACCGGATGCTGGCGGCGATCGATGAGACGACGCGCCTCGTGTCGGTGTCGCACGTGATCTTCAAGAGCGCGTACGTCCAGGACATTGCGGCGATAATCCACCGGGCGCACGAAGTGGGTGCGCTCGTCCTGGTGGATCTGTACCAGTCCGCCGGTACGGTCCCCATTGACGTCCGGGCGCTCGGCGCCGACTTCGCGACCGGCGGCTCGGTCAAGTGGCTGTGCGGCGGCCCTGGAGCCGGCTACCTCTATGTCCGGCGTGAACACTGGCAGACACTGCAGCCGAAGCTCACCGGCTGGATGGCGCACCGGGAGCCGTTTGCTTTCGAGGACCGTCCGATCGACTACGCCGAGGACGCATATCGGTTCCTGAACGGGACGCCCAACGTGCCGGCCCTGTACGCGGCGCGGTCCGGCTACGAGATCGTGAACGAGATCGGAGTGGCAGCCATTCGAACCAAGTCGATGCGCCAGACGCAGTATCTGGTATCGCTCGCCGACGCGGCGGGGATCAAGATCGCAGGGCCGCGCGACGTGGCCCACCGGGGGGGCACGGTGACCCTCGACGTGCCGTCGGGCTACGCGATCGCGTCGGCATTGGCCGCGCGCGACGTGGTCGTGGACTATCGCCCCGGGGCCGGCATCCGGGTGGCGCCCCATTTCTACACGTCCGACGAGGAGCTCGACGTCTTCATCGGCGAGCTCACGCGCGCCATGGCAGGCCAGCCCGCGCGCCCGCGGGCGGCAACGAGCCCAGTCTACTAGCGGAATCGCAGCCGCTGCAGCGCGCCTGGTCCGGGCGTTGTCCGCAGGAAGCCGCGATGCAGGGCGTGCAGGAGGGCCCCCGAGAGGGGCCTTGAGAAGTCCCTGAGGGGGTCTCCCCCGAGAAAGAGCGTGGCCCACCCCCGCGGCTGATCGTCAGGTTCCGGTATGGGTTGGACCGGCCGCCGTGGCCCTCGTTGGCTGCTGGGGAAAAACCGGTGAAAAAAACCGGTGACGAAGCCGGTGCCGGAGCCGGAGACGCGCATGCAAAAAGCCATACAATTGTTTGAGCAGGACTTTGCGCGCTGGGACCTTCACGTCCCTGAGGCTGATGCCGCCGCGCGACAATCTGGCGCCATCCACCAAGCCGGCTGGCACGTCCTGTACGACTTCGGTCAGGACAGCCGCGGGGAGTTTCTGGATTACTACGCGGCCCTGCGCGACGGCACCGACCCCGCGGTGACCGACGACTGGCACGTCCGCCTGTACGAGACCGGCGACCGGGTGCAGCTACCAACGGTCCTCGAGGCGTACATGTACTCGCGCGATCCGACCGCCGAGGAATTAGCGCGGGCTCGCCGCAAGTTCGCCGATCCGCAAGCGGCACCTGCTCCGCCCAAGCCCGCGAGTTCGCGGCCCGCGAACCCACCGGCCGCGAGCGCGCAGCCGCCACGCCAGCAACCCGCAAGCCCGGTCGCACTTTCTCCAATGGTCGCGGAGAAGCCCGGCCGCCCCACGGCCTCCCGCGGCTCCTCTCGCCAGTCCCCCGCTCCGCCCAGCCGCGCGTCCGGCTCCATCGCTCGGCACACCCGGCGGGATACCGCGTGCGATGCCCGGCGCAACGCCGCGGCAGCCAGCGATCGCGGCATCCGCGACGCCGTCCACGAGTACACCGCGTCCGGGGTCAGCCGGCGTCCCGCGCAACGCGACGCCCAATGCACAACCAACACCGGCGCCTTCGACGGCGACGGCACTCGAGGAGCCGGCTACAGCCTCCAGCGACATCGCCCTCGAGGTGGGACTCGACCTCGCGCTGGCCGGCGTGGAACCGGTACCGGGCGGCGACACACTCGCGAGTTGGCTGATGACACCCGCATTCGGCTCCACGATGATCGAGCCGGCAAAGGCCGCCGCCCCGGCGCCCAAGTCTGCTCAACCGCCAAAGCCGAAGCCCGCCCCACCGGCCGATGACGACGCGCAGTCGCCGGACCTCGTGTTCGTATCCGAGCCGCCGCCCGCACGCACCAGCGGTCGCATTAGCAATCCCACGACCGCCATCACCACCGACGACGACACGTTCACGATCAGTATGAGCGATGACGGCGCGCCGGACGACGTACCGGACGACGTACCGGACGACGTACAAGTCGCCACCCCCCCGGATGACGTTGCCGGCGACGTGATGGTCGCTGACGTGGTTATTGACGCGGTTCTTGATGTCGCCGGCGATTCGCTCGCTGGCACGACGGTCGAAGGGCTCGATCACTACCACACCCCGACTCGGTCAAGCGGGCCTGCGGCCGCTGCACTCGCGACCGACGCGCTCGCGCTCGGCGCGGACGCGGTCTCGCCGGATGACGAGGACGCCGCGCCAATCCCGCCGGCTGAACAGCGGCATTCGCTCGGGACCACTGACATGGCTGCCGTCGCCGGATCGTTCGAGCCCTGGTGGTATCGTCCCACGACGCGACGCATTGCGATGCTCGCCGCGGCGGTCATTGCCGTCATTCTCGTGGGATCGGCTGTCTCGCACTTCCGGTCATCGCCGGCGCCCGACGCCGCAGCTTCGGGTGCGGCGCCGGCTGCCGTCCATGGCGGTGCGGCTCACACCGCCGCGGCACCGGCTGCCGATGCGGCCGGCGATCCCGCCGGATGCGCCCGATGCGGACGACGCGACCGGCTCCGCTCAGCCGGGCGGGGCCGCCACACCGGACACTTTGCCTGTTGCGTCGACGCCATCATCCGTGACGGCAGACCCCGCCAATCCGGCAGCGGATGACGGAATCGCACGGCCGGCCGGGCCGCAATCCGTGCCACCGATCGAGCGGAGCGGCACGCCACGTGCTCCTCTCGGGTCCGGTAGGAAAACCGCCAAAACCGGTTCCGCTCTGCCGTAGTCGCTGATTGGCGCGCCGCGCGCTCCAATCGGGGGCCAGCGGCAAGCTGAGTTGCGATCGGGACACCCATCGCGCATTTACCGGAGTTGGACGGTGTGACCGTTCTCGCCGGAGTGCGCGCCAATGACGACTCGACAAACGCCAGTTGCAACCGCCCGCATGGTGCTCGCCACCATTGCCGCGGCGCTCGCCTATGTGGCCTGCAGCAGCTCGACCAGCCCGAAATCCGGCGCGGTCGCTTCGGTCGTCATCTCGCCGGACTCCCTGGGTCTCACGATCGGCGCGTCGGGGACGCTGCAGGCCGTCGCCCATGACGGACAGTCCAAGACCGTCGGCGGCCAGACGTTTTTTTGGTCCACGAGCGATTCGAATGTCGTGAGGGTGTCGCAGTCGGGTGAAGTCACCGGGGTGCAAGCGGGAGCGGTGCAGATCGGGGCCAGCACCGATGGGAAAACGGGGTTTGCCCGAGTGATCGTCGCCGCCGCACTCGTCCACTCAGTCACCGTCGCGCCCCCGCTCGACACCATCTTCGCCTCGGCACCGTCCAACACCGTCACACTCAGCGCGACCTCATTCGACGCGCAGGGCCACGAGCTCGCGGGCCGGCGAGTCACCTGGTCCACGTCCAGCAGCCTCGTCTCCGTCGCGAACGGCGTCGTGACCGCGACCGACGCCGCCGCCGGAAGCGCGACGGTGACGGCGACGAGTTCGGACCCAGGCTCCCCGTCGGGATCAGCCACCGTCGTGGTGATCGGCCACGTCGCGACGGTCACGCTGTCCCCGAGCAACACGGTGCTCAGTGCCAGCGGCAACCTGTTCGCGAACACGGTGCAGCTGTCGGCGCAGCTCATCGACACCTTCAACACCGACGTCAGCGGCCAGCGCACGGTGACGTGGTCCAGCAACAACCCGTCGGTCGCGACCGTCAACTCCGCGACAGGGCTCGTGACCGCCGTCGCCGACGTCGGCAACGGCAAAGCGACGATCACCGCGACCACGGCCGACGGCGCCACCGGCACCACCAAGGTTTCGGTCCTCCCCTAGGTCGCCGCTCGAGCGCCCCGCCGGCGCCTCGCCAGACGCCCAGGCATGACGCCGGGGCCGGTCAACCGGCCCCGGGAATGCCCGCTGTCTCCTGCTGTAGCACCTGCGGTAGCACCCTGCGACCGCCGCGCCGCCGCCCAGGCTGCCGCCCCATGGCCGGCCCATCGCGAATCCGCCCCGACCACGGCCGTTGGCCCCGAGTACGCCCGGTGCCCGGAGTTCTATTGATACCAATACGTTTATATTGGTATCAATCTTTTGACGTCGTCGTGGTGCGCAGATTGCAGCGTGATCAGGTGCGCGCCCCGAGAAGCCAGGCACCCCGTCACAGCGGGCGGGGCGGTCTCCGGGGACGCGATACTAGGGAGGATCCATGAGGATCGAGTTCTTGGTCGCCGGCGTTGTGGCGCTCTGCCCAGCACTGGCCATCAGCCAGGCGCCGGCCCACCACGCGCCGCAGCCCAACTTGGTGGTCCAGGCGGACACGACGCCTCGCGAAACGAAGGCCGTGACGTCCGATGGCGATGTCGAAGACCGCAACGTGACACCCGCGATGATCAAGGCGCAGCAGGACCCGTCGCTCATTGGCTCGCCCGCCTGGTGGCGGACGCACTCCACCGCCGATGGAAAACCGCTGAGCGCGGCGGGCAGCCGCCCGCGGTAGGCCGCGCCCGGCGTCGGCGCCGTCCCCGCCCCGCCTAACGCGCGGGCGTGATCTCGCGTAGCGTCTCGTCCAGTTCGCGGACGAGGCGTTGCGCGTCCGCGCGCGTGAACGCGAGCGGCGGCTTCATCTTGATCACGGTGTGCAGCGGCCCCTCGGTGCTGAGCAGGATGCCCCGCTCTCGCATCCGCTCGACAACGTACGCCGCGTGACGAGGGGCCGGTTCGAGCGTTGTGCGATCCCGAACCAGCTCGATCGCGAGTACGAGTCCGCGCCCCCGCACATCGCCGATCAACGCGTGCCGCTCCTGCAGCCCCCGAAATCCCGCAACCAGCTCCGCGCCCGTGACCCGCGCGTGCTCCTGCAACCCCTCACCCTGGAGCACATCCAGCACCGCGAGCCCGGCGTAGCACGAGACGGGATTCCCGCCGAATGTGTTGAAGTACTCCATCCCGTTCGCGAACGACGACGCGATTTCAGGCGTCGTGACGACCGCGCCGATGGGATGTCCGTTCCCGATCGGTTTCCCCATGGTCACGATGTCGGGGACGACGCCCTGCGCTTCGAATGCCCAGAAATGGGTCCCCAGCCGCCCGAAACCCACCTGCACTTCGTCCGCCACGCACACCGCACCGGCCGCGCGCGCGTACGCGTACGCATCGCCGAGATAACCCGGTGGCGGTTCGATGTGCCCGCCACCGCTGATGATCGCTTCCGCGAAGAACGCGGCCACCTGCTCGCCCGCCTCGCCCCGCATCCGCGATGGCTTCCCGCACGTACTCGGCGTACCGCCGGCCCGTCGCGGTGTCCCGCCCGCGATGCGGCCCCCGATAGGGATCCGGCATCACCACCGTGTGCACCCACGGCGGGGCGCCGCGACCGCCTGGCCCGTTGAACTTGTACGGGCTCATGCTGACCAGTGACGATGTGTTGCCATGATAGGCGTGATCCACGACCACGACGTCCTCACGGCCCGTGTGCGTCCGCGCCAGACGCAGCGCCAGCTCGTTGGCCTCGCTCCCGCTGCACACGAAGAAGCACACACTGAGCGGTGACGGCAGGCACGCCGCCAGCCGCTCGGCGTATTCGGCGAGCACTGGATGGAGATACCGGGTGTTGGTGTTCAGCACCGCGCTCTGGCGCCGGATGGCTTCGGCCACCCGCGGATGGCAATGGCCGACGTGCGCCACGTTGTTGACCACGTCCAGATACGCGCGCCCCTCATTGTCGTACAGGTACTGCATCGATCCGCGCACGATCGTCAGCGGCTCGTGATACGCGATGCTGAGCGACGGGCCGATCCGCCGGCGGCGCTCCGCCAGCAACGCCTCGCGCGAGGACGGCCGTGGCGCACGGCATCCTTCAGGAAGACGCAGGATCAGATTCGGGTCGGGCGAGAGCGACAACCACACCTCGCGCTCGCTGGGACGCGCGACGCCCGGGAAATCACCGTCGAAGCCCAGGAGATCGGTGATCAGTTGCAGATGCAGGTGCGGTGCCCAGCCGCCGTTGTCGGCGGACGTCCCGAGCCGCGCGATCCGCTCGCCCTTCCGGATCCGCTGGCCGGCGCGCACGTGGCCGAGGACTTCAGGATCGAGATGGCCGTACAGCGTGAAGAATGTCGCCCCGGCATCGGCCGGGTCGTGCCGCAGGATCAGCGTCGGCCCGTAGTCGAGCGGGCCGGCATTATCCCGGACGCTGTGCACGACGCCATCAAGGGGCGCAAGCACAGCAGTGCCCGCGGGCGCGAAGAGATCCACGCCAATGTGAATCGTCCGCCATTCCTCGCCGTCGTCCGTCGCGACTCGGAATTGCTCGGCCGTGTACAGGCGCCGCGCCTCGTCGTAGCGGCCAATACCCGCGACCGCCCCGGACGCCGCCATCCGCCTCACGATGGCCTCGGTCCACGCTGCCGCGTCGTCGCGGCCATCCAGCGCCCCCCACTCGCCGCTGCCCACGGTCAGATCCAGCGTCACCCGAGTGGCGGTCCGCGGATCGGGATCGAGTACCGGCCCGCACCGAGCCGGGTTCGCTGCGAGTGCAGCGGTCACGGCTGCCGTGGCCGGACATGGCACGAGCCTGCTCGCGGCGCGGAACCGATAGTGCGCGAGATGCGGGTGGATCTGCACCACACGCTCGAGCACTTCCCAGACGGGCCCTTCGCTGATCGACAGATACGCGTTCTCCGGCTCCTGCGCCCGCTGGTGCGCCGCCAGCACCGCGCTCAGGCAGAGCCGGAGACAGATCATCGGGAACGCCACCGCTAACTCGGCGTCCCCGAGGGCGTGGGACTCCGCATACCCCTCGACGACATGGCTTGCCGCCGCGAGCGGATCTCGTTTACGGAGCATTGCGTAGGCGGCGGCCACTGCCAGGTCGGCGACCGTGTACGAGTGCACGACGTCGCCGAAGTCGATCAGGCCAGTCACACGGCGCTCGGCGCCCGGATCCGCCGGGTCAGCGGCGGACACGAGGAGGTTGTAGTCGTTCGCGTCGTTCTGGATCACGCTCGTACCGAGCCGCCCGAGCAGCGGCCCCGCCTCGCGGTCGTACATCGCCAGCAGACGCTCGATCCACTTCCGCCGGTCGGCCCGCGCGACATCGCCGAGACACGCCGCGATCACGCCGGGCGCTGCCTGGAGGTCCCACCGCAAGCCGCGATGCGCCGCAGGGTGCGCAAACCCTTTGAGTGCGCCGGCCATACTTCCGACGAGACGCCCGGCGTCCCGGAGCAGCGCCGGGGGATGGCGGCGCACCTCGCCCAGGGGAACGCCCGGCACGTAGCGCAACAGCCGCACGAGATGGACGGCACCATCCTCGCCCGCGGCCTCGGCGATAGCGCGCCCCTCGCGATCCGGGACGAACCCCGGAAAGCCGAACGCCGGGAGCGCCGCCACGAGCCGCGCCAGCATGGCGTTCTGGCACTCGAGGACGCCCCGCGATTCGGCCGATTCGGAGATCTTGAGGACGAATCGCTCGCCCGCTCCGGTGCTCAGCCGAAAGTTCTGGTCACGCTCGCTCGGGAGCGGGTCGAGACGCCCCGCCAGACCCCACAGGTCGCGCGCGAGAGCGGCCGCCGCGCCCTCGGAAAACCGCGGAGGGGCGATGCGCGTGGTAACGGTCATGGCTTGGTGTGCGCTCCCAGGGATCTCGACCCAAGGTAGCGGACGCGAGCGACCACTGAAAGCGGCGGGCCGGCACCGCGCCACGCGCG
The DNA here is from genome assembly GCA_963706505.1 of uncultured Gemmatimonadales bacterium. Lineage (GTDB taxonomy): Bacteria > Gemmatimonadota > Gemmatimonadetes > Gemmatimonadales > Gemmatimonadaceae > Palsa-1248. Next base: position 359,110 of record CAVPLX010000003.1, read on the forward strand.
ACCGCTGCACCCCATCCGCGATGCGGGCCTGGTTTGGTTAGATTCCGCCCTCACCGGCCGCGGCCGCCCACGCGGCTGTTCAACGCATCCCACTCGTGAGGACGGCATGCCGACCGAACTGCGCAACTTCCTGGCGCTCCCCTACGACGAGCTCGAAGAGCTGAATCTCCAGGCGAAGGAGCAGCGCAGAAATCGCGTGGCGCCCCACAAGATCCAGGAACAACGCCTCAAATACCTCACCGACGAAACGCGCATCAAGGCGGTGACGGTCATGTTCAGCGACCTCGAAGGCCGCCTGCACATGCTCGACTACGACAAGAAGTTCCTGGTCAAGAGTTGGGACAACCTCACGTTCGACGGCTCGTCGATCCGCGGCTTCACCGCGCAGCGCGAGAGCGACCTGCGGCTCGGCATGGACTGGAGCGCGTTCTACTGGGCGCCGGCCGATGTCTTCGGCTCAGGCAAGGTGCTGGTCTTCGGCGAGGTGATCGACAAGGACGGCTCGCCGTACTAACGCTGACATGCGCGGCGTGCTCAAGGCGTTCGCCGACCAAGGTCCACAAATCCGACGGCTACACGCTCAACGCCGCGAATGAGATCGAAGGCTTTCTGTTCAACGGACCGGACGCCGAACAGCGGTTCCACGAGACGAACCGGTTCGAGTACGTCAACACCGGCGGGTACTACCACTCGCTCCCCGGTGATCCGCTGCGCACGTTCATCGACACGACGGCCGAAGTGCAGCGGGCCATGGGGTTCCAGAACGAGAAGGACCACCCCGAAGTCGCGCCGTCGCAGTTCGAGATCAACTACGGCTACGGCGAAGTCGTCGCGGCGGCCGACCAGATCCAGCTCTACAAGCTGATCTGCCGGCAGGTCGCCACCCGCATGGGCCTCACCGCGTCGTTCCTGCCCAAACCGGTGGTCGGTGTCAACGGCAACGGGATGCACACGAACGTGTCGATCAGCAAAGGCGGCAAGAATCTTTGCTGGGACCCCAAGGGCGATGAGAAACTGAGCAAGCTCGCCTGGGAGTTCATCGACCGGATCCTCACGCACGCCAACGACGTCTGCCTGATGCTCAACCCGAGCGTCAACGCTTACCGGCGGCTGGACCCGCACTTCGAGGCGCCGAATCAGATCAAGGCGTCGCCGACGGACCGCGGCTCGATGGTTCGTATTCCGATCGGCAACGAGAAGAGCGCTCGCATCGAGGTGCGCTCGGTCGCGCCCGGATGCCAACCCGTACATGGTGATGTACTCGATCTTCAAGACCGGCCTCGAGGGACAGACGGCCAAGATCAAGAACCTTCGCCAGGCGCAGCGCTACCTGCCCGACAATGTCTACTCGGCCATCGAGTTGTTCCGCGACGCCGACTGGACCACGAAACTGCTCGGCGAAGACGTCAAAGGCCGCTACGCGGATCTCAAGCAGGCCTCCGCCGACCGCTGCCCCCGCCAGCTCGGCACGTTCGTCAAAGGCCCCGAGGTGCAGTTCCACCACGAGGTCTACAACCAGTTTCTCTGGAACCTCTTTTAGCCGCTCGCGGCATCCCGGCGGTGCGCCGCCGGGATGCCCGCATTACGCAGGCGGAGTCGCTCGCTCCAGCGCCGCGCGGACTCTCGGCAGCGCGGCCTCGATATGGGCGACTGACACCGCTCCGACCGATAGCCGGAACCATCCGGTGTCCTCCGGCACGCCAAACGCCTGGAACGGCACCGCCGCGAAATCCGCCTCGTCCAGCAGATATCGCCGGATGTCCTGGTTCGTGACGAGCCGCTGGCCGCCCGCCGTCCGGTAACCCGCCAGCGCGAATCGCGCACTGAGATAGATCGCGCCGGCCGGCGCGGTCGCGTCCACCGGCAATCCGGCCGCCCGCATCGCCTGCACTCCGGAATACAGCGCGTCGAGCCGCTCCTTGAGCCCGCGATTCATGGTGCGGTGATAGTCCGCGATCGCCTCACCGGATCCCAGCAGGACCGCGGTTGCGACCTGCTCCGGACGCGGAGCCCACCCGCCCATGTGCACCACGAGATCACCCATGTACCGCACGACGTCCGGCGGGCCGAGCGCCCACCCCACACGAAGTCCGGTCCCGGCAAACGATTTCGAGATCGCGTCTAGCGAGATCGTGTACTCCGCCATCGCGGGACGCAGTGCGACCGGTGTGACGTGCGGGATCGCCCCGAACGTCAGCATCCAGTAGACCTGGTCGTAGAGGAGATACAGCGGCCGCTCACGGCCCCGCCGTCGCGCGTTCTCCTCCAGCACGAGGTCGCAAATCGCGGCCAGGGCCTCCGCGCGGAACATCGTGCCGGTCGGATTCACCGGCGAGTTGAGGACGAGCAGCCGCGCGCCACGTATGTGCGGTTCGAGCGTCCCCCGCGACGGAAGAAAATCCGCCGCCGCGTCGCACGACACCGGCACTTCGGTCGCCCCGACGAGCTGGCAGTAGTAGGAGTTCTGCCACGAAGGCACCGGGAACACCACACGGTCGCCGGGATCGACGAGCGTACGGTACGCCGAGTAGAGCACCGGCCGCGCGCCACTCGTGACGAGGACCGACTCCAATGGATAGGAGATGCCGAGCCGTTCGCGCGAAAACGTGCGAATGGCCTCGCGCAGCGCCGGCATCCCCGGGCCCGCCGGATAGTTGGTTTCCCCCGCTGCCAGCGCCGCAATGATCCGGTCGCGCAGCACCTCCGGAATCGGGAATTGCCGCGAGTCGAAATCGCCGATCGTCAGGTCGCAGATCTGGCGGCCCTGCGCGGTCCGGGCCCGCACGTCGGTCGCGACTTCGAGGATCAGTGAGCCCGCCATCCCGAGCGCGAGGACGGACACCCTCGGCGGCTGCGGCGGCGCCGGCTCCGCCCGCGGCGCGGCGACTGACAGGCCTTCGGCTCCGCCCGGCATCCCTATCGGGCCGCGAACGCCGCGATCGCGCTCCGCGTGTAGTCGGATAGAACGAGCTCGCCACTCATCGCCGCGCGTTCATCCAGGAGCTGCTCCCACGACTCGGTTCCCTGCCAGAAGGTCTCTTTCATCCGGGCCATCGCTTCGGGGCTCGATTTGGCGAGCGTCTGCGCGAGGTTGGAGACGGCCGCGTCCAGTGCGTCGCCTTCCCCGGCCACCTGCGCGAAGAGGCCGTGCCGCTCCGCCCACGCGGCATCCCGCCAGCTCGCCGCGTCCACCGCGAGCGCCTGAAACGCACCCCGCCCGATCTTCCGCTGGATGACGGGGCCGACGACGAATGGGCCGATGCCGACCGCAAGTTCGCTGAGCCGCACCATCGCGCCCGGCGACGCGATCGCATAGTCGGACGCCGCGACGACTCCTACTCCCCCGCCCACGGCTTTTCCGTGCACGCGGGCCACGATGAATTTAGGACACCGGCGCATGGCCAGGATGAGCCGCCCGAATCCCATGAAGAACTCTTTGCCCGCCGCCGCGTCCGCAATGCGCCGCAATTCGTCGAACGACGCCCCGGCGCAAAACGGCCCGCCCGGAGACCCACCGCTCCGGAGCACGACCACACGCGCGCGGGGATCCGCGCCCACCGCGTCGATCGACTCCGCCATCCGGCGGAGCAAGGTGCCGGGCAGCGAATTGCCCTTCGGATGGCTGAACTGGATGGTCGCGATGCCGTCCAGCGTCCGGACCATGAGGTCGCCGGTATCACCCGGACTGCCGGACACCGCGGAAGAGGGAAAGGAGGGCATGGGGTTGGTGAGAGAAACGGTACCGAGGCGCGAGCCGCTACTGCGACAGCACGTGCTCGATGGACGCCGCCACGCGGTCCGCATCGGGCAACACGGCAGCCAGGAGTACTTCGTGATACGGCATCGGCACGTCGTCCACCGCGAGCCGCTCGACCGGCGCGTCGAGCGACCAGAAAGCGGACTGCGCGATCGTCGCCGCGATCTCCGCACCGAATCCCGCGGTCAGCGTGTCCTCGTGCACGATGAGGCAGCGGCCCGTCTTTCGCACGCTGGCCAGCACGGCGTTCCGGTCCCACGGCGCCACCGTGCGCAGATCCAGCACCTCGGCTCGGCCCGCGAATCGGTCCGCCGCGGCCACGCACCGGTGTACCATCGCACCCCAGGTGACGAGGGTGATGTCGGTCCCCTGCCGCAGGGCCTTGGCGCGGCCAAGTGGTAGCACGTAAGAGTCGCCGGGATACCGCGCGCTCCCATCACTGGTCATGAGAAGCGACCGGTGCTCGAAGAAGATGCTGGGGTTGCGGCTCCGCATCGCCGCACGCAACAGGCCGACCGCGTCGGCCGCGTTGGACGGCACGAGGACCTGCCATCCGATCGCGTGCGCCCACGTGACTTCGCTGCTCAGCGAATGCCACGGATCGCCGACGTCCTTGCCGAACCCGCCCGGCATCCGCACCACGATCGGCGCCGCGAACTGGTTGTTGGTGCGCCATCGCATGGTACCGCAGTTGTTGAGCTGCTCGGTCGCCGGGTCGGCGTACTTCCGGAACTGGATTTCGGCCACCGGCATCAGCCCCGACACCGCCATCCCGACCGCACGCCCGATGATGCCCTTCTTCCGAGAGGCTCGTATCGAACACACGCGCGTTCCCGAACCGCTTGCTGGAGTCCCTCGGTCACGAGGTGCACGCCACCTTTGACGCCGACATCCTCGCCGAACACGAGGACCTTGGGGTTGGCTTCGAGCTCGGACGCCAGCGTGCGCCGCACGGCCTCCGCGAACCGGATCACCGGCCCTTCCTCCGCCACGACATCGGTGCCCCCGAGTGCCGCCAGCTCCGCCACCGACAGGCCGCCCACCGTATCGGCGTCCCCCGCCTGTACCGGCTCGCTGTACGCGAATCGTTTCACGGTGTCCGCCTTCGGCGCGGAACGGCCCCGGGCCCCGGCGAGCGCCGCCACTACGTCCCGCTCGACATCGCGCTCGAGCGCGCTCCATGCCTGCGTCTGTCATGACGCCCGGCACGAGATGGTTTCGCAATCTCGGGCAGCGGGTCCCGGCCCCAGTCCGCCGCGATTTCCTCGTCGCTCCGGTAGCCCTTCTGGTTGTCGGGGCCCGAGTGGTTCGAGAGCCGCGGCACGGTGAGCCGGATGAGCGCGGGACCGGCGCCGCCGCGGACGTGCGCGACGACTTCCTGCAGGAGCCGCGCGGATTCGGCGGGGTCGGTGCCGTCGCCGTCGCGCAGGAGCAGGTTGCGGAACGAGGCCAGGTTGGCGGCGATGTTGCCGCCCGGGGTCTGCATCTCGCCGCGGACCGAGATCCCGAGCCCGTTGTCTTCGATGTAGAACAGCATCGGCAGCGAGAGCGTCGTCGCCATCGTCAGAGCGGACCAGAACCCGTTGGTCGCGACCGACGCCTCGCCGCCGAGCGAGACGCCGATGCTGCCCGCGTAGCTCGCATCCCCCAGGACGTCCCGGTGGTACTGGATCGCCTGCGCCCACCCAGCCGTCGGCGTGTACTGGCTGCCGACATCGCCCGACATCGGGAGCACGAGCGCCCCCCGGCGTTTCGGGAGGTTGCACACGACGCCGATGTCGCGCCCATCGCTGAATCCGCCGCTCCTCCCGAGCGGGCTCGCCAGCGCATCTTCGATCGAGAGACCCAGGGTCAGGAGCAGCGGCCGCGACCGATAGTAGGCGCCCGCCCCGTCGTGCGGATGATCCAGGAGCGAGCCGAGAATGACCTGCGACATCTCGTGGCCGCGCGCCGAGAATTGGTAGAGCACCTGGTGCTCGCGCGGCACGGTCGCCTTGTTGCGGTTCGTCGCTTCCTCGGCTTCGTCGAGCGCCCGCGACACGAGAACGGTGTACGCGATACGCCGCCAGTCGGGACCCGGGGGGGCCGCTGTCGCGGCTGCGGCGCGCCGGCAGGCCGGAAGAGAGTGCGTCGCCATCGTCGTGCCGGTCCTCAGATCGCCTTGAACAACTCGAACGGCTGGCGGCACTGCTCGCAATACATCACCGCCTTGCATGCCGTCGGCCCAAACACACTCCGCATGGTGGTCGCGTGCGATCCGCAGTACGGACACGCGACTGGCGTCACCCGGCGCTGCAGCGGCACGAGGTCTTCTGGACCGGCATCACGGGGCACACGTCCCGGCGCCGCGATCCCGTACGCCTCGAGCTTGCGCCGTGCGTCAGCCCCGATCCAGTCGGTGGTCCACACTGGAGAATACACGGTACGGAGCCGCGCACCCGGCCAGCCGTCGCGCGCCAGCGCCTCCTTGATGTCGTGCTCGATGACCTGCAGGGCCGGACACCCGGAATACGTGGGCGTGATCGACACGGTCACGTGCCCGTCCGCATCGACCTCGACGTCGCGCACGATCCCGAGTTCCACGACGCTCAGCACCGGCACTTCGGGATCTGGAACACTCTCGAGTGTCGCCCACACGGATGCGAGATCGTGCGCCGCGGCTACCATTTCGCTCCCGGGAACGACCGCTGCAGGATCTGCATTTCCGCCAGCATGACGCCGAGATGCTCGGTGTGCCGGCCGCTCCTGCCTCCGCGCTGCATGTAGCCGCTCGCCGGCACGGTCAGCGTAGCGCGTTCGATCACGCCCGTGACCTGCGCGAGCCACTTGGGCTGCGCCGCAGCGAGATCCGGAATCACGCCCGCGCCAACGAGCGTGGCGTCCACATCATCGGTCAGGAACATCTCGCCCGTGTACCGCCAGAGTGAGTCGAGCGCCGCCTGTGTTCGTGCGTGACTCTCACTGGTGCCGTCGCCGAGGCGGATCACCCACTCGCCGGAATGCCGCACGTGATAGCGGGTTTCCTTGAGGGCCTTGCCGCGATTCCCGCGAGATCGGCGTGACGACTCGTCACGAGACCTTCGAGCTGATAGTAGGCTGCCACGCTGAACAGGAACTGCCGCACGATCGTGAACGCGAAATCGCCCTTCGGCAGTTCGGCGAGCAGCACATTGCGGAAGTCGATCGCCTCGCGGAGATAGGCGAGGCGCGTCGGCATCCCGCCCCGCCGCCTCGGTCGCGCCGGCCACGCCCAGGAACAACGTGGCTTGGCCCACGAGATCCAGGGCAATGTTGGCGAGCGCGATGTCCTCTTCCAGAATCGGCGCGTGCCCGCACCACTCGGACAGCCGGTGGCCGAGCACGAGCCGGTCGTCACCCAGACGCAGGAGATACTGCACCAGCGCGGCGTGCGCAGTGCCGTCGAGCGCGGGCACCTCGGCCGGGTGGGCGGCGGAAGACGGCGGCGGAGCGAGCCACGAACCCCCCGGCTAGACGCGCACGCCGCGCGGCACGCTATAGAACTGCGGGTGCCGGTACGGCTTGTCGTTTCCGGGATCGAAGAACGGGCCAACGTCGGCCGGCGTCGACGCCGTGATCGCCGCCGTCGGCACCACCCAGAATGTTCACCGCCTCCCCTCGCCGCGCGTACACATCGCGCGCGTTCTGGAGCGCGGTCTCGGCGTCCACGGCGTGCACGCTACCTGCGTGCTCGAATGGCTCGCCCTTGGGCGGCTGCACGAACACCTCCCACAACGGCCATTGGCCGCCGGACGCCGATGTCCCGTCGTCAGCCATCGCTCAAAGCCCGCGATGCGATGGATGTCACGCGGCGGCGGGCGTCGCCAGCGCGGTGTGCTTGGCCGCATACGCGGACGCCGCATCGCGGACCCACGCTCCGTCGCTGTGCGCCTGCTGCCGCGCGGCGAGGCGCTCCCGGTTGAGCGGGCCATCGCCGTGCACGACTCGGCTGAACTCGTCCCAGTCAATCGGGCCGAAGTGCCAGTCACCAGTTGCCGGATCGTGCCGTAGCTCGGGGTCGGGGAGCTTGAGATCGATCGCCGCTGCTTGCGCGACCGTCAGGTTCACGAACCGCTGGCGTAGCTCGTCGTTGCCCTTCCGCTTGACGCCCCACCGCGTCAGCTCCGCCGAGTTCGGCGAATCCTTGTCCGACGGGCCGAACATCATGAGTGACGGCCACCACCAGCGGTTCACGGCGTCTTGCGCCATGCGCTTCTGCTCGGGCGTACCGGCCGCGAGCGTCGTCATGATCTCGTAGCCCTGGCGTTTGTGGAAGTTCTCTTCCTTGCAGATCCGTACCATCGCCCGCGCGTACGGGCCGTACGACGCCTTGGCCAGCATCGTCTGGTTGACGATCGCGGCGCCGTCGACGAACCAGCCGATCGCGCCAATGTCGGCCCAGGTCAGTGTCGGGTAGTTGAAGATGCTGGAGTATTTCGCCTTGCCGGTGAGCAGTTGATCCACCAGCTCCGCCCGGCCCACACCCAGCGTCTCCGTGCCGCAGTAGATGTAGAGGCCGTGGCCCGCTTCGTCCTGCACTTTTGCCAGGAGACCCATCTTGCGCCGCAGCGTCGGCGCGCGCGTGATCCAGTTCCCTTCCGGCAGCATCCCGACGATCTCGGAATGCGCATGCTGCGACATCATACGGATGAGCTGCTTGCGATATCGATCGGGCATCCAGTCCTTCGGCTCGATCGTCTCGCCGGCCGCGATCCTGGCCTCGAACTCCGCGATCGCGTCAGGGCTGTCGGGCATCCGTGTAACTCCTCTGTCCGCGTGACGAGATCGGCGGCTGAATCTGCGGCAAGTCCATGTCAGTCAACGTGTTCCCGCAATCGAATTCTACATCCACATGACCCGCCCGGGCAAGGCGAGGCGGCCTCGCGAGCCGCTACGGTCACGCCACGCGAGCCGACCGCGACCCGCTAAGGTCAGCTGACGCGCGCCGGCGCGTCGCCCGGCTGTGTCTTCTGCATCACCCGGGCCGGAGCCAGCGCATCCGGAGCCTCGCTCTTGAGTCCCTGCGCCAGATCGCCCGCGGTCGCCGGCCGTGCCACGCCGCCCTGCCGCCGAACGAGTGTGAGAATGGTGTAGACCGCCACGGGGTCGTTGTTCTGGTTGGTCACTTCGACGTCCCACGCCACGACGCCCTGCGGGATCTGTCCCTCGCGATCTTCCTTCACAGTCTTCTGCTTGCACGTGAGGCGCACCTGAATCGTGTCTCCCGCGTACACGGGCTTCACGAACCGCAGGCCCTCCAGTCCGTAGTTCGCGAGGACGGGACCCGGCGCCGGGTCCACGAACAGCCCCGCGGCCGCCGACAGGACGAAATACCCATGCGCCACGCGGCGCTCGAAGATCGACTCCTTGGCGGCGATGTCGTCCATGTGGGCGTAGAAGAAGTCGCCGCTGATGCCGGCGAAGCTCACGATGTCGCTCTCGGTCACCGTCCGCCGGTGCGTGTGCAGCGTCTCCCCGATGCGAAGCTCCTCGAAGTACTTCCGGAACGGATGGATCCGGTCCGTCAGCTCCGGCGCCTTGGGCAGCCACTCGCGCGTGACCGCCGAGAGGACGGCGGGTGACCCCTGCAGCGCGGTCCGCTGCATGTAGTGCAGCACACCGCGCACGCCGCCCATCTCCTCGCCGCCTCCCGCGCGCCCGGGACCACCGTGCACGAGATGCGGGAGCGGCGAGCCGTGGCCCGTGGATTCCTTCGCGCTCGTCCGGTCCACGATCATGAGCCGTCCGTGAAACGCGGCGGTGCCCGTGACGACGGTACGCGCGGCCTCGGGATCAGCCGTGAACAGTGAGCCGACGAGCGACCCGCGCCCGAGGTTGGCGAGTGCCACGGCTTCGTCGAGCGATGCATACGGCATCACGGTGTTCACCGGCCCGAACGCTTCGATATCGTGCGGCGCCGTGCGGTCGAACGGCCGGTCATCATAGAGCAGGTGGACCGGGAAGAACGCGCCGCGCTGCGCGTCCGCCCCGACGACACGCATGCTGTCGAAGCTCCCGTACACGACTTCGGCGGCCTTTCGCAGCTTGTCCACGTTCTGCCCGACTTCGGTCACCTGCGTGCGGCCAGCGAGTGGACCCATGCGCACGCCCTCGTGACTTGGGTCGCCGATGGTGACGCCGTCGAGCCGCTTCTTGAGCGACGCGATCACGTCGTCGACCATGCCGGCCGGCACGATCGTCCGGCGGATCGCCGTGCACTTCTGCCCCGCCTTCACCGTCATCTCGCGGACGACTTCTTTGATGAAGAGGTCGAACTCCTCGGTGCCTGGCCGCGCGTCCGGCGCCAGCATCGAGAAGTTGAGGGAATCCGCTTCCTGGTTGAAGCGGACGGAGTGCGCGACCATCGCCCGGCCGGTCTTGAGCATCTGCCCCGTGCCCGCCGATCCGGTGAACGCCACGGCGTCCTGCTCACCGACGTGATCGAGAAGGTCGCCCGCGCTACCGCACAGGAGCTGGAATGCGCCCGGCGGAAGGATCCCCGACTCCACCATCGCCTGCGCGACGGCCTCGGTGAGAAACGATGTCACGGTGGCCGGCTTGACGATCGACGGCACCCCCGCGAGCAGCGCGGTGGACATCTTCTCCAGCATCCCCCACACGGGGAAATTGAAGGCGTTGATGTGGATCGCCGCGCCCTGGAGCGGCACGCAGATGTGGCGGCCGATGAACGTGCCGCCTTTGGAGATCATCTCCGCGGCGCCGTCCACGTAGAAGGTCTCGTCGGGGAACTCCCGCCGGCCGCGGCTCGCATAGGCGAAGAGGGTGCCGAATCCGCCGTCGATGTCGATCCAGCTATCGGTCTTGGTGGCGCCGGTCGCCTTCGATACCTCGTAGAAGCTGTCTTTGCGCGCCGTCAGATACTGCGCGAGCGCCTTGAGCATACGTGCGCGCGCATGGAAGGTCATGGCGCGCAGCGTGGGACCGCCGACGGTGCGCGCATACTCCAGCACACCGGCGAAATCGACGCCCCCCGTGCTCGCCTCGCCCACCTGCTCCCCGGTGACGGCATTGTACAGCGCGGTCGTCTTGCCCGTCCCCTCGACCCACTCGCCGTGCACGTAATTCTTGAGCCGCATCACTCCAACCTCGGTGTGAAACCCCCAATCCCCAGTCCCCAGTCCCAGTCCCATCCAATCCCTACTCCCCAATCCCCTCGTGTCGACTACCCCTAGCCATTCCCTTTTCGTTCATTCCACGTCTGATACACCGGCGCCTGGCGGGCGCGCTCCGCCGGCACGTCGCGCAGCGGCTCGCACGGCACGAGCCCGGCATACAGCCGCGCTGGCAGCTCCTGATAGAGCCGCGTCCCGTCGGTCTTCCAGGCAAGCATGTCGTCGCTCACGTCCTTCACGACTCGCGCCGGATTGCCGACGACGACTTTGCGCTCCGGGATCTGCATGTCCGCTGGCACGAACGTGAGCGCGCCGACAATGCATCCGGCGCCCACCACGGCGCGGTCCATCACGACGGCGTTCATCCCCACGAGCACGTTGCGCCCGATCCGGGCGCCGTGGATCACCGCGCCGTGACCGATGTGCGCCCCAGCCTCGAGCCACGCATCCACACCCGGGAAGGAATGAATGACGCAGGTCTCCTGGACGTTGCAGCCGTCCTCGATGACGACGCCACCCCAATCCCCGCGGATCACCGCGCTGGGTCCCACGTAGACGTCCCGGCCGATGATCACGTTCCCGATGATGGTCGCACGCGGATGCACGAACGCCGACGCGTGCGCCACCGGGCGGATGCCGTCGAACGCGAAGAAGCTGGACCCCGCGTCCACGGGCACGCCGGTCATACCCGCTCGATGATGGTCGCCATGCCCTGCCCGACTCCAACGCACATGGTCGCAAGCGCGTAGCGCCCGCCCGTCGCCTCCAGCTCCCGTGCCGCCGAGAGGATGAGCCGCGCGCCGCTCATGCCGAGGGGATGACCCAGCGCGATGGCACCGCCGTTGGGATTGACGCGTGGATCATCGTCTTTGAGCCCCAGCTCGCGGAGGCACGCGAGCGCCTGCGACGCGAACGCTTCATTGAGCTCGATCACGTCGATCTGCGCAAGCGTGAGCCCCGTGCGTGCCAGCGCCGCGCGCGTCGCGGGTACCGGCCCCATACCCATGATGCGCGGCTCGACACCGGCCGCGACGGTCGCCAGCGACCGCGCGAGCGGTTTGAGCGAGAACTCCTTCACCGCGCCCTCCGACGCCACGAGCAGTGCCGCGGCGCCATCATTGATCCCGGACGAGTTGCCCGCCGTCACCGAGCCGCCCGCCCGGAACGCGGGCTTGAGCCGCGCCAACGCTTCGAGACTCGTGTCCGGCCGGATGAACTCATCCTGCTCGAACTTGCGGACCTCGCCGCGCTTTTCCCCCGGCACGTCGACGGGTGTGATCTCTGTCGCGAACCGCCCGCGTGCCCGCGCCGACGCGGCGCGCCCCTGTGTCAGGCACGCGAACCGGTCCTGATCCTCGCGCGACACGTGAAAATCGGTGGCGACGTTTTCGGCGGTCTCGCCCATTGCGTCGACGCCGTACTGCTGCCGCATGCGCGGGTTCACGAACCGCCAGCCGATGCTGGTGTCGAACAGTTGCGCGTCGCGCGCAAACGCCTTGCCGCTCTTCGACAGCACGTAGGGCGCCCGCGTCATGCTCTCGACGCCGCCGGCGATATAGAGGTCGCCGTCCCCGAGCTTGACCGCGCGCGCGGCATGTCCGACTGCGCTCAGTCCCGATGCGCAGAGCCGGTTGACGGTCTCCCCGGGCACCGAGACCGGCAGCCCCGACAACAGCGATGCCATCCGCGCGACGTTGCGATTGTCCTCGCCCGACTGGTTCGCGCATCCCATGATGACGTCGGTGACGCGCGACGGGTCGAGGCCGGGATGCCGGGCCAGTAGCCGCTGGATCACCAGCGCCGCCATGTCGTCCGGCCTGATGTCGCTCAGGCTCCCGCCGAATGAACCGATCGGCGTGCGAACGCCGTCGATGATGTAGGCCTCACCCATTCTTGACGCTCTCCGATTGCATTTCGCTGTGCATTTCGCGTGCGGCATTTCGCTTTGCGTCCCGCTGTGCGTCTGGTCTTGCATCTCGCGCTGCGTGCGGTACACCGTCCCGCGAAACAGGGCGACGACGGCGTCGTGCTGGTTGCGTACGGTCACGCGATAGAAGGCCAGCCGGCCGCCGGCGCCCTCTTCGGCCGCGACGGCGGTCAGGACATCCCCCAGCGCCACCGGTGCCACATATGAAATGCCGTTCTCCACGCTCATCGACACGCGCCCGTGTGTGTTCGACGCGAACGCCAGCGCGCTGTCGGCCAGCGAATACGTCACTCCCCCGTGGCAAACGCCGAAGCCGTTGAGCATCTCGCGGCGAACGGTCGCCCGCACCGTGCACGCCGCCGGCGCCAGCGCGACGACTTCCACTCCCAGCCACGCGCTGAACCCGTCGGTCGCCCGCATCGTGGCCACGAGGCGTTCGGCCCGCGCCTGCGCGTCTTCCGCGATGATCGCTCCTTGCGGGGCGGTCATGTGAACCGCCGTCCCTCTCGGACCATCCGCTTGAGCAACGCGCTCGGGCGGTAGCGGTCTTCCCCGTATTCCTGCTCCAGGGCGGTGAGCCTCGTGAGCACTCGGTCCAGGCCCATGTCGTCCCCCCAGGCGAGCAAACCCTTGGGGTAATTTACTCCCTTCAGAACTGCCAGATCGACATCCGCCGGCGAGGCCACGCGCCAGAGCACGGCATCGACGGCCTCGTTGATCAGCATCACCAGGATGCGCTCGACGATCTGGGCCCCGAGCTCGCGATCCTCGCGCGGCGCTGGGCGCGCGGCGCCATCGCGGTAGTCGTAGAACCCCCGCCCGGTCTTCCGCCCCAGCATCCCCGCGTCGACCAGCCGCTGCTGGGTGATGGAGGGCTTGTACCGCGGGTCGTAGAAGAACGACTCGAAGATCGACCGCGTGACCGCGAAGTTGACGTCGTGGCCGATCAGGTCCATCAGCTCGAATGGACCCATCCGGAATCCGCCGATCTCGCGCATCGCCCAGTCGATGGTCGCCGGGTCGGCGATCCCTTCGTCGTTCAGCCTGAGCCCCTCGCCGTAGAATGGACGCGCGATCCGGTTGACGATGAACCCGGGCGTGTCGCTCGCGAGCACCGTGGTCTTGCCCCAGCCATCGACCAGCGTCCGGGTCTGCGCGGTGATATCGGCCGACGTCCCCAGCGCCGGAATGATCTCCACCAGCGCCATGACCGGCGCCGGATTGAAGAAGTGCGCGCCGAGGACGCGCTCGGGGCGGGCGCACGCCGCCGCGATCGCCGCCACCGGCAGCGACGATGTGTTGGTCGCCAGGACGCAATCCTCCGCCACCACGCGTTCCAGCCCGACGAACAGGTCTCGCTTGACCGCGAGCATCTCGACTACCGCTTCGATCACGAGCCCGCAGCCGGCGACGGCTTCGAGCGCCGCCGCGGAGGAGGCGTGGTGCCATTCGACGCGCGCGATCGCGGCCGTTCCGGCGGCGCTCTCCATCCGCTTCTTCTCGACGTCACGCTGAATGGCGCGCTCGATGCCGGACTTGCCGCGCGCGAGCGCCGCCGCGCTCGTGTCCACGACGACCACGGGATGCCCGGCCGTGGCCGCGATCTGCGCGATCCCGCTGCCCATGGCGCCGGCACCCACGATCCCAATGCGCGCGCCGCGCGTGATGGGCATGAGCGCTACCGGCCGGTGTACGACGGCGCGCGCTTCTCCTGAAAGGCCCGCACGCCTTCCGTGTAATCCGCCGTCCGGCCAGCCTCGCGCTGCAATTTCGCCTCGACCGCCAGTTGCGCCTCGAGGTCGTTACCGAGCAATGCGTTGAAGGCGCGCTTGATCAACCCGAGCGCCCGCGTGGGCTGCGCCGCCAGTTGCCGCGCGAATGCAGCGGCCGCCTCCATGAGACCCTCCGCAGGGGCGACGTCGTGAATCATCCCCCAGTCCTTGGCCTGCTGCGCGGCCACTTTGCCGCCTAGCATCGCAAGACTGGTCGCACGCGCCAGCCCGACGAGCCGTGGCAGGAAAAAGGTGCCGCCGTTGTCGGGAATCAGCCCGATCTTCACGAATGCCTGTATGAACGATGCCTCGGCCGACGCGATCACGAAATCCGCCGCCAGAGCAATGTTGGCGCCCGCACCCGCCGCCACGCCGTTGACCGCCGCCACGACCGGCTTCTCGAGGCGCCGCATCGCGAGGATCAACCCGTTGTAGGCGACGACGACGTCTCCAATGTCCGGCGCTGGCTTCCCCGGCGGCGGTACTGCCTCGGCGAGATCCTGCCCCGCGCAAAACGCGCGACCTGCACCGGTCAGGAGCACCGCCCGCACCGCCGCATCAGTCCCCGCCCCCTCGAAGGCCTGGCGCAGTTCCGTGACCATCCCCCGGTTGCAGCTATTGAGCACGTCGGGGCGGTTCATTGTCAGCGTCAGGACCCCCGCGTCAACGCTGCGGAGGATGAACTGATTGTCCATGTGCACCTCGCGGGTCCCTCGGGAAGGACGCAGCCGCCGGCCAGCAGCCGCGCGACCGAAGATTAACGGGACGGAGGCGCCCCGGCATCCGCTGGCGCGTGCGTCCCGGTGCCAGCCCAGGGCTGCGCCGCTTGCTTGCGAATTAGGTGCGCGTCACCCGAACCGGCAGACGTCCTCGACGCTAATGTTGCCGCCGCACAGGAACAGCACCACATGGTCGTTCGGCCCGAACCGGTCTCGCAACCGCTCGGCTGCCGTCAGCGTGCACGAACCCGCGGGCTCGACCAGCAGCTTGGTCCGCTCGAGAAGCAACCGCATCGACGCGACGGCATCCTTGTCGCTCACCACCGTGACCGACTCGACGTACCGCTGCACGGCCGCGAGGGTCTCGGGCGACGCCGCGGGCGCGCCGAGGGTGCGGGCGATCAATGTGACCGCGCTCAGGGTGACGACTTCGTTCGCGGCGAGTGCCTGCGCCATGCAATCGGCACCCTCGGTCTCCACACCCCAGATCCGTGCGGCGGGCAGCCGTTCCTTGACCGCGGTTGCAATACCCGCGATCAGCCCCCCGCCGCCAATGCTGACGATGACGTCCGTGACTTGCGGGCAGTCGTCCACGATCTCGAGTCCCGCCGTCCCCTGGCCGGCCATGACGAGGGGATCGTTGAACGGATGGACCGCCACCCAGCCCTTGGTCCCGAATTCCTCCATCGCCGCGAATCCGTCGAGTGACGTCGGTGTGAACGACACCTCCGCACCGTACTCGCGGGTGGCGTCCACGTAGTTCGCCGCTGTCGCCTTGGGCATGAAGATCAGCGCCCGCATCCCCAGCGTGCGCGCCGCGTATGCCACGGCCTGGGCGTGATTGCCGCCGCTCATCGCCACGACGCCGTGCCCGCGCGCGCCAGCCGGGATACACAGCATCTTGTTGAACGCGCCGCGCACCTTGAACGCCCCGGTCTTCTGGAACACCTCGGCCTTGAGGTACACGTTGGTCCCCAGCCGCCGGCTGAGGGTCTCGCTCCTGGTGAGGGGCGTGCGCCGGACGTAGGGCGCGATCCGCGCCCGCGCGGCCTCAATGTCGGAAAGCGTGACGGGGGCGAACGTCGTCTGAGTCGGCATGTCCTTCCCGGTGAAATCTGCGGATCGTACAGGCTGTGTCAGGCCCGCTCTCCTGCCGGCGGACCCGCCGGCCCCACGTCAATCATCACCAGCCGGCGCGCCCCGCGCGAGTGCAATCTTGCTCTCTGGCGGCCAGTCCGGCAGCCGCCGTCGCGGCGGCCTGTCGGATGTCACGCTCGGGCGCCAACTTCTCTGCTCCGCAAGCTCGCACGCAAGCATGCGCCTGACTGGAGCCACCACCGTGATGCCCTCTCGCCGTTCCGTCGCCCTGTGCGCGCTCGCCACGATCCCGGGACTCGGCACCCCGATCCTTGCGTACGCCCAGCACGCGCAGGCCGGCACCGCGATCATCTGGGTCAAGTACACCGACCCTGTCGAGCATGCATTCACGGTGGACGGGCCGCGAGGGTATACGGTGCGCCCACAGGAGGTGCGCCGCGGTCCGATCGACTACGTGCTGCAGACGCGCGCAGTCGCTCCGGATAGCTCGATCGATGTCCGGATCAACGATGGGAACATCCCCGCCTTTTCCGAACCGACGCCGCTCAGTGACAAACTCGGACTGCACGAAGGGATGATGACGGAGAGCCGCGGACAGCGGTTCATGATCCGGCGCTACACACCCGCGCTGCCATTCGCGTACGACTACGGCAAACAGATGATGGCCCCCTTCTGCGCGCAGCCCGCGCTCAAGGCAGGACGCCCGCTCCCGGTGCCGAAGTTCGCCGCACCCGCCACGCCGATCTCGTCGACGGATGTGGGCGAGGTCTATTTCGAATGTCCCAACAACGGGCGCGTCGGCTATCTCTACGTGATCACGACGCGGATGCACGATCCCAATTCGCCGATCGGCACGTGGGGCGTCGCCGTGCTCGTGGGCTTCGTGTCGGCCCGAGCCCGGGCGGGCGAAGCCTTCGCGATCGCGCGGCACATGGCGTTCTCGGTCAGCCCCAATCCGCAGTGGTATGCCGGAGTCCTCAGGATTGCCCAGGTGCAGAACGATCAGATCATGGCGGACTTCGACCAGCAGCAGCAGGACCGGCAAGCTCAGTTGGCCAAGGTCGACAACACACAGAGCCGGGACGAGCAGGCGTTCGACGACATCATCAACGGCGTGACGCCCACCGTGGACCCGCAAACGGGCGAGAAGCGCGAGGTCGCGACCGGCGCCAAGGGCAACTACTACTGGACCGATCAGAGTGGCCACACGGTCAACACGGCGTCCTGGATGGCGCCCGGACCGAACTACCGGCCCCTCCAGGTCGCGCCTCGGTGAACGATCGGTAGAGAGGCTGTGGCCAACACCGCAAGCATTTACAACTTCGACATCGAGCTGTCGGACGTGGACCGCCACGTCTACGAGTCGCTGCATCTGCGCGTGGCGCGGCACCCATCCGAGACGGAGCCCTTTCTCCTCGCCCGTGTCCTGGCCTACTGCCTCGAGTACACGGAAGGCATCACGTTCGGGCACGGACTCGCCGAACCCGGCGAGCCGGCGCTCGCGGTGCGCGACCTCACCGGCGCACTCCGCGTCTGGATCGACATCGGCGCGCCCGATGCGCAGCGCCTTCACAAGGCCAGCAAGCTGTCGCCACGCGTGGTGGTCTATACCCACAAGGATCCCGCATTCATCGCCCGCCAACTCGCGGGTGAGCGCATACACCACGCGGAAGCGCTCGAGCTCTATGGGCTGGACCGCGATTTCCTCGGCGCGCTGTCCACGCACCTCGACCGGCGGACCGCGTTCGCCCTTACGGTGACGGAGCGGGAGTTGTATCTCACGGTCGGCGATGTCACGCTGACGAGCCGCGTCGATCGGGTTCCGATCGTCGCGGCCACCCCCTGATCCGGACGGGATGCCTCGGGCGCCAGCACGCCACTGTCTTGTCAAACAGTCGTTTCATACGCATGTTAGAACCGGCGCTCCTGGCGTGATCTCACCTGCCACGCCCCTCGCTTTCACGACTTCCGCTGTCCGCGATCGCCACTATGCCCCGTAAGCAGCTCGTCGTCGTCATCGGCGTTGTCCTGGTGGTCGCGATCGGCGTCGGATGGTTTCTGACGGCCCGGCCCGGGGACCTCGTGCTCACCGGCATCGTGACCACCGACGATGTGGTCGTCAGTCCCCTGGTCGGCGGCCAGATCGAGAAGATGTTCGTCAAGGAAGGCGACTCCGTTACGCTGAACCAGATCCTGGCTCGCCTGGTGCCGTCCGAGCTGCAGGCCGACACCGCCTATTACTCGCACAGCGCCGCGGAAGGCGCGGTCCGCGTCCAGGAAGGCGAAGCATCGGTCCGCCTGCAGACGATGCAGACGCAGGAGGGGATCTCGCAGGCAGCAGCGATGCTCGCCGCCGCGGTGGCACAACAGTCGGAAGCCGCCGCCAACCTGTCCAACGCCAAGACGGTGCTCGACCGCTACGAGGTACTGGGCCGCGCCGGCGCCGTCGCGCAGCAGGACCTCGACCAGCAGCGGACGGCGTATTCAGTCGCCAAGGCCCGGGAGGATGCGGCAGACAAACAGGTCGGCGCACAGCGCGCCGCGCTCGCGCTCGCGCAGGCTGCAGCCGAGCAGGTGGCGATCAAACAGAGCCAGTTAGGCGCCGATAAACAGCAGCGGCAGGCCGCCGCCGCCCAGCAAACCAAGGCCGATGTCCGGCTCGCCTACACGCAAATCCGTTCGCCCATCAGAGGCGTCGTCGATGTGCGCGCCGCACTCGGCGGCGAGGTGGTCAATGCCGGCCAGCCGATCGTGACGCTCATCGATCCGGACTCGCTCTGGGTGCGCGCCGATGTCGAGGAGACCTACATCGACCGCATCCGGCTCGGCGACTCTTCGACCGTGCGCCTGCCCTCCGGCACGGAGCGACAGGGCACGGTGTTCTACCGCGGCGCCGACGCCGGCTTTGCCACGCAGCGCGACGTGAGCCGCGTCGAAGCGCGACATCAAGACGTTCGAGATCCGCCTGCGCGTCGACAATCACGACCGGCGGCTCGCCGTCGGCATGACCGCCTACGTCCTGGTCCCACCGCCGAAGCGATCATGAGCGAGATCGACGTTCGCCAGATCACGAAGACGTTCGGCACGTTCACGGCCGTCGACGCGATCTCCTTCGACGTCGGAGCCGGTGAGATCCTCGGCCTCCTCGGCCCCAACGGCGCCGGAAAATCCACGTTGCTCCGCATGCTCACGACCCTCATCGCGCCGACCTCCGGCACCGCGGTGATCGCCGGAGCCGACATCGTCGAACGGCCGGACGATGTCCGTCGCGCGATCGGCGTGATCCCGCAGGCGATGACCAGCGACCAGGAGCTGTCGCCCCGCGAGAACCTGAGTGTCTTCGCGAAGCTCTACGGCGTCCCCTCCGAGAAACGCAACAAGCTCATTGGCGAGCTGCTGGCAGCGGTCGAGTTGAGCGCCTGGGCCGACAAGCCCGTGAAGCAACTGTCGGGTGGCATGCGCCGCCGCGTCGAGATCGCGCGCGCCCTCGTCCACGAACCGCGGATCTTCTTTCTCGACGAGCCGACCACCGGGCTCGATCCCGTGTCCCGCACCGGCGTCTGGGACATGCTGCGGCGCATCAAGTCCGAGCGCGATCTGACGGTGCTGCTCACGACGCACTACATGGACGAGGCGGACAAGCTCTGTGACCGGATCGCGATCGTCGATCATGGCAAGTTGATCGCGCTCGACTCGCCGATGCGGCTCAAAGCCGCCGTCTCCGGCGTCTCGACGGTCGAGGTGAGCTTCGGGGGCACCCCCGCCGATTGGCGCGGGCGCCTCGCGAGGCTGCCCGGGGTCGACAGCGTCACGGGCGATGGATCGCAATACCGCCTGACGTCGCACGCTGGGGCCGCCACGACCGGCGCTGTCCTCGCCGAAGCCGCGGACCGCGGTGTCACGGTCGAATCGATCAGCGTCGCGAATACCACGCTCGATGACGTGTTCCTCCATTTCACCGGGCGCCAGCTCCGGGATCAGCTCCAGGGACCGTCAATGTCCGACAGCCCCTACATCTTGCGGCGCTGACCGGATCCGCGATGCTGCGCATCTGGGCCATGGTCGAGCGGGATCTGCGGCGGTTTCGCAAGAGCCCGATGCTCATCGTGATGTCGCTCGTGCTCCCGCTCTTCCAACTCGTCATCCTGGGCTACGCGTTCGGCGGCACGGTGCACCACCTGCGCGTGGGCGTCGTCGATCAGGATGGCGGCCTCCCGGCGGTCAAGCTGCGCGAGCTGACCGTGGCCGTCGCCGGCAACGCGAAGACCTTCGAGACGGTCAACTACTCCGATCCGGGCACGGCGCTCGCCGCCCTCCGCGCTGGCGCTCTCAACGGTGTGCTGACGATCCCGCCCGGCTTCTCGCGCCGCGTGCTGGCCAAGGATGCGCCGCACGTCGCACTCATCGAAGACAACACCGACAACTTCGTCACGAGCGCGCTGGCCTCGAGCATGTCGGGGATGGTAGACGCCTACAACGAAGACCAGACCGGCGCGGCACGAATCCCGTCGCAGGCGAGACTGGACGTGGTCGAGGTCTACCCCTTTGTCCCGTACATCCAGTACCTGCTGTCGGGCACGATTCTCCTCGCGATCTTCACGATGGTGATGATCGGCGGCGGCATCATCTTCATCGATGACAAGGCCCGCGGCCTCCACGAAGGCTACCTCGTCACTCCGATCAGCAAACTGGAGCTGATCCTCGGCTTCGTCATCTCCGGGGCGATCAAGGCGGTGCTCGCCGGCACGGTCCTCATGACGCTCGGGTCCATCATCGCCGGCATCCCCGATCCGCTCGCGCCGCTCCGTCTGCTGAAGCTCCTCGTCGTCGTCATCGTCACATCCCTGGCGCTCGTCAGCATGATGTTCATGATCATGGTGCGGATGAGCGACCCGCTCGTCCCGCGGGCGCTCTTCGGCGTGCTCAATACGTTGCTCTACTTCCCGAGCGGCGCCGTCTACCCGCAGCAGGCGTTCCCCCCGTGGATGCGCGTGCTCGCCAAGGTGGACCCATTCACCTACGGCGTGCACGCCTTCAAGTGCCTGCTCCTCAAAAACACGGGCTTCGGCGCGATCAGCGCCGACCTCGCCTTCCTCGGCCTGTTTACCGTGGTGTCGATGACCATCGCCACGCTGCTGTTCCGCCGGACGTTATGAGGCCGGCGTGAGATACGGCCTGTGAGACACGGGCAGGCACGCCTCCTCCGGCCGGCGATTCCACCGCACGATTCGCGCGGCGAAGGAGGGGCCACACGCGAACGCCTGCTCAATACCGCGATCCGGCTCTTCTCGCAGCGGGGGTTCGAACACGTCGCGGTCCGCGATATCTGCCGGGACGCCGGTGCCAACCTCGCCGCGGTGAACTACCACTTCGGTGACAAGCTGGGCCTCTACATGGCGGTGGTCGACGTGGCGGTCGGGATCGCGCTCGAGGTCAATGCGCTCACCATGCTCGCCGGCACACTCGATTCCGCCGAGGATCGCTTCCGCCACTACGTGCACGTCTACGTCGGCCAGTTAATGAATGTCGATGCCCGGACGTCCTGGTGCCACGAGCTCATTCAGCACGAGCAGGTCGACCCCACTCCGGCGGCCAGTGTCTTCTTCGAGAAAGCCATCCGCCCGCGCATTGCATATCTGGGCGGGGTCGTCGCCGATCTGATCGGGTGCCCGGCGGACGATCCGAGGGTGTCACGCAGCGTTGCAAGTGTGCAGGCGCAGTGTCTCTTCTACCGCCCCGACCCCTTCCGCGTCGCCGTACTCGGTGAGTGGCCCGTCCGCGGCGACTCGGCCCGCGCCGTCGCCGAGCACATCATCGCGTTCTCCCTGGCCGGCATCCGGGCCATCAAGTGATGCGCGGCACGATCTCCGGCTGATCGAACCGATAGCCGCAGAACCGGCACTTCACCGCGGCCTCCTTCACACTCTCCGCGCATTCCGGGCAGACCTTGGTGTCGGCCTTCGCCGAGGGGATGAACAGGACGACGATGAGCGCGATCGGCCCGAGTAGCGCGCCGAGCATCGCCCAGCGCAAGACGTTGAGACCCCGGCGGCCCGCCAGGTATGCCGTCCCAAGCGCGAACACGAACGACAGCAGCGTCGTGATCCAGAGCGTGGCCATGAGGTGCGACTGAATCGACGCCAACTGCGCCTGCAGCGACTCCACCTGGGTCGGCAGATCGTCCATCGAGCACCCCTCCGCTGAAGGCAGTCCGCCCCGGGATCAGGCGACGGACCGGCTCACCGTACAGCTAGCGTAAAACTACGCGCCGTTCTCCGGTCATGACTCGTGAGAACCGCGATCATGACGAAGATGTCATGTTCGGCGAGCCCCACGGGCGCGAGCCGGCACGGGCCCCACGCAAAATTACTGTCGCAATTCACGGCCATCCCGTATTCTGTAACGCACCCATGCAGCAGACTAACGGGCACCCGCTCACCATCCCGAGCTCGATCGATGACACTGGCATTCGCCGCAGTGTCCTCGAGGACCTCGCGCTCAAGACAATCTTTGTCGAAGGCGAGGTGTCGGTGCGTGTCCTGGCCGACCGGATGGGAGTGGGCTTCGCCGTCGCGGAAGATCTCTTCCAGCGGCTTCGGAAGCGGAAGCTCTGCGATGTGTCGGCGATGGATGGTCTCGTCCCGCGGATCACGCCCAACGGCAGTGGCGCCGCCCGTGCCCTGGAGCTGCTCGCCGCGAACCAGTACGTCGGCCCGGCGCCGGTCTCCCTCGCCGACTACGTGCACCGTGTCCGCGAGCAGAGCGTAGGACTCGTGGAAGTCGGTGCCGCCGACGTGGATCGCGCCTTCGAAAAGCTGGTCCTCGGGCCCGACCTCAGGAAGCAGCTCGGCATCGCGATCCTGGCGGCTCGCTCCATCGTCCTGTACGGCCCCAGCGGAACAGGCAAGACCGCGATCGCGGAGCTCATTCCGGATGTCTATTTGGGCGGCGTCTGGATCCCCCACGCGGTGGAGCACGACAGCCAGATCATCACGGTCTACGACCCCACGGTGCACCGCCGGATCGATCGCCCGCAAAGTCAGGAGAGCGATCGCCGCTGGGTCCTCTGCGAACGGCCGCGCGTCACGGTCGGCGGCGAGCTGACGATCGAGATGCTCGATCTGCAGTTCAATCCGGCCAGCAATGTCTATGTCGCACCGCTGCAGATGAAGGCCAACAACGGCGTGCTGATCGTCGACGACTTCGGGCGGCAGCGCATCCCGCCCGAGGCACTGCTCAATCGATGGATCGTGCCGCTCGATCGCAAGATCGACTTCCTCACGCTCCGCGGTGGCAAGAAGTTCGAAATGCCGTTCGAATGCCTCGTGGTCTTCTCGACGAACCTCGAGGCGGCCGGCGTATTCACGCTCAACCACGAGACGACCGCCCTCAACGACGACGCATTCCTGCGGCGCATCCCCAACAAGATCCGCCTCGACTTCGTGTCCAACGAGGAGTTCCGCGAGATCTTCCGCGGCGTCTGCACGCAGTTCAGCGTGCCCTACGATGCCGCCATGGCGGACCAGCTCATGGCGTACCTCCGGAGCGACCTGCAGCAAGAGCTCCGGCCCTGCTACGCGCGCGACCTCGTGCAACAGGTCTGCTGGGAAGCCCAGTACGAGAAGCGAGCCCCGGCGCTGGACTGGCCCTCGCTCACCCGAGCCTGCCACACCTACTTCCTGGCATCGGGCGCAGTCAAGTAACATTTCGTCGCTGGTAAGGCCGGTCATGAGCGGCCCCGACGGATCGCTGCCCCGCCTCGGCAGCGTCTCACGCGATTCTCATTGCGATCCTCGTGGCACGAACGCTGCCCCAGACCACCGCCGGCTTCGATAACATTCCTGTACGTCGCCAGCGATGATACCGCCGCTCGCGATCCATCAACTCCTCATTCACGAGACCACCTGTGGATATCGGATTCATCGGCCTCGGTAGCATGGGCCAGGGGATGGCCGCGAATCTCGTCAAAGCCGGACACCACGTCCGTGTCTGGAATCGGTCCCGCGGCCCCGTTGACGATCTCGCGCGACAGGGTGCACAGGGTGTCGCCACCGCCCACGACGCATTCGCGGGCGACGCGGTGCTCTCCATGCTTGCGTCCGATGACGTCGTCCGCTCGGTCATCATCGACGCCGGCCTCATCGCCGGCGCGCCCCGCGGCCTCGTTCATGTCAACCTCGCCACGATCTCGGTCGCCCTCGCGCAAGAGTTGGCCGAGCTGCATCGCGCACGCGGGATCGGGTACGTCGCCGCACCGGTATTCGGCAGGCCGGATGTCGCAGCCGCCGGGAAGCTCCACGTCCTGGCCGCGGGAGACCCGGCGGCCATCGCACGCGTCCAACCCTTGCTCGACGCCGTCGGCCAGAAGACGTGGCCTGTGGGCGCCGAACCCCACCGCGCCAATGTCGTGAAAATCGCGGGCAATTTCATGATCGCCTCCGCGATCGAGACGATGGGCGAAGCGGCCGCGATGGCGGAGGGCTACGGCGTCACGCACGCGGAATTACTGGACGTGCTGACGAACACGGTATTCCCGGCCCCGGTCTACAAGAATTACGCCGGTATCATCGCGGATCAACGCTACGAACCCGCGGGATTCAAACTCACCCTCGGCCTCAAGGACGTGCGTCTCGCCCTGGAAGCCGCGGGTGCGGTCAACACTCCTCTGCCATTCGCCAGTGTGCTTCGCGACAATTTCCTCGAAGCCATCGCGCACGGTCGTTCGGAGCACGATTGGTCGGCGATCGCCGAGGTCTCGCGACGGCGCGCGGCGCACGAAGGACGGCACGGCGCCAAGCCGGCGTCGGCGTGACCGCGGCCCGGGCACTCTCCGGAGTGGCGTGAACACCCCGGCTACGGAGACGCCGCGCCGCACACACTCGGTCGCGCTCCTCGGCATCCCGTACGACGCTGCCTCCTCGTTCCTGCGCGGACCGGCAGCGGCACCCGCGGTCATCCGCACTGCGCTGCTGTCGGATTCCACGAACGGATGGAGCGAATCCGGCATCGATGTCCGTGGTGGTGGCGCGCTCCGCGACGCGGGCGACGTCGCACTCGATCAGGGAGGCGATGTCCGGGCGCAGATCGAATCTGCCGTGGACGCCGTCCTTGGCAGCGGTGCCCGCCCGCTCTGCCTGGGCGGCGATCACTCGGTCACCTATCCCGTGTTGCGCGCGATGCGGCACCACTACCCCAGGCTGTCGCTGCTGCACCTCGATGCGCACTCCGATCTCTACGATGCGTTCGAGGGAGACCGTTTCTCGCACGCGTGCCCCTTTGCGAGGATCATGGAAGAGGGCCTCGTTGGCCGGTTGGTGCAAATCGGTATCCGCACCATGAATCCGCACCAGCAGGCCCAGGCGGACCGCTTCGGCGTTCAGGTGATCACGATGGATGAGTGGGGTGCCGCGCCCGCCATCTCGTTCGATACGCCGGTCTACGTGTCGGTGGACCTGGACGTCCTCGACCCGGCATTCGCACCCGGTGTCTCACACCGCGAGCCGGGCGGTCTCTCCGTGCGCGATGTCCTGCGTCTTCTCCGTCACACGCCGGGCGAGTTCGTCGGCGGGGATGTCGTCGAGTTTAACCCCGCCCAGGATGCCACCGGTGTCACCGCCTGGGTCGCCGCGAAACTCACGCGCGAGCTGGCCGCCCGTCTGATGACCTCTCCGCTCTGACCCGGCGAACGCTGCCCCGGCCAGACTCCGGTCAGTTCTCGCTGCGCGTCGCCGCACTCGGCAACGCTTTCCACGCCTCATCCGCGTGCGCCGGCAACTCCCCCTGGTGCCGCAGAAATGTCGCGATCGCCCAGCGCTGCTCCGGCGTCAATGTCTCCGCGTAGGACGGCATGCCGGTCAGCCGGATGCCGTGCGTGATCTTCCAGTACGTGACTTCGACGGAATCGTCCGTCACGTCGTGCTTCGCGAACTGTGGCGGCCGCTGATAAAGCCCCTTGGCGATCGACGACGGCTCGCCGTCCGATGTGCCGTGGCAGGCGGCGCAGTGGGTGCCGTACAGCCGGACACCACGGGTGAGCGTCGAATCGCTGACGGGCAGCGGATCGGACAGCCCCTGCGTCCCGCGGTCGATGGCCGCATTGAGCGCCCGCTTGGCGATCCACACTTCGACTACCGGCGGCGTTGCGTCGGCGTTCGCGGGGATGACGCCCCCTGCAACTGCGGCGTAGCCGAGTACGAGCAACACGAGGATGGTCGCGATGGCCGTCGTGAAAACCACCGCTACCTTGCGAGGTTGGTCTGGCATCGAGGACAATCTAGCGCGGGTCGGCTCGCACCTCGCCGTCGGACTGCCGCGGCGCCAGTCCCGCACGCGGCGTATGAACCGCCGCGACGATTTCCGCATGCTGGACCGCCCAGTCCAGCGCGTAGTCGGCCACCTCTTCCCAGCCCGGCAGGCCAAGCGTGTAGTGCGAACGCTCGGGATATTCCTTGAGCGCCGTGATCGCCTTCGACTTGCCGTACAGTTTGTAGTTCGCCTTGGTGACTGAGGCCGGAACGACATGGTCCCTGCCCCCCGCGATCAGCAGGAGCGGGGCGCGCGTGTCGTTGTGGAAATTGACGGTCGTCGCGGCGTGCGGATTGAAATTCGCGAGACTGGCCTGGAAGAGGACGTGGTCCGGACCCGGCACCGCGTACCGCTCGTACACCACCTGCGACTCCGCTTCGCTCAGGGTGTTCGTGAACGCGTAGTGGAAATGCTCCGCCGTGATCGGCAGCGCCCGATGGTTGTTGGCAGGGTTGCTGAGGACCGGGAACGCGACACGCAGGGTCGAGAGTGGCAGCGTCAGGATGCCCTTAACCGGCGCCGGATCGATCGCCACGCCCGCCGCGCCCAGCCCCCGGTCCAGGAGCATCTGGGTAAACAGCCCGCCGAACGAATGGCCCATGATGATCGGCGGGGCCTCGAGCGCCCGAATGATCCGATCGTAATGATCGACGATGTCCGCGACGCCCAGGCCGGCGATCGCCGAGGGGTCGCGGCGCAGTGCGTCGATGTCACCATCCATACCCGGCCAACTCCGCGCGATCACCTTGTACCCGCGCGCTCGATATCGCGCAACCCAGTGTTCCCAACTGAGCGCGGTCATCCACAAGCCGTGGATCAGTACAACCGTGTCCGCCGCAGGGGAATCGGAGGTCGGTCCCGTCATGGTTCGCTCCTGTTTGTGCATCCGTCGAGAGGGCCTGCGCCCAAGCCTATCGATATGATAGCACCCCGCGGCAGCCGGGCGGCCAGCCCGTGTAACGGCCTCGTCTAAAGGGTGTCGAATTCGCTTCGGCTCGTTCGACGATGGAGTGGAGCCTAGCTTTCGCCGATTGGAATCAACCGGGGGCTCGGCTCACCAACCCCTACCATGACGAGGCTGACAATGCGATTCATGATGCTGATGATCCCGAAGGGCTACGAGTCCGCCAAGCCCGGCACGCTGCCCGACGCGAAGGCCGTTGCGAACATGATGAAGTACAACGAGTCCCTGGGGAAGGCAGGCGTGCTGCTGGCCCTCGATGGACTCCACCCGCCATCGATGGGCGCCCGCGTCACGTTCAGCGGCGGAAAGGCCAAGGTCACGGATGGCCCGTTCGCCGAGGCCAAGGAGGTCCTGGGTGGCTACTGGATCATCCAGGTGAAATCGAAGGCCGAAGCCATCGAGTGGGCGACACGCTGCCCCGCGTCGGACAACGAGATGATCGAGGTCCGCCAGGTGTTCGAGATGTCCGACTTTCCGCCCGACGTCCATGAAGTCGCGGCACAATTCCCGGACAGCAGGGCGGCGGCCGCCGTGAAGGCACTGAAGTAGCCCCCTGTCCCGCCCCTCAGAGGTACCGCAACCCGCCGGGGTAGACGACCCGGCGGCGACACATCGGGCGATCGAAGCGGTGTGGCGCATCGAATCGGCGAAGCTCATCGCGGGCCTGTCTCGGATCGTCCGTGATGTCGGCCTCGCCGAAGACCTCGCGCAGGACGCGTTCGTCGCCGCGCTCGAACAGTGGCCCGCCTCGGGCGTCCCCGACAAGCCGGGCGCGTGGCTTATGGCCACCGCTCGCCATCGCGCGATCGACGCGATCCGCAGCAGCAAGCGGCACCAGCAGAAGCACGAACAGCTCGGTCACGAGCTCGACGCACAGCAGGAGTCCACGGTCTCGGACCTCATGACGTCACTCGACGACGATGTCGGTGATGACTTGCTCCGCCTCATGTTCACGGCGTGCCACCCCGTGCTCGCCACCGAGGCCCGCGTCGCCCTGACGCTGCGGCTGTTGGGCGGTCTGACGACCGAGGAGATCGCCCGTGCGTTTCTCGCACCCGTCGCGACTGTCGCGCAGCGGATCGTCCGCGCCAAACGCACCCTCACCGAGGCGCGGGTCCCGTTCGAGGTTCCACGGGGAGCCGATCGCGCCGCGCGACTGTCGTCGGTGCTCGAGGTGCTCTACCTGATCTTCAACGAGGGCTACTCCGCGACGGCGGGCGACGATTGGATGCGGCCCGCACTCTGCGAGGATGCCCTCCGGATCGGCCGCATTCTGGCCGGGCTCGCGCCGACGGAGCCGGAGGTCCACGGGCTCGTCGCCCTCATGGAGATCCAGGCCTCCCGCTCACACGCGCGAGTCGGCCCCGGCGGCGAGCCGGTGCTGCTGCTCGATCAGGACCGGTCGCGATGGGACCACATCCTCGTGCGCCGCGGGCTGGCCGCGCTCGATCGGGCGGAAACGCTCGGCGGGGCGCTCGGACCATACGCCCTGCAGGGCGCGATCGCCGCGTGCCACGCTCGCGCCCTGACTGCCGCCGACACCGACTGGACGCGTATCTGCGCGCTCTACGACGCCTTGGCGCAGCTCGCGCCTTCGCCGGTCGTGGAACTCAACCGGGCTGTCGCGCTGGCGATGGCGTTTGGCCCAGCAGCCGGCCTCGCAGTCGCCGATGCGCTGCAATCGGAGCCGCTGTTACAGCAGTACCACCTGCTGCCGACCGTTCGCGGCGACCTGCTCGCGAAACTCGGGCGATTCAGCGAGGCGCGCGCGGAGTTCGAGCGTGCGGCGTCGCTCACCCAGAATGCGAGAGAGAAGGCGCTTCTGATGCGACGCGCCGTCACCTGCCTGAAAGACGGCATGCTGTCCTAAAAAGAGAGCGAAACGGAGCGGCTCGCGACGTGACGGGGGGCAACACCGGCCAGTCCTCTATGGTACTGCGCCAACGACCTCTCTCTGGCCTGCCGTTCCGGTGACTGACGCCTCGACTCTCCGTATCACGTCTGACCGCCATTTGACCGCGCTGCTTCTCGAGGCAGAACGGATCGAAGCCGAGCGCGTGCTCAATGGCGTGCGGGCTGGCCTGCTGGTCATGCTTGCGTGCGCGGCGGCAATGTACGCGCCCGTACTGACCCGGGGACTCGCGTTCGTCAACGTCGCGGTGCTCATCCCAATGCTCGCCTGGACGATCGGCCAGTACGTCTGGATTCATCGGCGACACCGATCCTTCCATTGGCTGACGACGGTCAATGCCGCCGTCGACATCTCGGCCGTTACGGCAATCCTGTGCGGCTACGGTTTCGTGGGATCGCCCAACCTCGCCGTGCAATCCCCGATCTGGCTCGCCTATTTCGTCATTCTTGCGGCGCGGCCGTTCACCAGTTCCGCGCTCCGGGCGGCACTCGCGGCGGCGATCGCCGTCGCGGAGTACGCATTCATGATCGCGCTCTTCGTCGCGGTGGGCCACCTCGCGATGCGTGCCAGCCCGCTCGAAGTCGCCGAGTTGGGCGGGACATCGGTGTTCGGGGAGATCGCGAAGATCTGTTTGCTCGCCGCCGTGGGTGTCACCGCGACCTACGCGACGGCGTGGTACGAGCGGACGCTCCGCCGAACGAACTCCGCGCTGCGTGAGAGCGAGTCGGAGTTGCGCGCCCTGGTCGGCGCCATGTCGGACGTGATCGTGGTGCTGGATCGTGATGGCCGCTATCTCAAGATCGCGGCCAGCGGCGCCGACGCCGCGCACCGTCCGCCGGCCGCGTGGATCGGCCGGCGTGTCCAGGATGTCCTGACGCCCGAGCACGCGAGCATGATCGCGACCTGCGTGACCCGCGCGCTCGAATCGCATCAGCCGATCAATGTCGAATACAGCCTCCCCGGGACGGCGGGCACGACGTGGATCGCGGGCACGATCTCTCCCATGGCGGATGACTCCGTGGTCTGGGTGGCGCGCGACGTCACATCCCGCAAGACGCTGGAAGCACAACTCTCCTACCAGGCACTGCACGATCCGTTGACCGGGCTGGCCAACCGCGTGCTCTTCCACGATCGCGTCGAGCATGCGTTCGCGGCGTCGGAGCGGGCGGGTGGCCGCATTGCGGTCCTGTTCCTCGACGTGGACGAGTTCAAGACCGTCAATGACAGTCTCGGACATGGTGTCGGCGACGAGTTGCTCACCACCCTCGCCCACCGGTTGCTGAACGCCACGCGCGGATGCGACACGGTGGCGCGGTTCGGTGGCGACGAGTTCGCGGTCCTCATCGAACATGCCAGCGCCGATGCCGATGCGCTCATTGTCGCGGGCCGGATCGGGACGGCACTCCGCACGCCCTTCCGGCTGGGTGACGGCGAGTTGGCGGTCAGCGCGAGCATAGGGATCGCCCGCGCGAGCGACGACGACAATGCCGACACGCTGCTCCGCAATGCCGATGTCGCGATGTACCGGGCCAAAAGCGAAGGGCGCGGACGATGCGCGATCTTCGAGCCCGAGATGCACCGGGCGCTCGTCGATCGTATGGCGCTCGAAACTGATCTGCGGGAAGGGATCGCGCGCGGCGAGCTCCATTTGGTGTACCAGCCGATCGTCGAG
Organism: uncultured Gemmatimonadales bacterium; assembly: GCA_963706505.1. GTDB lineage: Bacteria > Gemmatimonadota > Gemmatimonadetes > Gemmatimonadales > Gemmatimonadaceae > Palsa-1248. The sequence continues at coordinate 390,387 of CAVPLX010000003.1, forward strand.
CTCCAGAACGGACGCCTCACCGCGATCGAGGCCCTGGTGCGGTGGATGCACCCCCGGAGAGGCTTGCTGCCCCCCGCCCTCTTCGTCCCCCTGGCCGAAGAGACCGGGCTGATCGTTCCGCTCGGCCGGTATGTCCTCAAGGAGGCCTGCCGCCAGGCCGCTGTCTGGCAAGCCGCCGCGAAGGATGAAGCTCCCGCCGTGACGGTCAATCTCTCAGGACGCCAGTTCGAGCACGCAGATCTCGCCAGTGATGTCGCTGAGGCACTGCAGATGTCCGGATTGAACCCCCGCCACCTGGTGCTCGAGATCACGGAAAGCGTGGTCATGCGAAACACCGAGGCCACGATCATGCAGTTGCACGCCCTCAAGGCACTCGGCGTCCAGTTGGCGATCGACGACTTCGGCACCGGATACTCGTCGCTCAGCAGCCTGCAGCGATTCCCGATCGACATCCTCAAGATCGACAAGTCGTTCATCGATGGGGTGACTCGCAGCGGGAATGATGCGGCGCTTGCCCGCACGATTATCGCGCTCGGCGACATGCTCGCCATGCGGACGGTCGCGGAAGGGATCGAACACGCGGACCAGCAGGAGTTGATGCGCACCCTCGGCTGCCGCTTCGGCCAGGGGTATCTCTTCGCGAAGCCGCAATCTCCCGAGGAGATCAGCCGCCTGCTCGACGACCCGGAGGGAGCGCGCGTCGGGCCTCCCGCGGTGCCCCAGGCACCCCATCGGATCTCCGTCCCGATCCTCGCGAGTTAGGGGCAGGCGGGGCTTGCCGCCGGGCGTCATTGCGACGTGACCGGCGCACGCTACCTTGGGAGGCGGTTTGGAGGCGGCCTGAGCCACGTCCGTACGGGCAGACACTCCCGGGAGGCGCCGTGCAATTGGCTATCGTCGGTATGAACGTGCTGTACGCCGTGTTGGGCGTCGTCATCATGTTCGTGAGTATCAAGGTCTTTGATCGCCTCACGAAGATCGAGCTCGAAGCAGAGCTCCAGCGCGGCAACATCGCCGTCGGCATCCTCGTCGGCGCGCTGTTCCTCTCGATCGCGATGATCATTGGGCGCGCGCTGAGCTGACAGTGTTCGCGCTCGCCCGCACCGCCCACCTCGGTCTCGTCGCACTGGGGCTGGCCATCACCTCGCAGGCCGGCACCCATCCCGGCGCGAACGGCGATGCGGGCAGCTCGCTCGCCAGCCAGTTGTTCGCCGCCCGGACGCGAGCGCCGTCGGCCCGCTACGACGACTACTTCCGGAAATACAGCAAGCGGTATTTCGGTCCCGGCTTCGCATGGCGCGTATTCAAGGCGCAGGCAATGGCGGAGAGTGGCCTCGACTCGACTGCCACGAGCGCGGTGGGCGCGCGCGGGATCATGCAGATCATGCCATCGACGTTCGCGATTCTGAGTGCACGGTGGGGCGGGATCAAGTCACCGGAAGATGCCCAGACCAACATCGCCGCCGGCATCGAGCACGACGCATATCTCTGGCAACTGTTCAATGGGATCGAGCCGCATCCCGAGCACTACCGGTTCATGGTCGGTGCGTACAATGCCGGCGAAGGCACGATCCAGCGCGCGCAGCGGGTCGCCCGCGCCGCGCACGCGGATGCGACGAGTTGGCTGGGTGTCGCGAGCGTGGCCGAGCAGGTGCCGCACTGGCGATATCGGGAGACCCTGGGCTACGTGAACCGCATCGCGACCTACTACCGGCGGCTGCAGACCCTCGACGCCGTACCGCCGGTCGAGATGGATCTCGAGCAGAAATAACGCCCGGGCCGGGGCGGTCAGCCGTCCGTCAGGAACTTGTACTGGGCGTCGGTCAGCGGAACGACGGAGAGGCGCCCCTGGCGCACGAGTGGCGACGTGGCGAACAGCGTGTTGGCCTTGATGGTCGCCAGCGTGACCGGCTCCTTGATGGGACGTCCCGCCGAAATCGTGACGACCGGATCCTTGGCATCGGACGCGTCGGCTGCGGTCACTCTCGCGGTCCCCACCGCACTCTTGCGCGTGCCCGTCTCGTAGATGATGAGCCGCTCACCAGGCTTCATCTCGCGAAGGTGTTTCACCGCTACCGGATTCGACACGCCGTCCCAGCGGGTCGCGCCGTCGCGCTGGAGATCGGCAAACGAATATTCCGACGGCTCGGTCTTGAGGAGGTAGTTCACGCCCCCAACTTAGCCGGTCTTCGCGGTGCCGTTAAGGGGCGCCGCCGGGGGCTTCGCCGTACCAGCCGCATGGGTGAGCGACGCCATGTACGAGGTGTAGGCCGACTCGATCACGGCAGTGTTGCGGTTTCCCTTGTGCCAGAACCAGAGCCCGGCGATCGCGAGCGGGACCCCGGCGAGCACCATGACGACCGTCAGGGCGAGGGCGGCGCCCCCAACGATCGCGATGAGTCCGTACAGCTTCTGGTTCCGGAATGGGCGTCCGAACTCGGTCGTCGCCGCGAACAGCACGTCCGCGTCGGTCGAGCCGGTGGTCCTGAGGACAGCCATCACCTCGTCGGCACTCGTGTCGGCAACGGTAAAGATCCTGTCGCCCATGTGGGTGGTGCCTCGTCGTGACGTGTTGCAGGGGGCAACTCCGGTTCGCGGCGCGAAAGGGGCCTCGCGGGCCGCCAGAGTGGGCCAATGCAATGGTTCGGGGTGCCTGTTGCCCAGCCTGCCCTCGAAGTGGTAGCCTAGAGCGGAGTCTGCCCTCTCCGGACATTGCGCCAACGCCTGGGAAATACCGTCATGGTGTCGAAATCACGAAAATCGGTGACACCGCCGGATCTCGATGCGCTGGGCCCGATCCCGGCCGACCGCGCTGTTCTGGAAGAGTTGTTCACGGCGACGTACGAGGAGCTTCGGCGCCTCGCCTCCAGCATCCGGCGCGGCGACCCAAGCGCCACGCTCAGCCCCACTGCGCTGGTCAATGAAGCGTGGCTCAAGCTCGCCGGCTCGCCACCGCTCCTCTCGGTCTCACGAGTCCACTTCAAACGGATCGCCGCGCGCGCCATGCGCCAGGTCCTGATCGAGGCCGCCCGGCGGCGCAATGCGCAGAAGCGCGGTGGAGGCCTCACGCCGGTGACGTTCGACGAATCCGTCGACCAGCAGGCCAGCGGCCCCGATGATCTCCTCGCGCTCGACGCAGCGCTCGAGGAGTTGGCGCGCATCCAGCCACGACAGGCGCTGATGGTCGAGAGCCGCTTCTTCGGCGGTCTCGACATCAGCGAGACGGCGGAGTCGCTCGGCGTGTCCGAAGCCACGATCCTGCGCGATTGGCGCGCTGCCAAGGCCTGGCTCGCCCTCGAGCTTCGCCGCGATCACTGATATGTCCGGCTGAACCAATGGACGCAGAGCGCTGGGAGCGCATTCAGGCTCTCTTCCACCGCGCGGCCGACCTCCCGGCTGGCGAGCAGCAAGCGCTCCTGTCGGCGGAATGCGGAGATGACCCCGGTCTCGCCGCCGAGGTCTCGGCACTCCTCCGCGAAGACGCCTCAGGCTCCACGCTGCTCGACGCCGGGCTCGCGCAACTCGCGGACCGCGTACTCGGCGATTCGCCATCGCCGGTCCTGCCGCGCCAGGAGTTCGGACGCTACCGCATCGTATCCATGCTCGGCGAAGGCGGCATGGGCGTCGTATACCTGGCCGAGCGCACGGATCTGGGCGGACTGGTCGCCATCAAGATCCTTCGCGATGCGTGGCTCTCCCCCGCTCGCCGCGACCGGTTCGCCAATGAACAGCGCACGCTCGCCCAGCTCAACCACCCGTCCATCGCCCGTCTCTACGATGCCGATACACTGGGCGATGGCACGCCGTGGTTCGTCATGGAGTACGTCGAAGGCGTCCCGCTCACCACCTACGGCGTCTCACACCGGCTCCCCGTCGCCGACCGGCTCCGCCTCTTCCGCGCCGTCTGTGAAGCCGTGCAGTACGCGCACCGCCACCTCGTCATCCACCGCGATCTCAAGCCGTCCAACATTCTGGTGAGAACGGACGGCACCGTCGTCCTTCTCGACTTCGGCATCTCCAAGCAGATCGACAGTCTCGAAGTGCCGGTAGACAAGACGCACACGGCGATGCGCTTCATGACGCTGGCGTACGCGGCACCGGAGCAGATGCGCGGCGGCCAGTCCGGCGTGCACACGGACGTGTATTCGCTGGGCGTCGTCCTGTACGAGCTCCTCACCGAACGCCTGCCGTTCGACATCGGCCAGCGATCGCTCGGCGAGGCCGAGTCCATCATCCTCACCCACGAACCGGTCAAGCCGTCGGCCGTCGCGCGCCGCGTCGCGGAACGCGCGGGCGACCAGGCCCGCCGGGCGATCGTGAGCCGCGCGTCATGGTCGGATCTCGACGTGCTGTGCCTCACGGCAATGCACAAGGACCCGCAGCGGCGCTACCGGTCGGTCGAGGCGCTGATCCGCGATGTCGATCACTATTTGCGAGGCGAGCCGCTCGACGCGCGCCCCGACTCCGCCGGGTACCGCCTCACGAAGTTCGCGACACGGTACCGCCGCCCGATCGCCGCCGCCACGCTGGTGCTCATGGGCGCCATTGCCACGATTGCGTTCTACACGGTCCGCCTCAAGGCCGCCCGCGATGCGGCGGTCGCCCAGGTCGCGCGTACGCAGCGCATTCAGCGCTTCATGCTCAATTTGTTCAGTGGCGACAACAACTCCGCCGGCCCATCGGACACGCTGCATGTGGTGACGATGGTCGGACGCGGCGTCCGGGAAGCCGGGATGCTCGACAAGGAGCCCGAGGTGCAAGCGGCACTCTACGGCACGCTGGGCGGGATCTACGAGCGCCTCGGCAACTTCGACCGCGCGGACACTCTCCTGCGCGCGGCCCTCCAGCGCCAGCGCGCGCTGTCCCCCGATGATCCCGAAGTCGCCGCCGATCTCGTGGCGCTCGGTCTCCTTCGCTCTGAGCAGGCCCGGTATGACGACGCCGAGCAGCTCGTCCGCGAGGGACTGGCGATGAGCAAGCGAAGGCTCCCCGCAACCGACCCGGCGATCGGCCGGCAGACGATGGCGTTGGGCCAGGTCATGGCCGACCGCGGCTCCTACGACAGCGCGATCGCGATTCTCGGCGACGCCGTGCACCTGCAGGCTCGCCCCGGCGTCGACACGGTCGACCTCGGCGAAAGCCTCAACCGCCTCGCGAACTCGCACTACTACGTCGGCCACTACGCGACCTCCGACTCACTCAATCGCGTGGGCCTGGCGATGGACCGCCGCATCTACGGCGACCGCACGCCGCAGGTCGCGGACGATCTCATCAACCTGGGTGCGATCCAGCACGACCTCGGGCACTACCCCGAAGCCGAAGCCTATCTGCGGCAGGCGCTGGACATCGACCGCTCCTGGTACGGCGACGACCATCCCGAAACGGCGTCGGTTCTCACGATCCTGAGCCGAACGCTGGTGATGGAGCAGCGCTACGATGAAGCAATCACCTCGCTCAAGCAGGCGTTGCGCATTCAGGAGCGTGTCTACGGCCCCTCGCACCCACGAGTGGCGTCCGCACTCAATGCCCTCGGAGCCGCCGCGCTCGGGCAAGGCTCGCTCGACGAGGCACAGGCCTACTTCACGCGCATGGCCGCCATCTATCGGTCGGTCTACGGCGACAAACACTACCTGCTGGGCGTCGCGGCATCGGATCTCGGAAGCGTGGCCGCCAAGCGCGGCGATCAGGCCGCGGCGGAGCGCTTGTTCCGTGAGGCCGTGCAGCGCTTCAGCGCCGCGCAGTCGCCGGCGCATCTCAATACTGGCGTGGCGCGGATCAAGCTGGGACGAGCACTGCTGAACCAGGGGAAGTTCGCCGACGCGGAACAGGAATCATTGGCGGGCTACGGAATCATCACAAAACAAATGAGCCCGTCGATTAGCTGGCTCAATAACGCGCGCACCGACCTCGTGATCGAATACGACTCGCTCCACATGCCGAGCCAGGCTGCCAGATTCCGGACCGAGCTGGCTGCGTCGCCCTCACCGTCAGGGCCTCCCGCGGCCCGCTAAGGAACGTCACGCGGATGTCAGCGAGGCCAGACGGAACGCTGGCAAGAATCTGCACCCGTCGTCCGGCGGGCGCTTGCGCCTGCCGCCGAGGGGCCGTCTCCTCGTCAGGGTAGCTGATCGGGTATTGGGCCCATCTGTCACTTCGCGGACCGGGGCAGCTCCGGGAGTTCCCATAGCCCCATCACCTTACCGTTTCGGATGTCGTACACGTCCACCCCGTTTTGTGTCTTGCCGTTCGGCCAGTTGACGAGTTGTTCTCGCGCGGTGACGAACGGACCAATGGCGGTCAGGCTGACTTTCACCCGCGCGCGCGGGTTGTCGGCCAGGAACTTGCCAACGACTGCCCTGACTTCAGCCCGTGAGACACGGTGCGCGATCGAATCGTCGTCCGGCAGTACCACGATCGTGTCTGCGTAGAGAGGCATGCACTCGTCGATGGAGTGACGATTGACACAGTCGTAGAGCCGGTGCACAACGGCGAGGGGCGCGTCAGCTGGCGTAGTCTGCGCTCGGAGTTGCGCGGAGCAAAACAGAGTCGAGGCTAGCGTGAATGCAGCCGTCGGAGCGCGCATTGGGCCTCACAACTGGAAGGGTGAGAATGCCACATTACCGAGACGGCGAACGTACCCGCCGCATGCTATCGTGGCAAATCCGCGTCACCTAGCATGGGGGTACCAGGCGAGCCGCCTCGCCGGCACCAATGACGCCTCAAGCGACCCGGTGAGGAAAGTCACGGGAAAATCGGCCGGGGCAGGATGAACACCGTCCAAACTCGGAACCGGTCGTCCAGAGGGTCCTGAGCTTGCCGCCCGGGAACCGCCTCCAGGACACGGCACATCGAAGTCGGCGTCAAGGCGCCGGGGACGAGCGGCGTACGCGTTCAGTCAGGTCGAGGACAGGCACGGCTAGTAACCGGAATCACGACGAGACCAGGAGCTATCGGGACCGGGGCCCGGGCAAATCGGGCCTTTGGTGGCCTTGGCCGACAGGCCGCGCGCTGCGGGGAAATCGACCGGGCACTCAATCACACCCCCGGCGGACGCTCACCGCTGGACGCCGTACGCGCGACCTCCGCCTAGCCATACCCCGGCCCCGGCGTAGCTTCGACGTACCTCCTCCGCGGCGGCATGCTCCATGGGCACGTCGGATCTGCGTGACCAGCTCCAGTTAGTGCTCGGCGACGCCTATCGCATTGAGCGGGAATTGCCGCCCGGCGGAATGAGCCGGCTGTTCCTGGCGACCGAGCGCTCGCTCGACCGCCAGGTCGTGATCAAGCTCTTGCCTCCAGAGTACGCGAGCGAGGTGAGCGCCGCCCGGTTCCAGCGCGAGGTGACGCTCACCGCGCACCTCCAGCACCCGCACATCCTCCCCATCCTCTCGGCCGGGTCCCGCGACGGGCTGCTCTACTACGTCATGCCCTATGTGGAGGGGAGTCACTCCGGCAGCGGCTCGAGCGAGACGGAAGCTCCCGGTGTTCGCGCGGTGCAGATCCTCCGGGAGGTCGCCGATGCGCTCGCGCGAGCGCACAAGGCGGGGTCGTGCACCGGGACATCAAGCCTGAGAACATTCTCCTGCAGGACGACCATGCGCTTCTGGCGGATTTCGGGGTGGCGCGAGCACTCCATGAAGCCACCGGCAGCCAGCGACTGACCGAGACCGGTACCGGGCTCGGCACGCCGGGCTACATGGCGCCCGAGCAACTCGCAGGTGATCAGCATGTCGATGCACGGGCCAATGTGTACGCGCTGGCCGTGGTGGGCTACGAGAATGTTGTCGGGTGTGGCGCCATTCACCGGGCCGACGCCTCAGGCGGTGGCCGCAGCGCACTTCACGTCCGTGCCGACGCCGTTGTCCAGGTCCGGCCTGAGCTACCGGCCGCCGTCGGCACCGTGGCGAAGGCGCTTCGAAGGAATCGCGGACCAGCGGTTTCCCTCGGCGGCAGCAGTTTCGAGACGCCGTGTGGTGGCATCGGGGACCCGCGCGACTCTATCGGCAACGCGAGGCGTCCGCTGCGATGGCCGCGCGCGGCGGAGCTCGCATCTGGCAATCTTCGGCGGCGGTGCAATCATATGGCGTCGCACCAGGGGCGTTGGGACACAAGGTAGGGACACGGCTCCTATCCGGCTCGCCGTGCTTCCGTTTGACAATCTCGGGGATTCAGCAGACGCCTACTTCGCAGACGGTCTGACCGACGCGGTCCGAGGATAAACTGGCCGCGCATGTCGGGACTCGAAGGTCATTGCCTACACCAGTTCTGATCAGCTATCGGCATACGGCACAAGGCACCCTCAGCAGATCGGCCGCGAGCTTAGCGTGTCGCGTATCTGCCTCGGCGGCAAGGTGCGGTGGGATGAAGCGGGCGGGTAGCTGCAGGTCTGGTCCAGGTCGATCCCGAGTTGGTCGAAGCTGGCCACGATGCCACCGATCGGTGGGGCGAACCGTTCGACGCGGCGATCACCGACGTGTTTCCAGGTTCAGGCGAGCATCGCTGAAAAGGTCGTGCGGGAACTACAGGTGGCGCTCGAACCTACCGGCGAGACAAGCACTCGGCGTGCGACCGACCAAGAGTCCTGAGGCGTATGACGCATACCTCTGCGGTATTGCGGCGCAGCGCACTGGGCATGCGGATTACAACGGGCCGGCTATCGTCCACTTTCGGCAGAATGCTGTTCAACAAGATTCTGCCTTTGCACTCGCGTGGGCGGCGCTGGCTAGGACGCCTATGCGTATATCTTTGACGTGAACTATTGGGGCAACCCCCCCAAAGCGGGTGACGCTGATGCTGCCCGCTTCGCGAGATTGATCGCGCAAAGGCTCTTGCGCCCACAGCAACGGAGGTGTGGGAGGCCGAAGCGGAGTACTACACAGCCGTTCTCCGGGACCCGCGAGGCGCATGTGGCCGTAATCGATTCCGGCCTCGCGTACCGGGACTCCGGAAATGGCCAGCAACGCGACTGCTCGCGGCTGCTGGCTCCAACGGAGCAGCAGCTCGGACGATTCGATGCGGGCCCAACAGACACTACAGTCTTGCCGCACAACTCGACCCAAGCAACGCTGAGTATCGCGAATTTCATCGGATGGAGCTCCGTGTGGCTGCGCCGCTACTCGGACGCTCAAGCTGCATTCGACCGCGCCCGTACACTAGAACCCGAAAACCGTGCAATTTCATCACTAAGAGCGCGATGGTCGCCGTCGCGGAGGGAGACTTAGCGGCCGCGCGCGCGGTGATTCGGGACGTTCCATCCAGTGCTGATACCGGCCACTACCTCGCGTTCATCGCTGGATTTCTCGACATGTTCTGGATCCGTCGACTCGGCCAAGACGGAACGGCTGCCTGCACCTCTCCTCTACGGCGTTCGACAACAATCGCGCTGAGCGGGCTTTCGTCATGGCGGAGGTGTATCACCTACGAGGTGCTCGTGTACAGGCTCGCGCCTACGCCGACAGCGCACGAGCGGAGTTTGAGAACGGCTTACGGGCAGATTCGACAAACATCACCCGTGGATATAATGCCCTGATGTTGGCTTATCTCGGCAAACGGGCAGCCGCTATCGCGGAGGGCAAGCGGGCTATTGCTGCAGCACACGGATGATGCGGTTGCGCGTCCTTACATGGAGTATCAGCTCGCCCGAGCGTACGTCGCTCTGGGTCTGATGGACAATGCACTCGACCAGCTTGAGTCCCTCCTTCGGGGCACTGACTTTGTTTCGCGCGGCTGGCTGCGTGTCGATCCGGACTTTGCGCCGCTTCGTGGCGACCCGCGCTTCGAGCGGCTGACCGCGCAGGCACCGTGACGTCCGACGCCGGGCCGGAGCACTTGCAGCCAGCGCTCGCCGATCGCTACACGATCGAGCGCGAGCTCGGCCGCGGCGGCATGGCGACGGTCTACCTCGCGCGCGATCTCCGGCACGACCGGCTCGTCGCGCTCAAGGTGCTCCGCCCCGATCTCGGTGCCGCGCTCGGTCCCGAGCGGTTCACGCGCGAGATCAAACTCGCCGCCGGGCTCCAGCATCCGCACATCGTCTCGGTCTACGATTCGGGAGCGACTGCCGGCGGCCAGCTCTGGTTCACGATGCCGTACGTCGACGGCGAGTCGCTCCGCGACCGGCTCGATCGAGAGAAGCAGCTCCCGGTGGACGATGCGCTCCGAATCACGCGCGAGGTCGCGGACGCGCTCGACTACGCGCACCAGCACGGCATCATCCACCGCGACATCAAGCCGGAGAACATTCTGTTCTCACGGGGTCATGCGCTCGTCGCCGACTTCGGGGTCGCGCGGGCGATATCAGAGCGGGAAGAGTAGCGGGAGGCGCCGCCGCAGACGCTGACCGAAACCGGAATGGCGCTCGGGACGCCGACCTACATGAGCCCTGAACAGGCGACCGGCGAGCGGACACTGGATGCTCGCACCGATGTCTACGCGTTGGGCTGCGTGCTCTACGAGATGCTCGCGGGTGAGCCGCCCTACACCGGCGCCACCGCGCAGGTGATCCTCGCCAAGCGAATCAGTGGTGAGGTCCCGTCGGTGCGACGCGTCCGGCCTGCCGTGCCAGCCAGTGTGGACGCGGCAGTCACGAAAGCGCTCGCTCCAGTGCCGGCCGACCGCTGTGCGACAGCCGCGGATTTCGCCAGAGCGCTTGACGCTGCGCCCGGGACGACCATCCCCGCTTCCGTTCCTGTAGCTGCGCCCGCGCATGCGAAAGGTCGTGTCCCAATCGGCGTCGCACTGCTCGGCCTCGGAATCGTGATCGGCGCCGGGTTCCTCTTCGCCTGGCGTTCGCGCGAACGTTCTTCCCCGGTCCCCGGCGGCGTGATCGGAATCGCCGTGCTCCCATTCGACAATCTCGGCGACACCGCCGACGCGTATTTCGCCGATGGAGTCACCGACGCCGTCCGCGGTAAGCTCGCTGCGCTGCCGCAACTACAGGTAACGGCCAGCACAAGCTCGGGCCAATACCGGCGCACTACGAAGTCACTACAACTGGTCGCGCGGGAGCTCGGTGTTCGGTATCTGTTGGTCGGGCGAGTCCGATGGGCAAAGGCAGTCGGTGCCCCTGGACGTGTTCAAGTGAGTCCTGAACTCATTGACGCCAGCATCGCAGCCGACAAGTGGCAGCAGGCGTTCGACGCGCCTCTCACGGACGTGTTTCAAGTGCAAGCAGACATCGCGAGCCGAGTGGTCCAGGCGCTCCAAATCGCGCTCACGCCAGCCGCCCAGCAGGCCATCAATCAACGACCGACTAACAATCTGGACGCGTACGATGCCTACGTGCGGGCGCGCGGGACGTCAAACATTGGCGGCGGTGCAAGCTCATCTCGAGCGGCCCTTGCTCTCTACACACGCGCGATCGCGTTGGATTCTACGTTTGCGCTTGCCTACGCCGGTCTGGCTGGAGTGGAAGCCGCGTTGTACGAGAACGGGTTTGATCGGGATACCGTCCTATTGGCCGCCGCGAAAGCGGCCGCCGACCATGCACTGCGGCTCAGACCGAACGCACCGGAGGCACTTCTGGCGCTCGGCAACTACTATGAAGCCGCTGGTGATCTCCCCGCGGCTGTCGAGCAGTATCGAGCCGCCTATCGGGCGGAGCCCAGTTTTGCGAACGCGTTCTTCCAGGCGGGTGAAGCCGAGGCCTACGCGGGGCGACTCGAGGCTGGTTTGGAGGATTACAGGCGGGCAGTCGCACTCGATCCCGCCGTCGCGGACTACCACAGCCGTCTTGGCGAGGTCTATCTCCTCCTGCATCGGTACGATGCGGCCGAAGAAGAACTGAGCCGCGCACTCGCTCTCGCACCGGAACAGACAAATCCGTATGAAGATCAGGCATTTTGGCTGGTCCTTACGGGAGGGGATACGAGCGGTGCGCGCCGGCTGTACGACTCCGCGTTGGTCCGGTGTGGCCGGCAGCGGATGGCAGGGATGCTCCAGGAGGCGGACTGGTTGTGGCTGCCCGTGCGCTGGCCGAGTGCATTCGACCCGGTTGATGCCACCCCATTCGGCGGCGACACGGCCGGGTACTACTACACGAAGGCAGGTTTTTACCGGTCGCGCGGGCTGTCTGATGAAGGTCACGCGTACGCCGACTCGGCGCGGAAACGGTTCGAAAAGCTGATCGCTCACGACCGAGTCCCCGAAATCGTGCACGAGAAGCTGGCGCTTGTTTACGAATACCTGGGGCGATACCGTGATGCCGCGCGCGAGGTCGACGCAGCCGCGGCTGCGAATCCGAGTTATCCCGGAACGGCGGACTTCGTGAGATACCTGCGCGCCTACGTGGATGCCAGATCAGGGAATGTCCGCACCGCTCTTGACGAGCTGCGACACGAGCTAGACAGCCCATCGTCGTGGGTGTCCCGCGCGTGGCTCCGAGTCGATCCCAATTGGGATTTTCTTCGCGGCGACCCGCGCTTCGAGCAACTACTCACCGCGACCGCTACGCCCCCGACAGCATAGCAGTCCGCGCGCGGATTGGTTGATGTGGCCGTGCCGCCTGAGAGCCACCCGTCGCAGCGGCACCCGGTGGGGTCCGTCGGCCGGTGGCAAGAACGGTGGTGACGGCGTACCTTCGACGCACTCCTCCCCGGCGGCATGCTCCATGGGCACGTCGGATCTGCGTGACCAGCTCCAGTCAGTGCTCGGCGACGCCTATCGCATTCGAGCGGGAACTGCCGCCCGGCGGAATGAGCCGCCTGTTCCTGGCGACCGAGCGCTCGCTCGATCGACGGGTCGTCATCAAACTCTTGCCGCCTGAATACGCGAGCGAGGTGAGCGCTGCCCGGTTCCAGCGCGAGGTCACGCTCACCGCCAACCTGCAGCACCCGCACATTCTGCCCATCCTCTCGGCGGGTTCGCGTGAGGGGCTCCTTTTCTACGTCATGCCCTACGTGGAGGGTGAGTCGCTGCGTCAGCGGCTCGAACGTGAGAAGAAGCTGCCGGTGTCAGCCGCCGTACAGATTCTTCGAGAGATGGCCGATGCCCTCGCGCGGGCGCACGAGGCGGGTGTGGTGCACCGCGACATCAAGCCGGAGAACATTCTGTTGCAGCGCGGTCACGCGCTCCTGGCCGATTTCGGCGTGGCGCGAGCGCTCCATGAGGCGACCGGCAGCCAGCGACTAACCGAGACCGGGATAGGGCTCGGCACACCCGGCTACATGGCGCCCGAGCAGCTGGCCGGTGATCGCAACATCGACGCACGCGCCAATGTCTACGCGCTCGCGGTGGTGGGCTACGAGATGCTGGCTGGCGTGGCACCCTTTACGGGTCCTACGCCACAGGCGGTTGCCGCCGCGCACTTCACATCGGCGCCGAAACCACTGGCACAGCTCCGTTCCGACCTGCCGCCGAACCTCAGCCAGGCTATCGCGCAAGCGTTGGCGAAAGAACCGGACAAGCGCTTTGCCACGGCGGCCGACTTCCGCGACGCGATTGCTGGGACGGCGCCACCGGGTGTCCAACGGCACCCGGTACCGAGGAGCTGGCTCGTCGCTGCCCTCGCCGTGGCTGTGGTCATCGGAATCGGTAGCACCTGGGCAATCAGTCACCGAAGGAGCCCACCCGGTCCTGGGCCTGCCACGATCGCGGTTGGGGTTTTTGAAAACCATACGGGAGACAAGACGCTCGATCCGCTTGGCGAGATGGCCGCCGATTGGGTGGCTCAGGGTCTCGCCCGCACAGGCGCGGTCCAGGTTGTGGACTCGCGCACTACGGTCGGTTCCGGGCATCTCAATCCAGGGAGCAACTCCGCCGGGGGCGCGGAAAAGGGCGGCGCTGTGGCGCTCGGCCAAAAGACGGGCGCCTCCATTGTGGTGACGGGGAGCTATTACCGCGACGGCGATAGCCTCCGCTTCCAGGCCAAGCTCATCAATGCGGCGACGGGCAACGTCATGCATCCCGTCCCCAGTGTCGCTGGGCCGACGGCCAGCAAGACTGCGGTGCTAGAAGCGCTACGAAACTCAGTTACTGGGGCACTGGCTGCTGCTGTCGATCCACGGTTGACCGCCGCCGCCGTCACATTTGTGCAACCGCCCACGTACGAAGCGTACGCCGAGTTCATGGAGGCGACCGACGCCGAGATGGTGCAGGGCGATGAGCGCGAGGGCCTACGGCACTACCTCCGCGCTGCGACACTCGATACGACGTTCTACATGGCCTTCCTGGAGGCGTTTAACGACTACGAGGGCGTGGGAGACTTCGCGCACGCGGACTCGATCGCTCACGTTCTTAGCCGCAAGCGTGATGAGCTCGGGCCTTACGAGCGGGCGTATCTCGACGTGGACCTCATGGACATTCGGGGAGACCACAACGGCGCACTCGTCGCCGCCCGAGAGTGGGTGCGTCGCAGCCCCACATCTCAAGAGGCGCTGTGGGAACTCGAGTCCAATGCAGTTGCCACGAACCGGCCCCGCGAAGCAGCAAACGTCTGGCCACGCATCAATCCCGACCACGGGCTCTATGCGGGGAGCGCCAGCGCATACATTGATTACGCCGAAGCGCTCCACGCTTTGGCCGACTACGCCGGTGAGTTGCGTGTGACGACGGTCGCTCACCAGAAGTACCCCCACGACGTTCGCGTGCTCGCTCGCCTCGTTCGTGCGCTCGGCGCACTTGGACGCACGGCCGAGGTTCTGGCCCAACTCGACTCCCTTCCACTCCTGTCAGACGCATCAGACGAGCAGACCGCTAACGAATTTGCGTCCATGGGTCGCGAGCTCCATGTGCACGGACTTTCGCTGCTGTCTCAGCTCGCATTCGACCGTGCCATCGCGTTGTATCGCGCTCAGCGATCGACGGCGGCCCGCGAGGGCATTGCCGAAGATCCGCGAACGCACGTCACGATCGCGCTCAACGATGCGGGACGTTGGGCGGAGGCCTACCCGCTGGCCAAGCAAATGGTAGCGGTCCACCCGGACAGCGTTGACGACTGGGGAGTGTTCGGAGTGTTAGCAGCTCGGACCGGCCGTCGCGACGAGGTAGTGCGTGCGTCAGCGCAGCTGAAAGCCTTGTCTCAACCGTACGCGTTCGGCAGGAATACGATGTGGCGCGGACGGATCGCTTCAGTACTCGGGGACCGCGACGTCGCTGTCGATCTGGTCCGCCAAGCTTTGGCGGAGGGGCAATACTATTACGCGGTGCATGTAATCGCGGAGTTCGACACCCTTCGCGGCTACCCGCCGTTCCAAGAGCTAATCCGGCCAAAGGGCTGAGCCATCGCACTGAGCCCAGTGTGCCCTCCCAGAGCGCACTCGCCGATCGCTACGTGATCGAGTGGGAACTGGGCCACGGCGGTATGGCGACCGTTTATCTCGCTCGCGATCTCAAGCACAAGCGGCGAGTTGCCTTGAGGGTGCTGAATCCAGATCTCGCAGCGTCGTTGGGAGCCGCGCGCTTCGTACGCGAGATCGAGATCACGGCGGGACTCACGCACCCCCACATCCTCCCGCTTTACGACTGCCGCGGACAGTCCGGTACCGAACGGGACGGGAAAGTCAGCGACGGCGAGTTGATCGCTACGGTCGCGACGTCATATTGTGTACATGACCGCCGTCCTGTGGATCCGGACGGCGGGAGATACCAGGAGGCATTGTCATGAGCGACCACAAACTACCGAGCGGCACGGTAACGACGCGGCGTGGCCCCGACAATTGCCCCGCGCCGGGCATGATCTCGCTCGTCCTGGCCATTGCGTTGACGCTCACCTGTGACGCGCTCCCGGTACGGGCAAATGGTCAGAACGCCTCGGCGCCGCTCACCCGGGCAGTCGTTATCGCCCGCATGGCGGCCGCCACCGACGATCACCCGGCCGACTTCTCCGGAGCCAATCTGTCCTCGCTGGACTTGTCCGGCCAAGATCTGCACCGCGCCAACTTCAGCGGCGCCAACCTCGATGGCGTCAACCTGTCGCACGGCAAGTTGCAGTCGGCGAACTTCGACCACGCCACCGCAAAAGGCGCTGACTTCACCGGCGCAGAGCTCGATCTCGCCACGATGCGTGATGCCGACTTCACGGGCGCCAAGCTTGCGGGTGCCACCCTGTACGCCGTGATCATTCCTGGCGTCAACTTCACCGATGCCGATCTGACCGGCGTACGTCTCATCACCTCGGCGACGGGGGCCAAGTTCATCCGGGCGAAGATGATGCACGCCGACCTTGGAGCCGATCCAAAGAACCAGCCGATGGGCGTCATGCGCGCGGACCTGACGAACGCAGACCTTACGGGCGCGGATCTTACCGGCGCGAACCTGCGTAAGGTGAAGCTCACGCGAGCCAACTTCACCGGCGCGACGCTCACCGGGGCGGACCTCTCGCTAGCGGAATTGTCAGGGACGGTGTTCCACGACATCAAAGGACGTCAGACCATCAAGGGGCTGAGCACGGCCAAGTACGTCGAGGACGCCCAGTTCGACCCGCGTTGATGGAGCTTGGCGGTCTGCGTCGGCGGCCCTGAACGACTACCGCACTTCCGACGATCGGGACACCGGCCGCCGCCGGGCCGTACTCACTGTCGTGGCACGCGGCACCGGCCCGCTTCGCGGCGCACTCCCGACATCGAGAAAGGTCCCGAACGCCCTTGCGGCCGCGCTCTCGCCCGCCGCGACGAGCGAGAGCCGCATGAGCGGGCGCCGGATCGCGAGCCCCGTCACATCGATCACGCGAAGCCGGCCGGCCGCCAACGCATCCGCTGCCGCACTCCGCGACACGATCGCGAATCCCAACCCCGATGCGACGAGCTGGATGATGGCTTCGGCTGTATCGACTTCGAGTCTCCGCTTGGGCGCGACCCCCACCTCCCGCAACGCCGCCATCACGGTATCGTAGGTCCCCGATCCCGGCTCCCGCGTCACGAGGAGCTCGTGCGCCAGCTCCGCCGGCGCGGCCGGCGACCGCTGCGCGAGCGGATGCCCAGGCGCCACGACGACGACCAGTTCGTCCTCCGCCCACAGCGCGCTGTTGAGCCGCGGATCGTCCACCGGCGTCTCGACGAGCGCGACATCGATCTCTCGCTCCGCGAGCATCCGCGCGACCACCCGCGACGGCGCCGACATGAGTCGTAGCTCCACGCCCGGATACCGGCTGTGGAAGGTCTGCAGCAGCGGCGGCAGCATGTACGTCGCAATGGTCGGACTGCCCCCCACCCGCAACGTCCCCTGCGTCAGCCCGGCCAGCGCCTCGAGATCCTCCTCCGCCCCCCGCGCCTCGGCAACAATGTTGCGCGCATGGCCGAGCAAGGCGTCGGCCGGCCTCGGTGAGCCGCACACCCGACGGTGTCCGCTCCAGGAGAATCGCGCGCGTCTGCCGCTCCAATTCGCGCACCGAACGCGATACGGAGGGCTGTGAAACACCGAGATCGGCCGCCGCCTGGGTGATGTTCTTGCGATCGGCGATCGCCAGAAAGACCCGGATGAGGCGCAGGTTGAATGGCATAACCAAATTGGTATGAGGAGATACCACATTTGCCATTTGTGTGCTCTCAAAGCGCAGTATAACATAATCTGACGAAAATGCACGACCGGGCGCCAATCCTATGACGCCGGCCGTCCAGTGTTCTCCCGCCGCCTGGCGGACCCGGCTATGTGGATTGTTCGGCTCGCGCTTCGACAACCGTATACGGTCGCGGTCATGTCGCTCGTGCTCATGCTCATGGGCTGGCTCGCCATGCGCAGCATGCCGGTCGACATCTTCCCGGTCATCGATATCCCCGTCGTCGCCGTCGTCTGGAACTACAACGGCTTCTCGGCGCAGGACATGGAAAGCCGCATCGTCCTGCTCAGCGAACGGAATCTCTCGGCGACCGTCAACGGCATCTCCCGGATCGAATCAGAATCGATCCCCGGGGTCGGGCTGATCAAGATCTACTTCCAGCCCGGCGTCGACATCGGCAACGCCATCGCCCAGATCACGTCGTCGTCCCAGACGGCGCTCCGCGCCATGCCGCCCGGCGTCACGCCACCCTATGTCGTCCAGTCCAACGCGTCGAGCGTCCCGGTCGCTCAGATCACGCTGACGTCGCGGTCCATGCCGGAACAGGACATCTCCGACTACGGACAGAACTTCATCCGGCTCCAGCTCTTCACGATCCCCGGCCTCGCGGCGCCCTCCCCCTACGGCGGCAAACTGCGCGAGATCACGGTCGATGTCGATCCGAAATCGCTCGCGGGCAAAGGCCTCTCGGCCGAAGACGTACTCAGTGCCCTGCTCGCGTCCAACCTCCTGATCCCAGCCGGCACGGCACGCATCGGCGACCGCGACTACGACGTCGCCATGAACTCGAGCCCCTCCAACGTCGCCGATTTCAACAACATCCCCATCAAGGTCGTCAACGGCGCACCCGTCCTCATTGGCGATGTCGCGACCGTGCGCGACGGATTCGCGGAACAGGAGAACATCGTCCGGATCGACGGCCGCCGCGGCGCGTATCTCACCATCCTCAAGAAAGCGGATGCCTCGACGCTCGCCGTGGTCGATGCCGCGAAGGACATCCTGCCCCGCGTCCGCGCGGTCGCCCCAGCAGGACTCGATGTCCGGCTCGACTTCGATCAGTCGGTCTTCGTGCGCGCTGCGGTGGCCAGCGTCATCCGCGAGGCGCTGATCGCCGCGGTCCTCGTCTCACTCATGATCCTGCTGTTCGTCGGCAGTTGGCGCAGTGTGCTCATCGCCGTGACGTCGATTCCGCTCTCGATCGCCGTCGCGGTCATCGTCCTGCACGCGACCGCCAACAGCTTCAATGTCATGACGCTCGGCGGCCTCTCCCTGTCGATCGGTCTTCTCGTCGACAACGCGATCGTCACCGTCGAAAACGTCCACCGCAACATCGGGCTCGGCAAACCCCTGACGGTCGCCATCCTCGACGCCGCCGCGCAGATCTCGACGCCGCTTATCGTCGCGACGCTGGCCATCTGCATCGTGTTCTTCCCGGTCGTGCTCCTCGTCGGCCCCGCACGATTTCTGTTCATCCCCATGGCGATCGCCGTCGTGAGCGCCGTCGCCGCGTCCTGGCTGCTCTCCCGCACGCTCGTCAAGACGCTCTCACGCATGCTGTTGGGCGGAGAGGTCCACGCGCAACATGTGGCCCGCGCACCGCTCCCCGCCCCAGCCGAGGCTCCGCCCCGCCCGCGACCCGAAAGCTCGGTCACTCGCGTCGGCCGCCGGTTCAACGAGGCGCGTGACCGGTGGTTCTCGAGGTTCCAGGAAAGCTACGGCCGGTTCGTGGAGCTCCTGATCGTGCACCGCGTTTACACGCTCAGTGTCGTAGCCCTGCTCATCGCCTCGAGTCTGCTCCTTCCCCCGATCATCGGGACGGACTTCTTCCCGCCGACCGACGCCGGCATGATGAAGATCCATTTCCGCGCGCCATCAGGCACGCGCATCGAACAGACCGAGCGGCTCGTCGCACAGGCGGAACACACCATTCGCCGGATCATCCCGCCGAGCGAGGTGCAAACGATCAACTCCACGATCGGCGTCCCCCAGCCGCTCAATCTCGCGTTCGTGCCCACGGACAATGTCAGCGAGATGGATGCCGAGATCCTGGTCGCCCTCAATCGCGATCACCACCCGACGGAAGGCTACGTCCAGCGCATCCGCCAGTCGCTGCAGTCGGAGTTCCCCGGGTCGGCGGTCTACTTCCAGACGGCCGACATCGTCGGCCAGGTGCTCAATTTCGGTCTCTCGGCGCCGATCGACGTGCAGATCATGTACCCCGATCTCTCGCGCGGCTACGTCACCGCACGCACGCTGCGGGACGCGATCAGCGAGGTCCCGGGCGCCACCGATGTCACGATCAAGCAGACACTCGACTACCCGACGCTATTCGTGAACGTCAACCGCGAGCGCGCGGCCCAGCTCGGCCTCAGCCAGCGCGATGTGGCGAACAGCATGTTGGTCTCGCTCTCATCGAGCGCCGTGGTCTCGCCCACGTACTACATCAATCCCGAGAACCACGTCAACTATCTGGTCGCCGTCGAGGTGCCGCTTCCTCAGATGACTTCTGCGCGGGATCTGATGAACACGCCGGTGACGCGGTTCGGCCAGGCACTCGACCAGCACCCGACTCCTGCAGCCCGGACGACCGATCGTGTCCCCCGGCAGCCCGCCCAGACGCTCGACAACGTGGCGCAGATCACACCCACGGCAGTTCCGGACGTGATCAACCACTACACCGTGGCTCGTGTGCTGGATGTGACCGCCAGCGTGACGGGCCGCGACCTGGGTTCGGTCGTCGACGGCATCAATCAGAAGATTGCCGCCCTCGGCAAGCTTCCACCCGGCATGTACATCACGGTGCGCGGCCAAGGTGATGTCATGAACCAGGCGTTTTCGAGTCTGGCACTCGGCTTCGTTGTCGCGATCCTGCTCGTGTATTTCCTGATGGTCGTGCTCTTCCAGTCGTGGATCGACCCGCTGATCATCATGGCGGCGATCCCCGGCGCGATTGTCGGGATTGTCTGGATTCTGATTTTCACGCATACGACGATCAATGTCGTGTCGCTCATGGGCTCGATCATGGCCGTGGGCATCGGCGTCTCGAACTCGATCCTCGTCGTCACGTTCGCACACGACTTGCGCGTGGACAAGCGGATGTCCGGCGCCGCGGCCGCCATCGAGGCGGGCAAGACTCGCCTCCGGCCAGTACTAATGACCGCGCTGGCGATGATCCTCGGCATGGTCCCCACCGCCATCGGGATCGGCGAAGGCAGCAGCCAGAACGCACCACTCGGCCGGGCCGTCATCGGCGGCCTGATCATGGCGACGCTGTTCACACTCTGCGTCGTCCCCGTCGTGTATTCGCTCGTGCGCCGTCCACTCCCCGAGCGATTCTCTCTCGAGGAGCGCTTCAAAGCCGAGGAGCAAGGCATGGCCTACAGTGAGGGCTACTGAGATGGCGACTCCGGACACCGCTCCGCCCACCGCCGGCGAGCCCGGCGGCATTCCGCCGTGGACGCCAAGCCACCCGCCCACCCGGCGCGCGGGATCGCTGCTCTATTTCGGGGGCGCCATCCTCGTCGTCGCGGCGATCGTGTCCGTGATCGCGTTGGCCGCATTCAAGCGGACGTCGGTATCGCGCGAGCGCGAATCGCGAGTGACCGCCGTCGCCAATGGTCCCGTGGTCCGGACGGTTCGCGTCGAACGGTCGCCCGGGGCGCGCACGATCCTCCTCACCGGCGAGACGCGGCCGTTCCTGTCCGTCGCGCTCTACGCCAAGGTTAGCGGATACCTCAAAGAGGTCCGCGTCGATAAGGGGGATCACGTCAAGGCGGGCGATGTCCTCGCCGTGGTCGAATCGCCCGAGACGGACCAACAGGCCCAGTCCGCGATCGCCGACGCGCGCAACAAGCGCGTGATCGCGGACCGCGATACGCAACTCATTGCGCAGAAGCTGATCGCGCCCGAAGAAGCGGAACAGGCTGAAACGGACGCCCGGATGAGCGCCGCCTCGGCCGAGCGGTTCAAGGCGCTCGAGGACTACGAGCGGATCCGCGCGCCATTCAATGGGACGGTGACCGCACGGTACGCCGACCCGGGCGCACTCGTGCAGAATGCCGAAGCATCCCAGACCAGCGCCCTCCCAGTCGTCGAGGTCGGGACGACTGACAGTCTTCGGATCTTTGTCTACCTCGCGCAACGCGACGCCGCCGACATCCAGCGCGGGCAACCGGTCACGATCACCGACGCCAGCCGGCCCAATGTCCACGCGACGGGGACCGTCACCCGCTACACGGGCGAGCTGGACCCGAACACACGCACGCTGCTGGCCGAGATCGACCTGAGCAACCGCAAAGGGACGATCGTACCCGGCAGCTTCGTGCAGGTCTCGTTGTCGGTCACGGGCCCGCGCTACCTCGACATTCCCGCAGAAGCACTGATCGTGCGAGGCGCGAAACATTTCGTCGCCGTCATCACACCCGACGACCACGTGACCTACCGCGAGATCCACATCCTCGACACGGACGGGGTCACGGTCCGCGTCGTGAGCGGCATTCACGAAGGCGAGCGGGTCGCTCTCAACCTCGGCGACAGTGTGGCGGAAGGACAGCACGTGCAGCCCGCCCCGTCCGACTCGGCCGCCCGCTCCACGGTGTCATGATTTCTCGCTCAGCGCCGTATCGCCGCGCCGCGGGGATGTTGGCGCTCGCGATGCTGGCGCTCGCCACGCTCGCCGCGGGCAGCATACGGGTCGCCGCGCAAGCGACTGCCTCCCCGGCGGACACCGGCCGTGCGATGCCCGCGCCACCGATCCCGCTGCCGCCCGCTCCGCCCAGAGCCACCGCGATCAGCACGGACCCGCCGCCGGTGCTCACGCTCGACACCGCGATTGCCCTGGCCCTCGAAATCGGGACCGCCGTCCAGCAAGGGCGGTTCGCCAGCGCCAACGCGCGGTCGGAGGTCGGCCGGAGCTACGGAGGCATGCTGCCGTCCGTCACGGCATCGGGACTGCGTACCGTGACGCAGGGTGATCCGCTGGTGGGCGCGCGCGCCATGGCGCCGTGGAACACGCAGTACGAAACAATGGGCTACCAGCTCCAGACATCCCTCAACCTGCTCGGCGGCATCAGCGCATATCCCGCGATCCGGTCTGCTCAATACCAACGCCAGACGACCGACCTCACGCTTGAGCGGACGAGGCAGTCGGTCGCGCTCGATGTGACGCAGGCGTTCTTGCAGACGGTTCTCGATAGCCAGCTCGTGGCGCTCGCCGCACAGAACATTCAGGTCTCGCAAGAGCAGGTCGTCCAGTTGCAGGAGCTGGTCCGCGTCGGGAAACGGCCACCAGCAGACCTGTACCGGGCACAATCCCAGGCCAGCGCAAACCAATCGCTGTATTTCGACGCCGTGAACCGCCAGCGCGCGGACGAGATCTCACTCCTGCAACGGCTGCACATTGATCCGCAGCGCAGTGTCGTGATCGCCACGCCGCCGATCGACACGACCCTGCTGGGCCCCGAATGGCTGGACACCGCGCACGTTGCAACCCAGGCGCTTCAGCGCCGGCCGGACCTCCAGTCCGCCCACGCCGCCATCGACGCGACGCGGTGGAGCATCCGCCGCGCCGCCAACGAGAACATGCCGGCGCTGTCCGTCGGATTCACGGTGTACTCGACCGGCAGAGTATTCGATTACGCTACTCAGGACGGTGTGTCACAGATCGCGACGCCCCAGCCCGTGCTCATCAATCAGATCGGGCCGCAGACGTCCCGCCTGTTCTCGATCGGACTTGGGTACAGTCTGTACGACCTGTTTCGGTCACGACTCGATTACCAGGAGGCCCGGGTCGCGTACGGATCCGCCCAGGTAGCGGAAGGCGATGTCCGGCGTGCCGTGACGGGCGATGTCGCGCGGGCAATCAGCGAGTACGGCGTCGCCGTACAGCGCATGGCATCCACCGCATCCGGATTGGCATCCGCCCAGGCCGCATTTCAGTTGGTATCGGGCCGTTACAACGTCGGATTCGCCTCGATCGTGGACTTTCTCTCCGCACAGGCCGCGCTGGCCCAAGCCCAGAGTCTCCGCGCACAATCGATCGTCCAGCTGTCACTCGCCAAACGAGCAATTGCGTACGCCATCGGCTTGGAGCCGACCGACCGACTGCCCTAGTTGCTTCCTCGCAGGCGGTGCGGAGCCGATGGATTCCTCTCCTGCCGACGGAGATGTCCCTGGTAGGGGCCGGTCATGACCGGCCCAGTAGAACTACAGGGATCGCCAATGGCCAGCGGCCGCCCCTTCCGGCCGGCCAGTGCTACCGGATCTGATGCTCGATCGCTGGACGCCGGCACGACAAGCGGCACAGGCCCATCGAGCGTCGCGCGAGGTTTGAGATGAGCCACGACGCTCCACCAGCCGCCGCCGTCATCCCCGCCCACTCTCCGGCGGTCCGCAGTGACCCGAGGACCGTATCGTCGGTACCGCCTGGCGCGAGAAACGAGTTCCGCGCAAGGCCGGAGAATCCGGCCAGGGTCGCCAAATTGATCCAGTCCATCGATCCGTACGGCGAGTGCGCGTTCGCAAACGTCGCCGGCGATCCGTTGGCGCCGAACCGGTGCTCGAGTTGGGAAAACAAAACGAACCGGCTCGTGGTCTGGGCGATCTCATCGTGCAAGACCGTGGGCCCTGTCAGACGGCTCGCGAAGGCGCTGATGCTGTCGATCTGATGCGCCAGAATGCCGTACCGATCTGGCTCGGATGGGATTAGCTCCACCTCAGAGACCGTCAGCGGAAACAGCGCGGTCGCATTGGCTGAGTCCGCGGTCGCTGCACGACGGAGGTTGTCCACGCGCTGCTGGGCGCCCACCCTCGGCGCGACCGTCAGCAAAATCGCTATCGCGCAGACCGAATATCGGAGTGATGAGCGCACGATCGGCTCCTTCGGCGAGACTCAGTCAATATTAGGAGTGGGGCACCGAGAAGGCCATTGCGGTGATGGCCGGACCGGAGGCGATTGGGGTATCACCAGGCGGACGCCCATCCAGTTAGGTTGTGGCGACGTTTCCGGGGACCTTGTATGCGACGGTTAACACTGTTGGTCGCGATTGTGACGCTGGGCGCTTGCCACAAGACGCCCACGGACACGAGCGCCCCGGTGTTCCCCCCGATTACCGGCACGTACAACGTCAATATCATCCCCACCGACTCCAACAGCTTCTTTACCATCCCGGATACGATCGCCTACCTCGGTGGCCGGATCACCATCGGGCCGGTCGCCAGCGATGGATCCTTCACCGGCTCCTACTACCTCGCCTTCGTCACTGGCGAGTTGTCCGGCACGGAAGGTCACAAGGGGGTTATCACCTTCACGTCCTTCGGCGCGCCAGGCAAGCCGCCGCTCGAAGGCGAGCCATACCTCCAGCAGGTACTCCCCACCTGTCATTGGGGGAAGGCCACCGGCGGCGCCATGACCGGCACCGTGGCGCAGGACTCGATCGCGCTGTTGACGGTGCACGGTCACGTCACGGTGGAGTGCCCCTCGCCTGCCGACACCGGCCAGCCGATCACCAATGTGATCTCCGTGTTCGCGGCCAGCCAGATCTTCCAGCCCTAGCGACCGCCAGCCATTCGCGTTTCACATTTCGCGACTCGCCTTTGTGACTCGCCTTTGTGACTCGCCTTTGGCGACTCGCCTTTGGTGACTCGCCCGGCAGCGGCGCGTACGCCATCTTATCGCGGATGCACTCCCGCATGCTCGGCTCAGTAACAGCCCAACCACTCGAAGACCGCTGGGGTGACGGTCCCCCGCCGGGCGCCGACACGCTCGGCCAACTGGTCTACCTCTCGAACATCGTCGGCCGCGAGCCGCGCCTCGTCCAGCCCGGCGGCGGCAACACGTCGGCCAAATCCGGCGATACGCTCCTGGTCAAAGGGAGCGGCACTGACCTCCGGACGATCGGACGCGACGGCTTCACGCAGCTCTCGCTCGCCTCCCTGTCGGCGCTGCGCTCGGCAACGTCCATGCTCGACGCCGAGATGATGCGGTTCATGGCGGGGTGCATGCTGCAACCCGGGCCGGCGCCGAGCGTTGAGACGCCCCTGCACTCGCTGCTGCCGCACCGCGTCATCGTGCACACGCACGACGTCGCCACGATGAGCCTCACCAATGTGGCCGGCGATGTCGCCGAGCGAATCCTCGCCGAGCTGTTCTCGGGCGAGATCGTGATGGTGCCGTACGTGCGGCCCGGTTTTCCACTTGCTCAGGCCGTCAGCCGGATCGTGGACCGGCTGGGATCGACGGTATACGGTCTGGCACTCGCGCATCACGGTCTCATCGTCTGGGGCGACGATGCGCGCACGTGCTACGCGCGGCTCTTGCAGTCGATCAACCGGATCGAGGACTACCTCGCGACCCGGCGGCAGGCGATGCCGCCGCGCGGCCACTCGGCCGCGATCCCGCCCCTCGAGCAGCGCAGGCGCTGCGCCGAAGTCGCCCTGCCGGTCGTCCGCGGCGAGCTCGGCGCGCCTCACCGCGTCATCCTGCACCTCGACGACGCCGACGATGTGCTCGCGGTGCTCGCAGAACCTGGCACCAGCGAGAAGATCAAACGCGGGATGTCCACGCCGGAGCACATCCTCCGCGCGGGCCGGCTCCCCGTCTGGCTCAATGTCGATCCCGCCGCGCCGGCTGAAACCATCGCCCAAACGATCCGTACGCAGCTCGGCGACCAGCGCACTGATTACGAGCAGTACCACGCGCGGCACGCCACAGCCGGTACGGCGCCCCTCGACGACTGGGCCAAGGTCGTCCTCGCCCCCGGGCTCGGCATGATTACGGCCGCCCGCGACAAGCGGAGCGCCGTTACCGCCAATCTCTGCTACCGCGCGGTGCTCGAATCGATGGCCAACGCCGACGCGATCGGTGGCTTCCAGTTCATCGCGGAATCCGAGGTCTTCGAGTTCGAACACTGGCAGCTCGAGCGCCGCAAGATCGACGAACAGGATGCCCGCGATCGTGCGACGCTGCTGCTCCCGCGACACGTCGCGGTCGTGATCGGCGCGGGCAGCGGCATCGGCAAGGCCGCAGCCCTGCGTTTCGCACGCGAGGGCGCCCACGTCGCCGTAGCGGACCTCGACGGAGCGGCCGCCGAGTCGGTGGCGGCGGAGATCAACAGGGCGGCCCCGGGCCGCGCATTCGCCGTGGCCGTCGATGTCCGGAACGACGACAGTTTGGCCACGCTCATTCACCAGACGGTGTTCGAGTTCGGCGGAATCGATTGCCTGTTCTACACGCCGGGACGTTCACCACGCTTCGCGGGCGTGACTGAGCTTCGCCGCGAGGACCTCCAGCAGCAGCTCGACGTTCATTACGTGGGTGGCGTGCTCGCGATCGGTGCTGCCGGCTCCGTGATGCGGCGACAGGAGTTGGGTGGATCGATCATCGCGTCGGTCTCCAAAGCGGCGCTCGCCCCGGGCCGTGACGCGGCCGCGTACGGGGGCAGCAAGGCGGCGCTGCTGCAGGCCATGCGCGTCGCCGCCGTGGAGCTGGGTCCCGACCAGATTCGCGTGAACGCAATCAACGCCGACCAGGTCGAGACGCCGATGTTCATGCGGTTCGTCGAGGAACGCGCCGCGATGCGCGGTATCTCGGCGGCCGACCAGTTGGAGTCCTATCGCCGCCGGAACGCGATGGGCGTGTCGCTCATTCCCGCCGACGCCGTCGCGGACATTGCGGCGCTCCTCGCGAGCGACCGGTTCCGCTACACCACTGGCGACATCATCACGATCGACGGCGGCCTGTCCGACGCCTTTCCCCGCTAACGACGCTTTTCGCTCACGCGGGAAGTGCCTGGCTGGCTAGACTCTCGCTTCGGCCCGGTCGTCCCGCTCGTCCTTGCGCACGGTGCGGCCCACGACGATGGTGATGTTGTCGGTACCGCCATCGTCGAGCGCGTCCTGCACGAGCGCCTCGCAGACCTGCCGAGCCGACGTCATGCTGAGCAGCCGCTCGCGGATGCGCGCATTGGAGACGTGCTTGGTCAGGCCGTCGCTGCACAGCAGGCCGACGGTGCCCCACACTTGCGAGAGTGACGTCACGACCGGTGTGGTCTGCTGGCCGCCGATCGCGCTCGACAGCACGTTGACCCAGGGACTGCGATACGCGTCGGTGCGGCTCAGGACGCCGAGGTCGACGAGTTCCTGCGCCATGGTCTGATCGCGGGACAGTTGGGTGAGCTCGCCGTCATGCATGATGTAGCAGCGGCTGTCCCCGACGTGGAGCAGATACGACCGCGGCCACATGCCGATCCACATGGTCAGCGTCGTCGCCATCCCCGCGAGTTCCTGATTGTCGGCGGCCTGCCGAAGGATTCCGTCGTGGCATTCGCGCGCGGCATCCTCGAGCGCGTGGGCAAACGCGTCGCTCGAACTGGCCGCCGAATCGGCGGTGCACAGCTTGATCGAGCGCGTCACGTATTGGGTGACGGCTTCCACCGCGAGCCGGCTCGCCTCCTCGCCCATCGGCCCGCCACCCACACCGTCCGCCACCATCGCCAGCAGTGCGATCCGCTCGGCCCCGAGCGGCAACCGGTCGAGCGACGGAAGGCTCGAGATGTGAACCTCCATCTTCCGGCGCACGGAGCAAATCAGGAAATGGTCCTGATTGTTCTTGCGGACCTTGCCGGTATGCGTCAGCCCGAAGAAATCGATCTCGTCGTCGCGCGGCGCCCGATCAGTGAGGTGAGGGCTGGTCTTCGTGTCGGCGATCATCGATACGCTCCTCTGCTGAGCGCGAACCGTAGGCCTGCGATTCCAAACCTCTTGAAGGTGTTGCCCAGTCCTGCAAGATCGCAACCGAGAGCAAACGCCCTAGCGAACTCTGCCATAATAAGATCACGACCCGCGCGGTAACACTGGGGTTAGGGGTCGCAGGTATTCGTCCCTGGTAGGGGCGGGTCATGACCCGCCCAGTAAGACTCCAGGCGTCGCCCGAACGTTGTGCCCCGCTACCGCAACCGCAGAAGCATCATGTGCTCGTCGACATACGACGACCCCACCTTGAGACCGTGCGGCTCGGTCCCGTACACCTCGAACCCGAGCGACTGATACAGACGGGCAGCGGGCCCGCCGACGGCGACTGTCAGGAGTATCTGCTCGACCCCGGCGGTCCGCTTTCACCGCGTCCAGGAGCCCGGTGATCACCGCACGCGCCACGCCCTTCCCGCGGTGCGCGGCCGACACGTAGACCCCGTACAAATGGCCTTTGTGCCGCGACTTGATCTCGGATTCGCGCACGAATGTCGCACAGCCCACGAGCTCCCCATCTTCGAACGCGCCCGCCGTGATGTTCTCCGGCGGCCCGTCACGAAAGCGGCCAACGACGACGTCGACGTTCATCGCGCGGTGCTCCTCCACGGTCTTCCCGAACGCGAAGGGCTCGGCCTCGAGCGCCTCCAGCCGGAGCTGCCACCACGCGCTCGCGTCGGTCGGGCCCAGAAAGCGAATCTCCATTCGCGAAGAAAGTAGCCCGCGAATTGCATTGGCGGCTCCCCTATGGCCAGCCCCAAGTGGTACCACCGCGCAGGAACCGCGAAATCGGGGTTCCGGTACACCGACGATCGCGGCGCACCCGTCCGCTCCAAGGTGGTGCTCGATCGCATCGCCGCGCTCCGCATTCCGCCGGCGTATACCGACGTGCACATCTCGCCGAGCGCCCGCGCGGCAATCCAGGCCTGGGGATTCGATGCCCGCGGACGGCGCCAGTACCGCTACCACGCCCGCGCCGTCGAGCGCGGCCAGTTGCGCAAGTATCACCGCGTCGCGCGGCTCGGCAAACACCTGCCAGCGATTCGGCGGGCGGTCGCCCGCGACATCAGAGGCGATGCGTTGACGAAGTCACGTGTGGCAGCCGGTGTCGTATCGCTGATCGGCAAGGGACACTTGCGAGTCGGCGAGTCGCGCTATGAGCGGGAAAACCAGACGTTCGGCGCGAGCACCCTGCGCAAATCGCATGTCTCGGTCGATGGCTCGCGGGTGCAGCTCGGCTACAACGGCAAGCGCGGCATCCCGCAGCACCACGAGATCCGGGATGCGAAACTCGCCGCGGTCATCCGCGAGTTGGAACGCACGCCGGGCAAGCATCTCTTCCGATATCAGGCCGCGAACGCCTGGTACGATCTGACTTCGCGCGACGTCAACAGCTATCTCCGCACGGTCGCCAGTGTGCCCTACACGGCGAAGGACTTCCGGACATGGACCGGGACGCTGGCATGCGCGCTGGCACTCGCCAAGGAGGGACCGGCGCCGAGCAAGCGGCAGGCAAAGAAGAACGTGGTCGCCGCTATCCGGTCCGTTGCGGAGATCCTGGGCAACACGCCGGCAATCAGCCGGAAATCCTACGTCCACCCGCTGGTGATCGCGCTCTACGTGGACCGCGGATTGACGATGGCCGATCACCTCGGCCGGTCACGCAAAGGCAAGGGACTCTCGGCCGAGGAGTCCGCACTGACGCGTTTCCTCGACGAGCACTTCCCCGACCGCCGCAGGACCCCGCGAGCGGACTAGGCCGCTACTTCATTCGCGCCCGCGTCCGCGCCGCTTTCTTCGCGGCGGCCGAGCGTCCTGCCGCACCCTTGGTTCGCACGGCCTTCATGGCAGCGTTCGATCGGTCAGCCGCACTCCGGCGTCGCGCACTCGATCGCGCCTGCTTCGCCAGCGCGCCACGAGAAGCGGCTGCACGTCCCTCTTTCTTGAGCGCCTTCTTCACCGCGCGAGACCGAGTGGCAGACACCTTACGCTGAGGCGTCCGGCCGCGCGCCAGGTCCCGCTTGGCCTGCTTGCGGGTCCCCGGCGACGAGCTCTTGCTGGCCGGCACATCGATCCCCGCCCGCCTCGCCTCGGAAAGCCCGATCGCGATGGCCTGCTTCGTCGATCTCGCGCCGTGCTTCCCTTCCCGAATGTGATCCATCTCCTGGCGCACGAACTCGCCTGCCTGCGTCGACGGCGACTTCCCCTCGCGCGCATCCTCGTGGGCCCGCTCTATCGTCTCCTGGTCTGGCATCCGACCCTCCCCCGTTTGGCGAATCAGCCGCGGCAATCACCGCGCTCGCCTGCCGGAATTTGCACACACCGTACCAGACGAGACCCGCGTTAAATCCTCCGGGGGGCCCGAGCTGTTCAGCCAGGTCGACGCCACCGCGTGAACGGTTCCTTATTTCGGCACGTACCCGTCCGCCTTGAGCGCGTCCGCGGACATGCTGATCACGTCGATGTGCAGCGTGATCGGCGTGTACGGCTTGTTCGTCGAATCTTTTGGCACCGACACGATGGACTCGACGACGTCCATGCCCTTGAAGACCTGCCCGTACACGGTGTAGTGGTTGTCGAGCTTCGGCAGCCCCTGCTTGTTCGCGACGATGTAGAACTGGCACCCGGCCGAAAGCTGCCCCGGATTGTCATCACGCCCCGCGCCGACCGCACCGTACACGTGCTTGAGACTGTCGCTGAACTCCGGAGCCAGCAGATACGGCGAAGCGCTGAAGCCTTCGGGCGTGTCGGGGCACCCGCCCTGCGCGACGAAGTCCTTGATCACGCGGTTGAACGTCAGCGAATCCCAGTAGTGGCTGCCAGCGAGTTTGATGAAGCTCGCTTTGTGCCGCGGGGTCCGGTCGTACAGGACGAACAGGATCTCGCCCTTGGGTGTACGGATGCGGCCGACCTGATAGGTCTTCTCCGTTCGGGCCGCGGTGAATCCCAGCGGTACAACGAGCAAGAGTGCGAGCAGAATGCGGCGCATGGTGAGGTCGGGTGTTGAAGTGGCGTCTTGAGACGGCGTGCCGTGTCAGGGTGTCGAGTTCGGATGTCCCGGAGCGGAATATGGTTGCCCTCAGCACGGGCGCCACGACGCCGCAACGGAGCCCCCGCCTAGCCACCCTACGCGGCGCCCGTACATTATCGCGGCGGACCGGCCGGTCCGGATCACCCACGACTCCGCCACCCTGCGACTCATGCCGCACCTGCCTCGCGCGCTTCCCCTGCTGCTCTGCGCCGGTGCCCTTGCCCTGGCAGCCCTCGCGCCGCGCGCCGCCCGCGCGCAGGTCTCGACTCAGTGGCCGATTCACTCGATGGACCGCCCCAGACCACCGGTCATCGACCCGGGCCCCTATCGGGATCCCGGGCCGCCCCCGTCGGATGCCATCGTCCTGTTCGATGGCCACGATCTCTCCGGCTGGCGCAACGCCGATTCGGCCAACCTCCCCGCCCGATGGAAGGTCATATCCGGCTACATGGAGGTCGTGAGCGGCACCGGCAACATCGCGACGACCCAGGCGTTCGGTGATGCACAGGTGCACGTGGAATGGGAGACACCCGCCCCGGCGACCGGCGAAGGACAGGAGCGCGGCAACAGCGGCGTCTTCCTCATGGGAAAGTACGAGGTACAGGTCCTCGATTCGTACGACAACATGACGTACGCCGACGGACAGGCGGCCGCGATGTTCGGCCAGTACCCGCCGCTCGTCAACGCGAGCCGCCCCCCGGGACAATGGCAGACGTACGACATCATCTGGCATGGCCCGCGTTGGTCGGCATCCGGAGACCTGAGCGCGCCCGCCCGCATCACCGTCTTTCACAACGGAGTCCTCGTCCAGGACAATGTCGCGCTCAGCGGGCCGACGGCCTTCATGCACCGCCCGCCGTATACGCACGACCCCGGCCAGCTCCCGTTGGCGCTGCAGGACCATCACATGCCGGTCCGGTTTCGGAACATTCTGGATCCGCCCGCTGAAGGACTGACCGTGCACTCTGTGGCGGCCGCCAGCCCGGCGCGACTGCAGCCACGCCAGCACGTGTACGATGTCGCCATCATCGGCTCCGGCGCCGGCGGCGGCATGGCGGCGTACGTGCTGACACGTGCGGGCGCCGACGTGGTCATGCTCGAAGCCGGACCGCCCTGGAGCGCGGCCGCGAACGGGGCCATGCTCAAATGGTCCTACGACTCTCCCCGCCGCGGCGCACCGACGCCGACGCACCCATTCGGAGAGTTCGACGGCTGCATCGGCGGGTGGCACATCGAGGGCGAGCCCTACACCGTCGCACCCGGCACCGAGTTCGCTTGGTGGCGCGCGCGCATGCTCGGCGGCCGGACGAACCACTGGGGACGAATATCGCTCCGCTTCGGACCCGACGATTTCCGCCGCAAGTCCCTCGACGGACTGGGCGACGACTGGCCCATCTCGTACGACGATCTCGCCCCGTACTACGACGCGATCGACCGCCTGATCGGCATCTTCGGTTCCAACGAGGAGTTGCCCAACGATCCGGACGGGATCTTCCTGCCGCCGCCGCTGCCCCGTTGCTATGAGCTGCTCATCAAGCAGGCATGCGGCAGTACGGGCGTCCGCTGCATCGCCTCTCGCCTGTCGATCCTCACACGCGCGCTCAATCAGCGCGCCGCCTGCCACTACTGCGGGCAGTGCGGCCGCGGGTGCAAGACGAACTCCAATTTTTCGAGCCCCGGCGTCCTGATCGAGCCCGCGCTTCGCACCGACCACCTCACGCTGCTCACCAACGCGATGGCCCGCGAGATCACGACGGATGAGTCGGGCCGCGCCACGGGCGTGTCGTACATCGACAAACCCTCGGGGACCGACGAGCACGTGCGGGCTCGCGTCGTCGTCCTCGCGGCCAGCGCCTGCGAATCGGCCCGGCTCCTCCTCAACTCGCGCACCTCGCGCTCGCCGAACGGCCTCGCCAACACGAGCGGCACGGCCGGCAAGTTCCTGACCGACACCACCGGCACCACGATCACCGGCATAGTGCCCCGGCTCACCGATCACATCCCCCACAACGAAGATGGCGTCGGCGGTCCGCACATCTACATGCCGTGGTGGCTCGACAACCGCACGCTGGACTTCCCGCGCGGCTACCACATCGAACCCTGGGGCGGCATGGACCAGCCCACGTACGGGTCGATGGCCGGGATCGAGGAGTTCCCGCCCGGCGGCGGCTACGGCACGACGCTCAAGAACGACTACCGGCGCTTCTACGGCGCCCGCGTCGGCTTCAACTGCCGCGGCGCCATGGTCCCCAACGCGGACTCCTACTGCGAAATCGACCCCGATGTCGTGGACCGCTGGGGAATCCCCGTCCTGCGCTTTCACTGGAAGTGGAGTGACCACGAATACCTCCAGGCGAAACACATGCAGGAGACCTGCCGGGGCCTGATCGCGGCGATGGGAGGGGAACCGTTCACGGCGATGCCCACACGCGACGAAGGATTCGGCCTCGACGCCGGCGGCCGCATCATCCACGAGGTCGGCGGCACCCGCATGGGCAATGACCCGGACAGCTCCGTGGTGAACCGCTGGTGCCAGGCCCACGACGTGAAGAATCTCTTCATCGCCGACGGCGGCCCGTTCGTCTCACAGGCCGACAAGAACCCGACCTGGACGATCCTCGCGCTTTCGATGCGCACCGCCAATTACATCGTGACGCAGCGCAAGGGGGGCGAGCTGTGAGTGACGACATTTCGAGCGGCGACGCCGCAGCCGCGGGCGATCTCTCCCGGCGTGAGGTCCTCGCGCTCCTCGCCGCCCTTCCACTCGCGGCAGCCACGGATCCGGCATCGCTCATCGCGCGGGCCTGGCGTCACCTCGAAGCCCACACCACCGGCTCCGCGCCGTACACCCCGCGATTCTTTACTCCTCACGAGTGGCGCATCGTCCGGGTGCTCGCCGACGAGATCATCCCCCGCGATGGCCGCTCCGGCAGCGCCACGGACGCTGGCGTCCCCGAGTTCATCGATTTCATCATGATGGACCAGCCATACGCACAGCTCCCGGTACGCGGCGGTCTGCACTGGCTCGACACGCAGGCACACGCGCGTTTCAGCGCATCCTTCGCCGACTGCAACTCCGAGCGCCGGTCGGCGCTGCTCGACGACATCGCATGGCCCGCCCGCGCGCACCCCGCAATGAGCCAGGGCGTGGCTTTCTTCACGACGTTCCGCGACCTCGTGGCCTCTGGATTCTGGACGAGCAAGATGGGGATGGCCGATCTTCGGTACATGGGCAATACGGTCGTGCATGAGTGGCAGGGATGCCCACCCGAGGCGCTGGCCAAACTGGGAGTGAGCTACTGAATGCCGCGACCGCGATCACGTCCGTCCGCCACTGTCCGCGCGGCCGCGCGACCCGCCGCCAAGCGCCTGGGCATTGGCATCATCGGCAGCGGCTTCAACGCCCAGTTCCATCTGCGGTCCTTCATCGGCGTCCGCGACGCCGACGTCCGCGGGGTCTGGAGCCCGACGGCCAAGAACGCCGCCGCCGCCGCGGCCCTTTCCGGGAAACTCGACGTCGGACCCGCCAAACCGTTCAAGTCGATCGCCACATGGTCGCCGACCCTTCCATCGATGCGATCTGGCTCTGCGGCCCGAATCACTCGCGCGTCGAGAACGTCGAGGAGATCGTCGAGACGATCAAGCGCGGCCGCGGCGAGCTCACCGGCATCGCCTGCGAGAAGCCGCTCGCCCGCAACGTCGCCGAAGCGACGCGCGTTACCTCGCTCGTGAAGCGCTGCGGCCTGAATCACGGCTATCTCGAGAATCAGGTGTTCGCCCCGCAGGTCGAGCACGGCCGCAACCTGCTCTGGGCCCGCGGCGCGCGACCACGGGACGGCCGTATCTGGCGCGCGCCGCCGAGGAGCACAGCGGGCCGCACATGCCCTGGTTCTGGCAGGGGCGCCTGCAGGGCGGCGGCGTGCTCAACGACATGATGTGCCACTCGGCGCTCGTCGTCCGGCATCTGCTCACGAAGCCCGGCGGCCCCACGCGAATCCCTCCGCCCGGTACGCGTCACGGCGCACATCGCGAGCCTCAAGTGGACGCGCCCGGAGTACGCGGCGCACCTCAGGCGCAGATGGGCACCGAGGTCGACTATACGAAAACGCCCGCGGAAGATTTCGCGAGCATGACGATCGAGTTCGGGGCCCGGACGGACGCCCGCGATCGGCGAGGCGACGACGTCCTGGAGCTTCGTCGGCGCCGGTCTGCGGCTCTCGGCCGAGGTGCTCGGCCCCGAGTACTCGATGTCGTGGAACACGCTCGACACCGGCCTCAAGCTCTTCTTCAGCCGCGAGGTCGTCGGGAATGCGGGCGAGGATCTGGTCGAGAAGCAGAACGCGGAGATGGGCCTCATGCCCGTCGTCGCCGACGAGGCGGCGGCGTACGGCTACGAGGCGGAGGACCGGCACTTCGTCCGGGCGTTCCTCCGGGGCGTACCTCCGGCGTTCACCTTCGACGACGGGGTCGAGGTCGTGAAGATGCTCATGACGGCCTACAGAGCGCCGAGCAGGGGAAGACGCTGGCGTTTCCCCCGACGGGACTGGCGAAGTTCGTCCCGCAGGTCGCCACCGGCGATTGGAAGGGATAGCCACTGCCGACACTCAATCCGCGAATCCTCTTCATCGGCGAGCCGCTCAAGGAATACATCGCCACCCTCGAGCCGGATGACTCCCTGTCGAACCAGATCTTCCTCGGGTTCGCCGGTGACCTCGCCCCCAACATGGCGTCCTACGCGCGCCGGGCCGCCACACGGCTCGGGGTCAACTGCGCGATGGAGGTGCTGACGGCCGTCGGTACGGGCGACGACGCGCTGAGCACCGAGATGCTCGCCGATCTCAAGTCGCATTCGCTCGGCATCCACCCGGATACGAAACGGCTCCCCGGGAAGCAGCTCGGGATCGTGATCAATCTCAAGGACAAGTCCGGCGCCCCGGCCCGTGAGAAAGTGCGGCTCGACCGGCGGGACTCCGCATTCCGCGATCTGCTTGAACGGCGCGACTGAGACGGACTTCGCCAGGATGACCGAGGGCTACAGTCACATCGTGGTGTCAGGGACGTCCCTCGCCTGCGTTCTCGATCGCGCCAAGCTGCTCGCTCTGCTGGAGAGCGCCCGGCGCGCCAACCCGGACCTTCAGATCATCGTCTGCACCAACCTTCGCGCATCCAACTGGCTGATGCCCGATCGCGATGACGCGGCCGGGCTGTCGCCCAACGAAGTGGCGTGGCGGCAGAAAGCCCGCCGGTGGCTCGGCGCGGCAATCGGGTTGGCGGATGTGGTCTTCGCCAATTTCGACGACGAGCGCCAGCTCCGTGGATGCGAGACACCTCGCGAGGCAGTCGAGGAGTTGCGCGCGCTCAATGCGCATGCCGAAATCGTCGTCACGAACGACGCACTGCCGATCCTCGTCAGTTACATGGCCGGCAAGGAACACCGTCTCGACACACTCGACGTGCCGCCCACAGCCGCCGTGGCGGACACGGTCGGCGCCGGTGATGCCTTTGCCGGGACCTACCTGGCGGCGCGGCTCGCCGGACGGTCGTGTTATGCTGCCGCCGAGTGCGCGCTCGCCATTGCAACCCAGGTCGTGACCTTCGTTGGCGCGCTGCCCAGGCAGGGCACATCGCTGGTCTTCGATCCGGGGCTGTTCGACTCGGCGCACGACGCGCGCCGCGAGTAGCAGGAA
Source organism: uncultured Gemmatimonadales bacterium (assembly GCA_963706505.1). GTDB lineage: Bacteria > Gemmatimonadota > Gemmatimonadetes > Gemmatimonadales > Gemmatimonadaceae > Palsa-1248. Next base: position 427,339 of record CAVPLX010000003.1, read on the forward strand.
CTATCCCGATCCCCAGTCCCCAATCCCCAGTCCCCAGTCCCCAATCCCCAATCCCCAATCCCCAATCCCCAATCCCCAATCCCCAGTCCCCAATCCCCAGTCCCATCCCCAGTCCCCAGTCCCCAATCCCCAGTCCCCAACCCCATCACTGCCCGCACCACCACCGGCGGCATCGAACGATTTCGTCCCTGGCGGGCCCCTTGTAGGGGCGGGTCATGACCCGCCCTGCCAGTCGCCCACCGGCTACTGGTGTGCGGTCACCATACTCTTCCCGCCGTCTGCTGTCGGCCGGAACAGCACCGCGAATACGACGAGAACCGCCAGCGCGAATCCCGCCGGCACCAGCCAGATCGACCGCCAGTCATGGCCGCCACCGGAGACGCTGTACGCCTGCACGACCCGTCCTGAGAGCCACGCCCCGATCAGCAGCCCCGCGCCCAGTGTAATGAACGCGAGCAGCCCCTGTGCGGCCGCGCGGATGCGCACGCTCGCCTGCTGATCGACGTAGATCTGCCCGGTGACGAAGAAGAAGTCGTAGCAGACCCCATGGAGCAGGATGCCGGCGTAGAGCATCCACGCCAGGCTTCCCGTGTTGCCGGTCGCAAAGAACAGATACCGCAGCGTCCACGCCGCCATGCCGGCGAGCAGGATCTTCTTGACCCCGACGCGCACGAGGAACCACGGAAGCAGGATCATGAATCCCAGCTCGGAGACCTGTCCCAGCGTCATCTTGCTCGCCGGCTCCGCAAACCCGATCTCGTTGAGGTAGAGATTGGTGAACGCGTAGTAGAACTGGAGCGGGATGCAGAGCAGAAACGACCCCGCCATGAACGTGGCGAATGAGCGATCGCGGAAAAGCGACAGGGCGTCGAGACCGAGCACGTCGCGGGCGCGAAGCGGTTGGCCGGCGGCATGGGGCGGCGTGTGCGGGAGGATGAGGGAAAAGACGCCGAGTACGAGCGACGCGCCGGCGGCGAGTCTGAGCGGAACCGCGGTCGGTTCGAGTCCGAGCCGCCCCACGATGAGACCCGCCACGATCCAGCCAATGGTGCCGAGCACCCGCACCTGCGGGAACTCGCGCTGTGGATCGCGCAGGTGATCGAAGGACAGTGAGTTGCTGAGGGCCAGCGTCGGCATGAAGCAGAGCGCGTAGCCGATCAGCACCGCATAGAAGAGACCGAACGACGTCGCCCGCGACGCCACGTACAGCAGCACCGCCCCGGCAATGTGGAGGACGGCGAGCACACGCTCCGAAGCAAAGAAACGGTCCGCCACCATTCCGACGAAGAACGGCGAGATCATCGCCGCGATGGCTGTGGCGCCATAGGCGAGGCCGATCTCCGTCCCTGAGAACTTGAGCGCCTGGCCCAGGTACGTCCCCATGGTGACGTACCACGCACCCCAGACGAAGTACTCCAGGAACATGAGCGCCGACAGCTTGAGCCGCACGGCGGTCATCACGGCTTGAGCGATCCCTCGTACGCGGCGACGGCGATCATGTCATCGAGCGAAAGTTTGGACGCCACGTCGTTCATGGGCAGGCTGGCGGGCGTCGACCGCGCCCGCGTCTTGAATGCCAGCAGTTGCCGGAGGATGTACGCCGGGAACCTGCCGGCGGTCGGCGGGATGGGTCCCACGCCGTGGAGTTCGTCGCCGTGACAGCTCGTGCACGGCGCCGCCCCGTCTTCTCTCCATGTCGTCGCGAGTGCTGTGCCCCGCGCGATGCTGCCCCGCGGCACGTAGGTCACGTACAGGAAGCCCGGATCCCGCAGATCATGCCCGAGAGTGTCCGAGGGCATCGTGATGAGTCGTTTCCCGAGCGGTTCGGTGGCTCCGCTCGCCGCCGGGAAGTAGAGACCCACCCGGGGAACCGGCTTGGGGATGGTCGCGGTCTCGACAATTTTCGAACGAAGGCGGGGAGTGAGTTGCGAGTAGTACTCCGCAGCCGCGGCGATCTCCGCGTCCGTGGCGCTGTCGGCGATGGCCAGCATGTAGTCGCTGGGACCGTAAGGTTTCGGCCATGCAGCCTTGCGCGCACGGGATCGCATGTCCTTGATCTGCTGCTCGATGTAGAGAGCCGGCAGCCCGGCCAGCATGGCGTTCTCGGGACGCCCTGCGCCGTCCGCCAGGTGGCAGAACCCGCACGGCATGACCGTCGGCCGACGGCCGTGCGCGATGATGTCCGGCATCGTCGGATGGGCGTCCGGATGCCAGTCCACGATCCCGAACAGATTCTCGACCTGTGTTTCCGTGAACGTCACGGTGCTGTTGGGCACGTGGAGCAGCGTAACGCTGTCTGCCATCCGCGGCGGCCCCTTCGCCGCCTGCGCTGCGCGCTCCGGTGGCGACGGATATGACCACGCCGGCACCTCGAACTTGGCCCCGCCAGTTTGGGATGGCGCCGCCGTTTGTGCGCGGAGACCCGGCGCCCCGAACGCCCTGAGGGCGACGAGAGTGACGAAGACGACTGGCCAGAGGGCTGCCGGCCGGTGCGTAAATGGCCAGGCGCCAGGCGCGCACACCGGTCGCGAGGACCGGCCGACGCGGCGGCGAGCGGCGATGAATGCAGAGAGATGCATGAGTGTCGCGGAATCCACGGATGAGGCCCCCGCCAAATGCACCCGGCCGGCCGTTGCTGTCAAGCGGGATCGAAATTGTAGCCGCCTGCGGTGCTGCGATTCCTGCTCTCCCATCGCGATCGGATCGCGCGCGGTGGACCGTTCCGTATATTCGGTGCATCGAGCATGACGAGCGCTGGACCCACAAAATGGGGCGGACGTGACGAACACACATGCATGGCAGGCGGGCGGCCTTTTGACCGGCGGGCGCTCACGCACCCGGCTGTTGGCGGCCACCGCGATCGTGGTCACCACCATCGCCACCATCACGCACGTCGCTGCGGCACAGGCGCCGACGCGGCGCGTGGTCACGGCCGATGACGGTCACCCGCTCACGGTCTGGGAGAAGAAAGGACCATCGCCACGCCGGACGATCGTGCTGCTCCACGGCCGCACGTGGAGCGCGATTCCGGATTTCGATCTCCAGGTCCCCGGCCACCCCGTGTCGCTGATGGACGCCCTCGTCGAGCACGGGTTCGACGTCTACGCGCTCGACGCGCGCGGCTACGGCGGCACGGCGCGCGATTCTTCCGGGTGGCTGACGCCCGACCGCGCCGCCAAGGACGTGATCACGGTGTGCAAGTGGGTCGCCGCACATTCCGGCATCTCCGGCAAGCCGGCGCTCTTCGGATGGTCGTACGGCTCCGTGACGGGACAGTTGGCCGCCCAGCGGTCTCCCGATGACATCTCGGCGCTCGTGCTCTTTGGCCACTTCAGCTTCCCCCCGGCCCCGCCCGAACCATCCGGTCCCCCGCCCCGCGCGAAGACGACCGCCAAGGCCGCCGCCGAGGATTTCATCACTCCCGCCGCAACCGACTCTGCGGTGGTCCGCGAATACGTGCGCGCAGCCGTCGCGGCTGATCCGGTGCGGGTGGACTGGAACCACATCGACCAGTGGAATGCACTCGACCCCGCCGCCGTACACGTGCCGACGCTCGAGATCATGGGGGAGCGCGACCCGAACTCGACGCAGATTCCCGGCGGAGAAGCGGCATTCTTCGGCAAGCTGGCGACTCCGGACCGTGAGTTTGTGGTGTTGCCCGGCGTGGACCACGCAGCATTCTTGGAGAATGAGCGCGCACGGTTCGTGGAGGCATTGGCGGACTTTCTAACACGGCCCCGCCCACCCGCGCCGTGACGTGAAGGCCGATCATCGCGCGCTCGCCGGGAAACGGGCGACTATGTACCCGCGAACGCTCATCTCCGCGTTCATCCCCGCACGGCGCGCATCCGCGCTCGCTGGACTGGCTGTCCTGCTCCTCATCCCCGATCATTCGATGCAAGGCCAACAGGCGCCAAGGCCGCGTGCGCGCGACGCCGGTGTGATCATCGGCGTGTTCCAGCCGGGCCCCCTCAACGCCATCACTGACGTGGACGGCGTTCGCGTCGGCCAGACCACCGTCAACTTCGGCGACACGATCCACACGGGCGTGACGGCGATCCTGCCGCACGGCGGCAACGTCTTCCAGGAGCGCGTCCCGGCCGCGCTCTTCGTGCTGAACGGCTTCGGCAAACTGGTCGGCGTCACCCAGTTGCAGGAGCACGGGGAGTTGGAGACGCCCATCCTCCTCACCTGCACGCTCTGCGTCTGGAAAGCCGCGGACGCCATGGTGGCGTACCTGCTCGAGCAGCCCGGCATGGAGAACGTCCACTCCATAAATGCCGTGGTCGGCGAGACGAACGACGGTGGGCTGAGTGACATCCGTTCGCGACCGATCACGGACGCCCACGTGCGGCAGGCGCTGCAGTCTGCCGCGACCGGCCCGGTAGCAGAAGGCACGGTCGGCGCCGGCGCCGGAACCGAGGCGTTCGGGTGGAAAGGCGGGATCGGCACCAGCTCGCGCCGGTTGCCGTCAGCGGACGGCCGCTACACGGTCGGCGTGCTGGTGCAATCGAACTATGGCGGGCTCCTGACCATCAACGGCGCCCCGGTCGGCCGCGAGTTGGGCCAGAACCCATTCGCCACCACACGCCCGAAGGACGGCGCGCCGCCGGGCCACGGATCGTGCATGATCGTGGTCGCGACCGACGCCCCGCTGTCATCTCGCGATCTGGAACGCGTCGCGAAGCGGGCCGCACTCGCTCTCGGACGCACAGGATCCTCAGCGAGCCCAGGCTCGGGCGATTACGTGATCGCCTTCTCCACCGCGGGCTCCGTCCGCCGCCGCCGCTGGGCAATGACCCCCGCCGCCCCGTATCAGCTACAGGAGCTGAACCACGACGACCTGGCCCCACTCTTCGAAGCCACGATGGAAGCGACCGAAGAAGCGCTGATCAACTCGATCTTCCGCGCGACCCCCGTGACCTACCGCGGCCACACCGTGGAGGCGCTCCCGATCGAAAAAACACTAGCGATCCTGCAGAAGTACCACTCACTCCACTGGGACCGCGACCTCCCCGCCGTCGAACCCTAGCCCAGGCTCGGCCTACCCTCACATTCGAAACAGATAACTGAGCTTCACGAAAAAACTGTCCGCCTGCCGCGTCAACCCCGTGAAATGCATCGCGTTCGGCTCGAACGAATCGTTCCCATACCCGAAGAACGCCACCGTCCCCGGCACCGGCTGATACGAGAACAGCACGGATCCGGTCAGCACGTTGCTGTTGACCGCCGACGCGCGGGAGACCACTCCGGTTGTCGGGTCCCTGATGAAGATCGGCCGGTTCGACCGCGAGTCGTCGCGCAGACTGTCCTCATAGATGGCGTTGTACTGCCCAATGAGACGGAAGAAAATCACACGCGAGAGCTGATACTCCGCGTCGATCCGCGGCAGGTATTGCGCTTCGACGATGCTCCCATCGGTATGGCGATGGTTGACCTGCGCGTTGTAGGTCCCGTTGAACCGCAGTTGCTGCGTCGGCTGCCACGTGATCGCGAGTTGCGGCAGCCCGACATTGGCCGAGGACCACTCGAAGAAGTTCTCGTCCCGCCCGCCGACGTAGACGAAGCTCGCCGAAAAGTGCGCGAATTGCGGGGTCGTGATGTTGAGGACGTAGTCGGTGTTGGGAATCGGCTTCTGGTGCGGAAACGGGGTGTACGTCGTCGTCGGGCCGATCGTCTGCGCGAGGTAGTAGTTCGCGAAGAGTTGCGGATCGTACCCGTATGATTCGAGATAGATGGCCGCGCCGACCCGCCAGCCGCCATGGATGGACGCCGTCGTGTTGAACTGCCACCGCCGGTCCTCTGCCGCCTGCAGTCCGGTCAGCGCCCGCCCCGCCCATGTGTCGCTCAACCGGATGTCGCCCCCGTACGTCTCGATGAAGCTGCCGGGCGCGTTGTACAGCGTGAGCCGGTGGTCGAGCGACACCGACCCGACGCCCGCGCGGGCGATGAACCCGCTGCCCGCGACGAATTGCGGATCGATCTGCCGGAAGAAGTAGTCCATCCCGAACGTGTGGCCGGCGCGGGTGAACCGCAGGTACCAGAGCGGCCCCGCGCTCGTGCCCACGCCGGCGCTGTCCCGTGTCTCGCTGGTCGCGGCCTGCGCAGCGACGCTGTAGACGCCGAGAAACGCGAAGCGGGCGTCGATGCTCCCCATGCGGTTGTACGCCCCGCCCTGCTCCTTGTCGGTGAACGCTCCGCCGATCTGTGAAGCAGAGCCCAGGTCGTCCCACACCCGGAGGATGTTGAAGATCGGGTGGCCCGCGCCGGTGACCGACGAGGTTTCCTGATCCTGCGCGCCGAGGTAGGCGATCGTGACGCCGCCGATCTTGCCGGTGAGTTTCGCGGCGGCGAGCGGCGCCTCGATCGCCCGCGTGTAGATCAGGTTGTTCGGGGTGTTGTACTGCTCGAGGCCATCCAGAAAGAAGGGCCGCTTCTCTGGATACGACAGTGCATACCGCGGATCGAGCTGGATCCTCGTCGCATCCGACTCCACTTCGGCGAAATCCGGCCGGTACGTGCCATTGAGGGTGAGGTTGTTGGTAATACCCCACCGGATGTTGGCTCCGAACGCCGGACGGTCCGTGTTGTAGCGCCACGGCGTGGGACGCGCGCTGTCGCCCGTGACTTTCTCCGTCACGAACGGATTCAGGTCCAGGACCAGACCACGCTCGAGGCCCGTGAGCCCGACGATGGTACCTGACTGCGACAGAAACGAGGCCGCCGCGATCTTGGTCGGCACCCAGCTCTGCTCGTGGCCCGAGTGCTGAACCTCTCTGATGATGTTGATGCCCCAGTCCTGCGGGTCGGTGGACTGGTACTTGATGCTGCGGAACGGGATCCGGACAACCGTCTCGTAGCCCGACGCGGTCACGTGTCCCTTGGACTCGAAGACGTAATCGGGGCTCAGGTCCGTGCTTGGGCGCCCGGTCTGGGTGTTGCCGGTGTTGAAGCCGCGGCCGGCGCGGACTCCTTCGGTCATCGTCCCATCTTCCTGGATGCCGAGCGGATTGACGGCAAAGACCATGGCCTGCCGCGCATGCAGAAACGGGCTCAGAATGATCTGGACGTTGTCGTCGGCGTCGATCCGGTCGCGATCGGCGAGTTTGTAGTGGACGACGCTGTGCGGCTCGAAGGCCCGGATCCCGAAGTAGATCGCCTTGTGCGAGTACCAGACCAGCACCTCGGTCGAATCCTCGGCCGGGAGTCCGTCGATCGGAGTGTATTCGGAAAAGCCGGTCAGGACGGCTGCCTGCTGCCAGACCGGGTCGTTGAGCGTCCCGTCGATCAGCTCCAGATCATCCAGTCGCGGGATGTGGACCGATGTCTGGCCCTGGCGGCCGTTGTAGATGCCGCGCGGGCCCGGCTTGAGGCTGTCGCCACCGGCGGCCGCCGAGAAAAGGAGTGAAGCCAGAATTAGCACGCGCAAAACCTGGTGGCATGACCAAGACCTCGCTACGGCGTATCTTTTTCTGAGACACTGGCATCAGTGCCGGCGTTGCCCGCGGCACCCAAGGCGGATCCGCATCTACCAGAGAAACCCATGGCCGATCGCACTCCTCACGAGCACCTGCAAGACCTGCACGCCGAGTTGATCGCGACGACACCCCTCGACACCGCGGCAAAGGCCCGGTTGGGCCAGTTGACCGACGACGTGCGCCGGACGATCGATGCCGGTGCGGGATCGTCGGCCGCCGACGCGTATCGCGGGCTGCGCCAGCGCCTGGCCGACGCGGCGGCGGCGTTTCAGGTCTCGCACCCGGAATTGACCGCGGAGATCGAGGGCGTGATCGACACCCTCAGCACGCACAATCTCTAGTCTTATCTGATCGCGCGCGCGATGACGAACTCCCCCGGCACCTCGTAGCCATCACCCCGGCGATACTCCGCGATCGACGCCAGATACTCCGCATGTACCTCGTCGCGGGTCGGCGGATCGAACCGTGAGTACGGAAGCGCGACGGGCCCCCCGGCAAACGCGGCGCCACACGCGGCCTCGCCCGAGTCGTACGACAGGGTCGTGGAGATCCGCTCGACTTCGATGTCCGAGTACGCGGTCCGTGTGAGCGCGTATTGCAGCGCGTCGCCGCTGCCGAGCTGAAAGAAGAGCGGACACACGTCCGACGTCACGCGCCGTTCGACGATCGGGAAAATCTCCGCCCAACCACACTGAGACCGCGCGCCCCACACCGCGACCGCCGCCCGCCCGCCCGGGCGCAGCACGCGGCGCATCTGGGCGAGCGCCCGTAACGGATCGACGACGTACATGAGCCCCAGCGCGCAGACGACCACGTCGAACGTCTCGTCGCCCTGAATGATCTCCTCGGCGTCGCTCCGCTCGGCGGTCACCTGCGGCATCCCCCGCTGCGCCGACATCGCGATGACCCGTTCGACCATCACGTCGGAGATGTCGGTGCCGACGACTCTGCCGCCCGGCCCCACGGCTTCCGCCGCCCGGAATGTCACGAGGCCGGTCCCGCACGCGACATCGAGTACCCACTCGCCTTCGCGAATCTGGGCCTTGTCGAGCACACGATCTTGTGCGGGTTCGAGCTGCTGCGCCCAATACTGATCGTAGTACGCGGCCGCCTTGTCCCATCCGTAACGCTGGACTCGGCGCTGCAGGCGCGCATCCATCAGCTACCGCTCCGGTGCGAGCACGCGCACGTCGCGGGTGAGCGGGACGCCGTTTTCAATATCGTCGCGCCACGAGCTGCACCGGTCGGCAGTGTCGAGAACGCGGTTGATGTCCTCGGTGGGTGCGGAGCTCTCGACGGTCACGATGTAGCGCATCGCGAGATAACCGGGCCGGACGGACTCCGAGACGCCCAACTCGCCACGCACGTCGTAGTCCGCCTGCACCTCGACCTCGAGCGATGTGATCGGCACGCCGAGGCGCGCAGCCCACATGCTGTAGCCGATCGCGAGGCACGAACCGACCGCCGCGCGGCCGAACACACCGGGGTTGGGTCCGGCGTTCGAGCCGCCGTATTTCTCCGTCATCCCCACCGCGAACTTCCACGGGCCATCTTCGACATCACACGCAAGACCATCCTTGAGGCGCACCTTCGTAACGGCGGTGCCCTGCCCGACCGAGGGCCGCAGCTCCACCGCGCGGGCATTACGCTCGAGCGCGGTCTTAATCGTTTCACTTCCTGGCATGACTACCTCCACGTAGAGCCAATCGCTGCAAGGTTATGGACGAGCAGTAAAGACAACCTGAGAAACTCGAGTAACGTGATACGAAAGGCCGACCTGATGTTTCGGGTAACATCGATCTGGGGCGGCAGGCGAGTATTCTTGACGGCGACATGATACACGTTCGAAGCGCGCGCCTCCATAGGGGCGCCTCCCCGCCAACGGTCCATTGCCATCGGCGCCGGATGCATACATTAAAAAGGGTCGCGATTCGGTGCGGGCCTGTAATTGCGTTGCAAACTGGCAGCACGGGAACCACGATCGCCGCGCCGCTCCCTTGGAACTGACGACATGATGAATCTTTTTGCCAGACTCGTCCGGCGTGGGCCAGCCGGGTTGTTCCTCGCAGTTTGTACGCTAGACGGCACTCTGGGTGGCATGCTGGGTGGCGTGCTGGCGCCGGCTACCGGCCGCGCACAGGTCGCAGCGATGGTCGCCGCCCTCCCTCCGAGCCGCGTCACGCTGGATCGTGACCATGATTCGCTTACCATAGAGTTGCCTCCGGTCGATCTGCCCCCATCGACACCGGATAAGGAGTCGATGGTCGTGCCGCCGACGTATCAGGCGGTGATCCCGGCCTCGGGGTCGATCTACCAGGTGCACATCGAAGTGCTCGACAGCGCGGGCAACGTGCTTCCCCAGGAATTCCTGCACCATGTGAACCTCACCGATCCGAGCCGGCGCGATCTCTTCGTGCCGACGTCGCTGCACATCCTGGCGGCAAGCAAGGAGACGCCGGCGGTGACAATCCCGAAATGGCTCATGGGATTGCCACTCGAGGGCGGCGAGCGGCTCCTCGTGCTCGCGATGCTGGCCAATCCGACGACGACGGCCTACCACGGCGTCCGCATCCGGGTGAAGCTCGGGTACACCCCGCTGGGCCAGGTGTCACCGCTTTTCCATGTGTTCCCATTTGTCCTGGACGCGATGTTCCCGTTGGGCAAGCAGCCGCACGGCAGCAAGGCATTCGATCTGGCGCCGGGCCGCACGGTCCGTGAATGGGAAGCCAGTCCCGCGATTCCGGGCACCATCGTCGGCTGCGGCGGCCACGTACACGATTACGCGGTAGCGCTCGAATTCTCGGATGCGACCACGGGCAAGGTCATCTGGCAGGCGTCACTCGTTCGCGATTCGACTGGGCGGGTGTTGTCGCTGCCGGTGGTCCGGTTCTACCGGTGGTACCGCCTCGGCATCCATATCGAGCCGAAGCACAAGTACCGCATCAAGGTCACCTACGAAAATCCCACGGGCCACGTCATCAGCGACGGTGGCATGGGTGCGGTGGGAGGCCTGTTCATTCCCGATCGTGGCACGACCTGGCCCAGGGTCGATCCTGGGAATGCGGTCTACAAGCAGGACTTCGAGGACACGATGGCGGCGTCCGACGACATGGAAGGCATGGAGATGCACGGCGCTCATTAGCGGGGCGCACTTCACCCCACAGCCGAGATGTCCCCCCACAGCCCGCACGCAACACCATCGGGATAGCCAGGCCGCCCCTACGTCACGCTGTGGCGGATCGCCCCTGACACACCGGAATTCACGGCAGACGACCTCTCGGGGAGAGGCGCGGAGTTGAGCGGCGGCCGCTGGAACCGGCCAGGCACGCCGGTCGTCTACGCATCGAGTTCGCGCGCACTCGCCTGCCTCGAGTCGATCGCGCACCTGGGTGCCGGAGATCTTCCGCTCAACCGGTATCTCGTGGAGATCCGCGTACCCGTCGCGGTGTGGCGCCAGCGCGTCGAGATGGATCCGGCCGCGCACGTCGGCTGGGACGCTGAACCAGCCGGAAAGGTGTCGCTGGATTGGGGCGCCGCCTGGGCAGCAGCCAGCACTGCCTTGCTCGGCGCTGTTCCGTCGGTGATCGTGCCCGAGGAATCGAACATTCTGGTCAATCCCCGGCACGCGGACGTCACCGTGGCCCGCGCCCGCAAGATCCGCAGATGGACCTACGACACTCGGTTCAAGGCCGCCCGGTAGCCGCGATCCGATACGAACGGTCCCACGCGAAACACCCCCAGGCGCCACGACTGGCCGGATCCGCAGCTCGCCCCGTGTCCAGACCGTTGCTCGATCGTGTTTAGTAGTCGGCAATCGGTCATCCGGAGAGGTTGATGGATCAACAAATATCGAGCAGTTCCGAACAGGACGGCCCCCTGGCCGGCGTCCGTGTCGGTGTGCGGGTGAGGCAAACCGACGGATCGCCGCAGTTGCGCTTCGCGATCGGCACGGTCCTGGTCATCGCCGGGGTGGCGTGTACTGTCGCAGGCGTCCGCGATCTTCGCCACGTAGTACACCCGATTGAGGACCCCGCCATGTCCGAGTTTCTGCTCGGCCTAGTCGTTCTGTCTTTCGGTGCGGCGATCTTTGGCCAGCCAGTGGCCACCGTCCGCCAGCGCTTCCTCGGCGCCTGTGCCTTCACATCGATGGCCCTGCTCTTCGACTGGGTCTCTTTCGTTCCAGGACCGAGGTCATTCAACGCTGGGTCGTCCGCCAGCCATCCGGGTCCGCCCGTGAGCTCCGTGACCGGCCGCATTGCATTTGGGATCGGCGCGATCCTTTTCGATCTCGCGGCTCTCTACGCATGGCAGGTCGCGATCCGTTCCCTGCGGTCAGTCGCCGAAGACCCGCAGCGACGCGATGCCAATCTGACATAGGCAGGACCCAGCGATGACCCGCCCCTTGTAGTCCGTCCCACCAAGGCCTGTCGTCGAGGGCAGTGGGGGCGGTTCGCGAACCGCCCCCGACGGATGGTGCGGGACAAACAGCCGGGGACAAACACCCTCGGGGATAAACACCCCCGAATAAAACACCCCGAGCAACCACCAGCGCCGCCCCCGTGTCGGAGGCTATACGGCATCCCACCGATGGCGGTCACATCACGCGCGTGACTTCGACACAGGGGACTCTCGTGCCCACGCTCTCTTCGCTGCGGAGACGCACGCCGATGCACCTCGCGGCAGCAAGTGGACTCGCGACGCTCGTGGCGTCAACCCTTTCGGCACAACCGACGCACAAAGCGCCGGACGCGCCGGGCGAGCATGTCCCCGCGCTTGGGACACCCGAAGCACTGTTGACCGTGACGCACGTGCGCGTGCCATCGAAGGCGTTCGCCACGACACGTGACGTCTACATCTGGATGCCCAATGCCGAGTCAGCGACGGCGGCGCGATATCCGGTACTGATCTTCCCCAATGCCGAGGAGACGGGTCAGTTCCGGGCGGCGCTCGCCAACGTGCAGTTCCTGATCGACCGCCGGTTGATCCCGCCGATGATCGTGGCCGGCGTTCCATACCTGAAGAACCGGATGCACGAGCTCAGTCCTCCCGCGACGGGATCGACCGCAAAGAATTATCCGAACGCCGGCGGTGCCGATCAGACGTTGCAGTTCATGATCGACGAGTTGCTGCCGTGGATCGACGCGCACTATCCGACGTCACCCGTGCGGCTGTTCGCCGGGCATTCGCTCGGAGGATTGCTGGCCCTCTACGCAATGGACAAGCGGCCGGACGTGTTCCGCGTGGTGATCGCCATGAGTCCGGCGGTGTACTGGAACGACGGCACGTTCGCGAATGAGGTCGCGCATCGGCTGGCAGCGGACACCGTGCGCCCGCGGACGCTGTTCGTCATGAGTGGAGGCCAGGAGCCGTTCATCGACCAGCCGACTACCGCGTTCGCTGCGCACCTGACGGCGCTGCTGGACAGCGTGAAGGCGAATCGGCTGCGGTTCGAGCGGCGCGAGTATCCGGAAGATGCGCGCGAGATGACCCCGCTCCCAGGTCTGGTCGACGGGCTGCGCATGGCGTTCCGGCCGCTGGTCGTCCCCGCGGACTCGGTGGTGAGACAATTCTCGGCGCACAACACGACGGATTCCGCCGAGATCGCCGCTGCAGTCAAAGCGCTCGAGGCACGATACTCGGCGGGCGCCGCATCACTTGGCACACCCACACTCTTCCCCGAGGCGTCCGCTCGATCTGCTCGGTACCTACGCCTTCCAGGCCAAGCAGTCCAATCTCGCCGTGACGCTGTTCCGCGAAAACCGCGACCGGTACCCCAAGTCCTCGAACGCACACGAGAGCCTCGGTGAAGCGCTGCTCGCGGCAGGCGACACGACGCACGCGGTAGACGAGTTCCGGTCGTCGATCGTGTTGGCCCAGGAGGAATTGAAATCACCCGCGGTAATCGTCCGCGTCCAGGCGCACGCGGTCACCGCGCAGGCACGCGCGCAGTTGCAGGCGCTGCACAAGGACGGCGGGAACTAACCCGTCGTCCGGCGCGGCGGAGGGCTGTCCGGCTTCAGGGCCCGGCGATCGGCGCCGTTACGACCCGAAACCCGTCCTTCGGTACGCCGTAGACGACCACTACATATCGCTGCCCCGCGGCGACGGTGACACTGGTGGTCTGGCCCGGCGTTTTCCCCGAGCAGGTGAGCAGGCCATAGCCACGCGGCGACGTGACAATGCCCAGCGTGTGTGTGCCAGGCGCGACGCCGAAGTTGACGTCGGTGCCCGTCGACGTCGGGTGCGTGTTCTTGGGAAAGCTCGTCGTCAACGGGCAGGTGCCGTCGACCATCAGGTACTGCTCCGGCAGAGAGTCGGCGCTCACGTTCCCCTGAAGCAGGACCAGGAGCGCCTGCCCTGACGGAATCGTCCGCAAGGAATCGCGGTTGCTGTTGAGCCGCTTACCCGCCTCGTCGAGTGCGGGGAGCGCCATCCCCGCTCGGCCCGCGAAGTTCGAGGGCCCGAGTGCGACGGTGATCTGATCGGTGGACGCGAACCCGACGTTGTCGATGCGGTCGCCGTACGGGACTGCCGCCTGCTTCGTTCCGGCCGGGTAGATCCACAAGTTGCTCGGACTGCCCGCGTAACTGTCCGGAGCGCGGGGTGACACGTAGTCCGAGATCTGTCCGAACGCCAGGTTCTTGACGAGTGGAACGGCAGCCGAATCAGGGTTTCGGAACTCGTAGAGATCGACCGGCCCACTCGGCTGGCCGTCCAGCTCCAGGACGTTGGCGACACGGATCTTGCCGGTGGCCGGACCATACTTGTGCCCCGATGCCTGGTTCTGCCCCGCGTGCTGCAGCTTCGTCATGACTGCGTTGATCGACGAGTCGGTCTGCGCCGTCGTGTCCGACGACGCTTTCTTGTGCGAGCAGGCGGCGAGTGCAGTGACCGCGGCGAGGGCGATGAGGTGATTGCGCATTGCCAAGACGATATGTGGACCGGGTGGCTTGGTCCAGATGCACGCCCATTGATGAGCTCGCCGTCCGAATCACGTTGTATGCGATCCACCCCGGAGTAGCGGACTTTTCGCCTCACAAGCTGATGCGTGGACCGGTTCGTGCGTTGTGCTGCCGTATCGGTACACACTCTTGTCCAAACGCGAGGATCATCCTGCCATGATACGACTCCCTATTCGTGCACTCATGTTCGTTATTGCCGCCTCGGCCCTCGTCGCCTGTGGCGGCGGATCGAGTCATGAATCGACTACGACGACCGACACCACGGTCGCCCCGGTAAAGGTGCGAGACACGACGGTCGTCGAGAAGAAAGTCGATGTAACCAGGGACACGGTCAAGAAGACGCACAACAAGCCGTAAGCCGGGCAGATTCGCGATTTTGCCCGCGTCACTGTAACGTTTTGCGTGCAACCTCCGTCTCTTGCACGGGCGACACTTATCTAGCACTCGTGCCCCGTAGCGTGGCACATCAGGAGGAATCACCGTGCGCAATCCTATGAGGCCGGCCGCTGCCCGCATGACAGCGTCCCTGTGCTTCGCATCCGTGGCCCTCGTCGCCTGTACGACGTACAGCGGTCCGCCAGGCCCGCCCCCGGAGCCGCAGCCGGGCTACGCCTCGGTTACCGTGATCACAGTCCCGCCGCCGGACCTGCCCGTGTACGAGCAGCCTGTCTGCCCGGCCGACGGCTATCTCTGGACACCCGGCTACTGGGCGTGGGCGGAATGGCGGGTACTACTGGGTCCCGGGCACCTGGGTGGAAGCACCGCAACCCGGTTACGTCTGGACGCCGGGATACTGGGGCTGGGGCGGCAACGCTTATGTCTATCACCAGGGCTACTGGGGTGAGCGCGTCGGCTATTACGGCGGCGTCAACTACGGGTACGGCTACCCCGGCCACGGGTATGAAGGCGGCCGCTGGGACCGCGGCCACTACTACTACAACCAGTCGGTCAACAACGTGAACGTGACCGTCGTGCACAACGTCTACAACACGACCGTCATCAACAACAACACAACGAATGTGACGCGCGTCAGCTACAACGGAGGAAATGGCGGGATCCAGGAGCGCGCGACGGCCGAGGAGGAGTCCGCGGGACGGGGGCCGCACATCGCTCCTGTACCGGCGCAAACGCACCACGTCGAAGCGGCGCGCTCGGATCCACAGCTTCGCGTGGCGACGAATCTGGGCAAACCGCCGATCGCCGCGACGCCCAGGGCCGGTGCGTTCACCGACGCCGGTGTCGTGCCAGCGAAGGAGGGAGGCGCCGTGCACAGCGGTCCTCCGCAGCCGGACAACGGCGTACACAACGGTCCTCCGCAGCAGCAGAACGCTGTCGCCCGGCCCAACAACGCTGTCCACGCGGCAGAGTTGCCGCCAGTCGCACAGCCCGCCCCGCCCAATACAGGGGACCAGAAGCGAGATCAGAAATTCCAACAGGATCAGCAGAAGCTGGTCTCACAACAGACGCAGGAACGGCAGCAGCTCCAGCAGAAACAGGATCAGGACCACCAGCGTCTGACGCAACGCGGGGCTGATCCCGCGGCCATGCAGAAGGTGGAACAGCAGCACGCGCAGCAGACGCAGCAACTATCGCAAAAACATTCGCAGCAGATGCAGAAGCTGCAGGCGAAAGAACAGCCGCATCACGATCAGGGAAACCAGAACAAGCCCTGACCGCTGATTGTACCGGAGAGGGTGGCGGGTCTCGACGACCGCCACCCTCTTTGTCTTACTAGCTCCTTCGCCCGCTACGCGCCGCCTGCTGGCGAGGTGCGGACCACCGCAGGAAGCATGTCGTATCTGCCCGAGTGTGAGCGTCGCGACGCTCGAGAGCACGAGCAGCCCGAGCGCACACGCCGAGCGGCAGCGCATACGATCCGGTTGCGTCATACCCGGCCGCGAAGAGATACCGCCCCGTGGCGTTCCCCAGCACGTAGACTCCAAACACGCACCCGTACAGCATCGCCATCGCGCGCATGCCGAAGTAGCGGCTGACCAGGAACGGGATGACATCCGACTCCGCGCCGACGGCGAGGCCGAGGAGTGCCGCGGTGACAGACGCCGTGGCGCTGGTGGGATCGGCCAGGAGCAACGCGACGCCGATGGCAGCGCCCGCGAACAGAACAGCCGCCACCCGGGGCGCGAAGATGCGGTCCACGAGATAGCCGTTTCCCACCCGTCCCACGATCGACGTGAGGCCGAAGAGCAATGTCGCGAGCGCCGCGGTGCGGCCCGATACGCCGTGGTCGGTGAGCAGCGGCACCAGAATGCGCGATCGATCCATTGACACACGCGGCGACGCAGAAGAAGATGACGCAGAGGTGCCAGAACGTGCGTGTCCTGATCGCTTCACGCGCCGTCAGGCCTGGTGTCATGCCTGGTGTCATGCTTGGGTCTATGCCGGCGATGGGTTCGTTGTGCGGCACCTGCTGGTCCGGCGCGGACACACCGTCCGGGAGAAGCCCGGCTTCCTGAGGAGTGCCTCGAAGCCATAATCCGACCACCGGCAGCGCGATGAAGAATGCCGACCCGGCGAGGCCGAGGTAGGCAAGCCGCCAGCCGCCGCGGTCCACGAGATACTGGGCGAAGATCGGCGTAACGAATGCGCCGAACCCGATGCCGGCCGAGGCCAGCCCGAGCGCGAGGCCGCGTTTCCGGTCGAACCAGTTGGCCACGACACGCCCGTATGTCACTGGCGAGGTGATGACCCCGATCAGTCCGGCCAGCGCATAGAGCGCATACAGGTGCCAGAGCGGCGGCTGGACATAGGCGAGCGCCGACGATGCACCCGGTAAGGAGGACGATGGCGACCGAGATGACGCTGCGCGCGCCGTGGCGATCGACGAGCCATCCTGCCGCCGGCGCTGAGAGCCCGATGATGACATTGAGCAGCGATACCGCCAGCGCGATGGACCCGCGGCTCGAGTGGAATGACTCGGCCAGCGGCTTGGCGAAAACGCCGAATGTGTAGACCAGGAGCGGCGCTATGCCGAACGCCTGTCCGACGAATGCGACGGCGACGATGGACCAGCCTCGAAAGAGCTGGGGCTTTCCTCCCCCGGGCGTGGTCCTCACGGCCCGAACTTAGCCTCGGGTGATCATTTGGCTACCCGCGGACTGGCGACAGGCCCACCACGCCGGATTTGCATCTGATGACAGGGCAGTCGCAGAATATGCGCATTGTGTAATGGATCGTGGTCCGCTTCCGCGGGCCTGGCCAATCCCCCCGCCCACTCCTGCCACACGCCGCGATGGAGCCCTCATGTCCGACGACTTAGACAGCCGCAATGCAGGCCTCGCTGGAATGGGACTGCCGGCCAACGGCAACGTGAACGAGTGGCAGGCCGGACGAAGCATCAGGGCCTGGAACGACGCCCAGCTCGCGGCACAGAACGCGCCCATCGGGATACCGGATACGTCGATCCCGAGGGCACCCGCCACACCGATTTACTTCGGCAGTACCAGCGGGCCGTCGATCCTCCGGCACAAGTATGTCCTCTCCGGGCCGGTCGGACTGGTCCTGATGCTCCTCATCGGCGCACCACTGTACTACCTGAGCATCCCGCTCTGGTTCGCGCTCTATCCCGCCGCCGGGTTGGTCGACCTCGCGATCTTCGTTGGGGTGTTCATGTACGCGTCCACCGATGCAATGTTTACCAACTCGGGACTGTTCGCTTTTCCAGCGTTCATCGCCTTCATCGCGGGGTGGGTCCTTACCGCGTTCGAGTTGGTTTTCGCGAAGAACAACACCTACTGGAAAATCCGGCACTTCTTCCGGGTGCCTCTGATCGGCCTCTGGGTGATTTACGTGCTCTCCGATCGGGCCGTCTTCGCGAATCACGTCCACATGGCCAAGCCCCAGTTGCCGCCGCTGCAGTTCACACCGCGCAACATCCTGATCGCCGTTGTGGTGGCGGGCGTGATGCACCTCTACCTCACGCAGGCCACGATTCTCAGGAAGGTCTGGCGCACGCTTCGGGGACAGAGCACGGGATTCCAGCGAGTCTCCTGATCCCAAAAGCCGCTCGTCTATAGTGGCGGCGCGATCGGTATCTGCAGCGTGCACCGCTCGGAGAGACGGGAGGCGCTGAGTGGATCGTGCGTTGGCAGGTAAATGACAGGACCCGATCGTGCGAATCGCCGGATCGCACCAGAATCCCCTCGGAACGGCGCTGTCCGTACGAAGTGTTGTACGCGCTGGACGTCACGGCCACGATGAGGTGCTCTCGCGGCACGATATAGATCCGAAGCCGCGAATGATTTACCGAGGCCCAAAGAATGGCACCGCAAGTGTGTTTCTGGTAGCGGGCCAGACGTGCCAATGGACGGATGCGCTGTGAGCGCGTCAATTACATCCTAACTCGTAGCCTGACTCGCGTCCGGCACCGTCCACTTCCACGTGAGGTCACCATTCCCACCATGCCAACTGTTGCACGTCGCGGCCGCACCACTGCACTCGCCGCGTTGACGCTGATCTCCATGTGCGTTCTTGCTGCCGCACCGGCTCTCGCACAGTCCGAAGAGCAAGCCGTGGTTGCGGTGGCGAATCATTTCTTCGACGGCATGCGAGCCCGCGATACGGCCTTGATGCAGTCCACTGCCCTACCGTCGACGATGGTCGTGATCCCCGGCGGACCCACGGGAATCGAGTTTCAGGAAACGGTGGGCGATTTCATCAAGAGCGTCGGCAAGGGATCCGGACCGGGCGGTGACGAACGGATGCAGGCGCCCAAGGTACAGATCGACGGCCCGATGGCATCGTTGTGGGCGTACTACACCTACACCGAAGGCGGCAAGACAGCCATCGACCACTGCGGCATTGACACCTTCTTGTTTCGCAAGGGACCGGATGGATGGAAGATCTTCACCCTTGCCGGCACGATCCGAAAGACCAATTGCACTCCAGTCAGCAAGTGACCTGGTGAAGTGACACCGCAAAATGGGCCGGTCGCGCTTACCTGCGACCGGCCCGTTTTACAGCCGAAGTGATAGCGCGCCAGGTGATCCCGACGGCCGCTCGAATGCAGGGAGCCGGTCACGACTCCATGCTATAGAAGAATTCCTCCTGCACGACCTTGCCACCGTTGACGGTATAGAGCGCAGCCTCGTCGAGTTTCATCCGCTTGCCCGCCATCGGCCCGGTCTTCGGCGTCACATTGAACTTGTACCGGACGATGAAGCGATCGCCATGCGGCCACGGGCCCTCGACTTCGGATCCATGGGTCTCATGGTTCTTCTCCCACCACTCGGTCTTGCCACGCACGGCCGTCAAGCCTTCCACCCGCTCCGGCATCATCCCGCCGGTGTCCGCCTCGATACTGACGATGCCGGGGCTGTAGAGGCGATCGACCGCGTCCAGTGCCTTGCCTGCACGACACAGGTCGGCCAACTCCTTCCCGACTTTCATCGAGTCGTGCGTCACGGTCTCGCTCTTCGATTTCGCGCCCTTCGATTTCTCGCTCTTCGTTTTTTCGGCCATCGCTCGCTCCCTCCCGATTGATCACTGGGTGTACACGACCTCTCCACTCATCATCACCGCGAGTGCCATACCACAGCAAGCGCGTCTTGATCAACGCGCCACGACACGCCGAACCGATAGCTGCCCCATCAGTTCTCTCTCTGCGCCGCACCCGCACGACGTGGCGCCGATGAGCCCGCGTCCCTGCACCCGCGTCGCGAGCGGCCTCTTCGCAACGGGCGCCACGTCGTCGCAGTAGGGCGTGGCGGGGTTGGCACCGCCATTTCGATCGCTACTGAGGAGACATTGGTGCTCGCCAAGCGCCGGTGGCTATTAGCTTTACCCCGCCGTACATTTGCGCGGCTCCCACTTCCGAGCGACCCGTGTGACTGCCGACCTCCGATCGAAAATTTCAGCAGTCGCTCTCCGGGAGCTATACGCTCGAGCGCGAGCTCGGCGGCGGCGGCATGTCGCGCGTGTTCGTCGCCGACGAGCACCGCCTCGGCCGCAAGGTCGTCGTGAAGGTGCTCTCGCCCGAGCTCGCCGCGGCGGTGTCCGCGCCGCGGTTCGAGCGCGAGATCCGCGTCGCCGCGTCGCTCCAGCAGGCGAACATCGTCCCGGTGCTCGCGGCCGGCGACCTCGACGGGCTGCCCTACTACACGATGCCGTTCGTCGAGGGCGAGAGCCTGCGCGCGCGGCTGGGCCGCGGGCCGCTGTCGATCGCCGAGGCGGTGAGCATCCTGCGCGACGTCGCGCGCGCGCTCGCGTACGCGCACGAGCACGGCGTCGTGCACCGCGACATCAAGCCGGACAACGTGCTGCTCTCCGGGCACACCGCGGTGGTCACGGACTTCGGCATCGCCAAGGCCATCGCGGCCGCGGCCTCGATGGCCCACAGGCGCGACGCTCACGCAGCTCGGCACCGCGGTCGGCACGCCGGCCTACATGGCGCCCGAGCAGGCGGCGGGCGATCCCGGCGACCGATCACCGCGCCGACATCTACGCGTTCGGTTGCATGGCGTACGAGCTGCTCGCGGGACAGCCGCCATTTCGCCGGACTGCCGCCGCACAAGCTGCTCGTCGCGCACATGAGCGAGACGCCGAAGCCGGTCGGCCGAGCTTCGCCCCGACTGTCCGCCGGCGCTCGCGGCGCTCGTCATGCAGTGCCTCGCGAAGGATCCGGCGTCGCGCCCGCAGAGCGCGACCGAGCTGCTGCGCCGCCTCGACGCCGTCGCGTCGCCCTCGGCGCCGCAGGCCGCGATGCCGGCGATTCTGCTCGGCGGCCGCGCGATGCTCCGGCGCGCGCTGGCGGTGTACGCCGCCGCGTTCATCGGCGTCGCGATCGTCGCGCGCGCGGCGATCATCGCGATCGGTCTCCCCGACTGGGTGTTTCCCGGCGCGCTCGTCGTCATGGCGCTCGGGCTGCCGGTGATTCTGTTCACGGCGTACGCGCAGTACGTGTCGCGCCGCGCGGCGACGGCGACGCCGACGTACACGCCCGGGCGGCACGCCATCGCTCGCCGGCGATGCACGGCACGATGGCGACGCTCGCGATCAAGGCGAGCCCGCACGTGTCGTGGAAGCGCGACGACGCGCGGCGGCATCGTCGCCGTGGGCGCGTTCGCGCTGCTGGTCGCCGGGTACATGATTCTGCGCGCGCTCGGCATCGGACCGGCGGGATCGCTGCTCGCCTCCGGCAAGCTCTCGGCGAGCGACAAGGTGCTCGTCGCCGCCTTCGATGCGCCGGCCGCGGACTCGTCGCTCGGCTCGACGATCGCCGAGGCGGTGCGGACGAACCTGTCGCAGAGCCGCGCCGTGCACGTCGTGCCGACGAGCGCCGTCGTCGCGGCGCTCGAGCAGATGAAGCGGCCCGACACCGCGCGCGTGGACCTCGCGACGGCGCGCGAGATCGCGCAGCGCGCGGGCGCCAAGGCGGTCGTCGCCGGGCAGCGTCGTGCCGGCCGGCGGCGGCTACATCGTCACGGCGCGTCTCGTCGCCGCCGAGACCGGCGACGAGCTCGCGTCGTACCACGAGTCGGCGAAGGACGCGGGCGATCTCATTCCGGCGGTGGACCGCCTGACGAAGTCGCTGCGCGAGAAGATCGGCGAGTCGCTCAAGACCGTGCGCGATAGCGCCGCCGCCTCGAGCAGGTGACCACCGCGTCGCTCGGCGCGCTCCGCAGCTACGCCGCCGGGCTCCACGCGAACGACATCGAGGGCGACTATCCGGCCGCGATCCAGGATTTCCACGATGCCATCCGGCAGGACAGCACCTTCGCGATGGCGTACGTGCAGCTCGCGTACTCGCTGCAGACACTCGGTGGCGCCCGCGAGCACGCGCAAGCGATCACGCACGCGCTCACTGCCGGCGTTTCGGCTGCGCGACCGGCTGCCGGAGCGCGAGCGGTACAACGTGGAAGGCGCGTACTACGTGACGGCTGCGACCCGACCGGCGGAAGGCAATCCGGCGCTCCGGCGCGCCGTGGAGCTCGACTCCACGAACTATGATGCCGTCAATTCGCTTGCCGTTGCGCTCGGAGATTCACGCGACGGCGCCGGCGCGGACAGCATGTTCCGCCTGGCTCTGGAGGGCCAGCCGGATAACGGTACCATCCTGGGGAACCTCGCAACGCAGCACACGGTGGATGGGCAGTTCGCCGCCTTCGACTCCGTACTGGCGACGATGAGGAGCCGCAGCCCGTCCTATCCGACCGGCACGCTCCGCTTCGGAGAGTACTGGGCGCGGCGCGACTACGACGCCGCTGAGAAAATGGCTCGCGCGGATGCGGATACCGCTGAACCACGCGACGCCCTGAGCGCGCAGGGGGCCCTCGCCCGGCTCGCACTGGTCCGCGGCCGGCTGCACGAAGCCGAGCGGCACCAGGCGCAGGTGACCGAAGGGAGAGCGCGTCTGCTGGGCGATACGATCAGCCCATACGAGAACGCGTACTTCCACGCGACCGTGGACGGCAGCCTCCGCAGCAACGTGCACCACGGTCTCGCGACACTCGACTCGACGCTCCGGGCCGTGCCGCCCACCTCCGTGCCCCTGCCCCGCGACCGCAGTCTCTGGCTGTCGGTGGGCTACGCACAACTCGGCGACACGGCGAAGGCTCGCAGCGTGGCGAGCCAGTTTGAAGCGCGGTTGGACACGGCCGGGCGCCGGCGCCAGTGGGTATTTCTTGCGCGGGTGCACGGTCTGATCGATGTGGCGGAGGGCAAGACCGACAGCGCGGTGGCCCAGTTCCGGCGCGGCGACATCGAGGCCGACGGCCTCCCGACGTACAATTGCACGGCCTGTACGCCGGTCTTCATCGCTCAGGCATACGACGGTGGTTCGCAGCCCGATTCGGCACGCAAGTATCTGACGCAATACGTCGAGATGGCCGGCACCGGGCACGAATTCATCGATCGCTACTACCTCGCGCCGGCGCTGTTCCGGCTGGGTGAGCTGTACGAATCCGCCGGGGATCCCGAAGCGTGCCACCGAGTACTACGGCCGCTTTGTGGACCTCTGGAAGAACGCGGACGCCGAGTTGCAGCCACGCGTCGCCGAGGCGCGGAGGCGCATCGACCACCTGAATCGGGCAAAGAGCTGATTCAGAGCTCGCTGGTCCTTCGCGGGGCACTCCCTCGCAGGATCGGCGGAATCACCGAGCACGTCCACGCCGGCACAATGGCCGCGATCGCGCGAGTCGCCCACGCGACGTAGCTGCCCGAGCTGATGAACCCCAGCACCAGCAGTACGCCGCACGCGCGCCGCATGTAACTCGGCAACGGACGCTTGAGCACGGCGATCCGCTGCTTCAATCGGTGGCTGGATTGCCACGAACAGCCGGCCGGAACGAATCTGACGGCGTCGGCCGCGAGTTGCGCTTTGAGCAGTGCGGCGGCATACCGCCGCCGCGCCGTCCCCGTCGCCGCCAGGACCGACGCGTCGCACGCTAGCTCCTGATCGAACCGGAACTGCCCAACCGCCCAGTACATCAATGGATTGAACCAGCACAGGCAAAGGCAGCCCGACGCCACAGCGTTCGCTAGCGCATCGCCCCGGCTGAGATGCGCCCTCTCGTGCGCGAGCACGAGCGCGCGCTCCTCCGGTGTGTACCGCGTATCGAAGTCGGCCGGCAACACGACGCGCGGCCGCCATGCTCCCACCAGCATCGGTTCGGCCACGGACGCGCTCTCATACGCCCCGTTCGGCAACGATGTCAGTCTGCCCAGCGAGCGCTCGAAGCTCCGCTGGCGATGCACCGCAAAGACCAGCATCAGCGAAGCACCCGCCGCCCACACGAGCAAGCCGGTCATCGCATAGTTCACCGGCGCACTCGCCCCGGCCAACGTCATGATCCGCGCCGGCAACGCAATAGTCGCCAGGACCCACGACTCCGACGGCGCGGGCAACAGCGCCGCGACGGCGCT
Source organism: uncultured Gemmatimonadales bacterium (assembly GCA_963706505.1). Lineage (GTDB taxonomy): Bacteria > Gemmatimonadota > Gemmatimonadetes > Gemmatimonadales > Gemmatimonadaceae > Palsa-1248. The sequence continues at coordinate 451,658 of CAVPLX010000003.1, forward strand.
CGATGGCACCATCAGCCACAACCAGTACGCCGCCTGCGCACCGGCCACATGCCGGAGCGGCGCGCGCAGCAGCGCGACCACCAGCACGGACACACTGGTGGCGATGGTGAGCACGACGAGTGAAAACAACGCGTGACTAATCACTCTCGAGGTCCGCGATCAGTACCTTGAGCTCGGCGATGTCCTTCTTGGTCAGCTTCTGGTGCTTGCTGAAATGCGCGACCAGCGGCGCAACTCTCCCGCCAAACAGCCGATCGAGCAGCCCCTCACTCTCGCTGGACAGCCACTGCTCGCGCGTCAGCACCGGCGTATAAATGTAGCGGCGCCCGTCTTTCCTGGCGCGGATCGCGCCCTTCTTGAGCAGGCGGTTGAGCAACGTCTTGATGGTCGATTCCTGCCATCGCTGCCGGCCGAGGGCGGCCACGATCGCCTCGGTCGTCGCGGGACTGGCCCGCCACATCACGGCCAGCACCACCGATTCCGCGTCGCTGATCGATACCGGTCGCTTCATCGCATCGGCCGAGTCGAATGAACGAGCTTCTTCAGGCGCGTCTCACGGCAGCGTCTTCGCCACCCGGAATCCCAGGACGACGTCCCGCATGTCCGGGAGATTCCGCTCGCGTGTCGCCGCGCGCAGCAACCAGGAAGTGTACGCCCAGGACGACCCCCGATCCACCCGCATGCAGCCCGGCCAACGGCTCCCCCCGCCTCCACGGCACGCCCGTCCCCGGGCGCATCGGCATAGCTCTCGGCGTAACAGTCCTCGTTCCATTGCCAGACATCGCCCGCCATGTCGTATAGACCGAACCGGTTGGCGGGCATCTCCCCCACCGGATGGGTGCGACCGCCGGAGTTGCCCTTGTACCACGCGTACCGGGATGCATCGCCGTCGTCACCCCACCAGAAGGGCGTCGCGCCGCCCCGCCCGCGCGGCATACTCCCATTCCGATTCACTGGGCAGCCGATATGGTCCATCGCCCGCAGCCGCATCCGCGCGGCGCACTTTCCCATTCAGCCAGGCAACGTAGGCCTTCGCGTCGGGCCACGAAACGCACACGACGGGGTCACGGTCCGTCTGATCGAATCCCGGCTTCTGCCAGCTCGCGCCCGCCTGCTTGGGCCACACGGAGTTGTCCATATGCGACCCGTCGTAGATGAGGCACCCGTCCCCAGCGGAATGCCTTGTCTCCCGGACGAACACCGCGTACTCTGCGCGCGTCACGTCGTACTTGCCCAATGCGAACGACCGCAGCGTCACGGAATGTTGCGGCGCCTCGTCGGACACCGACCCCTTGCTGGCACCATGGCTCACCGCCCAGGCCTTCTCGGCCTCGGACGAGCCCATGATGAAACTCCCCGCCGGGATCACCACCATCTCGGGACACTGCGGACAGTCGCGAAACACGGCGTCCCGATAGACGCCCGTGAATCGCGCGGCCTATCGCGGGGTCGCGACCCGCACCGGTCACGACAGCGATCGACGCCGCCATCAGAATGAGGGCCGAAATGCGTTCCACAGAGTTGAGGCTCCCCTCGTGAAAGCTGCCGCGGTGAACCTGTAGTTGCCGTCCTACCCCAACTAGTCGTCGAGGGCAGTGGGGGCCGTTCGCGACCCGAAGGGCGCCTGTTTGGGCGAACGGCCCCCGCCGCAAACCATCGGCTAGTCATACGGTTCTGCGCACGCTAGTACTCGCCGTAATGCCCCTTGACCGACTCCAGCAGCTTGCCGGTGTCGTATCCATAGCCGTCCTTGAACACAATCTCGACGTTCTCGATGTCGGTGATATGCGCAGCCGGATCGCCTTTCATCACGACGAGGTCCGCGTTCTTGCCAACCGCGATCGACCCAATCTGATCCTGGCGGCCGAGGTAGGTCGCACCGTTCAGGGTCGCGATGCGGATCGCTTCGACGGGGGTGAACCCGGCTTCCACGAGTAGCTCGATCTCGCGTTGGTCACCAAAACCGGGGACGTTTCCATTGATGACCGGGTCCGACCCCGCGATGAGAAGTCCGCCCGCGGCGACGAACGCGCGCTCCATGTCCATCTCCTTGCGGAGCAAGAGGGCTGCCTTGCTGTTCGTTGCCCTGGGCCGATTGCGCCAGAAGAAGTAGGCGTCGCGCGCGGGCGGCGACATCGCCTCCAGCACGGCTGGCCGGAGCTGCGGCCTGCTATCCAACGGCATTTCGAGACCCTGGACCGCCTGTGCGGTACCGGGCATGGTCGATGTGATTGCGACATGGTGCTTGATGAGCGTCGCGAATAACCGGCCCGCTTCGGCGCTCCCCGGTGCCATGTGCTCGAGTGTGTAGTCTCCGCTGCTCTCACTGCACATGTCGGGCTTCTTGTCGGGATCGAGCTCGGTATTGACGAAGAACCCGTGCTCGAGATTGTCGATGCCCAGGTCCACCGCCTCCGCGTATGTCACCGAGCAGAGATGGCCCGTGACCTTGAAGCCGCGCTTGTGCGCCTCCTTGATCGCCACGGCCATCTCCGCGCGCGTGATGTGCGTATACGCCTTGAACGACGTCACGCCGCGATCCGCCCAATACGCCACGGTCTGCCGCGCATCCTCCGGACCAGTGAGATGACGGATTTGGAGGTTGGCGATGTCGCTCGCCCCGTCCAGAAACGGGCCGGTGACATCCAGGTGCGGGCCGGGAAGCGTGCCCGCCTCGATGGCCTGCTTGATCCTGACGTCCGTGGCCGGCTCGATGCTGGCCGCCGTGCGCGCGGTCGTCACGCCGTTCGCCAGGTAGAGGCGAGGGGCCGAGTAGGGCATCTCGAGAAAGAGGGCCGGGCCGTCGGAGCTGAAGTCGGCGGCGAGATTCGTTCGTGCGAGGTAGAAGAGATGCTCGTGCATGCCGACGATCCCCGGCATGACCGAGTACCCGCGCAGGTCGAGCACCGAGGTGCCATCGCTCGGCGCCTGATCTGCACCGGCCGATATCGCGGTGATCCGACCGCGCTCGATCGTGATGTTCTGATCCTGGCTCGGCGCCGCGCCCGTCCCATCGATGACCTGAACGTGCTCCAGAATCACTCGGGGCGTGCTGACACGCAGATACTTTCGCACCACCGGCCCGAGGCTGTCCGGGCGTTGGGCACCGGCGGGCACCGGCGCGACAGATACCAAGCACAGGAGAAAGAGCCATCGACGCATACGGGGCCAGTCCTGACGGTCGAGGTTGAAATCGATGAACGCCACGCCCGGAAGTCCGCGCAGCCCTCTGATACGGCACCTTCGAGCAGTCCGGCGCGGCCATCGCATACCAAGCCGCGCCCGACCGGTCTTCACGAGACATCCGTCCTTGCGTTGGCTAACGTTTACATCTGTAGACGATCATGTCAAGCCCGGTGTGGTGAACTCCTGCGGTGGTGTCCCCGGCCAGTGCAGTCGCTGAACGAGGCCGAGCCCTCCTGTTCTGATCGGCGCGACACGCCCGTGGTCGGCAGGGGGCGCCCTATAGATTTCGCCGCGAATAAATCGGGCGCCCGCTGTTTCACCGCTACCAGCACTCCACATGGACTTCACGTTCATGGCGCTGTTCGGCTACGTGTGAGCGAGGGCGCTCCGGCAGAACAGGCGATCGGGCGACAGGGCAGCGCGCGCGAGGTGTTCGGCGTGGCGCTTCAGCTCGGCCTGACATCGTTCGGCGGCCCGATCGCGCATCTGGGCTACTTCGAAAGGACATATGTCCGGCAGCGGCGGTGGCTGTCGAGCGATGAGTACGCGGGCCTGATCGCGCTCTGTCAAATGCTGCCAGGGCCGGCGAGTAGCCAGGTCGGATTTCTGGTTGGGCTCAGACGCGCCGGTTGGGCGGGCGGGTTGGCCGCGTGGCTCGGATTTACGTTGCCGTCGGCGATCATATTGTTCGCGTTCGCGATGTGGGCGCCCCACCTCCACGGGCCGGGGATCGCTGCCGCCCTGCACGGCCTCGCGCTGGTTGCCGTGGCGGTGGTGGCGCAGGCCGTGTGGAACATGGCGCCGCGACTGTGCCCGGACCGCACGCGCACTGGCATCGCATTGGCGGCGGCCGTGCTGTTGCTCAATGTTGGTGGCCCGCTCATACAGTTTGCTGTGCTGATCGGCGGTGCGTTGGGAGGTACTGTTCTCTGTCGCGAGGTGGATTCGGTGGCGAGACCGCCCGCGATGCCCGTAAGTCGCGCGACGGGGACCGCCGCATTGCTGGTATTCCTCGGCCTCCTGGTCGCCTTCTCGGTATTCCGGACCGGCCATACGCTCGGTGTGCTCGCGGGCGTCTTCTATCGTGCTGGAGCGCTCGTCTTTGGAGGCGGCCACGTTGTGCTGCCACTGCTTCGCGATGCGCTGGTGCCAAGTGGCTGGATGTCGGACAACACGTTCCTCACCGGCTACGGCATGGCACAAGCCGTCCCCGGTCCACTTTTCACAGTGTCGTCGTATCTGGGTGCCACGGTCGCGCCTGCCGGGCTCGCAACACTCTGGGCCGCGGTGGCGCTCGTGTGCATGTTCCTGCCCGGCTTGCTCATCGCATTCGCCGGAATCCCCGTGTGGACATGGATCGGCCGTCGCCCGGCAGCACTGGGTGCGCTCGCGGGTGTGAATGCGGCGGTAGTTGGCCTCCTCGGAGCCGCACTATACAATCCGATCTGGCGCAGCGCCGTCCTGACCGGACAGGATCTCGCGATCGCGCTCACGGGCTTTCTACTGCTCGAACGGTGGCGGGTCCCGCCGATCGTCGTCGTCGTGCTCACGGTAGTGGCGGCAGTGCTCACTCATCACTACGTCGGATGACGCCTTCATCAGAAGCTCGCTCGTCGGACGACGCCGCTCCTGAGACCCGCCCACTCGTGCGGTGCGCGCAGCTCGCGCCCGTTCGACTTGTTGCCGGCGCCCTGTGCGCCGCCACGTTGTGGCTGCCCGCATGTCTCGCGGCGCAGGACAACTACGAGATTCAGGTGTACGCGGCCGAGACTGTGGCGCCTCGCACTACGATGGTGGAGGTCCATAGCAACTTCACCTTGGACGGGCGCACGGCGGAGCAGGACGGCCTCTGGCCCACGCAACACGCACTCCACGAGACTCTCGAGATCACGCAAGGAATTACGGACTGGTTCGAAACGGGATTCTACGTCTTCACGAGCGCGCGGGACGGCCAGGGATGGCAGTGGGTGGGCGACCACATCCGGCCACGCGTACGCGTCCCTCCATCATGGAATTGGCCGGTCGGCATCAGCTTATCGATGGAAGTCGGCTACCAGCGGCCGACGGTGTCGACCGACACCTGGACCTGGGAAATCCGGCCGATCGTAGACAAGCAGCTCGGGCGATGGTACCTCGCCGTCAATCCGGCCCTTGAACGAACGCTGCGCGGCCCGGATGTCTCCCGGGGAATGGAGTTCGCGCCGGCTGCGCAGGTGGGCTACGATCTGTCGCATTTCGTCAACGTCGCCGCCGAGTACTACGCATCGCTGGGATCGATCCGGGAGTTCGACCCGGTTGAGGAACAGCAGCACCAGCTCTTCGGCGTCGTGAACCTCAATTTCGGACCGGCGTGGGAGTTCAACGCCGGCCTGGGCGAAGGATTCACCCGCGGCACCGACCACCTCATTGCCAAGATGATCCTCGGCCACCGATTCGCCTGGTGAAAGCGACCCGTCGAGCGTCGTTCAATAGAGAAGCTCGTAGTTGAGCCGGAACCCGCGCCCCGGCTGCGGCACGAAGTCCTTGATCACCGACAGGTTGTCGCGATACACGCGATTGAACACGTTGTCGAGATGGACGCTGATGTTGTGGACGACGCTTCCCTGTGTCACACGGATGCCGGTGCCGAGATTCAGGATCGCCCAGCCGGCCGTCGGCGTATCACCCACACCGAGCCGCGTCTGGCTCGCCGCCGCGCGCCACTCGGCCATCGCCATGTACTTCTGATCCTGGTACGTGGCGCGCAGCAAGCCGCGGAGGGGTGGGATGAACGGGAGCGGCACATTGAGCTGCGTGTTCTCGGCATTCACGTAGTCCGCACTCGCCCGAAGCGCGATGGACTGCACCGGCGCCACGGTGGCCGCAGCCTCGAAGCCCATCAGTCTGGCATCGCTCGCGGTGAATTGGCGCACGGGAAACCCCTGGATCGTGTCGCCGGTGAGGAACCCGTAGAATGTAGTGGTTGATGTAGTTGAGGTAGGGCGAGAGCTCGAAGACCGCCCGGCTGAAGCCGCCCCTGAGTGAAGCGTCCACCCCATATCCACCTTCTGGCCCCAGGCTGGATTCGCCGATCGAGTACGTCCCGCTCGACGCATCGAGTCCATTCGCAAACAGCTCCTGCACCGTCGGCGCCCTGAACGAGCGGGCAAGGCTCACCGACGCGGTAATGCCGGCGGGGAGCTCCTGCACCGCTCCTACCGACCCCGTGACGGCGTTGGTCGTCCGCGACACCCGGATGGTCTGAAACACCGAGTCCTGAGACTGCGGGAACGGGCGAGTCTGGATCCCGTTGTAGTCGAACCGGGCCGCAGCCTGCAGACGTGTATGCGCCGCCAACTGGTACTCTTCGTAGGCGTACCCGGCGAATCCAGTCGTGCGCGAGTTGGGCCCCAATGGCTGATCGCCCTCGATGGTCAGATCCTGGACGTCCGACCACAACCCGATCGTGCCACTGAGTTTGCCCAACGGCGTCTGCTCGAACTGCAGCACTCCGTTGAACTCCCGCTTGTCGAAATGGTTGGCCTGGGGGTCGGACACGCCGGTAGAGTCCTGCATCGTCGGGAACTCGGAGTGGGCATAGTCGTTGTAACTGCCCGAGAGCGTGACGCGATCCAACCACCCGCTGCCAATGTTCACGAGCGTGCGGAATTCCACTGTGTTGCGCTGCTGTGAGATTCGCGACGTGGTCGGCGGGTCGGTCAACCAGCCGGCATTGGGCGGCACGCCGGGCACGCCGTAGTTCGCCTCGAAATGATTGACGCCGATGCCGACCATGCCGAATCCGCTCTGATACGAGTAGCCGGCTCCTCCCTCACCGGTGCGGTCGCCCGACTGCGGAATCTGTTTGAGGCGGAACCCAGCATCCGTCCCCGGCGCGGTGTAGATGCCAGCCGGAATCCCAATGTCCCCCGAATGAAGCCCGCCTGCCGAGACCCGGAATGCGGACCGGCCGAGCGTGTAGACGTTGTTGACGTAGCCCGCGTACTCGTTGCTCACGCTGTTGCCTTCGATGACCGCCGTGCCTGAGAGGGGATGGCCGGAGGCCACGGGCACCAGGTTGGTGATCACGTTGACGAGGCCACCGATCGTACTGGGGCCGTAGAGAATGGTCGCTGGTCCGCGCACCACGTCGATCTGCGCGATGCTCAACGCGTCGATCGGCGTCGCGTGTGCCGGATCGAAGGTGGCGATGTCGCCCATGCGAAGCCCATCCTCCAGGACCAGCACTTCGTTGTCGCCCAAGCCTCGCAGAATCGGCCGGGACGATGCTGACCCATTCCAGCGGGCCGTCACCCCCGGCAGATCCGCCATTTTCTCCGCGAAGCTCATTCCCGCGCTGTTATCGAATTCCACCTCGGACTTCGACTCGACGGATTGGTATTGCTCGTCGGCCGGGCGCGCGGCCGGTGTGCCGGAGACGACGATCTCCTTGAGCGGAATCGCCGATGGAATCAGGTTGAAGGTCACCGACGCCACACCGCCGGTGGCGCGCACAGTGTCGGTGGCGGCCACGTAGCCGAGGACGCCGGCATACACCCGGTACGTCCCGTTCGGTACGTCGGCAAATCGGAACGCCCCTTGGGCATCCGTGCGTTGCACCCGATCGAGCTCGAGCAGGCGGACGGTCGCGCCGACGAGGGGTGCGCCGCCACTCCGGACGGTGCCCTGGACGATCTGCGCCCGCGCCGTGGCGGCGCACAGCAGCGTTGCCACGAGAGCGGAGGCCGCCACGCCTGAACCGCGCCACATCCCCGTCACGACGAACGCTCCGATTGCTGGAACCGTGAAATCTTAGCGAATGCGAGCATCCTGTGCCCGCGTGCGTGCATCGTTAGAATTCCCCATCCTCGAAACGGAAGGACTGCGCATGGTGTCCGGAATGGTCCGCGTCCGCCCACTACTCGTCCGCCTCGCTGGAGGCATCCTGCTCGGCGCCGCCACCGCTGGCTCCGCCGCGCCGCAATCGCCCGCGGTGTACTCCGCGATGCACTGGCGATCGATTGGCCCCCCACGTGCCGGGCGCGCACGCGCGCTCGCCGGCGTACCCAGCCAGCCCAACGTCTTCTACATCGGATTCGATGACGGCGGCGTGTGGCGCTCGACCGACTACGGGTCGACCTGGGTCCCGCTGTTCGACCACGAGCCGACTGGCGCGATCGGCGCCATCGCCGTCGCCCCCTCCGACCCGAACATTATTTACGTCGGAACCGGCGCGGGCATCATCAGGCCGGACCTCGCGGTCGGCGACGGTATCTACAAATCCACCGATGCCGGCAAGACGTGGGTGCACCTCGGTCTCCGCGACAGCCAGATGATCGCCATGATCGACGTCGATCCCACAGATCCCAACCGCCTCTTCGTCGCGGCGCTCGGCCACCCGTACGGCCCGAACGCGGAGCGCGGAATCTTCCGCTCCACCGACGGTGGCCAGAGTTTCGAAAAGGTGCTCTACAAGGATGACTACACGAGCGCCAACGATGTCCGCATCGACCCGCGCAATCCGTCCACCGTCTACGCCGCACTCTGGGTTCAGCAGCAGGCATTCGTCGAAGGTGGGGCATTCGATCGGCCCGGCGGTGGCATTTTCAAGTCCGTCGATGGCGGCACGACGTGGAAGCCGCTGACGGATGGGCTGCCGTCAGTGGTCGAGGCCAATCTGGCCATCGCGCGAAGTAATCCGAGCGTGCTCTACGCCGCGGTCGCCGCGCCTCCCCCCGCGGACGGCGCTCCGGCGGGCGGCGGCGGGCCGCCGGCAGGGACCGTCCCGCGTGCCAGCCGCGACTGTCGTCGGACTCTATAAGACGACGGACGGAGGGGAGCACTGGACTCCCGCGGGCCGCGCCGCGAACGCCGTGGACAGCGCGCAGTCCCCGAACCACGACGGTCGCCCGTTGCTGCGGATCGGAGGCGGCGACCTGCCGACGCTCGCCGTCGACCCGAAGAACGACAACGTCGTCTACAGCTCCTCCATCGTGTTCTGGCGGACAGAGGACGGCGGCGCGACGTGGTCGGCCGTGCGCGGGTCGCCCGGCGGCGACGACTACCAGAAGACGTGGATCAATCCCAACAATCCCGACATTCTGCTCGAGGTGTCCGATCAGGGCGGCGTGGTGTCCGCCAACCGCGGCGTATCGTGGAGCAACTGGTATACACAGCCGACCGCGGCAATGTACCACGTCTCGACCGACAACGCGTTCCCGTATCGCGTCTGTGGCGGCCAACAGGATGCCGGGTCCGCGTGCGTGGACAGCCGGTCGAATGATGGCGAGATCACGTTCCACGACTGGCATCCGGTCAACATCCAGGAATACGGCATCGCCGCCCCCGATCCCGCGGACCCCGACCAGGTCTTCGGCAGCATGCGCACCAATGTGTCCCTCTACAACCGCAAGACCGGCCAGACGACGTTCATCGGCCCGGATATGGCCGCTCCCGCCGCCGGGCGCACCAACCGCGGCGGGCGGGACGTTCAACCGGAACGTGCGCACGATGCCCATCACCTGGGCGCCACTCGACCCGACGGTACTGCTCTACGTCTCGAACGCGGTCTGGAAGA